>NZ_GL878507.1:0-414897 GCF_000194945.1 Streptococcus sanguinis SK1 = NCTC 7863
TTTGATTTTTTCTGAAGTTTTGGTATAATGAAATTAATATGAATAGTGAGCACCCTTAGCTCAACTGGATAGAGTACCTGACTACGAATCAGGCGGTTAGAGGTTCGACTCCTCTAGGGTGCATTTGGCAGCGAAGCCTTAGGGCTCCGTTTTTAGATTGTTTAAACACCGGGAAGTAGCTCAGCTTGGTAGAGTACTTGGTTTGGGACCAAGGTGTCGCAGGTTCGAATCCTGTCTTCCCGACTAGATAACATAGAAGATAGATGTACTAATCTATCTTTTTGTTTTTAAGAAAACTGTATTTACAGTATTTATGACTTAGCTTACATTGGATTTAATTAGCGATAGAATCTTTTAGAACTTCTGGTCTTGTCTCTTTATATAATCCTATTTGAATGCAAGGGATTTGATTATTCAACTAGGTTTAGTTTGATTTTAAAGTCTAGTGTTCCAGAAGTTTAGTTTGTATCAAGCTGCTCAAATGTACTTTCCACTTGAGATGAGTAATATTAAAGATAAAAACCTCTGATAGCGGTGAATAGTTGCTTTCAGAGGTTTTTATATGTGCTGAGTTTGATTTACTACATCAAAGAGTATTCATCAGATAGCATAATGGTTTCTTTGCCCTTGTTATCAACGATGTAGACTTTTCTGGGAAAGAAAGGGTCAAATTGATAGTTTAAGTCAAATGAAATAATGGTGTTGAAGTTCTTTTGTGAGAAGCGTAGAGATACTCTTCCTTGGCGGTTGATGATTTCGAACTTGAGGACCGGGCGGAGTTCAAAGACGCCTTTGAGATTGTTATCGATGATATACCAGAATGAGTCGACAATTTCTTCAGGGAGGCTCGTCATGATGCCAAAGCTGGCATATCGGCCGAGAGTATTTGTAAATGCCATGGGAGACTCCTTTCTTACGGTCTGGATTTTCTTATATGATACCCGAAAATGCTTGAGATTGCAAGAATTTGACCTCTTGTGAGGACGAATTAGACAAAAGAAAAAGAGCTTACGCTCTTTGACAACTTTATCGATTCTTTAGTTCAACATAACGTTTGTACCAAATATTGACATAGGCATCTGAAAATGGACCTCTTCCGTTGTTAATCCAATCAACTAGGATTTTGACATTTTCTTTGAGAATGAAATCCAAATCATCAGAATAGTGCATCTGTTTTTTGTGACGTTCATATTCTTCTACATCCAACAGGCGTTTTTCACCATCAGCAAAGACTTTGACGTCTAAATCATAGTCAATGTATTTTAGAGCTTCATTATCCAGATAGTAAGGGCTGGCTAGGTTGCAGTAGTATGAAGTTCCATTGTCTCGAATCATGGCAATGATATTAAACCAGTATTTTTTATGAAAATAGACAATGGCTGGTTCACGTGTTACCCAACGTCGGCCGTCACTTTCTGTTACCAATGTGTGGTCATTAACACCAATAATGGCGTTTTCTGTTGTCTTTAGTACCATGGTATCTCGCCAGGTGCGGTGAAGATTCCCATCATGCTTATAACTTTGAATTGTAATAAAGTCGCCTTCTTTTGGAAGTTTCATAACTTACCAACTTTCTACAATTTATAAGTTTATCTTCTTTATTGTAACATATTTTCATAGAAATGCATAAGTTTTCATAGAAAATCTTAAAGATATTCTCTCAGAGCGCTGGCGATGTCGGAGAAATCATAGCCTTTGCGAGCTAGAGCTTGGGTCAGACGCTGTTTTAAGTCATAGCCGTCGTATTTTTTTGAGTACTTGCGGTATTGCTTGTCTAGCTCTTTATAGAGCAGTTCTTGCTGGTTTTCTTGGTCTTCTTCGATTTGCAAATGCTGATAGGCGGTTTTGGCTTGACTATAGGAAAAACCTTTGTTTATCAAGGATTGAAGAATTTTATCTTGTAAGGCCTTGCTGGGCAGTTTTCCCTGGTATTTTCTGAGCAGCTTTTGGGCAACCTTGTCTGTTAGTTCAGTGAAATCAAACTGGCTCAATTCGTCTTCAATAATAGTGCTAGAAATCCCTTTTTGACTGAGTTTTTGTTTGAGAACAAAAGCGCCTTTGTCACCAGTGAGAAGGTTGGATTGGATAAAAGAATGAGCATATTTTCTATCATTAATCCAATTATCCTTTTTTAGATTGTCCAAGACCTGACTGATGATTTCTGGTTGGATGTCGTGCTGCGTTAAGTAGTCTTTAACTTCTTTAGCAGTTCTTTGCTTGAAGGAGAGATGATAGAGGGCTAGATTTTTTCCGTAAGAAAATTGGGCATAGTCTTGAATTTTTGATAGCTCCTGCTCTGTGATTTCCATTCCTTTGGACAGCATGAAGCGAACGATGGTGTCTTCTGTAATATAGAGCTTTTCACTGTCGTCCAACTCCAAGAGGTAGAGTCTTTTTTTCTTTTCGATTTTTGTGATTTTCATAAGAGATTTTGGTAGAATCCTTTCTTTTAGCCAAATGCTTCAAAGGCAGCTATCAAGCGCAGTTTGTCTGTATCAACATCCTTCTGGCCATAGTAGTCAAGAAAGAGCTCTGCGTATTGGGGGTCAGATAAATTATAAGTAAGAGACCAGATTGCCCAGTAAAGGTCAAGGTGGCGATCACTAAGGCCAGCGAGTCCAAGGTCAATAAAGCAGGAGAAGGTTGCTGCGTCTTTCAAAATGAAATTGGGTAAGCAGGCATCTCCGTGAATCAAGGCATCCACCGTCAGTAAGTGTCCCTGTTCTTGGATAAGCTGATATGCTTCCTCACGGCTTTGGATATGAAACTGAGGCAGTAAAGCTTTTTGATAAAAGCAACCTTTATGGTAATTTTCCTCTGCTTGTTCTTTATAGTGTTGGAGGCGATGCTGGATTGGGAAATGCTGGGGTTGGAGGCTGTGAAGTTTTCTGAGTGTGACAGCCATCGTTTGGCAAAGTTCTTCTGGCTGTTGGAGAAAGGCTAGGGCGTCCTTACCCTCGGCTTCTTTAGTCAGTAAGTAGTCTTTATCTGCTGTTAGGTAGTGAATGACCGGCACACCGAGTCCTTGCTCTTCAAACCATTTGGCAAGTGTGGCTTCTTGTGCTAACTGGCCTTTTTGATCGATTTTCAAATAATAGCCCGTATCGGCATAGAAAACACTGGCTACAGAATGTGAGGAACTGTCGTAAAAAGTGGCTCCCTCTAGATAAGTTCGTATTTGCTCAGGAAAATGGTCTACTGGAAGGGATGTCTTTTCTGCTTTCATACTTTTATTGTAACATATTCTCAACTAATGCGAGGCAGCGTGGTATAATAGAAGCATGAATGTGAAAGTGAAACAAAGAATCCCTTTGAAAATTAAGAAAATGGGGATTAATGGGGAAGGGATTGGATTTTATAAGAAAACGCTGGTCTTTGTGCCAGGGGCTTTGAAGGGTGAGGAAGTCTACTGTCAGGTGACCAGGGTTCAGCGTAATTTCATCGAGGCCAAGCTCTTGACCATCAACAAGCGGTCAAAATTTCGGATGGAAGCGCCTTGTGAGATTTATGATAGCTGCGGGGGCTGTCAAATCATGCACCTCCACTATGACAAGCAGTTGGAGTTTAAGGAAGATTTGCTGCGTCAGGCCTTGAAAAAATTTGCGCCAGCTGGTTACGAAAACTATGAGATTCGTCCAACCATTGGTATGCAGGAGCCGCTCTATTATCGGGCCAAGTTGCAGTTTCAGACTCGGAAATTTAAGGATGAGGTCAAGGCGGGGCTCTATGCCCAGAATTCCCACTATCTGGTCTCGCTGAAAAACTGTCTAGTTCAGGACAAGGTAACGCAAAAGATCATAAATAAGGTAGCTCGGCTTTTAGGGAAGTATAGACTGCCCATCTATGATGAGAGAAAGACTGCTGGAGTACGTACCGTTATGATTCGTAGATCCAGAAAGACGGGTCAGGTGCAGATGATTTTTGTGACGGGGCGTAAGCTGGACTTTTCTCCAGTCGTTCGAGATCTAGTGGCTGAATTTCCTGAGTTGGAAACAGTGGCAGTTAATTATCATACGAGCAAGTCCAGTGAGATTTACGGGGATAAGACAGAGATTATCTGGGGCGAGGAGGCTATCCAAGAAGGGGTGCTGGACTATGAGTTCTCCCTGTCTCCTCGAGCTTTCTATCAGCTCAATCCTGAACAGACAGAGGTGCTCTACGGGGAGGCGGTTAAGGCGCTGGATGTAACGGAAGAAGACCATTTGATTGATGCCTATTGCGGGGTTGGGAGCATCGGCTTTGCCTTTGCTAAAAGGGTCAAGTCTTTGAGAGGTATGGACATCATCCCTGAGGCCATTGAAGACGCCAAGCGCAATGCCAAGCGCATGGGCTTTGACAATACTCTCTACGAGGCTGGAACGGCAGAGGAGATTATTCCTCGCTGGTATGCTGAGGGCTATCGGGCGAATGCCTTGATTGTCGACCCGCCGCGAACGGGTCTTGACGATAAGCTGCTGGAGACGATTGTCCGCTATGCACCTAAAAAGATGGTCTACGTTTCCTGCAATGTCTCAACTCTGGCTCGGGATTTGGTCAAGCTCTGTCAGGTCTACGATGTCCACTATATCCAGTCGGTTGATATGTTTCCGCATACTGCTCGGACCGAGGCAGTGGTGAAATTGTCTAAGAGAGATAGCACTCGGTTGAGTTAATCGGAAACGGATTGCTAGAGTTGGCAAAATCATTCTAAAAAGGACTTAGTTTTCTTGTAATACAGAGCTAAGTCTTTTCTTTTGTCAAAATTGCAAAGGTTTTATCGGAAGCGTAAGCTTGGAAGGTTAGTCTCTTCCTAATCTATTAGTCAAAAAAAAGAGAACACTCGTCAAGTGTTCTCCAATGATAATCAGTTATATTAGAATAAACCGAAGACTAGGACTGCAAGGACGGCACCAATAATTGGTCCGACAACAGGAATCCAAGCATAGCTCCAATCGCCATTTCCTTTGTTTGGAATCGGAAGGAGACTGTGCATGATGCGAGGTCCTAAGTCACGAGCCGGGTTTAGGGCATAACCTGTTGTTCCACCAAGCGAGAGACCAATTCCGACAATGAGTGTTCCGACTGCAAAAGTGCCAATGCCTGCTTGCAGCTTATAAAGTCCAAGAGCGAAGATAGTCAGTACAAGGACAAAAGTTCCAAGGATCTCGCTAATCAGGTTAGAGAAGGTATCTTTGATAGCTGGGCCTGTGCTGAATGTGCCTAGGACGTTAGCTGGATTTTCTTCAGCTAGATAGTGAGGTTTGAACTGTAGGAAGACGAGGAACTGTCCGACCATAGCACCTGCAAACTGAGCAAGGACGTAAGGAAGAACAGATGCCCAAGGCAAATCACCTTTCAGAGCTACTCCGATTGTTAGGGCAGGGTTCAGATGGGCTGGGCCAAGGTTGCCGGATACAAAAGCAGCGATGGCAACAGCGATCCCCCATCCCATGGTGATTACAATCCAGCCTGAATTGTGACTCTTAGTTTTGGGAAGAACCACACCTGCAACTACACCATTACCCAGAAGGAGCAAGAGCAGTGTTCCTAAAAATTCGCCAAATATTTCTTTCATCATCTATGTTACTCCATTTAAAAGAAGGGGTGGCAGACAGTTGTTAGTCTACCGCCTCTTCTTGTATTTTCTATTTTTTTAATTCTTCTAAATCGTTATTTGCAAGGGCAGCTTGTACGTCGTTTCGATAAGCTGCTTTTTCTTCTTCTGTCCAGTCGTAGAATCGTCCCATTTCATCCAGAACAGGCTCTACAATAGCATCTAAACCATCCCGCATAAAGAGCATGTGATTTGTCCGGCGAAGCAGGAAGTCGACTGGGCTGAGTGCTAATTCATTACGCATAGCATAATGCAGTGACAAGGTATCCGCTAGGCTGAGACCTGGTGCTTGTTCAATGCTGTGAGCGAGGGCAAAGACTTTAGGAGCATTGGAACCGTAAAGGTTTGCAAGATAGAAGGCTTCTTTGCTGTCTAAGCCGCGTGAGACACCAAGTTGAGCAAAGGCTTCGATTTCGGAATCCACATTTGCTGGATTGAGCTCTCCGCCTGAAACAGGGTAGGTCTTAGAGTTGATGATCTTGAAGCTGCGGTCAAATTCTCCTTTGAGGATTTCAACCACACGCTCCATAGCGCCCTCAGCCATCTTACGATAGTCTGTGATCTTACCGCCAGCAAGGGTCAAGAGGCCATTGTTATCACGTTCTAAGCTGGAACCGCGGGACACAGCAGATGGATCCAAGTGTTTTTCAGAAGTGCTGCTTTCGAGTTGCGTAACAGCTGCTTCAACATCCTCACGAGATTTTTCTTTGGCCAGATAGCTTTCAACAGTCGCAATCAGTGCATTGAAACTTTCGTCGCTAATGGTACCGTTGTTTCCGCCGTTGTAGTCAGAAGCACTGTTTCCTGCAATCAGAGGACGCAGACCAGCCCAGCTGCTTTCGATATCGTCAATTGTAATCTTTGCTTCTGGGAAGCGATTATTGACAATGCCTAAGAGGTAATCCACATCTTCTTGTGTTACTTTTGGATGCTCTAGGTCGCCAGTGTAGTCAGTGTCTGTCGTACCAAAGTAAGTTTTATTTTCACGTGGAAGGACAAAGACCATCCGGCCGTCTCCCAAGCCTGTGTCAAAGTAGACTGGCTGAGAAACCTTAATCTTGCTAGAGTCAACCACTAAGTGAACACCCTTAGTTGGACGCATTTGTGAATATTGCTCACCGTCATTTGACAGATTGCGCACCTTGTCGCTCCAAGGTCCAGTTGTGTTGATGACTAGGCGAGCCTTGATTTCAAAGACTTCATCCGTTAAGAGGTCACGCGCAACAACACCTGTAATCTTTCCAGCTTCATCAAAGAGGAAACCTTCTGCCTTGACATGGTTGGCAATCAGTGCGCCGTCTTGGTTGGCGCGTTTGATATTTTCAATCACAAGGCGTGCATCGTTGTTGCGGAAGTCAAGATAGACACCACCGCCGACCAGGCCTTCCTTCTTGAGTTCAGGTTCCCGTTCTAGGACTTCTTCCTTGCTCAAGACCTTGTTGGCAGCAGGAGTGTTGTTAACACCGGCCAAGAGGTCATAGAGGTCCATAGCCACTTTGAGACGGAAGAGACTGAAAGTAGCACCCTCTTCTTCGTAGACAGGAAGTAGCATAGGATCTGGTTTTGGAATATGAGGGGCAATTTGCTGGACCACAGCACGCTCAGAAACTGTATCTGAGACCACCTCTACGTCGAATTGCTTGAGGTAACGAAGGCCACCATGGACCAATTTCGTAGAGCGGCTAGAAGTCCCTTCGGCAAAGTCCTGCATTTCAATCAGACCAGTCTCCAGGCCACTTGCAGCTGCTTGCAAGGCTACTCCAGCACCGGTAATCCCACCGCCAATAATCAGGAGGTCCAAGGTGCGTTCCTGCATTTTTTTTATCGATAATTCACGTGTTTTCTTTGAAAATTCCATAATTACACACTTTCTAACTTAGTCGTTTCCTGCTTCTGCTGACTTTATCATCAAAATAAGAATCAGTATTAGTCATCGATTTCTGCAAAGACTTGAGTTGCCTTAACGGCTTTTTTCCATCCTTTGTAGAGTTGTTCCTTACGGGATTCATTCATAGACGGCTCAAAGAGTTCTCCTGTTTCATTGAGAGTGCGGAGTTCGTCTAAGTCTTTCCAGTAGCCTACTGACAGGCCTGCCAAGAAGGCTGCACCGAGAGCAGTTGTTTCTAAGTTTTTAGCACGGGCAATATCGATTCCCAAAATGTCAGCCTGGAACTGCATGAGGAAGTTGTTCATAGCAGCACCGCCGTCGACTTTGAGGACTTGAATAGCTGTCTTAGCGTCAACCTGCATAGTGTCAATGATGTCGCGTACTTGGTAAGCGATGGATTGCAGAGTAGCCTTGATAAAGTCTTCCTTGCTGGTTCCGCGGGTCAAGCCAAAGACAGATCCACGTGCATTTTGATCCCAATACGGAGCGCCTAGACCTGTAAAGGCAGGTACGACATAGACTTCGTCATTGTTTTGAGAATTGAGGGCATATTTTTCAGATTCTGGTGAATTTTCAACCATCCGAAGACCGTCGCGTAGCCATTGAATAGCACTTCCGGCAATGAAGATAGAACCTTCTAAGGCATAGTAAACTTTACCGTTGATACCGTAGCCAATAGTTGTCAAGAGGTTGTTTTCAGATAGTTGCATCTCTTCACCAGTGTTCATGATGATGAAGGAACCAGTTCCGTAAGTATTCTTGACCATGCCAGGCTCAAAAGCTAACTGTCCAAAGAGAGCTGCCTGCTGGTCACCAGCCATACCAGAGATTGGAACTTCTCCCCCGTAGAAATGGAATGGAGCAGTCTTACCATAGATTTCTGAGTTAGAACGAACTTCTGGAAGCATAGCCTTTGGAATGTTAAGGATTTCCAAAATCTCATCGTCCCATTTGAGTTCCTTGATATTATAGAGCATGGTACGGGCTGCATTTGAGTAGTCGGTCACGTGAGAAGCACCGTCAGTCAATTTCCAAACCAGCCAGGTATCGATGGTACCAAAGAGCAATTCGCCCTTTTCAGCTCTTTCTTGTGCTCCCTCTACATGGTCCAAAATCCAGCGAACCTTGGTAGCAGAAAAGTAAGCGTCAATAATCAAACCAGTCTTTTCATGGAATTTTTCCACATAGCCTTGGCTTTTCAGCTGTTCAGCCAGAGGAGCAGTCTGACGAGATTGCCAAACGATAGCATTATAGATAGGAAGACCAGTATTCTTATCCCAAACGACAGTTGTTTCACGCTGGTTGGTGATTCCGATGGCTTCGATTTGATTAGGTTTGACTCCACTTTCGATGAAGGCACCTGCGATAACGGACTGCACGGAGTTCCAAATTTCATTGGCATTGTGCTCAACCCATCCAGCTTGAGGGAAAATCTGAGTAAATTCTTTTTGACTGGAGCTAACTTTTTCTCCTTTTTTGTTAAAGATGATGGCGCGTGAACTAGTTGTTCCTTGGTCGATGGCCATGATGTATTTTTCTTGTGACATGAACTGTCCTCCTAGTAAAAATCTTGAGGAGTTTTCCTCTACAGTAACTAGTATATAAAATAAAGCGCTTTCTTTTTTATCAACTTTTTTTAAATTTTAAAAAAATCTGAGGAGATTGTGCGAAAATCACAAGAAACCTGGAGAAATCCAGGTTTCTTAATGGAATATCATGTGACGGATTTGAGCCAAATCTTCCAAATCTAAGTCATTTTTTAAATAATAGATGGGAACTTGCTGGGTTTGATGGATGGGATTGTTGGTGATGATGAGGTCATAATTTCTGCTAAGGTCGTAGGATTCAATCGTAATAAAGCGATTGTACTCTAAATAGCGTCTTAAAATGGCCGTCATCCTGGAAACAACGATAAAGCTATCTGTCAAGTCCATGCCTATCTTGATTACTTGACCGTCGTTTTCAGCAATGTACTCCATCAGCTGGAGCCATTCCCACAAAACCTTTTTATCCAGAGATGTTCCCTGCTGGAAAATAGGCAGTTTGCTAAAAATAGTGTCAGCCACTTGTCGGTAATCGTATTCGCTCCATAAGTAAGGATGGCGCAATTCCAGATCGTGCTTGTATTTGTCTTGCAAGAGATAGCCTCGAAAAAGAAAGACACGGGCACAGAGCTGACTGAGTTCGTAGGTCACCTGGTCCTCGATGTAATCCCCTAGCAAGTCCTGAGACTTCATCTCTTGAATGAGTTGCGTAATCAGACTGGCAATTTCACCACCAAAGCCCAGTATATATTCCATGGTGTGCAGGGGTAAAATCCGATGGGAAAGCAGAAATGAAAAGAAAATCATCATTTCCCCGTCTTCTTGGCTCAGAGTGATGTGCTGACCGGCAAAGAAATCATTTGTCCGGCGATGCAAGCGTTGGTAGAAGATGTTTTCAAAATAGCCCTGCATTTTCTGTTCAATGTTTTGGAATTGACTGGCTTTGACTCTTAGGCGCTGTTGGGTGATGTGTGCCCAAAGAGCCAAGTCCAATCGCTGCCCTTGAGAGAGTTGGGCTCCGCAGAGTTCTTCTAAGACGGCAACTTCCTGCCTTCTTTCTGATTTTTGAAGTTCTTTTTCCCAATCTTGACTAGACCAGACCTTGCGAAAGAGGCAGAAATAAAAATAGCGGATCTGGTGCTCAGGCCCTTTTAAGCGGCCATTTTGGATAGATAGCTCAAACTCTGATAAAATCTGATTTAGACCAGATATATGGCGGCCGAGGGTTGCTTCACTGATCATCAGTTCCTGAGCTAATTGATGGGCTAAAAACTGCTGATGATAGAGCAAGTAGTTTAAAATCTGGTGTTTGATAGCATTGCCCAAAAAGAGTCTGCGAATGTCCCGTCCCTTGGTATCCGGTCCGATGGACAGACTGAGTGTTTCGTCTTGAAGCTGGATGGATAAGGTTGCATGATGGTCCATAGCCTTGTCGTTAATCAAGCTAATGTACTTGGTCAAGGTTGCTTTCGAGAAGCCTGTTTCAGACATGACGTCCTTCAAACTGGATGTAGAATGCTGCTGTAAATAAGACAGGACAATAAACTGCCCCGCTTCACTCTTTTCCATTAAGTCTGCAAGATACATACGAAAACCCTCTCAATTCACTAATCTTAGCTTATCACAAAAGGGAAAAAAGACGAAGCAATGTGCTTTATATTTTCTTATCGTTGCCTGAGGCAATAATGGAAGCATAAGTCTAACATCTTATCTATCTTAATTCGCTATTCCATTTCTTTTGAATAAGCATAAGAGGAGCAGACACTCCTGCTTTTTTTGCTTTGAGTCTGATAGCTTTTTTATGGTATAATTGTAGAAAAATGACGATGAAGGAGCAGCTATGGATAATGTGATTGATTTGTCTATCCCGGTGGCAGAAGTGATTGAGAAGCAGCCAGAAGTTTTGGATGTTCTGGTCGAGTTGGGCTTTACGCCTCTGGCCAATCCCGTTATGCGCAATACAGTCGGGCGCGTGGTTTCTATCAAAAAAGGTGCTGGTATGAATGGCATTGACCTTAATAAAATCAAGCAAACTCTGGAATTAAATGGCTATGAAGTGGTGGGGATTTAGGCATGGCTACTGAACGCATTGAGGTCCTCAAGTCTATCTTGCTGGACCTACATAATGGAGCTTCAGCAGAATCTGTTCAGGAGCTTTTCAACGAGCATTTTGCAGGTGTGTCCGCTATTGAGATCAGCCTGATGGAGCATGAGCTAATGAACTCAGATACGGGAGTGACCTTCGAAGACGTCATGTCCCTCTGCAATGTCCATGCCAACCTCTTTAAAGGGGCCATTCAGAATGTAGAGGTGGCGGATACTGACCATCCAGGCCATCCGGTTCAGATCTTTAAGCAGGAAAATCTAGCCTTGCGGGCTGCCCTCATGCGGGTTCGCAGGCTCCTATCTACCTATGAAAGCACAGAAGATGAGGACCTTCTTCCTGAAATCCGCAAGGGACTCCAGCGCCAGCTGGGTTTGGTAGGGCAGTTTGATATCCACTATCAGCGCAAGGAAGAGCTCATGTTTCCCATCATGGAGAGCTACGGCCACGATTCGCCACCCAAGGTCATGTGGGGGGTAGACGACCAGATTCGAGAACTTTTTCAAGAGGCTAAGATTGCTGCAGAGCAGTTGCCTGATACTTCGATTGAAGAAGTCAAGGACAAGTTTGAGACTTTTGCTGCTGAGTTTGAAGCTATGATCTTCAAGGAAGAATCAATCCTTCTCATGATACTCCTAGAGTCCTTTCATCAGGATGACTGGCTCAAGATTGCTGAGGAGAGCGATGCTTATGGCTATGCTATCATCAAGCCAACGGAGAAATGGATTCCTGCGCGGCACTCATTCTCGGAGGAGGAAGCTGGGGATGCTGCTGATGAAGGAAGCGAAGCGTCAGCCAGTAGAGAGCAGTCTAGTGATGGCAGATTTGAGCAGGTCATTGATACGCCAGATGGTCAGGTCACCATTTCCTTTAAGCCTAAGGAAAAGAAGGAACAAGCCTTTAATCGGGAGTCCCAGCAGCCTTTTGGTCATGGCTATCTGTCGGTGGCGGAGGCCAATCTGATTTTGGACCATCTGCCTATGGAGATTACCTTTGTCAATAAGGACGATATTTTCCAGTATTATAATGACAGTGTGCCGGCAGATGAGATGATTTTCAAGCGGACGCCGTCCCAGATAGGGCGCAATGTTGAGCTCTGCCACCCGCCCAAGCTATTGGACAAGGTGCGGCGGATTTTCAAGGCTCTGCGCGAAGGAGAGCGGGATAAGTTTGAGATGTGGTTCAAGTCGGAATCACGGGGCAAGTTTGTCCATGTGACCTATGCGGCGGTGCGGGATGAGGCCGGTGAATTTCAGGGGGTGCTGGAGTATGTACAGGACATTCAGCCCTTCCGTGACATTGACAGTGATTTTTACCGAGATTTGGACTAGGTATTTGCAGTTAGAAAGTGAGAAAAATGAGTTACGAACAGGAATTTTTACAGGAGTTTGAAGCTTGGGTCAAGACCCAGGTCATGATTAACGAGATGGCCCTCAAGGAGAGTCAGGCGGTCTACGAGGCGGATCAGGACGAGCGGGCCAAGGAAGCGGCCATTCGCTATGAAAGTCGTCTAGATGCCTACCAGTTCCTTTTAGGAAAATTCGCCAACTATCAGGCGGGCAAAGGATTTCACGACCTGCCAGACGGACTTTTGGGTGAGAGAAATTATTGATTTTTTACTGGAAAGGTGATAAAATAGGTTCATCAGAGGTGTTTTGAGTCAAGCATTTTACAGAAAGTGGCGGTGCTGAGAAGTCCACAAGTGTGTCAAAACTGGTTGCTGATGAGATGAAAAATTGAAATAAAAGTGTCTTTTTGTTTCCTTTTAGGACTAGGCAAGGAGCTGCAGGCTATACTAGCGTATGCCAAAGCGACTTAACGACATCATAAAAGAGAAAGAAGAAGAGAAAAGTTGCGGGCATCTGCCCGAAATTGGGTGGTACCGCGGATGAACACATTCGTCCCTGTCATGGATATGGCAGGGACGATTTCTATGTACCTTTGTGAGATAAGTCCTAGGGATAAAATCAAGCTTAGGTACATTGAAGTATTAGAATTAAGGAGAATAGATAATGAGTACTAATATGATTTTTTTTGATGCAAGTACAATTGGACATAATGGAAATCAAGATAGAAATCAAACAAAAATAAAAGTTGTTGATTCATCAAAAAATTCTTTACTTTCCAAGTTAGATTTATCAAATTATTTTAAAAGTCCTTTTGGAATTGAGGAATATGATGAAACTAGTGGAATAGCAACTTTGAATGATGGTTTAACCAATAATCACGGAGAGCTCTTAGGACTTTACTTAGCTATGAAAATAGCTGAACAAATTGGTATAAAAGTGATTTGTGGCGATAGTAATAATGCGATTCAGTATTGGTCCAAAGGACAGTATAATCAAAAAAATATTAAGAATAATGAAACTATAGATTTAATAAAATTAGTAACTAGTCAGCGCATTGGTTTTGAAAAAGATGGGGGAGAAGTTAGGAAGATTTCGGGAGATTCTAATCCTGCCGATTTAGGATATCATAAGTAGAAAGGACAAACACATGTCTAAACAACTTTCACCTAAATACAATCCAGCCGAGGTTGAGGCTGGGCGTTATCAAAAATGGCTTGATGCTGATGTTTTCAAGCCTTCTGGAGATCAAAAGGCCAAGCCTTATTCGGTTGTGATTCCACCACCAAACGTGACTGGGAAACTTCACCTTGGTCACGCTTGGGATACGACCTTGCAGGATATCATCATCCGTCAAAAACGTATGCAAGGCTTTGATACGCTTTGGCTACCAGGGATGGACCACGCGGGGATTGCGACTCAGGCTAAGGTCGAGGAGCGCTTGCGGGAGCAAGGCATTTCCCGGTATGACCTTGGTCGTGAGAAATTTCTCGATAAGGTCTGGGAATGGAAAGACGAATACGCGACGACCATCAAGGAACAATGGGGCAAGATGGGGCTCTCTGTAGACTATTCTCGTGAGCGTTTTACCCTTGATGAAGGTCTATCAAAAGCCGTCCGCAAGGTTTTTGTCGAGCTTTACAAGAAAGGCTGGATCTACCGTGGTGAGTTTATCATCAACTGGGACCCAGCAGCTCGCACAGCACTGTCTGATATCGAGGTTATCCATAAGGATGTCGAAGGTGCTTTCTACCACATGAACTACATGCTGGAAGATGGCTCACGCGCCCTTGAAGTTGCGACTACTCGTCCTGAGACTATGTTTGGGGATGTTGCGGTTGCGGTCAATCCAGAAGACCCACGCTATAAGGATTTGATTGGTCAAAACGTTATCCTGCCGATTGCCAATAAATTGATCCCGATTGTGGCCGATGAACACGCAGATCCTGAGTTTGGGACTGGTGTCGTGAAAATCACGCCTGCTCACGATCCAAACGACTTCTTGGTTGGTCAGCGCCATAACTTGCCGCAAGTCAACGTGATGAACGACGACGGAACCATGAACGACTTGGCCTTCGAATTTGCAGGCATGGACCGTTTTGAGGCTCGTAAGGCAGTCGTTGCCAAGTTGAAAGAAATCGGTGCTCTAGTTAAAATCGAAAAACGCGTCCACAGTGTTGGTCACTCAGAGCGGACTGGCGTTATGGTTGAGCCGCGTCTGTCTACCCAGTGGTTTGTCAAGATGGACCAATTGGCTAAGAATGCCATTGCCAACCAAGCTAAAGATGACAAGGTAGAATTCTACCCGCCTCGTTTCAATGATACCTTCCTCCAATGGATGGAAAATGTCCATGACTGGGTAATCTCTCGTCAGCTCTGGTGGGGTCACCAAATCCCTGCTTGGTACAATGCAGACGGCGAAATCTATGTAGGCGAAGAAGCACCAGAAGGCGATGGTTGGACGCAAGATCCGGATGTACTGGATACTTGGTTCAGTTCTGCCCTCTGGCCCTTCTCAACCATGGGCTGGCCTGATGTGGACTCAGCTGACTTCAAGCGTTACTTCCCAACTTCAACCTTGGTAACAGGTTACGACATCATCTTTTTCTGGGTGTCTCGTATGATCTTCCAATCTTTAGAATTCACTGGTCGTCAGCCATTCCAAAATGTGCTCATCCACGGTCTTATCCGTGACGAGGAAGGTCGCAAGATGTCCAAGTCACTGGGAAATGGGATTGACCCGATGGATGTCATTGACAAATACGGTGCCGATGCCCTGCGTTGGTTCCTGTCAAACGGATCTGCCCCTGGACAAGACGTGCGCTTCTCTTACGAGAAAATGGATGCTTCTTGGAACTTCATTAACAAAATCTGGAACATTTCCCGCTATATCCTCATGAACAATGAAGGCTTAACGCTGGATGCTGCGCGTGAGAATGTCGCTCAGGTGGCGGCTGGTCAGGCAGGTAATGTCACCGACCGCTGGATTCTCCACAACCTCAACGAAACCATTGGCAAGGTCACTGAAAACTTCGATAAATTTGAGTTTGGTGTGGCTGGCCATATCCTCTACAATTTCATCTGGGATGAATTTGCCGACTGGTATGTGGAGCTGACGAAGGAAGTGCTTTACAGCGAAAATGAAGACGAGAAAGTCATCACTCGCTCTGTCCTCCTCTACACGCTGGACCAAATCCTGCGCCTGCTTCACCCAATCATGCCTTTCGTGACCGAGGAAATCTTTGGTCAAATCTCAGAAGGCACCATTGTGACCGCAGCTTATCCAGTGGTTCGTCCAGAGTTTGAAAATGCCGAGGCAGCAGCAGGCGTGGAAGCTATCAAGGATCTGATTCGTTCGGTGCGTAATAGCAGAGCAGAGGTCAATGTGGCGCCAAGCAAGCCGATTACCATCTTGATTAAGACGACAGACAGCGCGCTGGAAGCCTTCTTCAAGGGTAATGTCAACTACATCAAGCGTTTCACCAATCCTGAGCATCTGGAAATTGCGGCAGACCTTGCTGTGCCAGAGCTGGTCATGTCCAGCATCATCACAGGCGCAGAAATCTACCTGCCGTTAGCAGACCTCCTCAATATCGAGGAAGAACTGGCTCGTCTCGAAAAAGAACTAACCAAGTGGCAGAAAGAACTGGATATGGTCGGCAAGAAACTCTCTAACGAACGCTTCGTAGCCAATGCCAAACCAGAAGTCGTCCAAAAAGAACGAGACAAACAAGCCGACTACCAAGCTAAGTACGATGCAACAGTAGCGCGGATTGATGAGATGAGGAAACTCGCGTAAGTTATTAAAATCAGTTGTGAATTTGACTTAATTTCACAACTGATTTTTAAGTTGATTTATGGTATAATGAATGATAAAAAGCAAAAAAATAATAGGAGGCCGATATGAAAATAAATGCAATTGATTTATTTTGTGGCGTAGGCGGTCTAACGTATGGAGTTCAACAAGCTGGGATAAATGTGGTTGCTGGCTACGATATTGATGACAAAAGCAAATTTGCATACGAATATAATAATGACGCAAAATTTATTTTAAAAGATATAAAGGAAATTGAGGATGATGAAATTTTAGCTTTGTATCCAAAAGATACAGATATAAAAATATTGATTGGTTGTGCTCCCTGTCAACCATTCTCGTCCTATAGCCATAAATACCAAAACAACGAGAATACTCTAAAAAAAATAGATCTATTAGATTACTTTGGAAAACAAATTGAACTTGTACAACCGGATATAGTTTCAATGGAAAATGTTCCTCAAATGGAAAAGAGGGAAGTTTTTCAGCGTTTTAGAACTTTATTAGAAAAGAATGGTTATAAGGTAACTTTTAAGGTCGTGTACGCACCAGAATATGGTGTGCCTCAAATGAGAAAACGCCTACTTTTACTTGCTTCTAAATTGGGTGATATCTCATTACTTGAACCAGAATTTAATTCAGAAAGTTATCCGACTCTTCGTGACGCAATTGAAAACTTACCGAAAATAAAAGCTGGGGAAACATATGCTAAAGATCCATTGCATAGAAGTAGAAATATGTCTACTTTAAATTTAAAAAGAATCCAACAATCAAAACCTGGTGGTACGTGGAGAGACTGGGATGAAGATTTACTTTTGGAAGCGTACAAAAAAGAAAGTGGGCAGTCGTTTGGTTCAGTTTATGGTCGATTAGAGTGGGATAAACCAGCTAATACCATTACTACTCAGTTTCCTGGCATAGGTAATGGTCGCTTTGGCCACCCAGAACAAGATAGAGCACTTAGTCTTCGAGAGGGGGCATTACTCCAAACCTTCCCCTCAAATTATCAGTTTGTTAGCCCTAAACAGGGTGGGAATTATCCAATAGGCCAAGTAGCGTTACAAATTGGGAATGCAGTGCCACCTAAATTAGGTGAGATTATTGGTAGAAGTATTATAAAACATTTGGAGGAACTTGATGAATTCTAACAAAGAGTACCCTATACATATTAGTCCCGAAATTTTGGAGCTTTTAGGACCTAGTCTTTATACAAATATTTATTATATATTAGCAGAACTTATTGCAAATAGTTATGATGCTGATGCGGAAAATGTTTGGTTAGATCTGTCTGGAGATTCCATTATTATAGAAGATGATGGACATGGTATGACTTATGCAGAGACAGTTAATAAATATCTTGAAGTTGCAAAATCAACAAGAAATACAGAAGCTGAATCAAAGAGTAGAAAATTCCAGAGACCTAAAATGGGAAGAAAGGGAATAGGTAAACTTGCGGCTCTGGCTGTTTCAACTGAAGTTAATGTAAAAACTAAGTCAAATGGTGAATTATCTGGTTTTGTTTTAACAAGAAATGTCCCAAAAGATCGTAACCTTCATCCAATTCCAGAATCAGAAATCACATTTTCAAATATTTCTGAATCAGGTACTAGGATTGAGATGCTGAATTCGGAATTTAAGCTACCTGCTACGACAATAACAGTAAAAAATAATCTAGCTAAATTTTTCCCTCAGTTAAGTTCAAATCCTAAAAATCCATTTGTACTCCATATTAGGGGAAAAGATGGTATTAATAAAAAATTAGATAATTTCGTGGATTCATTGGCGACATCGTTAGATTCTCTATTATTATTAGGAGAAGATAAGTATGCTATTTTAGATAAATTTGAAAAGACTGCACCAAAGTATGCAAAAGATAATCTGAAAAAAGAACCACCTCGAACTCTTTCTTATAATATAAATAATAATCAAGGAGAACAAGAAAATAGAGAATTGAAGATAGAAGGTTGGATTGGAACATACCATACAACAAGAGGATTAAAAGCAAAAGAATCTTCCGATTTTCCTGATAATTTTTTAGCTATTTATTCAAATGGAAAGTTAGGTCAATTTAATATATTAAACGAAATTGGACAAAATCGATTGAATGAAGTTTATGTTGTAGGTCAATTGTATGTTGATGAATTTGAGGAAACTAATTTACCCGACATGGCATTAAGCAACAGGCAAGGGTATAAAACTGATGATATCAGATTTCAAATTTTCCTTGCAGAGGCTAAAAAGCTCCTTACCCAAGTTCTACAATTGAAAGAAAAGGCAATTAAAGCTAAAAATAAAAAATCTGAAAAAAGTAAAAAGGAGAAAAAAATAAAAGAAGAGGAACTGTTATCTAAAAAGGTAGAGACGTCAATTGAGTATATGGAAAAGGTTATCCAAACTCAGAGTTTTAATAAAAAAGATGCAGAAAAGATTTTTACAGATTTGGGAATTAAAAAAATTGCGACAGATCAAGATAGTAGAAAAATTTTAATTAGTCATACGAGGAGTGATCAGCAATTAAACAATGTTTTATACGGCTTATTATTGTTGAATGGCTTCTCTCCAGATGAAATTATTTACACAAGTGATCCTAGCTACAACTCAGTTGTACCATATGGACTAGATGTTTTCGAGTATCTTAGAGAGTTTTTTATTAAGAGTTATTCAAAGAAAGAAATATATGTGTTGTATGTTTACTCTGACAATTCTTCTAAAAGACCTGGAGTTTTACAGGAGATAGGAGCCGGTTGGGTTGTTAAGACTAAACATGGAATTATTAAAGCTGGAAAAACTAATCCTGAACCTCCTTTGAATATCTCTATCACTTATCCTAGTATTTATTTAGATAAAAAAGACAATAGGGTGTTTACGACAGAAAATCACTTTAGAGTTTTGTATGCGTTGATTGACTCTATTTGCTCAATGTTTAATAAAGAGATTAAGTCTTTTGAGGAAAATAGGGATTATTTTGAAAATAATAATGGAGCTATTATTGATGAAAGTTCATTTGATTGCAAAATAAATAGTGAGGAGATAATTCTATGAAAGAATCAAAATTAAAACATATAGATATAATTCAGTCAACGATTAGTCGGATGGCGCAAAATTCATTTACAATCAAAGGTTGGACCATCACAATATTAGTTGGATTATTTGTTTTTTTACAAAAGGATAATTTTAGAAATAATATGATCATTTATCTAGTTCCGATAATATTTTTTTGGATCTTGGATTCTTATTATTTATGGCAGGAGCGTCTTTTTAGGAAGTTATATAACGATGTAATAGTTAATGTAACTGAAGAATCAGATTTGTCTATGAATATTATACAATATAAAAATACTGTTAAATTTTTTAGTTCATTGTTCTCAGTATCAGAAATAATGGTTTATTTGCCACTTTTATTAATTACATTGTTGCTTTTATGCAACGGGAACTGAAAGCAGGTTAAATGTCGATTTTCCTATGGCGCCTGGAAAATATTTGTCAGGTAATCTCTCTGGCTATGTGCGCTTTCGTGTAAGCTCTTATCGGATTATTGCAAAGGTTGATGATGAAGATTTTGTAATTCTGAATGTTCACGTAGGAAAGAGTTCAAAAGTCTATCTGTTTAGAGAGCAAGATTGAACCTAAGTTCATTTAAAAAATCGGTCATCTTACTTTGCTCTTTACTGTCCCCCCCTCCACAACCAAGTTCAGTTTCATCTGAGCTTGGTTTTTCTATTCATCCACCCTCACAATCCGTCACCGACTTAATACTTTCTTTTAAGCCCTAAAAATGATAAAATAAGACAAACAAACTATAGGAGAACATAATGACTAAAGCAAATTTTGGTGTTGTTGGTATGGCTGTTATGGGCCGTAACCTTGCCCTAAATATCGAATCTCGTGGCTACACAGTTGCCATTTATAATCGCTCAGCAAACAAGACAGAGGACGTCATTGCCTCTCATCCTGAGAAAAACTTTGTGCCAAGCTATGATGTAGAGTCTTTTGTGAACTCTATTGAAAAACCGCGTCGGATTATGCTGATGGTTCAAGCTGGTCCTGGTACCGATGCGACTATTCAAGCGCTGCTCCCTCACTTGGATAAGGGCGATATCCTGATTGACGGTGGGAATACTTTCTACAAAGATACTATTCGCCGTAATGAAGAGTTGGCTAACTCTGGTATCAATTTCATCGGTACAGGTGTTTCTGGTGGTGAAAAGGGCGCATTGGAAGGGCCATCTATCATGCCGGGTGGTCAAAAAGAAGCTTATGAGTTGGTAGCGGATGTCTTGGAAGAAATCTCTGCTAAAGCTCCTGAAGACGGTGCACCATGTGTGACCTATATCGGTCCTGATGGCGCTGGTCACTATGTAAAAATGGTCCATAACGGAATTGAATATGGAGATATGCAGCTTATCGCTGAGAGTTATGACCTTATGCAGCACTTGCTGGGCCTTTCAGCTAGTGAAATGGCAGATATCTTCACAGAGTGGAACAAAGGCGAACTGGACAGCTATCTGATTGAGATTACAGCGGATATCTTGACACGCAAGGACGATGAAGGTCAAGATGGCCCAATCGTTGACTACATTCTGGATGCGGCTGGTAATAAAGGAACTGGTAAGTGGACCAGTCAATCTTCTTTGGATTTAGGTGTGCCGCTGCCATTGATTACTGAGTCAGTCTTTGCGCGTTACATTTCTACCTACAAAGATGAGCGTGTGGCTGCCAGCAAGGTATTGCCAAAACCAGCTGCATTCACCTTTGAGGGAGATAAGGCGGAGTTGATTGAAAAGATCCGTCAGGCTCTGTACTTCTCAAAAATTATGTCTTATGCTCAAGGTTTTGCTCAATTGCGTGTAGCGTCTAAGGAAAACAACTGGAATCTGCCGTTCGGTGAGATTGCTTCTATCTGGCGTGCTGGCTGTATCATCCGTGCCCGCTTCTTGCAAAAGATTACAGACGCATACGGCCGTGATGCTGACCTTGCAAACCTGCTCTTAGATGAATACTTCATGGATATTACGGCTAAATATCAGCAGGCAGTCCGTGATGTTGTCAGCTTGGCTGTGCAAGCAGGAGTACCAGTGCCAACCTTCTCTAGTGCCATTGCTTACTTTGATAGCTATCGTGCGGAAAATCTGCCAGCGAATCTGATTCAGGCGCAGCGTGATTACTTTGGTGCTCATACATATAACCGTAAAGACAAAGAAGGTACCTACCACTATTCTTGGTACGACGAAAAATAGGATAGGCCTATGGCAAAGCGAATTTTACTAGTAGAAAATGAAAAAAATCTTGCCCGATTTGTGAGTTTGGAACTGCAAAAGGAAAGCTTTCTTGTAGATTTAGCTGAGACTGGTCAAGAGGGGCTAGCTCTGGCTAAAGATGCCGATTATGACTTGCTTCTGCTCAACTATAATCTTCAGGATATGACTGCCAGCGACTTTGCTCAGCAGCTGAGTTTGATTAAGCCAGCGTCCGTCATTATCGTCCTGGCTAGTCGCGAAGAGATTGCAGAGCAGCAGGAAGCAATCCAGCATTTTGCCGTTTCATACGTAGTCAAGCCTTTCATTATCAGTGACTTAGTGGAGCGTGTCTCTGTCATTTTCCGCGGGCGTGACTTTATCGACCAGCACTGCAGCCTCTTGAAAATTCCGACCTCTTATAGGAATCTGCGAGTGGATATTAAAAATCACACGGTTTACCGTGGTGAGGAAGTTATCGCACTGACGCGGCGGGAGTACGATCTGTTGGTGACCCTGATGGGCAGCAATAAGGTCATGAGCCGTGAGCAGCTGCTGGAGCGTGTCTGGAAGTACGAGAGTGCAACGGAGACCAACGTTGTAGATGTTTATATTCGTTATCTGCGCAGTAAAATTGATGTGGAAGGGCAGCCAAGCTATATCAGAACCGTTCGCGGTGTTGGTTATGCCATGCAAGAATAAAAATTCAAAACTCTGTTCTCCTTAGGGAGACGGAGTTTTTTGCGCTTGTTACAGTATTGATAGGAGAAATAATGCGGACTTTCTGATTATTCTATGCAATCGTTTTCGTTGAAATATAGCAAAAATATGTCTCGTAAAAAGGGATTTTAGCCTTTGGAATGCAAAAAAAGAGAAAATATTTTTATAAAAGCCTTTACAAAATAAAAAATCGTGCTATAATAGAAGTATCGACATGCAAACGATTTCACAAAAACGGACTTGTTTGCAAAAAATATAAGGAGGTCTGAATGATGAAAGATTCATTCAAGAACATTTTTAGCTTTGAATTTTGGCAAAAATTCGGTAAAGCTTTGATGGTGGTCGTTGCTGTTATGCCGGCAGCAGGACTGATGATTAGTATCGGTAAATCGATCCCGATGATTAATCCAAATCTAGGTGTTTTAGTCACTATCGGTGGTGTTTTAGAGCAGATTGGTTGGGGGGTTATCGGTAACCTGCATATCCTCTTTGCTTTGGCTATTGGTGGAAGCTGGGCAAAAGAACGCGCAGGCGGTGCCTTCGCAGCAGGTCTGTCCTTTATCCTGATTAACCGTATCACTGGTGTTATGTTTGGTGTTACCAGCGATATGCTCTCAGATAAGGCTGCTGTAGTTAAAACAATGTTTGGCGCATCTATTAAGGTTTCTGATTATTTCATCAGCGTTCTGGAGTCACCAGCTCTGAACATGGGTGTCTTTGTCGGAATTATCGCTGGTTTTGTTGGAGCGACAGCTTATAACAAATACTATAATTTCCGTAAATTACCGGATGCCTTGTCATTCTTCAATGGTAAGCGTTTTGTACCTTTCGTTGTTATCTTGCGCTCAGTAATCGTAGCAATTGTTTTGTCATTCGTATGGCCAGTTGTTCAATCAGGTATCAACAGCTTTGGTATTTGGATTGCTAACTCACAAGATACTGCACCAGTTTTGGCACCATTCATCTATGGTACTCTGGAACGTCTCTTGCTTCCGTTTGGTTTGCACCACATGTTGACCATTCCAATGAACTACACAGAACTAGGCGGTGTTTATCACGTTATTACTGGTTCTGGTGCGGGAACAACTGTAGCTGGTCAAGACCCTCTATGGTTGGCTTGGGTAACTGACTTGGTTGGTACGAAATCAGCTGATCCTTCTACTTACCAACACTTGCTTGATACAGTTCATCCAGCTCGATTCAAGGTTGGTCAGATGATTGGTTCATTCGGTATCCTTATGGGGGTAGCGGCGGCTATCTATCACAATGTGGATGCTGACAAGAAGCACAAATACAAAGGTATGATGATTGCGACTGCTTTGGCAACCTTCTTGACAGGGGTTACTGAGCCAATCGAGTACATGTTCATGTTCGTTGCAACACCGCTGTATATCATCTATGCATTTGTACAAGGTGCTGCGTTTGCAATGGCTGACATCGTTAACCTTCGTGTGCACTCATTCGGTTCTATCGAATTCTTGACCCGTACTCCTATGGCCATCAATGCTGGCTTGGGAATGGATATCATCAACTTCATTTGGGTAACTATCCTATTTGGTGTTGTGATGTACCTCATTTCTAACTTCATGATCAAGAAGTTCAACTATGCAACTCCAGGACGTAACGGTAACTATGAAACAGCAGATGGTTCAGATGAAGCTTCTTCATCAGAGTCAACTGGCGGTAAAGTTGCTGAAGCTTCTCAAGCAGTAAATGTTATCAATCTTCTGGGTGGTCGCGCTAATATTGTAGATGTAGATGCATGTATGACTCGTCTGCGTGTGACTGTCAAAGATGCTGAAAAAGTTGGAACAGAAGAACAGTGGAAAGCTGAAGGCGCTATGGGCTTAGTTATGAAAGGTCAAGGCGTTCAAGCTATCTACGGACCAAAAGCTGACGTTCTCAAATCTGATATTCAAGACTTGTTGGATTCTGGTGAAGTGATTCCTGAAACACTTCCTAGCCAAAAAGCAGAATCAGCAGCTGCCGAAGTTACTTACAAAGGTGTGACTGAGGAAGTTGAAACTGTTGCGGACGGTCAAGTCATTGACTTGGTAAATGTTAAAGATCCAGTATTCTCACAAAAAATGATGGGTGACGGATTTGCAGTTGAGCCTGAAAATGGTAAGATTTATTCACCAGTTGCTGGTACAGTAACTAGCGTCTTCCCTAGCAAGCACGCTATCGGTCTTGTGACAGATAACGGCTTAGAAGTCTTGGTACATATTGGTTTGGAAACTGTTAGCCTTGAAGGTAAACCTTTCGAAGTTCATGTTTCAGAAGGTCAAAAAGTTGCAGCTGGAGATCTCCTAGTCACGGCTGACTTGGAAGCGATCAAGGAAGCAGGACGTGAAACTTCAACAATCGTAGTCTTCACAAATGCAGCAGCTATCAAGTCTGTAACAGTAGAAAAACTTGGTCAAGCATCTGCTAAGACAGTTGTTGCTAAGGTTGAATTGTAATATAGAAAAGAGAAATCATGGCAAAATTCCTGACATTAAATACTCATAGTTGGATGGAAGAAGAGCAAGAAACCAAGCTTAATGAGCTTGCAGAACGCATTCTTCAAGAAAAATATGATGTCATTTGCCTGCAGGAAGTCAATCAATTAACGGAGTCTGAACAGGTTGTTCAGGCTCCTTTCTATCAGGCGGTTGAGGGCGCAATTGAGATCCATCAAGACCATTTTGCTCTATGTCTGGTAGAAAAATTGGCTGAAGCAGGATTGGACTATCATTGGTCCTGGGCCTATAATCATATTGGGTTTGATATTTACAACGAAGGAGTGGCAATTCTATCCAGAAAACCACTGACTCCTAGAGAAGTCCTGGTATCAGAGGCTAATGATCCTAGAGATTACCATACCCGTAAGGTCTTGCTAGCCGAGACTGAGGTAGATGGGCAATTGCTGACAATTGCCTCCTGCCATCTGTCTTGGTGGGACAAAGGTTTTCAGGGAGAATGGGCTAAGCTTGAAGAAGAGCTGCTAAAAGCAGAAACTCCTCTGGTTCTCATGGGCGATTTCAACAATCCAGTCGGCCAACAAGGCTACCAGACCATCTTGGCCAGTCCACTGAAGCTGCAGGATAGCCATACTGCTGCAAAAGAAGCTATCGGAGAGGCGACAGTAGAAGGGACTATTGCAGGCTGGGATGATAATAAACATGCTCTGAAGATAGACTATGTTTTCACTAGTCAAGGGATGGATGTTGAGCGCTCCGCTGTCGTTTTTGACGGGAAAGAAACCCCTGTTGTCAGTGACCACTTTGGTTTAGAAGTGCAAGTGGCATTATAATAGTAAAAAGATGAGGCAAGACTGAGAATGCAACAGATTTGTCTCGCTTTTTATTTTTGATAAACACATTTTTAGAGCAAAATGGTGAAATATTACACCCCAAAACGGCTGTCTTTTGTTATTCTTGAAAACGTGTTATAATGAAGTATTAGGATTCTAGGAGGAAATGGTATGCGTTGTCCGAAATGTGGTGGGAATAAATCAAGTGTAGTTGATAGCAGACAGGCAGAAGATGGAAATACAATCCGTCGCCGTCGTGAGTGTGAGGAATGTCAACACCGCTTTACGACCTACGAGCGTGTTGAAGAGAGAACCCTAGTTGTTGTCAAGAAGGACGGGACACGCGAGCAATTTTCTCGGGATAAGATTTTTAACGGTATTATTCGCTCCGCTCAAAAGCGGCCAGTATCTAGTGACGAAATAGAAGAGATTGTCAACCGAATCGAGCAAAAGGTCCGCAGTCAGAGCGATAATGAAATCAATAGTGAATATATTGGATCCTTAGTCATGGATGAACTGGCAGAGCTGGATGAAATCACCTACGTTCGTTTCGCCAGTGTTTACCGGAGTTTCAAGGATGTGGGAGAGCTAGAAAGCCTGCTCAAGCAGATTACTAAGGGGTCCAAGAAGAAAAAGGACAAATAAATGAAACCGAACCATCAGTTTTCTTTCTTGCGCAATAATGCAGTCAGCCCAGATATTGCTATCTTGACCAAGCTCTATCTGCCGATTTTGGGGAGAGAAGCAGCAGCACTTTATCTTTATCTGCTGTCTTTTGTGGATAATGGACAAAAGCAGCATCTCTTCAGTCAGATTCTTAATCATTTAGATTTTGGACTTAATATTTTAGAAGAAAGTTTTGAGCGTTTAGCGGCGATTAAGCTAGTAGATCTTTATCAAACAGATGACCACTATCTGGTTCAACTCCACCCAACCTTAACGACGGAGGAATTTTTCAGCCATAATGTGTACAGTCGGCTCTTGGAAAAGAAAATCGGTGAAGCTGCTGCAGATGCCCTGCGACCAGAAAATCCTAGTGGAGAGAAATTGGTCAAGCCTTTTATGCAGGTGTTTGGTATGGAAGCTGAGCAAGCAAGGGCAGTGCGAAAGGCCAATGATTTTGACTTGGAGTATTTCAAGCAACGGATGGCTCAGGACAATCTTCGCTTTGCCAATGAAAAGGAAGATTTGTTAGAATTGTTTGCAATTGCTGAGCAGAAGAAGTGGACTTGGTATGAGACCTATGTCTTGGCTAGAGAAACTGCTGTTTCTCAGGTTATTTCTACCAAGCGGATGAAGCAAAAGCTTGCTCAGAAGCCGGCAGAAGGTCAGTTTTCTAAGCAGGAGCAGTCTATTATCCAAGAAGCGAAACGAACATCACCAATGGTCTTCCTGGCAGAAATCAAAAAAATTCGTCAGGCTGCTATTACGCGGACGGAGAGAAAGCTTTTGCTAGATTTAGCTGAATTAGGCCTTTTGGACGAGGTTATCAACGTAATCTTGCTCTTGACCTTTAATAAGGTGGATTCAGCCAATCTCAATGAAAAGTATGCCCTCAAGGTAGCTAATGATTTTTCTTATCAAAAGGTGACGACAGCTGAGGAAGCAGTCTTGAAAATCCGTGAGCGCAACCAGCAGCCCCAGAACCGTCCAGCTAAATCTGGACAAGGCTCTACCAAGAGCAATGTACCTGACTGGAGTCAGCCGGATTATAAAAACGAAACGAGTGCAGAGAAGCAGGCCGAGCTAGAAGAACAGAAACGTCGGCTCTTAGCCAAACTTGAAGGAGGAGGCGAATAAATGGAGAAAATAGGACAGAATATGCCTCATATGAATAGGGTGCGGCAGTTTGACTATCAGGAGCTGGTCAAGCAGATTATGGCGGACCCAGATGTCGCGGCCTTTATCCAACAGGAAAAGCTGACCCAAGTTGAGATTCAGCGCAGTGTCTCCAAGTTTAACCAGTATATTACGGAGCGCAACCGCTTTTTGCTGGGGGATGAGACCTATATTGCTAAGGGCTATAAGCCAATCTTGGTGAAAAATGAAGGCTATGCGGATGTTGCCTATGAGGAGACGCCTGAGTTGATTGAGCAGGAGAGGCAGGAGGCCATTAGAAGCCGTCTCAATCTTATCAGCTTACCAGCCAGTCTCAAGGAAGCAAGCCTAGCTCAGGTGGATCTGGATGATGTTGGCCGCTACAAGGCTTTTGAACTGTTGACCAACTTTGTTGCGGAGTTTCCGAATTATCAGAAGGCTGTTTATCTTTACGGTGATTTTGGGGTCGGAAAAAGCTACATGATGGCTGCTCTGGCGCATGATTTGTCAGAAAAACGCAGTGTTTCAACGACACTGCTCCACTATCCGAGCTTTGTTTTAGATGTTAAGAATGCGATCAGCTCTGGCTTGGTCAAGGAGAAGATTGATCAGGTCAAGACAGCTCAAGTGCTGATTTTGGATGATATTGGTGCAGAGCAGTCTAGCCCCTGGATGCGCGATGAGATTTTGCAGGTCATTCTCCAACACCGTATGCAGGAAAATCTGCCAACTTTCTTTACTTCTAACTTTAAGTTTGCAGATTTGGAGCGTCACTTTGCCAGCTCTAAGAATGGCGATGAGACTTGGCAGGCCAAGCGGGTTATGGAGCGGATTAAGTTTCTGGCTCAGGAGGTGCGCCTAAAAGGAGAGAACCGCCGATGAATGAAACGATTAACTTGATGAATGCTCACACGTCTGTTCGCCGCTTTACGGAGGAGCAGATTTCGGATAAGGAACTCCGTGTCATCATTGATGCTGGGCGGGCTGCGTCCAGCTGGAAGAATTTCCAGTCCTATTCTATCATTGTGGTGCGAAGCAAAGAGAAAAAAGAAGCCCTCTTTGATTTGGTGCCCCAAGAAGCCATTCGGCAGTCTTCGGCCTTCCTGCTTTTTGTTGGCGACCTCAATCGTGCCCAAAAGGGCGTTCAATTGCATACGGAAGACTTTTATCCTGAGGGAACGGAGAATCTCCTGATTAGCTCAGTAGATGCCGCTCTGGCGGGGCAAAATACTCTCTTAGCGGCTGAAAGTTTGGGTTATGGTGGAGTAATCATTGGACTGGTTCGTTATGCTGCCAGTCAAATAGCAGAGCTTTTTAAGCTACCGGACTACACTTATCCGGTCTTTGGGATTGCTCTGGGAACTCCCAACCAGAACCATGCAGTCAAACCGCGGCTGCCTTATGAATCAGTGGTCTTTGAGGAAGAATATCGTGAACAGGATCGTTCAACTATCCAAGCCTATGACCGCGTACAGACTGAATATGCTGGTGAGCGGGCTAAGGAAACCTGGAGTCAGCGCCTAGCTACCCAATTTGGTCAGGAGCCAAATCAAGCTATCAACCAACTGTTCAAAGAAAAGAAATTAGAAAAATAGGGTGGAGTTTGGCTCTGTCCTAAAGAATGAAAGAGGAAAAACATGGCCTTACCAACTATTGCCATTGTCGGCCGTCCCAATGTCGGCAAATCAACGCTCTTCAATCGGATTGCCGGTGAGCGAATTTCTATTGTGGAAGATGTTGAAGGGGTGACCCGCGACCGAATCTATGCGACAGCAAGCTGGCTCAACCGTAAGTTTAGTATTATTGACACGGGCGGAATTGACGATGTTGACGCGCCTTTTATGGAGCAAATCAAACACCAGGCTGAGATTGCTATGGACGAAGCAGATGTTATCGTTTTTGTCGTGTCTGGCAAGGAAGGTATCACGGATGCGGACGAGTATGTGGCTCGCATGCTCTACAAGACCCATAAGCCGATTATTTTAGCGGTCAATAAGGTCGACAATCCTGAAATGCGCAATGAGATTTTTGATTTCTATGCGCTGGGCCTAGGTGATCCATTCCCAGTTTCCTCAGTCCACGGGATTGGTACAGGGGATGTTCTTGATGCCATCGTTGAAAATCTGCCAAATGAAGAAGTGGCTGAAAATCCTGATATGATTAAGTTTAGCTTGATTGGCCGTCCTAATGTCGGTAAGTCTAGCTTGATCAATGCCATATTAGGTGAAGAGCGGGTTATTGCCAGTCCTGTTGCTGGTACTACGCGTGATGCTATTGATACGGTCTTTACGGACAGTGAAGGTCAGGAATTTACCATGATCGACACGGCTGGTATGCGCAAGTCAGGCAAGGTCTATGAAAATACAGAGAAATACTCTGTCATGCGGGCCATGCGGGCGATTGACCGCTCAGATGTCGTTCTGATGGTGCTTAATGCTGAAGAAGGAATTCGTGAGTACGACAAGCGAATCGCCGGCTTTGCCCATGAAGCAGGAAAAGGTATTGTTATCGTTGTTAATAAGTGGGACACACTGGAAAAAGACAACCATACCATGAAAGACTGGGAAGAAGATATCCGAGACCAGTTCCAGTATTTGTCTTATGCGCCAATTATCTTTGTTTCTGCCCTGACCAAGCAGCGTCTCCATAAGCTGCCGGACATGATTAAGCAAATCAGTCAGAGTCAGAATACCCGTATTCCCTCTGCGGTCCTCAATGATGTTATCATGGATGCTATCGCGATTAATCCGACACCGACTGACAAGGGCAAGCGTCTCAAGATTTTTTATGCGACTCAGGTAGCGACCAAACCGCCAACTTTTGTCATCTTTGTCAACGAAGAAGAGCTTATGCACTTCTCTTACCTGCGTTTCTTGGAAAATCAAATCCGCAAGGCTTTTGTCTTTGAAGGGACCCCACTTCACTTGATTGCAAGGAAGCGGAAGTAGAGTTGGAAAACAGTAATTTGACAAACATACGTTTATATGTAAAAATGAAAGTAAGCATAAGAGCTTGCTTTTCTTTTTTTATGTCGAAAGTATGGTATAATGGTGAGATAAATGTAAGGTGGTAATTATGGCAAAATTAATTCCTGGTAAGATTCGGACAGAAGGAATTGCCCTGGTTGAAAACAATAAGGTAGTAATCCTTGAGGTCAGTGATTCACTTTTATATGCTCGTGTGGATGAGTGCAATCTGCGCTATAGCTTGGATGATGATGTCATCTTTTGTTATTGCGACTTTTTCCAGAAGAAAAAATATTGTGCCCATCTGGCAGCCTTGGAGTATTATCTGAAAAATGCTCCATCTGGAAAAGATGTGCTAAAGAGTATGGAAGAAGAGGAGTTGACCAGTCAGGAGACCCAAGAGCTGGTTTCTTTTGGAAGCTTGTTCTTGGATAAGGTCTTGCCGGATAAATCTAATCAACAGGTTCGTTACGAGCTCTCGGCTACTGGTCAAGAGGACTCTTATACTGGACAGTTTCTCTGGAGTCTCCGAATCAGTCGCTTGCCGGACGAGCGCTCTTATGTTGTCCGAGACGTTCTTTCCTTCCTTCGAACCTTGGAAAAGGGCGGACATTATCAGATTGGTAAGAGTTACTATGAGGCTATTCATTTGGAGGATTTTGATGAAGCCAGTCAAGATTTGCTCGTTTTCCTGCAAGGACTAGTGTCTGACTATCAGGGGCAAGATTCTTCTTTGATTTTCCCAAATGCTGGGCGCAATCTTTTCTTCCCGGCTAGTATCTTTGAAGAGGGGGTTATCTTCCTGATGAATCTGTCTTCTTTCCGCTTAGAGTACAGCCTTTATGACTACAGTGAAGTCTTTTTCCAAGATTTACATGAAGAGGCAGAAGTTTATACTTTCCAAGTGGAAGAGTATGAAGAGCATTTTGAGCTAGTCATTGCTGAGAAGAATTATAAGATGCTTTATGATGGGCAGTTTATCTTTTATGGAGATACCTTCTATCAGCTAAATCCTCAGCAGATAAGACTAATTAAGGCTTTACGGGAGTTGCCTATAGAGCATGATCGGTTGAAGCGCCTGCAATTCGACTTGTCAGAGAGAACGAAGCTGGCTTCCAGTCTGTCTGAGTTTAAAAAGGTTGGTCGGATAGAAGCACCTGAAAGTATGATGATTCATGACTTTACAGCCAAGTTTGACTTTGACATCGGTCCTGACAAGCGTCTGATTTTGGACACTGTCTTTGACTATGGAGACAGGAAGGTGACGACTCGTAAAGATTTGGAACGTCTGCCTTTTGCGGGTAATTTTGAGCATGAGCAGCAAGTCTTTAAGCAAATGCTGCAGGCAGGTTTTGTGGCAGATTTTTACAGTCAGCGACCGCCTCTGAAACCGGAAGAAATTTATCATTTCTTCTCGGAAGTGATTCCCAATTTTGAGGCTTTGGGCCATGTCAGTATGACAGAAGAGTTAGAGGCACTGGCACAGACAGAAAGTCCAAGGATCTCTGTCAAGATGAAGGGCGGCCTCTTAGATGTTGGTTTCGATTTTGCTGGCATTGCGCAGTCAGAGATTGACGCAGTTCTTGATTCGCTCTTTAAGGAGCAGGACTTCTTTATCAGTAAGTCTGGGCAAGTCTTGATTTTTGATGAAGAGACCAAGGAGATGATTCGGACTTTACAGCAGCTGCGGAGTAAGCGGACTAAAAATGGTTTCATTCAGACCAGCAGTCTGGCAGCTTATCAATTGGCAGAGTTTTTCAAGGGCAAGGATAGGGTACAGTTTTCAAAAGATGTGCAGCAGCTGGCCTTTGACCTGACTCACCCTGAGGAATTTCCTCTTCCTGAGCTGCAAGTCAAGGCTGACCTTCGGGATTACCAAGAGACGGGTGTCAAGTGGTTATCCATGCTGGATAAATATGGCTTTGGTGGCATCTTGGCTGACGATATGGGGCTAGGAAAGACCCTGCAGACGATTTCTTTTCTGAGTTCGCGTATAGATGACTCTAAGAAAGTCTTAATCTTGGCGCCATCCAGCTTGATTTATAACTGGAGCGATGAGTTTGCTAAATTTGCTCCACATTTGGATGTGGCGGTGGTGTATGGTCTGAAAAATGTTCGTGATGAGCTGATTGCGGAGAAGCATCAGATTACCATTACCAGCTATGCTTCTTTCAGGCAGGATGTGGAAGAATACAAGGATAACCACTTCCAGTATCTGATTTTGGATGAGGCTCAGGTGATGAAGAATGACCAGACCAAGATTGCCCAGTATTTGCGGGATTTTGAAGTGGAGCATACTTTTGCTCTTTCTGGGACGCCGATTGAGAATAATCTGGGAGAACTTTGGTCTATTTTCCAGATTGTCATGCCAGGACTTTTGCCAAGCAAAAAGGAATTTTTAAAACTGCCGGCTGAGAAAGTCGCTCGCTATATCAAACCATTTGTCATGCGGCGCAAAAAAGAAGATGTGTTGCAGGAACTGCCTGATTTGATTGAAGTCGCCTATCGCAATGAATTGGCAGATAGTCAGAAGACTATTTATCTGGCTCTGCTCAAACAAATGCAGGACAGAATTATCCATGCGACAGAAGATGAAATCAACCGCAGCAAGATAGAGATTCTGTCAGGTCTTATGCGCCTCCGTCAGATCTGTGATACTCCGAAGCTGTTTATGGAAGATTACGAGGGCGAGAGCGGTAAGCTAGAAAGTTTGCGGGAATTACTTGAACAGATACAAGATGGTAATCGTCGTGTCCTCATATTTTCACAATTTCGTGGTATGCTGGATATTATCGAGAGTGAGTTGGACAAGATGGGCATGGAGTCCTTTAAGATTACAGGCTCTACTCCAGCCAAGGAGCGTCAGGACATGACAACAGCCTTCAATGACGGCCAGCGTTCAGCCTTTCTAATCTCCCTCAAGGCTGGAGGTGTCGGTCTCAATCTGACCGGTGCTGACACAGTCATCTTGGTCGACCTCTGGTGGAATCCAGCGGTTGAGGCCCAGGCCATCGGCCGTGCCCACCGTATCGGTCAGGAGCGCAATGTCGAAGTCTATCGGATGATTACACGGGGTACGATTGAGGAGAAGATACAGGAGTTGCAGGAGAGCAAGCGCAATCTGGTTTCGACTATTCTCGACGGAGCAGAAGCCAAATCCAGTCTCTCTGTGGAGGAAATTCGAGAAATTCTGGGAATTTCGGCAGAATAGCTTGAAAAATAGCCTGAATAGTTTATAATAATGAAGGGTTGAAAGGAAAAAGATATGACTGATAAACAATTTCCTCTGGTGTCAGATGATGAAATCATGCTGACGGAAATGCCGCATATGAATCTTTATGATGAACTGGATCTCATTAGCAACATTACCGGAGACTATACAGACCGTAATTATTTGGAATGGATGCCGATTGTGGATTCCAGCAGGCATGCTCCCATCGCTGCCAGTCAGGCTATCAGAAGACCGCTGCAAAAGCAGTCTGCTTTCAAGGATTTTAAAAAGCCGATTGATAAGAAAGATCCAGCTATTCGTTATGCTGAGCAGGCACGCGAGGAAGCTCGGGCAGATTTGAAAAAGAAGCGTTCAGCGTCTTATCTGACCAGCGACCTTCCGACTAAGGTCCGCAGCAGAAAGCTTCCAACAGCTTCTAATGCGGAAAGACCGAAGCCAACAGCCCCTTTTCAGAAGAATACATCAGGGGAATTTACGAAGTTTGGCGACAGGCTTCAGCAGGATAACTATATTTTGGCAGATATTCAGCCTGAGTATAGCCCTCAGCCGCAGGAGCCAGAAGAAAAGCCTAAGAAAAACAATTATGATTTTTTAAAAACCAGTCAGATCTATAATCAGGATAGGGCTAAGGAGGAGCAGTTGAAGCATTCCAAGGCTCAAGAGCTGAATTTGACAGGCTTGGACAGCGAATAAAGCTGGCTTGCTCGAGTCTTTTCTGCCTACAATTTTCTGATGTATAAAGGAAATTGCTGTTTGCTTATGTAAATGTAAAATCTATCTGCATATAACATCCATCATCGGTTGAAAAAGACCGATGCTAGAAGCTAGGACTTACTGATTGGTCCGGCTTCTTTGGTGTTTTGGTGGTGCCTAAAAGCTTGTAAAGAAAGAAAATCCCTGCGGGCTGATGAGGGTCTGCGGAGATTTTCCTATTTGGATTTGCTTTTATGGCCTTGTATCTTAAGGAGTAATCATGACGAAAACCTATCATTTTATCGGGATTAAGGGCTCTGGTATGAGCGCTTTGGCTTTGATGCTGCATCAGATGGGCCATAAGGTTCAGGGCAGTGACGTTGATAAATATTATTTCACTCAGCGCGGTCTGGAGCAGGCTGGCATTTCCATTCTGCCTTTTGATGAAAAGAATATCCAACCAGACTTCGAAATTATTGCCGGCAATGCCTTTCGTCCAGATAACAATGTAGAAATTGCCTATGCAGACGCAAACGGCATCAGCTATAAACGCTACCATGAGTTTTTAGGCAGCTTCATGCGTGACTTTGTCAGCTTGGGAGTGGCTGGTGCCCACGGGAAGACCTCTACAACGGGTATTCTCTCCCATGTTCTCTCCAATATCACGGATACTAGTTATCTGATTGGTGACGGTACAGGCCGTGGTTCTGCCAATGCCAAGTATTTTGTCTTTGAGTCAGACGAGTACGAGCGTCATTTTATGCCTTATCATCCGGAATATTCGATCATTACCAATATCGACTTTGACCATCCGGATTATTTCACGAGCCTGGAAGATGTCTTTAACGCTTTCAATGACTATGCCAAGCAGATTACCAAAGGACTCTTCATCTATGGAGAAGATGAGCAGCTACGTCGGATTACTTCCAAGGCTCCGATTTACTACTATGGCTTCAAGGAAGAGGGCAATGACTTTGTTGCTCACGACCTCTTGCGTTCTACCAGTGGTTCAGGCTTCAAAGTTTCTTTCCGCGGGCAAGAGCTGGGTGAGTTCCAAATTCCAAGCTTTGGCCGCCACAACATTATGAATGCGACAGCAGTAATCGGCCTCTTGTATACTGCAGGTCTTGATTTGGATTTAGTTCGGGAACATCTCAAGACTTTTGGCGGAGTTAAGCGCCGTTTTACTGAAAAGATTGTTAATGAAACAGTTATCATTGATGACTTTGCTCACCATCCGACGGAAATTATCGCAACTCTTGATGCAGCTCGTCAGAAGTATCCAAGCAAGGAAATCGTGGCAATCTTTCAGCCGCATACCTTCACTCGAACCATTGCTCTCTTGGACGAATTTGCGGAAGCCCTCAATCAGGCTGACTCAGTTTATTTAGCTCAGATTTACGGATCTGCGCGTGAGGTGGACAATGGCGATGTTAAGGTCGAAGATCTGGCTGAAAAGATTGTGAAGCGGGCCAAGGTTATTGATGTGGATAATGTTTCTCCGCTTCTTGACCACGATAATGCCGTTTATGTCTTTATGGGAGCTGGTGACATCCAGACCTATGAATATTCCTTTGAACGTCTCCTGTCCAATCTTACCAGCAACGTTCAGTAGGAGGAGACTTGATGGAAGCACCGATTCGAATCAGACAGGCCGACTTGAGCGACTGGGTAGAAATTCTTGCAATTGAGCAGCTGAATTTTCCAGCAGCAGAAGCGGCCGGTGCAGAAGTTCTCAAAGAGCGGATTGAGCAGATTGCTGATACTTTTTTGCTAGCAGAGCTGCATGGTCAGCTGGCGGGCTATATTGTTGGACCAGCTGTTCAGGCGCGATATTTGACAGATGATCTCTTTAGCAAGGTGGGTGCTAATCCTCCAGAAGGTGGCTTCATTGCTGTCCAAAGTCTGTCCGTCCATCCAGATTTTCAGAGGCAGGGGGTCGGAACCTTGTTGCTTGCAGCTCTCAAGGAGATAGCTGTTCAGCAAAATCGAAAGGGCATTAGCCTTACCTGTCATGATGAGCTGATACCTTATTATGAGATGAATGGTTTCGTCCACGAAGGGATTTCTGACTCAACTCATGGTGGGGCTGCTTGGTCTGATATGGTGTGGGAAAATCCCAATTTTAAGGAGAAGTGATGATTATCCGTCAAGCTCAAATGGCTGACTTAGATGCCATTTATGCTATCGAATTGGAAAATTTCAGTCCAGAAGAGGCTGTTAGCCGCGAAAGTCTAGCAGCTCATATCCAAACCCTATCTTCAACTTTTTTGGTGGCAGAAAAGGACGATAAGATTTTGGGCTATCTGGAGGGACCTGTCCGTCCAGAACGTTATTTAAAGGACATTTCCTTTACAGAGGAGATTGAAGATTATAGTCATCTGGACGGCGGCTTTATCTCTCTGACCAGCCTTTCTATCTCGAAAGATGCTCAGGGGATGGGGGCCGGTCGCAAGCTATTGGAAGCTATGAAAGAGATTGCTATAGCAGATGAACGCCACGGCATCAATCTGACCTGCCACGACTATCTCACCGCTTACTACGAGAAGCATGCCTTTGTAAATGAAGGTTTGTCACAATCAACTTACGCAGGTGCCACTTGGTTTGATATGGTCTGGGAAAATCCTAGTCTCAAACTGTAAAAAAACCAATAATAAGCTAGAAAATCCTACTCTTATTGCATTTATCTGACTTTTAAGATATAATGTTAGGGATTATGATGAAGGAGGTCAAATTTTTGACTGAAAAATCACAAGACAAAGAGAAGAATCTGAGCTTTAAAGAGCAGATTTTGAAAGACTTAGCTGGAGAAAAGGAAGAACAAACTCCCTCTTCAACTAGCCAGTCAGAAGCGGACTCTGCTTCTGCAAAAGAAACAGCAGCTGCGGAGGACTTTGAAGCTAGACCGGCTTCGGTAGATGTTTCCTACAAGGTTGCAGAGAATGAAAAGGCTCACCCTCAGGTCTATGGCCGAGTGGATGAGGAAGATAAGAAGCCCAATGAGGTCCTATCTCGGGCTAATCGGGCCAACAACACGGTCAAGAAAAAACGTCAAAACACCTTAGCCCGCAGGATTATGACAACGGTTCTGCTGATTGTCCTGCTGGGACTTGTGGTCACAGGAGTTGTCGGCTATACTTATGTATCTTCAGCTCTTAAACCTGTTGATGCAAACGCAACAGAGTATGTGACGGTTGAAGTGCCAGAAGGCTCTAGCTCTAAACAGATTGGGGAAATTCTCGAGAAAAAGGGGCTGATTAAAAATGCCCAAGTTTTTAGTCTGTATTCCAAGATTAAAAGCTTTAACAATTACCAGTCTGGCTATTACAATCTCCAGAAGAGTATGGACCTAGATACCATTGCTCGGCAGCTTCAGGAAGGTGGAACAGATACACCGCAACCACCAGTTGTTGGTAAGGTTACTATTCCTGAAGGATATACACTGGAGCAGATTGCAGAGGCTGTGACGGTTAATGCAGCTGCAACTTCTAAGAAGACTAGTAAGACACCTTTTAGTAAGGACGATTTCCTAGCTAAGGCGCAGGATGAAGCTTTCATTTCCAAGATGGCGGCTAAATATCCACAGCTGCTGGGCACATTGCCAAGCAAGGACAGCGGAGTCAAGTATCGCTTAGAAGGTTATCTCTTCCCTGCCACTTATAACTATGGCGAGGATGCGGATTTGGAAAGCTTGATTGACCAGATGTTGGGCGCAATGAATACCAATCTGTCTTCTTACTACTCTACTATCGAAGCGAAGAACCTAACGGTTAATGAAGTTCTGACTCTTGCTTCTCTGGTGGAAAAAGAAGGTTCAACAGACCAGGACCGCAAAGATATTGCCAGCGTCTTTTACAACCGTCTCAATCAAGCGATGCCGCTTCAGAGTAATATCGCTATCCTTTATGCTCAAGGCAAGCTAGGAAAGAAAACGACTCTGAAAGAGGACGCTGAGATTGATACCAATATCGACTCGCCTTTCAATGTCTATAAAAAAGAAGGGCTTATGCCTGGACCAGTTGATAGTCCGAGCCTATCAGCTCTGGAAGCTACCATTAACCCAAGTAAGACGGACTACCTCTACTTTGTGGCAAATGTTGAAACAGGCGCTGTTTACTTCGCTAATACTTATGAGGAACACGCTAAAAATGTTGAGGAGCATGTCAACAGCAAGCTCACTCAATCCAGCAGCAGTTCTAATTAGACTGCTATCATTGCAGATAAGAGAAAGCTAGTGCATTTAGTTCTAGCTTTCTCAGTCCTGCTATATAAAAAAGGGACTGATACAGACTTGTCTCAGCCTCTTGTTTTAGTTTTAAAATAAAATAAAAGAAAAGAGAAAAAATGGCTGAAAAAACTTATCCTATGACCCTAGAGGAAAAGGAAAAACTAGAAAAAGAATTAGAAGAATTGAAATTGGTGCGTCGTCCAGAAGTGGTAGAACGTATTAAGATTGCCCGCTCATATGGCGATTTGTCAGAAAACAGTGAATACGAAGCTGCAAAGGACGAACAGGCTTTTGTGGAAGGACAGATTTCTAGTCTGGAAACCAAGATCCGCTACGCTGAGATTGTAAACAGTGATGCTGTAGCCAAGGACGAGGTAGCTATCGGCAAAACAGTTACCATTCAAGAAGTAGGCGAAAGCGAAGAGGAAGTCTACATTATTGTTGGTTCTGCTGGTGCAGATGCTTTCGCAGGCAAGGTATCCAATGAAAGCCCGATTGGTCAAGCTCTAATTGGCAAGAAAACAGGCGATACTGCAACAGTCGAAACACCAGTTGGCAGCTACGATGTTAAAATTCTCAAGGTTGAAAAAACCGTTTAATAAATACCAAAAGGAACTGGCTAGAAGACTGGTTCTTTTTTCGTTTCTTTTAAGACAGAGAGTGTAGGCTAGATAAGAAGAGCAGGGAAAAAATAGAGAAAAGGCAGATGCTTATGCTATAATGAGAATAAGCTAGAAAAGTAGGAGAACTGTATGCAAGAGCAAGATATTTATGGGAAATATGGGGCCTACCTGCCCAAGATTTTAGAGGATCTTAGTCAGCGTATTCAAGAGGCTAATGATCGAGTCAAGCAGGAAACAGGGCAGAAGCTTTTTGAGCATTTTAATGCACGAGTCAAGCAGGCAGCCAGTATGGAAGAGAAATGTCAACGCAAGAATTTGCCTAGGGCGCCAGAGTCAGCCCTGAAAGAAATTCGTGATGCGATTGGGATTCGGATTGTTTGCGGTTTTATTGAGGACATCTATCAGACTATTGAGGTGATTCGTCAGCTAGAGGGCTGTGAGATTGTTCTGGAAAAGGACTATATCCGAGCTGCCAAGCCTAATGGGTATCGCTCCTACCACTTGATATTAGAGGTGGAGACTCCTTACGAGGACTGTCATGGTCAAAATCCCGGCCGCTATTTTGTAGAAATCCAGCTTCGAACCATTGCTATGGATTCTTGGGCCAGCTTAGAGCATCAGATGAAGTACAAGCATGAGATTAAAGACAGCAAGCGGATTGTCCGCGAGCTGAAACGCTGTGCAGATGAGCTGGCTTCCTGTGATGTGACCATGCAGACCATCCGCAATTTGATTCGAGAAAGTGAGTGAGATGATGAAGATTTTATTAGCTGAAGATGAGCAACAGCTGTCCCGTGTCTTGGAAACGGCGATGACCCATGAAGGCTATCAGGTTGATACAGCCTTTGATGGGCAAGAAGCTGTGGACTTGGCCAAGGAAAATGCCTATGATTTGATGATTCTTGATATCATGATGCCAGTCAAGACAGGCATTGAAGCGCTGAAAGAAATCCGCCAAACCGGCAATACGACCCATGTCATCATGCTGACAGCTATGTCAGAGGTAGATGACAAGGTCACAGGGCTGGATGCCGGTGCAGATGATTATCTGACCAAGCCCTTCTCTCTGAAAGAGCTTCTGGCTCGCCTGCGCTCTATGTCCAGACGGGTAGCGACTTTCACCCCCAATTTGCTGCAGATTGGCCAAACCAGCCTCAATGTCGGAGAGCATGAGCTCATTAGCTCCAACTCTATTCGACTAGCCGGTAAGGAATCTAAAATGATGGAATTTCTTATGCTCAATGCCCAGAAGAGTCTTTCCACTCAGGAAATCTTCCGTCATGTTTGGTCCAAAGACGAGGATGAGGATTTGGACGAAGGCTTCGTCTGGATTTATATTTCCTATTTGCGTCAGAAGCTGAAGGCTATTCATGCTGACCTTGCTATCTTGGGTGAGGAAGGCGGCAGTTTCACTCTGGTGCCGCTGGAAGGAGATAGCCATGTTTCGGAAACTTAAAATTCGGTTCATTCTGCTGGCTTCGGCGGCTATTGTCTGTATTTTGCTGACCATGATTGCTGTCTTAAACTCTGTTCGTTTTCTGCAGACCAACGGAGAAATCCAAGCTGTTCTCAATATTCTATCTGCCAATAATGGAGATTTTCCCAGTGTAGAAGAAACGGCAGAGAGCTTGCAAAACGACCGTATCACCATTGATACCATCTACCAATACCGCTATTTCAGTGTGGTCTATAAGGAAGATAAAACTCTTTACTCCACCAACTTGGACCATCTTTCCAATCTATCTAAGGAGCAGGCGCTCAGCTATGCAAACAAAGTGATTAAGAACAGCCGCAGCAGTGGGGTTTTTAAGGTAGGCAGTCAATTTTATTCCTACCAGATAACGCAGGATTCCAAGACCAAGCGCTATTTACTGGTGGTCTTAGATTCGACCAATTATCTCGAAAGCCGCAATGACTTTTTCTGGCTGTCTATCCAGTTGTGTTTCTATAGCTTTATTTTCTTTGTCTTAGTCGTGTCTGGATTTTCCAACTTTGCCATCCGTCCCTATATCAAAAACTATGAAAATCAGAAGCGTTTTATCACTAATGCGGGACATGAACTGAAGACGCCATTGGCAATCATTTCAGCCAATACGGAGCTGCAAGAGCTGATGACTGGCGAAAATGAATGGACAGAGAGCACTAAGGACCAGGTCAAGCGCCTCAGTAATCTAATCAATCAAATGGTCGTTCTGGCCCGTCTGGAAGAGCAGCCAGATGTTACTTTGGTAGATGTGAATTTTTCAGAAGTTGTTAAAAAAGTAGCAGGAAACTTCAAGTCTGTCATTGAGAAGGCAGGCAAGAAGTACGAGATCAAGCTGCAGGAAGACATCCATGTCAAGGCAACTGAAGATGAACTCTATGAATTGGTTAGTATCCTGATTGACAATGCCTGCAAGTATTGTGACGAAGATGGACAAATTTTTGTCACCCTGACCAAGGCCAAGCGTGGGAAACGAGCTCGTCTGACGGTAGCCAATAGCTATGCGGATGGTAAGAATGTTGATTACAGTCGTTTCTTTGACCGTTTCTATCGTGAAGACGAATCGCACAATCAGAAGCAGCCTGGCTACGGGATTGGCCTATCCATGGCAGAAAGTCTGGTGCGGATTTTCAAGGGCAGGATTTGGGTTTCATATAAGAAAGGCTTGATTGGCTTTACCGTTTTACTGTGATAGAGTCACCTCGTTAATCAGTTATTGCTTTCTTTGCTGAGTTTTTGGTATCGGTTACGCCGATTCTTACTCGAGATTAAAAAAAATCTTCTAGTGTTAGCTAGAAGATTTTTTCTTTATCTTGACCGTTGCTTACCAGCATTGCGGTTCTTTTTCTTTTTGTTCTTTTGCTCAATAGCCTGCTGAGCTTTTGGAGTAACATCTTTAGCTCGACTCGCTTTTTTCAAGCCTTTAGGAGGATTTTTTTCAAATTCCTCTGCCACCTGTTTTCTCAGGCGAGGTCGGATGATGTAGTTGATGATAAATTGCTGGATGATTTGGATAAATCCACCGACTACCCAGTAGAGAGTGACTGCGGCAGGTGAGAGGAATGAGAAACCAACAATCATGATAGGACTCATATAAGAAGCCTGTTTCATGCTGTTTCTTTGAGTTTCATCTTCAATACCATGCAGAGAGAGCACCGACTGGATATAGTAGAGGATACCGACAATGGCAGTCAAAGCCAAGTCGCTTTTGGCCAGGTCTTTAATCCAGAGGAAGGAACTGCCTGCAACTCCTTGAGTATACTGAGCGGCAAAGAAGAGGGCTGAGAAGAAAGGCATTTGGATAAGCAGAGGCAGACAGCCTATACCGCCAAACATGCTGAGTCCATTCTCTTTTTGAGCAGCCATCAGTTCTTGCTGAGCCTGCATTTTCTCTTCCTGAGTCTCAGCATTTTTGATTCGCTCTTGGATTGGGGCAAAAATTGGCTTGAAGTAGTTCATCTTTTCAGACTGAAGCGTTGCCTTCCAAGACTGATAGATTCCCAGCGGTAGAATGATAATCCGCACGATGAGCGTAACGATGATAATCGCCAGACCATAACCCAGACCTGAATTCTTGGCAAAGAATTGGATACCATCCGCCATAGGCTGACCAATCACGTCCCAAATCAGACCAGAAGGATTACCGGCCTTGTCGCGGCCCACACAGCCGGACAGGAAAAGAAGCGCAGCCAGTCCCATACCGGAGAATAAAAAGCGTTTGAAATGTTTCACGAGTTCATATCCTTTGTTTCTAAAAAATAATACCTATCTATTCTACTGTTTTTTTGCAAAATATACAATAGTTCTGCAGACCTAATTTGAAATTTTAAAGTCGGGATAGGAGTCGAAATTAGCCATGGTCACATCCAAATAACTGACCTTAGAAAAAGGGGTCGGTCCCTTGCGGATTTCTTGGATAAATTTGGCCATCAGAGCTGGGTCATCAGCCTGAGCCAGAATGCCAACAGTACCATCGTCGTTGTTCCAGACCCGGCCGGTGATACCTCCGATTTCCAGCGCTATAGAATAGACTCCCCAGCGGAATCCAACCCCTTGTACCCGTCCTTGGGCTATCATTTTTACTTTCTGCATGGCGTCCTCCTTTAGTGAGCGGACCGAGGGGATTTAAGCCCTCAGTATGAGTGCAAGTCTGCTAAATTGTGGTATAATGTTCTTATGAATATTATAACCTCAAAAGCCAATAATGTGGTAAAAAAAGCTAAAAAACTTCATCACAAAAAATACCGCAAGGATTCTTATTTGATCGAAGGCTGGCATTTATTTGAGGAAGCTGTCAGCAGCGGGGCTGAGCTGATTCGGATTTTTGCTTTAGCGGAATACGCAGAACAATTAGCTGATTTTTCTCTGGTGATCTTTGTCAGTTCGGAAATTTTAGCAGATTTGGCTGATAGTAAGACGCCACAGGGCATTGTCGCAGAAGTGGCTTTTGAAAGGAAAGAAATACCATTGGAGTTAAGCGGACGCTATCTTTTCTTGGAGGACGTTCAGGATCCAGGTAATGTCGGTACCATCATTCGGACCGCGGATGCAGCTGGTTTTGACGGGGTTTTCATCTCTCAATTGTCGGCAGATATCTATAACTTAAAAACGCTGCGCTCTATGCAGGGGAGTCATTTTCACCTGCCCGTTTATCGGATGGATACGGCTGATTTTATTAGGCTGGCTCAGTCTTCCCGTCTGCCAATTCTAGCGTCGACCTTGTCGTCAACATCTATCGATTACAGAAATGTAGATAGCAAAGAGAGCTTTGTCCTAGTCATGGGCAATGAAGGTCAGGGAATTAGTCCAGAAATGACGGAAGCAGCTGATGTTCTGGTCCATATTTCCATGAAGGGGCAGGCAGAAAGTCTTAATGTTGCTGTCGCTGCTGGTATTTTAATCTTTCATTTAAGCTAAAAATCAGAAAAAGAGATATAATAGTTGGCAAGGGAGGTGATTCTATGCCTTACAAAAAGGACGAGGAGTTTATGGCCTATGTTGGGCACTTGATTGAAAAGCCTAGTGTGCAGCGCCTGAAAGAAATTCCCCATCATATTCATTCCAATAGACTTGAACATTCCATCAATGTAAGTTATACTAGTTACAGAATTGCCAAAAAATTTGGTTGGAATGCCCGCAGCACGGCACGCGGTGCCCTGCTTCATGACTTATTCTACTATGACTGGCGTGTGACCAAGTTTAAGAAGAGTCATGCTTGGGTTCATCCGAGGTTGGCAGTTCGCAATGCTCGTAAGATTACTAAGCTTAATAAAGTCGAAGAGGACATTATCGTCAAGCATATGTGGGGCCTGACTTTGGCACCGCCTCGCTACAAAGAATCATTCGTTGTGACGATGGTGGACAAGTATTGGGCCGTCAAAGAAGCAACGGCACCTTGGAGACGCAAGGGCAGTAATCGCAAGCTCTTTCATCGAAAGATGCTGAAACCGTAAATGTTTTATTATAAAAGGAGTAACTATGAATCATTCTATTATTCAAGATCAATCAGATATTAATTCTTTCTATGCCAAGATTTATTCTATCGTTGGTGTCGGTATCGGAATCTCAGCAATCGTATCCCTCTTGATGCTGAACTTCTTTCAGGACATTATTATCTCTGTTCTGACAGGCTCCACTTGGATTTTCTATGCGGCTATTGCAGTTGAGTTTATCCTTGTGTTGGTAGCATCTGGAACTGCTCGGAGCAATAGCCCAGCGGCGTTGCCTATGTTTTTAGCTTATTCAGCCATCAATGGTTTTACCTTAAGTATTATCATGGCCCTGTATCTTCAGTCAACTGTTCTCTTAGCCTTTCTGACAACGACCGTGATGTTCTTTGCTATGGGCTTCATCGGCAAGGTGACCAAGAAGGATCTTTCTGGAATGGGCAGAGCTTGTATGGCCGGTTTGATTGGTATTATCGCTGCTAGCTTCCTTAATATCTTCTTGAGAAGCAGTGGCTTGGACTTTATCATCAGTATCGTTGGTGTCCTTATTTTCTCAGGACTCATCGCTTGGGACAATCAGAAGATTCGCTACGTCTATGAGCAGACCAATGGCAATCCAGGAAATGGCTGGGCAATTTCGCTGGCTCTGCACCTATATCTGGACTTCATTAATCTCTTCCTCAGCTTGCTGCGTATTTTTGGAAGAAACAAATAACTCAGCTAAATAAGACTCAAGCATTGGGCGCTTGCCCAGTGCTTTTTGTTTCTCCTATGGATTTATGGTATAATAAATCCAGCAAATAGAAAGCGAGAACAGTATGAAAACTCCTTTTGTCAGTCGTGAAAAGTTAGCTGAGATTACGGATCAGTTTCCAACCCCTTTCCATCTTTATGACGAGAAGGGAATTCGGGAAAGAGCGCGTGCCCTGCATGAGGCCTTTTCTTGGAATCCAGGTTTTAAAGAATATTTTGCCGTCAAGGCCACTCCCAATCCTGCTATTTTAAAAATCCTCAAAGAAGAAGGCTGTGGGGTGGATTGTGCCAGCTATGTTGAGCTGCTCATGAGCCAAAAGCTGGGCTTTGCTGGACAGGATATCATGTTTTCGTCCAATAACACACCAGCTGAGGAATTTCAGTTTGCGCGTGACTTGGGAGCGACTATCAATCTGGATGCCTATGAAGATGTGGCTTTTCTAAAGGAAGCCGCGGGTATTCCAAAGATTATTTCCTGCCGTTACAACCCTGGTGGTGTCTTTGAGCTGGGAACCAGCATCATGGATAATCCGGAAGAAGCCAAGTTTGGTATGACTAAGGACCAGCTGATTCAAGCTTTCAAAGAGCTCAATGAGTTGGGAGCTGAGAAGTTTGGGATTCATGCTCTCTTGGCCTCAAATACTGTCAGCAATGACTACTATCCTGAACTGGCTCGTCAGCTTTTTGAGCTGGCTGTAGAAGTAGTGGCTGAGACAGGAGTTGAGTTGGACTTTATCAATCTCTCTGGTGGTGTTGGTATCAATTACCAGCCTGATGGCGAGGAAAATGACATTGCGGTCATCGGTCAGGGAGTTCGTCTGGCATATGAAGCTATTCTGACACCGGCTGGTCTAGGACAGGTCAAGATTTATACGGAGTTGGGCCGCTTTATGTTGGCACCTTATGGCCTGCTGGTCACCAAGGTTACCCATAAGAAGCAGACCTACCGCACCTATCTGGGAGTGGACGCCTCTGCAGTCAATCTGCTGCGTCCTGCCATGTATGGCTCTTATCACCACATTACTAATATGGATCGACCTGAGGGTGAGACAGAGATTGTGGATGTTGTCGGCAGCCTCTGTGAGAATAACGATAAATTCGCCATAAATCGACCGCTGCCCGTCAGCCAAATCGGTGATACACTGGTGATTCACGATACGGGTGCTCATGGTTTCTCTATGGGTTATCAGTACAATGCCAAGCTCCGCTCCAGCGAAATTCTCTTGGAGCAAGATGGCAATGTTCGCATGATTCGTCGGGCTGAAAAACCAGAAGATTATTTTGCGACACTGTATGGCTTTGATTTTGAAAAATAGAGAAAATTTGATATAATGAAGAGCAATGTAAAAATGGAATAGAGGAGTTCTCGATATGAATTTAGTTTTAGCAATTTTCTTGATTATGGCAGCATTTGCTGGAGGCGTGATCTTGGGTATGTATCTGCTTCGTCGGCAAGTGGAGAAGGAATTTGCAGAAAATCCGCGTTTGAATGTAGAAGCAGTTCGGACCTTGCTTAGCGCTAGCGGCCAACGGCCAAATGAAGCGAAAGTGCAGCAAGTCTACCGTCAAATTATCAGCCAGCAGAAAGCTGCGCTTGCTAAGAGCAAAAAGAAAAAATAATTTTCTAGAGGCTGGCTTTTAATACCAGTAGAGAAAATCTATAAAAAAATGGGGATTTGGAATCGGCTTCCAGTCCCTTGTTTTAGAAAGAAGACCTTATGGATAATCGACCAATCGGTTTTTTAGACTCAGGAGTGGGCGGTTTGACTGTAGTCCGTGAGCTCATGCGGCAGCTCCCCCACGAAGAGGTCATTTATATCGGAGATTCGGCGCGGGCTCCTTACGGTCCTAGGCCTGCTGAGCAGATTCGCGCTTATACCTGGCAATTGGTCAACTTCCTTCTGACCAAGGATGTTAAGATGATTGTCATTGCCTGCAATACAGCGACTGCTGTTGTCTGGGAAGAAGTGAAGGAAAAGCTGGATATTCCCGTACTGGGTGTGATTCTGCCGGGGGCTAGTGCAGCTATTAAGTCAACTGCCAGCGGCCGCATTGGTGTTATTGGAACACCAATGACAGTTTCTTCTGATATTTATCGTCAGAAGATTGAAGCGCTCTCGCCGGAGATGCAGGTGGAAAGTTTGGCCTGCCCTAAGTTTGTACCTTTGGTAGAGTCCAATGAACTTCATTCCAGTCTTACCAAAAAAGTTGTCTATGAAACCCTGCAACCTCTGGCTGGCCGAGTAGATACCCTGGTCTTGGGCTGTACCCACTATCCCTTGCTCCGGCCTATCATTCAAAACAGGATGGGACCGAATGTGAAGCTAATTGACAGCGGGGCAGAGTGCGTACGGGATATTTCTGTCCTACTCAATTACTTTGAAATCAATCGCAGTCGGGAAAAACAGGAGCTCAATCACCAATTTTACACAACTGCCAATGCCAAAAGCTTTTCGGAGATTGCAGAAAGCTGGCTGGGCCTGAAAGTGAATGTGGAGCATGTAAGCTTATGACAAATAAAATTTATGAATACATTGACGAGAACAATTGGTATATCGGAGAATGGACCCGCTTTCGCAAGGCTGGCTATCATTTCAACGACATCCCATACAGGCTCTTGGAGCATATAGATGCAGAGTTGAGTGAGCTGATTGAGCGGGATTTGGATGAAGAATACAACGCCTTTACCACAGTTGTGGTCAAATACGGCTCGCCCATGTCCTATATCCAGTTTGTCCTTAATATGATTAACGACCGCCAGAAGCGCGATTTTAAGGCGACCAGTCATAAGGGGGCTATTCTGATTACAGAAAAGGACTTGCTGCGCAAGGTTTTCTTCCTGTCTAAAGATGGAGTTAAGATGACCGACTTTTTTGGTCAGGGGCAGGAGTCAGAGATGGCTGTCGGAGATACCATCTTGATTGCGACTCGCAACGAAGGAAAGACAGCAGAGTTTCGCAAACTCTTTGATAAGCTGGGTTACAAGGTTGAAAATCTCAATGATTATCCTGACTTGCCAGAAGTGGAAGAGACTGGAACTACCTTTGAGGAAAATGCGCGGCTCAAGGCGGAGACAATCAGTAAGTTGACCGGTAAAATGGTGCTAGCTGACGACTCAGGTCTGCAGGTCGATGTTTTAGGCGGCTTGCCTGGAGTCTGGTCGGCTCGCTTCGCTGGAGTAGGCGCGACAGATGATGAAAACAACATCAAGCTCCTGCATGAATTGGCTATGGTGTTTGATGTCAAGGACCGCTCGGCCCGTTTTCATACGACCCTAGTGGTGGCCAGTCCTGAAAGGGAGTCTCTGGTAGTTGAAGCGGATTGGCCGGGCTACATTGCCCATGAGCCAAAAGGGGAAAATGGCTTTGGCTATGATCCCTTGTTCTTAGTGGGAGAAACAGGAAAAACATCTGCCGAACTAACGATAGAAGAAAAAAATGCGCAATCCCATCGGGCTCAGGCAGTTAAGAAATTAGTGGAGGTATTTCCAGCATGGCAAAGCAAACCATTATAGTCATGAGTGATTCTCATGGCGACCGTGCTATTGTAGAAGAAATTAGGAATCATTATATTGGAAAGGTAGATGCGATTTTTCATAACGGAGACTCTGAGCTTCCTTCTGATGATGAGGTATGGCAAGGGATTCAGGTTGTTGCAGGGAATATGGACTTTTACGACGGCTATCCAGAACGCTTAGTGACGGATTTGGCGGGGACCATTATTGCCCAGACTCACGGGCATCTCTTCCATATCAACTTTTCTTTTCAAAAGCTGGATTTGTGGGCGCAAGAGGTTAATGCAGACATCTGTCTCTATGGTCACCTGCATATTCCAGATGCTCAAATGGAGGGCAAAACGCTCTTTCTGAATCCGGGCTCCATTAGCCAGCCACGCGGCCTGATCAACGAACGTCTCTACGCTAAGGTAGAGATTGATGATGACCGCTTTAAAGTTGATTTCTATACACGAAATCATGAACTTTTTCCAAGCTTGTCCAAGGAGTTTAGCCGATGATTGCTAAGGAATTTGAAGACTATCTGCTGGAACATGAAGAAACTTTTTTGACGCCTGGGGAAAATTTGGCGGTTATGATTGACACCCATAATGTGGATCATGCTATCCTATTGCTGAGCCAGATGACATACTCACGTGTTCCAGTCGTGACAGCAGATAAAAAGTTTGTTGGCACGATTTCCCTGACAGACATCATGTCTTATCGCATGCGCCATGATTTGCCAGAAGAGGAATTCATGATGACAGACATCGTCCACATGACCAAAATGGACGACTTGACAGTTGGGCCAGATTATACTGTATCAGATGTGCTTCATAAGCTGGTCGACGAGTCTTTCCTGCCGGTTGTGGGCGAGGATCAGCATTTTTACGGAATTATTACTAGAAAGTCCATTTTGAAAGCTGTCAATTCTTTGTTGCACGGCTTTAGCAAGAAGTACGAAATTCGCAAAAAATGAAAGAATACATTAGACCGTTTTTAAATCAAAAAAACATCTCAGAAAATTCTAAAATTGCCTATTCTTATGATTTGGAGCAGTTTATCGAGGAAGTGCATGGCCGGATTACCGAGACCAATCTGCGGATTTATCAGGCCTCTATCAAGGATTTTAAGGCAGCTGTTCAGAAGAGGAAGCTCTCAGCAGTCAATCAATTTCTTTACTTTCTTTATCAGCAGCAGCTTATTGAGGAGTTTCACCGCTTGGTCCTGCCCAAGGTCTCCATATCGAAGGAGCAGGAAAATGAACTGCTGGACCTGTCTGCTTTTTGGCAGGAATCAAGCGTTCCTAGGGGGCGGCTGATGGCTCTTCTTATCTTGGAAATGGGCTTGTTGCCCAGCGAGATTCTGCAGGTCAGAGTGGCAGATGTTAATCTGGACTTTCAGGTTTTGAAGATTGAAAAGGCCGGTCAGAAGCGGGTTATCAAGATTCCTGAGAGCCTGACGGGTGAGTTAGAAGACTATCTGACGGGGACGTATTTATTTGAGAAAAACGGCAAATCCTATTCTCGTCAATGGGGCTTCCGTCAGCTAGAGGCCTTCTTGATTGAGCAGGGACAAGCCAGTCTATCTGCCCAAAGCCTGCGTGAGCAGTTTATTTTGCGTCAGCGGGAGAAGGGGATTGGCCTCTATGATATTGCCCAAGATTTGGGCTTGAAAACCATGATTACACTAGAAAAATACAGATAAAATGGATATCAAACTAAAAGATTTTGAAGGCCCGCTTGACCTGCTGCTCCACCTCGTATCTAAGTACCAGGTGGATATTTATGATGTGCCCATTACGGAGGTCATCGAGCAGTATTTGGCTTATGTGGCCACCTTGCAGGCCATGAAACTAGAAGTGACGGGTGAGTACATGGTCATGGCCAGCCAGCTCATGCTGATTAAGAGCCGCAAGCTCCTGCCTAAGGTGGCGGATAATGCTGAGCTGGAAGATGATTTGGAGCAAGACCTCTTGAGCCAGATCGAGGAATACCGCAGGTTCAAGCTCTTGGGTGAGAAAATGTCGCTCCAGCACGAGGACCGGGCTCTTTATTATTCTAAGCCCAAGCTGGAGCTGGTTTATGAAGACGCTGAGCTCCTACATGACAAGTCAACGATTGATCTTTTTTTGGCTTTTTCCAAAGTTATCGCCAAGAAGCAAGAGGAGTTTTCTAAGAGCCACACAACCATTGTGCGAGACGAGTACAAGATTGAGGACATGATGGATGTGGTGCGTCAGCGCTGTGCTGGTAAGAACCGTCTGGCTCTGCAGGAGATTTTCGCAGAGACCAAGGACATGAATGAAGTTATTACTCTCTTTCTGGCGACATTGGAATTGGTCAAGGTGCAGGAAGTGCAAGTCATTCAGGAAGAAAATTTTGGAAATATTTATTTAGTAGGAAGAGGAAATGAGTAAGTTAGCAGAGATTGAAGCCCTGCTTTTTGTGGCGGGAGAAGATGGACTCAAGGTTCATCAATTGGCAGAAATCCTTTCTTTGCCGCCGACCGGGGTTATTCAGAGTTTGGAGAAGTTGGCTGAGCAATATGAAGCCAATCCAGACTCCAGTCTGACCCTACTGGAAACCTCAAAGACATACAAGCTGGTCACTAAACCAGAGTTTGCTGAGATTCTGCGGGCCTATTCACGGGCTCCAATCAATCAAAGTTTGTCGCGAGCAGCGCTGGAGACCTTGTCTATCATTGCCTATAAGCAGCCGATTACAAGGATAGAAATAGATGACATTCGCGGGGTTAATTCCAGCGGTGCTTTGGCTAAGCTCTTGGCTTTTGAACTGGTTCGAGAGGATGGCAAAAAGGAAGTCATTGGCCGGCCAAATCTCTATGTGACAACGGATTATTTCTTAGACTATATGGGGATCAATCACCTAGATGAGCTGCCGATTGTCGAAGAAACAGAGCTAGTTGCTGAAGAAAGCCAGCTCTTTATTGAAAGGACAGATATCGATGAGAATCAATAAATACATCGCTCATGCTGGGATAGCCAGCCGCCGTAAGGCAGAAGAGCTAATCAGGCAGGGGAAGGTCAGTATAAACGGCCAAGTGGTACGTGAGCTGGCGACAAACGTCAAGTCTGGCGACCGTGTGGAAGTAGAAGGCCAACCTATCTACAATGAGGAGAAGGTTTATTACCTCCTCAATAAGCCGCGCGGAGTCATTTCCTCTGTTAGTGATGACAAGGGTCGTAAGACGGTCGTGGAGCTCTTGCCTCAGGTCAAGGAGCGGATTTATCCGGTCGGTCGTTTGGACTGGGATACTTCTGGCATCCTCATTCTGACCAATGACGGGGACTTTACCGACGAGATGATTCATCCCCGCAATGAGATTGATAAGGTCTATGTGGCTCGTGTTAAAGGATTGGCCAATAAAGAAGTTCTTCGTCCTCTAACTCGTGGTATTGAGATAGAGGGGCGCAAAACCAAGCCAGCGGTTTATGAGATTATCAAGGTTGACCCGGCAAAAAATCGCTCGGTCATTCAGCTGACCATCCACGAAGGCCGTAACCATCAGGTCAAAAAGATGTTCCAGGCGGTCGGATTGCAAGTGGATAAGCTTTCACGGACTCGCTTTGGTCATTTGGACTTAACTGGTCTTAAGCCTGGTGAGTATCGAAAACTCAGCAAGAAAGAAGTCAGCCAGCTGCATACACTGGCTGTAACCAAGACCAAGAAATGATAAAGAAACTGCTTATTGCTCCTGTCCGCTTGTATCAACGCTTCATATCGCCTGCTTTCCCTCCATCTTGCCGCTTTCGGCCCACCTGCTCTAACTATATGATAGAAGCTATCCAGAAGCATGGAGCTAAAGGTGTCCTAATGGGCTTGGCGCGCATTCTCCGCTGTCATCCCTGGTCTCAGCCGGGAGAGGATCCTGTACCAGACCATTTCAGTTTGAGAAGAAATAATTCAAGAAAAAAGTCACACTAGATAAGTATCTAGTGTGACTTTTATATATCTATATTTTCCGAATATTTCCTATCTTCTAGACCAAGTCTTAGGCAGGAAGAGCAGGAGAATCGGGTAGATTTCCAAGCGACCGCCAATCATAGCAAAGGCTAGCAGAAGTTTAGAAAAAGGACTAAAGATAGAAAAATTATCTGTCGTCCCAATCATAGGACCGATATTGTTAAAGCAGGATAGGACACCACTGACAACTGTCATGAGATTGTTGTTATCCAGGCTGACGATGAAAATGAGTGCCAGCACGATCAAAACATAGGTTGCTAAATATTTGAGAACCTTGTGCTGGGTATCCTTGTCTAAGACTGCACCATTGACATGCATGGTTAGGACCCGATTAGGTGATAGGGTAGAGAGGATTTGATTTTTGGCAATGCGGGAAATGATAATCCCCCGAATAACCTTGAATCCCCCAGCGGTTGATCCAGCCGAACCCCCGATACACATGAGCAGGAGCAGGATGACCTGAGAAAAGAGAGGCCACTTGACCGTATCGCCATAGCCAAATCCAGTTGTTGTGATGACATTGGCTACCTGGAAGAAGGAAATCTCCACGCTCTTGGCAAAGCCTTGATAGAGGTGGAAGACATTAAAGGCAATCAAGGCTGTGGAAAGAAAGACAATCCAGAGATAGCCCCTAAGCTCTTCATCACCAAAGCAGGCCTTAAACTTACGAATCAGCAGATAATAATAGAGGTTGAAGTTGACCCCGAAAGCTAAAACTCCAAAGCTGACCAGATAAGTAATCAGCGAGCTGTTATAGTGGGCGATACCGTCATTGTATACGGTGAATCCGCCCGTACCAGCTGTTCCCATGGCAATGACCAGACTGTCAAAGAGGGGCATGCCCGCTAGGAAATAAAGCAGAGCAAAGATAGCAAAGAGAGCCAGATAGATGATATAGAGGATTTGGGCCGTACTCTTGAGCTTGGACACAACCTTGCCAAAGACTGGGCCCGGAACTTCTGCTTTCATGACCTCCAAGTGACCATTTTTAGCATTGTCCATAATAGCTAGGGCAAAGACCAGCACTCCCATCCCTCCGATTAAGTGAGTAAAACTGCGCCAGAAGAGCAGCGAATGAGAGAGAACGCCGACATCGTTGAGAATAGTTGCTCCCGTGGTTGTAAAGCCGGAGCTGACCTCAAAGAAGGCATCAATGATGTCCGGTATCTGACCAGAGAAGACAAAGGGCAGGGCTCCGAAGAAGGACCAGAGAATCCAGCAAAGGGCTACAATCAGTACACCTTCCTTGGCGTAGATATGCAGGTCCTTGGGCTTGAAATAAGAGCCTATGCCACCTAAAACTAGCAGGATAGCCATGGTCGCCCCGATAGAGAGAAAGACTTTTAAAGGCTCACCGTAGATTAGAGCGACGATAATGGGTACAATCAGCAGAGCCGCCTCAATCAGTAGTAATTTTGCCAGCAGGTAGCGAATCATAGATCTATTCATGGGGCCTACCTCGCTAACAGATCGTAAATCTGCGTGATATTTTGGAGCAGAGTGGTCACGACAATTTTATCTCCAACTTGCAGATTGTCATCGCCTGTAGGAAAGATAGCTTTACCTTGGCGGATAATGGCCGCAATCAGAACATCTTTCTTCAGATGAAGCTGAGACAGAGGAATACCAGTCATCTTGTTTTCTTCCTTGATTTGGAACTGCAGGGTCTCGATTTGGCCGTTGGCTACATGGTGCAGAGCTTCTAGGTTAGAGAACTGAGCATTGTAGCGACCGCGGATAAAGTGCATAACTGTATCAACGGCGATACCTTTAGGTGTCACGATGCTGGCAAAGTCTTGGTTATCAATGATTTCCAACAAACTAGTCCGGTTGACCTTGGTGATGTTTTTCTGCACACCCAGATTATTAAGGAACATAGAAGTAATGATATTTTCTTCGTCTACACCAGTCAGGGTAGCGATGGCATCAAAGTTATTGGCGCGTTCCTCCAGTAGGATATCCTTGGCAGTACCATCTCCATGGACAACATAGAGATCAGGAAATTCCTGACTGAAAAAGGTTGCCCGTTCATGGTTAGATTCAATGACTTTGAGCTCGATTTTACTATTCTTGAGAATATTGAGCAGGTAATAAGCAATCTTGCCTGCCCCGATAATCATCAGGCTCTTAACCACTCTAGGTCGTACCATATTATGGAATTGAACGATGTCCAGGCGGTTACCTGTGACATAGATTTTGTCGCCGGCATCCAAAGTGAAGTCTCCATCAGGAATTTCCAAGTGCCCTTTTCTCTCAATGGCACAAACAATGATATTTCCAAATTTCTTGCGGAACTGGGAAATACTCATCTGGCAGAGATTGCTGTCTTCCTTGAGTTTGAACTCCATCAGTGCCACCCGGCCATTGGCAAAGTGCTCTACTGACAGGGCATTAGGGAAATCAATGATATTGGCAATATAGCGAGCAGTTAGGAGCTCAGGATTGACCACCAGCGAGAAGCCTAGAATGTTCTTCTCCTTAAAGTAAGGGTTGGAATATTCAGGATTACGCACCCGAACGACGGTTTCCTTAGCGCCCATTCGTTTGGCCAGAACAGCTGAGACCATGTTGACTTCATCATGCTCAGTCATAGAGATGAAGATGTCACAGTGACTAACATCCGCTTGTTCTAAGATTTTGAAGTTGGCTCCATTGCCAGCAATACCGATAATGTCATAGCGCTTGGTAATCTGGTTGAGAACAGCCTCATCCTGCTCAATCAGGATAACATCATGATTTTCAGCCACTAAGGAGCGACAGAGGGCCGTCCCGACCTTCCCGCCACCGACAACAATAATTTTCATAAGTTTAGATTCCTCCAAAGTATGTATCTATCATACTCTTTTTTCAATTAAATTTCATCTATAAAATACAGAATAGCTTGCTTATTTATAGAATTCCGAATATTTTTTTACCAAAATGGTATCTTCCTGTGATATTTAAAAAAAAGTACAACTTTTTGAGCATTTTTTATTGACTTGTAGGCTGAAAGTGTTATACTAAATGAGTACCTTCATTGGTTTACCTCAAACCTGTTGTGATGTAAGTTAATGAAGCCTTAACCACGCTGTTTGCTGAGCTTGACTCCGGGCAGTGTGGCTATTTTTTTATCTAAAGAAAAATACTAGGAAAAATATTCTTATTATGAAAAATCATATTGTTCTTTTTGAGCCTCAGATTCCGCAGAATACCGGCAATATTGCCCGTACTTGCGCCGCGACTAATTCACCGCTTCACATCATCAAGCCCATGGGTTTTCCCATTGATGATCGCAAGATGAAGCGGGCTGGGCTGGACTATTGGGATAAGCTGGACATCACCTATTATGAGAGTTTAGACGATTTTATGGAGCAGATGGATGGCCGTCTTTATCTGATTTCTAAGTTTGCAGAGAAGGTCTATTCTGAGGAAAATTTTGCAGCAGAAGGTTCGCACTATTTTATGTTTGGTCGTGAGGACAAGGGATTGCCAGAGGAATTTATGCGTCGTCATCCAGAGAAGGCACTGCGTATTCCCATGAATGATCAGCATGTTCGCAGCCTCAATGTTTCAAACACAGTCTGTATGATTGTTTATGAAGCCCTGCGCCAGCAGAATTTTGCTGGCTTAGATTTGGTACACGAGTATGAAGCGGACAAGCTGAAGTAGCGGAATGAATGTATCTAAGCAGTTAATTTTCCTGATTGATAGAACACTAATGTTGAAACATTTTTGATTACATCAATCAAATTGCTTGCTCTGGCAGGCTTTTTTTGTTATGATAATGATGTCTTCAGGGCAGGGTGAGATTCCCGACCGGCGGTAATTTTTGGATTGGAAATTTTTTCTCAATGCCAATTAAGTCCGCGAGCGCAAGCTGATGTGGTGAGATTCCACAACCGACAGTATAGTCTGGATGGGAGAAGACGAGAGGCAGTGAAGCATACTTGCCGTTTAATCTTTATTTAAGGGCTGAGCCTTATACTAAATAATCATTAGCTGACAAGCTTTTTTCAGTGGCCTTTCCGGCTTCTCTAATTTTTATAAATTGGAGGAACCTGTGATGACAAATACTCGTAAGTTGGCGATTGTAGCAGTTTTATCTGCACTTTCATTTCTACTCATGCTTTATGAGATTCCCTTGATAACTGAGTTTCTAAAGTTGGATTTTTCAATTATTCCGATTTTACTGGCTTTGGTAGTCTTGGATCTAAAAAGCTCTCTAGCAGTGCTCTTGATTCGCTCTGTCTTAAAGCTAGCTTTGAATAATAATGGCGTAGGCACTCTAATCGGTCTACCCATGAATATACTAGCGGTAGCTGTCTTTGTTTGTGCTTTTTCCCTCTTGTGGAAAAAAAGAAAGAGCTTATCTAGCTATGTGAAGGCTTCCTTAGCAGCAACACTTGGTCTAACGATTACTATGATCATTCTAAATGTCATTTATGCTGTGCCTCTCTATGCGAGGTTTGCTGGTTTTGATATTAATAAGGCATTTGGTCTTTCCAAGTATCTGCTGACTATGATTGTCCCTTTTAACCTATTAGAAGGAGTAATCTGGGCTGCTGTCTTTTGGCTAATTTACAAACTCATACAGCCCGTTCTAAAACGCTATGAAAAATAAACAATCTTATCTAACAAAGGGCTCTTTTGCCCTTTTACTTTTCTTTATGCTAGGCTACATGGTCAAATTTTATCCTGAGCAGCTGACCAGCTTTGACACCCCGATTCAGACCTGGTTGCGGGGAGACTTGCCTGCAGCTTTGACGACTTTTTTCAAACTAGTGACCAGTGTGATTGATCCGATGGGGATTATCATCTGGGTTTCGGCTCTTGTCCTGTTTTTCCTTTATAAAAAATGGAAGCTGGAAGCTGCCTTGCTAGCGGGAAATCTGGTCTTACATGGGATTTTGATTAAGCTGATTAAACTCCTTTACCAAAGAAGCCGGCCCAGTCTTTCGCATTTGGTCAAAGAGGGTGGTTACTCTTTTCCGAGCGGGCATGCCATGGCGACAGCCGTTGTTGTTGGGACCTTGATTATCATTGCCCAGCAACGAATTCAAAACCAAAAAATCAAGCGATTGGTACAAGGTTTGCTCTTTCTCTTTATCTTCATGATTATGGCTTCCAGAGTCTATCTGGGAGTGCACTACCCGACAGATGTAATCGGAGGAGCCTTGATGGGCTTTGCCATCCTCAATATTGAATTTCCTTTTTATGACAAGCTGCGTTTCCAGTGGCGTTTCAAGGGAAAGCAGAAATAGCGTTTACTTTGATAAGAATAATCAATAGGAACAGAGTTACAGAGTCGAAAAATTATTTATGGCATAATTCTTGAGTTTTAGAATTCAAACTTAGTTTTGGATTACAGTTATCATACACTGGCCGTTAAAAAATGAGTTATAATTGAATTATTGAAAAACACCAAATGAACATGGTAAGTAGTTCATTTGGTGTTTTTTAGTTTTAAGCATTTTGAATAATATCTTGAATAGATAGCTTGCAAAGTGATTTGAATTTTTTAGAAAAGACTTCAGGAGATTCTGGAATTGCTTGTGTAATCCATGACTTTATAATTGATAGAGTATAATTAACAAGTAATTCTTCAGTAAACTCTTTAGATAAACCCATTTTACTAGACAGTTGAATGTTTTGGCTAATCCAAGTCTTATATTGGTTCTTTAAAAAAAGTTCCCAATTAGGATCAGCTGCAGTTGAATAAAGATATTTTAGCCAGATTCTATTCTCAAAAATTAATGGTATTATTTCAGAAGCAAGGAAGTCAATAAAAAGAGCATTATCGGATCCATTTGAACCTGGTACAAAATCTAGCATTTTTGACATTATTCGTTCGTCAATGTCGTGATGAATAGCTTCAATTATTTCGTTAGGAGAGTTGAAATGATTTTTATAGATTGTTTGTCTTGCTATGCCTGCTTCTTCTGCAATCTCAGAAAAAGAAAAGTTAGATTTATCAGGATATTTTTCAGAAAGTCGAAAGAAAGCAGTGATAATATTTTCTCGCGTATCTTTGGTCATTGCCGTTATTCTCCTTGTCAGTCAATATGTAGCCTAGTACTTCTAATGTTATTAGTAAAAAATTATTTTAGTCTAAGTATAATTAATTAGATTCAATACTAACAAAAAAATTACAGTTTGTAAAAAATTTTCTAAATTGCTTTTGATTATTCTGTAAAAGCGAGATATTTTGGCTACATTTTGTAAATTTTTGGTACTGGAAGTAGTGTAATGAAAATGTTATTATGTAATTTATGTTGTGTCTATGCTCTTTATCAAAATGGGAAATGTTGTCTAAAAGGGTATATGACTGGAAGAATCTTTACGAGTAGAAAGAGCTTTGAACAAATGAGACATAGTCATGAATAAATTAGAAAATATATCTGTAAAAAAACTGTTAGTTCAACTAATTATTCCCTCATTAGTTACAGCAATAGTAAGTGGATCTTATAATTTAGTTGATGGCATATTCATTGGACAGACCTTAGGGCTTGAGGGGAATTCTGCTAATACATATACATTTATGATATATGCCTTGGTCTATGCTTTTTCAGCTCTAGCGAGTGAAGGAACAGCATCCTTGTTGACAATCTCACTTGGCAAAAAGGATTACAAAAATGCCCGATTAATTTTAGATTCCTCTATCCAAGTTTCTTTAATTTTATCAATTCTACAGTCGATACTTTTGTGGTTTTCCTTAGAAGGCTTATTGATTATTTTTGGGGCACCACAAGAACTGTATCATTATGTTAAGGAATTTTGCCTTACATTTCTTATTGGAGCGCCTATATATTTTGTCTCACACACTCTTTTGTACTGTTTGCGGGCTCAAGGTAAGATTAAAGAAGTTTTACATATCAATGCTATTTCATTTCTTGTGAATGCAGGGACTGGTGCAGTTCTAATTCTTGTATTTCATACTGGTTTTTTTGGATCAGCTTTATCTACAGTTCTGGCTAATCTTGCTGCACTTATCTTGATATTCAGAGAGTACACTGGAAAATCTAACGATTTAAAAATAGATTTGAAGAGCTTATTATTTATTGATAAAAAGCTTATCAATAAAATTATTGCAATGGGGTTGCCATTCTTTCTTACAACGGTCATATCTGTGATATTACTGATATTATATAATAGGGTTGCTTTTGATTATGCAGGTACTTATGGTATTGCTGCTTTATCTATAACCTCTTCAATCTATCGCTATATTATTTCTTTGATGAATGCTATTACTAATGGAGTTCAGCCTGTAATTAGTTTTAATTATGGTGCAAAAAATTATAGTAGAATAAAGCAATCACTTAGCCTTTCACTAATAATCAGCACAATTTTTTCTCTGTGCTTGTTCCTTATAATTCAAATTTTTGCAGCGCAAATAGCTACACTGTTTAATTCAAGCGATCCAAAATTTATAAAGTTTTCTAGTACAGCCTTAAGACTTGTTATGATTTCGTTACCTGTACAAGGAATCATCAATATCGGAACTAACTATTTTCAATATATTTCTTTCTCGCGGATATCTACTTTTTTAGTTATTTTGAGACAGATTATTTTTCAAATACCTTTAGCATTATTTTTACCAATTTTGTTTGGAATAACTGGCCTATGGTCCTCTTATTTTATTTCAGATTTTTTGATACTTGTGATTATAATGTTTTGGCTAAAATTTATGATGACTAAATTAAGGAAAATTATGGAGGCATAAAATGACCTATATAGAGATGTGTAATTCTTTTAAACGATATAAATCAGGAGACAGCGAGATTGTCGCTAATAATAATATAAATTTTAAAATAGATAAGAGAGACGATGTATGTTTATAAAGAAATAATTTGATTTTATCTATTCTAGGTTCTGTAGTAAATTTTTGTTTAAAAAACATAAACATGTTAGAAGCATTAAAATCTGTAGATTGATTATATTTTGTTTTATATATATTATTTGAGTATAATTATATCCCTTTTTCTTTATGGAAGAAGGGATTTTTCGAGTCACTGCCGGATTTTGTGGTAGAATGGAATTTATAAAAACTTATAACCTCTTAAACTTTCATTATTGGAAGTTTTTAGAGGGTTAGCTAATCAATAAAGTTGTAGAAGTAAGTTTCGATTGCTTCTATCTTAGGAACGATCTTGCCATGAACTGGAGGGTAAGAAAGCTTTATAACTATAAGTGGAATGAAAGTTGCTCGGAAATGATATGAGTACATCATCAATGAAAGAGGTTTTATAATATATATATATATATATTATAAAACGAAGGATAGTGTTCTGGCCTTTCTGATCCACTTTGTAAAAAGGAGGGTCATTTCCGTTTTGAATCAAGAACTCATAGATGCTGTTTTGGCATTAGTAGATAGCATTCCCTCTGGGCGCGTGGCGACCTATGGCCAGATTGCCCGTTTGATTGGGCGGCCTAAAAACGCTCGCTTGGTGGGAAAGATTCTCAGTCAGTCGGAACTTTATGGCGGCAAGCATCCTTGCCATCGGGTAGTCAATGCGGCAGGACGCCTCGCACCAGGCTGGGAAGACCAGAAACACTTGCTTTGGGCAGAGGGAGTAGACTTGAAGGCCAATGGCTGTGTGGATTTGAAAGTCTATTTGTGGAATCGGTGATTTCCTTCTTTCTTTGTGAAAGAGGGAATTTTTGTTTCTAAACTCTTTTTTGTGGTAGAATGAAAGGTATGAAATCTTACAATTCTTTGAATGATTATTATCGAAAACTTTTTGGAGAGAAGACTTTTAAGGTGCCCATTGATGCGGGCTTTGACTGTCCCAATCGGGATGGTACGGTAGCGCATGGAGGCTGTACTTTTTGTACCGTTTCGGGTTCTGGTGATGCCATTGTGGCACCAGATGCGCCCATCCGCGAGCAGTTCTATAAGGAAATTGATTTTATGCACCGCAAGTGGCCAGATGTTCGTAAGTATCTGGTCTATTTCCAGAACTTCACCAATACACATGAGAAGCTTGAAGTGATTCGTGAGCGTTATGAGCAAGCCATTAACGAGCCAGGTGTCGTTGGACTTAATATCGGGACTCGGCCGGACTGTTTGCCTGATGAGACCATCGCCTACTTGGCTGACCTGTCCGAGCGTATGCATGTGACCGTGGAACTGGGGCTTCAGACTACCTATGAGGAGACTTCGGACCTCATCAATCGTGCCCATTCTTATGAGCTCTATGTGGAGACGGTCCAGCGAGTTCGTAAGCTGGCTCCCAAGGCGGAGATTGTCTCTCACTTGATCAATGGCCTGCCGGGCGAAACCCATGAGATGATGCTGGAGAATGTCCGTCGCTGTGTGACGGACAATGACATTCAGGGAATTAAACTTCACTTGCTTCACTTGATGACTAATACCCGCATGCAGCGGGATTATCATGAGGGGCGACTGCAGCTGCTCAGTCAGGAGGAGTATGTCTCCATCGTCTGCGACCAACTGGAGATTATCCCCGAGCATATCGTCATCCACCGTATCACAGGCGATGCCCCGCGAGATATGTTGATTGGCCCCATGTGGAGCCTCAATAAATGGGAAGTTCTCAATGCCATCGAGGCGGAAATGCGTCGTCGTGGCAGCAAGCAAGGCTGTAAAGCAAAGGAGCAGAGATTCGTATGTTAAGACCATTGCAGATGGCCCATGCCTTTTTGGCAGAAGTCGTGACCAAGGAAGATATCGTGGTGGATGCTACTATGGGCAACGGGCATGACACCCTCTTTCTGGCTCAATTGGCCAAGCAAGTCTATGCTTTTGACATTCAGGAGCAGGCTGTGGAAAAGACGCGCCAGCGCTTGGCAGAAGCTGACTTGGACAATGTTCAGCTAATCTTGTCTGGGCATGAGACTATGGACCAATACACGGACCATTTCAAGGCAGCTATTTTTAATCTTGGCTACCTGCCTTCGGCGGACAAGTCTGTCATTACTCGACCTGATACGACGCTGGAAGCTTTGGAAAAGGTCTGCCGAGGCTTAGAAAAAGGCGGCCGTGCAGCGATCATGATTTACTATGGGCATGAAGGTGGCGAAGTTGAAAAAGATGCGGTGCTAGACTTCGTTAGTCAACTGCCCCAGCAGGACTTTACCGTTGCCCTCTATAAGACTATCAATCAGATTAACAACCCGCCTTTCTTAGTCATGATTGAGAAATTGAGGGAAGAAACTTGATATACAATAAGGATACAGAGAGAAAAGCCAGACAATAGGAGCTTTCAGTGCTGTATCCTTATTTTTTAAATTGCGAAACTCAAATAAATAGGTCTAAAAGAAGAGAATTATGATGTGTGTAAATTTAAAGTCTTATATTTTCTTACAAAGAAGATATAAGACTTTTGACATTTTTTAGTTTATATGATAAGCTATGACTGTAAAATCAAAAAACGTCACAGAGTTTTTAGGAGGAAGTTATGGCTACTGCTTTTACTAGCGAAGAAAAAGAAGTTATTAGAAAGAAATTACATAAAGTTGCAAAGGAATGCCTTCAAAGATATGGGGTTAAGAAAACCACAGTTGACCAAATGGCAGCAATGGTAGATATTTCCAAAGGTTCTTTTTATAATTTTTATTCCTCAAAAGAAATGTTATTTTTTAAGGTCTTAGAAGAATATCAAATAGATGTTATGAATCGTCTGACAGAACAATTAGGTATGGAAACCAAGATAGATACAAATCGTCTGGTACAGTTACTTTATGATTTTTATCAAGATTTTCGCTATTCATTTATGTATACCATATTTAAAAATCATGAAATGGAATTACTCGTAAGAAAATTGCCAAAAGAGGCGATAACAAATCATCATCTGATAGATGATAGGATGGTAAAAGAAATTGTATCTCGAATCAACATTAGAGAAAATGTATCGGTAGAAATCGTCTCTGCTTTATTTAGAACGATTGCTATGACTATATTACACATCGAGGAAATCGGTGAAGAACAATTTGATACTACATTGAAGTTAGTCATACAAGGAGTTGTGGAACAAATTACTAAGGAGGATAGGTAATGGTGAAAGAAGCAATTAGAACCGCAAACCTTTCTAAAAGATATGGAACAAAAAATGTTGTCAACAACTTGAATCTATCAATAAAACCTGGTGAAATAGTAGGGTTTTTAGGACTGAATGGTGCAGGGAAAACAACGACGATGAGAATGATGCTAGGATTGATAAAATCTACATCAGGAGAATGCTATATTCAAGGAAAAAAGTTAGATCTGAATAATTTAGAACTTCGAAACGAAATAGGTTATATTATTGAGACGCCTTATTCTTATCCGGATTTAACGGTGAGAGAAAATTTAGAAATCGTTGGTAAATTAAGAGGGGTTAATAAAGATAATATTGACTGGGTAATTGAAAAATTAAAACTAAAGCAATATGAACATAAACAGGAGAAGCATCTTTCTTTAGGAAATGTTGCGCGTTTAGGAATTGCAAAAGCGATTATTCATAAACCTAAAATTCTAATTCTTGATGAGCCGACAAATGGATTAGATCCTTTTGGAGTTATTGAAGTGAGAGAACTGTTAAAGGAATTGGCGAATCATCTAGGTACAACTGTTCTTATTTCAAGTCATAATCTAGAGGAAATATCTAAAATTGCTACTAGGATAGTCATTATACATGAGGGCAGACTTATAAGAGAAGTTGAAAGCAATGAATTAGAGCAGTACTTAGAAAAGAAGTTACTAGTAAGTGGTTCTAATAATAAGGCTATGAAAGAAGTATTATCTAACCAGGGCTATCATGTAAACATTCAATCAGACACAGAAAATAATATCAATTTCTTAGAACTAATTGATACAAAATCTGTGGAATGCCCGGAAGATGTTGCTACATTGCTAGTCAATGCAGGTTATCCACCCAAATCGCTGGCTGTTGAAAAAGAAGATTTAGAGCATTATTTCTTAAGAATACTGAATGACTATCACGGAGGTATTTCGAATGAAAAAGCTTAGTTCCTGTATTTTAATTGAATGGAGAAAGTTAATAAAATCAAAACTTTCCATCGTAACTGCTTGTTCTATCTGTTTAGTTCCTTTTATTGTTGGCTTGTTTGCAACTATGATGAAATATCCAGAGAATTTCAAAAATCTTGGTTTGATTTCTGCAAAAATGGAAATGATGAGGATAACAGACTGGTCGTCATACTTAATGACCATATCACAAGTCATTTCTGTTGGGGGATTGCTCATTTTTGGATTTACAGCATCTTGGGTTTTTGGTAGAGAATATTCTGATAAAACTATGATTGACCTATTAGCACTCCCGATAAGAAGAGATACAATCGTATTATCCAAGTTTATCGTTATCGCTCTATGGAGCTATATTCTATCAATTTTTGCTCTTTTATTAGGATTATTAGCTGGCAATCTGATTGGACTTGAGGGTGGGAGCTTAATGGTGATTTTCAAAGGTATACTTACTTTTGTTTTTTGTACTACTCTTACGATTGTACTCTCTACTCCATTGGCTTTTTTTGCTTGTTTAGGCCGGGGATATTTGTCTCCATTGGCATTTATTATTTTTACAATTATTTTTTCTCAACTTGGTTCTGCTCTTAACTTTGGAAAATATATTCCATGGGCGATTCCTGCACTCGCAAGTGGTATTGCAGGAAAAGCACTATTGAATTTTGGGAGCATTGTCAGTTTATTTGGGGTAAGTATCCTAGGTCTTATCGCAACAATAGCTTGGTGGAGATATGCTGATTACGATTAAAATGAAGTGATGAAAATGCTAATAACACGAAACTAAGTCTTATTCATTTCCATTCAAAACAACCCCTCCTGTTCAGATTGAAAAACAAGAGGGGTTATATTATGACAATCGAAAGTTTTGGGGGAGAGGGGACTATGTGAATATCGTTGGCCTAAATGAAAAGATAGTTTCTAATATACGTGATTGGGAAAAAATGACCTTGTCTTTGATAAGTTAAGTGTCAAACCGTTCTCAGATGGCAGTTTTAGAATAAGATAAAAGCCTGTTTTTACGGGCATTAGTCAAACGAACATAGCATTGCCCCGAACAATGTTCAGCGAACTTCTTTAGATGTCGCTGGAGGGAAATTGCATATAGCCGGTGTACAAGTTACCTGTTTTCACAGGTGGTTAAGACTTCTCAAAATGAGCAAAAAAACAGTAAACCTTTGTGATTTACTGTTTTAAAAATTCTTTTATTCAATTAGACAAACTGGGATTTTTAGATTTTAACCCTTAAGGAAAATAAAATGGGCTATTCTCCTGAAGTATGTTCTATAACATTATAGTTTAATGCAAAGTGTAGCTATATAGTCATTTCCATAACGTGATAATCTATTTCTTTTATCACATGATTCATAAAAATCTATCATAGCGAGACCATTTTTAAGTTGTCCTCTAATCTGAGTTTCTAAGGTATGGCTAAATTCATATCCATATTCTGGATTTATGGATATCTTGCCTTCCTCTTCAAGCTCTTTTGAATTAAAAGGTATTGAAAACTTTAAAAATAATTCCTCATCAGGTTTGTCCCATACAATGTCAGCATCATACATGTATATCCATGGATTCATGAATCCGACCATTAACAGTCCACCCTTTTTCAATACTCGAGAGGCTTCTTTATACATGTTTTCTAAATCTTCTATATATGCATTTGAAACCGGATTAAAAATAATATCAAAAGTTTCATTTTCAAATGGAAATGGTTTTGTCATATCGCCTTGAACTGTATTGATTTTTAAGCCTTCTCTTTTAGCAACCAACTCATCTCTTTGTAATTGTGATTTAGAAAAATCCATTATGGTTACATCATAACCCTTTATAGCAAAAACTGGTCCCTGCTGTCCACCACCACAAGCTAAACCTAATATCTTTTTTCCGTTTGCTTTTTCAAACCATTCTTTTGGAACTTTTTTCCCGACAGTTAATGCAACAGAAATTGGATGTTTTCTAACTTCTTCTAATTCTTCATGTGTCAATGGCTCAGTATAGTCATTTTTTACATTATTCCATCTATCTTCATTTAATTTTATATAATTGTTCATCTTATAATCTCCTCATAATTTTATATTATTTCGATTTAAGTTGAATATGTTGCCATTACATTTTTCTCACCTCTACAAATTCCAATTTGGCGCACTGTAGATGATCTTCATTTCATATACTACATCTGAAATGCTGTTATCCAAAAACATATTCCGGCTATAAGTGAAATCGGAGTCATAACATATTTTTCTTTCTTACTTTTTGAAATCATGTTCATAATCGTATTCAAGGATAGGTAAGCGGCAAAGAAGAAACAAATATATTTAGTAACCTTGAAAGACAGCCACAGGGGAATAAAACCTCCGGCTTGCAAAATAATGATCATGGCAAAAATTTGAATAGCTATCGAAATGACTGCCGCAAGTCTAAATTTCTTAGGTAAGATTTTATGTTGTCCACCCATTGTATATTCGCCCAAAGGCAGACCGCAAGCAACAAGAACTGTCATAATTGCTATAATTCCAAATAATACTGCACCTAATATTGAAAACATAAATCACTATTCTCCCTTCGCAGAATACAAAAAATTTTAATTACAAATTCAACTTTGTTTCACTTAATGTTCCTATAAAATTATAAGGAATTCTTGTCAAATGTTCAAGTTTTATAGGTCTTTCTCAAGCTGGTCTGTTGATTTCCCTTTTCCTTTGTTCTTCCACCAATCGCTCAGGTCGACTATGGATTGAGCGGCGGAAGGGATGAGAAGGAGGACATAGATATAGACATACTGGCTCTTGGTTTCCCAGAAGAAGTGGAAGAGGCCGCCCCCCAAGAGAGAGATGAAGGGATAGAGGTCAAAAGGCGTCAGCTTTTCCTCGGCGACGAAAAATTTATGCAGGATAAAAAAACAGGAGAGCAGATAGATACTAGCTAGCAGGGTCAAGAGCAGGAAATTAACAATCTGATAACCTTTTCTTTCCTCATAAATGCTGCGCAGGACAGCTGGTTTCATATATTGCTGGCGCTCAATCTGAGGTCCAGTCCAAATAGACTGAAAAGTTGGCTCAGTCCAGGTCGACTTGACCTTTTCGTAGAAGAATTTGAGCGCATAAGCCGGATGCTTACTGAAGTGAATCAAAATGTCCTTCAAATCCCGAGTAGCCATTTCTGTAGCCAATTTTTCATCGTATTTGTTGCGCTTGAGAATCTTGGTATTGTAGGCATCGTACCAGCCTCCCAAGGTCTGCCGATTGGGATCATCCCGCAGGCCCATAGTGATGTAGGCGATTTTTGGGGTACCGACACCAATCTTGCCCCCAATCAGCTGCTCATAGTAGGCCGTCAGACCCTTGTTTGAAAGGACGATACCGGCTAAAATCAGGATGATAGCTAAGGGTTTCTTCCAAGACCATTTATAAAAGATGGACAGGAAGCAGACTCCAATCAGCATGATGGCAAAGATGATGTAGTTGTTGCGCAGGAGGCAGGCCAGACTGATACTGGCCGCTCCCAGCAAGGCATAGAGCAGGTTTCCTTTCTGATCCAGCTTGATAAAAGCATAGAGACTGAGCAGACAGAAGAAGAGCCCGGGAATGGTACCGTAGACAAAGAGGATGAAAAAGAGCTGTGGTAAAAAGAGAAAGGTCAGTAGAATCGTGTATTTCTGAATCATTTCTCTGGCATTGAGGAGAGCTGTGATTTTGTAAATTAAGAAATGACTGAGTAAAGTCCAGACGACATTCATGCTAAAAACAAACTGAGTCGTCGGAGAAATAAAAGCATAAAGTCGCTCCAGAGTCATCAGTCCTAGCTGATGGGGATTGCGATACATGTAGCTTCCGACGGTTGTCAGCGAGCTGTAATCTCCTCGGTTGAAGGCCAGCGCTGCATTGAAAACGTGCTTGGCGTCAGCTCGGATGCGGCCATCGTAGGCCGTTATCAGAAAAATCGCTGCTGCTATAAAGAGGAAGGACAAAAACCAAAAAAGATGCTTGGTCTGAACCTTTTCCAACAGGGGCCGGATTAAAAAGAGGCTGAGGAGAAAAAGTAAGAGTATAGGGTAGAAATACCAAGGATTACTGACGAATTGGACCCCTTCAGCAATCCTTAAAGGGATGTAAGTATGGGACAGCAGAATCTGTCCAGACAGGAAAAGTAAGGCAATCGCAGTCATGGTCAGAATCAGGAAGTAGCCTAGGTTGAAGATGGTATTAGAAAATTGCTTCATGAGGACCTGCCCTCCACCTTGACGAAATAGCGGTCTTCTCCCAGCTCAATCAGCTCGACTGGCTGGGGATAAAATTGATTCATGACCTCTTTTTGAAGAATGTCTTCTTTAGGACCTTGGGCTATGATTTCTCCTTCTTTTAGGAGCAGGACATGATCCATAGCAGCAGTGATTTCCTCTACATGGTGGGTGACATAGAGGATGGTTGGAGCTTGGTCCATCTGTGTAATCTTACCAATCTGATCCAGCAGGCGCTCGCGGGCAAAGAGATCCAGACCGCTGGTCGCTTCGTCTAGGATAAGTAGTTCTGGCTTTTCCATGAGACTGCGTGCAATCAGCAGGAGCTGCTTTTCCCCTTGAGACAGACTGATGTAGCTTCGGCCAATCAATTCTTGCCCGCCAATGGAAGCCAGCATTTCCCTAGCTTGGTCCAGTTCCTCTTGCCCGTAAGGAGCGTAGAGAATACTGCTTTTATACTTGCCTGTCAGGACGATTTCTTCAGCTGTGAGACGGCTGGGCAGGCGTTCAGCAATGAAGGAGCCAACTACTCCAATCTTAGTTCGCAGTTGAGGAATGTCGCCGGCGCCAAATTCTGTACCGAGAACCGTCACCTTGCCCTTAGTCTTCCAATGCTCAGCCATGAGCAAGCGCAGGAGAGTAGACTTTCCAGAACCGTTGAGACCGAGAATAGCCCAATGCTCCCCCTTTTTCACCTGCCAGTTGAGATCTTTTAAGATGGTTCGGCCTTGTTTAGCCAAGCTCACATTTTCCAGTTTGATAATCTTTTCCATTTTTACTCTTTCTTTCGTTAAATCTCCTTTATTATAACAAAATTTATGGTAAAATAACTGATAGGAGGAGTCAAATGTTTCATAAAAGTAAGCTGATGTTTTGGACCAGTGAGGTCCTTTTGCTAACGATTATCTTCTTTATCTGGCGCCAAATGGGGGATATGATAACCCCGATTGTTAGCGTTGTGAATACCATCTTGATTCCCTTTCTTGTGGGAGGATTTCTTTATTATATTACGAATCCGCTGGTGAAATTTCTCCAGGACAAGCTCAAAATCAACCGAATGATTGGGATTCTGATCACGCTCAGCCTTTTGTTTGGCTTAATTGCTTTGGGCGTTATTTACCTCTTGCCGATTTTGATTAATCAGCTGAGCAGTTTGATTAATTCAACGCAAGGACTTTATTGGGAAATTCAAAGTTTTGTTAATCAATTATCTAAAAATCCGCTCTTTCGAAATCTGAATATCCAGTCCACCATCCAGCAGCTCAATCTATCTTATGTGGATATTCTGCAGAATATTCTCAACAGTGTGACCAACAGTCTGGGTAGTGTTCTGTCAGCAGTTGTCAACACGCTGATGATTTTGATTATGACGCCGATTTTCTTGGTTTACTTCCTCATGGACGGCCATAAGCTTTTGCCCATGCTGGAGCGGACAGTCCTCAAGCGCGATAAGCTCAATATCTCCAGCTTACTGACCAATCTCAATGCTACTGTTGCCCGCTATATCAGCGGAATTTCAATCGATGCCCTGATTATCGGTGCTCTGGCCTATATTGGCTATAGTGTCATTGGGCTCAAGTACGCTTTGGTCTTTGCTATTTTCTCCAGTCTGGCTAATCTGATTCCTTATGTAGGACCGAGTATCGGCTTGATTCCCATGGTCATTACGTATGCCTTTACGGATCCTCAGAAGATGGTGGCGGCCTTGATTTACATGCTGATTATCCAGCAGGTAGATGGCAATATCCTCTATCCCCGTATCGTTGGTGGTGTGATGAAGGTCCATCCTATTACCATCATGGTTCTCCTGCTCTTATCCAGCAATATCTATGGTGTGCTGGGGATGATTGTGGCAATCCCGACCTATTCTATCCTCAAAGAAATCGCCAAATTCCTAGCCAATCTCTATGATAATCACAAGGAAGCCCAGCAGCAGAAGAAGAACGAAGAGTTTGGGATTATTAATAAATAAGGATGAGTTTGGAAATCGATTGATTCCAGAGTCTCGGTACCAGAAAATAAGACGGAAAGAAGGCCTTCCGTCTTATTTTCATTTCCTGTGCACTAAATTTAAAAATATGATATAATCAGATTTACTTATACATTTCGAGGAGAAAGAATCAATGGAAGACCCTGGCAGTCAGAATATGTTATGGCAAGCCTTATTACTGTTTATATTGACTTTGTTAAATGCCTTTTTCTCAGCAGCTGAGATGGCAATGGTATCGCTCAATCGGGCGCGTGTGGAGCAAAAGGCTGAAGAGGGTGACCTCAAGTATATCCGGCTCTTAGCTGTCTTAGAAAGCCCCAATAACTTCTTATCAACTATTCAGGTTGGGATTACTGTTATCAATATCCTGTCCGGGGCCAGTTTTGCGGATAATCTGGGAAAACTGTTCTCTTCTTGGATGGGAAATTCCGAGACTGCACGTGCTATCGGAACTTTCTTGGCTTTGGTTCTATTGACCTATATTTCTATTGTTTTGGGCGAGCTTTATCCTAAGCGGATTGCCATGAACCTGAAAGACAATCTAGCTGTGCGGGCTGCTCCGGTTATTATTTTTCTTGGCAAGATTGTCAGCCCCTTCGTTTGGTTGCTGTCAGCGTCGACTAATCTACTGAGTCGGATAACCCCGATGAAGTTTGATGATGCAGACGAAAAGATGACTCGGGATGAGATTGAGTATATGCTGACTAAGAGTGAGGAGACCTTGGATGCAGATGAGATTGAGATGCTGCAGGGGATTTTCTCTCTGGATGAGCTGATGGCGCGTGAACTGATGGTGCCGCGGACGGATGCCTTTATGGTGGACATTCAGGACGATACCAAGGAAATCATCGAGAGCATTCTCAAACAGAGCTTCTCGCGGATTCCCGTTTATGATGGGGATAAGGACAATGTCATCGGTCTGATTCATACCAAGCGACTGCTTAATGAAGGATTCGTCAATGGTTTTGACAATATCGTTCTGCGCAAGATTTTGCAGGAGCCACTCTTTGTACCGGAAACCATGTTTGTCGATGATTTGCTCAAGGAGCTACGCAATACGCAAAATCAAATGGCGATTCTCTTGGATGAGTATGGCGGTATGGCTGGTCTGGTCACACTGGAAGACCTTTTGGAGGAGATTGTTGGTGAGATTGACGATGAGACTGACAAGGCTGAGATTGAAGTTCATGAAATTGGTGAGAATACCTACATTGTCTTAGGAACCATGACCCTCAATGACTTTAATGAATATTTTGAAGTCGAAATCGAAAGCGATGATGTGGATACGATTGCTGGCTATTACTTGACTTGTGTGGGGACTATTCCAGATCCGAAGGAACGCATTAGCTACGAAGTCGAAAGTCAGAATAAGCAACTCATTTTGACCAATGACAAGGTTAAAAATGGACGTGTTACGAAGGTAAAAGTTGAAATTTCAGAAATTGTTGAAGAAGCAGAAAAGGCTGAGAAATAAACTCAGCCTTTTAAGTTTCCTTCAAGTTTTTTATAAGTCTGTCTTAAGTTTCTGGGATTATACTAATACCATCAAAATAGAAATGAGGACAGTCCAATGACATCTAAAGTTACCCTATATGATAAGCAAGTATTGACATTCCCACAGGCGCAAAAGTAAGAAAGGAAGTAATAAGAATCAGTAACGTTTAAAAAGCAGCAGAAGCCCTTAACTAATTTTTTCATATAAATCTCCTAAAACAAGTAAAAAGAATTTTGAGGCTCTTTGTTGCTCCAAAACAAAGCAGCCTTAGACTACTCATAAAAGAAACCACCTCTGCCAGCTGGAAGGCAGGGGTGGTTTTGTGGTCTGGATGGGGAACTCAAGGTTATTCTTTCTGGCGCTTAGCAAAATCCACAAAGCGAAATTTGTCTAGCTTGTGCCGGCTCTCAGTATATTGAAACTGGCGGCCGTCTGCCAGATAGACCTGGGATTTGACAGAGACGACCTGCTGGTCCTTGCCTAGGTCCATGAGAATCTTGTCTCGGTCATTGGCATGGTCAATGGTAAATTCCTTTTTGGCATAAGCGATATTGAGCTTTAAGTCATTTTCTAAATAGGCGTAAATGGATTGCTCAGCGATTTCCCTTGTCAAGTAGGGGACGATACCCTTGTCTAAATAGTCAATGTCTAAGACAGAGGCGACTTGGTCTACAACGCGTTGACGGACGATTCGCCAAACTAGTCGGTAGGGAGGGAAGCCAGTGATATCAGACAGTTTCTGATCTACGGTAATCTTTTCCAAGCTGACAACATTGGTTTTGGACTGCATATTATTCTGCTTGACTACTTCTTGATAGCTGGTCAGCTTAGACACAGGAAAGTCAAACTGTTCATGCTTGATGACTTTGGAACCCTGTCCGCGGACTTTTTCAATCAATCCTTCTTCTTGCAGCAGCGCCAGAGCCTTGCGAACAGTGTCGCGGCTGACCTGGTAGTCTTCTGTCAGCTGGTGTTCGCTGGGCAAGAAGTCTCCGACTGCATAACGTTCCTCTAAAATATCTTTCTCAATTTGTTTGAATAATTGTTTATATTTCTTCATCATAAACTCCACTTGTTTTCTTTTTTACATACAACCCAGAAAATTTTATCAAAAACGAGGGCTTTTTTCAACAAACAACTTGCATACATCTTTGAAATCGATTACAATAATTTGTAGAGATGTGTTGAAAAACCGACTCGTAAAAAATATAAGGAGAGTGCTGGATTCTCATTCAGTCAGTAGTCAAATGGGAAAATTTGAGAAGGAAGCTAAAGATCTGCTAGATGCAATCGGCGGCAAAGAGAATGTCACAGCAGTTAGCCATTGTGCAACGCGGATGCGCTTTGTACTTGGCGACGATAAAAAGGCCAATGTCAAGGCCATTGAGACAATCCCAGTGGTCAAGGGAACTTTTACAAATGCTGGGCAATTCCAAGTCATCATTGGAAATGATGTGCCAATCTTTTACAATGACTTCACTGCTGTATCAGGTATTGAGGGAGTGTCAAAAGAAGCAGCCAAGTCTGCTGCTAAGAGCAAGCAAAATCCCCTTCAGCGGGTTATGGCCACTCTGGCGGAAATTTTTACACCCTTGATTCCAGCCTTGATTGTCGGAGGGTTAATCCTTGGCTTCCGAAATGTCCTTGAGGGCGTGCATATTGAAGCTTTGGGTAGAAAGATTGTTGACGGAGTTGCACAAGTAAAAAATGGACAGCCAGTTTATAATACAATTGTTGATGTGTCCAAATTCTGGAGCAATGTTAATGACTTTCTTTGGCTGCCGGCACAAGCAGTATTCCACTTCTTACCAGTGGGGATTACTTGGTCTATCTCCCGTAAGATGGGAACCAGTCAGATTCTTGGGATTGTCTTAGGGATTTGTTTGGTTTCTCCACATTTGTTGAATGCTTATGAGGTAGCCAATACCTCTAAAGCTGTGATTGCTAAAGACTTCACTTGGTATTTTGGAATACTTAAGTTTCACAAATATGGTTACCAAGGTCAGGTCATTCCAGCTCTCTTGTCTGGTCTGTCTCTCTCTTACTTAGAAATTTTCTGGCGTAAACGGATTCCAGAAGTGATTTCTATGATTTTTGTTCCTTTGCTTTCTCTGCTTCCAGCTCTGATTTTGGCCCACACGGTTTTAGGACCTTTTGGTTGGTGGGTTGGACAAGGCATGTCTAAGTTTGTATTTCTTGGTTTGACAGGATCATTCAAATGGTTGTTTGGTGCAGTATTTGGTGCCCTTTATGCTCCGTTTGTGATTACAGGTCTTCACCATATGACCAATGCCATTGATACACAGTTAGCCAATGATTATGGTGGAACAGCTCTTTGGCCCATGATTGCTCTGTCTAATATTGCTCAAGGTTCAGCTGTATTTGCCTACTATCTCATGCATCGTCGTGATGAAAGAGAGGCACAAATTTCGCTTCCAGCGACCATTTCTGCTTACCTTGGAGTTACTGAGCCGGCTCTCTTTGGGGTCAATGTCAAGTACGTTTACCCATTTGTTGCGGGGATGATTGGTTCGTCTATTGCCGGAGTCTTGTCCCTTAGCTTTAATGTTACAGCAACTGGTATTGGTGTCGGTGGCTTACCAGCCATCCTTTCTATTCAAGCAAACTATTGGCTTCCTTTCCTTCTAGTTATGCTTGTAGCAATCCTTGTACCAATGTTCCTGACTTTCTTTTTCCACAAGACAGGCTTCTTGACGAAGACAGAGGAAGATCCAGAATTGCAGGCAGAGTTTGCAGCTCAGGAAGAGGCTGAATTTGCCGGGCCATCCAAAGCCGAGTCATCTCCAGAGGTGCAAGCAGCTGATTCATCAGCTCCTGTAACGATTACTAGTCCGCTGGCAGGAGAAGTCAAAGAATTGAGTCAGGCAACAGATCCTGTCTTTGCACAAGGTTTGATGGGGCGTGGAGTTGTCATTGTTCCTAGCCAAGGTGAGTTGGTTTCACCAGTCAATGGTAGAGTAACAGTCTTCTTCCCAACCAAGCATGCCATCGGCATCTTGTCAGATGAAGGTGTTGAAATCCTGATGCATATCGGAATGGACACTGTTAATCTGGAGGGCAAAGGATTTGAAGGTTATGTGTCTCAGGGAGATAAGGTCAAGGTTGGCGACAAGCTCATTTCCTTTGATATAGACATGATCAAGAAGGCGGGCTATGTAACGGAAACACCAGTCATCATTACGAACTCAGACAAGTATCAGGTGGAGGAGCTTGAACAACTTCCTCAGGCAGTTGAGCGAGGAAGTCAGTTGATGGCAGCTAATCCACTTTAAAGAAAAATGAAATGACTTATAGAAAGGGACGGTGCTTTAAAATCTGTCCCTTTTCTCAAAAAAGGAGAAAATATGACACTTGATAAAACAAAGGTTGTCTACCAAATTTATCCAAAATCTTTTAAAGACACAACTGGCAACGGTTTGGGAGATTTTCGCGGGATTATTGAAAAACTTCCTTACCTGAAAGAGCTGGGAGTGGATATGATCTGGCTCAATCCTTTCTATCCGAGTCCGCAACGGGACAATGGTTATGATATTTCTGACTATACTGCGGTTGATCCTATCTTTGGAGATATGGCGGATTTTGAAGAGATGGTCAAGGTCGGCCAGCAGCATGGTATTGACTTTATGCTGGATATGGTTCTCAATCATTGCTCGATTGAGCATGATTGGTTCCAAAAGGCACTGGCTGGGGATTCCTACTATCAGGACTTCTTTATCCTGCGAGATGAGCCAACGGACTGGCTGTCCAAGTTTGGCGGCAGTGCCTGGGCGCCATTTGGCGATACGAGCAAATATTATCTGCATCTCTATGATGTCACTCAAGCTGATCTTAACTGGCGCAATCCCAATGTTCGTGAAGAGCTCTTTAAAGTGGTGAATTTTTGGCGGGACAAAGGAGTCAAGGGCTTCCGCTTTGATGTCATAAATGTCATCGGAAAAGATGAGGTGCTGACGGACTGTCCAGAGCAGGAGGGCAAGCCAGCCTATACTGATAAGCCAATTGTGCATGACTATCTGCGTATGATGAACGAAGCGACCTTCGGGCAGGATGCTTCCGTTATGACGGTTGGCGAAATGAGTGCTACGACGATTGAAAACTGTATCCTTTACACCGCACCAGACCGGCAGGAGCTATCTATGGCTTTTAATTTCCATCATCTCAAGGTGGACTATGAAGCTGGACAGAAGTGGACCCTTAAGCCTTTTGACTTTGAAGAATTAAAACGCCTTTTCCATACTTGGGGCAAGGAAATGAGCGAACACGACGGTTGGTCGGCCCTCTTTTGGAACAACCATGATCAGCCGCGAGCTCTCAACCGCTTTGTCGATGTAGAGAATTTCCGCAATGAAGGGGCAACCATGTTGGCAGCCAGTATTCATCTGTCGCGCGGGACGCCTTATATCTACATGGGTGAAGAGATTGGCATGGTGGATCCTGACTACGACTCCATGGAAGATTATGTGGATGTCGAGTCTGTCAATGCTTATCAGAGTCTGCTTGCTGAAGGGCAATCGCCAAAAGCAGCCTTCAGGATCATCAAGGCTAAATCTCGTGATAATTCTCGGACGCCTATGCAGTGGAATGATTCAGTCAATGCAGGTTTTACAACAGGAACTCCATGGCTGAAAGCGGGCAAATCCTATCCTCTTATCAATGTGGAAAATGAAATAAAGGGTCCAATCTTTACCTTTTATCAGAAATTGATTGCCCTGCGTAAGAAACTGCCGATCATTGCAGAGGGCAGCTATCAGCCAGCCTATGAAGAAAGTCCCCAGGTCTATGCCTTTGAGCGAGAGTGGCAAGGACAAAAACTTTTAGTCCTTAACAACTTTTATGCTGACCCGATTACGGTGGATATCCTGACGGACTATCAGAATGGTCAGGTTCTCCTATCCAATTACGGCAAGACTCAGATTGACCATGTGATGACCCTGCAGCCATACGAAACCTTGGCTATCTTAGTGGGAGAAAACTAAAGTCTCGAAAGAATCTGGAAATGTTTCCAGATTCTTTTTTTCTGTGTTGGGCCAGCCTAGACAAGTATTTTTCTGAAGTGAGAGAAACTAATACAGAATTTTAAGAAAGCCTTTGCAAAATTTGATTCTTTTCTTTATAATAAAAATTAAATAGGATAATATACATTTATACAGAAAAGGAGAAGTTCATGAAAAAACAAGTTTCTTACAGGCAGCTCTTTCCCACAGCGGTTTTGCTAGCTGCTTTTCTACTCCTGATTTTTTCTGTCCAACCGGTCGGAGCAGAAGAAGCGGTAAGTTCGTCGACTTCTGAGGCGGCTGCTCTTACAGAGAATCCGGCTGTAAGTGATGCGTCGGTTGCCAGTCAAGCAGAAAGCTCTCCTGCAGAATCGGGAGAGTCAAGGGCAACTTCTGAAGAGGCAGTGGAAAAGGCAGACCAAGCCCCTGCTGCAGCACAAGCTGCGGCTAGCAGACCAGAAGCTGTGCCCAATGTAGGAACCATTCAGGGAGAATCACAAGCCTCTCCCTATGAGGACAAAGAGGTTCAAGTTTCCAATGTAGTTGTGACGAAAACAGACCGCTATGGTTTTTATGTTCAAGACGTGACTCCTGATGGAAATAGAAGGACTTCTGATGCTCTTTATGTTGTTTCTAAAGAAAAAGTTGATGTCGGAGACAAACTTAGTCTTGAAGGACGCGTCAAAGAAGGTTATATGGAAGAGCTCAGCGTTCGTCAGGGACAGACTTTTAACAAGCCCAGTGGTAGTTTGACAGTCACCATGCTTGTCGCTTCCAAGGTGACCAAGGAAGGGAAAGCTGACCTACCTGCTCCAGTAGACATCGTGGCTAATATGCCTCAGGATACGGTCGATAACGATATTAATAATTATCAGCCTCAAAGTGAAGCGTTGGACTACTGGGAAAGTTTGGAAGGAATGTTGACGACGGTGAAGAGTCCCCGAGTTTTAGGCCCGCAGTACCGTGGAGATATTTATCTCTTGCCGGAAGGCTACCAAGCCTTACCGCTAAACAATATCGGAGGTCTCAATCTTCGTCCAAACGCTCAAAATACAGCAACCATTCCAGTCTATGTTGGCAATAAATTCATTGCCAAGGCCAAGGATTATTTCAATGGAGATGTGGTCGGAGTCGTGACCTATCGTGGGAAGATTTACAAGTTGGAGCCGACTCAGCTGCCTGATTTGGTGGACGGGGGCTTGCAGAGACAGGTCTCTCCTATCTATCCAAGCGAAGACAAGCTGACTATTGCTTCCTACAATATCGAGAATTTTTCTGCTAATGCTAAAAAAGGTGAAACGCCTGAGGAAAAAGTGACTAGAATCGCTAATTCCTTCATCAATGAAATCCATAGTCCAGATATCATCACGCTCATCGAGGTTCAAGATGAGAATGGCAGTGTCAATGACGGAACGACCAGTGGTGTCAAAAGCGGTGAGAAACTAGCGAGCCGCATCAAAGAATTGGGCGGAAAAACTTATAAGTACACCGAAGTTGCCCCACTTGACGGTCAAGATGGCGGCAAGCCCGGCTCTAATATCCGTGTGGCCTTTCTCTACGATCCAAATCGGGTGAAGTTAGTCGAAAAAGAAGCCGGTACGAGTGACGAAGCGGCTAGCTTCTCCGGTGGTCATCTGGTTAAGAATCCTGCCCGGATTGCTCCAACAAATCCAGCCTTTACAAAGGTTCGTAAATCCTTGGCAGCTGAGTTTGAATTCAAGGGACAGCATATCGTCGTTATCGCCAATCATTTGAAGTCCAAGATTGGGGATGATGCTGTTTATGGCTCCGCTCAGCCAGCAGTTCAGCATACGCAGGCAGCCCGAATTGAGCAGGCTAAAATTTTAAATAGCTTTATTCAAGAAGGGCTGAGACAAAATCCTAACCTTAAGTTTGTGCTGACTGGTGATTTCAATGATTTTGAATTTTCCGAAACGGCTAAAGCACTGGCGGGTAATGAACTCATTAATCTTATGCAGGAACATGATGCGGCTGACCGTTATTCCTATTTCTACCGCGGCAGCAACCAAAGCTTGGATAACATTTTCATTTCGAAGAACCTAGCAGGCAAGGCAGTCTTTGCGCCTGTCCATATCAATGCCTCTTTCATGGAGGAACATGGCAGAGCTTCAGACCATGATCCAGTAGTGGTGCAGCTGGACTTTTCTAAGGATGTTGCAGCTTCAACATCTGACAGCTCCCAGCCGTCTCAATCAACTGGACAATCTTCTGTAGCAGCAGAACAAGGAGCTCCGTCTCAGACCAATCCTTCGTCGTCTAAACAAGCTGGACAAGGACAGACTGCTGGCAGCAAGAAGAAGGGACTCCCGCTGACCGGTCAAAATAACAATGGCTGGGCAGTCTTGGGATTGACCTTGCTGATGTTTGCTTTTACTCTCAAAAAGAGAAGTCGAAATTAACTAAAATCAGTTTAAAAGTGAGATCAGGGTGGAATAGAGAATCTTCCCTGATTTTTTATTTGCCAGCTTCTAAGAGCAAGTCTTAATCAGCTTTCTCCCTAAAATTTCATCTGTTGTAAAACACTGAAAATGAAACTGAAAAACAGTTTGTTTTCTAAAAAATAGGCAAATTAAGTCTATTTTTGCTTTAATCATGTTATAATGTAGTTAGTTATAAAACGTTTTCAGAGTTAAGAGGTTGCGCGATGGTTGAAGAGAAAATTGAAGAAGCAGTTGATTATGGAAAGGTAACGGGCATGGTCCACTCCACCGAAAGTTTTGGAGCTGTTGATGGACCGGGTATCCGTTTTATTGTTTTTTTGCAGGGCTGCCACATGCGTTGCCAGTATTGCCATAATCCGGACACGTGGGAAATGGAGACCAACAAATCTCAGTTGCGGACAGTGGATGATGTCTTGCAAGAAGCTCTTCGTTATAAGGGCTTCTGGGGCAATAAAGGCGGCATCACCGTCAGCGGAGGAGAAGCCTTGCTGCAGATTGATTTTCTGATTGCCTTCTTTACCAAGGCTAAGGAGCTGGGCATCCACTGTACATTGGATACCTGTGCCCTACCTTTTAGAAATACGCCCCGCTACCTGAAAAAATTTGACAAGCTTATGGCAGTCACCGACCTTGTCCTGCTAGATATCAAGGAAATTAATGAAGAACAACACAAAATAGTGACCAGCCAGACCAACAAGAATATCTTGGCCTGTGCCAAGTACCTATCTGACATTGGAAAGCCAGTCTGGATTCGCCATGTCTTGGTGCCAGGATTGACCGACCGTGATGATGACCTGATTGAGCTAGGTAAATTTGTAAAGACGCTGAAGAATGTAGATAAGTTTGAAATTCTACCTTACCATACTATGGGAGAATTCAAATGGCGGGAGCTGGGCATCCCTTACAAGCTGGAAGGGGTTAAGCCTCCGACAGCTGATCGGATCAAGAATGCCAAGGAACTCATGCAGACTGAATCTTATACAGAGTATATGAATCGGGTGCATAATAGCTAATCTATTATGAGTATGAATTAATGGGCTGGTGGGTTGACCAGTCCATTTTTCTTAAGAAAATGCCCTTCTGTTTTTGTGAAATGCCTGTAATTGTGGTAAAATAAATGCAATAAACATTATATAAAAGAAGAGGTTTATCATGTCTAAAATTTTAGTTTTCGGTCACCAAAATCCTGATTCAGATGCTATCGGTTCATCTTACGCTTTTGCTTACTTGGCTCGCGAAGCTTATGGCTTGGATACAGAAGCTGTTGCTCTGGGTGAGCCTAATGAAGAAACAGCCTTTGTTTTAGATTACTTTGGCGTGGCGGCACCGCGCGTGATTACATCTGCCAAGGCAGAAGGAGCTGAACAAGTTATCCTGACAGACCACAATGAATTCCAGCAGTCTGTGGCAGATATTGCTGAAGTTGAAGTTTATGGCGTAGTGGACCACCACCGTGTTGCTAACTTTGAAACAGCTAGTCCACTCTACATGCGCTTGGAGCCAGTGGGATCTGCTTCCTCTATTGTTTACCGCATGTTCAAGGAGCACGGCGTAGCAGTTCCAAAAGAAATTGCAGGATTGATGCTGTCTGGTTTGATCTCTGATACTCTCTTGCTCAAGTCACCAACAACTCATCCAACTGACAAGGTCATTGCACCAGAATTGGCTGAGCTAGCTGGTGTCAACTTGGAAGAGTATGGTTTGGCAATGCTTAAGGCAGGTACAAACTTGGCTAGCAAGTCTGCAGAAGAATTGATTGACATCGATGCGAAAACATTTGAGCTCAACGGAAACAATGTCCGTGTGGCACAGGTCAACACAGTTGATATTGCTGAAGTTTTGGAGCGTCAAGCAGAAATCGAAGCGGCTATTGAAAAAGCAATCGCTGATAATGGCTACTCTGACTTTGTCTTGATGATTACAGATATTATCAACTCAAACTCAGAAATTTTGGCTATCGGAAGCAATATGGACAAGGTCGAAGCAGCCTTCAACTTTGTTCTTGAAAACAACCATGCTTTCCTAGCAGGCGCTGTTTCTCGTAAGAAGCAAGTGGTGCCTCAACTGACAGAAAGTTTTAATGCTTAAAGAGCTCATTTGAGGAAATAAGTTACTAGATGAGGGATATTCCCCTCATACTTAAAAAGGGGTCTCGGCTCCTTTTTTGATAGGCGAGAGAAATGAAGATTCAAGATTTACAAGATGGAGATTTGATTTTTACAGTCGGATCTTCAGAAATTGCTGCTGCAATCCGAGCAGCAACTGGTTCATACAGCCATGTGGCCATCTTTTTTAATGGTGAGATTTATCATGCAACCCATGAGAAGGGGGTTGTCAATCAAGATTTGTCTGATTTTTTGCAGGATGAGGATGTTTATGATGTCTATCGCTATCCAGCTATTGATGCAGATGCTGTCTTTAAAAGGGCCAAATTGCATCTAGGAAAGCCATACAATTTTAGCTTCTATCCGCAGTCCGATGGTTTTTACTGTTCGGAGTATATTGCGGAAATTTTGCCGATTTTTGATACGATTCCCATGCAGTTTGGTGATGAGAAAAATCTGATTTCTGATTTTTGGCAGGAATATTATCGGGATTTGGGCTTGGCTGTACCTATAGGCCAGCCTGGGACGAATCCTAGCCAGCTGGCTCAGTCAAGAAAACTCATCTACAAAGGAGAACTACATGATTAAAATCATCAATCCCAGTCGTTTGACGCGCCAGCCTTTTTTTCAGGAGCTGATTGATTATTTGGATCGGCATGAGGCAGTGATTCTGCGGGAGATTAAGAGAGAGTTTGAGGGCGTGGCCAACATTGACCGCTCGATAGAAGAGTATATCAAGGCTGGCTATATCAAGCGGGAGAACAAGCGATATTACCTGACGCTGCCCTTTGTGGAAAGTTTGGAGGACTTGTGTTTGGATCAGGAAGTCTTTATCCGTGATGATAGTCCCCTCTATCAGGAATTGTTGGATCAGCGCTTTGAGACCCGGCTTTCCAATCAGACCAATGCGGCGATTTTGCTGGAAGAGACAGATTTTCTGCGGGATAAGCTAACCTTGGCAAATTATTTTTACAAGATGCAGCGCCAGTATCCCCTGTCTGAGGCACAAAAGCCTCTCTATGCTATCTTAGGCGATGTCAATCCCGAATATGCACTCAAGTACATGACGACCTTCCTCCTCAAGTATGTCCGCAAGGATGAGCTCATGCAGAAGCGGCGGGACATTTTTGTTGATAGCTTAGTAATTTTAGGTTATATTCAACAAAATGAAGCAGGCAAGTATGAGTTACAGGCAAGCTTTGATAAGAAGAGATTGACTTTTCATCTGGACTGATTTTCCCATAGTATGAGCAGAATATTTGACCTTTGAAAAGAAAAAACTTATACTACTGTAAACGGTATCAGAAACCGTAAAAAAGAACGGAGGCAATCATATGTCACTAGAAAATAAATTCGATCAAGCTAAGGGCGCTGTTAAAGAAGGCGTGGGCAAAGTTACAGGAGATAACAAGACCGAAGCAGAAGGCTTTGTAGAAAAAACAGTTGCCAAAGCAAAAGAAGTTGCTGAAGATGCTAAAGAAGCTGTTGAAGGTGCTGTTGAAGGTATCAAAAACAGCTTGGATAAATAAGAATAGTGAGAAGAGAGTTAAAATTTAACTCTCTTTTTTGTTTCCAATAGCAGCAAGCAGCAATAAAAAAGTTTTATAAATTTGTAAATAATAAAAATTTAAGCTTTTCATGCTAAGATAGAAATATAAAAAAGAACCTGAAATGATGACATAAATTTACAGGTGGTGAAAGGAAATATGATGAAATTATTGACAAACCTACGCCCCTCTAAGCCTTTGAAAGAGCTGAGGTGGTTTGATATTGCAGTGATTACCCTGCTCATGTTTGGGCAGTTTATTTATCGCTCAACAGAGCTTTATCTAGCTAGCTTTGCGCCAGCCGCCAGCACAAGAGCGACTGAAACGGTGACCAATACAGCCAGTGAGGGAGCGGCTTTTTCTAGTAATTTCAATTTTCAGCTACTGATGCTGGTCTTGACCATTCTTTACCTATTGCTTCGGCGCTTTGACTTTAAGCAGCTTCCCATCCGTCTGAGCTGGTCGGTTCTCCTTTGGACTCCTCTTATTTTTGTAGTGGTAGGGTTCTTTGGTGACATTGTAACGACACTGAGCGGCGAGTATAATTACTTTGATCCAACTCTCTGGTCTTATGTAGATATTCTGGAAATCTTCCGGAAATTTGCTGAACTGACACCTATGGCCATTCTCTACGGACTTCTAAATGGCTTCTATGAGGAATTCTTCTTTCTGGGGCTTATGACCTCTGTTAAGGATAAGTATAAGTGGTGGGCTCTGGCTTACTCTACTATCATTCGGATTTCTTTCCACACCTATCAGGGCATGCTGTGGGCCTTGGTTATCGGAGTGGTGTACGGTCTCTTTTACTATTTCCTTTACAAGTACAAGGTCAAGAACCTCTTGCCTTTCTTTCTCATGCACGCCTTGGCGGATATGTTTGGCTCCAGCTTGATGTACGTTCTGATTAAATGGCGTTAATTTTTACAAAACGACAATAAAAAGGCGATATTCTCGCCTTTTTTCTTATAAATACTTTTCTGCTAAGGCATAGTCTCCTGAATAGGCTACTTTTTCTCCTTCTATGATTTGGTAAGCATCTGCTCCTTTACCGGCCAGAATGACGGCATCTCCCTCTCGGTCTGTCAGACTGAGAGCTTTTTTGATGGCTTCTTCTCGGTCGGCTATTTTTTCCACTGGATAGGAGATGTAGGATGCGATTTCCTCCGCAATGGCTAGAGGATCTTCATAGTTAGGGTCGTCAGCAGTTAAGATAACAGTCAGCTCAGGATGCTGATTGAGTAAGAGACCGAAGTCTTTGCGGCGGCTTTCACCCTTGTTGCCTGTAGCACCCAAGAGGAGAATAATCTTGCCCTTTTGGTGTTCCTCTACCACAGAAAGCAGGTTGCTTAGGCTGACGCCATTGTGAGCGTAGTCAACGAAGACCTTGGCGCCGTTTTTTTGAGTCAGGACTTCCATACGGCCTGGGACTCGGGTTGCGGCAATTCCTTTTTTGATGTCTTCGAGGCTAGCACCCAGTCGCAGACAGGCAAGACCAGCAGCTACTGCATTTTCCTGATTGAAGTGGCCGATGAGCTGGATATCGTAGCGGCCAGCTAACTTACCAGCAACTTCAAAGCTGAAGGCCTGAGAATCTATGATGGTATTGCTTGAGCCTGCTCCATAGAAATCATGTTCCATAGAAGCGACTTGCTCTTTCACGATTTGGAAATGATCCATATCGCTATTTACGATAACTGCTCGGCTATTATCCATCAAAAGACGTTTATTGTAGAAGTAATCCTCAAAAGTCGGATGCTCGATAGGGCCGATATGGTCTGGGCTGATATTAAGAAAGACACCCACATCAAAGGTTAGGCCGTAGACTCTTTTCTTGAGATAAGCCTGACTGGAAACTTCCATGATGAGATGAGTCCGATTATTAGCAAGGGCTTGGGCCATCATTTTGATAAGATCCAGACTCTCTGGTGTGGTCAGAGTTGACTTGAAGAAAGTCTCGCCATCCAAAGTAGTGTTCATAGTCGAGAGTAGGGCAGGACGATGACTTTGAGAAAGGGTTTGATAGGCAAAATAAGCTGTAGTTGTCTTGCCCTTGGTTCCAGTAAAGGCAAGTAGTTTGAGCTTTTTCTCAGGATGGCCGTAAAATTCCATGGCTAAGAGACTCATGGCTTGCTTGACATCGTTGACCAAGAGGACCGGAATGCCCACTTGAAAGTCTGTCTCGCTGATATAAAAGCGCAGGCCAGCTGAGACGGCTTTTTCTAGAAATTCTTTCTTAAAAGCCTCACCCTTGACAAAAAAGAGGGTAGAGGCATCCGCTTCCCTGCTGTCATAACTGATACTATCGAAAGTCAAGCCGCTGTAGGAGAAAAAGTATTCTCCGTCTTTGACAATATCACGAAAATTATGGTCTTCTTTTAAAATATTTAATACGGTTTCAATTTTAATCATAAATCTATTGTAAACCTTATGGCTGGGTTTTACAAGAGGCAAGGAAAAGTTTATAATAAAAGAAGAATAAATAGAAGAGGTTTTCTATGAGCCAAGAAACAACAAGCCAGCAGCAGCAGATGCTGCGGGGAACTGCCTGGCTAACTGCCAGCAATTTTATCAGTCGTCTTCTGGGTGCCATCTATATCATTCCTTGGTATATTTGGATGGGCAAGCACGGCGCCGAGGCCAACGGCCTTTTTACTATGGGCTACAATATCTATGCCTGGTTTTTACTGATTTCTACAGCCGGCGTGCCAGTGGCAGTAGCCAAACAGGTAGCTAAGTACAATACCATTGACAAGGAAGAGCACAGTTTCACTCTCATCCGAGAGTTTCTCAAGTTTATGCTGCTTTTGGGAGCTGTCTTTGCAGTGATGATGTACCTGCTCTCACCAGTTTTCGCTTCTATGTCTGGCGGTGGTTCAGACTTGGTGCCAGTCATGCAGAGTCTGTCTCTGGCCGTTTTGATATTCCCATCCATGAGTGTTATCCGAGGTTTTTTCCAAGGTTTTAACAATCTCAAGCCTTATGCCATCAGTCAGATTGCGGAGCAGGTCATTCGGGTTATCTGGATGCTGCTGACAGCCTTTTTCATCATGAAAATCGGTTCTGGCAACTATGTAGAAGCGGTTACCCAGTCAACATTTGCAGCATTTATCGGTATGCTGGCTAGCATGGCTGTCTTAGCCTTCTATCTCTGGAAGACAGGTATGCTGACTTCTATCCTTCATAAGTCTGCCAATGCAGGGGAGATCAATAGCCGTGCCCTCCTCTGGGATACAATCCGAGAAGCCATTCCTTTCATTATCACAGGATCTGCCATTCAGCTTTTTCAGATTATTGACCAAAATACCTTTATCCATGTCATGGGCTGGATCAGCAAGTACAGCAAGTCCGAGCTGCTGGTTCAGTTTGCCTATTTCTCAGCCAATCCTAATAAAATTACCATGATTTTAATTGCAGTGGCTACCTCTATTGGCGGTGTCGGGATTCCTCTCTTGACTGAGAACTATGTCAAAGGTGATTTCCGATCGGCTGCACGCTTGGTGCAGGATAATCTTAGTATGCTGATTTTCTTTATCTTACCAGCAACCATTGGTGCTGTTTTGGTAGCGGAACCTCTGTATACCGTTTTCTATGGCAAGCCAGATGGTCTAGCACTAGGGCTTTTCATCTTTGCTATGCTGCAGACCATTATCCTCAGTCTATATACGGTGTTGGCTCCGATGATTCAAGCCCTCTTCCAAAATAGAAAGGCAATTATCTATTTCCTCTATGGAGTGGGAGTCAAGTTGGTGTTGCAAGTACCCTTGATTTATATTTTTAAAGCTTATGGTCCTCTTCTTGCGACGACAGTCGGCTTGATTATCCCAATCTTGCTCATGTATCAGGAAATTCGCAAGGTAACAGGTCTGAATCCTAAGAACCTCTTTAAGCGGAGCCTCCTGTCAGTGATTCTGACGGTTCTGATGACCATCTTTGTCTTGGTGGCAGAGCTTCTTATCGGTCTCTTCCTTCATCCAAGCGGTCGGATTTCCAGCTTTGTCTATATCACTCTGATTGGCGGTATCGGTCTCGCTGTCTATGGCGGTCTGGCGCTCAAAGTTCGCCTTATGGATCGCTTCATCGGTTCAAAAGCTGCTAGTCTGCGCCGACGCTTTCATATTTATTAAAAAGCCATAAGGCTTTTTAATTTTTAGCTTTGTTTTTCTAAAACTTTAACATTATAGTTTCAAACTATAGCTAGCTCTTGAAAAGAAAAAAGAAAAATGTTTTCAAAAGATGTTACAATAGAGGGTGAAATATTAGCGAAGGATTGGAAGGTTAATATGAGTAAGGACGTAAAATTAAATACACTACTGGCTCAGGCTGGGGTTAAAAAAGATGAAACAACTGGTGCTTTAACAACACCCCTGCATTTTTCAACAACCTACCAGCACCCTGAGTTTGGCCAGTCAACAGGTTATGACTATACTCGGACCAAGAATCCAACGCGGGTTAGCTTGGAAGAGACTCTGGCTGCTATCGAAAGTGCAAATTATGCTCTAGCGACTAGCTCTGGTATGTCGGCTATTGTGCTGGCCTTTAGTGCCTTTCCATTTGGCAGCAAGGTTTTGGCTGTTCGGGATCTCTATGGTGGCTCTTTTCGCTGGTTTGCTCAGGCTGAAGCAGAAGGGCGCTTTGCTTTTACCTATGCCAATACAGAAGAAGAACTACTGAATAATCTGACAGAGGATATAGATATTGTCTATATCGAGACACCGACCAATCCTCTTATGGTAGAGTTTGACATTGCCCGCATTTCCCAAGCAGCTCATGAGCGAGGAGCAGCTGTCATTGTGGATAATACCTTCTATAGTCCCATTTATCAAAGACCGCTGGAGGATGGAGCAGATATTGTTCTGCACTCTGCAACCAAGTATCTGGGCGGGCACAATGATGTCTTGGCCGGAGCTATCATGACTAATGATGCTGCTATTTATGACAAGCTTTTCTATAATCTCAATACAACTGGGCCAGTCCTGTCTCCTTTTGACAGCTATCTGCTTTTGCGCGGTCTCAAGACACTGGCTCTACGCATGGAGCGCTCTACTCAGAATGCGCAAGAAGTAGTCGCTTTTCTGAAGCAATCTCCTGCGGTAAAAGAGGTTCTCTATCCAGGCAAGGGTGGTATGATTTCCTTTAAAGTTGTGGACGAAGGCAAGATTCCTCATCTCCTAAATAGCCTGAAAGTCTTTACCTTTGCGGAAAGTTTAGGAGGAGTGGAGAGCTTGATTACCTATCCGACGACCCAGACTCACGCAGACATTCCAGTGGAAGTGCGTCATTCTTATGGCTTAACTGATGATTTGCTACGCCTGTCAATTGGAATTGAGGATAGTCGAGATTTGGTAGACGATTTACGTGCAGCCTTGGAGAATGAATAATATGGGAAGATATAATTTTGAAAAAGCACCCTGTCGTGTAGGGCATCATACTTATAAATGGAAAGAAGCGGAGAAGGACAAAGAAGTTCTGCCAGCCTGGATTGCGGATATGGATTTTGAAGTCCTGCCTGAAATCCAGCAAGCTGTTCATGACTACGCTAATCAGTTGGTCTATGGCTATACCTATGCCAGTGAAGAGCTAATCAATGCTGTTCTAGATTGGGAGCGGGATGAGCACGACTATACCTTTGATCGGGATGCTTTGGTATTTATCGAGGGGGTTGTTCCTGCTATTTCGACGGCTATCCAAGCCTTTACCAAGGAAGGGGATGCTGTTCTAATCAACACTCCTGTTTACCCACCTTTTGCCCGCAGTGTCAAGCTCAATAATCGTCAGCTTATTACCAATTCTTTGATAGAGCAGGATGGTCTCTTTCAGATTGACTTTGAGAAGCTAGAGCGGGACATTGTAGACAATGAAGTCAAGATTTATGTTCTTTGCAATCCGCACAATCCTGGAGGTCGAGTTTGGGAACGGGAAGTGTTAGAGAAAATTGGCCGCCTCTGTCAAAAGTACGGCGTTCTCCTGGTCTCAGACGAAATTCATCAAGATTTGACGCTGTTTGGCCATGAACATCAGTCTTTTAATACTGTCTCGCCTGACTTTAAGGACTTTAGTCTGATTTTAGCAAGTGCGACTAAAACCTTTAATATTGCTGGAACTAAAAATTCCTATGCTGTGATTGAGAATCCTAGCTTGCGGCATCAGTTTAAAAAACGCCAGCTGGCCAATAACCAGCATGAAATTCCTGGTCTTGGATTTCTAGCTACAGAAGCAGCCTATCGTTACGGTTGGTCTTGGTTGATGGAGCTCAAGGAAGTTCTGGAGAAGAATGTGAATTTTGTGGTTGATTATTTTGCCAAAGAGGCACCGCGCCTGCGGATCATGAAGCCTCAAGGGACTTATCTGATTTGGCTGGACTTTTCAGATTATGGCCTGACAGATGACCAGCTCTTTCAGCTGCTACGAGAAGAGGCAAAGGTCGTCCTGAATAGAGGAAGTGATTTTGGCCAAGAAGGCAAAGGCCATGCCCGTCTAAATGTTGCTGCTCCAGAGACCATGGTTGAAGAAATCTGCTCCCGTATTGCAGAGGTATTGCCAAAATAAATCAAAAATTTTTTGAAATTTGTTTCAAGTGAGAAAAATGATTGACAATCCTCCCAAAGAGGAGTATAGTAATAGTGGAAAATCGGTAGGTGAGGCTACCATAAGGATACGGATGACTACCGCAAAGCAGTGGAGACACTACTCGTTGGTCAACAGTCCTGATCGCCAAGGTCAAGACTAAGCTCATTTCATCGCCTTATGGAGTTAAAGCTTGAACGGTGAATGCTTGCTTTATCTGTGCTTAAAACAATGAAGCGAATAACCTGACATGCAAACGACCCTGCTGAGAAATTGGCAGGGTATTCTTTTTTGTTGAAAATATTTCAAGAGAGTAAATAGTTGATTGCCTGCCTCTTAAGAAACAAGAAAGAGGAGGAATAATGAAATTTTGGTATTCTAGTACCAGTCCTTTTGCGCGTAAAGTATATGTTACAATTTTACACCATCATTTAGAGGAGCAAGTGGATATTCAGAAAGTTCAGGTGGCTTTTGATAGAAATTCACCGCACAATCAAGATAATCCTTTAGGTAGAATTCCTGCTTTTCAAGCTTCCAGTGGAGAATGGTTATATGGTAGTGATTTAATTTCTCAATATTTAGACGAACTAGGTCAGGAAGTTTCACTTTTCCCCAATGGAATGGATAAATGGCATGTTTTAAATATACTGTCCATTGCTGAAGGAATTTTGGAAAATACAATGCCGATTGTTGCGGAAAAATTTTTCCATGAAAAAGAACATTGGTGGAAAGACAGACATCAGCAAATTGAAGAGAGAAATATACGGAGTTTGTCTTTGTTAGAGAAACTGGCTACTGAGCAAGGGCTCTCTTTAAATATTGCAACAATCCAAGTAGTTGCTCTTGTAGATTGGTGGAATTTACGTGAAGAAGTTATTGGATTATCTTTAAAAGAAAATTTTCCAGAATTGCAAGATTGGACACAGAAGATGAATGCCACTTTTGAGGTCTTGCAGGCATCTTGGGACTTTTAATTGTTTTTATAAATTAAGAAAGGAGACATGCGATGCAAATTGACGATTATCCGGAACCGCACATACACAGCCAATCGCTGATTTGTGTCGTTCTGTCCTCATAAAGTGATTGGTCCCTGTGTATGAAATTTAACAATCATACATCAAGGAGAAACCAATGAAAACAGTAAAAGAAAGATTAGTTGCTGCTCTGCAGCTTCCTGTAAAAGAAACTCTGGCATTTTACAAGAGTTCCTTTCGCGGCCTGACAGAAGAGCAGGTCGAAGAAAATCGTGACCTTTATGGTGAGAATATCATCACAAAGGGTCAGGAAGACTCTATTCTAAAGAAAATTTACGAGTCTATCATTAACCCCTTTACAGTCATCCTATTGGTGATTGCCCTAGTGTCCTTAGTAACAAATGTCTGGCTGGCTAAGCCTGGTGAGGAAGATCCGACAACTTCCATCATCATTGTTGTTCTGGTGCTGATTTCTGGAGGCATTCGTTTTGTTCAGGAATTGCGGAGCGACCGCGCTGCTAGCAATCTGTCTCGGCTGATTGTCAACACGGCTACGGTTATCCGTGAAGGAGCAGAGCAGGAACTTCCGATTGATGAGCTTGTTGTAGGAGACATCATCAAACTTAGTGCTGGAGACATGATTCCTGCAGATGTACTGCTGCTGGATTCGCGTGATTTCTTTGTTCAGCAGTCCGGCCTGACAGGGGAAAGTGATGCAGTAGAAAAGGTCTGTTTGGCCAAGTCAGATGAACAAAATCTCGATAGCCTTTTAGAAACAGAGTCGCTGGCCTTTATGGGAACCAACGTTATTTCCGGAAGAGCTACAGCTCTGGTGCTGGTGGTTGGCGATGAGACCATGATGGGAGCCATTGAGCAGACGCTTAACACCTATGATGAGCCGACCTCTTTTGAGCGCGAGATGAATAGCATTTCCTGGCTCTTGATTCGTCTGATGCTTATCATGGTTCCAGTCGTGTTCTTCATAAACGGTCTGACAGACGGCGACTGGCTGGAAGCAGGTGTCTTTGCTCTCAGCGTTGGAGTTGGCTTGACTCCAGAAATGCTGCCTATGATTATCACAGCGAGCTTGGCTAAAGGTTCTATTATCATGGCTCAGGAAAAGGTCGTGATTAAGAAGCTGAATGCCATCCAAGACCTAGGAGCTATTGATATCCTTTGTACGGATAAGACAGGTACACTGACCCAAGACGAGATTGTGTTGGAATACCCGCTGGATATTCATGGTGATTTGGACCTAGCAGTGCTCCGTCGTGCCTTTCTCAATTCCTACTATCAAACTGGTCTCAAAAATCTCATGGATCGGGCTATTATTAATCGGACGGAGAAAGAAGCAGAAAAGCATGAGATTGTCCGTAATCTAGACCAAACCTTTAAGAAAATTGATGAACTGCCCTTTGATTTCGAGCGTCGTCGTATGAGTGTCATCGTCAAGGATGATGAGGATGTTATCAGCATGGTGACCAAGGGGGCCTTGGAGGAAATGCTGGCTATCTCTAGCCATGTAGAATACAAGAAACGCATTACAGTACTGACTGAGGAGATTCGTCAGGAAATCCTTTCGGAAGTGTCCCAACTCAATGAGCAAGGTCTGCGCGTGCTTGGTGTTAGCTACAAGTCAGACTTAGAAGAAGATTACAACTATGAATTGAAGGATGAGTCCGACATGATTTTGACGGGCTATCTGGCTTTCCTAGATCCTCCTAAGTCATCTGCGGCTCCAGCTATTGAAACCTTGGCTGAGTACGGAGTTGCTACTAAGATTTTGACCGGTGATAATGATAAGGTGACCCAGGCAGTTTGTGAAAAGGTTGGGTTAGATGTAGATAATATCTTACTAGGCGTAGAGGTAGATGCTTTATCAGATGAGGAATTGAGCCAAGCAGTAGAGCATACAACGGTTTTTGCCAAGCTCTCACCTGACCAAAAAGCTCGGATCATTCTCCAACTCAAGGCCAATGGTCACAAGGTTGGCTACATGGGTGATGGTATCAATGATGCACCTTCTATGAAGGTAGCAGATGTGGGTATTTCTGTTGATACAGCTGTCGATATTGCCAAGGAAACGGCAGATGTCATTCTGCTGGACAAGGACCTCATGGTTCTGGAGAAGGGGTTGGTAGAGGGACGCAAGGTCTATGCCAACATGACCAAGTACATTAAGATGACGGTCAGTTCCAATTTTGGGAATATCTTTTCTCTTCTCTTTGCTAGCATTTTTCTGCCTTTTCTACCTATGGCACCAGTTCATCTGATTGTCCTCAATCTGGTTTATGACCTGTCCTGTATCGCTCTGCCCTTTGATAATGTGGATAGTGAATTTCTCAAGAGACCTCATATCTGGTCAGCCACTTCCATTACCCGATTTATGGCTTGGATTGGACCGATTTCATCCGTTTTTGATGTTTTGACCTATCTGGTGCTCTACTTTATTATCGTGCCTATGATAACAGGAGGTAGCTATCAAGCAGGTAGTGGACAGGCAGAGACCTTTATCACTCTTTTTCAAACAGGCTGGTTCATTGAGTCTATGTGGACTCAGACCATGGTCATCTACATGCTACGCTCACCTAAGCTGCCATTTGTGCAAAGCCGTCCTGCTTTATCTGTCATTGTGACGACCATGGCAGCAGCCCTCTTTGTTACTTCCCTGCCATACAGCCTCTTTGCGTCAGTTCTGAAGACAGCTCCGCTGAATGGCACTTATTTCCTTTTCCTCCTCTTGATTATTGCGCTTTATATGGTTAGTGTAACCCTTGTTAAACACCTTTATATCAAGCGCTATAGAGAATGGCTGTAAGGTGAAGAAAATCTGTGAAAAGGCTTGCTTATAGCAAGCCTTTTCACACTTTTTTTTGATATAATAAGAAGAATAAATTGAAAGAAGGAAATCCAATCATGGGAAAACTTGAAGTTATCGCTCATCCACTAATTCAGCATAAATTGTCTATCTTGCGTCGTACAGATACCTCTACCAAGGCTTTTCGTGAATTAGTTGATGAAATCGCAATGCTCATGGGATATGAAGTTTTGCGCGATTTACCACTTGAAGATGTAGAAATTGAAACACCGATTACGAAAACCATTCAAAAGCAGATTGCAGGGAAAAAATTAGCTATTGTACCAATCCTGCGGGCTGGTATTGGCATGGTGGATGGACTTCTGAGCTTGGTTCCAGCAGCTAAAGTTGGGCATATCGGAATGTACCGTGATGAAGAAACCCTGAAGCCGGTTGAATATTTGGTAAAGCTGCCAGAAGATATTGACCAACGTCAGATTTTTGTTGTAGATCCAATGCTAGCCACGGGTGGTTCTGCGATCTTGGCGGTGGATTCTCTGAAAAAACGTGGTGCTAGCCACATTACATTTGTATGTTTGGTTTCAGCGCCTGAAGGAGTAAAAGCCTTGCAAGAAGCTCATCCAGATGTTGATATTTTTACAGCGGCTCTGGATGACCACCTCAATGACCATGGTTATATCGTACCAGGACTAGGAGATGCAGGAGATCGTCTGTTCGGAACTAAATAAAAGTTTCTATTTGACCTTTTTTGACCAAAAGGATATAATAGTCTCGTAATTTGAAATTCTATTTCCTAGTTTGATGGAAAATTTTAAAAAGAGAAAGAGAGAAAACTATGATTCCTGTAGTTATTGAACAAACCAGCCGAGGGGAGCGCTCCTATGATATTTACTCCCGGCTATTAAAAGATCGGATTATCATGCTGACTGGCCCAGTAGAGGACAATATGGCTAATTCAGTCATTGCCCAGCTCCTTTTCTTGGATGCACAGGACAATACTAAAGATATTTATCTCTATGTAAATACGCCGGGGGGATCCGTTTCAGCAGGTCTGGCTATTGTGGATACTATGAACTTCATCAAGTCTGATGTTCAGACCATTGTTATGGGTGTAGCTGCCAGCATGGGAACAATCATTGCTTCCAGTGGTGCTAAGGGCAAACGCTTCATGCTTCCAAATGCAGAATATCTGATTCACCAGCCGATGGGCGGAGCTGGAAGCGGCACTCAGCAAACAGATATGGCCATTGTAGCTGAGCACTTGCTTAGAACTCGTAATACCTTGGAAAAAATCTTAGCTGAAAACTCTGGCAAGTCCGTTGAGCAAATCCACAAGGATGCAGAACGTGATTACTGGATGAGCGCTCAAGAAACCTTGGAATACGGCTTTATTGACGAAATCATGGAAAATAGCAACTTGAACTAACATAGGAGGAGCCAAAACCGGCTCCTTTTTTTGTTGCTTTGAGTCTGACAAGTTACCAAGTTCAGGTGATTTAAGCAGGCCATAAAGCTTTTCAGGGCTAGTTTTTTTGCCCTATCTTTGCTATAATCATCTAAGAACTACATGGACCGGAAAGGAGTTTTATGATAGAGAGAGAAGAAAGAGTGGGCTTGATTGTCTATCTTTACTATAATCGAGATGCCAAAAAACTGGCGAACTTCGGTGATATTATTTATCATTCTAAGAAGCATCGTTATCTGCATCTCTATGTCAAGCAAGAGGACGCCCAGAACTTACAGGAGAATCTGCCCAAGGAGCGCTATGTTAAGCAAGTTCGGATTTCTCACATAAAAGAACTGGATCAAAACTTTGTTGGAAGCCTGTATAGAGAGCAAGAAAACGTTATCATTTGATAAAATTTCTATAAGGGGTTGACAATTGTCAGATAATTCGATATATTCTTACTATATCATCAATCAAATCACTTAAGGAGATTTCGGAATGAAGAAAAAATTTGCACTATCCTTAGTAGCTTTTGCTAGTGCGGCCCTTCTCGCAGCTTGTGGAGAAGTATCCAATAACAACTCAACAGCAACTGGTACAGAAATTGGCGATACGATTAAATTTGGTTTTAACTTTGAAGAATCAGGTGAAGTAGCAGCCTACGGTACAGCTGAACAACATGGTGCTCAGTTGGCAGTTGATGAAATCAACGCTGCTGGCGGTGTTGATGGCAAGAAGATTGAAGTTACTGATAAGGATAACAAATCAGAAACAGCTGAAGCATCTACCATCACTACTAGCTTGGTTACCCAAAGCAAGGTAAATGCAATCATTGGTCCTGCGACTTCTGGAGCTACTGCTTCAGCTACTGCAAATGCTGCTAAAGCAGGTGTACCAATCATTACACCAAGTGCGACACAGGATGACCTGACCAACAAGCAAGATTATCTTTACCGTGCAACCTTCATTGATAGCTACCAAGGTAAAATCATTTCTAAGTATGTTACTGACAACTTGAAAGCTAAGAAAGTCGTTCTTTACTACGACCAATCTAGTGACTACGCTAAAGGAATGGCGGATGCCTTCAAGAAGGAATTCAAGGGTGAGATTGTAGCAACAGAAACTTTCCAATCCAAGGATACAGACTTCCAAGCTGCTTTGACAAAGATTAAGGGCAAAGAATTTGACGCTCTGGTTGTTCCAGGTTACTATACAGAAGCTGGTAAAATTGTCAATCAAGCGCGTGGTTTGGGTATTGACCAAACAATCGTTGGTCCTGATGGGTTTGGTGATGCTAAGTTCGTTGAGCAAGCAACTCCTGCTGCAGCTACAAATGTTTACTATGTATCTGGCTTTACAACTTCTGGTGAAATGTCAGAAAAAGCTAAGAAGTTTATTGAAGCATACAAAGCTAAGTACAAAGAAGAACCATCTATGTTTGCAGCTCTGGCATATGACTCTGTTTATATGGCAGCAGAAGCAGCCAAAGGTGCTAAAACTTCTGTAGATATCAAAGACAACTTGGCTAAGCTTAAAGATTTCGATGGAGTGACCGGTTCAATCACTATTGATAAAGATCACAATCCAGTGAAAACAGCTCTGATGATTGGCTTGAAAGACGGTCAAGTAGATACTGTAGAAACAGTTAAAGCGGAATAATAGTTACGAGGCTGGGGCTATCCCAGTCTTTGACTTGTTTTCTATTTCTAGTTGCTTGAGCAAGTTAGTAGATGATTTCTTTATAAATCTACGGATTTGAAAGAGTATTGTTTTATAATCTATTCTTCTTCGTTTCTCAATCAACTATTATTCGTATTTTGGGAGTGGGATGATAAAATCACGACCTAGTCTGCTGATTTTTGTCCCATTCCTTATTTTATTATAGAAAGAGTGGTGTCTAATGCTCCAACAATTAGTCAACGGTCTAATCCTGGGTAGTGTTTATGCGCTTCTGGCTTTGGGTTATACCATGGTTTATGGGATTATTAAGCTGATTAACTTTGCTCATGGCGATATCTATATGATTGGTGCCTTTATGGGTTATTACTTGATTAATATCTTGAAGTTTAATTTCTTCCTTTCTCTCATTTTAGCGATGATTGGGACAGCGATTCTCGGTGTGCTTATTGAGTTTTTAGCCTATCGTCCTCTGCGAAATTCGACTCGGATTGCGGCTTTGATTACAGCCATTGGGGTCTCTTTTCTCCTCGAGTATGGCATGATTTTCTTTGTCGGTGCCAATACTCGTTCCTTCCCACAGGTTATTAAAACAGTACGCTTTAACTTAGGGCCGATTTCTATCTCAAATATTCAGCTGCTGATTTTGGGAATTTCGATTTTCCTCATGGTGGCTCTGCAGTTTATCGTGCAGAAGACAAAGATGGGTAAGGCTATGCGTGCTGTGTCTGTAGATAGTGATGCTGCTCAGCTCATGGGAATCAATGTCAATCGGACAATCAGCTTCACCTTTGCTTTGGGGTCAGCTCTTGCAGGAGCTGCTGGTGTTCTAATTGCCCTTTATTATAATTCATTGGAGCCTCTGATGGGGATGACTCCAGGTATTAAGTCCTTTGTAGCGGCCGTTCTCGGTGGTATTGGAATCATTCCTGGTGCCGCGCTTGGTGGCTTTGTTATCGGTCTTTTGGAGACTTTTGCGACAGCGCTTGGACTATCTGATTTCCGTGATGCCATTGTCTATGCGATTTTGATTGTCATTCTTCTGATCCGTCCAGCTGGTATCCTTGGCAAAAATGTGAAAGAGAAGGTGTAAGGTATGAAAAAGAATTTAAAGGTAAATATTTTCTGGCTTGGCCTTGTCTTAATTGGCTACTTGTTGATGACAGTATTGGTTAGTGCCGGTGTTCTCAATGCTTTTTACATTCAAATCTTAGAACAGATTGGGATTAATATTATTCTGGCGGTCGGGCTCAATCTCATTGTCGGATTCTCAGGTCAATTCTCTCTTGGCCATGCTGGTTTTATGGCAATCGGTGCCTACGCAGTAGCCATTATTGGCTCTAAATCGCCAACTTATGGAGCTTTCTTTATTGCTATGTTGGCTGGAGCTATCATTGCTGGTATTGTGGCTTTGGCAGTCGGTTTGCCAACGCTTCGTCTTAAAGGAGACTATCTCGCGATTGCGACTCTTGGTGTCTCAGAGATTATACGGATTCTGATTATTAATGGCGGTACTTTGACGAATGGCGCAGCTGGTATCCTATCCATTCCGCCCTTTACCTCTTGGCAGATGGTCTATGTCTTTGTTGTTATCACAACTATTTTAACCTTGAATTTCCTGCGCAGTCCTATCGGTCGCAGCACTCTGTCTGTTCGTGAGGATGAGATTGCTGCCGAGTCTGTTGGGGTTAATACTACTAGAATCAAAGTGACAGCCTTTGTCTTGGGAGCTATCACGGCTTCGATTGCTGGCTCTCTTCAAGCTGGCTTTGTTGGGTCAGTCGTTCCTAAGGACTATTCCTTTACTAACACTATCAATATCTTGATTATTGTCGTTTTTGGTGGTCTAGGATCTATGACTGGAACTATCGTAGCTGCAGTAGTATTGGGAATTCTCAATATGCTGCTGCAGGATGTGTCCAGCATTCGGATGATTGTCTATTCTTTGGCCTTAATCTTGGTCATGATTTTCCGTCCTGGCGGACTTTTGGGAACTTGGGAGCTGAGCTTGTCTAAGCTTTTCAAAAAGAATAAGGAGGTCAAAGAATAATGGCACTTCTTGATGTGAAAAATCTAACTAAAAACTTTGGCGGTCTGACTGCTGTCAGCGATGTAACCTTGGAACTCAACGAGGGCGAGCTGGTTGGTCTGATTGGCCCTAATGGTGCAGGAAAAACGACCCTTTTTAACCTCTTGACTGGTGTTTATGAGCCTAGTGAAGGAACAGTGACACTAGATGGTCATTTGCTCAATGGTAAGGTACCTTACAAGATTGCTTCTTTAGGTCTAGGGCGGACCTTCCAAAACATCCGGCTCTTTAAGGACCTTAGTGTTTTGGATAATGTTTTGATTGCCTTTGGTAATCATCATAAGGCTCATGTGTTGGCTTCTTTCCTCCGCCTGCCAGCTTACTATAAAAACGAAGAAGAACTCAAAGCTAAGGCTTTGGAGTTGCTGAAAATTTTTGACTTGGACAAGGAAGCAGAAACCTTGGCTAAGAACTTAGCTTATGGTCAGCAGCGCCGCTTGGAGATTGTTCGGGCTTTGGCAACGGAGCCAAAGATCCTTTTCTTGGATGAGCCTGCTGCAGGGATGAACCCTCAGGAGACAGCAGAGCTGACTGCATTGATTCGACGGATTAAAAACGAATTTAACATTACCATCATGCTAATTGAGCATGATATGAGTCTGGTAATGGAAGTCACTGAGCGCATCTATGTGCTGGAGTACGGCCGCTTGATTGCGCACGGAACACCTGATGAAATCAAGAATGACAAACGCGTTATTGAAGCATATCTAGGAGGTGAAGCCTAATGTCCATGCTTAAAGTTGAGAATCTCTCTGTCCATTATGGCATGATTCAGGCTGTCCGTGATGTCAGCTTTGAAGTAAACGAAGGAGAAGTCGTTTCCCTGATTGGTGCCAATGGCGCTGGGAAAACGACCATTCTCCGGACTATTTCAGGCTTGGTTCGTCCAAGTGCTGGTAAAATTGAATTTGTCGGCAATGAAATTCAAAAAGTTCCTGCTCAAAAAATCGTAGCAGCTGGACTTTCGCAAGTACCAGAAGGTCGTCATGTCTTTCCAGGTTTAACCGTTTTGGAGAATTTGGAAATGGGCGCCTTTCTCAAAACAAATCGCGAAGAAAATCAAGCCAATCTCAAAAAAGTCTTCTCTCGTTTCCCACGCTTGGAAGAGCGTAAAAACCAAGATGCTGCTACCCTTTCAGGTGGTGAGCAGCAGATGCTGGCTATGGGACGGGCTCTGATGTCTACGCCTAAGCTGTTGCTCTTGGATGAGCCTTCTATGGGCTTGGCGCCAATCTTTATCCAGGAAATCTTCGATATTATCCAAGATATCCAGCGGCAAGGGACTACAGTTCTTTTGATTGAGCAAAATGCAAATAAGGCTCTCTCTATCGCTGACCGTGGTTATGTCCTTGAAACAGGTAAAATTGTTCTGTCCGGAACAGGCCAAGAGCTCCTCGCTTCTGACGAAGTCCGCAAAGCATATCTAGGTGGCTGAAACAATCCGGTGGATTGTTTCAGGTTGCAAATAGGAACTCGCGGTAGCGAGTTTTCTTTAAAATGTCTGGGAGACATTTTTAGGTTGTTGATAGAAAGTTACGATAGTAACTTAACATTTTGAAAAGGTCCAATGGACCTTTTTTCTTCTCTTGGATGTTAAGCTAGTATAGTTGACCATTGTCTATCTTCAATTTTCCCAATCGCGGGATTTTTCTAAATTTTGAAAACTTAGGCACAGGCCTTGGAAGCGTTTGAAATCAGCTTCAAAATAAAGTATAATAAGTATAAGAATTATGGATAGGAAGTAGAGGGAACTTTTATGGCAGTTAAAGATTTTATGACGCGTAAGGTGGTTTATATCAGCCCTGATACAACGATTGCTCATGCGGCAGATATGATGCGTGAGCAGAAGCTCCACCGTCTGCCGGTGATTGAGAATGACCAACTAGTGGGACTGGTGACAGAAGGAACGATTGCAGAAGCTAGTCCGTCTAAGGCAACGAGCCTGTCCATTTATGAGATGAACTATCTTCTCAACAAAACCAAGGTTGGTGATGTTATGATTCGTGATGTGGTCACGATTTCTCAGTTTGCCAGTCTGGAAGATGCGACCTATCTGATGCTGAAAAATAAGATTGGTATCCTGCCTGTTGTGGACAATGAGCAACTTTACGGGGTTATCACTGACCGTGATATTTTCAAGGCTTTCTTAGAAGTATCTGGCTATGGTGAAGAGGGAGTCCGTCTGCGCTTTGTCACTGAGAATAAGGTGGGGGTTCTTGAGCAGATAATCCGTCTTCTGGTGGAAGAAAATCTCAACATCTCCAATACAGTCAATATCCCGCGCAAGGATGGAAAAGTTGTCATTGAAGTACAATTAGCTGGTAATATAGATACGGCGCTTCTCAAGAAAAAATTTGAAGAGCATGCGATTGAGCTGGCTGAGATTACACATACTGCTGCAAAAGCTTTATAAGCGATAAAAAAGCCTCATCATTAGATGAGGTTTTTAACGTACAATAGGTTGTTTGTTGGCATCTAAAGTGAAGCCTTCGCCCAAAATCTCATGGGCTTCGGTAATAGTTGTAAAGGCAAATGGATCGACTTGGTTAATGAGTTTCTTCATCTGTTGCATTTCATTACGGGAAACAACACAGTAGACAATCTGGAGATCCTGCTTGCTATAGAAGCCTTGGCCCTTGAGGAAGGTCACTCCACGATCTAGCTTGTTATTGATAGCTTCAGCCAGTTCAGCCGGTTTGCTGGTAACGATAAGGAATCCCTTGCCGGCAAAGCCTCCTTCTGCAATCAGGTCAATGACGCGCGAGGTGATAAAGACAAACATTAGGGTATAAGACACCATGCGTAGGTCTTTGAAAACAAGGAGAACCAAGGTGATGACCACAAAATCAACAGTCAGCATGAGTTTGCCCATGGAAATGCTCGTATATTTATTAAAGATGCGGGCTACAATGTCAGTACCGCCCGTCGTTCCGCCAGCATTGAAGATGATGCCTAGTCCAATCCCTAAAACAATCCCTGTTCCAAGACAGGCCAGTAAAACATCCCCGTCCAGAGCTGAGAGGAAATAGTCTTGCAGGTTTTTGGAGGCAGGTAGGATTTCAAAAATCTTGAGCCAAGCAGACACGGAGAAGGTTCCCAGAATGCTGAGATAGAGGGTTCGCGAGCCCAGTAGCTTCCAAGCAATAATAAAGAGAGGAATGTTAATAATCAGGTTGGTCGTCGAGACAGGGATTTTAAATAGATAGTAGGCAATCAAGGTCAGACCTGTCGCGCCACCTTCATATAAGTGAAAGGGAATGACCAAATAATGAATCCCAAAAGAAAAAATTCCAGCCCCAAAAATGATGGCCAGTACGTTTTTTAATTTAAACATAACATCCTCCTAAATCTATTTCCAGAAATTTCTTCTGAATATATTTTACCAAAAATTTAGCCTTTGTGAAACACTTTGAAAAAATATTTAAAGTTTTTTCTTATGATGGGCTTTTGGCTTTTTTTTTGGTAAAATAAACAATAGATAAAAAAGAGTGGGATGACAATAATGAGTTGACGGAATCGGCTCTTATCAGGCTGCTCAGTAATGTAGACGGACTCTGAAAAGTAGATTATATCAAGTTTTAGAGCAAGTCTCATCTGCATTTTCTTATAAAGAACGAAAAATAGAAGTTAGAGATTCAAGGTAAAGATGAAAAATGGTATTTTGATTTCGCTGGAAGGTCCAGAAGGGGCTGGAAAGTCAAGTGTGTTGGAAGCCTTGCTTCCTTTTTTGAAAAATTATGGCACTGGTCTTATTACGACGCGGGAGCCGGGCGGCGTCCAGATTGCGGAGGCCATTCGCGAAGTGATTTTGGAACCTAGTCATACGGCTATGGATGCTAAAACTGAGCTCTTGCTGTACATTGCCAGCCGCCGTCAGCACTTGACTGAGCGGGTTTTGCCAGCTTTGGCGCAAGGGAAAATCGTCTTGATGGACCGTTTTATCGATAGTTCGGTGGCCTATCAAGGATATGGTCGCGGCTTGGATGTAACAGACATTGAATGGCTCAATCAGTTTGCGACAGATGGACTCAAGCCTGATTTGACCCTCTATTTTGATATTGATGTGGAAGAAGGGTTGGCGCGGATTGCTAGGAGCGAGAGTCGAGAGGTGAATCGGCTTGATCTGGAGGGTTTAGACCTGCACCAGCGGGTTCGGCAGGGCTATTTGGCGATTCTTGACAAGGAGCCTGAGCGCTTTGTCAAGGTAGATGCCAGCCAACCTTTGGATAAGGTAGTGGCTGATAGTTTGGCCATCATTCAGGAACGATTTGGGAATCCGTCATGAAGATAAAAGAGTTACAGCAAAGCCAGCCCAGCTTGTTTGAGCAGTTTCAGCATATTTTGGAACAGGGGCGGCTTAGTCATGCCTACTTGTTTACCGGAGCTTTTGGCAGTTTTGAAATGGCCCAAATCCTGTCCCAAAGTCTTTTTTGTGAGAATAAGCAAGGCGTCTGGCCTTGTCAGTCCTGTCGTTCTTGTCGTTTGATTGCAGAAGAAGATTTTTCTGATGTAACTGTGGTGCGACCGGTTAATAACATTATTAAAACAGACCGAGTTCGGGAGTTGGTCCGAAACTTCTCTCAAAGTGGCTTAGAAGGCAGTCGGCAGGTTTTCATTATCTGCGATGCGGATCGGATGCACATCAATGCAGCCAATTCCTTGCTCAAAGTCATTGAGGAACCGCAGAGTGAGATTTATATCTTTCTTCTGACTGCTGATGAACAGCTGATTCTGCCGACGATTCGAAGTCGGACTCAGGTTTATCATTTCTTGAAAAATACAGCTGCTCTGCAGCACAGTTTGGAACAGGATGGCTTGATTAAAAGTCGAGCGGAGCTACTAGCTGCTTATAGTCAGACTCAGTCAGAAGCGGCTAGCTTGGCTCATAATAATGCCTTTTTTGAATTAGTCAGCGAATGCGAGCGCTTTGTCAAGGATTTTCAGACTCGCTCCAGTCAGGCATTTCTGCAGGTTTCGCGTCTGGCAAAGCTGGCTAATGATAAGGAGAAGCAGGAACAGGTCTTCAAGCTCTTGGAAGTATTATTTTATAAAGAGATAGCAACAGAAAGCGGTCGACAGGCCTTGGAGCAGCTTTTACTGGCTCGGAAGATGTGGCGGGCCAATGTATCTTTTCAAAACGCTTTAGAATATATGACTTTGAAGGGAAAGTAAAAAGAGGCAGCACAGGAGTATAAAATGGATAAAAAAGACTTATTTGACGCCTTGGATGATTTTTCACAGATGCTTTTAGTGACCCTTGCTGAGGTGGAAGCTGTCAAGAAAAATCTCAAGAGTGTGGTAGAGGAAAATATTGCTCTGCATCTGGAAAATGACAAGCTGAGGGAGCGCTTGGGAGAAGTGGAGAAGGAAGCTCCGGCCAAGACCAAGAAAAACCGAGATAATCTGCGTAAGCTTTACTATGACGGCTTTCATGTCTGTACGGATTTCTATGGTCAGCGCCGGGAGAATGACGCAGAGTGCATGTTCTGCGATGAATTGTTATTTAGGGAGTAGTGATGCAGGTTCAAAAAAGTTTTAAGGGCGAAACTGCCTACGGCAAACTCTATCTGGTCGCGACTCCTATCGGCAATCTGGATGATATGAGCCTCCGCATGGTCAATACCTTGAAAGAGGTTGATAGGATTGCGGCTGAAGATACAAGAAATACGGGCCTTCTGCTCAAGCATTTTGGGATTGAGACTAAGCAGATCAGTTTTCATGAGCACAATGCCAAGGAGAAAATTCCAGTTCTCTTGGACATGCTTCAAAGTGGAAATGATATAGCTCAGGTTTCGGATGCTGGTCTGCCCAGTATTTCTGATCCTGGACATGATTTGGTTCAGGCAGCGCTAGAAGCTGGAATTACTGTAGTGCCAATTCCTGGTCCTAGTGCTGGAATAACAGCCTTGATTGCCAGCGGACTGGCTCCCCAACCGCATATTTTCTATGGCTTTCTGCCTAGAAAGGCTGGCCAGCAGAAGGAATTTTTCACTAGCAAAAAATCCTATCCTGAGACCCAGATTTTCTACGAATCTCCTCATCGGGTTCGGGCTACGCTGGAAAATATGCTGGCAGTTTATGGTGACCGCAAAGTCGTCCTGGTGCGCGAGCTGACTAAGATTCACGAAGAGTATCAACGAGGGCTGATTTCAGAGTTGCTGGCCTATACGGCTGAACATCCGCCTAAAGGAGAGTGTCTCTTGATTGTAGCTGGGGCGGCAGAAGATGCTCCTCACGACATATCTCAAGAGCAGATTCTAGCTGAAATTGATCTTTTAGTTGAAGCCGGCAGCAAAAAAAATCAGGCCATCAAGGAAGTGGCCAAGAAATATGGCAGGAACAAGAGCGAGCTCTATGCGGTGTATCATGAAAATAAGGATTGATAGAAGCTCAGAAATTTCTCAATACAATCAGTTGTCTGTTTAAAAATTGGAAAAAGCTTAACTCAGCTTTTTAGTAAGACTATTTAATCCTGACCTAAACTCAGGATTTTTTTGTTATCTGGATTAGACAGTTGGTTTTGCTTATCTATATTTCAACAATGTTCGGGAATTGGCTAAAAAAGCACTAGATTTCTGAAATAAAATAGATATTTTCTAAACTTTGTGATATGATATACAAAATAAATTTTGGAGGTAGGATATGACGATTTACAATTTTTCTGCTGGACCGGCAGTATTGCCCAAGGAAGTCTTGAAAAAAGCTCAGGCTGAGTTTTTAGACTATGCCCAAAGTGGCATGAGTGTGATGGAGCTGTCCCACCGATCCAAAGAATTTGACGATATTATCAAAGAAGCTGAGAGCTTGCTGCGTGAGCTCATGGATATTCCGGACAATTACCGCGTGCTCTTCCTGCAGGGTGGGGCCTCTACTCAGTTTAGCATGATTCCGCTTAATCTAGCACAAGGCGGCAAGGCCTATTACCTAGTGGCTGGATCTTGGGGAAAGAAAGCTTACACTGAAGCAGTCAAGCTGTCTAAGTTCATTCCTTTTGAGCCCATTCTCTTGGCTTCATCAGAGGACTTAAATTACACGGAAATCCCTTCTTTTGATGAGAAGGAGATTGATCCGCAGGCGGCTTATGTGCATCTGACAACCAATAATACTATCGAAGGAACGGCTATTTATGACTTGCCAGCGACTAATGGCGTGCCGATTGTGGCGGACATGTCTTCTAATATCCTGGCTGCTCAGTACCGAGTAGAGGATTTTGGTTTGATTTATGCTGGGGCTCAGAAGAATATCGGACCTGCCGGCGTGACAGTTGTTATCATCCGAGAAGACCTGCTGGATGATGAGCCAGTTCTATCTAGCATGTTGGATTACCGCATTCAGGCGGACAATGGCTCTCTCTACAATACACCACCGACTTTCGCCATCTATATGGCCAAACTGGTCTTTGAGTGGGTCAAGGAGCTAGGTGGTGTAGCAGAAATGGAAAAGCGCAATCGTGAAAAATCTGGCCTTTTGTACGACTTCATTGAGCAGTCTGACTTTTATCGCAGTCCAGTCCGTTACAAGGAGCAGCGCTCAGTAGCCAATATTCCCTTTGTTTCTCCTAGTCCAGATCTGGACGCCAAATTTAACAAAGAGGCTACAGCAGCGGGATTCAAGAATATCAAGGGGCACCGCAGCGTAGGTGGCATGAGAGCTAGTCTCTACAATGCTTTTCCGCTCCAAGGTGTCAAGGACTTGATTGCCTTTATGCAGAAATTTGAAGAAGAAAATTCTTAAGAGAGGGAAACTATGGTCTTTAGTGTCAAAACCTTTAACAATATTAATCAAATCGGGCTTAAGGAGCTGGGCAATGCTTTTCAGATTGACGGAGATAAGTCTGACAATCCGGATGCTTATATCCTGCGCAGTCAAAACCTGCATGGACAGGAATTTCCGAGCAAGCTCAAAGCCATTGCGCGAGCAGGTGCAGGAACCAATAATATTCCTGTCGATCAGGCAACGGCTCAGGGAATTGTGGTTTTCAATACGCCAGGAGCTAATGCCAATGCTGTGAAAGAAGCAGTCTTGGCTTCCATTCTCCTGTCTGCCCGTGACTATATCGCAGCTAACAGTTGGGCTAACGGCCTTTCTGGTGATGATGTTCCCAAGCAAGTGGAAGCTGGTAAGAAGCAGTTTGCTGGGACAGAGATTGCAGAGAAGACTTTGGGAGTCATTGGGTTAGGAGCAATCGGTGGCCGTATTGCGAACGATGCCTATCGTCTGGGAATGAATGTCCTTGGTTATGACCCTTATGTATCCATTGAAACAGCTTGGAATATCTCTAGCCATGTCAAACGGGTAGCAGACATTAAGGAAATCTTTGAGAAGAGTGATTATATCACTATCCACGTCCCTCTGACTGAGGATACACGCGCTACTTTTGATCAGGCTGCTTTTGGTCTTATGCAAAAGGGAACAACCCTCATCAACTTTGCCCGTGGCGAGCTGGTGGACAATGCTGCCCTCTTTGAAGCCATAGAAGCTGGTGTAGTCAAGCGCTATATCACAGACTTTGGTGTAGAAAAGCTGCTCCGTCATCCGCAGATTACAGTCTTTCCGCATTTGGGTGGCTCGACCGAAGAAGCTGAGCTCAACTGTGCCATTATGGCTGGCAAAACCATTCGCCGCTTCATGGAAACGGGCGAGATTATCAACTCAGTGAATTTCCCTAATGTCCGTCAGGCACTCTCAGCGCCTTATCGGATTACCCTGATTAACAAAAATGTACCGAATATTGTGGCTCGGATTTCAACAGCGGTCAGTGATTTGAATATCAATATCGACAATATCATCAATCGTTCCAAGGGTGATTATGCCTATACTTTGCTGGATCTGGATGAGTCAGACGAAAGCAAGATTCAGGAGCTGGTTGATAAATTTGAGGATAGCGACAATATTGTGCGCGTGCGTTTGATTAAGAAATAATCGAAAAATAGACGTGTTTCTTTATGGAATGCGTCTATGCCTGCCGATGAGCCTTTCGCTTGTCGGCTTTTTCTAATGAGTCTCGGCTTGACAAGAAGGAGCTAGCTAGGCTATCATAGGGACGGAGGAAAAACAATGTTACAATTTATCGAATACCCAAAATGCTCTACCTGCCGCAAGGCCAAGGCTGAGCTCAATCAATTAGGAGTGGACTTTGAAGCGGTGGATATTGTCCAAAATACACCTAGCCGGGACCAGCTCCTAGACTGGATTCAGAATTCTGATTTTGAGATCAAGGCTTTTTTCAATACCAGCGGCCTCAAATACCGTGAGCTAGGTCTCAAAGAAAAAGTTCCGCATTTGACAGCTCAGGAAGCTGCAGATTTATTATCGACAGACGGCATGCTGATTAAACGGCCGCTCTTGGTTCGAGATAACCAGATTTTACAGATTGGCTACCGAAAGGCGTATGAAGAGTTAGGCTTGTGAAATATTAAGAACAGCTGCATTCTCAATCATGTTTTTTGGATGCTTCTTCCTTTCATGATATAATAAATCTATCTCAATCTTAGAAAGAAGAATCATGGTTTTATCAAAAAAACGGGCTCGTCATGTGATTGAGGAAATTATTGCTCTTTTCCCTGATGCTAAGCCCAGTCTAGATTTTCGTAATCACTTTGAACTCTTAGTAGCGGTCATGCTGTCGGCTCAGACGACGGACGCTGCGGTCAATAAGGCAACGCCGGATCTGTTTGAAGCCTATCCAAGTCCTCAAGACATGGCTATGGCTGGTGAAGCAGACATTGCTAAATACATCTCCCGCCTAGGGCTCTATCGCAACAAGGCCAAGTTTTTGAAGAAATGTGCTCAGCAGCTTTTGGATGACTTTGACGGTCAAGTACCACAAACGCGGACAGAATTGGAAAGTCTAGCTGGTGTTGGTCGCAAAACGGCCAATGTAGTCATGAGTGTGGGCTTTGGTATTCCAGCTTTTGCTGTTGATACTCATGTGGAGCGCATCTGCAAGCACCATGATATCGTTAAAAAGTCGGCAACGCCACTGGAAGTAGAAAAGCGAGTTATGGAGGTCCTTCCACCTGAACGTTGGCTGCCAGCCCATCAGGCTATGATTTACTTTGGACGGGCTATCTGCCATCCTAAAAATCCCGAGTGCGATCACTATCCGCAACTTTATAACTTTAAAGACATTTAAAAAGCGAGGTCAAATGACTTCGCTTTCTTATTCACTAAATCTTAAAAAATAACCATCTGGATCCAAAATCGCAAATTCATGGGGATAAATAAAGCTATCTCCCACTCGAAATTCTCTTTTCGTCAGCGGACGATGGATGGAATAGTCAGCTTCCAGTAGTTTTTTGTGGAGCTGAGGGACATCCTCGATGCCAAAGGAAATATTGACACCGCGTCCGAAAGGATAGGTCAGTTGGGCTAATTCTTCTGCGCTGCCTTCTTCTAGCATAAGTTGGCAGTCTTCAAGCGAGAGGAAGAGAAATTTGTCCTCTGGACGCTCGTATTCGACAGAGAATCCCAGCAAGTCGCAGTAGAAGTGGCGTGACTTGTCGATGTCAGATACCACGAATTCAGGAATGACAGCTTGATAGTCCATTAGATTTCTCCTTAGAGCTCAATTTCCATGACAATCGGTGTGTGGTCTTGGCGCGCACCGGAGTCGATCATATCAGACTTGGTCACCTTGTCAGCTACACGGTTACTGGTCAGCCAGTAGTCGATTCTCCAGCCTGTATTGTTGATTTTAGAAGTCTTGCTGCGCTGTGCCCACCAAGTGTATTGGTTAGGGATATCGCCGTGCAAGTGGCGGAAGGTATCGGTGAAGCCTTTAGCCAGCAGGTTAGTGAAGCCAGCGCGCTCTTCGTCAGTAAAGCCTGGTGAACGGCGGTTGCTGGCTGGATTGGCCAGGTCGATTTCCTTGTGGGCCACATTGTAGTCGCCAGTAGCGAGGACTGGTTTTTGTTGATCTAGTGTTGCCAAGTATTCAGCGTATTTGGCATCCCAGACTTGACGGTCATCCAAGCGTTTGAGTCCATCGCCAGCATTAGGCGTATAAACTTGAGTGACAAAGAAACCGTCAAATTCCAGCGTAATGATGCGACCTTCAACATCCATGGTTGACGGAGCGCCGATTTCTGGGAAGGTTACGGTTGGCGTCAGTTCTTTTTTGTAGAGGAACATGGTTCCAGCATAGCCCTTGCGGGCCGGCTCTTGGGAGGAGCGCCAAGTGTTTTCATAGTCTGGGAAAAGATTTGTCAAAATCTCCAAGTGCTTTTTAGTCGGACCTGTCGCAGACAGTTTTGTTTCCTGAATGGCTATAATATCTGCATTTTCTGCTTGCAAGGTTTGGAGGACGGCCTGAGAGAGCTTAGCTCGGGCAGAATCACTGGTCAATGCAGCGTTGAGAGAGTCAATGTTCCAAGAGATGAGTTTCATAAAATTTCCTTTTCTAGTAGAAGTTTACTGAGTTTATTATAACAAAATTTAGAACTGATTTATAGCAAAGTGATTGTAAGAAAGCTTGAAAAATAATGAAAATTTTTCTATAATATAGCGAGAAAAAATAGGGGGAAGCCATGAAATTCTATTCTTATGATTATGTTTTGAGTCAGATTAGTCAGCAAAACTGGGTGACTGTTGCGCTTTCTGTCTTGCTACTGCTTGTGACAGGATTTTTTGCTTTTAAGGCCTATCGCAATAAGCGTGATTCAAAATTTCGAGAACTAGCCATCATCTCTGTTTTGGCCTTGGTGGCCATGGTCTTGATTGGTATTAGTAATTTTCAGACTGACCAAGCCTCTAACAACCAGTTTCAAACCTCTCTTCATTTTATTGAGGTCATTTCAGAAGACTTGGGTGTGGATAAGTCGGAGGTCTATGTCAATACTTCAGCCGCAACTGATGGAGCGATTTTGAAGGTCGGAAAAAACTTTTATCGGGCTATGAGCGGCAGTGAGCCGGATAAATATCTGCTTGAAAAAATTGACTTGCATAAGACGACAGATATCGAAATAGTGGAGGTTGAAAAATGACATTGAATTTTCTTGAAATCCTAATTAAACTAGCGCTGGGGCTTTTCTCACTCGTTTTTGTCATCAATGTGACGGGAAAAGGCAATCTGGCGCCAAATTCAGCGATCGACCAGATTCAAAACTATGTTCTTGGTGGTATTATCGGTGGGGTGATTTACAATAGCTCCATTAACATCCTCCAGTATGCGGTCATTCTCATCATGTGGACTATCTTGGTCTTGACCCTAAAGTGGCTCAATAATAATGTCCGTGCGGTTAAGCATTTGATTGACGGCAAGCCGACAACGTTGATTCAGCACGGGAAATTGAGTCCCGAAGCCTGCCGTTCTGTTGGTCTTTCAGCAGCAGATGTAGCTTTGAAGCTACGCAGCCAAGGTATTTTCCAGCTCAAGCAGGTCAAACGGGCGGTTATAGAGCAAAACGGCCAGCTGATTATTGTACAAGCTGGTGAAGAGAATCCTAAATATCCGCTTATCACAGATGGTGTTGTCCAAATTGATATTCTGGAGTCTATTGATAAAACAGAAGAATGGCTGGTGGATAGACTGGCTAAAGATGGTTATACTGATATTTCTAATATCTTCATCGCAGAATACGAAAGAGGCAATTTGAATGTTGTGACCTATTAAACCTAGAATATTTTCTAGGTTTTTTAATTGATTTTATTGTAAATGAATGTCTTTTCGCAAACTTAACAAAATATGATATAATGAAGTGCTATCAAAAAAGGTTTCATTAGCCTTGAAAGGATTAAAAAATGACTGAGAAACAATCGTTTTATATTACGACACCTATTTACTATCCGAGCGGCAAGCTCCACATCGGGTCTGCCTATACGACCATTGCTTGTGATGTTCTGGCTCGCTACAAGCGTCTCATGGGCTACGATGTTTTCTATCTGACTGGTCTTGATGAGCATGGACAGAAGATTCAGCAAAAAGCTGAAGAAGCTGGTATCAGTCCTCAAGCTTATGTCGATGGGATGGCAGTTGGGGTCAAGGAACTCTGGAAACTGCTGGACATTTCTTATGATAAATTTATCCGGACAACTGATGACTACCATGAAAAGGTTGTAGCTGATGTCTTTGAAAGACTTTTAGCCCAAGATGATATCTACTTGGGTGAATATTCAGGCTGGTACTCTGTATCTGATGAGGAATTCTTTACCGAAAGCCAGCTGGCTGAAGTCTTCCGTGATGAAAATGGAAAGGTAACCGGCGGAATTGCGCCGTCTGGACACGAAGTGGAGTGGGTATCAGAAGAGTCTTACTTCCTCCGTCTCAGCAAGTACCAAGACCGCTTGGTAGAATTTTTTAAATCTCATCCAGACTTTATCACACCAGACGGGCGTCTCAATGAAATGCTGAAAAACTTTATTGAGCCGGGTCTGGAAGATTTAGCCGTATCTCGGACGACCTTTACTTGGGGCGTGCCGGTGCCATCTAACCCTAAACACGTTATTTATGTCTGGATTGATGCACTACTCAACTATGCGACAGCACTTGGCTACGGTCAGGATAATCATGCTAACTACGATAAATTCTGGAATGGAACAGTCTTCCATATGGTGGGCAAGGACATTCTGCGTTTCCACTCTATCTACTGGCCAATCCTGCTCATGATGCTGGATATTAAGCTGCCCGACCGCTTGATTGCTCACGGCTGGTTTGTCATGAAGGATGGCAAGATGTCCAAGTCCAAGGGCAATGTGGTCTATCCTGAAATGCTGGTAGAACGCTATGGCTTGGATGCCCTGCGTTATTACCTCATGCGCAGTCTTCCTGTTGGTTCAGACGGAACCTTCACTCCTGAGGACTATATAGGTCGGATCAACTATGAGTTAGCTAATGACCTTGGGAACCTGCTTAACCGTACTGTTTCCATGATTAACAAGTACTTTAACGGTCAAGTACCAGCCTACGAAGAAAATGTAACAGACTTTGATGGAGCTCTGGCTCAGGTAGCAGCTCAATCTATCGCTGACTACTACAAACACATGGATGCAGTAGACTACCCACGCGCCTTGGAAGCAGTCTGGACACTCATCTCCCGCACCAATAAATATATCGATGAAACTGCTCCTTGGGTTCTGGCTAAGGATGAAACCAAGGTCAAAGAACTGGCGGCAGTCATGAGCCACTTGGCATCCAGCCTTCGTGTTGTGGCACACATGATTGATCCTTTCATGATGGAAACAAGCAAGGCTGTCCTCAGCCAACTTGGCTTGCCTCAAGCAACTTCGCTGGAAAACCTAGCAATTGACCAGCTCCCATCAGGTCTGACAGTTGTAGAGAAAGGGACACCAATCTTCCCGCGCCTGGATATGGAAGAAGAAATTGCCTATATCAAGGGACAAATGGAAGGTAACAAATCTGCGGTTGAAAAAGAATGGAATCCAGAAGAAGTCGAGCTCAAACTTAACCGCAAGGAAATCAAGTTTGACGACTTTGATAAGGTAGAAATCCGTGTCGCAGAAGTCAAAGAGGTTTCTAAAGTTGAAGGTTCTGACAAGCTTCTTCAGTTCCGCTTGGATGCTGGTGACGGTGAAGACCGCCAAATCCTCTCTGGTATTGCTAAATACTATCCAAACGAGCAAGAACTGGTCGGTAAGAAAGTCCAAATCGTAGCTAACCTCAAACCGCGCAAAATGATGGGCCGCATCAGCCAAGGTATGATTCTATCAGCCGAGCACGGCGACCAACTGACTCTCCTTACCGTGGACGAAAAGGTCCCAAATGGAAGTTTGATTGGATAACAATCTTTGATTGATGGGTAAGGTGCGCAAAAAGAATTTTTGACTTTGTTCGATAATGTTCCCCTAGCAGGAGGCTGCTGGGGGATTTTTGATGTAATATTCTCTTTGAAACCGCTTGACAAAAGGTATATATATTTGTATAATTTTTATTGAAAAAGTTTTAGGAGTTATATTATGAAAATAGTAAAAATTGCATCACTTGTTTTGTTGTTGCTTTTAATTGTCATTCTCTTTCCGCTAAATCCTTATTTAGCAGCTTTTCTGGCTATTATCAGTCTTGGAACAGCATTTTTGATTCGGAGGAAGTAGGATAATGAAAGTAGTTAAGGATTTCATGAAAAAAGTTTTGGGGGCTAAGGTTTACATATGGATTGTGGTAGCCGTTCTTGCTATCTTTTTTATTGTTGCGAAAACTTATAATATCATTGGATTTTTCCAAGGTAAAAACGCTTCAGATGAGCGAAGTCAAATCTATACGCAAATCACTCGCTTAGAGAAAGTCAACGAAAGTGTCTTTTTGGATGTAGGGATTCAAAAGGTTGAAACGATTGAGAAAGATAAGAAGATTCCTGGTACCAATATCAGTATTCCACTGTCTGTTAAGAAAGCTATTATCATTCTAAATTACACGGCTAAATTTGGAATTAAAGAAGGAATTAAGATTAAGAAAATTGCTGAACATGAGTACGAGCTAACTATACCTAAATATGAAGTCATAGGTGTAAAGATTTCAGATAATCCAAAAGATCGATACAAACTCTATGATATGAGCGGACAGCTATTGAGCGGTTCAACGGAAAATATTGATACTGGAGAGCATGTTGCTAAATCTCTTAGCAATAAAGAACAAGAAGGGTATATTAAACAGTATAAAAATCTTATTACGGAATCGGCAGAAGCCTATTATACAAATATCGTGACTAGTATTGACCCAGATGCTAAAGTGACCTTTAAAAATGTAAACCAATAGGAAACAAAATTTCTTTATAGTGATACAGTTTGGCATATAGTGAAATATATCGTTCTATCAACTGGGCAAAGCATCTTGCACATCATTGCAAGGTGCTTTTTTATGTCCCATACCATATCGCAAACCCTCAATTTTGTTTAAAACAAACAAAAAATATGGAAAAAAACAGAGAAATGAGTTATAATAAACAAAACTAGAGTGTAGAGAGGGAATAGTATGGGTAAAAATCAGAGACAGGATGAAATAATTAGGCTGGTTGATCGAGCTGGGACAGTTACGGTTGCTGAGATTGTAGAGAGTATGAAGGTCTCAGACATGACGGTTCGGCGGGACTTGATTGAGTTGGAAAGTAAAGGGCTGCTGACTCGTGTTCACGGTGGGGCTAAAAGTAATCAGCATCTCAAGTATAGAGAAATCCCTCATGAAGAGAAGCTTTATCAGAATATTGAGGCCAAGCGGACTGTGGCCAAGAAAGCTGTGGAGCTGATTGAAGATGGCGATACTATTTTTCTTGGGCCGGGGACTTCTGTGGAAGTGCTGGCAGAGGAAATCACCAATCAGCATCTGCGCGTGATTACAAATTGTCTGCCGATTTTTCACGACCTTTTAAAAAAGAAGTCGGATACCTTCAAAGTCTTTCTCCTTGGTGGGGAGATGCGGGAAGCGACTCAAGCCTTTGTCGGCGAGATGACCAATGCCATCATGGATAAGATGTACTTTACTAAGATGTTTTTCAGTGGCAATGGTATCAAAAACGGGCAGATTATGACCTCTTCTTTTGAAGAGGCCTATACTCAGAAGTTAGCTTTGGAGCGCTCGACAGAGACCTACCTACTGATTGATTCTTCTAAGATTGGCAAGGAAGACTTCACTTCTATCTGTCCTTTGGCTGATATTACAGCTGTTATCACAGACCAGATGTCTGAAAATGCTCAGGAAGAACTGGAGGTTTATACCAAGATTATTTCCTAGTTTATTTTAAATGGATGAAAAAATTATCAGAAAGCTCTTTTTAGGGCTTTTTTTGTTTATTTTAATCATCTTTAAAAATATTTTGATTAAAATAAACAAAAATCTGTTGACAAATAACTTTTAAAGGAGTATAGTATGCTTATAGGAAACAGAAAGTGTTTTTTATAAACAATATTCTGTTCAAAAAATCAAACAAAGGAGAATGCTCATGGCAATTATTATTGGAGCAGATGCTGCTGGAAGCAAGCTGAAAGATGTAGTCAAGGATTTTCTCGTCGGAGAAAACTTTGAAGTGGTGGATGTGACGAAAGAAGGTCAGGATTTTGTTGATGTGACCCTTGCAGTTGCGGCTGAGGTGAATAAACAAGAGGAAAATCTTGGTATTGTCATTGACGCTTATGGTGCTGGTCCATTTATGGTAGCGACCAAAATTAAAGGCATGGTTGCTGCGGAAGTTTCAGATGAACGTTCTGCCTACATGACTCGTGGCCATAACAACTCTCGCATGATTACAATGGGAGCTGAAATCGTTGGTGAAGGGCTGGCTAAGAACATTGCCAAAGGCTTTGTCAATGGTAAATACGACGGCGGCCGTCACCAAATCCGGGTCGACATGCTCAACAAGATGTGCTAAGAAAAGGAGAAATCAAATGAAAATTGCAATTGGATGTGACCATATCGTTACCAATGAAAAAATGGCAGTCTCAGATTTTCTAAAATCAAAAGGCTATGAAGTTCTTGATTTTGGTACTTATGACCATACTCGTACTCACTACCCAATCTTTGGTAAAAAAGTAGGGGAGGCAGTCGTTAGTGGACAAGCAGATCTTGGTGTTTGTATCTGTGGTACAGGTGTTGGTATCAACAATGCTGTAAATAAAGTTCCTGGTGTTCGTTCAGCTTTGGTACGCGACATGACTTCAGCTCTCTATGCTAAAGAAGAGCTCAACGCCAATGTTATCGGTTTTGGTGGAAAAATCACTGGTGAGCTCCTTATGTGTGACATCATAGAAGCTTTCATTCATGCGGAGTACAAGCCGACTGAAGAAAATAAAAAATTGATCGCAAAAATTGAGCACGTTGAGACTCACAATGCTCATCAAACAGATGCCAACTTCTTTACAGAATTTCTTGAAAAATGGGATCGTGGAGAGTACCACGACTAGTGAGGTAGCCAGATGATTCTTACAGTGACCATGAATCCTTCTATCGATATTTCCTATCCCTTAGAAGAATTGAAAATAGATACTGTTAATCGTGTTTCGGAAGTCAGTAAAACAGCGGGGGGCAAAGGCCTCAACGTAACCAGGGTCTTGGCAGAAATTGGAGACAATGTCGCTGCGACAGGACTGATTGGTGGGACTAATGGTGAATTTCTCTTGCAGAATCTTCATCAAGCTGTACGTCCATTATTTTATAATATTTCGGGAAATACGAGGAATTGCATTGCTATCTTACACGAAGGTAAGCAAACAGAAATCCTAGAAGCCGGTCCGACTATTACAGCGGATGAGGCAAATGGTTTTTTACAACATTTTAAATCATTAATGGAATCAGCTGAGGTAGTTAGTATCTCGGGAAGTCTACCAACAGGTTTACCTGTTGAATATTATATTCAATTGGTTGAAATTGCTAATCAAGCTGGTAATAAGGTGGTGCTGGATTGCTCTGGAGCAGCTCTGGAAGCTGTGCTTAAATCAGATGTGAAACCAACTGCCATCAAGCCTAATAATGAGGAACTTTCTCAGTTACTGGGTCGCGAAGTTTCCAAAGATTTGGATGAGTTAAAAGCTGTCCTTTCAGAACCGCTATTTGAAGGAATCGAGTGGATCATCGTATCACTCGGTGCAGATGGAGCTTTCGCTAAGCACTGGGATACTTTCTATAAAGTAGATATTCCTAAAATCCAAGTGGTCAATCCAGTTGGCTCTGGTGACTCAACTGTTGCAGGGATTTCTTCGGCCTTGAATCATCAAGCGAATGATGTTTCTCTGCTCAAAAAAGCGAATGTTCTTGGCATGCTCAATGCCCAAGAAAAAATGACCGGCCATGTCAATGTTGAAAACTACGATGGCCTATACAATCAAATCACAGTAAAAGAGGTATAAAGAATGGTATTAACAGAACAAAAACGCAAGTACATGGAAAAACTTTCTGATGAGAATGGCATCATTTCTGCTTTGGCATTTGACCAACGCGGTGCTTTGAAACGTCTCATGGCTCAACACCAGGAAGCAGAACCAACAGTAGCTCAAATGGAAGAACTGAAAGTTTTGGTCGCAGAAGAGCTGACTCCTTATGCTTCATCTATGCTGCTGGATCCTGAGTATGGACTGCCTGCTACTAAGGCTTTGGACAAGAATGCTGGCTTGCTATTGGCCTATGAAAAGACAGGCTATGATACTTCTAGTACCAAGCGCCTGCCAGACTGTCTGGATGTTTGGTCTGCAAAACGCATCAAAGAACAAGGTGCGGATGCGGTGAAATTCCTCCTTTACTATGATGTAGACAGCTCTGAGGAACTCAACCAACAAAAGCAGGCTTATATCGAGCGTGTGGGTTCTGAGTGTGTGGCAGAAGATATTCCTTTCTTCCTTGAAATCTTGGCTTACGATGAAAAGATTGCGGATGCTTCCAGCGCTGAGTACGCTAAAGTGAAACCACACAAGGTTATCGGTGCCATGAAGGTCTTCTCAGATCCACGTTTCAACATTGATGTCTTGAAAGTGGAAGTTCCAGTCAATGTTAAATACGTTGAAGGCTTTGGCGATGGTGAAGTGGTTCATACTAAAGAACAAGCTGCTGCCTTCTTCAAGGAACAGGATGAAGCAACTAACCTGCCATACATCTATTTGAGTGCTGGTGTATCTGCAAAACTCTTCCAAGAAACACTTGTGTTTGCTCATGAGTCAGGTGCTAACTTCAACGGCGTTCTTTGTGGACGTGCGACTTGGGCTGGTAGTGTCAAGGACTACATTGAGCAAGGTGAAGAAGCAGCTCGCAAGTGGCTCCGTACAACAGGATTTGAAAATATTGATGAGCTAAACAAGGTCCTTCAAAAAACAGCTACCTCGTGGAAAGAAAGAGTCTAAAAATAGTTAAAAAATAAATAAAGTAAGGGTTTACATTCTGATACTGATATGCTATAATGAAATCAGAAATTGAATAGGGTGAGCGTTACTAAGTTGGATTAGGCGTGACCGCAAATAAATTGAGGGAAGATATAACCTCGGTTTGTTTGTGGTCTTTTTGTTTTGTCAGAACCCTAGAAAATGAAGAGGAGGAGATATGTATCGAATCATACATCCTATGAACAACAATGTTGCTCTAGCCAAACATGAAAATGGTGAAGAGGTTGTTCTGATTGGGAGTGGTATAGCTTTTAATAAAAAGAAGGGTGATATCGTTCTGGAAAGTAAGATTGAGAAAATTTTTCGCCTAAGAACGGAAGAGTCTAAAGAAAACTTTGTGGCCTTGCTTAAAGATGTTCCACTGGACTTTATCACAGTAACCTATGATGTGATTGACACCCTTTCTAAGAAGTATGATTATCCTGTTCAGGAGTATATCTATGTCACGCTGACAGATCACATCTACTGTTCTTATCAGGCTGTGCAGCAGGGGCGGTACAAGGAGAGTGATCTGCCGGATGCTTCGGACAAATACCCTGTCCCTTATCAGATTGCTCAGGAAGCGGTAGCCATATACCGCGAGCGGTTGTTGGATAATTTCCCTAGCGACGAGGTCAATCGCATTGCCTATCACTTTATCAATGCCGAAGGGGAGACCAATCCTGAGGGGCAAAGTCACTTGGGCAGGCGAAAAGATATTCTGGCTGCAGTTGAAGCAGAGCTGAAGAAAAATGGTATTAAAAGAAGTGCAGAAAACAGCAACTTTTATGACCGTTTTATGATTCACCTGAACTACTTTTTGGACTATCTGGACAGAAGCCGTGATGACAATGTTTCCCTGCTGGAAATGGAAAGTCAGATCCAGATGACCTATCCTCAAGCCTATCAGGTCGGAGGTGATATTTACCAAATTATTGCCCAGAAGACGGGAATTGATCTCTACCGCAGCGAACGGGTTTACCTGGTGCTGCATATTCAACGTCTTTTATAAGAGAAAATAATAATAATTTACATAAGAATATAAGGAGGATCTCTCATGAATAGAGAAGAAGTAACATTGCTCGGTTTTGAAATTGTAGCCTACGCTGGTGACGCTCGCTCCAAGCTCTTAGAAGCTTTGAAAGCCGCAGAGGCTGGGGATTTTGCTAAGGCAGATGCCTTGGTAGAAGAAGCCAATGGTTGCATCGCTGAAGCTCACCATGCTCAGACCAGTCTCTTGACAAAAGAAGCGGCTGGTGAGGACTTGGCTTACAGTGTGACCATGATGCACGGCCAGGATCACTTAATGACTACTATCTTGCTAAAAGACATGATGCATCATTTGATTGAACTATACAAAAGAGGAGTGAAATAATGAACAAACTCATCGGACTTATTGAGAAAGGGAAGCCGTTCTTTGAGAAGATTTCTCGGAATATCTATCTCCGTGCTATTCGGGATGGCTTTATCGCTGGTATGCCAGTCATCCTCTTCTCATCTATCTTTATCTTGATTGCCTATGTGCCAAATGCTTGGGGTTTCCACTGGTCTAAGGACATTGAAACTTTCCTAATGACCCCTTATAGCTATTCGATGGGGATTCTGGCTTTCTTTGTGGGAGGGACCACTGCAAAGGCTTTGACAGACTCTGTCAACCGCGACCTGCCTGCGACAAACCAGATTAACTTCTTGTCTACTATGCTGGCTTCTATGGTCGGCTTCCTTCTCATGGCGGCTGAACCTGCCAAGGAAGGTGGCTTCCTAACTGCCTTCATGGGAACGAAAGGTCTTTTGACAGCTTTCATCGCAGCCTTTGTTACGGTTAATGTCTACAAGGTTTGTGTGAAAAATAATGTCACCATTCGCATGCCAGAAGAAGTTCCACCAAATATTTCCCAAGTATTTAAAGACTTGATTCCATTTACTGTCTCAGTCGTTCTGCTCTACGGTTTGGAATTGCTTGTTAAAGCAAGTCTGGGAGTGACGGTTGCTGAATCTATCGGAACGCTTCTTGCTCCGCTCTTCTCAGCAGCTGACGGCTATCTGGGAATCACGCTTATCTTTGGCGCTTATGCTTTCTTCTGGTTCGTAGGAATTCACGGTCCGTCTATCGTTGAGCCTGCCATTGCTGCCATTACTTATGCCAATATCGATGCCAACTTGGCTCTAGTCCAAGCTGGTCAGCATGCGGATAAGGTCATCACTTCTGGTACTCAAATGTTCATCGTTACCATGGGTGGTACTGGTGCGACCTTGATTGTTCCATTCCTCTTCATGTGGATCTGTAAGTCCGAGCGCAACCGTGCAATTGGACGAGCATCTGTTGTCCCAACTTTCTTTGGTGTCAATGAGCCTATTCTCTTTGGTGCTCCAATCGTACTGAATCCGATTTTCTTTATTCCATTTATCTTTGCACCTATCACAAACGTATGGATTTTCAAATTCTTTGTTGATACCTTAAACATGAACTCCTTCTCAGCCAACCTTCCTTGGGTGACACCTGGACCTCTGGGAATTGTGCTGGGTACCAACTTCCAACTTCTGTCCTTTGTTCTTGCAGCCCTCCTTGTCGTAGTGGATGTGGTTATTTACTATCCATTTGTCAAGGTTTACGACGAACAAATCCTAGAAGAAGAACGTTCCGGCAAAGCTAACGATGCTCTGAAAGAAAAAGTAGCAGCTAACTTTAACACTGCTAAAGCAGATGCTATCCTTGAAAAAGCAGGAGTGGAGGAAGAAGCTACAGCGCAAAACAATATTAGCGAAGAAACCAATGTTCTGGTGCTCTGTGCAGGTGGCGGTACTAGTGGATTGCTGGCTAACGCTTTGAATAAAGCAGCAGCTGAATACAATGTTCCTGTCAAGGCAGCAGCGGGTGGATACGGTGCTCACCGTGAAATGCTGCCTGAGTTTGATCTGGTTATCCTTGCTCCTCAAGTTGCCTCCAACTTTGAAGACATGAAGGCGGAAACTGATAAATTGGGTATCAAACTAGCTAAGACAGAAGGCGGCCAATACATCAAACTAACCCGTGATGGTAAAGGAGCACTGGCCTTCGTTCAGGAACAATTTAACAACTAATTTGTTAGTTCATTTGAGGTGAAGCAAAGTTCAATTCCCCTGTTATTTACCTATTTACTTACTTGTTTCACCTCAAATGTTATTGAAAGGAAAATAAGATGACAAAAACCTTACCTAAAGATTTTATTTTCGGTGGTGCAACAGCGGCCTATCAAGCTGAGGGAGCAACCCACACAGATGGAAAAGGACCTGTTGCCTGGGATAAATACCTAGAGGATAACTACTGGTACACGGCAGAACCTGCCAGCGACTTTTACCACAAATATCCTGTGGATCTGAAATTGGCTGAAGAGTATGGTGTCAATGGGATTCGGATTTCCATTGCTTGGTCGCGGATTTTCCCGACAGGCTATGGCGAGGTCAATCCAAAAGGTGTGGAATTTTACCATAATCTTTTCGCAGAATGCCACAAGCGTCATGTAGAACCTTTTGTGACCCTTCACCACTTTGATACACCAGAGGCTCTTCATTCAAATGGAGATTTCCTCAATCGGGACAACATTGAGCACTTTGTGGACTATGCGGCTTTCTGTTTTGAAGAATTCCCAGAAGTTCGCTATTGGACAACTTTCAATGAAATTGGACCCATTGGAGACGGCCAGTACTTAGTTGGAAAATTCCCGCCAGGTATCCAGTATGACTTAGCCAAGGTTTTCCAATCCCATCACAACATGATGGTCTCTCATGCCCGTGCTGTTAAGCTTTATAAGGACAAGGGATACAAGGGTGAAATTGGTGTTGTTCATGCCCTTCCGACAAAATATCCTTACGATCCAGAAAATCCAGCAGATGTCAGAGCGGCAGAGTTGGAAGATATTATTCATAACAAGTTTATCCTAGATGCGACTTATCTGGGGCACTATTCAGATGTAACTCTGGCAGGAGTAAATCATATCCTTAAGGTCAATGGTGGTCAGCTGGATCTACGAGATGAAGACTTTGCGGCTTTAGAAGCAGCTAAAGACCTCAATGACTTCCTCGGTATCAACTACTATATGAGTGACTGGATGCGCGACTTTGACGGTGAAACAGAAATTATCCATAACGGAAAAGGCGAAAAGGGAAGCTCCAAGTACCAGATTAAGGGTGTAGGGCGCAGAGAATCTCCAACCCATATACCAAAAACTGATTGGGATTGGATTATCTATCCGCAAGGTCTTTATGATCAGATCATGCGGATTAAGAAAGATTATCCAAACTACAAGAAGATTTATATCACAGAAAATGGTCTGGGTTATAAAGATGAATTTGTGGACAATACAGTTTACGACGATGCTCGCATTGATTACGTCAAGCAGCATCTGGAAGTTTTATCCGATGCGATTGCGGACGGGGCTAATGTCAAGGGCTACTTTATCTGGTCTCTGATGGATGTCTTTTCTTGGTCTAACGGTTATGAAAAACGCTACGGCTTATTCTACGTAGACTTTGAAACCCAGGAACGCCATCCGAAGAAATCCGCTCACTGGTATAAGAAACTAGCCGAAACACAAATGATTGAATAGAAAAGTAAAACTCCCGCCTTAGCTGAATGAAATCGGCTAGGACGGGAGTTTTTTTTATTCTTCATCATCTGTAAATTCTAGGATATCTCCAGGCTGGCAATCAAGGGCCTGACAGATAGCATTGAGGGTGCTAAATCGGATAGCCTTGGCCTTGCCCGTTTTGAGAATGGAAAGGTTGGCGTTTGTGATACCGATGATATCGGCCAGTTCACCCAGTTTCATCTTTTTCTTGGCCAGCTGGACATCAAGATTAACGATAATCATGATAGCAGCCTCCTAGATGGTAAATTCATTCTCTTCAGCTATATCAATCCCCTTTTCCAGAATTTTCATCATCAGCCAAATAATCAGAGCACCCAAGAGAGGTGTAAAGCTCATACTGGCGTTAAAAGAGAAGGGGAGGGTGATGGGATTGCCTGATGCAGCAACCTTAACGGAAAGAAAGGTCAGAGCCAAAAAGACTTTCCATGCCTTATCAGCTAGTTGCGTGTTTGATGAATCAAAAATCTTTCCACCAATCAAATTTTTGATAAAATTACGAGCAAGATATATGAGATAAATAGTCAAAGAAGCTGTGAGAAGATTTATAACAAAGGCTAGAATACTCCACCAATTTGAAAAATCAACTGAGGGCAGAAATTGAACATTGAGCTTTATTCCCAACCTGTCGGAAAGACCGGTGTAAGAAATCACACTTAGAATAGTAAGAAACACCAGAATAGCAGCATAACCCACTATGATAAGGTTTAATAGAGTAACAATATCTTTGAGCAAAGAGTTATTTTTTAATTCAATCTTTTTCATGATGCTTACCTCTATCGAAAATCAGCCGGCAGTAGATTTTCTTTTCCTTTTATTCTTATTATAATCTATTTTTTATTGTATTTCAAGAAAAATATATCGAAAAACGATAATTTTTATAAAGTCAAAAAGCTATCCTATAGAGACTTTGGTATCGATGAAAATTTTGATACAATATGTATTGAATATCAAAGTAACGAAGGAGATAGTAATGAATCCTATGATTACGATTGTGGTGCTTGGGCTACTCTGGCTAGTCATTGTTTTTCCACTCTATCTGCACTACCGAAAAGAAATTTCTATTAGAAGTAAATCTACATCTTTAATATCAGGCAAAGTATAGGATAGAACAGTTCTATCTATAGTCGCTATGGCGAGCCACCTCAGGTAGCCTTGCCTCTTGTAGAATATACTGTCCGTGGAAAACAATATCGAAAAAGTCTTAAGTATAAACAGTTTATCCCTGCCTCTTCAGGAAAAATCCAAAAAGATGTTTTTTCAAGTGACTATGTTTACGGCTCGGATAGGAGTCTAGATTTGAAAAAATATTTCCCATCGGCTCAGGTATGACGGTCTATTATAATCCTAAGAATCCAGAAGAGGCATATGTTGAGCGCTGCATCAGCAATGAAAAGTATTTTAAATATTTGTTTATCGGATTTTCTATTTTCTTTCTCATTCTGATTGGAATTAATCTTTTCCGTATATTTTTGTAGTTTGAAAAGTCTATTTTTGGATATTGAGGGATATAACATTGATCTTTTTCAAAATCTGTTGAATTCAAATAGACTAAAAAAGAGGATTGAACTCCTCTTTTTGGTTTCTTTATTTAAATTTAAAGCCTTCATAGACCAGATCTGCTTTAGGATTGGTCTTTTTAAATTCGTTGGCTAGTTTATCCATCATCTTGACAGGCCCGCACATGAAGACGGTGGTTTTGTCATCCAGAGGATAATTCTTGAAGTCTAAATAGCCAGAGACCTTGCTATCGATCAAATGAAGGTCAAACTGCGGATTCTTTGCCTCGTAGTCTTTGAGTAGGTCTAGGTAAACAGCATTTTCAGCTCCGGTATAAGCATAGTAGAAGCTGACTGGACGATTCAGATTAGGATTTTCACGGATATAGGAGATGAAGGGCGTAATGCCAATCCCACCAGCAATCCAGATTTGTTTTTCTTGCCCCTGGTCAAGAATCATGTGGCCATAAGCTCGGTCAATGGTGACCTTAGTTCCCTCTTGGATCTTGTCATAAAGTTTCTTAGTGTGGTCACCAGAGTTCTTGATAGTAAAGTAGACGATATTGTCATGACCGCCAGAGATAGAGAAAGGATGTGGCGCTTTTTCAAATCCTTCTTGGAAAATCTTGACGAAGGCAAACTGACCGTACTGGTAGTCTAGCTTTTGACTAAGCTGGATCTTCAACTCCACGGTATCGTGGTTCAGGCGTTTGACCTGCAGGATTTTCCCCAGATGGCGAAAGGCCAAACTTTGATAGAGGAAGATGATGTAAAAGCCGGAAGCTAAACCTATGATAGCATAGAATCCGACTATGAAACCTAATAAGGTCGGTGTTAGGAATCGACCGCCCATCAGCATATAAGCGTGGAAGAGACCAAAGATATAGGCCAGATAGACAAAGCGGTGAATCCAGCGCCAAGCCTCATATTTGATGTGCTTGCCAAGATAGGCCACCAGAACAATGCTGACAAAGAGATAGATGCCGACATTCCCAAGCTGGGCTGCCAGATGAGAGCCCCAGAGACTGCCACCCATAGCAACATTGTGGAGAGCAAGCAGGACGACGGAAAAGATAGCTGTAAACTTATGATAAGCATACATCTTTTCGATGCCATTGAACCATTTTTCCAAAAGGGCGTTCCGAGTCGCAAGTAAAAAGGTCATCGAAAGGGTAGTCAAGGCCAGACCGGGTACGATAAAGTTGGTCATCCCAGCTGAAGCCCAAGCATAAATGGTCAGGATTATACTGACAGCGATAAGGGCGATTCCTTTGATAGATTTCATGATGGTTTCCTTTCTGGTTTTTATCACTACTTAGTTGTAAATAGATTTGTTACATTTTAACAAAGAAAAAACAAGCTGTCAAGATAAGAGCTTGTTTCGTTTTTGGTATGGATAGGCCAAGTCTGCCATTAGATAAGCTATAGAGGACTTTTTTGATTTTACTCTTGAACCTCTGCGGTAGTGTCTTCCTTTTTGTCAGTCTCAGACTGGCCGAAAGACAACTGCTTGCTCCAGCGTGATAGGTTTTCTCGGATATCCTTGCCAATAGCAGAAGGCTTAGGCAAGCTAATGGAGTCTTTCCAGCTTTGGACACGCATATCCAGTAGGAGCTTGGACAAGCGCAGCAGCATGTCATGTTCTTGGTCTGTTAGAGATTGAGCATTTTTCAGGATATCGAGGACTTTGTTAAAGTTTTCAACATTGGATAGTTCGTCGACAGACTGGATACCAGCATCCAAAATCAGTCCGAAAAAGAGGTCGAAAAAGTCTTTAAGTTCTTCATCTGAAACGGTGCTCACCCAATTTTTAAACGTTTTGTCTATCTGCAGGCTCTCTGCATCTAGTGTATCCAGCAATAGGAAAGAGTCTCCCTTGGTTTTCCACGAAAAGGTATCGTGCTGGGCAAAGCCGCCGATGGCACTGCTTTTGACAATCCTAGCTTCCTTAGGTGTTTCCAGCATCATGCCAACGATAGAGTTCTGAGGCAGGTAGCGTTTCATCCTTTCAACCACAGTCTGATAGCCATCGCTTTCGGTGACAAAGTGATTGAGACCGGGAGAGTCATAACTGTAGATGGCTTCAATACGGTCTTGAAGCGACGTTTCCATCTGACTGGCTGCATAAGAAGCCAGGTTTCCTCCTTTGGAATGGCCGGTTAGGATAAAGTTACCGGGCAGATTTTCTAAGGCCTTCTGCAGGTAGCGGGCGGCCATTTTCTGAGCAGGGATCTGATCCATATAGGTCATGTGGAAGTCTTCCTTCCAGCCGACAATGGAGTCGTCCGTACCGCGAAAGACCAGAACATAGGTATCAGGCTTGATTTTGAAAATCAAGGCAGCGAATTGCTTCTGGATATCTTGGTCAACGTCATTGACATAGCCCATCAGTTTTAGATTTTTAAAACGGGTAGAGGCTGCGGCCGAATCTAGCAGTTTCAGTCGGTTTTTGCTGACCATCATGGAGAGGTCGCGCGGTACTTGATCGGCCAAATCCAGCAGCCGGCAGTCGCAGTAAGGGGACATATCTTCATGTACCAGCTGGTCAAAAGGCAAGTAGGTTAGCTCTGTCAGGATTAGCAGATCCAGTTCATTAAAAGGTTTATCATAAATACTGTCATGCTGCACTTCTTCAAGGTAAGTAAAAATATTGCTCATATTATATCTCCAATTTCTACTAGTTAGTATAGCATATTTTTTTGCTAGAATTTCTCTTTTACAGAAAAATCCTACCTTAGACTGAGGATGATAAACAAGCAATCGCATTTTTTGGTATAATGTTACTAGCAAGAAATCGGGAGGGAAAGATGCACAAGATTTTACTAGTAGAAGATGATCCAGTCATCCGTCAGATGATTAAGAAAATGCTGGAACAATGGGGCTTTCAGGTAGTGGCAGTTGAGGACTTTATGGATGTGCTGACAGTCTTTGTTCGAGAGGAGCCGCATCTGGTGCTGATGGATATCGGCCTGCCCTTGTTCAACGGCTATCATTGGTGTCAGGAAATCCGCAAGATTTCAACGGTGCCTATCATGTTTCTGTCTTCCCGTGATCAGTCCATGGACATTGTCATGGCTATCAATATGGGGGCAGATGACTATGTGACCAAGCCTTTTGACAACAATGTTTTTTTGGCTAAGGTTCAGGGCTTGCTGCGCCGTTCCTATGAGTTTGGAAACGACCAGAGTCTCTTGGAGCACCAAGGTGTCATTCTCAATCTCAAGTCGACAGATCTGGTCTTTGATGGGAAAGTGGTGACCTTGACCAAGAACGAATTTCAGATTTTGCGGGTCCTCTTCGAGCACTCGGATGGTATCGTAGCGCGTGATGACCTGATGAAGGAACTCTGGAACAGCGACTTTTTCATCGATGACAATACCCTATCGGTCAATGTCGCTCGCCTGCGTAAGAAGCTTGAAGAGCACGGACTGAAGAATTTCATCGAAACCAAAAAAGGAATAGGATACGGTCTCATCAATGGACATACAGGATAAATTTTTCTTTCTTAAGTCTTACCTTTATTCGCGGCGATTTTTTCTAGCTCTGTTGATTTTGCTGCTAGGCTTTATTCTGCTCTTTGCCTTTGTCTTTGATGCTTACCGCAGTCTGCTGGAATATGTCGCGCTCTTGCTGGCTTTTCTGTCTTTCTTGTTTATCGGAGCAGATGCTTGGACTGCCTTTAAGAGCTATCGCAGCCAGAAGCTGCAAGCCTCTGCTCAGGCTCAGACTCCTCTAGAAAAGCTTTTGCAGGAAAGAGTGGAAGAGTTGGAGTACGAACAGAAGAATCAGCTCTTGGTTGAACAGGAGAAATACAATGATTTGCTGGACTACTACACTCTTTGGGTTCATCAAGTCAAGACACCCATTGCAGCCAGTTCACTCTTGATTGGTGACTTGAAGGATAAGGAAGCCAAGTCTCAGTTGGAGCAGGAGCTCTTCAAGATTGAGTCCTACGTTCATCTGGTTCTCCAGTACCTCCGTCTGGAAAGCTTCCATGATGATCTAGTTCTGAAGCAGGAAAATCTGGCTGATTTGGTCAGAGAAGTAGTCAAGAAATACGCTCTTTTCTTTATTCAGCAAGGACTCAGCCTCAATCTTCATGACCTAGACCACACGATTGTCACTGATAAAAAGTGGTTTCTAGTAATTTTGGAGCAGGTCCTATCCAATAGTCTTAAATATACGAAAGAAGGCAGCATAGAGATTTATTTTCACGAGGGCAGCCTTTACATTAAGGACACGGGTTTGGGGATTCAAAATGCTGATTTGCTGCGGGTTTTTGAGCGCGGTTTCTCAGGTTACAACGGTCGTTTGACCCAGCAGTCATCAGGTTTAGGTCTTTATCTGTCCAAGAAAATTGCTGACCAGCTGGGACACAAGATTGCTATAGACTCTCAAGTGGGTCAGGGAACGACGGTTTCCATCGCCTTTCCTGAGAAGAAATTGGTCTTTGAGTAGTAGGAAGAAAGTTGCTAGTAGTGGTTTATGATAGTCTGACTGGTTTGGGAAAGAAGTTTGCTAATAGTCTGGAAACGCCTAGCCAGTCAGTCTGGAAAAAGCTGGAGGAGCCCTGTATTTTAGTCAGCAGAAATAGCGGAGCAGGGCAGATTCCGTGGACGACTAAGCGCTTCATCAGAAAGTATGAGCATCTAATCAAAGGCTTTGTCATCAATGGCAACCAGAAGCGTTATCCGCGGACCTTTTGCGGGGCAACGGATAAGATAGTGGAGCAGTACGGCCTCCGCCATATTCGTAACATAGAAGGCTCTGGAACGGAAGCAGACCGACAAGCGGTCAGAGACTTTTTAGAACAGTTGCAGGCAGAAGAGAGTTTTCATGAAAGCCATTAGGTTTTGTCCTATTTTTACGATGCTCCTGCAAGATTTTTAAAAGTGACAAAATTGTAAGAATAAAACTAGCAAATGAAAGGTTAGGTTATGGTACTGACCTTTCTTTTTTATTATCATAGAGTCAAGAAATAAGAAGGAGACAGAAAAATGAAATCAAAAGGTATAAATGCTTTTCAGTTGAAGCTCTTCATGGCCTTTCTTATGGTTTTTGACCATATCAGCCAGATACCAGGGCTGGTTCCGGACGGCTGGGATGGCGTCTTGCATGCCCTAACCCGCTGTGTCGGAGTAGCATTTGCCTTCATGGCAGTGGAAGGTTTTCTCCACACTCGCAACCGTCTGGCTTACAATATGCGGCTCTTCTTTTGGGCAGCCCTGATGCAGACAGGAAACTGTATCCTGACGCTTCTCTTTCAGGAGAAGGGCATTTACCTCACTCACAACATCTTCCTGACCTTGGCCTGCGGGGTCCTCATGCTGAGTCTTTTCTTTGGCTTTTCTGACAATGGCGGAGCTGCTAAGGATAGGAAGTCTGGTTTGCGGATAGCGGCAGGAGTATTAGTCTTGCTGGCCGGGCTTGTCTTTAGCGAAGGCGGCATGGCTCTGCTTCCTTTCATGCTCTTGACCTACCTTTTTAGAAATCAAGTCTTTTTAAGAAACTTGTTTTATGTAGTTTGGGCGGGAGTTCTCTTTGCCATGAGTATTCAAATTTATCCAACCTTGCAGGACACGCTATCAATGCTGCTCTATAATTCAGACTGGCTCTTTATCAGTGCTCTTCCTCTCTTGCACTTCTATAATGGTGAGCGAGGATCCAGCAGCAAGTGGAGCAAATATTTCTTCTATATTTTCTATCCAGCCCACCTTTGGCTAATTGCTTTGATTGCCTTTTGGGTAAAATAAAGCTCATTTTATCTTACAAAAGTGTAAGATTGCACTTTAAAATGTAAGCTTAGGTTATGGCTGGGCGGTTGGTATTGAGATAAAATAGACTTATCAATTAGGAGGCAGTTTATAAAAACTGCTAAAAGCAGGGATCTGATAATTACCTGCTAAACAGAAAGGAAGCAAGATGACATTATTAGACGTACAACACGTGAAAAAGATTTATAAAACCCGCTTTCAGGGCAGCCAAGTAGAGGCACTGAAAGACATTCACTTTACGGTAGAAAAAGGCGAGTATGTCGCCATCATGGGGGAGTCAGGCTCTGGGAAATCCACCCTGCTCAACATCCTAGCCATGCTGGACAAGCCGACTGAGGGCCGCGTCTTTCTCAACGGAACTGACACAGCAACCATCAAAAACAGCCAGGCTTCCAGTTTCCGCCGAGAAAAATTAGGCTTTGTCTTTCAGGATTTCAACCTGCTGGACACCCTATCAGTCAAGGATAATATTCTTCTGCCGCTAGTCCTCTCTCGTCGTCCCATTACCGAGATGATGCAAAAGCTGGTTACGACTTGCAATGAGCTAGGGATTAACAAGCTACAAGAGAAGTTTCCTTATGAGATTTCTGGTGGTCAAAAGCAGCGGGTAGCAGTGGCTCGGGCCATCATCACAGACCCTGAGATTCTGCTGGCGGACGAGCCGACGGGAGCTTTGGATTCCAAATCTTCGGCAGCTCTGCTTGATGTCTTTGATGATATTAATGCCCGCGGTCAAACCATTCTCATGGTGACCCACTCAACGGCAGCAGCTAGCCGCGCCAAGCGGGTGCTCTTTATCAAGGATGGGATTCTTTATAATCAAATCTTCCGCGGTGACAAGACTGAGCGGCAGATGTTCCAAGAGATTTCTGACACTCTGACAGTTATGGCAAGTGAGGTGGGCAATTATGTTCAAACTAACGAGTAAACTGGCTTTGTCCAATCTGGTTAAAAATCGCAGTTTGTATTATCCATTTGCTTTGGCGACGGTACTTGCAACAGCGATTTTGTATAGTTTTGTCTCACTGGCTCATAGCCCCAACATGGAGACCTCTTATGGTGGTTCGGCAGCTCGCATGACCTTGCAGTTTGGTATCCATGTCATTCAGATTGCCGTCCTTATCCTCATTACCTATGCTAATAGCTTCGTCATGAAAAACCGCTCCCGAGAGTTGGGAGTCTATAGTCTGCTGGGCATGGAGAAAAAGCATCTGTTAGTCATGACCTTCTTTGAGCTCTGTGTCTTTTATCTGGTTACAGTTGGTCTGGGAGTCTTGTCTGGCCTAGCTTTAGATAAGATGCTCTATGCAGTTCTTTTGAAATTGATGGGAATGCCGGCAGTTCTTGCCTCGACCTTCCAATGGAAGAACGTCTGGATGACTCTAGCTAGTCTGGGTGTCGCTTTTGCGGTAATTTTGTTGCTCAACTCTACGCGTCTTCTACGCTATAGCTCTCTTAACCTAATGAAAGAAAAGAAAGCAGGCGAGAAGAAGGGACGCTTCCTTTTTCTGCAAACCTTGCTGGGGCTCCTGCTCATGGGTGTGGCTTATTATATGGCTTTGACCGTTACCAAGCCCGTCGCTGCTATCGGCAATTTCTTTATAGCTGTGGTCATGGTTATCATCGCAACCTATCTGCTTTTTAATGCAGGTTCAATTACACTATTGAAATTTCTCAAAAAGCGCAAAGGCTACTACTATAAAACGCAGAATTTCATTTCTGTTTCCAATCTCATCTCGCGGATGCGTAAAAATGCAGCAGGATTGGCAACTATCTCCATTCTATCTACCATGCTCTTAGTGACTCTGGTTGGTACAATCAATATCTATGTTGGAGGTCAGGATTATATTACTACCTTGCATCCAAAGGATTACAATGTCAGCGTCGTCTTGCCGAAATCGACCGATCAGAAGGAGGCTCTGTTAGACAAGGTTCAGCAAGTGGCTCAGGACACAGGTCTGAAGAAGCCAAGCTATACTACCTATCTCTACCAATCAGCCTTCATCACGAAACTGGCTGGTAATGATGTGACAGTTCCAATGCAAAGAGAGCTAGAGTCAGATACAAGTATCTTGACCAAGTCTGCTGGCACGATTACGGTCATCAATCGTCAGGATTATGAAAAAATGACAGGGGAAAAGATAGACCTGGCAGACGATGAAACTCTTGTCTATGGAAAAAATATTTCCTTAAATAAGGACAAGCCTCTTCGAGTGAATGGCAAGGACTGGAAGATTAAGCAGCTTTTATCGTCGAATTTCACGCATGGGGAAATTCCTAATCCAAACGATGTGACCATGGAGCAGGGTCTCTATATGGTGGTCAATGATAACAAAGAGGTTAATCTCGATGTGGATCATTACTACTACATTGGAGTTGCTTCAGAGACTAAGGGAAGTAAAAAGTTTGTCGAGCAAGTCCAACTGGGGTTGAGGGACACTTTGGATCAGGAACAAGCTCAAGATGGTAGCTTCGCAATGGCTAGTGACCGTTATAGTTCAGAAAAGAGCTATCAAGAACTTACTGGAACCTTGCTCTTCATCGGTGTCTTCCTCTCGGTTATCTTCCTCCTAGGAGCTGTTCTAGTAATTTACTACAAGCAAATCTCTGAAGGATATGAAGACCGAGATGGCTTTATCATCTTGCAAAAAGTTGGTTTAGATGAAAAGCAGACTAGAAGTACCATTCGCAAGCAGATTTTGACTGTTTTCTTCCTACCTCTCATCTTTGCTTTTCTACATGTAGCAGCGGTCTTTCACATGTTGCGCTTGATAGTTGCCCTACTAGGTGTGACCAATCTTCCTCTTTTGATTCAGACAACACTTGCAACTTGCGGAGTCTTCCTCCTGACCTATATTTTAGTTTTCTTACTGACTTCACGCAGTTACCGCAAGATTGTCGCCCGCTAAGAGCAAATCCCTGACCTCTGGTCGGGGATTTTTTGATGTCTGGATTTTTACCTCTCATCTCCCTCATTTTACCGCTTGTCCAAAAAGCCGAGATTTTTCAAAAAAGACTTGCTATCATAGTCTCAGAAGTAAAGAAAAGGAGAAAAGATCATGTTAGTAGAAACGAAAAATCTTAGCAAGGTTTATGGCGATAAGGTGGCAGTTAATGATCTGAATATTCAGATTGAGAGAGGTAGTTTTACAGCTATTCTAGGCCCTAATGGCGCAGGCAAGTCTACGACTATCCAGATGCTGATAGGTCTCTTGCGGCCGACATCCGGGCAGATTTGCTATGCTGAAAAGCTTAAGTTGGGTGTGGTTTTCCAAAACAGTGTGTTGGACGCCCGGCTGACAGTTTTGGAAAATCTGACTATCAGAGCCAAGCAGTACAAGGAGATGCCGACAGGTAGAATCGAGCGCTTGGTCTCTCAGCTGGGCTTGTCAGCCTTTGCCAAGCAGCCTTATGGGACACTTTCTGGCGGCCAAAAGCGCCGGGTGGACATTGCTCGAGCCCTTCTCAACAGTCCCGACCTGCTTTTTCTAGATGAACCTACGACAGGACTGGACATTCAGACTCGGGAGAGTATTTGGAGCCTGCTCAAGCAAATTCAGAAAGAAGAGCAGATGACCATTGTCTTGACAACCCACTATCTCAATGAAGCTGATGATGCAGATAAGATCTATATCGTAGATCATGGTCAGGTCATTGCCCAAGGCTCTGCAGACCAGATTAAGGGAAACTATGCCCGCAATGTCTTACGGATTTTAAGTCAAGATGCAGCAGGTTTAGAGAAAAGCTTGCCAAGAGGCTGCGCTTGGGAGCAAGTCAAGGAAGGGAAATTTATCCTCCACCCTAAAACGACTCAAGAAGCTCTGACCTTATTGGCTCAGGCTGGTCCCTATATCGAACAATTTGAATTCCAACCCGGAACCATGGACGATGCCTTTATGGCACTGACAGGAAGAGAGGTACGCTAATATGCTCGCTTTGATTAAACGCAATTTTTTACTTTATTTTCGCAACCGCAGTGGGGTAATTTTGTCCCTCTTTGGAGCCATTATTCCCTTTGTGCTTTATATCGTTTTTTTGAAAAGTAATTCTGGAGGCTATTCCAGCCAGCTGATGGACTTGTGGCTGATTGGCGGCGTGTTGGCAGTTACAGCATTAACAACCACATTGGCAGCTTTCTCACGGCAGGTCGAAGACCGGGAGCGGATGGTAACAGACGATCTTTTTATCACGGATTTAGGACCGTGGGGCTTGCAGCTTAGTTATCTTGTCAGCTCTATTATTATCGGCTTTTTGATGCAGGTCATTATGTTTACCTTTATGCTCAGCTATTTTATGCAGGCGGATAAAATTTCCTTTGAATGGGGAAATCTTTCTTACCTGGTGCTTCTGATGATCTTGAACAGCCTCTTGGCCACACTGATAAATGCTCTGATTGTTCAACGCTTCAAATCAGTGGATAGTCTAGGTAAATTAGCGACCGTAGTCGGAGCGACCTCTGGTTTTCTAGTGGGTACCTATATCCCCATTGGAACCTTGCCGAATATGGCGCAAAACCTGATGAAGCTTACGCCTTCTAACTACATGGCATCTCTTTTCAGACAGCTTCTCATGAAGGAAAGTCTAGCAGACACTTTTGCCAATAAGAGCCAGTCACGAGTAGCTTTTGAAAAAACAATGGGAATTCGCATTGAATGGCAGGAGCTCTTGACAAGGACAGAAACTTTCTATATAGTTGGAATAGTTTTAGTTGCAATAGCGCTTATTTGGATAGTGCAAAATATGATTGTCATCCGCCGGCTGAAACTACAATAGAATGTGAATAGGGAGCTTCCTCTTGCAAGCAAAATTTGAAACAGATCCAACCATTTCATCCAAGGATCCGCTGGTTGTGGTCAAGGCAGACCAGCTAGCGGCAGAAGCCAAGGCCATCTTAGATTATTTAGAGCAGTACAAGGCTGGGCCAAGTGGTGTCCTGCCTATCAAGTCGGACGATAAGCTTATCATGCTGAAGACTGAAGATATTATCCTAGCAGACATCAACCAGACAACTTTGATGATTTACAGCAGAGAAGGCATTTATCAGACGACAGAGACCTTGACTCGCTTTCAGCAGCGGATTAGCAGCTCGAACTTTATCCAGGTTTCCCGGCATGCTGTCATCAATATTGACCATTTGGAGTCTTTGTCTGACAGCTTTTCTGGCAATATGACGGCCAAGCTGACCAATCAAATCAAGACCGAAGTCAGCCGTCGCTATGTCAAACTCTTAATGGAATATCTGGGAATCTAGGAGGTAAGTGATGAGTATAAAAAAATGTCTACACGCTATATTGATGGGCATCCAGAGGGGGAGTGCAGTCTATCTGATTGTCCTTGCTCTCTCTATTCAAAAAAATCCGCCCACAACAAGTAATATCGTCAGTGTCATAGTGATGAGCGGTTTGATTGGGATCATCAGTTCAATGTTAAAAACTGTTGAAGACCGCTTCTCTTTTTCAGTCTCGATGTTACTGCATTTTGTCGCAGTCGCAGTCTTAGTATGCTGTTTCATGGTCTACAATAACTGGGGATTTTTAATTGCCAACTGGCATTTCTGGCTAGATTTTATTCTGATTTATCTCTTTGTATGGCTCTTTCTTTACTTGGATACAAATCTTAAGACCAAGAAGATTAATAGTGCCCTAGCTAAGCGCAGAAAGGAAAAAGAACTAAGATAGTTCAATGCTAATGAAACTTTCTAGCAAGAATATAATGAAAAATAGTTTGTATGTATAAAAACCACCTCCTGAGGTGGTTTTTTATCTGAAGAAGCTCGGAGATTTGCTTTGTGGTATACTAGAGATACAAATAAGTTGATTTTAAAAAAATTCGGAGGTGAAGATGGATAAAATGGTAAATGAAAAGATTGCATTTTTAAACAAATATACGCTATCGTCTGAAAAGAAAGTGGAGTTTGTAACCGATGAATCAACTATTTTGAATGCTCCTATTCCAGAATATTGGAAAGTTGCTTTTCTAACTGATAATTTGGAAGATAGAAAATCAGCTATTTTAGGAGAATGGAGAAAATACCTTGCAAGAGAACTAAGCAATACTATTCTTTATCTACAAACATATCTGACTGACATTGAGCTGATGAGAATTGGAGAAGAGTATTCTATTTTGTATACAATTCTTAGTTACAAGACTCAAAAGACAGCTTTCTACGAAGGGAAAAATCCACTATCTGAATCAAATTTTGGTAAAAAATTTGATTGTACAGTTGAAAATATAGATAAAACAATTGTAAACTTTTACACAAAAGTTCATAATGGTTTTTATTACTATCCGAGTAAAACAATGGGTTTGGATAGCGCTGAAAATATCGATTCTATGGCTGACTTTGAATGGGAATATGAAGACCAGCTGGAGATGGATTTGACCTCTTGCTACAACTTTTTCAGTAACGGGATGGGGACCTATATCGTTCTGGATTTGACGCAGAATATAGAAACTGGAGCTTATCTTTGGTCCACAAAAGAGCTTCCTAAAGGAAACTTAAATTTTTGGGATATCATTGATGAATGGATTATCATTGGACTGGATTTTTAAAAAGAAACTTATGTCAATACGGTTAAAGATGGGCAAGATTTACCAGCTGCAATTTAGTGAGCTAGAAAGAGGATAATATGGAAAAACAGATTAATGAGAAAGTGATGGAAATCGCACTGAGTGTCCATAAGACTATACCTGTAGCTTGGGAAAATCTTTTTATTAATATTACCTTGGCTTTTGATGGTGGCGAAGTCTACTATTTCTTTAACGAAGAAGTAAAAAGTGACTATATCTATAATCTCTATATTCCCAAGAAGTATGAGTTGCCTAATTCAGAATTTAGAGAAAATGAAAGACGCACCTTCAAATTAGCTTGGGAATTGAGGGAAATCTTTAAAAATGAAGAGCAAGCTTTATGGACAACATGTGTTATAAAGATTATTGGTACAAAATTGACTGCTACATTTGACTACGCACCCTGGTTCGAGAGTGGGTTTACCTCAGGCCAACAAATGAACTTCTTTGAGTACAAACACCTCGGCAAGCAACCGGCTAACGAAAAAGAACTAGAACAGTTCAAGGCCATGGAAGCCTTTCAAAGAAAGTACAAAAGTACAATAGTAAATAAAAGATTATCTCTTGTACTATATCAATAAAACAAAAAAGACAAACTTAGAACTAGTTTGTCAGAAATTTAAAGCTAGGACTAACCTAGCTTTATTTTATAGTCATTTACACTCCCAATCTGATATGAGGGAAGTGGTTGTAGAGATAGTCAAAGGTTGACTGGAGTTTGGTATCTGTTGTTTTACCAATGTTCTTAATAGGCATTTGGTATCTGTTGTTTTACCAATGTTCTTAATAGGCATTTGGTATTTCTTTTGATTGTTTCGAACAGCAACTAAGGTTGAGTTTCTGTTTGAAGCAACGAAGCCGCGATGCATGGTGAGAATATGGTGGTAGAGATGGACGACCTGTTTGAGATCAATTGCTTTGAAACCTCGATAGTAGGTAATGAGATGGTCTTTATAAACAGCAATTTTCAGCACATCATCGTGGAAAGACGCTTGCTCCAGCAGGATATTGAGATTGTCCTTGGCCTCTGGATAGGCTGCATAGATTTCTTCGTAGGCAGCGATATTTTTCTTGCGGCCGATAATTCCTATAACGACAAAGAGAACACTTAGTCCAATCAAAAACAGAATGTAGAACATGAATGCAAGATTGTCAGATTCAAATTCAGTGATAGAGATATAGGAGCTGCTTGACATTACTGTGATGACTTCGGGATTGTCTGCTAGGAGACCGCGAACGAGGCTGCCATAATTAGAGATATATCCCTGATTTTTCTTAGGGGAATTAGCATTAACGTAGGAACCAACGATTCGGACAGGATTTTTTTCCAGCTCGCCCTTTTTCTCTTTTTCCAAGAGCTGGGCAATCTGCTTGTCCCCTTTTTTAGCCTGCAGACCAACATATCCGTCTTGGTAGGCAACCAGCCAAACTTGGGTATTATCTTCTACTTCAATCAGAGCCTCTGGGAAAATATATGACACTTCAGCATAGACTGCTGAATCTGCTCCAGACTCGCTATTTCGGTCATAGGCAGTCTTAGTGTTGACCTTTTGGTATTGGATAAAGCCCATTACTGCAGCAACAACTAGAAAAATAAGAGAAATTACCAGTAGGGCGATGGTACCCTGGTTTCGTCTTTCCTTGAGCATAGCTCAACCTCCAAAATAAAATCTAAAAAATAATTTGATTAGCAAACTATCTTTTTTGTATAGTATAACATAAATGCTTGACAAGTGGCAAGATTGTGTTAAAATATGAATGAACATAAAAACGAATTCATTCACAAAAGAGGCGTGGAAATGGATAAAAAAAATGAGCTCCTGGCTGCGGCTAGAGAAGTCTTTGCAGAAAAAGGCTATAAGGCAGCTGGAATTTCTGATATTGCTAAGAGAAGCCAGATGGCTGTTGGATCCTTTTATAAGTATTATGAGTCCAAGGAAGCCATCTTCTTGGAGGTTTATATAGCTGAAAATAGCCGTATACGTGAGGAAACCATGCGACGTGTGGATTGGCAGGGCGAGCCCGAGGCAATCGTTGAACAGCTTTTTGCAGTCACTTTTGAGTTGATTTCACCCAATAAAATTCTGGCTGAGTGGAACAAGCCGGGCATTTCTCAGATTCTGCATGATTACTATAATCAGGATTCCGGACGAGCGTCCAACGCTTTTCATCAGTTTCTGATTCAGACCTTCAGCCAGCGCCTGCAGGAAGAGGGCTTTTCGAAGGAGAAAATAGCTGAGATTATGAAGGTTTATGACTTGATTTACTACATAGACATGCATGTCACAGAGCAGGAATTTTCAGGCTACTTCGATAGTCTTGAGACTTTAGTGAAATATTTTGTTAAGGGGATTTTTTCCAAATAGAGGAAATTCCTTTTCTTAGAAGCCGAAATGAATGAATGTTAAAAAGTATTCATTCATCAACAAAGGAGGTGATGTCTTATGTAGTGCGAATAGGAATTGGAAGGTATTCAAGAAATGTGATTGGATAAGTATAAAGTGAATTATTTTTTAGAAGGTTTTGAATGAATATTAAGAAGTGTTCATTCAACAATAGAAAGTGAGGAAAAGAATGAATAAGCAAGGAGGATTTGCTATGAGTGGATTGGCTATTTTAGGTATCTGTCTAGTCGCGATTGGTCTTTTGACCATTGGCTACGGCGGCGTGACAGTTGGTTTTAGTTTGAGTGTGGATTTTCAGTCATTTTTAGTCGGAGGTCTTATTGTTGTCCTAATCGGAGCAGCTTTGATTCCGGGCTTGCCGGCAGTTGTTAAGCTGACGGCACTGGCTTTGACAACTTTGTCATTGCTGATGTACATTCACATGATGCCAGATTTGGAGTTCATGCTTATGCTCATCTCAGATGTCGTGGTTTTAGGTTTTGCGGCATGGTTTGCTATCCTTTTTTTAAGAAAGTAGGTGATGAAGATGATTGTAGTTTATGATTCAAATACTGGTATTGGTAAACGATTTGCAGAATCACTGGGCTATCCGACCCAGACCATCAAGGAGAAACTGGAAGAGCCCTGTATTCTCATTACTCGAAATGCTGGTGCTGGGAAAATTCCTTGGTCTACCAAACGCTTTATCAAGAAACATCCTGGGCTGATTAAAGGTTTTGTTAACAATGGTGACTCTGTTAAACACGGCCGGACCTTCTGCGGGGCGACGGCTTTGATTATCGAAAAATATGGGCTCCAGCATATCTGCGATATTGACCAAGGCGGAACTCCAGAAGATGTCAAGACTGTGCAGGCATTTTTGGCGAAGTGCTAGCCTCATCAAGTTTCGCATAAATGGAGGACTCGTATGCCTAGGTTCAAGAAAATTGGGAGCTTGTTTTTGGCTCTGATTTCTGTCTTTATCCTAACGGCCTGCGGGCATACACAGAAAGAGCCCGACACTTCAGATAAGACGGAAAGAAATTCTTCCAAACAAGAAGAAACAGCTCAGAATCAGGTAGATGCAACTTCCAGTGCGTCACAGAAAGATTGACTTTTTTGTCAAAATAGAAGAGCTGAAGTTGTTCAATGATTTTTAGGTCATCTTTTGGCCTGTTTTGCCTACCATAAAGGAGAGAGAAGGCTTAGCGTCTTCTTTCTCCTTTTTTATGATAAAACCCTGTGAGCATTCCTATAGTTTTTTAATAGTCAATATGGTACAATGAATTAGTATTGTCTTTCCAGTGTTTGTCAAAAAGGCAGAAAAACATGAAAAGAACGTGTTCGACTGGCTGGCCAATACGCTGTACTTTTAAACAAATTTTACTTGTGAGAAAGGAAGATTGCATGAATAAAAAACTGAGAGTATGGTTTCAGCTCATCATTCTCTGTCTAGGTGTGTTCCTGCCTTTCCTAGCCGGAACCCTTAAGGCTCATGCGGCGGAGCTCAATGATGTCATCACTGAGATGCACCTGACCACTAACTCTGGTGAGCAGCTGACCAATGGTGTAGATATCTGGCAGACCTTCCGAGTCTATGCTAAGTTTGCCCTGCCGGACAACCAAGCCCATGCGGGTGATACGACAGTGATTCATTTGCCGAATGAATTTACCTTTGGGAATTCCTCAGCTATTGAGCTCAAGGATGAAAACGGAGCCCTGGTGGCTAATGGAGTCCTGGATAGCAATGCCAAGACCATCACACTGACCTACACAGACTATGTGGAGCAGAAGTCTGGTGTCAGAGGCGAGTTTTTCTTCTATTCGCGGATTGACCACGAGGTCGTCACAGAGGAAAGAGATATTCCAGCTACTTTCACTGTAGGCAATAATAGAATTCCAGCCGGCAGCATTCACTATAATGGGCCGCCGAAAAAGTATGAGTCTCTGCTAGAAAAGAGTGCTTTTCAGTGGGATGCTGATGCTAAGAATGAAATCCGCTACAATGTAGCCATTAACCGCAACATGGGCAATTACAAAAATGTCTCTGTGACGGACAAGTTGGGTGATACAAACGCTAAGATTGTTCAAGACTCTGTACGGGTTTATAAGGTTTCTTGGCGCTGGAATAATGGAGATTGGGCGCGTGATTCGACTGAAGATGTAACAGCAGACTTCCAGTCTAAGATGACCTTTGGCGCTGAAGGCGATAGCTTGACAATCAACTTCGGAGATGTAGAAGGCTTCGGCTACCTAGTTGAGTACAAGACGCTGGCCGACTATGATTTGGCTGATGGAGAGGTTGTAGGAAATAAGGCTACCATGAACTACAACAATACCGAGACAGTGTCTGTCACCAACGAGTACTCTTATCAGATTGCTGGCGGAAAGTCCGAAGGCTATAACTTCAAGGTTAAGGTCCACAAGACAGATGAGTCTAATGCTTCTCTGAGCGGTGCAGTCTTTGAAGTGGTGCGGAAAGCGACCAATAAGGTGGTTGGCACAATCACGACAGATGCAGATGGGAACGCGGAAGTTGGTAATCTTCTGCGTGACACTTATATCCTGCGTGAAACGACTGCTCCAGCTGGTTACGATCGCCTGACAGAGGATATTACCATCAGTCCAACAGATTTTGGTAAGACTTTGAACGTAGGCAGTCCGGAATCTGGAGATTCTGGAGACAGCAGATTGGTTGCAGTCAATGTGGTCAATAAGAAAACTCAAACTCCAACAGATAAACAGGTTACTTTCAGTAAGGTCAATCTAGCTGGTGAGGAAATTGCCGGTGCTCAGATTCAGATTTTCAAGGGACGGGAAAGCAAGGGCAGTCCTGTCGCATCTTGGACTTCAGAAGCTGACCAATCTAAGGAAATTAACCTAGAGCCAGGTATTTACACCTTCCATGAGGAAGCGGCTCCGACAGGTTATCTGGCTGTGACTGATATTGTCTTCCAAGTCAATGAAGATGGCACTGTAACAGTTCTAGACGCTAATAGCAATGCAGTAGAGTATACAGATGGTAAGTTGTTCATTACTGACCAAGCGGCACCAGCTGCACCTGGTACGCCTGATAAAGCAGTTCAAGGTGGCATTAAGCCAAATCAATCATCTGATTCTGATAAAGCAGCAGACGGTCAAGGAAAATCTAAAAAAGTTCTTCCTGCGACTGGCTCTGCTGAAAGCCTTGGACTAGTTCTTGCTGGTCTGGTAGTCCTGGCTCTTTTAGGACTTTACCGTAAGACTCGACTGAGTAAATAAACAAAGAGAGGATAAGGCAGAATGCTTTATCTTCTTTTGTTTGCTTATTTTGTCTAGCTATTTTGCAACTTACTGAGCAATTTCTTCCAGTTACTTATGCAGGGCAGCCACTTACGGAAAAACTCTTGTTTTTGTCTCAGAATCCTCTATAATAAATGACAAATAGAAAAAGGAGACAGAAGATATGACAGATACAAAAATACAAGAGAAGTTCAAGCCAGGTTTGAAGTTAGCGGATTTTCAAAAAGATGGAGACATCTATCTGGCGCTGAATTCGGACTATGTCTCAGGGGACAATGCCAAGTATATGACCATGTACAATCGCTTGGCTCGCTGGTATGATTTTGGTGAAAAATGGATAGGGCCACTTCTCCATGGCAAAGCTATTGACAAGCTGAGAAAGGACCAGATGGCAGAAATAGAATGGAAAGATCATCTATCCGTCCTTTATGTCTCTATCGGGACTGGTCAAGACCTGCGCTACATTCCTGAGAATATTGACCTGAAAAGCCTAGACTTTGTTGGGGCAGATATTTCCATAGGCATGCTGAAAAAATGTCAGAAATCCTGTGCCAAGAAGACAAATCTGCAACTCTTTCATGCTTGTGCAGAGGATCTGCCTTTTGCAGATAATAGCTTTGACATCGTCTATCATATCGGTGGAATTAATTTCTTTAGTGATAAGGCCAAGGCCATGCAGGAAATGCTGCGGGTGGCTAAGCCAGGAACTAAGATTATGATTTCAGACGAGACGGCAGACTATGTGGACCAGCAATATAAGAAGAACCACTTCAGCAAGGACTATTTTAAGGACGCTACCGTTGATTTGGGAGAAATTGAGGCCGCTATACCGGCCGGTGTCAAGGAGAAGGAGTTGAAACTCCTCTGGGACGGAAAATTTTATGTCCTGACGTTTAGGAAATAAATCAGAAGAACTGGACTTTTTCCGGTTTTTCTATGTTATTGAGGACATTGATTGTCAGACGTAATTGACCCTAACAATAGTGGTTTGATTTGCGAATGAACCATATAAATCGTCCACCTCTTCTAAATGACAAAAAGGTAAACAAATGTTAAAAAAATCTCCTTTTGTGTATAGCCATTTTTCTTATAGTATGATAAAATGTAGATGTAATGTATCTATAAATGTTCGCTTTTAAAAAGTGAGCACTGACAAGATGGGGAAGCTCAGTTAGTATACAATTACATTGTACATTTAAAACTGAATATTGTGAGAAAGGAAAATTGCATGAACAAAAGGATTAGAGCATTGCTCCACCTTATTATTCTTTGTTTAGGAGTCATTTTGCCATCAGTTGCTCCTCTTACTCAGGTGCAAGCAGCTGAGTTTGGTGGTGTTATCACTGAGATGAGCCTGAAGAATTCTTCGGGTGGTGATTTGACGCAGGGAATTGATATATGGGAAACTTTTCGAGTTTACGCAAAGTTTGTCTTGCCGGATAACCAAGTACATCAAGGAGATACGACAAAAATCACCTTGCCTTCTGAGTATGCTTTTGGGAACTCTTCAGCTATTGAACTTAAGGACAGCTCGGATAACGTAGTGGCAAATGGATTTTTGGATTCAACCAACAAGACCATTACTTTGACCTATACAAATTATGTTGAGCAAAAGTCTGGTGTCCAAGGAGAATTCTTCTTCTATGCACGAGTTGACCATGATGTTGTGAGACAAGAAGGTGACTTGAATGGTGGATTTACCGTAGGAGGTCGGATGTTGTATCCGGGAATCGTCCATTATAATGGACCACCCAAAAGATATGACTCAAAAATTGAGAAGAGCTCTTATCAGGCAGCAGAAGACGGTAAGAACGAAGTTCATTACAATATTGCGATTAACCGCAATATGGAGCATTATACCGATGTAACGATAACTGACAAGATTACCTCGCCTAATTTTAAAATCATGAGAGACTCAATTCGGGTCTATAAAATTGCTTGGCGCTGGAATAATGGAGATTGGGTGCGGGATTCAACAGAAGACGTGACAGCTAATTTCCAATCAAAAATCACGGAAAATGCTGCTGGTGATGGATTCACGATCGACCTTGGCGACATGGATGGTTTCGGGTATTTGCTGGACTATAAGACAAAAGCAGATTACGATCTTGTTGATGGTGAGCGTGTTTCCAATAGTGCTACAATGACCTATAACGGTGGTCAAACAACGACATCAGCTGAAAATCGCTCTTATCAAATTGCCGGCGGTGTTGGAGAAGGCTATGTTTTCACTATTAAGCTCCATAAGGTCAATGAAAATGGTGAAAATCTGCAAGGTGCTGAATTTGAAGTTGTTCGTGATCGGAGCGGTGCAGTTGTCGGGAAATTAACCACAGATTCTAACGGGAATGCCAACTTGGGTGACTTGTTGCGTGATGATTATACCATACGTGAAGTGACTCCTCCTACAGGATATGATAAATTAACTGAGGAAATTAAGATTGGTGCCCAGGATTTTGGATCAGACAAATCTGTATCGCGTGAAATCGTCAATAAGAAGACGGTAACCGAGCAGGATATAACCTTCAAAAAGGTAGATCCAAACGGAAAATTAATTCCTGGTGCGGAACTAAAAATCTATAAAGGTGATCATGTTGAACAGGAAGAAGCTCCTGTTGCAGACTGGACTTCAGAAGAAAATACTTCTAAAGTAATAAAACTGTCTCCAGGTACCTATACTTTGACTGAAGCCAACGCTCCTGTTGGTTATCAATATGTTGAAGATATCACATTTACTGTCGGTGCTAATGGAACTGTTGCTCTTGTGAAAAAAGGAGCAGAAGATACCGTTCAAGCAGCGGGTTCAATTCTGACGATTACCGACAAGGAGGACAATAGTCCTAAAGCCATTACCTTCAGCAAGGTTAACCTAGGTGGTACTGAAATTGCTGGTGCTCAAATTAAGATTTTCAAAGGCAACAAAGCGCAGGGTCAAGCAGTCGAAAGCTGGACTTCCGAAGCTAATCAGTCTAAAGAAATCAATTTGGAGCCTGGTACTTACACCTTCCATGAGGAAGCAGCACCAACAGGTTACCTTAAAGTTACGGACATCACTTTCCAAGTCAAGCATGACGGCACAGTGGAAGTGACCAATGTCGGTGAGAAAGACTCTAAAGGTGAAAACAACAAGGTTGTGACTGACGGAGCAACTTTGAAGGTAACAGACAAGGATGACGACTCAGAACGAGATGTGACGATCAAGAAAGTAGATCCAAACGGGAAGGAAATTCCTGGTGCGAAATTGAAACTCTACAAAGGCAGTCAGATTCGTCCTGAAGCTAAGCCTCTTGCAGAGTGGACATCCGAAGCCAACGCATCTAAGGTAGTAAAATTAGCTCCAGGAACTTATTCTCTGAAAGAGAGCCTTGCTCCTGCTGGATTTGTAGCTGTAGAAGATATTAAATTCACAGTTCATTCTGATGGCACCATTACAGTTGATGCTAAAGGAGCAACAGATTCTGTTGAAGCAAATGGCTTGGTTCTTACTGTAACCGATAAAGAGGACAATAGTCTTAAAGCCATTACTTTCAGTAAGGTCAATCTCGGCGGTACTGAGATTGCTGGTGCAGAGATTAAGATCTACAAGGGAGACAAAGCTGAAGGCCAAGCAGTAGAAAGCTGGACATCCGAAGCTAATCAGTCTAAGGACATCAACTTGGCACCAGGTACTTATACCTTCCATGAGGAAGCAGCTCCAACCGGTTACCTTAAAGTTACTGACATTACTTTCCAAGTCAAAACAGACGGTACAGTGGAAGTGACCAATGTCGGTGAGAAAGACTCCAAAGGAGAAAACAATAAGGTTGTGACTGACGGAGCAACCTTGAAGGTAACAGACAAGGATGACGACTCAGAACGTGATGTGACCATCAAGAAAGTAGATCCAAACGGGAAGGAAATCCCAGGGGCGAAATTGAAACTCTACAAAGGCAGTCGGATTCGTCCTGAAGCTAAGCCTCTTGCAGAGTGGACATCCGAAGCCAGCGCATCTAAGGTAGTAAAATTAGCTCCAGGGACATATTCTCTGAAAGAAAGCCTTGCTCCTGCTGGATTTGTAGCTGTAGAAGATATAAAATTCACAGTTCATTCTGATGGCACCATTACAGTTGATGCTAAAGGCGCAACAGATTCTGTTGAAGCAAATGGCTTGGTTCTTACTGTAACAGATAAAGAGGACAATAGTCTGAAAGCCATTACTTTCAGTAAAGTTAACCTTGGTGGTACAGAAATTGCTGGTGCTGAGATTAAGATCTACAAGGGCGAGAAAGCTGAAGGTACAGCATTAGAAAGCTGGACTTCTGAAGCTAATCAGTCTAAGGAAATCAATTTGGCACCTGGTACTTATACTTTTCATGAGGAAGCGGCTCCAACAGGTTACCTCAAAGTGACCGACATCACCTTCCAAGTCAAACAAGACGGTACAGTGGAAGTGACCAATGTTGGCGAGAAAGACTCTAAAGGTGAATCTAACACCGTTGCGACCAATGGTTCAACTGTTACAGTGACTGACAAGGATGATGATCTCCCACGTAAGGTGACCTTCAGCAAGGTCAACCTCGGCGGTACTGAAATCGCTGGTGCTGAAATCAAGATTTATAAGGGCGAAAAAGCTGAAGGCCAAGCAGTCGAAAGCTGGACTTCTGAAGCTGGTAAGTCTAAAGAATTAAACTTGACTCCAGGTACTTATACTTTCCATGAGGAAGCAGCCCCAACCGGCTACCTCAAAGTAACAGACATTACTTTCCAAGTAAAAACTGACGGAACAGTAGAAGTGACAAACGTTGGCGAGAAAGACGCTAAGGGCGAAGAGAACAAGGTCGTAACAAACGGTTCAACTGTTACAGTGACCGATAAGGATGATGATCTTCCACGTAAGATTACCTTCAGCAAGGTCAACCTCGGCGGTACAGAAATCGCCGGTGCAGAGATCAAGATCTACAAGGGCGAGAAAGCTGAAGGAAACGCAGTCGAAAGCTGGACATCCGAAGCTGGTAAGTCTAAAGAATTGAACTTGACTCCAGGTACTTATACCTTCCATGAGGAAGCAGCCCCAACCGGTTACCTCAAAGTAACCGACATCACATTCCAAGTAAAAACTGACGGCACAGTAGAAGTGACAAATGTTGGTGAGAAGGACTCTAAAGGTGAAGAGAACAAGGTCGTAACAAACGGCTCAACTGTTACAGTGACCGATAAGGATGATGATCTTCCACGTAAGGTAACTTTCAGTAAGGTCAACCTTGGAGGTACAGAAATCGCCGGTGCTCAGATCAAGATCTACAAGGGCGATAAAGCTGAAGGTATAGCCGTTGAAAGCTGGACATCTGAAGCTGGTAAGTCTAAAGAATTGAACTTGACTCCAGGTACTTATACCTTCCATGAGGAAGCCGCTCCAACCGGTTACCTCAAAGTGACCGACATCACCTTCCAAGTCAAACAAGACGGCACAGTGGAAGTGACAAACGTTGGCGAGAAAGACTCTAAGGGTGAAGACAACAAGGTCGTAATAAACGGCTCAACTGTTACAGTAACGGATAAAGACGATGATCTTCCACGTAAGGTGACCTTCAGCAAGATCAACCTCGGCGGTACTGAAATTGCTGGTGCAGAGATTCAAATTTTCCAAGGCAAAGAGGCAACTGGCAATCCTGTAGCGAAATGGACTTCAGAAGCAAATACATCGCATGAGCTTGGATTAGCTCCTGGAGTATATACCTTCCATGAAGCTGCAGCCCCAACCGGTTACCTAGCTGTTACCGACATTGTGTTCCAAGTGAATCTTGATGGCACAGTAACAGTTGTAAATGCTGATGGAAATACAGTAGAATACAAGGATGGGACGTTAGTCGTAACTGACCAAACGAAACCGACTGGCCCAGACAAGGATCCGTCTAAAAAAACAGATGAACCAGATCCGAAAAAATCAAATCAAGATAAACCAATAGAAAAAGACCAAGATAAACCTGGAGATAAGGGGAAGACGAAGAAAATTCTGCCTTTCACAGGTACAGAAATCAGCTTTACGCTACTTGCTTTCGGTCTGATTCTGATAGTTGGTTGTGGGGTTTATTTCGGGATCCGTTTCAAAAAATAAAACAGAAAACAAGTGTCAATGAACATTGGCGCTTGTTTTTTTATGCGCTTGATGAAAGAAGCCGATAGGTATCGGTGAATTTAGGCCTATTGACGCAGTTTAAGGGAAATCGAAAACTATTTTTCTAAGTGACAAAAATGTAAGTTTAAAGGCTAAAATGAAAGGTTATCTTATGGCAGCTAGTCTGGGAATTCGGTATCCTATAAGTGTAAAGAAAAAGAAGATAAACGTCTTCCAAACTAATAATCAGATTTCAAGAAGGAGGCTTGCTATGAAAATCAATCTTTTTAACCATCGTCAAAATAAACCTAAAGCTCAAAAGATTTCCAAGGAAGAAATCGAGAAGACACGCCTAGGCTGCGCTTCCAGTCAATATTATTTCTGGCTGCAGTACAGTCACTGATAGATTCCAGTATTTAAGGATAAGAGAAAGGTCAGTTGGCTTTTCTCTTTATCCGACTTGAAGCACAAGATGACAAAAATGTAAGATTGGCAGGCAAAATGAAAGATTAGGTTATGGAAACTTGTCTGTCTTTCCGGTATGATAGTAGTATCAAGTTAAATAAGAAAGAGGTTCGAGTATGACATTATTAGACGTACAGCATGTGAAAAAAATTTATAAAACCCGCTTTCAGGGCAGCCAAGTAGAGGCCTTGAAAGACATTCACTTTACAGTAGAAAAAGGCGAATATGTCGCCATCATGGGGGAGTCAGGCTCCGGGAAATCCACCCTGCTCAACATCCTAGCCATGTTGGACAAGCCGACTGAGGGCCGCGTCTTTCTCAACGGAACTGACACGGCAACCATCAAAAATAGTCAGGCTTCCAGCTTCCGCCGGGAGAAATTAGGCTTTGTATTTCAAGATTTCAATCTGCTGGATACCCTGTCGGTCAAGGATAATATTCTCCTGCCACTGGTGCTCTCTCGCCGTCCCATTACCGAGATGATGCAAAAGCTGGTCACCACCTGCAACGAACTGGGGATTAACAAGCTGCAAGAGAAGTTTCCTTATGAGATTTCCGGTGGCCAGAAGCAGCGGGTTGCAGTAGCTCGGGCCATTATCACAGATCCTGAGATTCTGCTGGCGGACGAGCCGACGGGAGCCTTGGATTCCAAGTCTTCAGCAGCCCTGCTAGATGTCTTTGACGACATTAATGCACGAGGTCAAACTATTCTCATGGTGACTCACTCAACAGCAGCGGCTAGCCGCGCCAAGCGGGTGCTCTTCATCAAGGACGGGATTCTCTACAATCAAATCTTCCGCGGCGACAAGACTGAGCGGCAAATGTTCCAAGAGATTTCTGATACTCTGACAGTTATGGCAAGTGAGGTGAAGGACTAGTGTTTCGATTAGCAGCAAAATTGGCGGTATCCAATCTGATTAAGAACCGTCGTCTCTATTATCCCTTTGCACTGGCTACCTGTGTAGCTGTAGCCATTTCTTATATTTTCAACTCCTTGGCTTTTAATCCCAATCTATCCAAAATGACAGGTGCCAGCTCTATTATCTTTGTTTTGGTCCTTGGGGTCGTTATTGTAAACATCACAGCTGGAATTATTGTTTTTTATGCCAATCAATTTGTCATGAAGAATCGCTCCAAGGAGCTAGGGCTTTACGGCATGTTGGGGCTCAATAAACGCCATCTCTTTGTTATGACCTTTATTGAGCTGCTAATTTTCGGCCTAGTGGCTGTGAGCTTGGGGCTGACTATTGGTGTACTCTTTGACCAGCTGATTTATGCCTTTCTGCTCAAGCTCATGGGTACCAAGGTGGTTCTGGTTTCGACATTTCAACCTTTTGTATTGGTATTGATTATCATTTTCTATGCTTTTGTATTTTTCTGCTTGCTGATTAAAAATGGCTTTTACTTAAGAAAGTTTGATGCTCTACAATTAGTCAAAGAAAAAAATAGCGGAGAGAAAAAGAGTCGCTTTTTACTCTTGCAAACTATTATTGGTATGTCTTCTCTCGCTTTTGGCTATTATCTTGCTTTAGGTGTATCTAATCCGATGGCAGCCATTATCATTTTCTTCGTGGCCGTACTTTTTGTTATTCTAGGGACTTATCTGCTTTTTAATGCAGGAACAACTGTTTTCTTGCAATTTTTGAAAAAGAAGAAGACGTTTTATTATCAGCCTGATAACATGATTTCGGTATCTAATCTAATTTTTCGAATGAAGAAAAATGCAATCGGTTTAGCGACGATTTCTATTTTGTCGACAATGGTTCTGGTTACCTTATCTGGTGGAGCTAACATTTATGCTGGTGGTGATTATATGCAGAATGCCATGTTCCCGCATGATTTCAGTATCCAAGGAAAAGAAATAACAGGTGAGGTGCTGGATCAAGCTTTGACAGAGTTTGTTCAAGAGCAGCAGCTGCAGATTAGTAAAAAAGTTATTTACCAGTATTATACGATAGGAGTTAGAAGCCGAGCTGGTAATCAGCTAGATATTTATTCTAAGGGACAGAAATCATTCACTCCAAATCTTTATATTTTGGCCATTTCTGAGAGTGATTATCAAGGAATGACGGGTCAAAATCTTCAGCTTAAAGATGATGAAGTAGCCATATTTGAGCAAGGACTGGAACTAGATAGCAAAAAAGATTTACAGCTAGCTGATAAAAATTTAAAAATCAAGAGAAAATTAAAAGAAGATTTCGTTTTCGGTAATATACCCGATCCGATGAATATGATAGTGCCTGAAAAAATCTATATGGTAGCTAAAAATCCGAGTCAAATCTTTTCTTCATTGATGAACGATTACGCTGTCAATGTTAACTATTATGGAGGATTAAATCTCAAGCTTCCAAAAGAAGAACAGAGAAAACTCAAAGAAGCCTACCAAGAAAAGCTAAGCAGTTTTAATACCACATTACCTGAAAATCAAGCTATTTATGGCTCTGTGACAGCCTTTGATAAGCAAGAAATAAAAGGAATGCTAGGCGGTATGTTCTTTATTGGAATTTTCTTATCAATCGTTTTTATGCTTGGAACTGTTCTTATCATCTACTACAAGCAGATTTCTGAAGGCTATGAAGATCGAGAAGGCTTTGTTATTTTACAAAAGGTTGGATTGGACGAAAAACAAATTAAGAAAACGATTCGTAGGCAGATTCTGATAGTCTTCTTCCTACCCCTAATCTTTGCCTTTCTTCATTTGGCTTTTGCCTATCACATGCTGAGCTTGATTTTATCTGCTTTAGGGGTGCTGAATGCCACACTTATGTTAGTAGTGACTCTCGGTGTTTGCGCTCTATTTATTGCAGTATATGTTGGTGTCTTTCTCATTACTTCTCGCAGCTATCGCAAAATTGTGGCTATGTGATAGCAGAAACAGGCTCTATATATCTTTCATCTATTTTAAAGACCTAGGCTGAGATTTTTCTCAGCCTTTCTTTTCGGTATTTTTCTGAGAAAGATTCCTAAAAGGGAGGAAATATGATAAAATAGGGCGTTAATGCAATTAGGAGAATAAGAATAGATGAATATTTTTAGAAAAAAAGATGCCAGTAAGGATAGAACGGGCATGCGCCGTCACTTGAAAATTCCAGATCTGATTTTGCTTGGTATTGGAGCCATGGTAGGAACTGGGATTTTCACCATCACAGGGACTGGGGCAGCCAAATATGCTGGTCCAGCTCTGACTGTCTCGATTGTTATTTCAGCCCTTTGTGTTAGTATTTCGGCCCTTTTTTACGCTGAGTTTGCCTCACGGATTCCGGCTAATGGCGGAGCTTACAGTTATATTTATGCGGTTCTGGGAGAATTTCCTGCTTGGCTGGCTGGTTGGCTGACCATCATGGAGTTCATGACCGCTATCTCAGGTGTTGCCTCTGGCTGGGGCTCTTATCTGAAAGGATTGCTGAGCGGCTTTGGTATCCAGCTGCCGGAAGCTCTGAATGGTACCTTCAATCCAAAAGCAGGTACTTATGTGGACTTGCTGCCTATTCTGGTCTTGGTCTTTGTTACAGGGGTTGTCCTTCTGAACTCAAAGGCAGCCCTGCGCTTCAACTCTGCCTTGGTGGTCTTGAAATTCTCAGCCTTGGCACTCTTTATCATTGCAGGATTTTTCTTTATCAAGCCAGAAAATTGGTCTAACTTTGCACCTTTTGGTTTTGGAGAAATTTATGGCGGCAAGGTCGGTATCATGGCCGGGGCATCACTTATGTTTTTTGCCTTTCTGGGCTTTGAGTCCATTTCTATGGCGGTCGATGAAATCAAGGAGCCCCAAAAGAACGTTCCGCGCGGGATTGTTTTGTCCTTGAGCATCGTGACCATTCTCTATATTTTGGTGACCTTGGTCTTGACTGGGGTTGTCCACTATAGCAAGCTGGATGTCTCAGATGCGGTGGCCTTTGCCCTGCGCAGCGTCGGACTTGGTTGGGCAGCTAACTATATCTCTGTCGTCGCTATTTTGACTCTGATTACGGTCTGCATCTCCATGACCTACGCCCTGTCGCGGATGATTTACAGTATTGCGCGTGATGGTCTCTTGCCTCGCTCTTTCAAAAAATTGACAGAGACCAGTCGGGTGCCAAAGAATGCAACGATTTTAGTAGGGATTGCCTCAGCTGTTTGTGCTGGTATCTTCCCCTTGGCTAGCATCGCCTCTTTCCTCAATATCTGTACCTTGGCCTATCTGATTTTATTGGCACTGGCTGTCTTGAAATTGCGGAAAGATCAAGGAATGCCCAAAGCTGGAGAATTCAAAACACCTCTAGTACCTCTGACACCGATTTTATCCATTATTATCTGCCTCTCCTTCATGACCCAGTATACCAAGGAAACCTGGCAGGCCTTTGGCATTGCCCTAGCGCTGGGAAGTCTTATCTATGGATTTTATGGTTATAGGAACTCAGAAATCGCTTTAAAAGATGAGTAGGATGAAGAGATTGGTTGAGAAGCTGAAATGTAGAAACTTGGGAAATATAAACAAAGCAGAAAGAGTTTTATGAAGAAAAATTGTATAAAAGGCCGATGCTATAATATATCTTTGAATAATAAAAAAACTTTTCTCGGATGGTTCTTAATAATTTCTGATAATGGTCAGGAATATCTCGTGGAGAGAAATGGAACAATTTCTTGTGGCTGTTTTAGAAAGGTTTATCAAACAGACTATTCTTTCGAACCGCATACTGCATTTTTAAACAAATCAAATAATCTACCTGCTATTGCAGGAACTTCCGTAGGTCTTATCTTGGCTAGAATGCTGAGAAAAATAATTCCGCTAAATTTTTTCTTTGGGCCAATAAATCGACCGATGAATATCGGAACTGGTCTTGTAAATATTGGTGTGGCAATAGGATCGATGGTTCTTGCTATGTTTCTTGTAAAGTATTATAGAAAGAAACGGCTTGAATTTTTTCTAAATAAAAAAGGTTGCAAACTTAGCTTGATTGGAAAAGCAAGATCAAAAGTTCCTATTAAAAAATTGCCAAACGGAATAGAGGTGTGGTAAATGAAACGATTTAGTATTCGTCAATTATTAATAACAGGGGTTTTGTCGAGTGGGATATTATTTATAATGTTTTTTATTCAGCCTAGATTTTTTCTCTTGTTAATTATTTTTATCGTTATATCTATATTTTTCAGAGGTATAGAAGTAAATGGTGACAAAGAGATAGAATTTGAACTAATAGAAGGAGAAAAGTATGAAGAACCTTAATCTAAGCCAAAAGAAGAAAATCTGGCTCTTTGCCCTTGCTTTTATCGCCCTGATTTTACTGGCGATTGTGATCAATATTCAACTGAACCAGCCTGAAGATATGCATGCTGAGTATGTTCGGCTTTGGAAGACAACTTGGCATGAGGAAAATAAAGACTGGCTCTATCCACTGAAAAATATCTGTCTTGTTATTTTGGCAGTTCTGGCTGGATCTGGTTTGATGATTGCATTTTCCAAGAGTGAGAGATGGAAATAAGCATTTGTAGATTTCAATAAAATAATCTTACAAAAATGTAAGATTGACGATGATAAATGTAAGGTAGAGACATGGAAAACGTGTCTCTATTTTGCTACAATTAGCTCAGAAATCCTCACAAGAAAGGTTGTGCAATTATGAAAAAAGTCCTTTTAGGTTGCTTGGGGACAGTACTGGTTTTGCTTGCTCTTTTAATAGGTTTTCTAGCCTACTTTGGTCCAGACTATGGCATTTTTCTTTTTCCGCCTAGTCCGCAAGACTACGCTCGCTCGGTCGTGAAAAAGCTTGATTTCGGTCTTTATACGGATAAAGATTGGGAAAATGAGAAGAAGAAAGCCTTAGAGAAACTTGAATCTGCCAAGACTTATCAAGATACCTATCCTGTCTTGGAAAAATTAACCAAAGAGGCTGGCGGGAAACATTCTTATTTTTTAAGTCCACAGGATAATCCCGAAAATAGTCCGGAAAGCAAAAATCAGCCTGAAGTGCAGAATCGGGAGGGTATTCTCTATTTAAAAGTTCCTGCTTTTACCGGTGATGCACAAGCGGCGAAGACTTATGCCAAGAAACTGTCAGCAGCTCTTAAAAAGGATGATTATCAGGCAGTTCTTGTGGATTTGAGAGATAATACCGGCGGGAATATGTATCCGATGCTTGCTGGACTATCCTCTCTTCTGCCTGATGAAGACCTCTTCCAATTCATTGAAAAAAATGGAAGCAAGAGCGCGGTTTCTCGATCAGATATTCTGAAACAGCTTGGTTTGGAGCAGACTGATGATAAAGCAAAGAAAGTGCCAATAGCCGTCCTTACCAATGAACGTACAGGAAGCTCAGGAGAAATGACTGCTTTAGCTTTTAAGGGACTTGAAAATGTTAAAATTTTTGGTCAGCCAACGGCAAGCTATACTACGGGAAATAATTATTATCAACTATATGATGGAGCGGTTTTGCTCTTGACTACCTCGAGTATCCTAGATCGCACGGGCAAGCTTTATAAGAATGAGGCAATTCAGCCCGATGTCCTAACAGACCAGCCTTTAGAAGAGGCGGAGTCTTGGTTGAAGGGACAGATAGGAGAATAGTTCATTGAAAGCAGTCAAAGAGACTGCTTTTCTGCTATAATAAAGAGAAGAACGAGGTGACAGATGATTCGTAAAGTAAAACTAAGAGATGCTGCAGCCATTCAGCGGCTCAATGATGAGTGTCTGGGCTACGATTTCGATAGGGAAGCGACGAAGGCTCAACTGAAAAAGTTACTAGAGAATGACCAGCATTTGATTTTGGTAGTTGAAGAAGACGGTCAGGTCATAGGCTATGCTCATGCTGCTAGCTACGACTGTCTCTATTTCCCGTCCTTGCTCAATCTCTTGGCTTTGGCCGTCGCTCAGGATTTTCAAGGGCAGGGACATGGCAGAGCGCTGATGCAAGCTTTGCGTGAAGAGGGAAAAGCAGCAGGCTACACAGGAATTCGGATTAATTCAGGCATTTCCCGCTCCGCAGCCCATGAATTTTACCACAGCCTTGGTTGCAGTGAAAAAGCAGACCAGAAACGATTTTATTGGGAATTTTAGAGAATTTAAGGAGAAAAAAATAGACGGTCATGAGAAAAAAGAAGATAGTGTATGTTTTATTGAGTATTCTTTTGTTGGGAGCTTTAGGTCTGCTCACCTTATGGGTTATTAGAATAAATACTAAAGTTTATGTCAATAGACAAGAAACAAAATTCAAAAGCATTCAGCTTTTCGATAATAATAAGTTTGTATTGGTTGCTGTAGGGGAGAAAGATAATTATGGTCATATTTACTATGGACAAAATTATGTTTCAACCATAGCTGTCCATTCACTTGATGTAAAATCAGGTCAAGAATCTCCGCCAATTGAAAAAGATGAATTTTATAAAATCATTAGCTATGATTTAAACAGTACTGAGCTAGATAAAAAGGAAATAGATTTATATTCTTTTATTAATCCCTCTGAGGGATATCGTAATGACGAAGTGCTGACTGACTACTATGGGAACGGGAAAGATTATTTTTCTAGAGAATTAAGGAGTTATCAAAATCATAGTTATAGTGAGAAAGAATTTTGGTTTGATGTAGAGAAAGAAAAACTAAGTACGGAAGATATAGAGGCGAAAATAATTTCTACGATAAAAGATGATCCATATAGAAATGAAGTGAGTTTTCTTCCAGGTGGTCTTTCTGATAGTCTGGAAAATCAGCTAGCTAAGCACCATCTTTGGGAAAGTGATGGAGCTATTATGCCAGATGATTATCATTATCGAAATAAAATTGATATTTCCGATACCAATTTTGCTCAGCTTTATCCAGAAGTGGCTAAGAATATGAAGGATATGACTCAACTTTATTTCCGGCCTGAGCAGTATAATCAGAAAGAATGGTTTGACAACCTTTTGCATTGGTTTGCACCTAAGGGACAGGATGTGATGGAGGTGTATGCGACAGATTCTGCAACAGGTGAGAAAACACAAATCAAGTCATTTGATGACTATTTAGCATGGCGAGAAGCCCACCCTGAGGAGGTGAAAAAATATCAGCAATAAAATTGAACCACTAACCCAGCATCATGCTTTGGAAATTGCCAAGGACTGGCATTATGAGGTACCTTATGACTTTTATGACATGAAAAATGACCTGGAGGATTATGAAGAAATGGTTTCTCCTGAAGCGCGTGGGGACCGTTATTATCAAGTTATGCGCGATGGGGAACTCTATGGATTTTTCTGCTTGGAGCAGAAAGGAGAGCGCACTTTGGAGCTTGGTTTGGGGATGAAGCCGGTGCACTGTGGAAAAGGTCAGGGCGCTGCATTTCTGCAGGGAATTCTGGACTTTATCATGGAAAAATTTGCGCCCCGAGTCATAATTCTATCCGTGGCTGACTTCAATCACCGAGCCCAGCAGCTTTATCTCAACATGGGCTTTGAAGTGGTGAGGCGCATCCCGCAGGAAAGCAATGGTGATATTCATCTCTTTGTGGAGATGGAGAAAAACACCTAATTTTAGACTTTGTTGCAAAGCAACAGAAAAACTTGTTGACAGTCAAGAAAAAGTTGTTCAACATACTTATGACTACTGGCGGCTAGTAGGGAATTTGTCAAAGATTACCAATAAACAAAAGGAGAAAACCATGACATTTGAAGAGATTTTACCTGGCCTTAAGGCCAAGAAAAAATATGTGCGTACAGGCTGGGGCGGGGCAGAGAACTACGTCCAGCTCTTTGACACGATTGAGCAGAATGGGGTGGCTCTCGAGGTGACACCCTATTTCCTCATCAATGTTTCTGGTGAGGGGGAGGGCTTCTCCATGTGGAGTCCGACTCCTTGCGATGTGCTCGCGACAGATTGGGTGGAAGTAGATGACTAAGACAGTACTGGTGACGGGAGTTAGCTCAGGCATCGGCCGAGCTCAGGCTCTGACTTTTTTGGAAAATGGCTACCGGGTTTATGGGGTGGACAAGGATGAAAATCCTGGCTTTCTCAATGAGCTTCGTTTTGTCAAGATGGATTTGACAGGGGATTTGACACCGCTCTTCACCAGCTTGCCCGAGGTGGATATTCTCTGCAATACAGCAGGTATTTTGGACGATTATCGTCCCCTGCACGAGACCAGCGACGAGGACTGGGAGCAGATTTTTGCGCTCAATCTGACCGCTACCATGAAAATCACTCGCTTTTATCTGCAGAAAATGCTGGAGAAAAAGTCTGGTATCATCATTAATATGTGCTCGATTGCTAGCTTTCTGGCTGGCGGCGGCGGTGCTGCCTATACAGCCTCTAAGCATGCTCTGGCTGGCCTGACCAAGCAGATAGCCTTAGACTATGCGGATAAAAATATCCAAGTCTTTGGCTTGGCGCCAGGCGCTGTCAAGACAGCTATGACTGCCGCCGACTTTGAGCCAGACGGACTGGCAGACTGGGTTGCTGAGGAAACGCCGATCAAGCGCTGGTTAGACCCTCAGGAAATAGCTAATGTTAGCCTCTTTCTAGCCAGTGGCAAGGCAGCTGCTATGCAGGGTGAGATTATCAAAATTGACGGCGGCTGGAGTTTGAAGTAGCCAGTCAGAACATGAAAGTAATGAAGAAAAACCAAACCTATTTCTTAAAAGATATCATTCAGGCTGTAAAGTCGGAAAAGCTAGATGATGATTTCTGTTTGTATGCTAAGGAAAATGGAGAACTGAATTTTCAGGACAGCTACTTGCCTTGTAGATACATTTGGCAATGACTTTGAGAGTTTGAAAAACCAATTAGCATTTCTTCCGCTACAGTCTTCAAAGACCGTTTCTGAAAAAGATTGAAAATAGGTCCAAAAAAGCTTATAATAAAAGCTATAAAACGACAGAAAGCTTCTAGGAGGATTGATTTTGAAGAAGGTTCATTTTTTTATCATTTACGGCTGTGTCTGCTTTGTACTGATTGGCGGAACCTTTCTCTATACTTACTTTAAGCCTGGAGGAATCGCAGAAGCTCTTGAATCCCGCTTTAAGCTATCGGCTGTAGTGGATGCATCTTTGAAAAAATTCGATCATGATAGTTTTTACATGGATCGGCTGTCTGAGTCGACCTATCTAGAAGGCTACAAAAAAAGAAAAGCCAAGACGGTTAAACAGCTGACTGTTTCAGATTCACCTTATTTAGCTAAGCTTTACGAAACCTATGATGATCAAGAACTGACCCATTATTTCAGCGAAGATCGGATGTACTTGGAAGAAAAGGATGGATTTGAGACCATTGATGACACCGACTCCCGGAAACATATTGATGGCTATTCGGGCATATCCTCCTTTAAGGCTTTGCTGCAGGTCATGGTAGATAATGAGTCAGAACTGACTAAGAAAAAAGTGGACGGGGGCTATGAGTTTTTGGTGATAGCAGAAGGTGATTTGGCCTATGACCTTATCGATGCCTTCTACTATGCTTATAATGATGAACATTATGATACGACCATCGATATTGAGAAGTGTCAGGTTGCCTTTGTGGTTGACCCTAAGACTCGGACCATTCGCTCTATTGATATGACTATGGATTTGGATGAAGATACAGCTTTAGATGGAGAATTGATTTACTTCAAGCAGCGGGCTGTCTTCAAGGACTATGGCAAGGCAAAAGTCCATCTTCCAAAGAAAATCAAAGAAAAAGAAGCAAAATCAGCTGTTTAAAGGCTGATTTTTTTGTGCAAAAGTTTTTTGTTGCAGATTTTTAAGGGGATGGCTTGATTTTAAATTTTTAAAAATTACCTTTTAGTGATATAATAAAGGTGATATCCTACAGAAAAGAGATAATTGATGACAAATTACGCGATTATTTTGGCTGCGGGTAAGGGTACTCGCATGAAGTCAGATTTACCAAAGGTATTGCACAAGGTTGCAGGGATTTCCATGCTGGAACATGTTTTCCGCAGTGTCAATGCCATTGATCCAGAAAAGACCGTGACAGTTGTTGGGCACAAGGCAGAGCTAGTTGAGCAAGTCTTGGCAGGTCAGACAGACTTTGTCCGTCAGACCGAGCAACTGGGAACGGGGCATGCCGTTATGATGGCCGAGCCTGTTTTGGAAAATCTGACAGGTCAGACGCTGGTCATTGCTGGCGATACTCCTTTGATTACAGGAGAAAGCCTGAAAAATCTGATTGACTTCCATATCAACCACAAGAATGTTGCGACTATCCTGACAGCAGAAGCAGATAATCCTTTCGGCTATGGCCGTATCGTTCGCAACCAGCACGACGAAGTTTTGAAAATTGTTGAGCAGAAGGACGCTTCTGACTTTGAGCAGCAAATTAAGGAAATCAATACGGGAACTTACGTCTTTGACAATGCCCGCCTCTTTGAAGCTCTTAAAAACATCAATACCAATAATGCTCAAGGCGAATACTATATCACAGATGTGATTGGCATTTTCCGCGAGAATGGTGAAAAAGTAGGTGCTTATACGCTGAAAGACTTTGATGAAAGTCTGGGGGTTAATGACCGCGTGGCTTTAGCTACAGCTGAGGGTGTCATGCGCCGTCGGATTAACCAGCAGCATATGGTCAACGGTGTCAGCTTTGTCAATCCTCATGCGACCTATATTGATGTGGATGTGGAAATTGCGCCTGAAGTTCAAGTTGAAGCAAATGTGACCTTGAAAGGTCAGACTAAGATTGGGGCAGAGACTATCCTGACCAATGGTACCTACATCGTAGACTCTGTCATTGGAGAGCGGACCGTTATCACCAACTCCATGATTGAAGAGTCTAGTGTAGCAGATGGAGTGACGGTCGGGCCTTATGCTCACATTCGTCCAGGTTCTAGTCTGGCCAAGGATGTCCATGTCGGAAACTTTGTAGAAGTTAAAGGATCGTCAATCGGAGAAAATACCAAGGCTGGTCATTTGACCTACATTGGAAACTCTGAAGTTGGTGCTAATGTCAACTTTGGTGCGGGTACGATTACGGTCAACTATGATGGTCAGAAGAAGTACAAGACTATCATTGGTGACAATGTCTTTGTTGGTTCCAACTCGACCATTATTGCTCCAGTTGAGCTGGGTGATAACTCACTGGTCGGTGCGGGTTCTACCATTACGAAGGATGTACCAGCAGATGCCATTGCTCTGGGACGTGGTCGTCAGATTAACAAGGAAGATTATGCTAAGCGTCTTCCTCATCACCCTCAAAATAAGTAGGTTCAGTCATGGAATTTGAAGAAAAAACCGTCCAACGGACGGAAATTTATCAGGGACCGATTTTTAAAGTGGTTCAGGATCAGGTAGAGTTGCCAGAGGGCAAGGGTCAAGCCCAACGGGATTTGATTTTTCATAATGGCGCGGTGGCTATAATTGCTATCACCCCAGAAAATAAGATGATTTTAGTTAAGCAGTACCGCAAGGCGATTGAAGCGACTTCTTACGAGATTCCAGCTGGTAAGCTTGAGGTAGGAGAGAATACAGATCCTCAAGCGGCTGCCCTCCGAGAATTAGAAGAAGAGACCGGCTACACAGGACAACTGGAGTTGGTCTATGATTTCTACTCTGCCATCGGTTTTTGCAATGAAAAAATCAAGCTCTACAGCGCCAGCCATTTAACAAAGGTCGAAAACCCTCGTCCCCAAGACGAGGATGAAACATTGGAACTTTTTGAAGTCAGTCTGGAGGAGGCACATCAGTTGCTGCAAAACGGTGACATCTGCGATGCCAAGACCATCATGGCCCTTCAGTACTGGGAACGAAAAAATCTGAATAAATAGGAACGTAGATCAATGGGAAAAGCTTTATTAACAGATGAAATCATTGAGCGGGCTAACCGCGGTGAGGATATTTCGGGGCCGCCTCTCATGGATGATGAAGAAACTAAGATTCTTTCAACTGGCAGAAGCTCCTTTAGCTCGCAGCAGTCTAGCCGACAGGATACTCAGTTTGGCTATCAAAGCCCTCAAAACCGCTTTGGTTATGAAGAAGCTCGGTCTCAGCAGTATCAGAGTCAATTTGGCCATCAGACTGCTCAAAACCAAGAGGAGTTTACGGATGAGACTCTGCACATTGAGGTAGATCCGACCGTGACTAAGAGCCGTCGGATTGAAAACCAAAAGCGGAGCCTCTTTCAAGCCAAACTCAATAAGATTCTCCTTTGGGTGGTTATCCTGCTGATTGGTTTGATTGCTGCTATTATTTGGTGGCCTTAAAAACCTGCTCTATTGCACTTAAAAGGAAGCCTAGCCTGTCTAAGCTTCTTTTTCATCAGATGATTTGAGGTATTATATGAAAATTGGAATTATCGCAGCCATGCCTGAGGAGTTGAAGATTCTGCTGGAGCATATAGAAAACCCGCAGAAGCACCTGCGTTTGGGTCATGTCTATCATACGGGCTCCATCGGCTATCATGAAGTGGTGTTGGTCGAAAGCGGGATTGGCAAGGTTATGTCCGCTATGAGTGTGGCTGTTTTGGTCAATGACTTCAAGGTTACAGCCGTGATTAATACAGGCTCAGCTGGAGCAGTGGCTGAAGGTCTGGCTATCGGCGATGTGGTGGTCGCAGATCGTCTGGTCTACCATGATGTGGATGTGACGGCCTTTGGCTATGACTACGGTCAGATGGCACGGCAGCCGCTCTATTTTGAAGCGAGCCGCTATCTGGTCTCTGAAATGAAGAAAATTTTGGAAAAGACCCATCAAAAGGCCAGAGTAGGTTTGATTGCAACAGGTGACAGCTTTGTTGCCGGTCAAGACAAGATTGATCGCATCAAGGAGCATTTTCCAGATGTCCTTGCTGTCGAGATGGAAGGGGCAGCTATTGCTCAAGCTACACATTCGATTGGCCTGCCCTTTATGGTTATTCGCGCCATGAGCGATACGGCAAGTCATGATGCTAATGTCACTTTTGATGAATTTATTCTTGAAGCTGGTAAACGCTCTGCAGAGACCCTGATTCAATTTCTGAAAGAGTTGGTTTAAAGGGGGAGAAAGTATGTACAAAGAGTCTTATTTTGATGGTGGTCTCTTTTCTTACATCGGTCATGTGATTTTAGCTACCTTGATTACAGTATTTACACTGGGAATTTGTGCACCTTGGGGCATGTGTATTCTGTATAATTGGAAGATAAAACATACAGTTATTGACGGGCACCGTCTTTACTTTGACGGTACTGCTATGCAGCTTTTTGGAAATTGGATCAAGTGGTGGCTCCTGACCATTGTTACCTTTGGTATTTATGGCTTTTGGCTGAAAATCAAACTGACCCAGTGGATTACCAAGCATACACATCATGCGAATTGAGAACAAGCAGGCGAGACTTAAGTGGCTGGCTTTTCCTTTTCTTCTATCTTGCCAAAAAATCCCTTTTGATGGTATAATCAAGGAACTGCAATCAATGATAGAGGAGAAAAAATGAGTATCTTAGAAGTGAAAAATCTCAGCCACGGTTTCGGAGACCGGGCTATTTTTGAGGATGTATCCTTCCGTCTGCTTAAGGGTGAGCATATCGGCCTAGTCGGTGCCAATGGTGAGGGAAAGTCAACCTTTATGAGTATTGTGACGGGTAAAATGCTGCCGGATGAAGGCAAGGTCGAGTGGTCCAAGTATGTGACAGCTGGCTATCTGGACCAGCATGCTGTTTTGGAGCAAGGCCAATCTGTCCGTGAAGTTTTGCGCACAGCCTTTGACGAGCTTTTCAAGACGGAGGCCCGTATCAATGAAATCTATATGAGCATGGCTGAGGAAGGGGCCGATGTTGATGCTCTGATGGAAGAAGTTGGCGAGCTGCAGGACCGCTTGGAGAGCCGGGATTTCTATACTCTGGACGCCAAGATTGACGAGGTCGCACGGGCTCTAGGTGTCATGGACTACGGTATGGAAAGCGATGTGACGGAGCTATCTGGTGGGCAGCGGACCAAGGTTCTCTTGGCTAAGCTGCTTCTGGAAAAACCGGATATCTTGCTCTTGGACGAGCCAACCAACTATCTGGATGCGGAGCACATTGACTGGCTCAAGCGTTACCTTCAGAACTATGAAAATGCCTTTGTTCTAATCTCGCATGATATTCCTTTCCTGAATGACGTCATCAATATCGTCTACCATGTGGAAAATCAGCACTTGACTCGTTATTCTGGTGATTATTACCAGTTCTTAGAGGTCTATGAGATGAAAAAATCTCAGCTAGAAGCAGCCTACGAGCGCCAGCAGAAGGAAATTGCGGACCTCAAGGACTTTGTGGCTCGCAATAAAGCCCGTGTGGCTACCCGTAATATGGCTATGTCCCGCCAGAAAAAGCTGGATAAGATGGATATTATTGAGCTGCAAAGTGAGAAGCCAAAGCCTTCCTTTGATTTCAAGCCTGCCCGTACACCTGGCCGTTTTATCTTTCAGGCTGAGGATTTGCAGATTGGCTATGACCGACCGCTGACCCAGCCCCTTAACCTGACCTTTGAGCGCAATCAGAAGGTGGCGATCATCGGGGCAAATGGGATTGGAAAAACAACCCTGCTCAAGAGTTTGCTAGGGATTATACCACCTATTGCAGGTCAAGTCGAGCGTGGGGACTATCTAGAGCTGGGCTATTTCGAGCAGGAAGTAGAAGGCGGCAATCGTCAGACACCGCTGGAAGCAGTCTGGAACGCCTTTCCAGCCCTTAACCAAGCAGAAGTCCGAGCAGCTCTGGCCAGATGTGGTCTGACTTCCAAGCACATCGAGAGCCAGATCCAGGTCCTTTCAGGTGGGGAGCAGGCCAAGGTTCGTCTTTGCCTCCTCATGAACCGAGAAAATAATGTTCTAGTGCTGGACGAGCCGACCAACCACCTGGATGTAGATGCCAAGGAGGAGCTTAAGCGAGCTCTGAAAGAATACAAGGGCAGCATCCTTATGGTCTGCCATGAGCCTGATTTCTATGAAGGCTGGATGGACCAGATCTGGGATTTTAACCAGTTGACTTGATAAAATTTAAAAAAGAAAAGAGACGGTTCATTGAGAATCGTCTCTTTCTGTTGCTAATAATTCAAAAACTGCTCGATTTCCTGCTTTTCAATCTGTTTGCCATGCTGGCAGACAGGGCAGGCGAGGTAATGTTTTCTACCGTAAGGAAAGGTAGGAATCCAATAGAGTGTAAACTTTCGGCCGGTTTCAATAATGTCCCAAGGTGCGACGTTGTGGCAGTTGGCACACTCGATATTGCTTTGGGTCTGTCCTAAGTTTTTCTGATATCCTCTATATCCCCAGATAATCATATTGATTTCCCTCCTTTATTGGTTGGGCGGTCAGCTTATTTGCTGAAGTCATAGTCCTTGATAATCTCGATTTTTTCAATCTTGATATCTTTTTTAGGCTTGTCATTATCGTCTGTTTCTGCGGCAGCGATTTTGTCCACCACATCCATCCCTTCCAGCACTTGGCCAAATACGGTATAAGCTCCGCCATCTAAAGTAGGATTTCCACCGTTTTTATAGGCTTCGATGATTTTAGCTGGGAAAGAATCTGTAGACATTTGGCTAGTCAAATCTTTCTTGCTTTGGTTGATGAAGAACTGACTGCCATTGGTGTCAGGGCCTGCATTGGCCATGGATAGAGCGCCACGAATATTATAAAGATATGGAGAATACTCATTTTTAAAGCCGTTTCCAGAGTCTTTAGACTTGTCTTTTCCCTTCCAGATAGACTCGCCTCCAGTGCCGTTGCCTTTAGGATCTCCGGTCTGAATCATAAATTCATTGATAACGCGGTGGAACAAAACGCCGTCATAGTAGCCTTCCTTAGCATGGGTCAGGAAGTTTTCAACGGCTAGTGGGGCTTGTTTTGGAAAGAGCTTGATACGGATATCGCCTTCAGTCGTTATCAACTTGACTTCCGCTTCATCTTCAGCAACTTCTGTAGATAGCTGCGGAAAATTGGCATTTTCGTTGGTCATGGCATCCTTGAATTGCTCACGGAGTTTGCTGGTTTCCTCTGGGTCAGAGCTAGAGCTCACTAGCGAAGAACTGCTGGATGAGTTGGAGGAGCTAGTAGTCTCCTCTTTCTTACCTTTACCAGAGCAGCCAGCCAAGACAAGTCCTGATAAGAGGCTAATAAGAAGAATTTTTTTCATATAAGACCTTTCTCGCATTAGATTGTAAACTACTGATATTTTACTACAATTAAGCTAGTTTTTCAAACCCTCCTGTGTCAGACAATCCATAAGAAGATTTTTAAGTCCTGCTGGCCGTAAGTTCAGGTTGCGAATTGCTTCTATGTCTAACCATTCAGGTTGATAGATGTTCTGGGCATGACTGCGAAGGGCTTCCTCGCCCTGAATCATTGGTGCTGATGTATGGCTGATAGTGGCATGGAAATAGATTTCTAGGCGTTGGCCATTTCTGAAAGTAAAGGCTGGCTGCAGCTGCTCCTCAGACAAGCTCCAACCCAGTTCTTCCTGAATTTCCCGCTGAGCTGCTTGGACTGCAGTCTCACCTGACTCGACTCCGCCGCTCGGTATCACAAAATACTCTTCTCCATTTTTCCAGCGGTGGATGAGCAGTATCTGCTTGGTTTGAGGATTGAAAAGAATGACTCCAGCTCACATTATCTTCCTCCTGAAATATTTTTGCTGTTTACTAATTAGAATTTCCCTCTATTCTACCACAAGAACAAGAGTTTTACTTGGACTTGCCAAGAGAATGATAGAGAGAACACATTTATCTTGATGAGATTAAGTTTTAAATACAGAAGAAGTTTAGTAGTAGGCAGCCTTGTACATCATGAAAGAATATGGTAAAATAAATGGATTAAAAATAATAAGGAGTGTTTTCCATGGAGAAAAGACTGACAAGAGATGTCAAGAACAAGAAAATTGCTGGTGTATGTGCTGGTATCGCAAACTACTTTGATTTAGATCCAACCTTGGTTCGTGTTATTTGGATTCTTTTGGTCTGTGTGGCAGGTACAGGTGTCTTGGCTTACTTGATTGCTTGGGCGGTTATGCCAGAGGCATAATAAGAAATTACGTGATAGTGAAATAAGAACTGGCTAGTCCAGTTCTTTTTGCGTGGATAAATAAGTTTTTTTTGCTTCTGATTTAGATAAAAGATTTCTCATCTAAGGCTCAAATATGGTATAATAAGGGTTATGGCAACTAAGAAAAACACGAAAAAAGGCCGGACAACTCGCCGGCCGACAAAAGCAGAATTAGAAAGACAAAAAGCAATAAAGAGAATGATTGCCACCTTTGTGCTGGCTCTTATTCTTTTGTTTGCAGCAATTAAGCTGGGCGCCTTTGGGGTTACTATTTATAATATGATTCGCCTCTTGGTGGGAAGCTTGGCCTATCTGGCTATTCTGGCCAGCTTTGGCTATCTCTTTTTTTTCAAGTGGCTGCACAAGCACGAGGGGACGGTTTCAGGTTTTATCAGCCTCTTTTTGGGACTGGAGTTAATCTTCCAAGCTTATTTCGTCAGTGTGTTGAAGCTAGAAGGGGCTGCTGTCTTATCCACAACTCTAGGCAGGGTCTTGACTGATCTGACAGCCTTTAAGGTCAGCTCCTTCGCGGGTGGCGGCCTGCTGGGCTCTCTCCTGTACGCACCAATCTCTTTCCTTTTTTCAAATATCGGTTCTTATTTCTTCGGCCTGCTGCTTATTCTTTTGGGCGGTCTGCTTATGAGCCCTTGGTCTATCTATGATATTTCAGAAAAGGCTATGGCAGCCTTTCAAAATTGGAGAGAGAAGCAGGAAGAAAAGCGTCAGCTCCGTTTCCTGGAGCAGGAAGAGAAAGCTGCACAGGCAGCGATGCAAGCCATTGAAGTAGAGCAAGAAGAAGCTGAAGTCGATCCTGAGATAGGAGAGATTTTAGATGACGAGGACTTGTCAGATGCAGCTGTGGACTTTGACGAAGCAGACTATGAGGAACTGGGAGAGTATGACCCTCATGAACCTCTGGACTTTGGTCGCGAAGAAGAGACGGAGGAAGCGGAAGCAGACGTAGACGTTGAAGTGGACTTTACCGCTAAGGAAAGTCTGGACTATAAGCTGCCTACTATCAATCTCTTTGCGCCTGACAAGCCTAAAAATCAGTCCAAGGAAAAGCGTATTGTCCGAGACAATATTAAGATTTTGGAAGAGACCTTTGCTAGTTTTGGCATCAAGGCTGCTGTTGAGCGGGCTGAAATCGGACCTTCCGTCACTAAGTACGAGGTCAAGCCAGCTGTTGGTGTTCGGGTCAATCGGATTTCCAATCTGGCTGATGACTTGGCTCTTGCTCTAGCTGCTAAGGATGTACGGATTGAAGCGCCGATTCCTGGAAAATCCCTAGTCGGGATTGAAGTGCCCAACTCTGAAGTTGCGACCGTGACTTTCCGAGAACTTTGGGATCAGTCTAAGACGGATGCTAGTAAGCTCCTAGAAATCCCGCTTGGTAAGGCTGTCAACGGCTCTGTTCGCTCCTTTGACTTGGCTAAGATGCCCCACCTCTTGGTGGCTGGCTCTACTGGCTCTGGTAAATCTGTGGCTGTCAACGGCATTATTGCCAGCATTCTCATGAAGGCCAGACCGGATGAAGTCAAGTTTATGATGGTGGATCCTAAGATGGTGGAGCTGTCCGTTTATAATGACATTCCTCACTTGCTTATCCCAGTCGTGACCAATCCTCGCAAGGCCAGCCGTGCCCTTCAGAAGGTTGTGGATGAGATGGAAAACCGCTATGAACTCTTCTCTAAGGTAGGTGCCCGTAACATTGCCGGCTACAACGCCAAAGTAGCCGAGTACAATGCCCAATCAGAGTACAAGCAGGTTCCCCTGCCTTTAATCGTCGTCATCGTGGACGAGCTGGCTGACCTTATGATGGTGGCCAGCAAGGAAGTGGAAGACGCTATTATCCGTTTAGGGCAAAAAGCGCGTGCAGCTGGGATTCACATGATTCTGGCTACCCAGCGACCATCAGTAGATGTTATCTCCGGTCTGATCAAGGCCAATGTGCCATCTCGGATTGCCTTTGCCGTGTCCAGCGGGACAGATAGTCGTACCATTCTAGATGAAAATGGAGCAGAGAAGCTCTTGGGGCGTGGGGATATGCTCTTTAAGCCCATTGATGAAAACCATCCGGTTCGTCTGCAGGGCTCCTTTATCTCAGATGAAGATGTTGAGCGAATCGTAGCCTTTGTCAAAAATCAAGCTGAAGCTGATTATGATGATAGCTTTGATCCTGGTGAAGTATCTGAAAGTGATTTAGATACTGGTGGGGGCGATGATGAAGGCGATCCTCTCTTTGAAGAAGCCAAGGCCTTGGTTATCGAGACTCAGAAAGCCAGCGCATCTATGATTCAGCGGCGACTCTCGGTCGGCTTTAACCGGGCTACTCGTCTTATGGAAGAACTTGAAGCGGCAGGCGTTATCGGACCAGCCGAGGGAACCAAGCCGAGAAAGGTTTTGCAGACGAATTGATCCTAATTTCACTAGTCTGCTAGCAAGATAATCATTTGATAAAAACAAATCTGCCAGCAGTCAGCCGGCAGATTTTCTCTACTTACACATTGCCAAGGAAAGGAAAAGAAGGTATGAAACTAGATACCATTCACCATATAGCCATCATTGGCCATGATTATGCCAAGACTAGGGAGTTTTATGTGGACAAGCTGGGCTTTGAGCAGCTGGATGAGCACCATCGGCTGGACAAGCAGGATATTCTCTTTAATGTTCGCAAGGGAAATCTAACTCTGGAAATTTTTATCAAGGAAGAAGCTCCCAAGCGGCCAGCCCTGCCTGCTCCAGAGCATACGGGTCTGCGGCATCTGGCCTTCCGAGTGACAAATGTCGAAGAAACGCTAGCGGAATTTGACCGTTTGGAGATTCCTCATACCGAGCTGCGCTATGACGACTTTGACGGCCGTAAGATGGCTTTCTTCTTTGATCCGGATGGCCTGCCTCTGGAGATTCATGAATAAGACTAGGAGCATCGTAAGGTTCTTCTTTCACGGCAAAAGAACGACTTGTAAGTCCCGCATATGAAAACCCATCGGCTATCTTATAACCGATGGGTTTTATTTTACATTGTTACAAAAAGAGTCCGATGACCATGGCTAGGTACATGAAGAAGGTCAGAAGAAAACCTGCCCGCCAGAAGAACTTAAAGAACTTAGGATAGTAGAAACTCCTTTTTTTCTTTAGAAAATAGATGGTTATTGCGATAGCGAGAACTGAGAGAGCTAGGGTCAGCTGGGGCAGCAAGCTGTGGTAGTAGGCCTTGTCTGAAATGATATAAAATTCCACAACAAAAAGCGGAAAAGCCAAGTCCGCAAAGTTTAAACCGTATTTTCTTAATTGAAAAACTCGCACAGTAATAGTGGTTAAAATCAAAGTTAAAAAGATAAATAAAATCGAAGCAATCTTTAATAGTGTCATAAGATTATTTTACCACAAAAAATTCAAAAAAGAAGATAAAATTCCTTGCATTTAACAAAGTTTAGTGTATAATAGAAAGGTATGCGAAAAGCATACTTGTGGGAGGTAAAAATCTTTATTTACCGCCAAAACCACAAAGGAGGATTTAAAAATGGCTAAAAAAGTCGAAAAACTTGTAAAATTGCAAATCCCTGCTGGTAAAGCTACTCCAGCTCCACCAGTTGGTCCTGCGCTTGGTCAAGCCGGTATCAACATCATGGGATTCACTAAGGAGTTCAACGCTCGTACAGCTGATCAAGCTGGTATGATTATTCCAGTTGTTATCTCAGTATACGAAGACAAATCATTCACTTTCGTGACTAAGACTCCGCCAGCTGCTGTTCTTTTGAAGAAAGCTGCAGGTGTTGAAAAAGGTTCTGGTGAGCCAAACAAAACGAAAGTTGCAACAGTTACTCGTGCGCAAGTACAAGAAATTGCTGAAACTAAGATGCCAGATTTGAACGCTGCAAACATCGAGTCTGCAATGCGTATGATTGAAGGTACTGCTCGTTCTATGGGATTCACTGTTGTTGACTAATCAATAACGCTCGTCCCATTTGCCCGCACTACACTTGATCAGATTGACGAGTGACGTGGGAGATGAAAATCGATTGAACCACTTACAAGGAGAAAGATAAAATGGCTAAAAAAAGCAAACAACTTCGTGCTGCTCTTGAAAAAATCGACAGCACAAAAGCATACAGCGTAGAAGAAGCTGTAGCACTTGCAAAAGAAACTAACTTTGCAAAATTCGACGCAACTGTAGAAGTTGCTTACAACTTGAACATCGACGTTAAAAAAGCTGACCAACAAATCCGTGGCGCAATGGTATTGCCAAACGGAACTGGTAAAACTTCACGCGTTCTTGTTTTCGCACGTGGTGCTAAAGCAGAAGAAGCGAAAGCTGCTGGCGCAGACTTCGTTGGTGAAGATGACCTCGTTGCAAAAATCAACGACGGTTGGTTGGACTTTGACGTAGTAATCGCTACACCTGATATGATGGCACTTGTAGGTCGCCTTGGACGTGTCCTTGGACCTCGTAACTTGATGCCAAACCCTAAGACTGGTACTGTAACAATGGACGTTGCAAAAGCAGTTGAAGAGTCTAAAGGTGGTAAGATTACTTACCGTGCAGACCGTGCAGGTAACGTACAAGCTATCATTGGTAAAGTTTCATTTGAAGCTGACAAGTTGGTTGAAAACTTCAAAGCTTTCAACGACACAATCCAAAAAGCGAAACCAGCTACTGCTAAAGGTACTTACGTAACTAACCTGACTATCACTACTACACAAGGTGTTGGTATCAAGGTTGACGTAAACTCACTTTAAGAATTAATTGAACTGCCTTTGGGTAGTTCTTTTTTTGAAATAAAAACGCTGATAGCGATTACAAACTCATAGAAACATGTTATAATAATATCCAATCAATTTATTTTATAACAAAAGGAGACGGTGTCATGAAAAAAGATCAGAACCAGCTAACCTGGCTGATGGTATCTCTGATTGCTTTTAATATGGTCTGGGGTCTGGGGAATGTGGTTAATAACTACTCTCAGCAGGGCATTTCAGTGATTGTTTCTTGGATTCTTATCCTGGCTATTTACTTTATTCCCTATGCCCTCATCGTGGGACAGTTAGGCTCTACTTTTAAGGAGAGCGGAGGCGGTGTCAGCGACTGGGTGGAGAAAACCTCTACCAAGCGACTGGCTTATTTTGCGGCCTGGACTTACTGGGTGGTGCACATTCCCTATCTGGCTCAGAAGCCGCAGGGAGTTTTGATTCCGCTGGGCTGGGCTATTCAGGGGAATGGTGACTTTTTGAGCAGCCTTGATATTCATTGGATTGTTATTCTTAGCTTGCTGATTTTCGGTGCCTTTCTCTATTTGTCCACCAAGGGGCTGTCCACGCTCAAGGTGATTGGGGGCTTGGCAGGAAGTGCCATGCTGATTATGTCTTTCCTCTTTGTCCTCTTAGCAGTCGGGGCACCTTTTATCAAACCTGACATGCTGTTTGCGACGGCTAATATGGATAAGCTTAGCACTTACATTCCCAACTTTGACTTCTCTTATTTCACGACTATCTCCCTCTTAGTCTTTGCGGTCGGCGGGGCTGAGAAAATCTCGCCTTACGTTAACCAAACACGCAATCCAGCCAAGGAATTTCCAAAGGGGATGATTGTCATGGCTGTCATGGTTGGTGCATCTGCTATTCTAGGCTCTATTGCTATGGGCATGCTTTTTGATGGCAGCAATATTCCTGAGGATCTGATGCGAAACGGTGCTTACCAAGCTTTTCAAATGCTGGGCAACTACTGGGGTGTAGGCAATGTACTAGTAGTCATCTATGCCCTGACCAATATGGTTGGACAGATTGCTGCACTGGCTTTCTCTATTGACGCACCTCTGCAAATCATGCTCAATAATGCAGATGAAGAGTTTGTCCCAAGTTGGCTGCGCAAGCGGACATCAAAAGGAGTCCTAATTAACGGTTACATCCTGACTGGGATTTTGGTTAGCTTACTAATTATTCTGCCTATCTTTGGAATCAAAGAAATTGACGGCCTGGTCAAATGGATGACCAATCTCAATTCCATCGTTATGCCCATGCGTTATCTCTGGGTATTCCTGGCCTACATGATGTTGAACAAGGCCTGGAAGAAGTACAAGGATGCCGAGTACAAGTTTACCAAAAATCCTAAAGTTGGCTTTGCTATCGGAGCTTGGTGCTTCCTCTTTACAGCCTTTGCCTGCATTTTAGGGATGGTTCCGAAAGTGGACTTTGCCAAAGACCCAGCAGGCTGGCAATTCTCTCTCTTGACAAATATCCTGACCCCAATCGTCTTGATCAGTCTGGGTGTCATCCTGCCGCTCTTAGCTAAGCATGAAAGAAAACAGTCGCTCAAGCAGTGAGTAGACCTTGTAAAAGATGATTGAAGTATTTATTCCCAGTTCTATCTGATGATGGGGCTGGTTTTTCTGTGAAATGAGCTTGTCTGCTCTGCTATTTTACAAAAAGGAAAAAGAAAAATTTCAGTGATTTAACTATATAAAAATCACAAAATGTGGTAAAATAGTACAGATAAAATAAGGAGTAAAAAAATGGTAGAACCTAAGTATAAGCGTATTTTGATTAAGTTGTCGGGTGAAGCTCTTGCCGGTGAAAAAGGCGTTGGTATTGATATTCAAACCGTTCAGAAGATGGCGGAAGAAATCAAAGAAGTTCATGATTTGGGAGTTCAGATCGCTCTGGTTATCGGAGGTGGAAACCTATGGCGGGGTGAGCCGGCAGCAGAAGCGGGTATGGATCGTGTGCAGGCCGATTATACTGGTATGTTGGGCACTGTCATGAATGCGCTGGTAATGGCGGATTCGCTGCAGCAAGTCGGTGTAGATACGCGCGTGCAGACTGCGATTGCTATGCAGCAGGTTGCTGAACCTTACATCCGAGGTCGGGCCCTTCGTCATTTGGAAAAAGGCCGTATCGTCATTTTCGGTGCAGGTATTGGTTCTCCTTATTTTTCAACCGATACAACCGCTGCATTGCGCTCAGCAGAGATTGAAGCAGATGCGATTCTCATGGCCAAAAATGGCGTAGATGGTGTTTACAATGCCGATCCTAAGAAAGACAAGACCGCTGTTAAGTTTGATGAGCTGACTCACCGAGATGTCATCAGCAAGGGACTGCGGATTATGGACTCAACGGCTTCGACCCTGTCTATGGACAATGACATTGACTTGGTTGTCTTTAATATGAATGAGCCGGGCAATATCAAACGCGTTGTTATCGGTGAGCAAATCGGAACAACAGTATCAAATAATTTATAAGAACGGAGATTAGAAACTCATGGCAAATGCAATTGTAGAAAAAGCAAAAGAAAGAATGACCCACTCGCACCAAAGTTTGGCTCGTGAATTTGGCAGCATCCGTGCAGGCCGCGCCAATGCCAGCCTTTTGGACCGCATCCATGTGGAGTACTATGGAGTAGAAACTCCGCTCAATCAAATCGCTTCGATTACGATTCCGGAAGCGCGTGTTCTTTTGGTGACACCTTTTGACAAGTCTTCTATCAAGGACATTGAGCGTGCGCTTAATGCTTCTGACCTCGGGATTACTCCAGCCAGCGATGGCTCTGTGATTCGTCTGGTCATTCCAGCCCTGACAGAGGAAACCCGTCGTGACTTGGCTAAAGAAGTGAAAAAGGTCGGTGAAAATGCTAAAGTTGCCATCCGTAACATCCGCCGCGATGCTATGGACGAAGCTAAGAAGCAGGAAAAAGCCAAAGAAATCACTGAAGACGAATTGAAGACCTTGGAAAAGGATATTCAAAAAGTAACGGATGATGCTGTCAAACATATCGACGAGATGACAGCAAATAAAGAAAAAGAACTTTTAGAAGTTTAACATTTTTATCAGAATCAAAACTCAGTTGGCTTTGGCTGACTGAGTTGTTTTAACATCAAAAATCCTTGCCCGGTTTGAAGAAGCAAGGTAGAAAATAGGTCTATATGAATACAAATCTTGCCAGCTTCATCGTGGGTATCATCACGGATGAAAATGATCGCTTTTACTTTGTTCAAAAGGATGGTCAGGTTTACGCTCTTTCTAAGGAAGAGGGGGCGCATGAGCTGGGGCAGTCTGTCAAAGGCTTTGCCTACAGCGATATGAAGCAGAAGCTTCGCCTGACAACTCTTGAAGTTACAGCTACTCAAGACCAGTTTGGCTGGGGAACAGTAACGGAGGTCCGAAAGGATCTAGGTGTCTTTGTCGATACCGGTCTGCCGGATAAACAAATCGTTGTGTCACTTGACATCTTGCCAGAAATCAAGGAACTCTGGCCAAAAAAGGGTGACCTCCTTTATATCCGTCTGGAAGTAGATAAGAAAGACCGCATCTGGGGCCAACTGGCTTATCAGGAGGATTTCCAGCGTCTGGCTCGTCCTGCCTATAATAACATGCAGAACCAAAACTGGCCAGCCATCGTTTATCGGCTCAAGCTTTCTGGTACCTTTGTCTACCTGCCGGAGAATAATATGCTGGGCTTCATTCATCCGAGTGAGCGCTATGCAGAGCCACGTCTTGGTCAGGTCTTGGACGCGCGGGTAATTGGCTTCCGTGAAGTAGACCGCACTCTTAACCTCTCTCTCAAGCCTCGCTCCTTTGAAATGTTGGAAAACGATGCCCAGATGATTCTGACCTATCTGGAGAGCAATGGCGGTTTTATGACTTTGAACGATAAATCTTCACCAGACGACATCAAGGCTACATTTGGCATTTCCAAAGGCCAGTTTAAAAAAGCTCTGGGTGGGCTGATGAAAGCTGGTAAAATCAAGCAGGACCCGACTGGAACGGAGTTGGTGTGAGGATAAAGAATCACGTATCTAGAGCTGATGCTTGGAAGGATACTGTCTTAAAGAAATGAAAGGAACCCATGAGAAAATCTTTTTACAGCTGGCTGATGACAGAGCGCAATCCTAAGAGCAAGGAGCCCAAGGCTATTTTGGCGGATTTGGCTTTTCAGGATACGGCCTTTCCAAAGCATACGGATGATTTTGATGAGGTCAGTCGTTTTCTGGAGGAGCATGCAAATTTTTCCTTTAACTTGGGCGAGTTCGATGCTATTTGGGAAGAATATCAGGCACATTGAGTAGATAGTGGCTAGGGATAGTCATTTTCTGCTTGCTTTGATATAATAAAGATAATTCATTCAAAAAAATAAATTAGAGAGGTTCTTTGTTTGCAGGAACATTCAGTAGAATTGAAACTGGGCCATCCAGATGATGCCTTTCATCTCTTTGGCTCTAATGAACGCCATCTGCGCCTAATGGAGCAGGAATTGAAGGTAACCATTCATGCCCGAACCGAGATTGTGCAGATTTTGGGTACGGAGGCTGCCTGCGAGGAGACTCGACAGGTCATTCAAGCACTGTTGGTCTTGGTCAATCGTGGCATGATTATCGGTACTCCCGATGTTGTGACAGCCATTACCATGGTCAAAAATGACGAAATTGATAAGTTTGTAGCTCTTTACGAAGAAGAGATTATCAAGGACAGTTATGGCAAGCCAATTCGGGTCAAGACACTTGGCCAGAAAATTTATGTGGATAGTGTTAAAAATCATGATATTGTCTTTGGGATTGGTCCAGCCGGGACAGGGAAGACATTTCTGGCGGTGACCTTGGCCGTGACTGCTCTTAAGCGTGGTCAGGTCAAGCGAATTATTCTGACACGGCCAGCGGTTGAAGCTGGTGAGAGTTTGGGCTTTCTGCCTGGTGACCTTAAGGAAAAGGTTGATCCATATCTGCGTCCGGTCTATGATGCCTTGTATCAGATTTTGGGTAAGGACCAGACGACGCGCCTCATGGAGCGAGAAATCATTGAGATTGCACCCTTAGCCTATATGCGGGGGCGGACGCTGGATGATGCCTTTGTGATTCTGGACGAGGCACAGAATACCACCATCATGCAGATGAAGATGTTTCTGACACGCCTTGGTTTTCAGTCCAAGATGATTGTCAATGGAGACATCAGCCAGATTGATCTGCCTCGCAATGTTAAATCAGGACTCATTGATGCTCAGGAGAAATTGAAGAGCATCTCCCAGATCGATTTTGTGCATTTCTCAGCTAAGGATGTCGTTCGTCATCCAGTGGTGGCGCAGATTATCAGGGCTTATGAACCAGCTCCTGTTAAAGAGGCTGCAACTGAGCCAGAAGAAATGGAATAACATACGAAAAGAGCAGATTTATTCCTGCTCTTTTTTGTGAGATTGATTTTAAAGTTGAAATAATCAACTAAACGAGTTCGTCAATAGATGTGTAGTCCTTGTTGAGGCCCTCTGCAACTGGCAGGCTGGTGATATGACCTTGGTAAGTTGTTACACCTTGGCGCAGTCCTTGGTCATCTGTAATGGCTTGCTTGAAGCCTTTCTCTGCCAAGGCTTCAATATAAGGAAGGGTGACATTTGTCAAGGCGATGGTAGAAGTGCGGGCTACGGCACCAGGGATATTAGCAACTGCATAATGGAGGACACCGTGTTTTTCATAGACAGGCTCGGTGTGAGTCGTTACGCGGTCGGCTGTTTCGATGACACCGCCCTGGTCAACGGCTACGTCTACAATGACAGAGCCTGGACGCATTTGCTTAACCATATCATCTGTCACCAGTTTCGGAGCCTTCGCACCTGGAATGAGGACGGCACCGATCACGACATCTGCTTCTCGAACGCTAGCTTCGATATTGAACGGATTAGACATGAGGGTCTGGATTTGATGGCCAAAGACATCTTCTAGGACAGACAGACGCTTAGCGCTGATATCCAGAATAGTCACTTGAGCGCCTAGTCCTAGAGCAATACGAGCGGCATGGGTCCCTACGACACCGCCACCGATGATGGTTACTTTCCCTTTCGGAACGCCCGGTACGCCACCGAGAAGTACGCCAGATCCACCTTCGCGCTTAGTCAGGAAGTGGGCTCCGATTTGGACAGCCATCCGTCCAGCTACCTCACTCATAGGTACCAAGAGTGGCAGTTGTCCATCTTGATCGCGGACAGTTTCATAGGCCAGACCAGTCGTCTTGGCACTGGTCATAGCATCTGCAAGCTCAGGAGCGGCAGCCATGTGCAGGTAGGTAAAGAGCAAGAGGTCATCACGCAGGAATCCATATTCAGCTGCCAGAGGTTCTTTGACCTTGACCACTAGCTCAGCTGCCCAAGCTTCTGCAGCAGTAGGGACGATTTTTGCACCTTGCTTTTCATAGTCTGCATCTGTAAAACCAGATCCCAGCCCTGCATTTGTCTCAATCAGCACTTCATGTCCTTTACCAACGAGGCTTTGAACACCAGCTGGTGTCAGAGCGACACGATTTTCATTGTTTTTGATTTCTTTTGGAATACCGATTAACATAAAAAATATGCTCCTTTTTTAAGATGTTTTTATTGTATATGAAAACGCTTTAAAAATCAAGAAAAAATCGGAGCGGTTTGCTTTCATTAGTGAATTGTGCTATTCTGTTAAGAAAAACTAGGAGGTCCTGATGGAAAATATCTATGTCAAATTGGCTCGTCATACCAGACTGGAAACTGAGCGGTTGATTCTGCGTCCAGTGACCTTGGAAGATGCCCCAGCGATGTTTGAGTACGCTTCGGATGAGGAAAATACTCGCTATACCTTTGAGACTAACAAAAGCCTGGAAGAAACACGCAATAATATCGCTCTCTTTTATCTGGCCAATCCTCTGGGGCGCTGGGGAATAGAAGTGAAGGAAAGCGGCAAATTCATTGGGACTATTGACCTGCATAAGATCAGGCTGGACTTGAAAACAGCGGCTATCGGCTATGTAATCAATAAAAAATACTGGAATCAGGGTTATACGACAGAGGCCAATCGCGCAGTCATCAAGCTGGCTTTTGAGGAAATCGGGATGAACAAACTTGTAGCGCTGCACGATGTCGATAATCCAGCATCTGGCCGGGTTATGGTCAAGTCTGGTATGAAATATTCCCACGAAGAGCCTTATGCATCACTAGACAAGCATGAGCAAGGCCGCATTGTGACACGGGTTCATTACTATCTGACTAGGGAAGATTATTTTGCAAAAAAATGAGAAAGGATATTGACAAGCACCTATCTACATGATATATTAGATAGGTACGCTGATTTAGCTCAGTTGGCAGAGCGCATCCATGGTAAGGATGAGGTCGCCGGTTCGATCCCGGCAATTAGCATCTTGTAGGACAAGGTTGGGTTTTCCCAGCCTTTTCTTTTTGTCAATGATAGTAGGTAGTGAAAGGCAAAGTTTCGGGAAAGAACATAATAAAAATAGCTGCTTTTGTCTTTACAGTGAGAGGTTGACAAATCTGCTCTGCTATTTTCCAAAACCCTGCCCTCGGCTCCCTAAAGTGAGTCAAAATATGATATAATAAGGTAATACTAGCAAAGCGGGTAAGATATGTATATCGAAATGGTAGATGAGACGGGTCAGGTTTCGGAAGAGATTCTTAAACAGACTCAGGAAATTTTGGAGTTTGCGGCCCAGAAAACGGGCAAGGAAAAGAAGGAAATGGCTGTGACTTTTGTCAGCAATGAGCGCAGTCATGAACTCAACTTAGAATATAGAGATACGGATCGGCCAACGGATGTGATTAGCTTGGAGTATAAGCCTGAGCTGGACGTCTCTGTTGACGAGGAGGATTTGCTGGACCATCCTGAGCTAGCTGAGATGCTGGAGGATTTTGACGCCTATATCGGCGAGCTGTTCATTTCAGTGGACAAGGCGCGTGAGCAGGCAGAGGAATACGGCCACAGCTTTGAGCGGGAGATGGGCTTTTTGGCAGTGCATGGTTTTCTGCATATCAATGGCTATGATCACTATACGCCGGAAGAAGAAGCAGAAATGTTTGGTTTACAGGAAGAAATTTTAACTGCTTATGGACTCACAAGGAAATAACAAACGCAAATGGAAAAATCGAGATGTGGTCTCGAGTCTGGAATTTGCTTTAACCGGTATTTTTACAGCCTTTAAAGAGGAGCGCAATCTGCGCAAGCATGTCCTTTCGGCTTTGGCAGTGATAGTTGCGGGACTGATTTTTGACTTGTCCGCTATAGAATGGCTCTTTCTCTTTTTGAGCATTTTTCTGGTCATTGCCTTTGAGATTGTCAATTCTGCCATTGAAAATGTCGTGGATCTGGCCAGCGATTACCACTTTTCTATGCGGGCCAAGAATGCCAAGGATATGGCAGCGGGAGCTGTTCTGGTCGTGTCTGGCTTTGCTGTTGTGACAGGGCTGATTATTTTTGTTCCCAAAATTTGGGACTGGATTTTTTAAAGATTTGAAAATCGGGGGAGACTGCCGATTTTCTGCTGTTTTAATGGAAATAATAGAGGTGAAAGAATGACTTTTAAATCAGGTTTTGTAGCTATTTTAGGACGTCCTAATGTTGGGAAATCAACCTTTTTGAATCATGTTATGGGGCAAAAGATTGCCATCATGAGTGATAAGGCTCAGACCACACGCAATAAGATTATGGGAATTTACACGACGGATAAGGAGCAGATTGTCTTTATCGATACGCCGGGAATCCACAAGCCAAAGACGGCTCTAGGTGATTTTATGGTTGAAGCGGCCTATAGCACTCTGCGTGAGGTGGATACCGTCCTCTTCATGGTGCCAGCTGATGAGCCGCGTGGCAAGGGCGATGACATGATTATCGAGCGCCTGAAAGCGGCTAAGGTGCCAGTTATTTTGGTGGTTAATAAGATTGATAAAGTCCATCCAGATCAGCTTTTAGCGCAAATTGATGATTTCCGTCAGCAGATGGACTTCAAAGAAATTGTGCCGATTTCAGCCCTGCAGGGCAATAATGTGTCCTATCTTATTGATATTCTCAGTGAGAATCTGGAGGAAGGCTTCCAGTATTTCCCAGAAGACCAGATTACCGACCATCCGGAGCGCTTTCTGGTGTCTGAGATGATTCGGGAGAAAGTGTTGATGTTGACGCGGGAGGAAATTCCCCACTCAGTGGCAGTGGTTGTTGACAGCATGAAGCGAGACGAAGAGACGGACAAGGTCCATATCCGAGCAACTATCATGGTGGAGCGTGACAGCCAAAAAGGCATTATCATCGGTAAAGGTGGATCCATGCTGAAGAAAATCGGATCCATGGCTCGGCGCGATATTGAGCTCATGCTGGGGGACAAGGTCTTCCTAGAAACTTGGGTCAAGGTCAAGAAAAATTGGCGGGACAAGAAGCTGGACTTGGCGGATTTTGGCTATAATAAGAAGGAGTATTGAGGCTTTCTAAGCCAGTAAGTGAGGTGATGGAGATGTCGTCGTTATTCATTGATGAAAGAGGGGAGCAAAATCCAAAAAGTATTATCTTTTTGCATGCTTTAGGCTCTAGCAGTCAGATGTGGCGACACCATGTTGCTGCGCTTGAGCAAGATTTTCATTGCATTCTTGTGGATTTACCTAGTCACGGAGCCAGTCATAATATTGAGTGGACAAACTTTGATGATGTCGTGGAAATGATTGTGGCTGTCATTAAAAGCAAAGCACATGGCAAGCCGCACTTAGTCGGGCTTTCATTAGGCGGTTCACTCATTCTTAAGTTGTTGGAAAAACATTCTAGTCTTATAGATAGAGTCATTGTGGATGGGGCAAGCCCTCAGCCAATTAAGGGCTATCGCAAGATCATTGCCATTGTCTATCTGATGTCTTTCTTGAAAAATACTAAATTTGTAGCCAATCTCCTGACAAAAATGATGCAAGAGGACGGAGCACCTGCCCAAGACGTTCAGCGCTTTGTTGCAGATTTCCAAAGAGCTGAACGGCTCTCATTTCGACGTGCGATGTCACAGGCAAATCTGCTGAGACTTGACTTGCAGTTTGATAATCCTGCTTTCTTTATCTCAGGTGGGAAAGAAGCCGAAACCATTCATGACTGGCACCGCAGGTTGGCGCAGAAAAATGCTAGGTCTGAATGCGCCTATTATCCTGACAAAGGGCATGCTTGGCTTTTTAGTGATGTGGATACGCATATTCAGCTGCTGCGCTATTTCTTTCAAAACGCTGCCTTTCCAGAGAAATTGAAAGGATTTTGATATGGACTATATTTCCTATATTCGCTCCAAGGTGGGGCATGATAAGGTTATTCTGAATTTTGCTGGTGGGATTCTGGCAGACGAGGATGGTCGAGTGCTTCTGCAGTTGCGAGGTGATAAAAAAACATGGGCGATTCCTGGTGGAGCTATGGAGCTTGGGGAAACTTCTATGCAAGCAGCCGTGCGCGAATTTTACGAAGAGACAGGCATTGCTGTTGAAGCCAAGCGCTTGCTGAATGTTTACACTAATTTTGATGAATCTTATCCTAATGGTGACAAAGTGCAGACGGTTGTCTTTCTGTATGAATTGCAGGCACTAGAGAATGTTGATATTTCCAATTTTCACAATGAGGAAACACTGCGGTTAGGCTTTTTTTCTAAAGAAGAAATAGCAGAGCTGGAAAATGTATCGGATAAACACCGCCTGATGCTGGATGAGTATTTTTCGGACAGCTTTGCTATGGGGCTTTGATATTAAGAATAATAAGAAAGGAGCTTTATGCCTGAATTACCTGAAGTGGAGACGGTTCGGCGCGGTTTGGAGCGTCTGGTTGTTGGCAAGACGATTGGGCAGGTGCGGGTCCGCTATGCTAAGATGATTGGTACGGGAGTGGATAGCTTTGTCCATGACTTGCCAAGTCAGACCATTGAAAGGATTGGCCGTCGGGGCAAGTATTTGCTTTTTTACCTGACGGGTGGAGTGCTGATTTCCCATCTGCGAATGGAAGGCAAGTATCTTTTTTATCCTGATGCAGTGCCTGAGCGCAAGCATGCCCATGTCTTTTTCGAGATGACGGATGGTGGGACGCTTGTTTATGAGGATGTCCGCAAGTTTGGAACCATGGAGCTGTTGAATAAGGATCAGCTGGAGTTTTATTTTGCTGCTAGAAAGCTTGGTCCTGAGCCGACAGATGCGGACTTTCTTTTGTCGCCTTTTGCCGCAGCTTTGAGTCGTTCCAAGAAGCTCATCAAACCCTATTTGCTAGAGCAGACCTTGGTCGTTGGTCTAGGCAATATCTATGTAGATGAGGCCCTTTGGCGGGCACGGCTTCATCCGGCCAGGCCATCAGCTAGTCTGAAGCCTGCTGAAGTGAAGCGGCTGCGTGAGCAGATTATAGAAGTTTTGCAGCTTGGGATTGAGAAAAGGGGATCGACCATTCGGACCTATCGCAATGCTTTGGGTGAAGATGGCACGATGCAGGATTTTCTGCAGGTCTATGGAAAGACTGGTCACCCCTGTGCTAGATGCGGCAGCCCGATTGAGAAAATTAAGCTGAGCGGACGCGGTACCCATCTCTGTCCTCGCTGTCAGAAAGCGAGGTAGCTGTCATGGTAAGAATTATTGGTATCACTGGCGGCATTGCCTCAGGTAAGTCAACAGTGACAGAGTTTTTGAGGCAGCAGGGCTACCAAGTCATTGATGCAGATCAAGTGGTGCATGAGCTGCAGGAGCCGGGGGGGCGGCTTTATCAAGCTCTTTTATCTGCTTTTGGCCCAGCTATCTTACAGGAAGATGGGCGCTTGGACCGGCCCAAGCTGGGAGCTATGATTTTTGGGAATACCGAACTTCTGGCGCAGTCCAGTCAAATACAAAACCGTATTATTCGCGAGGAACTGGCTGGCAGGCGAGATATGCTGGCAGAGACGGAAGACATCTTTTTTATGGATCTTCCCTTGCTGTTTGAGTTACAATATGAGGACTGGTTTGACCAGATCTGGCTGGTGGACGTGACGGTGGAAACTCAGCTCAGTCGTCTTATGACTCGAAATGCTCTCAGTCAGGATGAAGCAGAGAAACGCATAGCAGCTCAGTTATCTTTACAAGAAAAACGAAAGAGGGCGGACGTGCTCATTGATAATAATGGCTCGCTTGAGGAAACTCGACAGCAGATTCGCAATGCTTTGCAGAAATTAGAAAGAAGATGATTTATCACGACACAAGTAAATTGGAAACATAACCTGAAAGTCGCTTGGTTTGGGAACTTCCTGACAGGTGCCAGCATTTCTCTGGTGACGCCTTTTATGCCACTTTTCGTGGAGCAGCTGGGTGCCAGAGGTCATGAGGTGGAGTATTACGCTGGGCTAGGGATTTCTCTCTCTGCAATCTCAGCGGCCCTGCTTTCTCCAGTTTGGGGAAGTCTGGCCGATCGGTATGGCCGTAAGCCTATGATGATACGTGCAGCTACTGCCATGGTTTTCACGATGGGCGGCATTGCCTTTGTGCCCAATATTTTCTGGCTTTTACTCCTACGCTTTCTAAACGGTGTTTTTGCTGGTTATGTTCCCAACAGCACAGCTCTGATTGCCAGTCAGGCTCCCAAGGAAAAAACGGGTTATGCTCTGGGAACTCTCTCGACCGGTGTTGTTGCGGGTAATCTTATGGGGCCATTTATTGGTGGTCTGATTGCGGAGATGTTCGGCATTCGCAATGTCTTTCTCCTGATTGGCGGCTTCTTTCTAGTGGCAGCCTTAATGACCTTTTATTTGATTCGGGAGGATTTTGTGCCAGTGACCCGACAAGAAGAGGTAGGCTTTAGGGAATTGCTGCGTCAACTCAGGTATCCTAAGATGCTGATGAATCTCTTTCTGACCAGCTTTGTTATCCAGTTTGCAGCTCAATCTATCAGTCCTATCCTTGCCCTCTATGTCAGAGAGCTGGGGCAAAAGGACAATCTGATTTTTGTTTCGGGTCTCATCGTTTCTAGCATGGGACTTTCCAGCATGATGAGCTCCAGTATTCTGGGGCGGTTAGGAGACCGTATCGGCAATCATCGGCTTCTGGTGCTGGCTCAGTTCTATTCAATCCTGATTTATCTGCTCTGTGCCAATGCTGGCTCCCCTATGCAGCTGGGCTTTTATCGCTTTTTATTTGGCCTAGGAACAGGGGCGCTGATACCAGGTGTCAATGCTCTGCTAAGTAAGATAACACCCAAGTTTGGAATCTCTAGAATTTTCAGCTATAATCAGATTTTCTTTTATCTGGGTGGAGTGGTCGGCCCTATGTCTGGTTCGGTCATTGCGGCAGCCTATGGCTATCATTCAGTTTTTTATGCAACAGCAGGGTTGGTTGCTGTTAGTATGCTGGCCAATCTCTTTAGTTTTCGAAATTTATTTAAAAAGAAGGATATCTAGTGCGAGTTAAAATAAATTTAAAATGTTCCAGCTGCGGCAGTCAGAACTATCTGACCAGCAAAAATACTAAAACGCATCCGGAAAAAATTGAGGTTTTAAAGTATTGTCCCAAGGAAAGAAAAGTTACTTTACATCTTGAATCCAAGTAGATTTTATGATAAAATAGATAGGATTTTAAGGAGTTTTTATTTATGTACAACCTATTATTAACCATTTTAGTCATTTTATCAGCTATTATTGTCATTGCAATTTTCATGCAACCAACCAAAAATCAGTCTAGCAACGTCTTTGATGCCAGTGCCAACGATTTGTTTGAACGTCCTAAGGCACGCGGTTTTGAAGCTGTGATGCAGCGTATGACGGGAATCATGATTTTCTTCTGGCTACTGATTGCATTGGTATTAGCAGTATTATCAAGTAAATAAAATGGGCTCTGACTTCGTCTTGGCCTATTTTTTAAGTTTTAAAGAGATTTAAAAGAGATGAAGAAAACGCTCATCAAGAGAAGAGGAATATGAAATCAGAAATCATTGAATATTTAAAAGAAAGACAGCAGGCCAGCGTGGATGAGCTGGCGGCTGCTTTGGGGAAAGGGTCTTCCAAGGACTTTAGTAGCATGGTCAAGACCATCTCCCAGATGGAAAGAAAGCATCAGATTCGCTTTGATGACAAGGGGCGGATTGAGCTTTATGAGAAGAAAAAGCAGGAGCGTCTGACGCTCAAGGGTGTTTTTCATGCCCACAAGAATGGCTTTGGCTTTGTTACCCTGAATGAAGAAGAGGATGATCTCTTTGTCGGCCGTAATGATGTCAATCATGCCATTGATGGCGATACGGTAGAAGTAGTCATTACCAAGGTGGCAGACCGTATCAAGGGAACATCAGCTGAGGCTAAGATTATCGATATTTTAGAGCACAGTCTGACGGCAGCAGTAGGCCAGCTGGTTCTGGATGAGGAAAAGCCCAAGTACGCGGGCTATATCCGCTCGAAAAATCAGAAAATCCGTCAGCCTATTTATATCAAAAAGCCAGCCATGGTTCTTGATGGTACAGAGGTGCTCAAGGTCGCTATTGACAAATATCCGACTAAGAAACACGATTTCTTCGTGGCCAGTCTGGTCGATGTGGTCGGTTATGTCAATGATCCAGGCATTGATGTACTGGAAGTGCTGGAGTCGATGGACATTGTCTCTGAATTTCCAGAAAAGGTCTTGCAAGAGGCCGAGCGAGTTCCAGATGCACCGACAAAGAGTGATTTAGAAGGACGTTTGGACCTGCGCGATGAGATTACCTTTACCATCGATGGAGAGGATGCCAAGGACTTGGACGATGCTGTCCATATCAAGCTCCTGAAAAATGGCAACTTTGAGCTGGGCGTCCACATCGCAGATGTGTCCTACTATGTCAAAGAAGGCTCTGAGCTGGACAAGGAAGCCCTCAATCGGGCGACTTCAGTCTATGTGACCGACCGAGTAGTGCCTATGTTGCCGGAGCGCCTGTCCAACGGTATCTGCTCCCTCAATCCAAATGTGGACCGGCTGACCCAGTCGGCTATCATGGAGATAGATGCTAAGGGGCGCGTGATCAAGCATACCATCACCCAGACTGTTATCAAGACGACCTTTCGCATGACCTACAGTGATGTCAACGACATCATTGCTGGAAATCAGGAAAAAGCTGAGCAGTTCAAGGAAATTGTGCCTAGTATTGACAGTATGGTCCAGCTACATGAGATTCTGGAAAGCATGCGCTTTAAACGCGGTGCGCTTAACTTTGACACCAACGAAGCCAAAATCATGGTCAATAAAGAAGGCCGGCCGGTGAACATTGTCCTGCGTCAGCGAGGAATTGCCGAGCGCATGATTGAGTCCTTTATGCTGGTGGCGAATGAGACGGTGGCTGAGCATTTTGCTAAGCTAAATCTGCCCTTCATCTATCGGATCCACGAGGAGCCTAAGGCGGAGAAGGTGCAGAAGTTTATCGACTACGCCTCTAGCTTTGGGATTCGGATATACGGGACGGCTAACTCTATGAGTCAGCAGGCTCTGCAGGATATTATGGAATCGGTCAAAGACCAGCCTTATGAGGATGTCCTATCCATGATGCTTCTGCGCTCCATGCAGCAGGCTCGCTACTCTGAGCACAATCACGGCCACTATGGTCTGGCAGCGGAGTTTTATACGCATTTCACCAGTCCGATTCGCCGCTATCCAGACCTTCTGGTTCACCGGATGGTACGGGATTATGGACATTCTAAAGAAATAGCAGAGCATTTTGAGCAAGTGATTCCAGAGATTGCCAGTCAGTCTTCCAGCCGAGAGCGTCGGGCTATTGAGGCCGAGCGTGAAGTTGAAGCTATGAAGAAGGCTGAGTACATGGAAGAATTTGTTGGGGAAGAGTTTGACGGCGTGGTTTCAAGCGTGGTCAAGTTTGGACTCTTCGTTGAACTGCCCAATACGGTCGAAGGCTTGATTCATGTTACCAACCTGCCAGAGTTTTACAGCTACAATGAGCGGACGATGACCCTGCAAGGAGAAAAGTCTGGTGTGGTCTTCAAGGTCGGTCAGCAGATTCGTATCAAGCTGGTCCGAGCGGATAAGGCTACAGGCGAGATTGACTTTGAATACCTGCCTAGTGAATTTGACCTGGTAGAAAAGACTAGCAAGAGTGGCAGAGGCAAGTCAGGTAGAAAGAGACGCCGTGAGGATGACAAGCGCAGCCATTCTTCCAAAGAAAAAGGCTACAGAGATAAGAAAGATAAGAAGTCCAAGAAAGGCAAGAGCCAGAAGGCATTTTACAAGGAACTAGTCAAGAAAGGAGCCAAGCATGGCAAAGGGAGAAGGAAAGGTCGTCGCGCAAAATAAAAAGGCCAGACACGACTACACCATCGTGGATACCATCGAGGCCGGCATGGTGCTGACCGGTACGGAAATCAAGAGTGTTCGCGCTGCTCGTATCAATCTCAAAGACGGCTTTGCCCAGATCAAGAACGGTGAGGCTTGGCTCAGCAATGTCCATATCGCTCCTTATGAAGAGGGCAATATCTGGAACCAAGAGCCTGAGCGCCGCAGAAAACTGCTGCTGCATAAGAAGCAGATCCAAAAGCTGGAGCAGGAGACCAAGGGAACTGGCATGACGCTGGTGCCACTCAAGGTCTATCTCAAGGATGGCTATGCCAAGCTGCTCCTAGGCCTAGCCAAAGGGAAGCACGACTACGACAAGCGCGAGTCCATCAAACGCCGCGAGCAAAACCGCGATATCGCAAGACAGATGAAGAACTTTAATACAAGATGAAAGACTGGGCGACCGGTCTTTTTTGGTATCCAACTCTGACTTTTGATTTATGCTATAATGGAAAGGATGAGGAATGTAATTCGGAAGCTATCTTACAGACAGATAGAATATATAAATATGCAATGAATTCTTCAGTAAAATACTTGAGGTTAAGAAATGAAAGTTCTAAAATCAAAAAAGAATATCTTCTTCATTATTATTTTTGTAGCTTTACTTGTAGCTCTGTTTCTCTATCAAAATTCACCGGTGGAAGAGGAGCGTTTTGCATCGGGAAATGCGGTATCTGTTGAAAAACTCAGTTTTGAGCAGTTGGAAGATGAAAAACTTGTATTTGTGACAACTAAGGATTCTGAAAAGAGATTTCAAGGATTAAGAGTTGGACAAAATAAATTTTATATACAAGATTGGAGGTTCGATTATAGTAAAGAAAATGGAGCTGATAGTCGTCAGAATGAAGGAGAGTATTATTTTATTAATGTGTATGATCTAAAGACGAAGAAGTTTGAGAAAAGATTGGATATTTTTGAAATTGTTCGACATTATGATGCTTCGTTGGGGGTTGATTTATCTGGCGATATTCTAAACATTCAAGGTCAGGATTATATTTATATTAGATTAGTAAAAGAAAACAGCTCAAAGAGGTTTAAAGAGATCCTCTTTAATGTAGATACAGAAGAGGTAATTGATTATTCTAAAGAGTTTATTAAATATAAGTTACAGTTTGATGAAGCGTCCATTACAAGTGGCTTGTCGGCTTATCTCACTGACTCATACGGTATTGGCTCACACTTTACTGATCTTGAACCTTCGAAAAGAGAAGGAAAAGAAATACCTAGCAATCTAAATATTTCGCAACTTTACCCTGAGGTTGTTAAAAAAATGAATTCTTTTGAGGGAAAGATTTTTACTCGTCAAGGCAATATTAGCTCAGAGGAATGGTATAATACACTAATGCACTGGTTTGCTCCAGTAGGGCAAGATAAGCTTTCTCTTTCTATAACTGATAAGGAAACTAGTGAAGTAACACCTATTAATTCTTATGAAGATTTTTTAAAGTGGAAAGAGTCTCATCAAAATGATTGAGCTGGGCAAAGAAGTGAATAGTAGCCACAGGGGAAGATGACTAATGACATTAAAAGACTGGGCGACCGGTCTTTTTTAGTATTCAATTCTGACTTTTGATTTATGCTATAATGGAAAGGATGAGGTTTGAGGATGACCACTTTTGGTGAATGATTGATGAAAAAGTGGATTGACTCCGAGGACTATCAAAATAAATGGCTAGATGAATTAAAAAGTGGTGGTAAGCAAATGAAACTCAATAAAAAGCTATTCATATTTATATTCTGTTTGATTCTGACTTCCGTGGCTTCACTGACTTTTTTTCTAGGTGGGAAGAAGAAAGAATATGCTAAGAGTGAATATTGTGTTGAAGGAATACAGCTATTTAATAAAGAAAAATATGTTTTGGTTGGCAGTAAAGAAAATGATTCTTTTCGCTATAGTCAAAATTATATAACGGATTTTAAATACAACAGTTTGGATGAATATGACAGTGTAAGTTCATCTAAAGTAAATAAAGAGGAATATTTCAAAATCAAGATTTATGATTTACACGATTCCACCAAAATAACTAGCAAAGAAGTCGATATCTATAGTTTGTTAGGACGAGAGAATACATATAGGCTCAAGCAGATTCAGGAGCAGTTCTCAAAGGATGGAAAAGAGTATTTATCCTTTAGCATGTATTCGAACGAAGGCGGTAAGATAGAAAAAACTATATACGTAATTCTGTCGTTGGATACGGGAAAAATCGAAAAGAAGATGTCAGAAAATGAGTTCAATGAATTTTTAAGTAAAGAGGATATCACAATTTTTCCTGTGGAGGCTTCTTCGCCTATGGCTACCAATTGGAAAAAAGGAGGTATAGAGAGTCAGATTAGTTCTTCAACATCAAATTATCACTTAGGATATGGACCAGGTTACTTAGTAGCTTCTTATGATAAAGGTAATTTAGAACTTTCAGGTACTAATTTTGCAAAACTTTATCCAGAAATTGGGACAAATATAAAAGAAGGCAATAAAATTTATTTCCGTCCTAATCAGTATAATGAAGAAGAATGGTTTAATGATTTAATTCATTGGTTTGCTCCCGAAGGTCAGGATGTAATGGAACTTTATGCCACAGATGAAACAACTGGAGAGAAAACACAGATTCGATCTTTTAGTGATTTCAAGCAATGGATCGAAAACCATCCACAAAAAGAAAACTAGAGTCTACAGGAAAACGATAAAACTACTGACAAATAACTCTTGCGACAAGCGCGAGTCCATCAAACGCCGCGAGCAAAACCTCGACATCGCAAGACAGATGAAAAATTTTAATACAAGATGAAAGACTGGGCGACCGGTCTTTTTGAGTATTCAACTCTGACTTTTGATTTATGCTATAATGGAAAGGATGAAGTTTGAGGATAAATTTATTTATAAAAAGCAGATCTTTTAAGACAAACTATATACTGGATTAAGGAGCAGAAGATGAAAAAGACAAATAAAAAATGGTTGAACCGATTACTGTTGTTTGTATCTGTTCTCGGATTGATAGGGGGAAGTTTATTCCTCTATCAATGGTATCTGTCGGAGAAATATACAGGCTACCAGTATTACACTGGTAAAGCGAAAATTGACTCTTATCAAATTATTGCGGATGGCAAAGGAGCGATAGTACATTGGGATGTAGTTCAGTCAGAGGAAGCAGAATTGCGCAAGTATAATAAACAATTATTCACTGAATGGCATAATCCCACATCTCAAAACTATATTCTCAGGGATAATATGAAATTACCAAAGCACCCTTCGGCTATCCATGAATCAGTTGGGAAGGATACTTATTGGACTTTATCAATTTACAAGGTAGAAGGGAATAAACTAAAAGAAGAACCTGAAATTGACTTACTGGCTACAGTGGACGAATATAAGAAGGGGTATATTGCGATTTATATTGGCCCAGTCTATTCTTATAAAGGTAATGATTTGTTGGCGCTTTACATTAGACCCTTAGAGGAATCTAGAGCAAAGAAACAGGTATTTTTAAATCTCCAAACAAGAAAAATAGAAGAAGTAAAAGCTATTGAGGACATAAAAACTTCGTTGCCTAAAGCTGAAGTAGATGTTAGGGATTTTCCTCAGTTGGGCATAAAAAAATCTGTGATAGATATCAACCAATTCACAATTAATCGAGAAAGCTTAAAAGTGGCACCTATAAGTAGTGACAAAAAATCGATGTCTATTCTTGAAAAAAAAGATGCTCAAGTTATTGTTTTAAATAATGAAAATAGCATTGATATTGGGGAGCGTCTTATTTCAGTATATTCATTATTTTTCCCTAAAAGTTATACTTTAAAAGAATTATGGTATATTCCTAAAGAGCTTTCGGTGGATGGTCAGGAACATGTCATGGGAAGCAAAGAAGAGTTTGACCAATATTATGATATTGAAAAAGCCAAAAATCTTTATCATCTGAATGATTAGAATGTTGGTAGACGGTTTATTTTCTATCTTCGGCAATATATTATCTGAAAGAGCACACTTTGATTTTGGTTACTGAGCGCGGACCGATAAGGGAAACAGTGATATATTTTTTCTTGATGTTCTCATATTTTTTGAATTGAACGATCAAAGATATGCTGCTGGCTGCAGTATTAGGCTTCTTTGGCTATAAGCAAGTTAGCAAGAAAAAAGAAGAATAGTAGTAAACTTCCTATGTGAGAAAGAACTGGCTGATTGGTCAGTTCTTTCTTTTTACAGGGAAGGCCGTTCAATTTGCCACTTGTCAAGTCGGTTCTTTTCGAGTATGATAAAGACAGTTAGATTATTTGTAGCTTAGCTTTTAGAGAAAGGATTTTTTATGACAGAAGAATTGCTAGCTTATAAACGTATGCCGCTGTGGACGACTGATACAATGCCAGAAGCGGTAAAGAGAAAGCACAATACCAAAGAGGGAACTTGGGGTAAAATCACTGTTCTCAAGGGACGTCTTAAGTTTGTCGAGATGTCAGAGGAGGGTGAGGAGCTGGCTGAGCACATCTTTGGAGCTGGTCAGGACAATCCTTTTGCCCAGCCCCAAGCTTGGCATCGGGTTGAAGCCTTGACAGATGATCTGGAGTGGTATTTGGAGTTTTACTGTCGGCCTGAGGATTATTTCCCTAAGAAATACGGCAGCAATCCAGTGCACTCAGAGGTTTTGGAAGCCATGCAGACAGTCCGACCAGGGCGGGCTTTAGATCTAGGCTGTGGTCAAGGTCGCAATGCTCTCTTTCTAGCTAAGCAGGGCTTTGAAGTGACAGCTGTAGATCAGAATGAGCTGGCGCTGGAGATCTTACGTAGCATTGTGGAGCAGGAGGATTTAGATTTGCCAGTGGGTGCCTACGATATCAACTCAGCTAGTCTGACTCAGACTTATGATTTGATTGTTTCAACCGTTGTCCTTATGTTCCTGCAGGCGGAGCGGATTCCGGATATTATCCGCAATATGCAAGAGCACACAGCGCTTGGTGGCTACAATCTCATCGTCTGTGCTATGGATACAGAAGACTTCCCATGCTCTGTTCCCTTTCCTTTTACTTTTAAGGAAGGCGAGCTTGCCGAGTATTACAAGGACTGGGAGCTGGTTAAGTACAATGAAAATCCTGGTCACCTCCATCGCCGGGATGAAAACGGCAATCGAATTCAGCTGCGCTTTGCGACGATGCTGGCTAAAAAGGTTCAGTAGAAGACAGTAGGACAGAAGTTGATTTTTTAAAATTTAGCTTGGCTCACTTATTTTGAGGTTCTGGTTTAAAAGGTCTGGGAGACAATTTAAATTGTCTCAGATTCAATATTTTTTGAACATAATAAAGCTAGACTGAGGCATTTTTGTCTCAGTCTTTTTTTATTTTAGTAAAAAACTTTAGAAATATTTTAGAATTTCTTTAGAAATATCTGAAGTTTGGAGGCTATACTAGAAAGTGCAAGGAGGAGAGAAAAGAGCTGGAAGCAACAGGACAGCTGATAGAAACTTTAGTTTTTCTTTAAGTGTGACTCTAGACCAAATCACTTTTAAAAGCAGACTAAAAGACCATATTTTCTCCTCTTGCGGCAATTTTTTCCAGACATTCAGTTTTCTGTTGACGAGGAAAAAAGAATATGTTAAAGTAAATGAGTAAAATAAAAAAGTCAATTATATTTTACTTAATATACAAGGAGGAACTCATGAAGAAAAGAACGAAAATCATTCTAACTTCTACGTTGACTGTGACCGGCCTAATCTTGGCTGCCGGTGGCTACTGGGCTTATAAGACCTTTGTCCCTCAGGAGACACCGATCGATAAGAATGCCACAGTGAGAACCAATTACTATCAAGCCATCAATAAAAAATGGCTGGAAAAGGCAGAGATTCCTAGCGACCAGCCGTCTAATGGTGTGTTTTATGAGCTGAACGAGCAGGTCAAGGATAAGATGAAGGCGGATGTCAAAAATCTAGTCTCTGGTAAAGAAGAGTCAACGATTGAAGGTATGCCTGAGTTTATCAAATACTACCAGCAAGCGACTGACTTCAAGCAGCGGGAAAAGGATGGCCTATCCCCTCTCAAGTCCTATCTCAAGGAAATTGAAGACTTGTCCGACCTGAAGGACCTAGCTAGCAAGGCTGTTGACTGGGAAAAGCGTGGTCTAGCACTGCCGTTTACCCTTGAAATTAGTTCTAACCTAGAAAATACCAATCAGAAACAAGTGAATCTGTCCAGTCCAAGTCTTATGCTGCCGGATAAGAGCTACTATGAAGATGAAGGTGCTAAGAAAAGGATGATGGATCCGCTGGAAAAAGCATTCAAAGAAGCCTTGCAAAAGCTGGGATACAGTGAAAAAAACAGCGAAAAGATTGTCAAAGAAGCCTTAGAATTTGATGGAGAACTGGCCAAGTATGCTCAAAGTAATGAAGAAACTTCGGAAATTAAAAATCTTCACCATCCTAAGACGGCAGAAGATATCAATGCTTACTCTGATACCTTTAAGTTTCACGATATTATCAATGACTATCTAGGCCAGGAATCTGGTGATGTCAATGTACCTAACCCTAAGTATTATGAAAATTTTGCCAAGGTAGTCAACGACAAGAACTTTGCCAAGCTCAAATCTTGGATGCTTGTGAAGCAAGCCGCATCAGCATCTAGTTTTCTAACCGATGACTATCGGCTGATTTTTGCAGAGTACCAAAAATCCTTGCAAGGTACTAAGGAAGCAACTTCAAAAGAAGATGCAGCATACAATCTGACAACAGGAACCTTTTCAGATGTCTTTAGTCTTTACTATGGCCGCAAATATTTCGGTGAGGAAGCCAAGCAAGAAGTGACCCAAATGGTCAAGGATATCAAGGAAGTCTATCGGGAACGTATGCTGAAAAACGAATGGCTGTCAGAAGAAACCAAGCAGAAGGCAGTCAAGAAGCTGGATACTATGAAACTCTATATCGGCTATCCTGAAAAAGTTCGCGAAGTGACTAAGGTCTTGAAAGTAGACGATAAAAAATCCTTCTTTGAGAATGCAATTGCTTTGAGTCAAGCAAAACATCAATATGATGTTGAACACTTCTCTGAGCCAGTAGACAAGGACGAGTGGGTCATGCCTTCCTATGATATCAACGCTTATTACTCACAGGAAAATAACAGTATCAACTTCCCAGCCGCAATCCTGCAGAATCCATTCTTTGATGTTAAGCAAGAAATGGAAAAGAACTATGGTGGTATCGGTATGGTTATCGGTCACGAGATTACTCACGCCTTCGACTCAAACGGTGCAAACTTTGATGAAGAGGGGAATTTGAATAATTGGTGGACAGAAGCAGATAAGAAAGCTTTTGACAAGAAAATTGAAGCAGTTACCAAGCAGTGGGATGGTATTGAAATCTACGGCGGCAAGGTCAACGGCAAGCTTACGGTAACAGAAAATGTAGCCGATGCGGGTGGACTTTCAGCTACTCTAGAAGTTGTTAAAAAGAAATATCCAGATGCAGACTTGAAGAATTACTTTGAAAACTATGCCAATATCTGGAGAAGCAAGGCCAGTCTGCAATTTAACCAACTTCTCCTGAAGGTAGATGTCCATGCTCCGTCCGAACTGCGGGTCAACCAGCAACTCAAAAATGTAGAGGCCTTCTATGAAACCTATCCAGAAATTAAAGAAGGTGATGCCATGTATCTGGCTCCAGATAAGCGGGTCAGCGTATGGTAAGATGGCTTGTCTAGAGAAGACGGTAAAATAATCTAAGCTATGAAGCACAACCAGTTTGGAAATAGGAGAGAAGTTTGTCCTTTTTCTCCTATCCATTCTTTCCTGCAATACTTGCGCGGCTACGGTTTGTGCCTCCGCAGCCACGTGTCTTTAAAGTCAGATTTTATCTGGCTTTTTTCTATTTTGAAATGAATTATTTATCTAGTAAATCTTACACGTCAAAAAAATGAAATCGCTTGCAAAACCTAGAGTAAAAGGCTATACTGAATATAGTATTTAATTTTGTAATTTTTCACAAAAAAACAAAGGAGATATTTTTATGAAAAAAATATTGTTTCGTTCCTTGTTAGCTCTTTCGACCATTTTTCTCTTTCCTTTCCAAGTGGTCGAAGCCTGCACAGGATTTATCGTCGGGAAAGACCTGACGGCAGACGGCACAACGCTTTACGGTCGGACAGAGGACTTGGAGCCAAATCACAATAAGGTCTTTCTGGTTCATCCGAGAAAGACTAATGCGAGTGGTGCCAAACTAGTCGATGAAGCCAACGGTTTTGAATGGACCCTGCCGGCAGAAAGCTACAAGTATACTTCGGTATCAGATGTGACCCCATCCCAAGGTATTTTTGATGAGGTTGGCTTCAATGAATACGGTGTTTCCATTTCTGCGACTGTTTCTGCCAAGGCTAATGATGCCATCCAAAAAGTGGATCCTTATGTAGCAAATGGTTTGGCAGAGTCTATCCTGACAACCGTCGTTCTGCCCCATGTTCAGACTGCCCGTCAGGGTGTGGAGCTGATGGCGCAGATTGTCAGAGAGAAGGGAGCAGCAGAGGGTAATATTATCACCATTGCTGACAAGACTGGTGTCTGGTATATGGAAATCCTATCTGGTCACCAATATGTTGCTATTAAATTCCCAGATGACAAGTATGCTGTCTTTCCTAATACTTTCTTCTTGGGTAGTGTTGACTTTGACGATACAGAAAATGTTATTGCCTCAAAGGGTGTTCAGAATGTAGCCAAGCAAGCTAACTCTTATAAAGAAATTGACGGCAAATTCCACATTTCTCAGTCCTACAATCCACCGATGGCAGAGGCAGATCGTTCGCGTGCCTGGGCAGGTATCACCAGTCTAGATCCAAATGCGGCCGTGTCTTATAACGACTCTTACTTTGATCTCATGCACTCCACAGACAGAAAGATCAGTGTAGCAGATGTCATGGCTATGCAGCGCAATCGCTTTGAGGGCACTCAGTTCAAACCTCTGGACCAAATGGAGCTAGATGGTAAGGGGCTGCCACAACGCGGTACGACAGACCCTGTTTACAAATATCCGTTGGGCAACCCAAATGTCATGGAAGCTCATATTTTCCAGCTCAAAGACGGCGTTCCAGCCAATATGGGCGGAGGCACTATGTGGCTGGCGGTAGGCAGTCCGCGCTTCTCACCTTACCTGCCTTATAATGGGAATATCACGGATACTTACGATGCTTATAAGGTCAACACAACTAGCTACAGTCCAGACTCTTGGTACTGGGTAGCATCTCATATCTACGATATGGCGGCCAAGCATCAGGACCTCTTTGGAACTTCTGTCCAAGATAAGTGGAAGGCTTTGGAAACCCGATTTATTGAGGAGCAAAATGCTCTAGATGCAGCCAATGCAGCTCTTCCAGACTCTTCAGCCAAAGTCACAGAGGAAACACAGGCTCGAGCAGCGCAAGTCTTTAAGGAAATGAAAGAGCTAGAAGCTGAAATGGAAGCTAAAATCAAGGAAGCAACAAAAACAACTCCATCTAGCTCCAGCAAAGATTCTAGCAGCTCTTCATCAACTCAAAACTCGTCAAGTTCTTCCTCTTCAGCAACTTCTAGCAGTTCGGATACACGGACGGAAGTCAATGTAGAAGATGACAGCTTGGTAGATGTCACAACTGGCATTCGCTTGAAAAATGCTGACTTGGTCAAGGCTGGTCTTCAGCTGTCAGTGAAAAAAATGGAAAGCAAGATTCAGCCGACAGATACTTATGACATTAGCTTGACCAATCCAAATGGTCAGCCGGTGCATCAGGTTAGTCCAACCCTTGTGACGATTCCAGTACACAAAGACCTGCCAGTGGATGCCGTCTATGCTCTGGATGAAAATGGCAAGCAGGTTGAGAAGTTTGATGTAACAGTTAATCAAAACCAGACCATTAGCTTCACGACCAATCATTTCTCTGTTTATCAAGTGCAGTATCGAAATGAGCAGTCCGTCAAGGCTAAGAAGAAAGACCTACCATCAACAGGTGAGCAAGTCACCATCATTGGCCTTGCAGGCTTGATTATCCTAGCAGGAGTCTTCTTCCTTTTGAAGAAAACAAAGAAAAACTAATCTAAAATAAAAAGAAGGCCGAGCAATATGTTCGGCCTTTCTTAGTGGAAAAAATGACTTTTGTCTAGGCTAGCCTTCAAGCTAGAGCCTTTATCTTAAATAATCATAGTTATAAGTAGTCAAAATGATGTCAGTGAGTTCTTCAGGTTCTTCTTGAGCTCCGCCGGCTATCCAAAGAGAAATAATCCCCTCAACACTGGATAGGAAGATTTCCAAGGCGTATTTCTGAGGGATGTGAAAGTTCTCCTCTAAAAAACGCTGGGTAGCATCCTTTTGCTTATCACTCAGAATGATAGTGGTTATGTACTCCCGAATAGCTTCGCGAAAGTCAATATAATGGCTTCTGGTCAGGGCATTGATAAGACGTTCATTAGCACGGAGTATATGAAATTTTGCTATCATTAACTTTTTGGGATATTCGTTCTCCGCTTCAAACATGCTATAACTAGAAAGTTGAGAAATAATTTCTTTTTTGAGACTATCAACCATCTGATATTTATCTTGGTAGTGGAGGTAGAAGGTGCCGCGATTAATCCCTGCCCGTTTGCAGAGTTTGCTGATGGAGATAGTATCAAACCTTTCCTCTGATAGTAGTTGAATCAAGGCTTCTTTGATGTCTTCCTTAGTGCTAGTTTTTCGTTTCTGGACCATTTTTTCTTCCTTTTTACTTAAATCAACACTTTGTTGATTTTTGATTATTGCTTTTTATCTAAGCTCATTATATAATATCTGTGATTTAGAATCAACATATTGTTGATTTAAGGAAAAGAGCTTTGAAAAGGAGAGAGACGATATGGCTTACATTGAAATGAAACATAGTTTTAAACGTTATCAGGTAGGTGACACGGAAATTGTTGCCAATCATGATATTTCTTTTGAGATTGAAAAGGGGGAACTAGTCATTATTTTGGGCGCTTCAGGTGCCGGTAAGTCTACGGTGCTTAATATCCTCGGAGGTATGGATACCAATGATGAGGGAGATATCCTGATAGACGGCCAGAATATTGCTGACTACAATTCCCACCAGCTGACGGACTATCGCCGCAATGACGTGGGCTTTGTCTTTCAGTTTTACAATTTGGTGCCCAACCTGACGGCCAAGGAAAATGTCGAATTGGCTTCTGAAATCGTCAAGGATGCTCAAAATCCAGTGGCCGTTCTAACTGCGGTTGGTATGAAAAATCGCCTCAATAATTTTCCTGCACAGCTATCAGGTGGGGAGCAGCAGAGGGTGTCTATCGCTCGGGCTGTGGCCAAGAATCCCAAGATTTTGCTCTGTGATGAGCCGACAGGAGCCTTGGACTACAATACCGGCAAGCAAGTGCTGCAAATCTTACAGGACATGTCTCGCAATCAAGGGGCGACGGTGATTATAGTGACCCACAATGCTGCCTTAGCTCCCATTGCTGACCGGGTTATTCGCATGCACGACGCGAGAGTCAAGAGTATCACAGTCAATGATCAACCACAGGATATAAGTACATTGGAGTATTGATATGAAGAGAAAGATTTATTGGAAAGATATTCTGCGCTCCTTCACTAGCTCTAAAGGACGTTTCCTATCTATTTTAATCCTCATGATGCTGGGCTCTCTGGCTCTTGTGGGGCTCAAGGTCGCTCCTCCCAATATGCGCAGAACAGCAACAGATTACTTGAAAGAGCGGCGAACCATGGACTTGGCTGTTATGGCGGACTATGGTTTGGATGCGGAGGATCAGAAAGAGCTGGAAGCTATCAAGGGAGCTGATGTCGAGTTTGGCTATCTGACAGATGTCACCGTAGACGAGGAGGCCCTCCGAGTATTCTCAGATACCAAGGATATTTCAAACTTTCAAGTGACCTCTGGTCGTCTTCCTAAGAAAGAGCAAGAAATTGCCCTGGCTAGCTTTTGGTCTAAGAAATACAAGCTCGGTCAGGAGATTCATCTGACTGAAAAAGCAGGCAGTCGGTCAGTTCTGAAAAACAAGACCTATAAGATTGTGGGTTTTGTCAACTCGGCGGAGCTATGGTCTGATAGAAATCTGGGCAATGCGACTAGTGGCAGCGGGGCCTTATCTGCCTATGCTGTAGTCAGCCCTAAGGCCTTTGATACAGATGTTTACAGTATTGCCCGCCTGCGCTATCATGATTTAGAAAAGCTGGCTCCCTTCTCTGCAAGGTATCAGGAGCGTTTGGAGCAGCACCAGACAGCTTTGGACAAGAGCCTGGAAGATAACGGAGTGGCCCGGTTTAAGAGATTAGAGGCGGATGCCAAAAGTACCATTCAAAAGGGCCAAGATAAGATTGCTCAGGCTGAGAGTGAGCTGACCCAAGGTAAAAAACAGTTAGAGCAAGCTCAGAATCAGCTGGACCAGCAAAAAACCCAGCTAGAAGCAGCCCAAGCCACTTCTATCCTCCCTCCTGCACAGCTCAGCCAGAGCCAGCAGCAGATTCAGGAAGCTGAGTCTCAACTCAATCAGAAAAAATCTGAGCTGGCACAGGCAGAGAAAGACTTATCAGCTAGCAAGGACAAGATAGCTGACGCTAAGACAGACCTGAATCGTTTGAAAGAGCCGACCTATCATAGCTATGACCGCAAGTTTCTGCCAGGTGGGAATGGCTATCATATGTATAAAAACTCCATGAATAGTATTGCGTCGATTGGTAATATCTTCCCGGTGGTGCTCTATCTGGTGGCAGCTATGGTGACCTTTACCACTATGACGCGCTTTGTCGATGAGGAACGAACAAATGCAGGCGTCTTCAAGGCTCTAGGCTATCATAGCCGCGATATCATTCGCAAGTTTGCTCTTTACGGTTTGGCGGCGGGGAGTCTAGGTACTTTCATAGGGATTCTGCTGGGACATTATTTCTTATCGGGGGTGATTTCTTCTATTATTACCAGAGGGATGGTGCTTTCTGCCCCGCATGCATATTTTTATGTTTCCTATAGTATACTGGCCCTTGGACTTTCCCTTCTATCCAGTGTTCTCCCTGCCTATTTGGTGGCAAGACGGGAGCTGACAGAAGAAGCAGCCCACTTGCTTTTGCCCAAGCCACCGGTCAAAGGCTCCAAGATTTTCTTGGAAAGACTGACCCTTATCTGGCGACGTCTTAGCTTTACTCAGAAGGTCACAGCTCGCAATATCTTTCGCTATAAGCAGCGGATGTTTATGACCATCTTTGGTGTGGCGGGTTCTGTTGCCTTGCTCTTTGCCGGTCTAGGACTCCAATCTTCTATTGGTGGTATTCCCAAGCGTCAGTTTGAGGAGATTCTGCGCTACGACTTGATTGTCGCTGTCAATCCTGGGGAGAATCAAGCTGAGCAAGACAAGCTGAAAAAGATGCTGGCAGATGACTCGATTGCTGACTATCAGGAAATCCATAGTGAAACCCTAACAGAGAAATACAAAGGAAAAAAAGAGACAGAATCAGTCACTTTAATGGTTACGGACAAGGAAAATTTTGAACCTTTTATTTCTCTGGAAAGTCCCGACAACCAGAAAAAGCTGAGTCTCAAGAATGGTGCAGTTGTTTCGGATAAATTGGCCCGTATAGCTGGAGTTAGCCCCGGTGGCAGTATAGAGCTGGGTGGCAAGCCTGTCAAGCTCGCAGCAGTCAATGAGAATCATTTTGGCCATTTTGCTTTTATGAAGGCGACTGACTACCAGAAGATTTACGGGAAAAAGCCTGAGAAAAATGCTTATCTAGTGCGGCTCAAGGACTCTTCTAGTAAAAATATTGTTGATAAGGCCAATGAATTTATGAGCCTCAAGTCTGTCAAGAGTGTCTCCCAAAATGCTAGCATGGTGAAGCAGTTCAACGTTCTAGCTGATTCTCTTAATAATACAATGCTGGTTTTGGTCCTGATTTCCATTCTTTTAGCAGTCGTCATTCTCTACAATCTGACCAATATCAATGTGGCTGAGCGGATTCGCGAGCTGTCCACTATCAAGGTTTTGGGCTTCCATAATAAGGAAGTGACCCTTTATATCTATCGAGAGACCATTATTCTGTCAGTAATTGGGATGACAGTTGGACTTCTAGGCGGTTTCTTCCTGCATCGTTTTTTGATTGAGAAGGTTGCGCCTAGCATTATCAGCTTAAACCCTCAAGTAAGTCCCTCAGTCTATCTGTTTCCTCTAACTGCAGTGACTCTTATCCTGACCTTGCTTGGCTTCTTTGTCAATTACCGCCTCAGACGGGTGGATATGCTGGAAGCACTTAAGTCTGTCGATTGATAAAAAAACACTTCAAAACTTTCACTCACTTGATGGGTGGAAGTTTTTTTGAACTTTGATATAATATTCCTTGTAAAGAAAGAGAAAGACACACGATGACACGAAAAATTGCCTTATTATCCGATGTGCATGGGAATAGCACAGCCTTGGAAGCGGTACTGGCGGATGCGGAAAGCCAGCAGGTGACAGATTATTGGTTTTTGGGGGACTTGCTCCTGCCAGGAACTGGCCGCAGAAATATCTTAGATAGGATGGAGCAGCTGCACATCAGCCTCCAGGTCATAGGGAATTGGGAAGACAGCCTCTGGCATGCCCTGCACCAAAAGTTAGACTTGACACGTCCCAGCCATCTCTACCTGACCCGGCTCTGTCATTTTGTCCTAGAGGAAGTCGGTCCTGAAGAGATTGACCGCATGCAGGAACTTCCTCTACAGGTCTTGACAGAAGTAGAAGGCTTGAAGATTGCGGTCAGCCACCATCTGCCAGATAAGAATTGGGGGCGGGAATTGATTCATATTGGCGAGCAGAGCAATTTCGACCGCCTTTTTGAGGGCAATGACTGTGCTGTTGCTGTTTATGGCCATATTCATCAGCAGTTTCTTCGTTATGGGACTAAGGGTCAGCTGATTATCAATCCCGGCTCTATTGGTCAGCCATTCTTTCTAGATTCGGCTTTGCGTCAGGACTTGCGAGCCCAGTATGCCATTTTAGAGATAGATGAGATGGGTCTGGCTGATGTCGACCTGAGGCGCGTGGCCTACGATGTGGAGCAGGAGCTGAGATTGGCGCGGGAGCTCCACTTGCCTTACTATGAGATTTATCGGGAGAGCTTGGTCAATGGTATCCACCATACTCACAATCACGACCTGCTGCGGGAAATCAGTGAGAGGGAAGGCTATGCAGATGAGATTGCAGCTTTCTTAAAGTCCAGTCGTAACTCTTGAAGTTACACCCTTTTTGGGATATAATAGTGAGAGAGAATGATGAGGGAGGAGAAAAATGCAGATTTCTAGTCGTTTTACCATTGCCACCCATATGCTGATTGTCCTGGCTTTGGAGGGAAAAAACAAAAACTGACAAGTGATATCCTTGCTGGCAGTGTTGGCGTCAATCCAGTTATTATTCGCAAGACCCTGTCCCAGCTCAAGAATGCCGGGATGATTACCGTTGCTCGTGGGACTGGAGGAGCAGAGATTGCCAAAGATTTGAAAGACATTAGCCTGTTGGATGTCTATAGCGCGGTTGAGTGTCTGGGCAAGAGCGGCCAGCTCTTTAGCTTTCATGACAAGCCCAATCCTGACTGTCCTATCGGCAAGAACATTCACAATGTTTTAGATGACCGCTTGGCAGCTATTCAGGCAGCCATGGAAGCTGAATTGGCTCAGACCAGCCTTGCCGAAGTTGTCGCAGCAACCGAAAAAGAAATTAAAGAACAATCTGTTTCCTAGTGAGCAGATTGTTTTTTGTTAAGAATTTTACGAGATGTAATTATTGACATTACATTAAAACCTGCTATACTAATAGATGTAATATAAATAATTACAATATAAAAATAAGACTTCGAAGCAAATGGAGGTATGGAAATCCATATCAAGAAACCTATCTCTGTTTTGGAGAAATAAAAAAAGATGGAGCAGGAGCACTCCTGACATTTAAAATTAAAGAGAGGAGAAAGTACATGACTTTTGAATATCAAAGCAAGATTTATCTAGGAGAGGTGGCACTTTATGTAGCCGATTTAGCAATACAAAAGGACTTTTATCAGCGCGTTTTAGGGCTGGAGCTTTTGGAAGAGCAGGACGGACAGGTGGCTTTGGGAAGGGACGGACAAGTGCTGGTGAGGCTCTTAGCAACCAGTGACCGACAGCCCGTCAAGTCGGCTTACGGTCTTTATCATCTGGCGCTTTTGCTTCCCAGCCGTCAAGCTTTAGCAGATATCCTGAAGCATTTATCCGAAAATAGAGTTCCTATGGTCGGAGGAGCGGACCACGGTTATAGTGAAGCCATTTATCTGGAGGATCCAGAAGGCAATGGCATTGAGCTTTATCGGGACAAACCTCAGGCTGATTGGGATATTCGGGAAGATGGCCGCATTATCGGAGTGACGGAAGCGCTAGCGGCTCAAGAAATCTATGAACTCGGTCAGGAAGTCCAACCGTTTAGTATTGCTGAAGGCACTCGTATGGGCCATGTCCACCTGTCTGTGAAAAATAGCAGAGCTGCCAGTCATTTTTACCAAAAGCTTCTAGACTTGGAGGATAAATTTTCTGTACCTTCTGCTAGCTGGTTGGCATCAGGGAACTACCATCATCATTTAGCAGTCAATGAATGGGGAGGTTCTCATTTGAATCATCGCCAACCTAAGCAACTGGGACTAGCCTATTTTGAGACGCAAGTAGAAGGAAAAGAAGGCTTAGTAGCTATTTATGAAAATGCTCTGGACTTGCAGGCACCAGTCCGATGGATTAGCTCCCAAGAGCTAGAAGTCACAGACCCAGATGGGATTGTGGCAAAAGTTAAGACAAGAGTGGTATAATAAGACATATCAAGAAGCTAAAAGAAAGAAAAAATATGTACAAGACTTATTATGCATCACCGATTGGCCAGATTCTCATCTTGACGAACGCAAATGCCTTGTTGGGACTTTGGCTGGAGAATCAAAAATATTTTGGGACAGGCTATAATCTAGAGCAAGCGCAGCAGGAGGAGACAGAAATCAGCCGACGCGTCTCTGCTTGGTTGGATGCTTATTTCAAGGGAGAAAATCCTGCGACAGATGAGATTCCATTGGCACCTCAAGTAACTGAGTTCAGAAGCAAGGTTCTGACAGTGCTGCAGAAGATTCCTTATGGGCAAACGGCTACCTATTCAGACATTCTACGAGAATTACAAGCCGATTACGGTAAAATTGGCTCGGCTAGAGCAGTCGGTGGCGCTATCGGTCATAATCCGATTTCCCTTCTGATTCCCTGTCACCGGATTGTCGGAAGCGACGGCAAGCTGACCGGTTATGCCAGTGGCCTTGATAGAAAAGCTTTTCTATTGGAGTTGGAGGAGAGCGTCTCCAATCACAAAGCACTTACTTTTGCTAAATGATTTGAGTAGTTAGAACGGCTACTCATTTTTTACATTTTGTCGATAAAATTATAAGAAATTTCAATTCTTCTATTAGCTTCTTTTGACCTTGAGTAGGGTGAACCAAAATCCTGTCTACTAAATCATTTGTAATCTCCACGGTTCGCTTGTGAATAGAATTTCCTTTTTTAACAACCTCTAATCCATAACTATCAATTAATCGGATTAAGTACTCAAGATTTGAAAGGTTAATTCCATATTTTTCTGTAAGTCGATTTAAGCTGAATACTTGTTTGCTTAGTTCATAAATCTGAACTTTGTCCTCATAAGTTAGTTTCATAGTAAACACCCCAAAAGTTAGATTTTTCTGTCTAACTTTGGGAGTGCAGTTCAGAGTGAGTCTTTTCATTTTCCAAAGTATCTTCAAATTGCTTTCTGTGGTATAATTGTAGATAGTAATGAATGATAGTGTGGAGTTTATAAATTGAATAAATATAATATCATAGACTTATTTTCAGGAGCAGGCGGTTTATCTTATGGATTTGAGGCGGCAGGTTTTAATGTATTATTAGGTATTGATAATGATGAAAAAGCCTTAGAAACTTTCCGAAAAAACCACAAAAATTCAAAAGTATTGTGTGGAGACATTACGAATATATCTTATGAGGAAGATATAAAACCAATAATTGGAGAACAAAAAGTGGATCTAATTGTTGGAGGTCCGCCATGTCAGGGAATGTCTCTTTCTGGACCGCGAAAATTTGATGACCCTCGGAACAAACTCTATTTATCCTATATCCGCTTAGTTCGAGAAATACAACCAACCGCTTTTGTTATTGAAAATGTGATTGGTATTGTCAGTTTGTTTAAAGGACATATAAAAGATGCGATCATCGAAGAATTTTCAAAAATGGGCTATAAGGTTCAGTTTAAAGTTTTGTTAGCTTCTGATTATGGTGTTCCGCAAAATCGAAAGCGTGTCATTTTTGTAGGAACAAAAAATGATGGATTTGAATACCCTACTTCATTGGGAACAACTATCACGACCGAGATGGCACTTTCTGATTTACCAACATTAGAAAATGAACTTGGCGATGCAGAGATGGTTTATGTTTCAGAACCTAAAAATAACTATCAAAAACTAATGCGAAAGCAGTCTTCAGTTGTGTTGAATCACATTGCAGCCAAGCATTCTGAAAAAGTAACAAGCACGATTGCTCTTGTTCCTGATGGTGGAAATTATAAAAACCTACCCGAAGAATTACGAGAGTCAAGAAAATTTAATGTTGCTTGGACTCGATTTGCAAGCTGGAAGCCAGCTCCTACGATTGATACGGGGCACAGACATCATTTTCATTATAAATACAACCGTGTTCCAACCGTGAGGGAATCCGCACGATTACAATCGTTTCCTGACGATTTTATCTTTTATGGGAGTAAAACACAGCAATTTAGACAAGTTGGTAATGCTGTTCCGCCTCTAATGGCTCAACAGATTGCGAATAGTTTATTGAAATATTTAAAAAATAACGAAGAGTAACTATGTATCAAGTTCCAGAAAAATATTATTTTAGATTGCATCACCCACGACCTCGTTTTAAAAACGATGTCGAAAACGTTCTTGTTTATATGGCGACCAATATTTCTGATTTAGGGATATTGCCAAAAAAGGAATTTAGTAAGAAACTAAATGAAATTATTAAACACTACGCAGGCAATGCTGATAAAACGGAGAAGACAATTAATAACTGGCGAACGGAGATTTCTTCTTTGTTTGGCTTGATGATTGAGAAAGAAGGATTTGTTTATTCAGGAAATAGAGCTAAGGAGTTGACTGACGACCAAGACCTTATTCGTTTTTTTAAAACATTTTTGTATAATTTCGAATATCCTGGTGGGCATCTAAAAGATAATGAGATTGTTAAGCTGTGTCAAATTGGAGTTCAATTTAAGCCATCTCAGTATTTACTGGAACTACTTACAGAAGCGTCACAGGTTGAAGAAAAAGCTATTTACCTCACTGATGAGGAAGTTGCACATTGTATTTTTAATGACTTAAGGTGCACTCGGGATAAAGAGCCTGTTTTGAAAGTATGGAATCGCATTAAAGATAACAGAGAGTCCAAGATGGTTTACGACACTACAGGTGATGTTATACGCTATGCTAAAGATATTTTAGATTATATGGTTATAGCAAGCCTGCTAAGTGTTCAAGGCGGTAGGTATAAAATAAATTCCATAGAAGAGCAAGCAATAAATGAATTTTTACAATCAGATACTGTATTTGATGGCTATGCTCAATTCATTGGTAAATCTTCAACAAGGATTGAAGAGATTAGAGAATATAGAAGTGCTTGGTTCGAATATGTCAATCGTGATTTGGGAGATATTGATTTTAGAACAAACTTTAATCTTTATATTCCAAGTGATATTGATTTTACTGAAGAGAATTCGGATATTATCGGACATCTAACTGAACATATCGAATATAGCGAGAAAATATCTACTGCTATTGTGGGAAGTTCAGGAGAAGCGATTGTTATTAATCACGAGAAACAAAAATTGCGAGAAAATGGACAAGAGCAATTGCTTCACCTTGTTAACTTTATCCCGACACAATTTGGTGTAGGCTACGATGTTCAATCTTTTGAGTGTGATGATTCTGAATTAAGAAAGTATATTGAGGTAAAGACAACGGTCAGCAATACTTCTATTACTTTTAATTCGTTTCATATCACACCAAATGAATGGCGAACAGCAAAGTCTGTGCGTGATAGATACTATATATATCGTTTGCAGATTTCAAAACATAGCAAAAAGTTGTTTATTATCAAGAATTTGTATGATTTAGTAAAAAATGAGAAGATGCTACTGATTGAGAGAAAGGATGGTTATGATGTTCGCTTTTCATCATCAGTGGGCTTTGAGGAGAATTTAATTTGAAGAAACTAAAAATTGCTTCTCTCTTTAGTGGAGGGGGTGGAACAGATATTGGTTTTGCTGGTGGATTTGATTTTTTAGATCAACATTATGCTGATAATCAAATTGAGATTGTCTATGCGAATGATATTGATGATAGTGCTAATAAAATGTTTGAAAAGAATTTTGGTATTACTCCGGACAATCGAAATGTTCGAGAAGTAAAATCGAATGAAATACCATCTTTCGATATTTTAACAGGTGGATTTCCGTGTCAGTCGTTTTCTGTTAGTGCTCAAAATCCGAAACGTCTAGGGATAAAAGACGAAAAAGGAACGCTATTTTTTGAGATGGTGCGAGTGTTGAAAGCACATCAACCGAAAGCTTTTTTTGCTGAAAATGTTAAGGGAATTTTGTCTGCAAACAACAAAGAAGCCTTTCCATTGATTATTGAGGAGTTCGAAAAAGCTGGCTATAATGTTTCCTATAAACTTTGCGTAGCTACAAAATACGGTGTTCCACAAAAGAGAGAGCGTGTGTTTATTGTTGGTATTCGAAAAGATTTGAATTTTACTTTTGAATTTCCTGAAGAGCCTATTCAGAATGAAGAAGATTACACACCACTAAAAGCAATTCTTCAGAAAAATATTGATGAAAAATATTATTTTAGTGAGAGGGCAGTGAAAGGAATGCTAAATAGCAAGTCTGGCAAAAAAATGAATAAAGGGCGAGCACAGGACATTGAGCGACCAAGTAATACGGTTAGTTCTCACTTAGCGAAAGTTTCTTTAAATAGTACTGATCCTGTTTTGTTGGAAAATGGTCGTTATCGTCGTTACACTCCAAGAGAAGTTGCACGTATTCAATCTTTTCCAGAAAACTATGAACTGATTGGTTCAGAAGGCGCTCAGTATAGAATGCTCGGGAATGCCATTCCTCCTGTTATGATGTGGTATATAGCTGAAAAGTTAGTGTCAGATTTGCGAAATAGCGATGCAGTTGCAAAACAGCACGAACTTGAAGAGAGTTTTGGTCAATTAGATCTATTTGAAGCAAGTTGATAATTTTAGTGTACGTGGCTTGGTATGAAGTTAGATTTTCAAGATAAGACTTCTATACAAGTATTTTTCAATAGTGGAGGCTAGTATAAAATATCACGAAAATTCTCAATTTAAGGGAGAGTGTTATGTTGAGTGCTAGCTACTGTGCTTTAGATGATAAAGTTATAACAAGAGATAGAATAACGTCCCTGTTGATCTATTATGTAGTAAAGACTTTGTAATTTGATTAACCAATAACTCGTTAAACTCAGCAATTTGAAATCACTAGGTTTTTTGTAAAAAAATGCTTGACTTTCTTGGGCTATGAAGTCCAGCCTATTTTTGAGTTTATTTACATCGGTTTTGGACGTTAATTAGGGGAATGTATTGTAATTTAAACTAGAAAAGCACCGTTCGGTGCTTTTCTGCTATTCTATTCAAAATACAGCAAGTCCTTGCTAGTTTCGGTGAAGAGTTCAAAACCATTCTTAGTGACATGGCCGCAGTCCTCGATGCGGACACCGACTTTGCCAGGGATGTAAATACCAGGCTCAACAGAGAAGCACATGCCTTCTTCGATGACCATGTCGTTGCCTTCCATGATAGATGGAAATTCGTGAACATCCATACCGATACCATGGCCGAGGCGGTGATTGAAATACTCACCGTAGCCCGCTTTTTCGATAACTCGCCGAGCAGCACGGTCTACTTCATGAGCTGTGACGCCTGGCTTGATAAAGTCAAGTGCAGCTTGTTGGGCTTCCAATGTCAGATAATAGATATCTTTTTTGAACTGATCCGGCTGGCCAACAGCAACGGTCCTTGTCATATCGCTGGCATAGCCATTGACCATGCAGCCAAGGTCAAAGAGGAGGAGGGCGTTATTTTCGACCTTATTTGCTCCGGGAATACCGTGCGGATTAGCTGCATTATTTCCCGTCAGTACCATAGTTTCAAAGCTCATCTCATAGCCTTCTCGCTTGATGGCAAAGTCAATCTGAGCGATGATATCCGTTTCGGTATTATCCAGTGAAATATTGTCAAAACCGATATTAACAGCCTTGTCAGCATATTGGCCAGCTACCAGCATTTTCTGGATTTCATCGGCAGACTTAATCAGGCGCAAGCGGTTGACGTAAAGAGTCAGGTTGGTAAATTCTGCACTATCAAAAACAGTTTTCAATCCATGATATTTGGTCAAAATCAAGTTATCAAACTCAAGAGCGACGGTCTTGAAGGAGTGACTAGGCAGGGCAACTTTAATCTTCTGCCAAGGATTTTCAGAGTCCATATAGCCAAGGACTGAAAAGGGAACAGAACCTGAAGCACGCTCAACTTCTAAAGCTGGCACGAAGAGCAGGGGCTCATGGTCAGGATAGACAAACAAAAACATCTGCCGCTCATGCGGGTCACTGTAGAAACCAGTCAAATAATTGATAGTGACTGGATTAGACAGGACAGCAGCATCTAGCTTCTCATTTTCGAGATAGTGGGTGATTTGTTGGATTTTTGTCATGGTCACAACCTTCTTTCTATGCCTCTATTTTGGCAAAAAATGTCAAAAAAAGCAAGACTTTTCAAAAATTTATCAAAATACTTGAAAGTGTTTACAAGAAGTGATAAAATGGTGAATGTAGGAAAGTGAAAACGATATTTTCAATAGAAGAAAGGAAACTATATGAACACAGACGACACAGTAACCATTTATGATGTCGCCCGTGAAGCGGGAGTTTCGATGGCGACAGTCAGTCGGGTAGTGAATGGAAACAAGAACGTCAAAGAAAACACACGTAAAAAAGTTTTAGAGGTCATTGATCGTCTTGACTATCGTCCAAATGCAGTGGCACGAGGACTAGCCAGCAAGAAGACTACAACCGTCGGCGTTGTCATTCCAAATATTACCAATAGCTATTTCTCAACCTTGGCAAAAGGGATTGACGATATTGCTGAAATGTATAAATACAACATTGTCTTGGCTAACAGTGATGAGGACGATGATAAGGAAGTCTCCGTTGTCAATACCCTCTTTTCTAAGCAGGTGGATGGCATTATTTTCATGGGCTATCATCTGACAGAGAAAATTCGCTCAGAGTTTTCACGTTCGCGTACACCGGTCGTTTTGGCGGGTACTGTTGATGTGGAGCATCAGCTTCCGAGCGTCAATATTGACTACAAGCAAGCAACGGTTGATGCTGTAGAATTACTGGCTAAGCGCAATAAGAAAATTGCCTTTGTCAGCGGACCGCTTGTTGATGATATCAACGGGAAAATCCGTCTATCAGGCTATAAAGATGGCTTGAAGAACAAGAAACTTTCATACAGCGAAGGCTTGGTTTTTGAATCTAAATATTCTTATGATGATGGCTACCATTTGGCAGAGCGTGTCATTGCTTCCAAAGCAACTGCGGCTTTTGTCACAGGAGATGAGTTGGCAGCAGGCCTCTTAAATGGTCTGTCTGATCAAGGCATCAAGGTTCCAGAAGATTTTGAAATCATTACCAGTGATGATTCACAAGTAGCTCGTTTCACTCGTCCTAACCTTTCCACAATCGGTCAGCCCCTCTATGACATCGGCGCTATCAGTATGCGCATGCTGACTAAGATTATGCATAAGGAAGAATTGGAAGAACGCGAAGTTCTCCTAGCTCACAGCATTAGCGAGCGTAAATCAACTCGGAAATAAGCGGTGATCTGCAAGTCTGATTAGGAACTTCTTTAAACTTGAAAAGCGACTGAAGAGACTGGGTCAATGACTGCTTTAAGAGAGTTTTATGATTATGAAGCGAGGCTGAGGTATAGTACCTCAGCTTTTTTATGTTTCCGTTCAATTAGAGCGATTTTCTAAACCTTATCAGGCTTTGGATGGATTTTTTACCTCATTTGCCCTTGTGGTTTTCCTTTTTATTTTATTTTAGGTATAATAGGAAGTATGAAAGTATTACTGTATCTTGAAGGAAAGTCCGTTTTGGAGAAATCAGGAATCGGCCGAGCCCTCCAGCATCAGATGCATGCCTTGGATTTGGCTGGGATTCCTTATACGACGGACGTTTTAGGAGATTATGATGTGGTCCACATCAATACCTATGGTCCCCGTAGCTTGCTTCTTCTGCATGCTGCCAAGAGGGGCAATAAAAAAGTTATTATGCATGGGCATTCGACCAAGGAGGACTTTGAAAATTCCTTTATTGGATCCAATCTCTTTGCTCCGCTCTTTGGTAAATACCTGACTCACATGTATAAAAAGGCGGATTTCATTATCACGCCATCGGAGTATTCCAAGCAGCTGATCCAGTCTTATGGGGTCACTACACCCATGGTGGCTGTGTCAAACGGTATTGACCTGCCTAAGTATAAGAAAGATGCTCGCAAGGAAGAAGTTTTTAAAAAGTATTTTAAGATTGAAGAAGGGCAGAAGGTTGTCGTCTGTGCTGGACTTTATTTCCGCCGCAAGGGGATTGAGGATTTTGTAGAGGTTGCCCGCAGGATGCCTGATGTACGCTTTATCTGGCTGGGCTCTATTAATCTCTGGTTGATTCCGCGCAAGATTCGCCGTTTGGTTCTCTTTGACCACCCTGATAATGTCGAATTCCCTGGCTATTTTAAGGGAGCTGTTTTCCAGGGAGCCATGTCAGGAGCAGATGCCTTCTTTTTCCCGTCCTATGAGGAAACAGAAGGAATTGTTGTCCTGGAAGCCTTGGCTAGTGAGCAGAATGTTGTGCTGCGTGATATTCCAGTCTATCAGGGCTGGGTGGATGAGCGTTCAGCCGAGCTCTGCCATAATGTAGATGAGTTTGTCCAGTCTCTGAGAAATGTCTTAGATAAAAAGGTGGACAAGCGCGAAGCAGGCTATCAGGTGGCTAAAAGCCGGTCTATTGACGATGTTGCAGATCAGTTAGTTGAGGCTTATCAAACAGTTTTGGAGATGTAAGATGCGTATTGGTCTTTTTACAGATACCTATTTTCCTCAGGTCTCTGGGGTTGCTACTAGTATTCGGACTTTGAAGACGGAGCTGGAAAAATTAGGTCACACGGTATTTATTTTTACGACGACGGACAAGGATGTCAATCGTTATGAGGATTGGCAAATTATTCGGATTCCCAGCGTACCTTTCTTTGCCTTTAAGGATCGAAGAGTGGCTTATCGAGGATTTTCTCATGCCTTAGAAATTGCCCGTCAGTACCAGCTGGACATTATCCATACCCAGACTGAGTTCTCACTAGGGCTGCTGGGGATTTGGATTGCCAAAGAGCTGCGGATTCCGGTAGTACATACCTACCATACCCAGTATGAGGATTATGTGCACTATATTGCCAAGGGGATGGTCATCCGTCCTAGCATGGTCAAATATATCGTCCGTGGTTTTATGAGTGACTTGGATGGGGTTATCTGCCCTAGCGAGATTGTTTATGACCTTTTGGTTGATTATAAAATCGAAGCAGAAAAACGGGTGATTCCGACAGGGATTGAGCTGGCGAAGTTTGAGCGGCCGGAAATTTCGCGTGAGGATATCAAGAAGCTCCGTTTCAAGCTAGGACTGGCTGAAGATGAGATTATGCTGCTCAGTCTGTCCCGTATTTCTTATGAAAAGAATATTCAGGCTATCGTTGAAGCGATGCCTGCCGTCCTTGAAGAAAATGACAAAGTCAAGCTAGTCATTGTCGGTGACGGTCCTTATGCGGAAGACTTGAAAGAACTGGTTGCCAAGCTTCAGATTGAAGAAGCTGTCATCTTTACGGGGATGATTGCTCCCAGTGATACGGCCCTTTACTATAAAGCTGCGGATTTCTTTATCTCTGCCTCAACCAGTGAGACCCAAGGTCTGACCTACTTAGAAAGCTTAGCCAGCGGCACACCGATTATTGCCCATGGCAATCCTTATCTGGATAATGTTATCAGTGACAAGATTTTTGGGACCCTTTATTACCAAGAGCGGGATTTATCAGGTGCTATTTTAGAGGCGATTATTGCGACGCCTGACATGGATGAGCAGAAGTTAGAAGACAAGCTCTACGAGATTTCAGCGGAGAATTTTGGCCGCAGAGTCTATGAGTTTTATCTGGATTTAACCATTTCCAAGGATTTCCATAACGAGCTTAGCCCAGAGGAAAGTGCTGCCAAGCGTCTGGCCAAGACAGTGGCCTATTTGCCTGGCAAGGTCATTTCTCTACCAATCAACGGCTCTGTTCGTATCCTCAAAGCTTCAAGTAAGCAAGTGAAAAAAATCAGGAATATTACTAAATTATTAGAATAGAAACATGCCTTGCATCATTGCGGCAATAGCTATTTATGCAAGGTTTTTAGAAATAGAGGAGAAATCTTATGAAAAAATATCTCAAACAGTTGCCGTGGTTGCTTTTGTTCTATGGCATTGTCGTTGGTTCGGGCTTGATTTGGGAACAAATTTGGCAATATTTTATAAATAATACAGAAAGTATGGGAAGCGATTTGAGCTGGCTTTCTAATCTTAATTTATTTTATTATGCTGTGCTGCTTCCTTTGATTGGCGCAGTGATTGTTTATATAAATACTCGGATGCAAGGTTTTTCACTGCCCTTTCTTCTTTTGATTCCAGGGGTTCAGTATTATTACCTATTCAAAAACTTTTTTGACGGACTTTTTTACTCAGGAGATAAGATTTATAATCCAATCACTTCCACGCTTTATAATGCTAGGGATATTCATGTCTTGTTATTCCTTTCTTTGGGAGGAATGCTGTTGGCAGAGCAATACCGTAAAAAACGTCAAGCTGCGACTTTGAGTCAAGAGGCTCTAAATCGTTTTTCTGGTTTTGATGGTCAATAGCTCTTGCAAATTTTTCCAATCGTGCTATAATGTTTTCTAGAGACAAATCACCTGCAGGAAATCTTTTAGAGAGCGCGTGGAGCTGGAAATCGCGTAGAGGATGCAGTTGAGACTACTCTATCAGCTTTTATGCAAACATAAAACGGTGGCTACGTTAGAGCCGATTCGAGGTGTAAGTCTTTTGACTTACATAAATGAAGGTGGAACCACGTTGCGACGTCCTTTTTGGATGTCGTTTTTTGTTTTCATTTCTCTTGTGTAACTTTTTTAGTAGTGAGAGAAGGCTCTTTCTTTGCTATAATATTAAAAAAATATAATGAATAAAGGAGATCTGTATGGGGTTCAAATTTGAAGAAATTAAGGCTTATTTAATGAAACATGGCTTAGATTCTAGCATAGCTGAGTCACCACTGCATGCGGTTTATGGAACTCAGCGCTTAGGAGGCACTGCAAATGCCTACTTTTTAATTGTTTTTACCGAGACAGGAATCTACATCATTTCTATTACTCCTATGGGGAAATTAGGAGACATTGTAGGAGAATTTTCAGCAGAAGATATCCAAACTTACCAATTCAAGAAACGTCTGTTCTTGGGCTATAAACTTAAGATTTTGATGAATGATAAACAGGGTGTTGAATTCAATGTTAATAAGGTTATGATTGGTGCAGGCTGGCATAAAACTGAACTACAAAAAATACTAGAAACCAACTATTACAATAAAAGAATAGATTCTTAAAATATTTTTGTTATCTGAATAAGGAGAAAACACATGATTAAGATTACTTTCCCAGATGGCGCTGTTCGTGAATTCGAATCTGGCGTGTCAACTTTTGAAATTGCTCAATCTATCAGCAATTCCCTGGCTAAAAAAGCTTTGGCTGGTAAATTCAACGGCAAATTGATTGATACGACTCGTGCCATCACTGAAGATGGTTCCATCGAAATCGTAACACCTGATCACGAAGACGCTTTAGATATCTTGCGTCACTCTGCAGCCCACTTGTTTGCGCAAGCGGCTCGCCGTCTTTTCCCAGATATTCACTTGGGCGTTGGTCCTGCCATTCAGGATGGTTTCTACTACGATACGGACAATGAAGCAGGGCAAATTTCTAATGAAGATCTGCCTCTTATCGAAGAGGAAATGAAGAAAATCGTCAAAGAAAACTTCCCGTCCATCCGTGAGGAAGTGAGCAAGGATGAGGCGCGTGAAATTTTCAAAAACGATCCATACAAGTTGGAATTGATTGAAGAGCACTCAGAAGACGAGGGTGGTTTGACCATCTACCGTCAGGGTGAATATGTGGATCTCTGCCGTGGGCCTCACGTTCCATCTACAGGTAGGATTCAAATCTTCCACCTCTTGAACGTGGCCGGTGCATACTGGCGCGGGAACAGCGACAATGCTATGATGCAGCGGGTCTATGGTACTGCTTGGTTTGACAAGAAAGACCTGAAGAAATATCTGCAAATGCGGGAGGAAGCCAAAGAGCGTGACCATCGTAAGTTAGGGAAAGAGCTGGATCTCTTCATGATTTCTCAAGAGGTGGGGCAAGGTTTGCCATTCTGGCTGCCAAACGGTGCGACGGTCCGTCGCGAGTTAGAGCGCTACATCGTTGATAAAGAGTTGGCTTCCGGCTACCAACACGTCTACACTCCACCTTTGGCTTCTGTGGAGCTTTATAAGACTTCTGGCCACTGGGAGCACTACCAAGAGGATATGTTCCCAACTATGGATATGGGTGATGGGGAAGAGTTTGTTCTTCGTCCCATGAACTGCCCTCACCACATCCAGGTCTACAAACATCATGTTCATTCTTACCGTGAGTTGCCAATCCGTATCGCTGAGATTGGAATGATGCACCGCTATGAGAAATCTGGTGCTTTGACTGGTCTTCAACGTGTACGTGAAATGTCCTTGAATGATGGCCACTTGTTTGTAACGCCAGAACAGATTCAAGAAGAATTCCAGCGTGCGCTGCAGTTGATTATCGACGTTTATGCCGACTTCAACTTGACAGAATATCGTTTCCGTCTGTCTCTTCGTGATCCTCAGGATACGCATAAGTATTTTGATAACGATGAGATGTGGGAAAATGCCCAAACCATGCTGCGAGCAGCCTTGGACGAAATGGGTGTGGACTACTTTGAAGCAGAAGGAGAAGCAGCCTTCTACGGTCCAAAACTTGATATTCAGGTTAAAACAGCCCTAGGAAATGAAGAAACTCTGTCAACTATCCAGCTGGACTTCCTCTTGCCAGAGCGTTTTGACCTCAAGTATGTCGGAGCTGACGGTGAAGAGCATCGCCCAGTTATGATTCACCGTGGAGTTATCTCAACCATGGAGCGCTTCACAGCCATCTTGATTGAAAATTACAAGGGTGCCTTCCCGACTTGGCTGGCTCCGCATCAAGTGACCTTGATTCCAGTTTCCAATGAAGCCCATATTGACTATGCTTGGCAAGTAGCTAAGAAGCTGCGCGACAAGGGTGTCCGTGCTGATGTGGATGAGCGTAATGAAAAGATGCAGTACAAGATTCGTGCCTCACAAACTAGCAAGATTCCTTATCAGCTAATCGTTGGTGACAAGGAAGTAGAAGACGGTACTGTTAATGTCCGCCGCTACGGTCAAAAAGAAACACATACAATACCAGTAGACGAATTTGTAGAGCAGATCTTAGCAGACATTGCCAACAAATCACGTGTTGAAAAGTAGAACTCATTAGAAAACATTAAACCCGAGCAATTAGCTCGGGTTTAATTGTTTTCTATCTGTAGGTAGAAACTTCTTTAACTAATTATGTTAGCAAGTTTAACCTTAATTCAAGTATTTATCCACATAATCATCAAAATCAGGATACTCATTTCGGTTCATGGCATAGAGCATTTCCCCATAGAGAGGGTCGCTAGACGGGTCATCGGGTTCTAGAAGAGTAGCTATTTTCATATCATCATCTGGGAAAAGGATGGTGTAGTGATAGGTGTCGCTGACAGTGATACTGTAATATTTGGTATTATCTTGGTAGCCTGACTTATCTATCTTATAGTGAAATTCTTTATCGCCTAGCTTGCCGGTCTTGTCATTGAAGACAATGTCAATGTCCTCTCCATTTGCTTTCTGAGCCTTCCATTTTCCCTGGAAACTAGTGTGCTGACCGCAGGCGCTGAGAAAGATTAGTGTTAAGACAGTGATAAAAAGCCATGTTAGTTTTTTCATATCGTTCTCCTTGTCTATCCTTTGATATTATTCTACCACAAATATTAAAAATAAAAAAGCTGAGTTGGTAAACTCAACTTTTGCACAGTAGGTCTGTATTTGAGCTATCTATTCTGCAGCTTGAGCCCAGCGTTGGGATAGCTTGCGCGAGAAGCTGGAAATGGCGAAGTTAATCAGGAAATAGATGGCTGCTACTAGTAGGTAGAGTGCGAAGACCTGTTCAGCTTCAAAATAGCGTCCCATTAGAATTTGAGCAGAACCAAAGAGTTCTTGGAGCGCAATAACAGAATAGAGCAGGCTGGTATCCTTTATCACTGTTACAAACTGAGAAATGATGGCTGGCAGCATTTTCCGAATAGCCTGAGGTAGGATGATATAACGCAAAATCTGAAACTGAGTAAATCCTTGAGATAAGCCAGCTTCAGTCTGACCTGGATCAATGGCATTAAGGCCGCCCCGGATAATTTCTGCCAAAGCAGCAGAAGTAAAGACAGTGAAGCTGATGATACCGGCTGGTGTTGACTTAATCTGAAAGACTAAAAAGATGGTGAAAATCCAGAGCAGATTGGGTACATTACGGACAAATTCGATATAAATGCTGGCAATCAGCTTGAGCAGTTTATTTTTTCCGTTTCTCATGACTGCTAGAATGGTTCCAAAAACCGTTGATAGAACAATGGAAATGAAAGAAATTTGCAGTGTCAGCCAGAGTCCCTTAAGGATAAAGAGGAGGTTGTTTGCGGTTAAGACTTTTAAAATATTTTCCATAGAGACCTCCTTAGATGCTGTAAGCTTGTTTATTGGCTTCCTCTACCCTACGTCCCCAGCTAGCGATTGGGAAGCAAAGGAGGAAGTAGAGCAGAGCTGCTCCGGCAAAGGCTGGGATGTAGTTGGAGTTCAGAGCAGACCAGGACTTGGTCACGAACATCAGATCCATACCAGAGATAATAGCGACGGTAGATGTATTTTTTATCAGATTGACGACCTGATTGATTAGCGGTGGCAGGATAATCCTAAAAGCTTGGGGCAGGATGATGTATCGCATGGTTTCTACATAGGTAAAGCCCTGAGAGAGTGCAGCTTCGGTCTGCCCGCGAGGAATGGACTGGATACCTGAGCGGATGACTTCGGCGATATAAGCACCGTGGTAGAGGCCTACACAGAGCACCGCAGTCCAATAGATTGAGGGCATGATGGTGTAATTGCTGACTAGCGGAAGACCGTAAAAGACAATTACAAATTGCACTAATAGTGGTGTATTCTGATAAAACTCAACAAAAACACGAGCAAGACCACGTAGAACTTTATGCTTACCTGTGCTGATAGCTCCGAAGAAAATCCCTAGTAGAAGAGCCAAGGTCAGGGCACCGATAGAAATGGATAAGGTAAAGAGGAATCCTTGGAAAAACTTGCCAAAGTCCGCAAAGTAGGCCTGCCAAGAAGAAATACTAAAACTCATGGGGTCTCCTTTCTAATCATCTGTTGAAGTAGATGGTTTTAAATCATATTTGTCATAAATTTTCTGCAGACTGCCGTTTTCCTTCCATTTAGAGATTAGGCCATCTACATAGTCATTCAATTGAGTATTGGATTTTTTTGTTACCACACCATAATCAGCTTTTTTGAAGCTGTAATCCAGAATGTTTGACTTGGAACTTACATAGCCGGTCAGAATGGACTTGTCAACAGAAATAGCATCAATACGGTGAGCCCGCAAAGAAACAGCAAGTTCAGGGTAGGAGCCTAATTCCACATATTTAAAGTTGAGTTTTTTCTCTTGAGCGATTTCTTCCAACAAGGTTTGGGTGATAGAGCCTTGGACGACGCCGATAGTCTTGTTATTCAAGTCTTTGACGTCTTTAATTTTGCTGGATTTATTAACTAGAAAACCAGAAGCATCGGTGTAGTAAGGAGTTGTGAAATTATAGATTTCCTTACGCTCGTCTGTGATGGTAAAGGTCGCAATTACCATGTCAACTTGTCCGTTGTCCAGAAGTGGTCCGCGAGTTTGTGCGGTAACTGGGACGTAGTTGATTTTGACGCCTAGTTCCTTAGCAATCTTCTTTGCGATATCGATTTCTATACCGCTATATGTATTGCTATCAGGATTGAGATAACCAAAGTTAGGTACATCCTGCTTGACACCGACATTGAGGACTCCGCGTTTCTGGATGTCCTTGACCTGTTGGCTGGTACTGGAATCGGCTTGTGCGGGAGCGGCGTGAATCAAGCCTAGAGTCAGAAGGAGTAAGAGTAGGCTAATGAGTATTTTTTGTAGTTTCATAGGTCTTCTCCTTTTTAAGAAAGCACGTTATCGCTCTCATGGTTGATAATTTTACTGAGAAACTGCTTAGCGCGAGGTTCGGTAGGATTGTCAAAGAAAGCATCAACATCAGTAGTATCCACCAGCACCTCACCGTCTGCCATGAAGATAATGCGGTCAGCTACCTCACGGGCAAAGCCCATTTCGTGTGTAACCACAATCATATTCATGCCGTCTTTGGCTAATTTTTGCATAACAGCAAGAACATCCCCGATTGTCTCAGGGTCCAGGGCAGAAGTCGGTTCATCAAAGAGCAGGAGCTCAGGATGCATGGCTAAACCGCGGGCAATGGCAATCCTTTGCTTTTGTCCACCGGACAGCATGCCTGGGTAAGAGTCTTTCTTGTCCCACATGTTGACAAATTCTAGATATTTTTGAGCGATTTTTTTAGCTTCTTGTTTATCCATTCCTAGGACTTTAATAGGCGCCAAAGTGACATTTTCTAACACCGTTTTGTGGGGGTAAAGATTAAAATGTTGAAAGACCATTCCGACTTCTTTGCGTAAGTTGACCAGATCTTTGGCAGCAGTGTTCGCGACCTCGTGGCCATTGACGATCAAGCTTCCCTGGTCAATACCTTCTAAAGCGTTGATTGTACGGATAAGAGTAGATTTTCCTGAGCCGGATGGTCCCAGCAGTACAACCACTTGCCCTTTTTCAAAACTGAGATTGATATTGCGCAGAGCATGGTAGTCTCCGTAATACTTTTCGACATTTTTAAATTCAACCAAAGCCATATCTTTCTCCTTTGTGTTAGATAATATGACATAGATTTTACCATAGAATAAATAAACTGTCAAATTGAATAAAAATGACTATTTTTATTCTGAGAAAAAATTTTTTTGATGAGAATCGTCCATTTTCTACAAACGTGGAATAAAAATGGTTTGAATTAGTGTTTTTTAAGAAAACTTTGGTATAATAAGACTATATAAATAAAATTGGATTGGGAGTCTAGCTAGGCAAACTAGATTGCCTTTTGCACGTGTTGATGCAGGACGACTTAGCTGACTATGTCACAACTTTTCTATCATGGAGTTGATTCAATCCCAATCTTATGTTAAGGTGAACATATGAAGAAAATATTAGTTGTAGATGATGAGAAACCAATCTCAGATATTATTAAGTTTAATATGGCCAAGGAAGGCTATGAGGTTTTGACTGCCTTTGATGGCAAGGAAGCTTTGGAAATGTTTGAAGCAGAACAGCCGGACATCTTGATTCTGGACTTGATGCTGCCAGAAGTGGACGGACTGGAAGTTGCTCGGACTATTCGCAAGACCAGCAATGTTCCGATTATTGTATTGTCTGCTAAGGACAGTGAGTTTGACAAGGTTATCGGCCTTGAAATTGGTGCTGATGACTATGTGACCAAGCCTTTCTCAAATCGTGAGCTGCAGGCGCGTGTTAAGGCACTTCTTCGTCGGGCAGACCTTGTTGTGGAAAACCAAGTAGAAGAAAGTGGCCCGAACGAGTTGACCATTGGAGAACTGCAGATTTTGCCAGATGCTTTTGTTGCTAAGAAGCATGGCAAGGAGCTGGAGCTGACCCACCGCGAGTTTGAACTTCTTCATCATTTGGCGACACATATCGGTCAGGTGATGACACGTGAGCACTTGCTGGAAACAGTATGGGGCTATGACTATTTTGGCGATGTCCGTACAGTGGATGTGACCATTCGCCGCCTGCGTGAAAAGATTGAAGATACGCCAAGCCGACCTGAGTATATCTTGACTCGCCGCGGAGTTGGCTACTATATGAGAAATAATGATTGAAGCAATTAAACAATTTGTGATTTCTGCGGATTTTGTCTTTGCAATCATTATTATCGGCTTCATTGTAGTTGTTGCCTTGCTTTTATTGGAAAATCGCCGTGATAACCAAAAGCTTGTACAGCTTAATCAAAAGGTTAAAGATTTGATTGCAGGTGACTATTCTGAAGTGCTGGACATGCAAGGGAGTCCAGAAATCACAGATATGACCAACAGTATCAATGATCTTTCAGAGGTCATTCGACTGACACATGAAAACCTTGAGCAAGAAACAAAACGCCTTTCCAGTATCCTGTCCTATATGACAGATGGCGTGCTTGCGACCAACCGTCGGGGGCAGATTATCACTATCAACGATATGGCAACCAAGCAGTTGGGAGTTAAGAGAGATGAGGTCCAAAATATGAGTATTTTGGATCTGCTTTCGATTTCAGACGAGTATGATTTGAGGGACCTGATTACCAATGTTCCTGAGCTGACGATAGATTCTCAGGATGAAAATGGTGAGTACTTGAGCTTGCGGGTTCGCTTTGCCTTGGTAAGGCGGGAGTCGGGCTTCATTTCTGGTTTGGTAGCTGTCTTGCATGATACGACCGAGCAGGACAAGGAAGAGCGGGAGCGTCGCCTCTTTGTCTCCAACGTCAGCCACGAGTTGCGGACTCCGCTGACCAGTGTTAAGTCCTATCTGGAAGCCCTGGATGAGGGAGCCTTGTCTGAGCCAGTAGCGCCAGACTTTGTCAAGGTATCACTCAATGAAACCAATCGCATGATGCGGATGGTGACGGACCTGCTTAGTCTGTCCCGCATTGACAACGAGACTAGTCATCTGGAAGTGGAGCTGACGAATTTCACAGCTTTTATCACCTTTATCCTCAATCGCTTTGACAAGATAAAAAATCAAGACGAAACTAAGAAATATGAGATTATCCGTGATTATCCGATAACACCGATTTGGGTGGAGATTGATACAGATAAGCTGACCCAGGTCATTGATAATATCATGAACAATGCCATCAAGTATTCACCAGATGGTGGAACCATTACTGTTTCCATCAAGACAACAGATGAGCAGTTGATTCTCTCAATTGCAGATGAGGGACTGGGGATTCCCAAACAAGACCTGCCTAAGATCTTTGACCGCTTTTATCGAGTGGACAAGGCACGCAGCCGCGCACAGGGCGGAACGGGTCTGGGGTTGGCCATTGCTAAGGAAATTATCAAGCAGCATCAGGGCTTTATCTGGGCTAAGAGTGAGTATGGTGTGGGCTCGACCTTTACCATTGTCTTGCCTTATGAGAATGATGGTGTCCGGGATGACGACTGGGATAATGAAGATGATATATAGAAAGTAAACATGACTAAAGGATTTCAATACAGTATTCTGGCGTCAGGATCAAGCGGTAACTGTTTCTATCTGGAAACAGATCAAAAGCGGATTCTGGTTGACGCTGGCTTATCAGGCAAGAAAATCACTAGCTTGCTGGGCGAAATTGACCGCAAGCCTGAGGATTTGGATGCCATTTTAGTGACCCATGAGCACAAGGACCACATTCATGGTGTTGGAGTGTTGGCCCGCAAGTATCATCTGGATATTTATGCTAATGAGGCTACTTGGAAGGCTATGGAAAAGGACTTGGGGAAGCTGGATGCTAGTCAAAAGCATATCTTTGAATTGGGCAAGACCAAGACCTTTGGAGACTTGGATGTGGAGAGCTTTGGTGTCAGCCATGACGCAGCCTGTCCACAGTTTTACCGCTTCATGAAAGATGACAAAAGCTTTGTCATGCTTACGGATACGGGCTATGTCAGTGACCGGATGGCTGGGATTATCGAAAATGCCGACGGGTACTTGATTGAGAGCAACCATGATATTGAAATTCTTCGCAGCGGCGCCTATCCTTGGAGTCTCAAGCAGCGAATTCTGTCGGATATGGGTCACCTGTCCAATGAAGATGGAGCAGAGACCATGATTCGGACTCTGGGTAATCGCACCAAGCGAATCTATCTGGGGCATCTCAGTAAGGAAAATAATATCAAGGAATTGGCTCACATGACCATGGTCAATCAACTGGCTCAAGCCGATATGGCAGTCGGCCATGATTTCCAGGTCTATGATACCTCGCCTGATACCGCAACACCTTTGACGAGTATTTAAACACCAGACCGAAAGGTTTGGTTCTCTTGCTCTAGTGCGGTATCCATTAAAGATTTAAAAAGCAACGGTTTTATTTTGCAAAGGAGCTTGTATGCGGCCAATTTACTTTGTGGTAGGTCTATTATCTTTAGGGTTAGGAGTTTTGGGGATTTTTCTGCCTCTCCTGCCGACGACACCATTTCTTCTCTTGTCCATCGCCTGCTTTTCGCGCAGTTCCAAGCGCTTTGAGAATTGGCTCTATCATACCAAGATGTATCAGACCTACGTGGCAGATTTTCGAGAGACGGGAACGATTGCCAAGGAGCGTAAAAAAAAGATCATCGTTTCCATCTATATCTTGATGGGGATTTCCATTTTTCTAGCGCCTATTATTTGGGTTAAGATTGGACTGTTGGGTCTGACCATTTTTATCACCTATTATTTGTTTAAAGTAATTCCGGATAAGGAATAGAAATCACTGTCAGCAGGTGCGTTTGCGCCTGTTTTTTGTTATAATAGAGACTGTATATCTTTGGAAAGGAAAAGGTGTCATGCTACTTATCTGACTGAGGTCAGCATGATGTAAAATAGTAATGGAAAATTTGAAAAAAGCATTGCTGGAGCAGTTTGACTTGGTTTTCTCTGATGAGACCTTGTTGGAAACGGCTTTTACACATACGAGCTATGCCAATGAGCACCGCCTCTTAAAAATTTCACACAATGAGCGCTTGGAATTTTTAGGAGACGCTGTTCTGCAACTGATTATTTCGGAGTATCTTTATACCAAGTATCCTAAGAGACCAGAGGGCGACTTGTCCAAGCTGCGTTCCATGATTGTTCGGGAGGAGAGCTTGGCAGGCTTTGCCCGTGATTGTCAGTTTGATCATTTTATCAAGCTGGGACGCGGTGAGGAGAAGTCTGGCGGCCGGAATCGTGATACGATTTTAGGAGATTTGTTCGAGGCCTTTTTAGGCGCCTTGCTCTTAGATAAGGGTGTGGAAGCAGTCAAAAGCTTTCTCTACCAAGTCATGATTCCCAAGGTGGAAGCGGGAGATTTTGAGCGGGTGACGGACTATAAGACCAAGCTGCAAGAGTTGCTGCAGATTAATGGTGATGTGGAAATTGCCTATCAGGTCGTGTCTGAGACAGGGCCGGCTCATGCCAAAAATTTCGAGGTGGCTGTTCTCATCAATGGCCGCAAGTCCGGTCAAGGCCAGGGGCGTTCTAAAAAGCTGGCCGAGCAGGAAGCTGCTAAAAACGCATTTGAAAAGGAAAGTTCTTCATGTTTTTAAAGGAAATTGAAATTCAGGGCTTCAAGTCGTTTGCTGATAAGACTAAAGTTGTCTTTGATCAGGGAGTGACAGCGGTTGTTGGGCCAAACGGTTCCGGCAAGTCCAACATTACAGAGAGCCTGCGCTGGGCCTTGGGAGAGTCCAGTGTGAAAAGTCTGCGGGGCGGCAAGATGCCCGATGTGATTTTTGCGGGAACAGAAACCCGCAAGCCACTTAATTACGCATCCGTGGTAGTGGTTCTGGACAACAGTGACCAATTTATCAAGGATGCTGCCAATGAGATTCGGGTGGAGCGTCACATTTACCGCAGCGGTGATAGTGAGTATAAGATTGACGGCAAAAAAGTCCGTCTGCGCGATATCCACGATCTCTTCATGGATACTGGGCTGGGACGAGATTCCTTCTCCATCATTTCCCAAGGGAAGGTCGAGGAAATCTTCAACAGCAAGCCGGAGGAACGCCGGGCAATTTTTGAAGAAGCTGCTGGAGTGCTTAAGTATAAGACACGTCGTAAGGAAACGGAAAGCAAGCTTAGTCAAACTCAGGATAATCTGGACCGTCTGGAAGACATTATCTACGAGCTGGAGAGCCAGGTCAAGCCCTTGGAGAAGCAGGCTGAAACTGCTAAGCGTTTCTTGAGTCTGGATGGCCAGCGCCGAGAGCTTTACTTGGATGTTTTGGTAGCTCAGCTGACAGCTAACAAGGAAAAGTTGACCCAGTCTGAAGAAGATTTAAGGAATATCCAGCAGGAGCTGGCAGCCTACTACAGCAAGCGCGATGAGCTGGAAGTTGAAAACCAAACCTTGAAGGCCAAGCGCCATGAGCTCAATCAAACTTTGTCTGATGATCAAGCTAGTTTGCTGGAATTGACCCGCTTAATCAGTGATTTGGAGCGGCAGATTGACCTCTCTAAGCTGGAGTCCAGCCAGGCAGCGACGAGCCGCCGGGAAAATGAAGAGCGCTTGGCTGCTCTGTCAGAAAAACTGGCTCAGATAGAAAGCAACATAGAAGACAAGCAGGCTGAATTGAGCCAAATAGCTGCCAAACTGAGTGACAATGAGCAGTCTATCGCTGCTTTGGAAGCAGAATTAGCAGACTTTTCAGATGATCCAGACCAGCTGATTGAGCATCTGCGTGAGCAGTATGTCAAGCTCATGCAGGAAGAGGCAAATCTTTCTAATGACTTGACTTCTCTGGAGAGTCAGCTGGCTAGTGAGCTTAAATTGGCTGAGAGCAAGAAGGCTGACTATGCTAAGCTACAGGCTGATTTGGAGGCTAGTCAGATTCAGGAGCAGGCTGGTTTGGAGGAGTTGGAAATTGCTCGCCAAGCTCTCAAGGGCCTACTGGCTGACTACCAAAGTCAGATCCAGTTAGTAGAGAAGCTAGAGGCAGATTATAAACATCAGCAGACTAAGATGTTTGAGCTTTTGGACGACCTCAAAAACAAGCAGGCACGTTCCAATAGCTTGGAGGCCATTCTCAAAAATCACAGTAATTTCTATGCTGGTGTTAAGAGTGTGCTACAAGAGGCTGGCCGACTGGGCGGTATTGTAGGAGCAGTCAGCGAAAAGCTCAGTTTTGATCCTCACTATCAGACAGCGCTGGAAATTGCCTTGGGAGCCAGCAGTCAGAATATCATCGTAGAAGATGAGGCGGCTGCGACTCGGGCTATCGAATTTCTGAAGAAAAATCGGGCTGGCCGGGCAACCTTCCTGCCTTTAACAACCATCAAGCCGCGTCAGCTGCCTGACCATAACCGTGCTACAATTGAAAAAAGTGCTGGTTTTCTGGGGCTGGCTTCTTCCTTGGTCAGCTATGAGTCATCGTTAGACAGTATTTTTCAAAATCTGCTGGGAACGACTGCTATTTTTGATACAGTGGAGCATGCCCGAGCAGCAGCTCGCCAAGTGCGCTATCAGGTTCGCATGGTGACTTTGGATGGAACAGAGCTTCGGACTGGCGGTTCCTATGCCGGTGGTGCCAACCGCAATAACAATACCATCTTTATCAAGCCGGAGCTAGATGCTCTGCTTGAAGAGATTAAGCAGAAAAATATCAGCTTGAAAGAGCAGGAAGAAGCAGTGCAAATTCTGCAAAACCAGCTAAGTCAGGCTAAGCAGGTATTGGAACAAATCAAGACAGATGGTGAGCAGGCTCGCTTGGCTGAACAAAAGGCTAATCTAGCCTACGAACAGTTAGCCAAGCGCGTAGAAGAACTCACAAGTCTGAAAAATCTACAGGAACAGGAGTTGGCTGGTCAGTCTGGTTTGGATATTTCAGAAGAGAAAGACCGACTGCAGACCCGCTTGACCGAAATTGAGCAAGAAAAAATGGACATCACTGCAGAAATAGAGCAGGTTAAGTCGAACAAAGATGCAGTTCAGGCTCGTTTTGACAAACTTTCCTCTCGTTTAGCTGAACTCAAGCTCCAGCGAACAGAGCTGACCTCCAATCAACGCTTTGAAAAGAATGACTTGGAACGTCTGTCCGAGGAAAAAGCCAGCCTTGCAAAAGAGCAGGCGACCTTGGAGCTCTTGATGGAGCAAAAGGAGCAGTCCAGCCTGCAAAAGGTGGACATTACGATTTTGGAAGAGCAATTAGACACTGCCAAGCAAGAAAAGACTGACCTGGATCAAAGACTGATTCGTCTGAAATTTGAGCTTGAAGATTTAGAAGGTCAGTCTGATGATATTGCTAGTCGATTGGAGCAAGCCCGTCATCAAAATGAAGAATTGATTCGCCGGCAAGCCAAGGCAGAGGCAGAAAAGGATAAGCTCATGGATGTCATGCGCCGTCTGGCAAGCAATCTGACAGATGACTATCAGATGAGTTTCGAAGAAGCAAGCAGCCAGGCTCGTCCGTTAGAAAGTTTGCCAGCTGCTGAAAGCCAGGTGAAGGATTTGGAAAAAGCCATTCGAGCTTTAGGTCCAGTCAATCTGGAAGCAGTTGAGCAGTTTGAAGAAGTCAGCAACCGTTTGAACTTCCTCAACGAGCAACGAGACGATGTCCTATCAGCCAAAAATCTGCTCTTAGAAACGATTGAAGAGATGAATGACGAAGTCAAGGAACGCTTTAAATCAACCTTTGAAGCCATTCGTGAAAGCTTCAAGGTGACTTTCCGTCAGATGTTTGGCGGTGGTTCGGCAGACCTGATATTGACAGAGGGAGACTTGCTGACTGCAGGTGTAGAAATTTCCGTGCAGCCACCGGGCAAGAAGATCCAGTCGCTTAATCTGATGAGCGGTGGCGAGAAGGCCTTGTCAGCTTTGGCTCTACTCTTCTCAATCATCCGTGTTAAGACCATTCCTTTTGTCATCTTGGATGAGGTGGAAGCAGCGCTGGACGAGGCTAATGTTAAACGCTTTGGGGATTATCTCAATCGATTTGACAAGGACAGCCAGTTCATTGTGGTCACTCACCGTAAGGGAACCATGTCAGCTGCAGACTCTATTTACGGAGTTACCATGCAGGAGTCTGGTGTTTCCAAGATTGTCTCGGTCAAGTTAAAAGATTTAGAAAGTATGTAAAATGAGTATAAAATTAGTAGCAACGGATATGGACGGCACCTTTTTAGACAGTAAAGGTCAGTTTGATATGGACCGTCTCAAGCAAGTTTTGGCTCGCTTCAAAGAAAAAGGCATGTATTTTGCTGTAGCCAGCGGGCGCGCCCTCTTGTCGCTGGAAAAGCTGTTTGAGGAAGTGCGCAATGAGATTATTTTTATTGCTGAAAACGGCAGCTTAGTTGAATTTCATGGCGAGGATCTCTATGAAGCAACCATGCCACAGGACTTTTATCTTAAGGTTTTTGATAAGCTGCAGGAATCTCCCTATGTTAATGTCAATGAGCTGCTTTTGACGGGCAAACGTGCCTGCTATGTCTTGGAGACTGTAGATCCGACCTATCTTTCTTTCAGTGCTCATTATAATGAAAATATTCAAAAAGTAGCTAGCCTCGCTGATATCAACGATGATATTTTTAAGTTTACGACCAATTTTGCTGAGGACCAAGTCGCAGCTGGTGAAGCTTGGGTCAATGAGAATATTGACGGAGTCAAGGCCATGACAACCGGCTACAAGTCCATTGACATCGTTCTGGACCATGTGGATAAGGGGGTTGCCATTGTCGAGCTGGCCAAGAAGCTAGACATAGATCTTTCTCAGGTTATGGTCTTTGGTGATAATCTCAATGATTTGCACATGATGCAGGTGGCTGGCTATCCGATTGCGACTGAAAATGCTCGTCCTGAGATTTTAGAAGTCGCCAAGGAAGTCATCGGCCACCATGATGCTCAGTCGGTTATCACTTACATGGAGGGATTATAATGGCAGATATAAAACTGATTGCTCTGGACTTGGATGGAACTCTCCTGACTTCAGACAAGAAGATTTCTGAGCGTAATTTAGCAGCTTTAAAAGCAGCTCAGGCCAAGGGAGTTAAGGTAGTTCTGACTACTGGCCGCCCTCTTAAGGCCATGGACTTTTTCCTGCATGAGCTGGGAACAGACGGTCGAGAGGATGAGTACACCATTACTTTTAATGGTGGTCTTGTTCAGCGCAACACTGGAGAAATCCTTGATAAAACAGTCTTTTCTTATGATGATGTGGCTCGGATTTACGAGGAGACAGACAAGCTCTACATACCGCTTGATGCTATCTGCGAAGGACTTGTCTATCAGATTCAGTCCGATCAAGATTCGCTTTATGCTCAGTTCAATCCTGCTCTGACCTTTGAGCCTATTGATTTCAGTGATTTGTCTAGTCAGCAGACTTATAATAAATGTGTCACTGCTTATGCTCAAGAACCACTGGATGCTGCTATTGAGCAAATTTCACCAGAATTATTTGAGCGCTATGAGATTTTCAAATCTAGAGAAATGCTACTGGAGTGGTCACCGAAAAATGTTCATAAGGCTAATGGCTTGGAGAAACTGATTGCCCATTTAGGGATTGAGAGAAGTCAGGTCATGGCCTGTGGTGATGAAGCCAATGATCTGTCTATGATTGAGTGGGCTGGTCTGGGAGTGGCCATGCAGAATGCAGTAGCCATTGTTAAAGAAGCAGCCAATGTGGTGACACCTATGACTAATGATGAGGATGCAGTGGCTTGGGCTATTGAAGAATATGTACTAAAGGAGGATTAGCCGATGGGATTATTTGACCGCCTTTTCGGCCGAAAAAAACAAGAACCGCCAATTGAAGAAGTTGTCAAGGAAGCATTGGAAAACATTGGCGAGCTTGAAGAAGAAACAGCGCCTGCTCCAGAAGCAGGAGAAAATCTTGAAGCGGAAGCTGTTCAGTCCTATCAGGACGAGCAGCAACTTGATGACCAAATTTCGGATACAAAAGATAGTTTGGCTGATGTTGAAGAGCCAGCATCTCAAGCCATCCAAGAAGAAAGCAAGGAGTCTGAGCATGAAAGAGAAATTATTACAGAAAATCAAGAAGTGGCTCAAGGAGCAAGTCAGACTGAAGAAACTCTAGAAGAGCATCATGCTGAGAGCATTGACGAAACGGTAGAAGAAGTTGTTGAACAAGCAAAGCTGTCGGATGAAGCATCATCTCATAACGAGCATGAAGCAGTTTCTTATGACGAGGTAGGAACTGATTCAAATAATGAGTTCGAGCTAGAAACAGAAGCTGAGTCACTAACAGAATCAGAACAGGTCGAACAAGCAGCTGATGTTGCTGAAGAATCAGAAGCTACAGAAGAGCCTACTGATCTTCCTCAAGAGGAATCCACTCAGGAAAAATATGACCGCAGCCTAAAGAAGACTCGGACAGGATTTGGAGCACGACTTAATGCCTTCTTTGCTAATTTCCGCTCAGTAGATGAAGAGTTCTTCGAAGACTTGGAAGAGCTGCTCATCACTAGTGATGTAGGGGTGCAGGTAGCTTCCAGTCTGACTGAGGAACTACGCTATGAAGCCCGTCTGGAAAATGCTAAAAAACCAGCTGCTCTGCGCCAGCTGATTATTGAAAAATTGGTGGACATTTATGAGAAAGATGGCCGCTTTAATGAAAAAATCAATTTCCAAAATGGTCTGACTGTCATGCTCTTTGTTGGGGTTAACGGAGTCGGTAAGACGACCTCTATCGGTAAATTAGCCTATAAGTACAAACAACAAGGCAAGAAAGTCATGTTGGTAGCAGCAGATACATTCCGAGCTGGAGCAGTAGCTCAGCTGGCTGAATGGGGTCGGCGCGTAGATGTTCCAGTAGTAACGGGGCCTGAGAAGAGCGATCCTGCCAGTGTGGTATATGACGGTATGGAGCGTGCTCAGGCAGAGCAGGTTGATGTTCTTATGATTGACACGGCTGGCCGCCTGCAAAATAAGGACAATCTCATGGCGGAACTGGAGAAAATTGGCCGTATTATTAAGCGGGTGGATCCAGAAGCGCCACATGAAACTTTCCTAGCTCTCGATGCTTCAACCGGTCAGAATGCTCTGGTTCAGGCCAAGGAATTTTCTAAAATTACTCCAGTCACAGGAATTGTACTGACGAAGATTGATGGAACAGCTCGAGGTGGGGTTGTGCTAGCCATTCGTCAGGAATTGGATATCCCAGTGAAGCTGATTGGCTTTGGAGAAAAGATTGATGATATCGGTGAGTTTAACTCGGAGAACTTTATGAAAGGCCTGCTTGAAGGCTTGGTATAAAACAAAAAACCAGTATGAGTACTGGTTTTTTTATGAACAATTTTTAAATTTTATTTGTTTGGAGACCACTGCCAGTCAGCTCCAAATTCTCTAAGGAGTTCAAAGGAAGCATCTGGTCCCATAGAACCGACAGGATACTCATGAAGAGGCACTTCGTTGCTACGCCAGAGCTCTTCAATCTGATCAATCAGCTCCCAGCTGGAGCGCACTTCATCCCAGTGGCTGAAGTTGGTTGAGTCATTGTTAAGAACGTCAAAGATTAATTTTTCGTAAGGATCAGGGGAAGCGCCACTAGCTGTTGCGTCTGTTCGATAGTCCAGAGAGAGAGGAGCTAAGCTGAAGCGCTCGCCAACCTCTTTGCCATTCATGCTGAGAGAGAAGCCCTCAGTTGGCTGGATGTGAATGGTCAGAACATTTGGTGCTAACTCCTCACCAAAGATGGACTCCATTTGCTTAAAGACGATATTGACAAGAGTGCCTTTTTCAGTGAGGCGTTTACCAGTCCGGAAGAAAAATGGAACATCACGGAAACGCTCGCTATTTACGAAGAAAGCTCCTGAAGCAAAGGTTTCAGTCATGGAGTCAGGATTGACATTAGGCTCACTCCGGTAGGAGATGTATTTCTTACCTTTGACCGTGCCTGACTTATACTGACCGCGGATAAAGAAGCGTTTTAGGTCTTCTTTATCGGGCTGTACCAAGCGCTCAAAAACTTTGACTTTCTCTGCCCGAATGTCCTCTTTGCTGAAGCTTTTCGGCTTGTCCATAGCTAAGAGTGACAGGAGCTGCAGAGTATGATTCTGTACCATATCGCGTAGAGCACCGGACTGGTCATAGTAGCCGCCACGTTCTTCGACACCTAGCTTTTCGGCAAAGGTAACCTGGACATTGTCAATGTAGTCACGATTCCAGATGTTTTCAAAGAGAAGATTGGCAAAACGAATAGCGAAAATGCTCTGAATCATTTCCTTGCCTAGATAATGGTCAATACGGAAAATCTGCTCCTCATCAAAGGCCGCTAAGAGTTCTTCGTTAAGTTGGCTGGCAGTTGCCAAGTCTGTCCCGAAAGGTTTTTCGACAATCAAACGTTCAAAGCCTTTGCCGTCTACGATATTTTCAGACTTGAGGTGTTTGGCAATGGTACCGAAAAATTGCGGAGCCATGGACAGGAAGAAGAGTTTATTGTGCTCGGCTTGGTACTGCTCATTGAGTCGATTTTGAAGCTTGCGCAGCTCAATGTAGTGCTCGGTATCCTGCACATCATGACTTTGATAGTAGAAGTGGCTGGCAAACTCTTGGGCTTGCTCTGGACTGTCAGCTAAATCAGCGATTGCTTCGACAACTACAGACTCAAAATACTCCTTGCTCCAAGGCCGGCGGGCTGTTCCAATAACAGCAAAATGCTTGGAAAGATTGCCAGACTTATAGAGTCTGAAGAGGGAGGGATAGAGTTTTCTTTTGGCCAAGTCACCGCTGGCTCCGAAAATTGTAACAATAACTTTTGAAGACATCCTGATACCTATTTTCTAAATGATGTCTCTATTTTATCACAATTTTTCTAAAGATTGTATTCAGAAATTCGGTTTCTGAAAAGGGAGATAAATAGAAAGAAATTGACCGCTGCTTGAAACATATTCAAAGATAAAAAATGAGGCTTAGACACGATTGTGCCAGCCTCGTTTTCTTTATTCAAATACCCGATAAACGTAAGGATTGTCCGGTTTTTCTACCTTATCAAAGCTTTCAACTTCTAGAGTTGGCAGGCTTTGCCCCAAACTTTTATGGTAGTGCATGGTAATTTTTCCCTTGGCATGAATCCAAGTATTATTCTCGAAATGCTGGGTATTTCCAGTCGTCAAGAGGCCATAGACACCTGAGTCGGCGATACAATGGATAATACCGAAGCGAAAGAGAAATTGGCTCTTCTGGTCGCTGGGGTCATTGTAGACAAAGCCGGTGAACTCCAGCGTTTTGCCTACAAACTCGTCGGGATAATCATAGATGACCTCCATGATTTCCATGTAGTTCTCAGTTGTGACCTGAATGGTATCTTGCTTGACATATTTCTTGGCGGCTGCCCGCATTTCTTTTTCGTAAGCTCCTTTGGTAAAGTAGGTGCTAGTGTCAGGCTTCAGGTATTGACTGGTAGTGCCTTCGTCCTGCTGAATAGCAGTTGAAGTTCCTTCAGCTAGTGGAAAATGAAATCCTTTGGCCGAAACTGTTGTCGAATCCAAGGTAACAGTTGGAAAGAAAATTCCCACAAAAAGCGGAATGACAAGGAGCATCACGCTGCCTAACTTGGCCCAGCGAGTATTTAAATGACTGTGGACCTCCATCTTCTTCATCCAAATAATGAGCTGCACAACTGCCAAGATAAAAGATAGAATCATAGACAAGTAGGCCAGATAGGAGTAGTGGAGATTGATATATTGGTTGAGCTTGCCTGTCAGCTGCAGGTACATGGTGATCTCAAAGTAGCCAACTAAGATTAGAAATCGAATCATAGCACCACCCCCACAAGCCAAGAGTAAAGAAAGACAACGACAGTAACCAGGCTGATAAATTGCCAGATAAAGCGTGTCTTAAAGTAGTTTTTCATCATCAGCAGATTCTTGACATCTAGCATAGGCCCAATGACCAAGAAAGCTAAGACTGGCGATAAGCCGAAACTAGCAATCAAGGAGCTTCCAATGAAAGCATCAGCTTCACTGCAAAGTGAGAGCAGGAAGGACAGCAGCATGAGCAGAAGAATAGCAACAGCTGGTGTTGAGCTGATGGAGGTCAGGATTCTGGTTGGCACATAGACCTGGACTAGGCTGGCAAAGAGACAGCCAAAAACCAGATAACGACCTGTATCGAAAAATTCGTCAATGGCCTGCACAAAGACCTGAAAAAGCTTTTGTCCCTTACTGAGATGTGAAAAGTCATGTTCATGGACTGCTTTGCGATTTTCTTTTTGAATATTGCTATCCGCAAAGAAGCCCAGAAAAATCCCTAAAAGAATAGCCACGACCATAGAACCTAAAGCACGAAGCAGAGCCATTCGGAGGGAATTTCCAAAGGCTGAGTAGGTCGCAAAGAGCACGATGGGGTTGATGACTGGAGCCGTTACCAGAAAGGGCACAGCCGTGTAACTGGGAACTTTCTTTTCTAGAAACCGATTTATAATGGGGACGATCCCGCACTCGCAAGAGGGGAAGACAAAACCAACCAAGCTTCCAAAGAAAATCCGAGTCCATTTGTTCTTGGGCAGGAAACGATAAACCTTGTCTGGCGTGACATACACCTCGATAAAGCCAGAAATGATACTTCCGATTAAGACAAAAGGCAGGGCCTCAATGATAATGGAGAGAAAAATGGCACCAGCTTGCAGGACACTGGCCGGTAGCTGAGAGAAGAAGTTCATTCTTTCTTATCCTTCTCATTTTTAGATTTTTTCTTGTCTTCCTCAGGGAACTCTACCTTTTCCATCTTGGGCAGGGTCGCAAATTCCTCGAACATTTTGTCCAAATCATCTGATCTAGTAAATTTAACAGCCATAAAGGCACCTCATTTCTAAAATAATAATTCTATTATACTACCAATTATCAAAAAATGAAATTTTGAGACATAAGAGACCCTTTGTCGTTAATTTACCCTAAATTTTTTTGTACAAATAGTACTAAATAGTTCTAAAATAGCCTATCTTTCAAAGCACTTGTGATATAATAGGATTGTTATGGAAAATATAAATATTGAAAAAATTGCCCAGAAATTGGGCCTTAAAGAAAGCCAAGTATCACAGGTTCTAGATCTGACCGCTGAGGGAAATACAATTCCTTTTATTGCTCGTTACCGTAAGGAAATGACAGGAAATCTGGATGAGGTCGAAATTAAGGCAATCATTGACTTAGATAAGAGCATGACTGCCTTGGCAGAGCGTAAAGCGACGGTCTTAGCTAAGATTGAGGAGCAGGGCAAACTAACGGATGCGTTGCGCTCTGAGATTGAGGCTGCTGAAAAGCTGGCTGATGTGGAAGAACTTTATCTGCCTTATAAGGAGAAACGCCGTACCAAGGCTACAATTGCCCGTGAAGCAGGTCTCTTTCCTTTGGCCCGCCTAATCCTACAGGATGCGGCTAACTTGCAGGAAGAAGCTGAGAAACTGACTAGTGAAGCCTTTCCGACAGCAGAAGCTGCTCTAGCAGGAGCAGTGGATATTCTGACTGAAGCGATTTCCGAAGACACCAAGTTACGGGCTTGGACCTACCATGAGATGCAGACCAATTCTCTTATCGTGTCCAGTCTCAAAGACGGTGATTTGGATGAAAAGCAGGTCTTCCAGATTTATTATGATTTTTCCGAAAAAGTAGCGACCATGCAAGGCTACCGTACCTTGGCTCTTAACCGTGGTGAGAAGCTAGGTATTCTCAAGGTTGGTTTTGAGCACAATCTTGATAAAATCCTGCGCTTTTTTGAAGTACGTTTCAAGGTGAAAAATGCCTATATTAGTGAAGCTATCCAGCAAGCAGTTAAAAAGAAAATCATTCCAGCCATGGAGCGCCGTATTCGGACCGAGCTGACTGAGGTGGCTGAGGATGGAGCGATTCAGCTCTTCTCAGATAACCTCCGCCATCTCCTCCTGATTGCTCCTCTCAAAGGTCGCGTAGTACTGGGCTTTGACCCAGCCTTTCGGACAGGAGCCAAGCTGGCTGTTGTTGATGCGACAGGCAAGATGCTGACGACTCATGTTATTTATCCCGTTCCACCAGCAAAGCCAGCTCAGATTGAAGCTTCTAAGAAAGAGTTGTCAGAGCTGATTGAGCAGTTTGGCGTGGAAATCATTGCCATCGGAAACGGAACTGCTAGCCGAGAAAGTGAAGCTTTTGTAGCAGAAGTCTTGAAATCTCATCCAACTGTCAGCTATGTCATCGTCAATGAGAGCGGGGCGTCTGTCTACTCTGCTAGTGAACTGGCTCGTCATGAGTTTCCAGAGTTGACCGTTGAAAAGCGCTCAGCTATTTCCATAGCCCGCCGTCTGCAGGATCCATTGGCTGAGCTGGTCAAGATTGATCCTAAGTCTATCGGGGTTGGTCAGTACCAGCATGATGTCAGCCAGAAAAAACTGTCTGAAAGTCTGGACTTTGTCGTTGATACAGTGGTTAACCAAGTCGGGGTCAATATCAACACAGCAAGTCCTGCCCTGCTTGCCCATGTAGCTGGTCTCAATAAGACTATTTCAGAAAATATTGTCAAATACCGGGAAACGGAAGGCTTGATTCGGTCTCGCGAGGCCATCAAGAAAGTGCCGCGTCTAGGCGCAAAGGCTTTTGAACAGGCGGCCGGCTTCCTGCGTATTCCTGAAAGTGATAACCTGCTAGACAATACAGGCGTTCACCCAGAGTCTTATAAGGCAGTGGAGGAGCTCTTTAAGCGTCTGGAAATCAGCAGTTTGGATGAAGCTGCCCAAGTCAAATTAAAGGCTGTTCAGACTGCTAGTTTGGCTGCAGAGCTAGGATTGGGAGAAGAAACCCTCAAAGATATTATTGCTGATTTGCTCAAGCCTGGCCGGGATTTGCGTGATTCCTTTGACGCGCCAGTTCTGCGGCAGGATGTCTTGGATATCAAGGATTTGCGCATCGGTCAAAAGTTGGAAGGTGTTGTCCGAAATGTTGTCGATTTTGGAGCCTTTGTGGATATCGGTATCCACGAAGACGGTCTTATTCATATCTCCAAGCTGAGCACGGACTATATCAAGCACCCTAGTCAGGTCCTATCTGTTGGCGACTTAGTCACAGTCTGGGTGGATAAACTGGATGTGGAGCGGGAGAAGGTCAACCTCTCTCTGATAGCACCAAATGAATCTAACTAACTATGTCAAGCGGGTTTCGCTTGAGGATTTTGGCTGGGAATTCCGCCACCAAGCTTATTGGAACAAGCGTCTCCGCACTACAGGGGGACGCTTCTTTCCTAAAGATGGTCATTTGGATTTCAACCCAAAAATCTATGAAACTTTTGGGCTGGAGACCTTCCGAAAAATTGTTCGCCATGAGCTGGCTCACTATCACCTCTATTATCAGGGTAAAGGATACCGCCATGGGGATCGAGATTTTAAAGAACTGCTCAAGCAAGTTGATGGTCTGCGCTACGCTCCTTCCTTGTCCGACTCGCAATCTTTTCTCGTCTATGAATGCCTGAGCTGCGGAGCACTTATCCGTCGTAGACGTAGAGTCAATCTTCAAAAATACCGTTGCGGACGCTGTATGGGCAAGCTCCGTTTGTCAGAGAAAGCTTGATAGATTAGCGAGAGAGTTCCTTGAAGAACTCTCTTTTTCAAAAGAATGAATATTCTAATCCATAATCAGCCTTTGGCCCGATTGTTTTCTCATGAAATATGGTAGAATAAAGTAAATATGATCATTGAGGTCTCTATCATGAACGTGAAATTCTATAAGTTGAAAAAGAATCGACTGATTTCCGGTGTCTTGTCCGGTCTATGTGATAAATTTGATTTTGATCTGAGCCTGGTGCGCTTCCTCTTTATTATCTTTACTGTGGTCAATTTCGGCTTGGGAATTCTCATCTATATCCTGCTGGCTATGGTTATGCCCTATAAAGAAGACATAGAAGAAGAAATGTATGGAACCGGCCCGCGCAAACGAAAAGAAGCTGAAGCTATCAAAGACGATAAAGACGGTTGGTTTTGGTGATTCTTAATAAAATAGAAAATTTCGGGATGCGCTCCCGATTTTTTACTTGAAGTAGGGAATGTTTTAGTAAGACATTTCTATGCCGTGATTTATTTTCTGCTTGCTTCTTTTAGAAAAAATCTAAAAAAGAAGCAGGATAGAAAACCAGGTAAATTGACACTTAAAAACATCACCAAAATATTAGCAATTTATCCAAGGAGGAAATATGACAGAAATTTGGAATGCCTATGACTTAAATCGAAATCAACTCCCTCATCTCCTGGTTCGAGGAGAAAAAATTCCTGAAGGACAGTTTCATCTATGTGTTAATGTCTTGGTTCGCCATCTGGATGGTGATATTCTCTTTATGCGGCGGTCAGCCAATAAAAGTCTCTATCCTGGCTATTATGAGTTCGGAGCGGGAGGCAGTGTGCTGGCTGGAGAGGATAGCCAGACAGCCGCCTTACGTGAATTAAAAGAGGAAACTGGTCTGGTTCCTGACAGCATCAGACTTTTGGAGCAGGTGTGCTCTGTCAATGATCAGTGCCATTTCGACTACTATGAGGTGGTTGTGTCTGGCGATAAGAGTCAAGTCCGCTATCAGGAAGGCGAAACAGATGCTCATGTCTGGTTGCCTCTGAAAGAGGTCCCAGATTTTGTAGAAAACCATCCTTGTTTTAAGAACCAAAAGAAGATTCTTAACAGCCTGCTTGACTAAGACCGTGGCTGTTTTTCTATTTTTACTAAAAAGTTGATTTAAATCAAAATATTTTTTCGCTCTAAAATCAATCTTAAAGATTCTTTTGAGGTAAAAATTTGCTATAATAGAAGCAGACAAATTTGAAGGGAGAAGACAATGTCAGTAAAGGTCAAAGACCTCTTAAAAATGTCTCGTCTGTCTCAGGAGTACGGAGATAAAGTTTTACTGGAGAAAGAAATTAAAACTTCAGATATTTCTCGGCCTGGACTTGAAATGACTGGATATTTTGATTTTTATACACCCGAGCGGATACAGCTGATTGGGATGAAAGAGTGGTCTTATCTGATGAAGATGAGCTCTCATAATCGCCATCAAGTACTGCTGAAAATGTTCCAGCCTGAGACGCCGGTGGTTATCATTGCTCGAAATTTAGAGATTCCTAAAGAAATGATTGATGCGGCTGATGAGAAGCAGGTTGCTATTCTTAGAAGCAAAGCCTCTACTAGCCGCTTGTCTGGAGAAATTTCCAGTTATCTTGATTCTCGGCTGGCTGAGAGGACCAGTGTTCATGGGGTTCTGATGGATATTTATGGCATGGGGGTTCTCATCCAAGGGGACAGTGGAATTGGTAAAAGTGAGACAGGGCTTGAATTGGTTAAGCGTGGCCATCGTTTGGTTGCGGACGATCGAGTGGATATCTATGCTAAGGATGAAGTGACCCTTTGGGGAGAGCCGGCTGAAATCCTGCGACACCTATTAGAAATTCGTGGTGTTGGTATCATAGATGTTATGAGCTTATACGGAGCCAGTGCAGTTAAAGATTCTTCTCAAGTTCAGATAGCTGTTTATTTGGAGAATTACGACACTCAAAAAACTTTTGACCGTCTAGGTAATGATACAGAGGAGCTGGAGGTTGCCGGTGTCAGAATTCCACGTATTCGGATTCCTGTAAAGACTGGCCGCAATATCTCGGTCGTAATTGAGGCTGCGGCGATGAACTATCGAGCTAAGCAAATGGGCTATGATGCTACTAAGATCTTTGAAGAGCGCCTCACCGATTTAATTAGCCGGAATGAGGTGAAACATGATTGATCCAGTAGCTATCCAACTAGGGCCTATCAGTATTCGCTGGTATGCCATCTGTATTGTCACGGGCTTAGTTTTAGCCGTTTATCTTGCCATGAAAGAAGCTCCGCGTCGGAAGATTATTCCTGATGATATTTTGGATTTTATCCTAGTGGCTTTTCCCGTAGCCATCGTGGGTGCCCGGCTTTATTACGTGGCCTTCGAGTGGGATTATTACGGTAAGAATCTGATAAAAATCATTGATTTCTGGAATGGCGGAATAGCAGGTATTGCTATTTACGGCGGGCTGATAGCTGGTGCTATCGTTCTCTACTTTTTTTGTAGGAGAAGGCTGATTCACCCAGTTGATTTTCTGGATATTGCAGCACCAAGTGTGATGATTGCCCAGAGTATTGGTCGCTGGGGAAATTTTGCCAACCATGAGGCCTATGGTGCGGCAGTTAAGAGTTTGGACTATCTGCCTAGCTTTATTCGTGAAAATATGTATATCGAAGGCAGCTACAGACAGCCAACTTTCCTCTATGAATCTCTATGGAACCTACTTGGTTTTATCTTGATTATTGTTCTCCGCCGTCGGCCTAAGTTGCTGAGACAGGGAGAAATCGCCGCCTTCTATCTAATTTGGTATGGATTTGGTCGGATGATCATTGAGGGGATGCGGACAGACAGTCTCATGTTTGCTGGTCTGCGTGTTTCCCAATGGTTATCTCTGATTCTTATTTTTGTCGGAATCGGCATCATCATTTACCAAAGAAAAAAGAAAGCCCCTTACTATCAAGAATAAGAAATAATAGATCCGTTGACTCTTTTATAAGAGATGTCAGCGATGAAAGGAGAGAAATATGATAATTGAAATTGCTTATGCTTTACTGGCAGTTGCCCTTATTATCTTCGTGATTTACTTGACGATAACAGTCAAAAATCTGGGCGAGAAAGCTGGTAAGATGCTAGATGAAACAGAAAATACCATCAAGGTCTTGACTTCTGATGTCAACGTGACCCTTCACCAAACCAATGATTTACTGGCCAAGGTCAATGTCTTGACTGACGACATCAATCAAAAAGTCGCAACTATTGATCCTTTGTTTACAGCTGTAGCGGACCTGTCTGAGTCTGTTTCAGATTTAAACGTTCAGGCGCGCACGCTGAGTAAAAAAGCTGTGTCTGTTGGCAAGGGATCTGTCAAGACAACAGCTGGTTTATCTGCTTTGCGTTTTGCTTCAAAATTGTTTAAAAAATAAGAAAGAAGGTCTATTATGGGAAAATTTTCATCACTGTTATTGGGCGCCGTTACAGGTGCAGCTGCTGCCTATTTTCTGACCAGTAAGAAAGGAAAGGAAACGACAGATAAGGTTCGGGACTTTGTTAAGGAATACCAAGAAAATCCTGATGATATTCACGAAGCTGTCGTTCAGTCTGCTAAAGACTTTTCAAATCAAGCTGTCAGCGCAATTCAACAAACCAAGGAAAAAGTTGAGAAAGGCGAGATTACAACTGAAACAGTCATCGAATCTGTCAAAGAAACGACAAAATCAGTCGTGGACTACTCGCAAGATAAGTTTAACGAAATCAAAGAAAAATTTGATAAAGAAGAAAGTAACTTTGCAGAGGAAGAGCCTGTGATCTTCCAAGAGGAAGAAGAGGAACCTTCAGAAGAAATCATAATTGACTTCGGAGCAGAAGCGACAGAAGGTCAAGAAGAAAAGACTGCTGAAACTGATAATCAAGAAGAAAAATAAAATAAAGAAGATTAGCAAAATTGCTAGTCTTCTTTGTTTGCAAGAACGAAAAAAAGAACCGAGGATAGAAAGCATCTTCGGTTTTTTCTTATATTTTAAAATCGTAGAATCACAAGGTTGGTTTATTTGCTAGTTTGGCGTTTCTTTGCGAACAGGCGATAAGATTGAATGCTAATCAGGCTAGAAGCAATGGCCAAAGTGAAGGACATAAATGTATTCATTTTTAAACTCAAAAATACAAAGCTAAACAAAACTGTCAAGACACAGAAAACAGCAATATTTAAGAAGAAAAAGAGTTCGCTTAATCTTGGTGATGTTTCTGCTTCAGGTAGGTATTCTTGATAGAGTGGTGTTTGTTCAGATTCAATTTCTTGGTAGTAGTAGTCAGTTGGGTCATCATATTGTTGGTATTTTCTTACGTGCATAATTCTCTCTCCTTACAGTACCCTCTAATTCTACCATTTTTTTGCAGTTTTAAATATTACAAAAGGATTACAAAACGAATAAATTCGAATGAAAAACCACTCCTTTATATTTTTTTGCTATAATGGTTGTATGAAAAAGATAATTATTACAGCAACAGCTGAAAGTATAGAACAAGTTGAGGAACTTTTAGAGGCAAATGTCGATCGAATTTATGTCGGTGAGAAAAATTATGGCCTTCGGTTGCCTCATAATTTTAGTTTAGACGAATTAACTCGAATTTCTGACTTGGTTCACCAAGCAGGAAAAGGGTTGACTGTTGCGGTGAACGCGCTCATGCATCAGGAAATGATGGATAATATTAAGCCTTACCTTGATTTCTTGCAGGAGATTGGGGCAGATTATATTACGGTTGGAGATGCTGGTGTTTTCTATGTGCTGCAGCGCGATGGCTATAAATTAAAAACCATTTACGACGCATCGACCATGGTTACCAGCAGCCGTCAGATTAACTTTTGGGCTAAGAACGCTGGTGTTTCAGAAGCTGTCTTGGCGCGTGAGATTCCTTCTGCTGAGCTTTTTAAGATGCCAGAAATTCTGGAAATTCCTGCTGAAGTCTTGGTTTACGGAGCTAGTGTCATCCATCACTCCAAGCGTCCTCTTTTGCAGAATTACTATAATTTTACTCGTATCGATGATGAGAAGACGAGAGAACGAGACCTCTTTCTGGCGGAACCAAGCGATCCGCAGAGCCATTACTCGATTTTTGAGGACAATCATGGTACTCATATTTTTGCCAATAATGACTTGGATTTGATGACCAAGCTGATAGAGTTGGTTGACCATGGATTCTGCAACTGGAAGCTAGAAGGTCTATACACGCCAGGCCACAACTTTGTTGAGATTGCTAAGATTTTTGTCGAGGCGAGGGATTTGATTGAAGCAGGCAAGTTTAGCTCAGATCAAGCCTTTGTTCTGGATGAGGCGATTCATAAACTGCATCCGAAAAATCGTTTTCTCGATACAGGATTTTATGACTATGATCCCGATATGGTAAAATAAACATTGAAACTAGAGCTCCTTTTAGGAGTTCTTTTTTGAAAACAAAAATAATATTTCTAAAACATGAGTAAAAAATAGATGTTTCAAACTATTTTTTGAATTAATTCGAAAAATCCGAAAATTAGAATTGTGAAAATAATTCAAAGAACCTTGCTTTTAGGGGTAAATTACTATAAAATAATAAGGATTAGACATCAACACTTTTATATTGCAAATAGGAGAAAATGATGGCAAGAAAATTGAAACGACCAGAAGTGTTATCACCTGCTGGTACTTTGGAAAAGCTAAAAGTAGCTGTTCGATATGGAGCAGATGCTGTTTTTATTGGCGGACAGGCCTATGGACTGCGCAGTCGGGCTGGGAACTTTACCTTTGAACAGATGGAAGAAGGGGTTCAGTTTGCGGCTCGTTATGGTGCTAAGGTCTATGTCGCGGCAAATATGGTCATGCACGAGGGGAATGAAGAGGGTGCTGGTGAGTGGTTCCGCCGTTTGCGAGATATCGGGATTGCGGCTGTCATTGTTTCAGATCCGGCTTTGATTGCTATTGCAGCATCGGAGGCTCCTGGTCTGGAAATCCACCTATCGACTCAGGCCAGTGCGACCAACTATGAAACGCTGGAGTTCTGGAAAAATCTAGGACTGACTCGCGTTGTCCTAGCTCGCGAAGTTTCTATGGCTGAGCTGGCAGAAATTCGCCGACGGACTAACGTTGAAATCGAAGCTTTTGTTCATGGAGCCATGTGTATTTCCTACTCCGGCCGCTGTACGTTATCCAATCACATGAGTATGCGCGATGCCAATCGTGGAGGCTGCTCGCAATCCTGTCGTTGGAAATACGACCTCTATGATATGCCTTTTGGACAAGAACGTAAGAGCTTGAAAGGTGAAGTTCCAGAAGAATTTTCCATGTCCGCTGTTGATATGTCCATGATTGACCGCATACCAGACATGATTGAAAACGGAGTGGATAGCTTGAAGATTGAGGGACGGATGAAGTCTATTCATTACGTTTCTACTGTGACCAACTGCTATAAAGCAGCTGTGAATGCTTATCTAGAAAGTCCTGAAAAGTTCGAAGCTATCAAGCAGGATTTGGTCGATGAGATGTGGAAGGTTGCTCAACGTGAATTGGCTACAGGATTCTACTATCATACTCCAACTGAAAATGAGCAGCTTTTCGGAGCGAGACGTAAGATTCCAGAATACAAATTTGTAGCAGAAGTAGTAGCCTATGACGCAGACAGTCAGACAGCGACTATTCGTCAGCGAAATGTTATTCATGAAGGGGATCAAGTTGAGTTTTACGGACCAGGCTTCCGTCATTTTGAAACCTTTATCACAGACCTTCGAGATGCTGAAGGGAATAGAATTGATCGGGCTCCTAATCCGATGGAGCTTCTGACTATTCACTTAGAGCAGCCAGTAGAGGCAGGTGATATGGTGCGGGCTCGCAAGGAAGGCTTGATTAATCTATACAAGGAAGATGGCACTAGCGTGACCGTCCGAGCTTAATCTTATATTCATAGGTGGCTTTTTAATCTAAAAGTCATCTTTATGAATACAGGTTTTCAGAGAGGAAGTAGCATGATCCAGGTTTACGGAGATATTCTTGATGAGGAGACTCGATGCCAGCATTATCACAGTGAGAGAGATATCATAGCCCTTAAGTGCTTTGCTTGTCAGAAATACTATCCTTGCTTTCTCTGTCATGACCGCTACGAAGATCATGCTTTTCTGGCCTATCCTGTGAGACGGTCAGAAGATCGAGTAGTCCTTTGCGGCCATTGCAGGACTGAGCTGACTATTTCTCAGTACCTTGGCTGTGAGGATACCTGCCCTTTCTGCGCTCATCCTTTTAATCCTGGATGCAAGAAGCATCGATCAATTTATTTTCAGACAAATAAATAACTCTTCCATCCAGCTGGATGGAAGAGCTATCTTTTGAAACGACGATTGGTGATGCGAATGTCCTTCTTTTGGGCTTCACGGATATTATTGGGTACGAGACTGATTCGCTTTATGTCCTGCACGCGGATAATAGTGGTCATACTTTTCTTGAAATTCTTGATAATCAGCTGCAGGCGCTCGCGATCGTATTTAACAATATCGCCAGTGAAGCTTTTATCCAGAAAGATAACGTGGACACCAGATTGTTTTCGCAGAGCTAGCTCGATGGTACGCAGGATGCGGCCGCTGTCCTCTGGTCCTTGTTCATTCTTTTTGCCACTGATAAATTCGTTGGCTCTTTGTAAAATCATTTCGAGATATTTTTTCATAGCTAAAATCTCCATAACTTGTTACAATATATTATATAACAAAATTCCCTAAATTGTAAATTCTTTTACGAATTATTAGTTGGAAAATAAAACAAGAGGTGAAATATGGCAGAATTTACATTCGAAATCGAAGAAAAACTTCTGGTCCTGTCTGAAAATGACAAGGGCTGGACCAAGGAGCTCAACCGCGTTAGCTTTAACGGAGCACCAGCTAAGTATGATATTCGGACTTGGAGTCCAGACCACAGCAAAATGGGCAAGGGAATTACACTATCTAATGAAGAATTCCAAGTTCTCGTGGATGCATTAAAAAACTGATAGAGAAAGCTCTATCAGTTTTTTCTATTTCTCTGAAAAGTAGGGATGGAATTTCAGACTCTTAAAAATAGGAATGCTGATGATGGTGATGACAACCATTTTTAGCAAGTCTGGCAGGATAAAAGGAGTAAGACCAACCGCGACCGACTTAGAGAAATCAAAGCCTCCCAAAAAATGGAGTCCTAGGATACCACCGACAAAGACGAGAGCATCACCCAATACATTGGCTATAAAAACCATATAGAAAGGACTGTCCTTATGGGTCAGACTGGATGTCACAAAGGCAAAGAGTAAGTAGAACCAGAGATAGCCGGCGCTTGGGCCCAAGAGAGCCTGGAAACCACCGCTTCCTCCAGCAAAGACCGGCAGACCAATAGCTCCCAGCAGCAGATAAATAAAGACTGACAAAACAGCTTCGCGAGGTTTGAAAATCGTTGCAATCAAACCGACAGCAAAAGTCTGCAGCGTGATGGGAACAGGGCCGATGGAAATAGTTAATTGGGACAGGACAGCTAGGAAGGCAGCTCCGATAGCTGGGAGGGCAAGAAGAAAAGCTTTGTTCTTGTTCATAAATAGTAAACCTCTTTTTAATTTTATGGTAACTATTTTAAAGGCTAAATAAAAAAAGTCAAGTCCTTCTTAATCGGACGAGACAATTATACAGACAGATTCTTATTTTAGTTTCTTGCTTCTGATGAGCAAGACGAAGAAGGCGATAAGACCAAAAATATTAAAGAAAAGGATGCCCAAGGCCGCAAGAAGTTTTTTTGTTTTACTCATCAGTTTTCCTCATTTCTGGATTACTTTGTACTATCATATCAAAATTTTCAATGTTTGAATAGGCTTCATTAGAAAAATTAGCTATAGCTTCAAACTATATTCTTATCAATAAAAAAGGATTATCTAAAAGTGCTATAAAGAATTGCAGCAGCACACTTTGATTGATATAATAATGCAAAAGTAAATAAGAGTTTTTGCTAGAGGTGTGGGTGCGTAATCAACATCTTCCCAAAGCAAGACTGACTAGATTGGAGAAGGCTATGACAGATTTATTAAAAATTTATCAGGAACTACAGGAGAAAAAATGGGTTAACTTGTCCCATCAGATCAAGGAAGATAGTCCGCATTTTCCAGCTCTGCCTGCCTTGGAGAAGAAGGATATTTTCACTTTGAAAGACGGTTTTCATGTTCAGCAGTTTTCTGTAGTTGGCCAGTACGGGACTCATATTGATGCTCCGATTCACTTTGTGGAGGGTGGTCGCTGGTTGGAAGAGATTGAACTAAAAGATCTTTTCCTGCCTTTGGTGGTTATTGATAAGTCTAAGGAAGTAGCAGAGAATCCAGACTTTATTCTGGGCAAGCAGGATATTTTAGATTTTGAAGCGGAGCAAGGGCAGATTGAGCCAGGAACGTTTGTTGCTTTTCGCTCAGACTGGTCCAAGCGTTGGCCGAGTCAATCAGCTATGCGCAATCTGGATGATCAGGAGATTCAGCATACTCCTGGGTGGGGACGGGATGCTCTAGAGTTCCTTATCCATGAGCGTGGTGTTAAGGCGGTAGGTCACGAAACCTTTGATACAGATGCAGGTATTCCTACAGCAGAGCATGGATTGCTTAATGAATACTATCTTTTGGAGCAGGACATTTATCAGCTAGAAGTTATGACCAATCTAGATCAGCTGCCGGCTAAGGGTGCTCTCATATCAATTAGCTTTCCCAACTGGCATCAAGCCAGCGGTTCACCAGTTAGAGCTGTAGCTATTTTACCATAAAGAAAAAGGAGTCTGAGATTTCATTTCAGGCTCCTTGTCGCATATAATAACTAATAAAAAGATCGCTTTTTATAATCTTTGGAATTTCTTGATGGATATTTCAAAGGAATGTCAAATGAAGTTGAAATAGCTTTAATTACAATCTTACAAAAATGTAAGATTCGTCTGTAAAATGAAAGATTAGGTTATGGAATGGTCATGATCTTTATTATAAAATGGTAGCAGAAGTCAAAAAGAGGCTGGAATACCAAACCTCTTCTGATTTTGAATTTTTTATCGCATGGTCACGAATTCTTCGGAACCTGTCGGGTGAATAGCAACTGTAGCATCAAAGTCAGCCTTGGTAGCGCCCATCTTGATAGCAACTGCGAAACCTTGAATCATCTCGTCTACTCCGTAGCCAATGCCGTGCAGGCCAACGACCTTTTCGTCCTCACCGGCAGTGATGAGCTTGAACTTGGCCTGTTGGCGGTGCTGGGTGACAGCTGAATACATGGATGTGAAGCTAGATGTGTAAACGTGAATATTTTCAGCTCCGTAAGTCTTGATAGCCTCTACCTCAGTTAGGCCGACTGTCCCAATAGCGGGATGGGAGAAGACGACAGTTGGAATAGTTGAGTAGTCCATCTTAGCATTTGTTTTACCATTGAAAAGACGCTCAGACAGAGTTCGTCCAGCCTTGATAGCAACAGGAGTTAATTCTTTTTCGCCTGTTACATCGCCGAGAGCATAGATGCCAGGAACCACAGTGTTTTGGTACTCATCTACAGCGATAAAGCCACGTTCATTGAGAGTGACGCCAGCTGCTTCCAGATTGAGGTCTTGAACGTTTGGCTTACGACCGATTGCCCAGATAACATGCTGGGCTGTGTGACTGCTGCCATCTTCAAAGTAGAGCTTGAGCTGACCATCAGGCAGTTTTTCCAGCTTTTGTGGAATCTTATGAGTATGAAGCTGGAGTCCAGACTTTTCCATTTCTTGGAGCAAACCGTCAATCAGATAGCTGTCAAAGTTGCGTAGTGGTCGATCCTTACGGACAAAAAGGTCTGTTTTAACTCCTAGAGCATGGAGCACGCCGGCTAGCTCAACTGCTATATAGCCTGCTCCAACAATGGCCACAGATTCAGGTAATTCTTCCCAAGCAAAGACATCATCAGAATTTTCTCCGTAGCCTGCGCCAGGGATCTTGGGGATAGCTGCATGAGCACCCGTCGCAATGACAATGTGCTTGGCACGAATAAGTTCACCGTTGACTTGGACAGTGTTTGCATCTACAAAGCGGGCACGGCCTTCGATCAGCTCAACCCCATTCCGCTTGAAGCTACCATCGTAAGACGAACGTGCTCTGTCAATATAAGCTTCACGATTTTTCCGAAGGGTAGCAAAATCAAAAGTTTGATTGTCAGAAGTAAAGCCGTAGTCCGGTCCATAATGCTGGATAGCTTCAGCGATTTGAGCTCCGTACCACATAATCTTCTTTGGGACACAGCCGACATTGACACAGGTGCCACCCAGTTTCTTTTCTTCAATAACGGCAACCTTGGCACCGTATTCGCCGGCCCGATTCATGGTAGCAATTCCCCCGCTGCCACCGCCAATAGCAATCATATCAAATTCTTTCATCTTTTTAGAATCTCCTTCTATTATATGAGGTAATTGTACCTTTTTTAGCAGGTGAATGCAAAAATCTGCTACGGATTTAAGTGGAGTGACTATCTGAGATAAAATAGCAACCATTTGTGAGAAACTGTAAATTTTTTTAGAAGAATTATGATAGCCTTGTGATATAATATAACAAAAGAAAATCGTTTTCATCAAGAGGAGGAAAAAAGATGAAAAAGTTAAAGAAATGGCAATTATTTAGCATTATTGGAGCTACGATTGCAGTTGTTGCAGGAGCAGTTCTCTTCATGTTTCTAAATGGAGGGAATCCTTCTGAGGCACCGATCGATACGACTCCCTTAGTTCAAAAGGCCAAGGAAGGATCAGTGGCTTCTTCAGTCTTACTGACAGGCAATGTCACAGCCAGCAACGAGCAGTACATCTACTATGACAGCACCAAGGGTGACTTGGAAAATGTACTGGTCAATGTTGGTGACCAGGTGACTGCCGGTCAAGCTTTGGTAACTTATAAAAGCGCAGAGGCTCAGGCTGCTTATGATGCGGCTGCTCGGGCGGTTAGCAAAGCCGATCGTCAATTGCATGACTTGCAAACCAATGGTGTGACTGTAAATACGACTGGCGATGAAGAAGCAGATGGGGCGTCTGAAGCTCAGGCACAGCGTTCTGTCGAGTCTCAGGCAGCTGACCTGCGCGATGCTCGGGCTGATGCAGTAGATAATATGAACAAAGCGCAAGCTACTCTCAATGCCTTAACAGTAACCAGCACAGCAGATGGTACGGTCGTAGAAGTCAACCGCGATGTTTCAAAATCAACAACTGGTGCCACTCAAACCTTGGTTCATATCGTCAGCAATGGTAATCTGCAAATTAAGGGAGAATTGTCCGAATACAACCTGGCTAACTTGTCTGTCGGTCAAGAAGTGACCATTACATCAAAAGTTTACCCAGACAAGAAATGGACTGGTAAAATCAGCTACATTTCCAACTATCCAAAAGACGGCCAGCAGGCAGCAGCTCAACCGTCTGGAACAGGTGGCAGCGGAACAGCTTCAGGTTCTAAATATCCATTTACAATTGACATTACCAGCGAGATTGGTGAGCTCAAGCAAGGTTTCTCTGTCAACATTGAAGTTAAAAACAATACTCAGGGACTCATTGTGCCAGTCAGCAGTGTGGTAATGGACGGAGACAAGAACTATGTTTGGGTTCTGGAAAAAGGAGTTGCTAAGAAGACAGAAGTGACGCTCGGAAATGCTGATGCTGAAAATCAAGAAATCTCATCTGGTTTGACAAAGGATAGTAAAGTTATCATCAATCCGACAGATAGCTTGAAAGACGGTCAAGAGGTGAAATCTTATGAAGAAGCTAATTGAGTTAAAAAATATTAATAAGAGCTATCGCAATGGAGATCAGGAACTACAGGTATTAAAAGACATCAGTTTGGAGGTTGAAGAGGGCGAGTTTGTTGCTATCATGGGACCGTCTGGATCTGGTAAGTCTACTCTGATGAATATCATTGGGATGCTGGATCGTCCGACCACTGGTGAATACCATCTAGGAAGCGAAGAAGTAGCTAAGCTAGGTGATAAGAAGCTGGCCAAGGTTCGAAATAGGCAAATCGGCTTTGTCTTCCAGCAGTTCTTTCTCTTGTCTAAGCTTAATGCCTTGCAAAATGTGGAACTGCCCTTGATCTATGCAGGTGTTGGTCAGTCTAAACGGAAGTCCTTGGCCGAGCAGTTTCTGACCAAGGTGGAGCTGGACACGCGGATGCACCATCTGCCTTCAGAGCTCTCTGGAGGACAGAAGCAGCGGGTTGCCATTGCTCGTGCTTTGGTCAATAATCCCTCTCTGATTCTGGCTGACGAACCGACGGGGGCCTTGGATACCAAGACTGGTGAGCAGATTATGGAGCTCTTAACTGAGCTCAATCGAGAAGGGAAAACCATTATCATGGTAACCCACGAGCCTGAGATTGCTGCCTATGCCAAACGGCAGATTGTCATTCGTGACGGTGTCATCTCATCTGATAGCGCTAAGGAAGGAGGACTAGCCTAATGCAAAACTGGAAATTTGCCATTAGCTCCATTCTTGGACACAAGATGCGGTCTTTCCTGACCATGATTGGGATTATTATCGGAGTGGCTTCGGTTGTGGTTATCATGGCCTTAGGAGATTCCATTACCCGACGGGTCAATGAGAGTTTTACCAAAAGTCAGAAAAACATGCGCCTCGTCTTTTCTCCTAAAAAGAGCAAGGACGGCTCCTATACACAAACGGCTGATCTCTATTCTGTAAATGTGGAAGATGAAAGCGAAGAAGTGGTGGAACCACCCAAGGCCCAGGAAGCATGGGTTAAGGAATTGACCCATATCAAGGGAGTGGACGGCTACTATGTGACCAACTCTGCTATGGAAACCTTTAGCTACGAAAATAAGAAGGCTGAGCGCGTCAACTTTGTCGGAGCAAACATGACCTATATTCAGGTAAAAAAATACAAAATCATTGCTGGTCGTGCTCTGAGACAGCAAGACTATCAAGGCTTTGCCAGTGTTGTGCTGCTAGACGAAGGTCTGGCTGCGACCCTTTTTTCTTCCGCTGAAGAGGCAATCAATAAGATTGTGACAGTGGGTGCCAGTAACTATCGGGTGATTGGGGTTTATAGAGATCCTGAAACTCCTGCTGCATCTGGCTCCATGCAGGTCTATGGTGGTAATGCCATTACAACTAATACTCTCATAGCTGCAAACTTTGGAGTAGATGAAATTTCAGAGATTGTTCTTCGGGTGAATGATACCAGCTTGGTTCCAGAACTTGGCCCTAAGGTTGCCAAGAAATTAACAGAAATTGCTGGTCTGCAACAGGGCGAATATCAAGTGACAGATGATAGTGCCCTCTATCAGGAAGTACAAAATATTTATGGTGCCATGACAGGAGTTATCGGTGCCATCGCCGGAATCTCACTTTTTGTTGGTGGTATCGGCGTTATGAATATCATGTTGGTATCGGTCACTGAGCGGACTCGTGAAATCGGTCTGCGGAAAGCTCTGGGAGCAACACGTGGTAACATACTAATGCAATTTTTGATTGAGTCTATGATTTTGACACTGATTGGTGGTTTGATTGGACTGGTTCTAGCTGCGGGACTTGCGTCTGTACTAGGCTCAGCCATGAGTCAAATGCTGGAAGGAACACCAGTAACGGTATCTCTACCAGTCAGCATCGTCAGCCTTCTCTTCTCAGCAACCATCGGTGTTCTCTTCGGTATCCTGCCAGCCAACAAGGCCTCTAAACTAGATCCAATTGAAGCACTGAGATATGAATAATACAACAAAAAGTCTGGTTTCCCAGACTTTTTTGTGATGTAAAAATCCTGCTGGGCTTCCAGCAGGATCTGTTTTCTTAAGATTGTATAAAATACAGATTATTTCATTGTTGGGAAGAGCAGGACATCGCGAATGGTAGTCACGTCTGTTAGTAACATGACCAGCCGGTCGATACCGATTCCTAGACCTCCAGTTGGTGGCATACCGTATTCCAGAGCTTCAACAAAGTCATAGTCAATGCCAGTTGCTTCGTCATCCCCCAGTTCTTTGGCTTTGGCCTGTGCTTCAAAACGAGATAATTGATCGATTGGATCGTTCAATTCGGTGAAGGCATTGGCATATTCTTTGGTCATGATGAAAAGCTCGAAGCGGTCCGTGAAGCGTGGATCTTCTGGATTTTTCTTAGCCAGAGGTGACACTGCTACAGGGTGGCCGTAGACAAAGGTTGGCTGAATCAAGGTTTCTTCCACAAATTCTTCAAAGAAAGCATTGATAACATGACCAACTTCGGTGAAGTGCTTTTCAAGCGGAACTTTCTTTTCCTGAGCCAAGGCAGCAGCTTCTTCAAAGCTCATATCTTGCCAGAAATCAACACCCGTAATTTCCTTGATGGCGTCAACCATGTGAACGCGTTTAAACGGTTCGTTGATTTTGATTTCAGTTCCTTGGTAGTTGACTGGTCCATCTCCATTGACAGAGACAGCAGCATGTTGGATAATGCCTTCAGTCAAGTCCATGATGTCTTGGAAATCTGCATAGGCTTGGTAAACCTCGATGGAAGTGAACTCTGGATTGTGAGTTGCGTCCATTCCTTCGTTACGGAAGATACGCCCAATCTCATACACTCGCTCCATACCGCCGACGATAAGACGTTTAAGGTGAAGCTCGGTTGCAATCCGCAGTACCATGTCAATGTTTTGGGCATTGTGGTGGGTAATAAATGGACGGGCAGCAGCACCGCCTGCTTCGTTATGGAGAACAGGAGTTTCAACTTCAAGGAAACCTTGTCCATCCAAGTAACGACGGATTTCTGAGATAATTTTTGAACGAGTGACAAAGCGCTCAAAGCTTTCGCGGTTGGAAATCAAATCCAAATAACGTTTACGGTAGATGGTTTCGACATCTGTCAGGCCGTGGAATTTTTCAGGTAGGGGACGCAGAGCCTTAGACAAATGAGTAAGGTGGGTCGCCTTGATAGAAAGCTCACCCATATCTGTCCGCATAATCTCACCTTCGATACCGAGGAAATCCCCTAAGTCAGCCTTTTTGAAGATTTCATAGTTTTCTTCACCAACAGCATCTTTACGAACATAAATCTGGATTTGGCCTTCACGGTCTTGGATGTGGGCAAAGCCAACTTTTCCTTTGCCGCGCTTGGTCATGAGACGGCCAGCGATAATAGCTGTTTCATTGAGTTCGTTTAATTCTTCTTTATCTTTATCGTTGTATTTTTCTTTTAGTTGAGCAGAGTTAGCAGTCCGCTCGAAGCGTTTGCCAAAAGGGTCAATTCCCTGCTCAGCCAGCGCAGCCATTTTTTCACGGCGGATAATCTGCTGGTCGTTTAATTCCTCAATATGTTCAGTAGTCATGTTTTTCCTCCAAAAGTTTTCCTACCTATTTTATCACAAAAGATAGGGAAATTCATCTATATTTGGCTATAAAGTAAGAAAAAAAGCTAGAAATCCAGCCTTAATTTTCTGCTTTTTCAACTAAATAATCCGTATTATTCCAAGTGATCAGCTCAAAATTCTCAAAGTCTTCTGTTTCAAGGATGGTGATGCTGGCATTGGTCAGGCCGCCATTCTTGCGTAGGAGGGGTGTGTCATAGCCCAGCATGGTTCGAATACTGGCGGTTAAGTTAGCACCGTGCCCGACAATGAGCACTTGCTCATAGTCCTTGTCTTTTAAGGTCTTGATAAAGGAAATGGTCCGGTGGGTTGTATGGTAAACCGACTCAGCGTCAAAAAACGTATGATTAAATTGCGAAAGGTTGTGGCGGAAGGCAGTCATCTGGTGCGGATAGATGGCTTCTATGGTAGAGATTTTTGCGCCTTCCAGTTTTCCCAACTGCCATTCTCGCAGTTCAGGTACTGATACGATTTCAGTCGGAAACTGGCTTTCTTCTTGGATAATCTCAGCAGAGCGAATGGCGCGTGGGAGATCGCTGCTGTAAATCTTGTCAAATTGTGTCTGAGCCAGATGTTTTCCTAAGGTTTGCAGTTCTTCAACGGCGGTTGGCAGCAGTGGCGAATCACCGCTGGCTCCCTGAAAGCGACCTTCCTGATTCCATTCCGTTCTTCCGTGTCGGACAAAGTATAATTTCATAGTGGTTGATTGTTTCTTTCTTATTAGGGTTTATTGAGAATATTAGGTGCAGTATTGAAGAATTATGAGCTAGGATTCTCCTTGAGGTCTGCAAAGTTAGCTTGAACAAAATCTGCCAAATCTTGAGCCTTGATTTCGATACTGCGGCCGACTTCGCCAGCAGAAACGATGATGCTATCTCGCTCTAGAGCTGACTGGTCGATATAGATTGGAAAGTTGTGCTTTTGACGGATACCGACAGGATTATTGGCTCCGTGAATATAGCCCGTTGTCTTTTCCAAGTCTTTCTGGGGAATCATACTGACTTTTTTATTACCGGAAATCTTGGCCATTTTCTTTTCGGATAGATGTTCTGTGATTGGTAGGATACCGATTAGTGTGCCAGTCTTGTCTCCTGTCAAGGCCAAGGTTTTATAAATCTGCGAACGGTCCAAGTCATTGGCTGGCTGTTCAGCTAAGGCATTTAGCTGCAGACCTCGATGTTCAATCTTAGCCTTGCTTAAAATTTGCTCGACCAGTGTTTTTTTGATTTTTGTTTTTTTAGCCATTAGTGTATCTCTCTTCTAATTGCGACATCCAGAGTCCCAGCCAGGTTCCCAGACCGAAGAAAAAGGCCGCAAGGACAAGTGTCAATACAGAAACTCCATGATAGCTGATGCTTTCACTGTTTCCTGCTTGTGGCACTACAATGAGAAGTGTACTGGATAGGACAATGCCAATGATAAAGTGATAGACACGGGAGTAGTAGTTTTTCAAAATATGATCCATGAGCTTAGAGAAGAGAATCAGTGCCAAAGCTCCTCCGATTCCAATAGGAAGAAAGGTTCCCAGGAGATCCAGTTTGCGAAAGCCATTTAGCATAGGGGCATAGAGTCCTAAAATCAGGAGAAGGTTGGACGGACTGAGTCCGGGAATTAAAATGCCCAGTGCAATCAAGGCCCCTGCTAAGATGAAAGAGAGGAAGTTGGCTGGCAAGGTGCCGACCATCCCATTTAAGGAATAAAGAAAGATTCCTGAAAGGATGAGGCTGACCCAGAAAACGAGAATATCAACCCGATCACGCTCACTTTTAGCGACAGACTCTTTAATGAGGCTGGGAACAGTCCCGATGATAGCTCCAGCAAATCCCCAAAGGACAATCACTTTGTAGTTATCCAGCAGCAGATTGACAGGATAGGAGAAAGCGGCAATTCCTAAAATCATTCCGATTCCAACTGGTATGAAATAGAGAACATTTTCGACGAAGTTTTCTTTTAAATGTGCTAAAAAATGAATCAGGCGCTCGTAAATACCTAGGATAGCTGCTAAAACACCGCCTGAAACTCCCGGCAAAATAAAGCCAAGTGCAATGACCATTCCTTTGAAAATTCTATTCAACCAAGAAATCATTGTATTTTCCTTTTCTAATTTCATTTATCAAATCATTATATCATAAAATATAGGCTTTATTAAGAGGAAACGGCTGGAAATTTCCTATTTTGTGACAATAAAAAAACGACAGCAGTCTTTGAGACTTGAGCTGTCGCTCTGAGCTATTGACTTTCTTTAGGAACTGTAAATAGCTTTTGATAAGTAGCTGTCTGGTCTTTCAAGGTTGACAGCTGGTTCAAATCAAGATAATGGGAGAAACCAGTCAGCTGACCTTGTGATGTGTACTGATGCAAGTCATAATCTTGCTCAGTATTTGGTGCGGCATTGTAGTAGCCGTCGTCATTACCATAAGTCGGAATCCAAATTGCTGTGAACTTATCGGTAGAGATGCTATGCTCCTCCATAAAATAAGTTCCAATATAGATACCAATATTTTTAACACCAAGTGACTCTAGCTTGGCTCTGAAAGCTTCAACTCCCGCATTCATGTCAGACATGGTCTTTTCTTCGACATCTAGCCAATAATAGGTTGGATGGTACTTGGCAGAAGCCTTGTAGAAACTTTCAGCTTCTTTTTCCATTTCCTTTTTGCTATTGGCAGCTACATATGCATAGACAGCAACAGGGATGTTACGCTTTTGAAATTCTTTGATATGTTTTTCATAAGACTTGTCCAGACCATTCAGGTGGGTTGCTGCGTTTTCTTTTTTTGCTTGCGCTCCACTATGAACACGGACAATTACTCCTGAAACATTCTGTGCGAGTAAGTCGTAATTAATCTCACTTGGCAGCTGCCAGCCAGAAATGTCAATGATTGGTCTGGAAATAAACTCTTCATCCAAGGACGAATCGTCAGATGTTTCCTCTTTTTTTGAGGAACTTGGAGTTTGTTTAGTTTGTGAAATTTTTGCCTGTGCTTGCTTTTCCTGAGAGTCAGTAATTTGCTTGCTTATCAAAATAAAAGCGATAAAAGAAGCAAAGAAAATTAGGATTGCAAGCGGTTTAATCCTCTTCCTCATACTGGTTTATTTTAACTTAAAACAAATAAAAAAGCAAAAAATATCCCCAGAATTGCTAGAAAATGAATAAAATGTAATATAATTGAAATATTATAAAGCAAAAACAAGACATTTTGAAAGCTCAAAATGTCTTGTTTTTTTAAAAGAGCTTAGCTAAGCTGTGGACGGTGAGTTGCCGTTGGATAAATCATTTTGCTTTTTCTTACCTTTTATAATAGCTTTTGAATGAGCTCTTCAATCTTTTTGGGAGAAGTTTGCGGAGAGAAACGTTTGACAACTTTGCCATCTCGACTGACCAGAAGCTTTGTGAAGTTCCATTTGATTTTCTCGCCCAACAGACCTCCCTTTTCTTTTTTGAGCCAGTCAAAGAGAGGAGCAGTTTGAGGACCGTTGACATCAATCTTAGCAAATCGAGGAAAGCTCGTTCCGTAGTTAAGGTTGCAAAAGTTGTTGATTTCTGCAGCGTCTCCAGGTGCCTGCTGGCCAAACTGATTGCAGGGGAAATCTAGAATTTCAAATCCGTCTTTCTGATAGCGCTCGTAGAGTTCCTGCAGTTCTTGATACTGAGGAGTGAAGCCGCAGCCGGTCGCTGTATTGACAATCAGCAGAATCTTTTCTTTATAATCACTCATTTTTTGCAGACTTCCGTCTTGTTTTTGGATTTCGATATCATAAATGTTTGTCATGTTATCCTCCTCTATCTGACCTCTATCTTAACACTTTTTCATGCAAAAGATAGAAAGCAAGGCTATATTGTTCCAGTCTCTGCACTAATGCTTTTTTTTCAATCCAAAAGGTGGTATAATGAGAATTGAATTTTTAGAAGTTTGATGGTGAAATATGAAAATTGACAAGAAGCACTTGTTGAATTACTCCATCTTGATTCCCTATTTGATTTTATCTGTTTTGGGATTGATTGTGGTCTATTCAACGACGAGTCCTACCTCGATTCAGGCCGGAGGAAATGGTTTTGGCATGGTCTTGAATCAGGGGATTTTTTGGGTAATAAGTCTCTTTATAATTGCGCTCCTATATAGAATCCGCTTGGGTTTCCTGAAAAAAGGAGGCATCCTGACTATAGTTATCTTTGCTGAAATTATCCTCTTGCTCTTATCTCGTTTTATAACAGGGACTATTAATGGTGCCCATGGTTGGCTCAAGCTTGGAGCTTTCAGTATTCAGCCTGCGGAGTATTTGAAGATTATTTTGGTCTGGTATCTAGCTTTTCGCTTCACTAAGAGGCAGGAGGAGATAAAGGTCTATGATTATCAAGCTCTGACTCATAACCATTGGTTTCCTAAAGCCTTTAACGACTGGCGGACCATGGTGGCTATTCTGATTGGGATTGTAGCGATTATGCCAGACCTTGGAAATGCGACTATTCTATTTTTGACCGTCGTAATAATGATAGCTGTCAGCGGGATTGGCTATCGATGGTTTTCTACGATGCTTGGAGCCATTGTTAGTGTTTCCGGCTTGGTTCTGGCGAGCATTTGGTTGATTGGGGTTGAGCGCGTGGCCAAGATTCCAATCTTTGGGTATGTGGCCAAGCGTTTCAGCGCTTTCTTTAATCCCTTCAAGGATCTGTCTGGATCAGGCCACCAATTGGCTAATTCCTACTATGCTATGAGTAATGGCGGCTGGTTTGGTCTAGGCTTGGGTAACTCTATTGAGAAGCGCGGTTATCTGCCGGAAGCTCATACAGACTTTGTATTTTCTATCGTGATAGAGGAGTTTGGTTTCTTTGGTGCTAGTCTGATTCTGGCCCTACTCTTTTTCCTGATTCTGAGAATTATCTTGGTAGGGATTCGGGCCAAGAATCCATTTAACTCCATGATGGCTTTGGGAATTGGCGGTATGATACTCATGCAGACCTTCATCAATATCGGTGGAATCTCAGGTCTCATTCCTTCTACAGGAGTAACCTTCCCCTTCCTATCGCAAGGAGGGAACAGTCTTCTGGTCTTGTCAGTAGCCATCGCCTTGGTACTCAATATTGATGCCAACGAGCGCCGTGATGCCCTGTATGAGCAGATGGAAGCGGAGGCGCAAGACCAATCTGAGGAAGCTTAATCTCAGTTAGTGTGAACAGTTGTTGCAAAAATGAAAGGTGCTGATTATGTCATTTAACAAATTAGAAAGCTACAGCAATAAAGAAGTGATTCGAGAAGAAGTCGCCATTTTGACAGACTTGCTTGCCGACATTACTCGGAATCTTCTCAACCCTGAGACCTTTGAAAAAATCTCCCTCATGGAAGAGTTGGCTGTCAACTCCAAGTATCATGAGCTAAAAGCGATTGTAGAAGAACTGACGACGGATGAAATGGTTTATATTTCTCGTTATTTCTCTATTTTGCCGCTTTTGATTAATATCTCAGAAGATGTTGACTTAGCTTATGAAATCAACCATCAGAACAATATCAATCAAGATTATCTTGGGAAACTGTCAACAACTATTGACTTGATTTCAACGCGGGAAAATGCTCAGGAGATTCTGGAAAATCTGAATGTTGTGCCAGTACTGACAGCTCACCCGACCCAGGTCCAGCGCAAGACTATTCTGGACTTAACCAATCATATTCATAGTTTACTGCGTCAGCATCGTGATGTTAAGGCTGGCCTGGTAAATGAGAAGAAGTGGCTCGGAAATCTCCGCCGTTATATTGAGCTCATGATGCAGACAGATATGATCCGTGAGAAGAAGCTGAAAGTGACCAATGAGATTACCAATGTCATGGAGTACTACAACAGCTCTTTCCTACAAGCGATCACTAACTTTATGGTCGAATACAGACGCTTGGCGGAAGAGCGGGGCATCAAGCTGGATAATCCTAAGCCTATTACCATGGGAATGTGGATTGGTGGAGACCGAGATGGCAATCCTTTTGTAACCGCAGAAACCCTCAAACTATCAGCTACCCTCCAGAGTGAAGTCATCCTCAACTATTACATTGACAAGGTTTATACACTCTATCGCACCTTCTCGCTCTCGACCAATCTCTCAGAAACAAGTCAGGCAGTAGCAGAAATGGCAGCACTGTCTACTGACAAGTCTGTTTATCGGGAAAATGAGCCTTACCGCCGAGCTTTCCACTATATCCAGTCCAAGCTGATTCAAACCTTACTTTATCTAAAAGAAGGCAACTTTTCAAGTGACGGTCAGCGATTGACTGACCGAGCTGAGGAAAAATTGTCTGCGAAGGCCAATCTTTCTGTCAGCAATAAAGGAAGAGAAATCATTCCTAACTATATCCAGTCTCGTATCAGCGAGACCCTGACAGAGCTGAAGAAAGAAGAGACACCTTCTTACAAAACAGCTCAGGAATTCAAGGAAGACTTGCAGGTCATTTATGATTCTCTTATCGAACATCATGGCGAAGCCTTGGTAAATGGGGACTTGACTGAACTTCTCCAAGCGGTTGATGTTTTTGGCTTCTTCTTGGCCAGCATTGATATGCGGCAGGATTCCAGCGTTCATGAGGCCTGTGTGGCTGAGCTCTTGGCTTCAGCTAATATTGTTCAAGATTATAGTAGTCTGTCTGAGGAAGAGAAGTGCCAAGTACTGCTCAAGCAGCTGCTTGAAGATCCTCGTATCCTATCAGCTACTCACGAGCCTAAGTCTGAACTCCTGCAAAAAGAACTGGAGATTTTCAAAACAGCCCGTCAGCTAAAAGATGCCATTGGTGAGGAAGTGATTAAGCAAAATATTATTTCTCACTCGACCAGTGTATCAGATTTACTTGAGTTGGCTATTATGCTTAAGGAAGTGGGGCTGATTGATGAAAATGGGGCTCGTGTCCAGATTGTTCCGCTCTTTGAAACCATTGAGGATTTGGACAATTCCTGCGATACTATGGAGAAATACCTGTCTCTGCCAATTGCGCAGAAGTGGATTGCCTCTAAGGATAATTACCAGGAAATTATGCTGGGCTATTCAGACAGTAATAAGGACGGTGGTTACCTATCTTCTTGCTGGACTCTCTACAAGGCTCAGCAGCAGCTGACAGCTATTGGTGATAAGTTTGGTGTAAAAATCACCTTCTTCCATGGCCGGGGAGGTACGGTGGGACGTGGTGGCGGCCCAACCTATGAAGCTATTACTTCTCAGCCACTCCGCAGTATCAATGACCGGATCCGTCTGACTGAGCAAGGGGAAGTCATTGGTAATAAATATGGAAACAAAGACGCAGCCTACTATAACTTGGAAATGCTGGTGTCTGCTGCCATTAACCGCATGGTAACTCATAAGAAGAGCGATAGCCATACTTCTGATAAATATGAGCGAATCATGGACCAAGTAGTCAATCGCAGTTATCAGATTTACCGTGATTTGGTCTTTGGCGACGAGCGTTTTTACGATTATTTCTTTGAATCCAGCCCGATCAAGGCTATCTCTAGCTTTAATATCGGTTCTCGTCCAGCTGCCCGTAAAACCATCACTGAAATCGGTGGTCTCAGAGCTATTCCATGGGTCTTCTCATGGTCTCAAAGTCGGGTTATGTTCCCAGGTTGGTATGGTGTTGGTTCAAGTTTCAAGGAATTCATTGATGAAGACCCAGAAAACAATCTAGCCTTCCTGCAATTTATGTATAAGAGATGGCCTTTCTTCAAGTCACTCTTATCAAATGTAGACATGGTTCTGTCTAAGTCAAATATGAATATCGCTTTTGAGTATGCGCAGCTTTGTGAAGATCAGAATGTGCGAGATATTTTCAATATTATCTTGGATGAGTGGCAGCTGACTAAGGATGTCATTCTAGAGATTGAAGGGCACGATGAGCTCTTAGCAGAAAACACTTATCTGAGGGATAGCTTGCACTACCGCATGCCTTACTTTAATGTTTTGAATTATATTCAACTAGAACTAATCAAGCGTCAGCGAAACGGCCAGCTTACACCAGATCAAGAAAAACTGATTCACATCACCATCAACGGTATTGCGACTGGTCTGCGAAACTCTGGCTAATACAAAGAGAAAATCGGAATTGTTCCGGTTTTTTCTATTTTTGTAACCAAAGGGCTACTTAATTCGTTATACTAGTGAAGGAGGGGGTGAGCTTATCAAACTAGATGAATATGAAACAATCTTGATAGGCTTTGCTCGCGAGATTGTCTCCTATCTGCAGAAGTCAGGGGCTTCTAAAGTGGAAGCAGAAGATGTAGTTCAGGACGTTTTTGTCAAGATGTTGGAAACAGAAGTTATTATTCCGGCGGAAAAGATGCGAGCTTGGATGTATCGAGTTTCCATCCGGCGCTATATCGACAGATATAGGAGAGATAAGCATTATTTGGAGATTTTGCGAAAAGAATTTTTTGGAAAAGATCTTGTCAATCCCTTTGAAAATGAAGATTATGAGCTGCTAAGAAGTATGATAGAAGCTCTGCCGCTCAAGGAAGCCACGCTTTTAGAACTCTATTATTTTCAAGATTTCACGGTCAAGGAGATTGCCCAAATTATGTCTTACTCAGTGAGCAAGGTCAAGATTCAGCTGATGCGCAGTCGTGCTAAACTCCGAAAGGAGCTGGAAAAGAAAGGATATCGAAATGGAAACATTTAAAATTATTGCAAAGAAAAGTAGGAGAAAGAGACTCTGGAAGACAGTCGTCATTAGTTCCTTTGTATCTTTAGTTCTCTTAGGTCTTCTAGGAAAGGGGCTGGCAGAATTAGCCTCTGGTAACGGACGAGACTTGCAGAAACAGTATGAAGTTATGTCCGAAATCGCCTATCCTAATGTTGACTATGACAGTCTATACTACAATCCGACCTCTTATCTTTCGGGAACATTACGTTCTGATCGTTTTAAAGACCTTGATGGAGTGATGGTGGATTATCCAGCCTATGAGGGGAACTATTCACTAACAGGTTCTTATAAAAATCCGACGTCAGAGGCGACTTATTCCTCTACCTCAGGGACCTATACGCGAGAGCTTCGTCAGAAATATCCGGTCTTTTACAATGTCAATGCCAAACAGACGAAGTCTTCAGATCCAGCACCTCAGGAACTTGTATCTGTCAAAGAAATGCCGAATCAATTGGTAGAAATAGCTCTGACTTTTGATAAACCTTACACTTATAAGGAAATCCAGCAGATGATACCGAGCAACCTCAAGATTAACTGGTACTGGATTGGCAGTCAGTCAGAAGATGGTGAAAATGGTATGGCATTGCGCACCGATCCTCAGACGACTTATGGAGCTAATAGTACGCTGCTTAATCCCTATCCGTCGGACGGCAAAAAAGAGAGCGAAGAGGCTAAGCAAGAGCAACAGACTTTCTTAGACTATTTGAAAAAGGCCGATAAAAACCTTTTCCCAACTGTCAACAAGTACAACATGTACAATGATGTTGAGTCCTATCTCAAGAAATTTGGTCGGTTAGATATTCGCGAGGAAAAGAATCGAGATCAATTGACGTTTTCAGGTGTCATCCTTACTGGAAAATCCGAAAATTTCGCCCAACTAGAAGGTAAAGAATGGAACCATGCTTCTAGTATTGGAGCCTCTATTCAAAATCAACCTTACTACAAATTAGACAAGGAATAATTCACAAAAAAGTGCTAAAAGACTTGCATTTTCATTTAAATTTGATAAAATAGTAAGGAAAGTTAGACTGTATTGCCTACTGTCTATCTATAAAATATATTTTATTGGAGGCTTTTACTCAAATGGCAAAAGAAAAATACGATCGTAGTAAACCACACGTTAACATTGGTACTATCGGACACGTTGACCACGGTAAAACTACTTTGACAGCAGCTATCACAACTGTATTGGCACGTCGCTTGCCTTCAGCAGTTAACCAACCTAAAGACTATGCGTCTATCGATGCTGCTCCAGAAGAACGCGAACGCGGAATCACTATCAACACTGCGCACGTTGAGTATGAAACTGCTAAGCGTCACTACGCTCACATCGACGCTCCAGGACACGCGGACTACGTTAAAAACATGATCACTGGTGCCGCTCAAATGGACGGAGCTATCCTTGTAGTAGCTTCAACTGACGGACCAATGCCACAAACTCGTGAGCACATCTTGCTTTCACGTCAGGTTGGTGTTAAACACTTGATCGTCTTCATGAACAAAGTTGACTTGGTTGACGATGAAGAATTGCTTGAATTGGTTGAAATGGAAATCCGTGACCTCTTGTCAGAATACGACTTCCCAGGTGACGATCTTCCAGTTATCCAAGGTTCAGCTCTTAAAGCTCTTGAAGGTGACTCTAAATATGAAGACATCATCATGGAATTGATGGACACTGTTGATGAGTACATCCCAGAACCAGAACGCGATACTGACAAGCCATTGCTTCTTCCAGTCGAAGACGTATTCTCAATCACTGGTCGTGGTACAGTTGCTTCAGGACGTATCGACCGTGGTATCGTTAAAGTCAACGACGAAATCGAAATCGTTGGTATCAAAGAAGAAATCCAAAAAGCAGTTGTTACTGGTGTTGAAATGTTCCGTAAACAGCTTGACGAAGGTCTTGCAGGGGACAACGTAGGTGTGCTTCTCCGTGGTATCCAACGTGATGAAATCGAACGTGGACAAGTTATCGCTAAACCAGGTTCAATCAACCCACACACTAAATTCAAGGGTGAAGTTTATATCCTTACTAAAGAAGAAGGCGGACGTCACACTCCATTCTTCAACAACTACCGTCCACAGTTCTACTTCCGTACAACTGACGTTACAGGTTCAATCGAACTTCCAGCAGGTACTGAAATGGTAATGCCTGGTGATAACGTAACAATCGACGTTGAGTTGATCCACCCAATCGCTGTTGAACAAGGTACTACTTTCTCTATCCGTGAAGGTGGACGTACCGTTGGTTCAGGTATGGTTACAGAAATCGAAGCTTAATTCGATTCCGTTCCCAGATAACAATTATAGTCAGACACTAAACCCCGTGAAAACGGGGTTTTTTAATATTGTAATTGTTTTAAAAAATAAGGAAGAATAGAAGGTGATTGGAAATAACCAGATTATAGAGCTAGGTTTTTCGGAAGTAACTTGAAGATGATTTAGGAAACGGAAAAAGAAGAAGTATAGATATAAGCTTGATAGAAGTTTTCCCCTTTTTAATTAGGTTGGGGAAGAAAGTATCATTTAAAAGAGAGATTCTTTCAGGAAGGATTTTCACTTTTCACTGAAAGTATAGTATAATAAGAAATAGAATACATTTGGAGAAGAAAAATGCCCTCAAAATCAGGATCATCACCTTATGCTAAAAATAATGACGGTAATAAAGAAATAGAAAAAATAATCTCAAAAGAAGGACTGAAAAATAACTATATATGGAACATGTTGGGGACAGTCTCATCTTCATTGATATCAGTCGTCTTGCTTCTACTAGCTTCTAGATTTCTAGATTCAAGAGATTCTGATATTTTTAGTATTGCCTATGCTCTTGGTCAGCAGTTTTTTGTTCTAGGTTATTTTCAAGTTAGAAATCTGCAATCTACGGATGTAAAAGAAAGATACCAATTTGCTTCTTATCATAACACGAGACTTTTTACGGTCTTTTTGATGATTTTTACATCGTTTATCTATACTCTATGGCAAGGGTATGATATTTACAAATCTAGTATTATTTTATTGCTTGTTCTTTATCGGGCTATAGATGCATATTCAGATGTTTTTCAAGGATTATTTCAGCAAAAAAATAGATCAGACTTAGCTGGAAAGGTGCAATTCTATAGGAGCTGGATTTGCATGTTAATATTTGCGATAGTCCTGTTGCTTACAAAATCATTGATGGTAGCTAGTATTGTTATTTGCTGTGCGAATTTTATTCTGACCTTCCCCTTAGATTTCAGAAACTGTAGATTATATTTTTCTCAGGAAAAGTTTTCTCCTAAACTCCATGATGACAGAAAAAATGTGTATTCTATTTTGAAAAATAGTTTCCCTTTGTTTTTAAATGGATTTTTGCTAACGTATATCTATAACGAGCCCAAAATTGATATTGACTACCTTTTGACAAATGGCTATTTTCCATCTGGGATTCAAAGAGATTTTAATGTTCTATTCATGCCTGTCTTTGTTCTATCCCTTTTATTCTTTGTCCTGAGACCGTTGACTACACAGCTTTCCATTTATTGGAATGAAAAGAAATTTACACTATTTTTCAAACAGGTCAATACTCTAAATCTAGTAATGACTGTTTTAGGACTCGTTATTGTTATTTTGGGTTATCTGATTGGTACAGAAGTTCTTAGTGCTGTCTATGGTATCCAATTACAGGAGTATAAACTTCCTTTCACAATATTACTTATAGGCGGTATTTTGAATGTTTTTGCTCTAGTGGTTGATATCATTATGACCATCTTTAGAAAACAGCATTATCTGATGATAGCCTATTTATTGACATTTGCTGTTTCAAAATTTATTACTTTACCATTTATTCGCGATCAAAAATTGCTGGGAGCTGCTAATTCCTTTTTAATCTCCATGTGCGTCTTTTATGCAACAAGTCTGATTATTTATGGCGTTGCTAAAAATCAGGAAAAAAGAAAGAAGTAGAATTCTATGAATATCTTATTTACATTAAATGATGCGTTTGTACCTCAAGTTGCAACCTGTATGTGTTCTATATTTGAGAATAATAAATCTGCAGAGAATATTACAGTATATTTAATTGGCGAGAGGATAAACCAAGAGAATCAAGACAAATTAAAAGGATTCGCTAAAAGTTACGATAGAAAAGTTTGTATTATTTCTATAAATAATATCGCAGACTATATTGACTTTGATTTTGATACAAACGGTTGGTCTTCAATTATTTTGGCACGTCTTTTTTTAGACAAACTTCTTCCACAAGAAGTTGATAGGATCTTATATCTCGATGGAGATACACTAGTTCTAGAAGATATAGGTTCACTTTTTTATAGCGACTTGGGAGATAAGGTAATAGGTATGTGTCCCGAACCAACTGTGGATAAGTCAAGAAAGGAATTTCTAGCTTTGAAAGAGCACCCCTATCATAATTCGGGTGTCCTATTGATTGATCTAAAAAAATGGCGTAAGGAAGAGATTGGTAAAAAGGTTATAGAATTTTACCAATTTCACGAAGGAAAGCTATTCGCACCAGACCAAGATGCCTTAAATGGAGCCTTGAAAGAGCAAATTTTTACTTTGCCAATTTCCTTTAATTATTTTAATATTTATGATGTTTATCCTTATAAAACGTTGAGTGAATTAAGTAAGCCAACTAAGTTTATATCACAGGAAGATTTTAATCATTTTCGGAAAGCACCTACAATTATTCACTATCTTGGTGAAGAGAGACCTTGGCGGAAGGGGAATACACATAGATTTAAAAAGGAGTATCTCCATTATCTCCACAAAACTCCATGGAAGGATACACCAATGGAAGAAGGTTGGCAGCTGTATTTTGTTTGTTTTAGAATCTTTAATATTGTTATGAAGCCTTTTCCAATGCTAAGATATAAGATTATCAATTCCCTAATCCCGAGCTTTATGAAATATAGAAAAAAACAGTTACAGAAAAACAAAAAATAATGTGATGACATGTTATAGAAAGAATAGATTAAATTAATGAAAGTTTTAATGATAATTCCTGCTTATAATGAGGAAGAAAGTATTTTAAATACGGTTATGAGCATTGTAGAATATCGGAAGAAAGTTGATTTTGACTTAGACTACGTAGTTATCAATGATGGGTCAGTTGATAGAACCAAGGATATTTTGGACAGCCATCATCTGAATGCTATTCATTTGGTTATGAATTTAGGGATTGGCGGAGCTGTTCAGACGGGTTATAAGTATGCTCTTGAGAAGGATTATGATGTGGCCGTACAGTTTGATGGAGATGGTCAGCATGATATTGAGTCGCTGGATGCTTTGCTGGAGCCTATTCGCCGTCAGCAGGCGGATTTGGTTGTTGGTTCTCGTTTTATCGGTGACAAGTCTTCGGAGTTTCAGACGACTTTTATGCGGCGTTTTGGCATTACCATTATTTCAGCTTTTATTAAATTAACAACAGGCAAAAGGATTCTGGATACCACATCGGGCTATCGATTGGCTAATCGAGACATTATTAGACAATTCGCTGCGCGCTATCCTATCAAGTATCCTGAGCCAGAATCAATCGTCCATATCTTGAAGCGGAAATATAAAGTGCTGGAAGCACCAGCCAATATGTTTGAACGTGCAGGAGGAGTCTCTTCGATCACTCCGATTAAGTCCATTCGTTATATGATTGAAGTTTGCTCTTCGATCTTGATTGCTGCTTTTATGAAAGAGAGTGAATAATGTCCATTTTGTCTATTGTTATGCTAGTGGCTTCAGTCCTATTCCTGTATTTTGTCTTTCGGAATATCAATCAAAACAATATTTTGTTTGAGCAAGCCTTTATGTGGATTATTATTGGCTTTGTACTGATTGTTATTTCTGTTTTTGATTGGATTCCCGTTTCGATTGCCAAATTGTTAGGCTTTGAGTTGACCTCAAATTTTGTCATGTCCGTGGCTATCTTTTTCCTGCTGGTTATTGTTTTTTTACATACTATTTCCATTTCCAAACAAAAGGAGCAAATCAAGCAGTTGGTGCAAGAACTGTCCATCATGAAGCAAAGAATGTCCAAGTTAGAGAGTGAAAAAGATGAAAAATAACCATACCTGGGTGATTTGCGCCTATGGCGAAAGCGAATTTTTAGAAGCTTGTATCTTGTCTTTGCAGGCTCAAACCTTGCAATCAAAGATTATCTGCTATAGCTCAACACCGTTGGGTTCAATTAAGCAGCTGTGCCAGAAGTACGGTATTCCTTTTTACACGAAAGAAGGCGGTGGTATCGGTAAGGACTGGAATAATGCCCTTACCTTTGTTGAGACTTCTTATGCTACCATTGCTCATCAGGATGACTACTATGAGCCAACTTATTTAGAAGCAGTGATGCAGAAGATAGAGCAGTCTAAGGATATTCTCATTGCCTATACAGACTACTTTGAAGAGAAAAATGGAGTCAAAATTCCGGCTAATACCAATCTGAAAATCAAGACTCTCATGCTTAAAACCTTAAATCTGATGCCATCCAGTCGTTTTTGGAGAAATCGGGTTCTAGCTTTTGGCAATCCCATTTCCTGTCCGGCGGTGACATACAATTTAGAGGCATTAAGGGATTTTCGATTTGATGAGGAAATGCGCGTGAGTCTGGATTGGTACGCTTGGTACAAGATTAGCGCCTATAAGGGTCGCTTTGCTTATATTTCTGAGAAGCTTATGTGCCACCGGATTCATGGAGAGTCGGAAACAACCAAGACCATTTCAGATAATACTCGAACCAAAGAGGACTTGTTTATGTATCAGCTTTTCTGGCCAAAGTGGGTGGCTAATCTGATAAATAAAGCATACATGAAGAGTCAAGATGCTAACTCAAACTAATAGAGTTATTTACAAGGAAAGTATATGAAAGATTTAATATCTGTTGTTGTAACTTGTTACAACCATCAAGATTACATTGAACAGTGTTTGCGCAGTATTTTTGCTCAGACCTATCGAAATATTGAGTTACTGGTATTGGATGATGGCTCCTCTGACCATTCTGCTGAAATCATAGAGTCTGTCTTGGTGGATTCCCCTTTTCCGACGCGGTTTGAAAGCCATGAAAACATGGGGGTTGTCAAGACAAGAAACAAGGCTTTGCAGCAAATTCAAGGCACTTATTTTATTTTTGTGGATAGTGACGATTTTCTGGATTCAGACTATATTGAGAGCTTCTACACAACCATGGTGCAAGAGGAAGCAGATATTGTCTATGGGGATTTGTATGATCCTGATAAAAAGGAGTTTTACCTTAAATCACGGCCATTTGACAAGCTAGCTTTCTTAACAGAGAATTATATTTCCAACTGTTCCCTCATTCGTCGTTCGGTTGCTGATGGTATTTATTATGATGAAGCGCTGAATCGTGAAAAACTGGAGGACTATGATTTCCTTTTAAACTTAATTATCAATCAAGGAGCGAGACCAGTTTATGATTCAAAAACAAAGCTGAATTACCGGGTCTTTGATAAGGAATCAATCTCTAAACGGGATTCTACGAGATATCATTACGAAATGTATCTGAAAATTCTGCGTAAGTATGTAAAACAGATACCAGATGAAATATATCAAGCTCTGGGCAAAAACATATTCACACTGGAAGGTCGTTTGGATGAACTGATTCAGCATATGGATAAAGTGAACGACTATGTTCTTGAACTGCAGGAGGATCAGCGGCAGTTACATAAAAATCTAGACTCCTTGAAATCCAGACTGAGAACGATAAAGGAACAGCGGGATGATGCTATTCAGGAGCAGTTTCGTATTCGACGCTCTATTTCCTATCGCCTGGGGAATGGTGTGATTACGCCATTGAAACGTCTGGCTCGATTAGTCAAAAATCCTCGCAGTATCAAAGCTGTTTTAAGTCGGATTAAGCAACAGCTGGTTCGTTTGAAACGCCAAGTTAAGTCTCCTAAGGTTTATTATTATCAATGGCTGCGGAACTCTCAAAGGGAAAAAGCTCTTGCTTCAGTTTCAAGCGGCGAAAAAGTCTTAGTCTATGTCATTTTTGAATCCGAGCCACGCTTACAGCAGTACAAACTTATCTTTTTAGAAAAGTTAGCAGCGTTGGCTGATAAGACTCTCATCGTCGTTAATGGTGGACTGGCTGCAGAGGATTTAGAAACTATAGAGCATTATGGGCAAGTCTTGGTGCGGGATAATAGTGGTTATGATACGGCAGCTTTTCGTGAAGGCATTCTTTCCTTAGGAAAGGAAAAGCTGCAACATTGTTCTCAGCTGATGCTCGTCAATGACACCAATATCGGACCTATGAGTGATTTGGCGGCTGTCTTTCAAACTATGGCAGGCAGAAATCTTGACTTTTGGGGAATTTCCTATGGTGAGACCCAGGAAGATATCACTGGATTTAACCGCTATGGTTACATTCCCAATCATCTACAGTCTTATTTTTTGGTGATTGAGCCTTTGCTGCTTCAGTCCGAAGAATTCTACGACTATTGGCAAGTGCTGACTGATACGGATTCAAGGGAAGAAGCAATCGGAAAGCATGAAACGACTTTTACCAAGTACTTTGCTGACTTGGGCTATCGTTACGATGCCTTGGTTCACGAAAATCAGGATTCTGCTATGTATATTCATCCATTAAGGATGTTAAAGGCGGGCAGTCCTCTGATTAAGTATACTTCTTTGAAGAATTATGATGATCAGCAGTTTTTATGGCAGGGTCTGGAAAGAGAGTCAGAGGTTCCTGATGTATTGGACTATGTTCGGGAGAAGACAGACTACCCAGTAGAAATTCTTGAGAACATTGTTCAAAAATTCAAAGATGTGCCTCGTGATCAATATATCCTCATCATTGACGGTGTAGAGAATATCATTCCGCAGTGTACGCGCTACCGTGTACTCAATAAGGCAGAGCAGCTTAGAAAGAATGGCTTTGCAGTAAAAGCGGTCAATGCGTCTGAGTTTAGTCTGACTCAAGCCCAGTATGCCAGCCACATCATTATCTACCGCGCTCCTTGGTCCGCTCAACTCCAGCTTTTATGTGATTTGGCTCGGGAGGAGCATAAGCCAGTTTATTTTGATATTGATGATTTGGTCTTTGATACCCTTTATACCGACCAGCTAAGCTATACTCAAGGCTTGTCTGAGAAGGAAAAGGGCAATTACGATGCTGGTGTCAAGAATTACGGGAAAATGTTGGCGGCTTGTGATGGGGCGATTACCTCTACGAATCAGCTAAAAGAGGAATTGTTCAAATACAAGGATACAGTTCTGCTGAATCGTAATCTGGCGTCCAGCGAATTGATTGCGGTTAGCTCGCAGTTCTTGAAGGAAGACTTTGGTGTAGACGACAGAATCAAAATCGGTTATTTCTCTGGCTCCATCAGCCACAATGAGAATTTTGAGCTCATCAAGCCAGCTATCAAAGAAGTGCTGGACAACTACCCAACCGTGGAGCTTCATATTGTAGGGCACTTAGATATCCCGCAGGATATGAAACAATATTCGCGGCGTATTATCGTCCATGAGTATGTGGACTGGAAGGCCTTGCCTCAGTTGATTAGTCAGGTTGATATTAATCTAGCTCCGTTGGTTGACTCAGTCTTTAATCGGGCCAAGTCAGAAATCAAGTGGATAGAAGCAGCTCTAGTAAAGGTACCAACGATTGCCAGTCATATCGGGGCCTTTGCGGACATGGTGATTGACGGTCAGACGGGACTTTTGGCTAAAGATAGTGAATGGAAAGAAAAGCTAGAAAGCCTGATTCTTTCTGCGGATTTACGTAGAGAACTGGCGGAGAATGCCTACGCTTTTGTATTAGAAAATTGCAGTTTAGATAAAAAAGATGAAATGGTGACTTATTTTGAAAAGAAATAAAGAAGTCAAAGTCGAGAATATTTTCTTGTTACTGGCAAGTGTATTTGTCTTGACTTTTATGATTGCACAGCCGATTAATCGGGTGCCTGATGAGACCAATCATGCTCGTATGACATGGGAAATCTTCCATAAACCGACCAATCGAACATATAAATGGATGGACAAAATCCCATCTACTCCGAATGTTTCGCCGGCAGAGTACAAGCAGCTGTTCTCAGAGAAGATAGATTTGGCGCAAGAAGAGTTTGCCTTTGGCTTTAATCTCAAGGCTGTCTCTTTCCTGCCTCAGCTGCTAGGTATGACCTTAGGAAGCTTGCTTTATCCGTCAGTAGGCTTCATCGTGATGATGGGGCGGTTCTTTAATGCCTTAGCATACATCATCGGGGTTTATCTGCTGATTAAATATTTCAAATATGGCAAAAAAGCTCTACTTTTCCTATCTCTTTTGCCTATTATGGTCCAGCAGGCAGCTTCTCTCTCTTATGATGTGATGAGCTATCTGGAGATTATGCTGGCGGTTGGCTTTTTGACCAATATTGCCTACCATAAGAAGTTCACTAATAGAAATGTACTGGAGCTTTTGGTGATTTCTATAGGACTCTTTGTCACCAAACCGAATAATGTCCTTTTATTAGGCTTGCTGCCTTTTGTTGACTTTGAGTTTGAAGGATTCCTTGCGGTTCTGAACAAGCCTTTTCTTGCAACCAAAGCTTTTGTAGCTCGTTATCGCCCTATCTTCTATGTACTTGGCTTTTCAGCTTTCTTTCTTGCCTTGCATCTGGCATTTCGCAATCAGGGAGGGCTATTGCACTATGGCCAAGTCTTGCTGAATACGCTCTTTAAGCAAAGTGTTAATGGCGACTTGAATACAATTTTGACAATCGGTATGTTTGGCTTTTTGGGGAATTTTACTATCCAGCTGCCGCTTTGGTTGATTTTTATCGATGTGGTAGTCTTGGCGCTTATCTTCTTGCAATCGCAGAAAGATTTTATGACCAAGGGTTATACAGTCATGTCGCGTTATCTGTTTCTGGTTCAAGTGATTGCTGTTGTGTCAATTATGTATCTGCAGTGGACGCCCATTGTCCTCGGTAAAGGTGCTATGATATCAGTTGGTGCTCAGGGACGTTATTTTACACCCTTCCTGATTTTACTGCTACCAACTGTTGCTAATCTAGGAACCTTGGACATTAAAGACAGAGTGGTGAATCGAATGATGGTTGGGACTCTGGTAGCTAACTTCTTGGTTTCCCTCTACTTGATGGTGCCCTTTTATTGGAATGTATTAGGATAAGCTATGAAAAAAAAGATATTATTCATTTCGCCGACTGGAACGCTGGATAATGGAGCTGAAATCTCTATTGTCAATTTGATGGAATACCTGGTAGAGACGGGCCATCAGGTTATCAATGCGATTCCGGATTATCATGTAGCCGTTCAGCAGGACTATATCTCCAGCCTGGCGGCCTTGGGTATTGAGACTGTAGCCTTGCCGTCAGTTAAATGGTGGTGGGAGGACTCGCCTGGTGGCCTGCCAGGTAGTCCTGAGTCTAGAGCTCGGTCTTATCAGGATAATACCTCAGCGCTCAGAAAGATACTAACGGAGCGAAAGATTGATTTGGTTATTACCAATACGGTCAATATGTTTCAAGGAGCAGTGGCAGCGGCCTGCGAGGATGTTCCGCATTTCTGGCTGATTCATGAATTTCCTGACGGAGAGTTTGGCTACTATAAGGAAAAGCTAGATTTTATCAGTGATTATTCGCAGGAAATATTTGCAGTTAGAGGAGCCTTGCAGAGACAGCTGCAGAATCTGCTGCCAGACAGAAAAGTCTTGTCTTTTGCCCCTTTTACGAAAATTTATCCTACTGATACAGGAGAAAGGGATGGAGTCGAAAGGCGTATCGTGTCAGTTGGACGTTTGACAGAGCGGAAAAATCAATTAGAATTGATAAAGGCCTATAACCAGCTATCTCAGCCAAAACCGGCCTTAGTTTTTATCGGTGCCTGGGATGAGGAGTACAAAAAAAGATGCGATACTTATATCTCTGAACACCAGATAAAAAATATTAGCTTCCTGGGACACAAGGACAATCCTTGGGCAGAGGTGACGGCAGCAGACCTAGCGGTATTTCCGTCTGCGATGGAAACCTTTGGTTTAGTCTATATTGAAGCGATTATGAATGGCCTTCCGACCATTTTGTCAGACAATCCTGGTCACCTATCCGCCTATGAAATCTTTGAAGAAGGTCAGCTCTATTCATCTGGTAATATCGAGGAGTTGGCTGATAAGATAAACCTTGCCTTGGCAAACTTTGAGGGATTAAAAGACCAGTCGGTGGCCAATCTTGGCAAAATCCAAGAGCGCTACACAGTTCAGAGTGTTTACCAGACCTTATTGGATAAGATTGAAAACACTGAGATGTACAAGGCTAACTCCTTGCGCCATGTCAAGTGCTTATTGGATACAAATTTACCTTCTCAACAAGCCAGCTCTTTCTTACGCAAAGTGAAAAATAAGCTGCTTTCTGGTAGAAGAGGTTAAAGAAAGAAAAGGACAAGTGCAGCCGTGGCTCTACCTGTCCTTTTTGTATTATACAAACACACTAGAAAGTGGTATAATAGAATGGATTGTAAAATCTTGAATTGAGGGAAATCATGAAACATGTCTTCATTATCGGGAGTCGGGGACTTCCTGCCAAATATGGAGGGTTTGAAACCTTTGTCGAGAAATTGACAGAGCATCAAATCTCTTCTCAAATCCAATATCATGTGGCTTGCTTATCAGATGATGAAGCTTTTCATCATTTTGACTACAAGGGAGTCGACTGCTTTACAGTCAAGCCACCTAAGCTTGGCCCAGCCCGCGTAATTGCCTATGATATGATGGCTGTCTCCTACGCCCTCAAGTTTGCTAAGAAAGAGCAGATTGAGCAGCCTATTTTTTACATTCTTGGAAATACGATTGGTGCTTTTATCTTTCCTTTTGCTCGTCGTATCCATCAGGCAGGCGGTAAATTCTTTATCAATCCTGACGGGTTGGAGTGGAAGCGGGCCAAATGGTCTAAGCCAGTCCAAGCCTATCTCAAGTATTCTGAAAAGGTCATGACCAAGCATGCAGACTTGGTTATTGCGGACAATCAAGGTATCGAAAGCTATATTCAAAAAGCTTATCCTTGGTCTAAAACGACCTGTATCGCTTATGGAACCGACCTTTATCTGTCCAATCTGACGGAAAACGAAGGCAAGGTCAGAGTCTTCTTTGAAAAGTGGGCCAGTAAGGAAAAAGACTATTACCTCATTGTCGGACGCTTCGTTCCGGAAAACAACTATGAAACCATCATTCAAGAATTTATGAAATCCAAGACCCAACGTGATTTGCTGATTATCTGCAATCATGAGGGCAATCCCTATTTTGAAGAGCTTAAGAAGAAAACAGGCTTTGACCGTGATTCTCGCATTAAGTTTGTCGGTACGGTCTACGATCAGAATCTGCTCAAATATATCCGTAATCATGCTTTTGCATACATACATGGCCATGAGGTTGGCGGGACCAATCCGGGACTCTTGGAAGCACTGGCTCAGACAGATGCCAATCTGGTGCTGGATGTGGACTTTAACCGTAAGGTAGCAAAAGAAACGGCTCTCTACTGGCAAAAAGAACCCGGCCAGCTGACTCAACTGATTGACCGAGTAGATGCTCAAACAGAGTTTACGGAGCTAGGTCAAGCCGCCAAAGAAAATATGAAAGAAAACTACACCTGGGAAAAAATTGTGGGTGAATACGAGGATTTATTTTTATCATGAAAGTGACCATTCTTCTGTCCACCTATAATGGGGAGCAGTTTCTGGCCGAGCAGATTAAGAGTATTCAAGAGCAGACATATAGGGACTGGCAGCTGCTGATTCGTGATGATGGCTCTACAGATGGGACGCGGGCTGTCATCGAAGACTTTTGCTGCAAGGATGACCGCATTGCCTTTATCAATCGGGAAAATCCACAAAATCTAGGTGTCATTCAGAGTTTTCATAGCCTGCTTCAATACCAAGATTCGGATTTCTATCTCTTTAGCGACCAAGATGATGTTTGGCTGCCAGACAAGATTGCCATGCAATTGGCTGAGGCAGACAAGTATGATAGCAGTCAGCCCTTGCTGGTGTATACTGACTTGAAGGTCGTGGATCAAGAGCTACAGGTTGTTCACGAAAGCATGATTCGCACTCAGTCAGATCACGCTAATACAGAACTAGTCCAAGAGTTGACGGAGAATACGGTGACGGGTGGAGTTTCTATGATAAATCGCGCCTTGGCCCAACTTTGGACTGGGAAGGAAGAGCATGAACTGCTCATGCACGATTGGTATCTGGGCTTGCTGGCTGCGGCTTTTGGCAATCTAGTCTATATTGACAAGCCGGGTGAGCTCTATCGTCAGCATTCGAATAATGTGCTGGGAGCTCGAACGCTCAGAAAACGCGTAAAAAATTGGGTTCGCCCCCATGTTCTTTTTGCCAAGTATTGGAAATTGATAAAAGACAGTCAGACCCAGGCTAGAAATTTGCTGGTCCTGCCGCTGACTGCTGAAAATAGAGAGTTAATTGAGAACTTTGTGACCATTATGGAGGTGCCTTTTAAGGAGCGCTGGTGCAGGATTCACCAGTACGGCTATCGTAAAAACCGCACTTTCCATACCCTTGTTTTTACGAGCCTCATTCTCACAAAGTTTGCTTATAAGGAGTAATATTCATGGATTTTTTTAGTAAAAAAAACCGTATTCTTTTGAAAGAATTAATCAAGACGGATTTTAAGTTGCGTTATCAAGGGTCCTTGGTCGGCTATCTCTGGTCGATTTTGAAGCCATTGATGATGTTTACTATCATGTATCTGGTCTTTGTCCGCTTTTTGCGCTTTGATGATGGGACACCCCACTATACAGTAGGGCTTTTGCTGGGGATGGTCTTTTGGTCTTTCTTTACCGAAGCCACTAATATGGGCATGCTTTCCATCGTTTCTCGGGGAGATTTGCTGCGTAAATTAAACTTTCCTAAGCATACCATCGTCTTTTCATCAGTTCTTGGAGCAGCTATCAATTTTCTGATTAATCTAGTCGTTGTTTTCCTCTTCGCTTTGATTAATCAGGTGGAGTTCGGCTTGCATACGCTGATGATTATTCCTCTTTTTCTGGAGGTATTGGTCTTGGCAATGGGCTGTGCCCTCATGCTGTCTTCCTTGTTTGTGAAGTATCGGGATATTGGACCGATTTGGGAAGTGGCTCTTCAAGCAGGAATGTACGCCAGCCCTATTATCTACTCTCTGAACTTCCTTTTGGATGGTAAAAAACTTTTTGTAGCTAAAATTATGATGCTCAATCCGATTGCTCAGATGCTGCAGGATATGCGCCATTTCATCGTTTCTCCTGTCAATGTCAGAGGCTGGGATATTGTGAACAACAAACTAATCGCCCTCATTCCTTACTTGATTCCTTTTGTGATATTGGCTCTAGGTTTGTTCTTCTTTAATAAAAATGCTAAGAGATTTGCGGAGATTTTATAATGTTAAATAATATTGCAGTAAAAGTCGACCATGTAAGTAAATTCTTTCGATTGCCTACTGAAGCTACTCAGAGTTTGAGAACCAGTCTAGTCAATCGTTTTAAGGGAATCAAAGGCTACAAAGAACAGCATGTTTTGAAAGATATTTCCTTTGAGGTCGAAAAGGGTGACTTCTACGGGATTGTCGGGCGCAATGGCTCTGGTAAGTCTACCCTCCTGAAAATTATCTCTGAGATTTATATTCCGGAGAAGGGCAAGGTAACTATTGATGGTAAGTTGGTTTCCTTTATTGAGCTGGGTGTCGGATTCAATCCAGAACTAACTGGCCGCGAAAATGTCTATATGAACGGTGCCATGCTGGGATTCTCAACAGAAGAAGTAGACGCAATGTACGATGATATCGTGGAGTTTGCTGAGCTGGGAGAGTTTATGAATCAAAAACTCAAGAACTATTCTAGCGGTATGCAGGTGCGTTTGGCCTTTTCTGTGGCCATCAAGGCTCAGGGTGATATTCTGATTTTGGACGAGGTTTTGGCTGTCGGGGACGAAGCCTTTCAGCGTAAGTGTAATGACTATTTCAAAGATCGCAAGGAGTCAGGTAAGACGACCATTCTGGTGACCCATGACATGGGAGCTGTTAAAAAATATTGTAATAAGGCCGTCTTGATTGAAAATGGCTTGGTCAAGGCTATCGGCAATCCAGATGATGTGGCCAACCAGTATAGTCTGGACAATGCGACTGAAACAAAAGCCATGAACGAAGGATTTCAGGTTGAGAATGCAGCGGTTTCTGATTTGAAGGTTAAGCTCTTGCATTCGCCTCAGATTTCACCTGAACAAGAGATTGAATTTGAAATTTCTTATCAGGTTAATCAAGACCTACCGACTTATGTTTCCTTTTCTCTGACAGATATCGATCGAACTATCTGGCTTTACAATGATAATTCCATGGATCAGCCGACAGAAGGACCTGGACAGAAGCGCTTGACTTACAAGTGTCATGTAACACAGATAAATAACGCTAAGTTAAAACTGCAGGTTTCGGTGCGGGATCAGGAAGAACAGATTTTAGCCTTTGCAGACTCTCAGAACAACCCAGTTATCTTAGTCAATCGCCAGGATATTAAGGATGACGATGTCTCTGCTAAGGATTCTGCTACTGGCTTAATCCAGCGTAATGGCAGTTGGAAGATTTCTCAATCATAAAGAATAAGGTATTTTCATGGAACGAATATTACTCTATGTTCATTTCAATAAATGCAATCATATAAGCGGTCATGTCTTCTATCAATTGGAGCAGCTAAAGCCGCTTTTTTCTAAGATTCTTTTTATTTCAAATAGTCCTTTGAGTAATGAGGACAAATGCCGGCTGAGAGAAGACTTGGGAATTTCTGACTTGCTTGAGCGGGATAATCGAGGCTTCGATTTTGCTGCCTGGCGTGATGGCATGAACTGGCTGGGTTTTGACACTTTGCAGAACTCAGACTCCCTGACTCTCATGAACGACACTTGCTTTGGTCCACTATGGGATTTGGCGCCCATTTATCAGCGCTTTGAAGAGGATTCGCAAGTCGATTTTTGGGGAATGACTAATTTTCGCAAGACCAGGTACTTTGAAGAACACCTGCAGAGCTACTTTGTCACCTTTAAGCAGTCAGTTCTTAAAGACAAGTCTTTCCGTGAATTTTGGTCTCAGGTAGAAGATTTTACTGACGTTCAAGATGTGATAGACCATTACGAGACCCAGTTTACCAAACGTTTTGTAGAGGCAGGATTCAAATATCAAGCTCTCCTTGATACCCGTCAGGAAGAAGCAGGAGAATTGGTTCATCCAGATTTTTCATACTATAAGCCTCTTAGGATTCTGGAAGCAAAGATTCCTTTTCTAAAGGTGAAGGCTCTCACGGGCAATCCTTTTTTGGCTAGGTATTTGCTGGAAGATCTTGAAACCAACTCATCCTATCCAACTTCGCTTATTAGGGAACACCTGTTCTATCATTTTGGTCCAGACCTTCCTTGTTTGCTGCAGGACAAGTATTTGTCTCAGGCAACTTCGAACTATCGGACAGATCAGCCTGTCCTCCTGCATATTCATGTAACGGATTTTCCTATTTTTCAGCAGTATCAGGACAAGCTATTCTCTCTATCGTCTCAGTACGAGTATTTATTGACAACAAACCAGCCAGAAGTTTTGAAACAGCTGCAGACAGCTCTTGGTCATCTGGGTAATAAAGTTCAGCTTGTCCTAAGTCAGAAATCTCGCGCCTGGCTTGCCATGCTAGAGCAGAAGGAAATTCTGCAAGACTATGCTTATATCGGTCATCTATCTACTCATAGATTGGTGGGGAATCAGGCAGTTTTTGATCAAGCTATGCGTTCTGATTTGATAAATATGATGGTTGATTATGCAGATGCAAGCATAGAAGCGCTAGAGCAGGAGTCTGCTGTAGGGCTGGTTATTCCAGATTTGCCGCGCCTAGTCAGAGATGGCTTGTTTGAGTCAGAACCGCCGCTTCCAAGTCTGACTGCTGTCTGGCAGGAAGCTGTTTTGCATAAGTCTTTTGACTTTATGACCGCCCCTTCTCTAACGAGAGTCTATGGCGGCTTCTTATGGTTCAAATATTCTGCTTTGACTAGTTTGTTCCGAATGAAGAGCTTAGAAAGCTTGCCATCCTCTGAGCAGGAGTTGTCTGATGTTTTAGAGCATTTATTGGTTTATATAGCTTGGGACAGTCATTATGATTTCAAGATTATGCCCTTATCTTCCCTCCCCTCTTTACTGGACTTGCAGAGGAAAAGGGAAGAGTTGACCGAGCAAAAAGAAAAATTAAGTCAGAAAAATTTATCTCAAAAGATTAGAAATCGTTTGTCCAATCTTTTAAAGAAAAAGTGAGATTCTTGGTTTACAAAAAATCTCGCTAGAGAATATAACTATTTACCAGAAAGAAAAATGAAATTTTTACTCAACCACTATAAGCAGTTCTCATACCTGCTGATTAGTTTTTTATTTTTAGATATAGTCGCTGTCACGACAGTCTTATTATTGGAGGAAGGCGAAGATTTGCGGAGCTATCCAGCCTTGTGGCTGGCCTTTCTGATGTTGCTTCCTCTTTTGTTTGGCTTGGGCAAGCTTTTGTCTCAGCTCTTCAGCAAAAGATTCTTTATATGGTCAGCTATTATTTACGCTCTTTATACAGGATTTTCTTACTTACTGACAGTAACGCAGCATGTCAATGATTTTGAGTTCAAAGTAGATAGAGTGTTTAGCAATCATTTTTGGCAGCTTAACTCCCTGCCTGGCTTGCTTTTGATTTTCTTATTTGCGTATATTTTTATCCATTTTCCAAAGCTTAAAAAACGCTTCCCAGGTAAGTTCTTGCAGGTTAATAAGAAAAATAGAGAGGTACTGGAAAATCTTTTTCTATCCCAACTCTTCCTATTTCTTGCTTTGATGGACGATAAGATGCCGGAATTGCTGCATCACCAAAGCTATTTAGTGAATTTCCTTGAGGAAGGCAAGTTGGATATAACGCAGAACTTTATGCTAACTTTCCTCTGCCTTATCGCACTTATCTTTATCCTGCTTTCTCTCCCTAGCTTTCTAGCTGTGAAGGGATTGCGCGATCTTGCTCAGAATAAAGCTAGTGTGTCTGTAGCTTTTGTGTTGAGTGCAGTGTTTGCTCTTATCTTTAATTACACCATTCAAAATAGTATCCGAGGAGACGTGATTGTTTTGGATCAGTATCTTTTCACTGGAGCCAGTCTCTTTCAAATCATCGTTTTTTTCATGATTTTTATGGCTCTTTACCTGATTTTCAATCATTTTCTCCTGCCAACCATGCTGATAACAGCGCTAGTAGTGGTTGCTACCATAGCCAGTAGTCTGAAATTTCAGTATCGCCAAGAGCCAATATTGCCTAGTGATATGGTCTGGCTGAGAAATCCCAAGACCCTCTTTGACTTTCTCGGAGGCAATTACGGATTTTATGCTATCTTGGGACTAGTTGCTTTAGGCGCTCTCTACTGGTATTTGCGTAAGAAAATCTTGCCAGGCAAGCTCATTACCGTTCTTAAATACCAACTTCTCTTGCTAGTCCTGCCACTGGTCTTTTTCTTGGGAGTCATGGATATATTTGCTACTAAAAAGAATGGCAAAATAGTAGAGAATATCCCAGTTATTTCGATCTTAAATAATTACCATGACCTGACTTGGATGGGAAATACTGTCAATTCACAGCTGCGCTCTCTTTCTTTTGTCTGGTTTTCACAGATGTCGGATACAACCATGACCGAGCCACGTGGCTATTCTAAGGAAAAGATTCAAGAGATAGAAAAAAAGTATAAGAATGTTGCGGAAGCTATTAACAAAGAACGCCAGAATAAAATCGAAGATCAAACGGTAATTTATCTTCTGAGTGAAAGTTTTTCTGACCCGGCTCGGGTTGACGGCGTTACTATGTCTGAGAATCCAATTCCTTATATTCAGGATGTTAAAACTCGCACCACCAGTGGACTTATGAAGTCAGACGGCTATGGTGGGGGAACCGCCAATATGGAATTTCAGACCCTGACTGGTTTGCCTTTTTATAATCTGTCTCCGTCTATTTCGGTTCTCTATACTGAAATTGTCCCGAGGATGAATAGATTTCCTTCCATTAGTGATGCTTATTCATCTAAGAATCGGACAGTAATCCATCTGGCCTCCCCTAGCAATTATGCCAGAAATGTCATTTACCAGGATTTGGGATTTGATACCTTTATTCACTATGGTACCAAAGGCCTGAAAGGTAATAATATTGGGGGAAATTACAGCGATCAAACGACTTATAATCAGGTCTTGGAGCATTTGAATGGCAAGCAGGGGCAATTTTTCTCTGTCATGACCATGCAGAATCACATGCCTTGGACTGAACCCAATCCGGTATATATATCTGCCAGCTATACTGACTTTAGCAAGGAAGGGAACGAATCTCTTTCTAGCTATGTCAGAATGCTTTACCATACAGATCAGGCCACCAAGGAGTTTTTGGAGAAGCTTTCAAAGGTAGATAAAAAGGTAACAGTCGTCTTTTATGGCGATCATCTGCCAGGTCTCTATCCTCAGTCAGCCTTTAAAGAAGATCCAGAAAGCCAATATCTGACAGATTATTTCGTTTGGAGCAATTATGAAACTCCTAAACTTGATTATCCAAGAGTCAATTCTAGTGATTTCTCCGCTCTCTTACTGGAGCAGACAAATTCCAAAGTATCACCTTACTATGCTTTATTAACAGAAGTATTGCATAAGGCTAGTGTAGATAAAAAGGAATTGGACGAAGAAGCTCAAGAAATAGCAGATGATTTGAAACTGATTGAGTATGATATGGTCAGAGGAAAGGGCTACTTGTCTGATAGCTTCTTTAAGACAGCAAAATCATAAATAAAAAAATAGAATAGGCAAGTCTACCTGTTCTATTTTTTCTTAATTTATGCTAAACTAGTAGTATGGGGGTGTGAGCATGATAAAGATTTTTGGTAAGGTTCGCTATCACTGGCAGCCAGATGTAGCTATCCTGATAATATATTGGTCTTTATCGGTCATTCCGATTTTTGTTGGCCTGGCTTTGATGTATGAAAGCTCACGAGTGCCGACTCTTGTTCTGTTTTCTTTCTTCTTGTTCATGGTTTTGCTGGGAATGGGAGTTCATCGTTATTTTACCATTTATGACGATGGAACCTTGCGAATTATCACAGCCAATCCCTTTACTCCGATAAAGGTCAAGATTTCAGATATTGAAAAAGTCGAAGTGACCAAGACGTCAATTACCTTATATTTTAAAGGGCAGAACCGCAGCCGGAGTTTTTGTATGCGCAAGTGGCCCAAGAAATATTTTGTCAATGCCCTGGCCCTTAATGAGCATTTTAAGGGTGAGGTAGAATTAGTAGATAATTTTACCCATATTGACTATTTTGAAGCTTACTATGGTAGTCAGTCCAAAAAATCCTAGTCTTTCAAAAGAGCTCGGGTTGGGCAGTTTTTGATGGCTTCCACGACATCGGGATCCTCAGTGATTTCCTTTTCTAGGAGCTGGTCGTCCTGGTAAAATTTGACGATGCCATTGTCATGATAGTCAAAAAGATCTGAGTAGGTTTGACAAAGCCCGCAGGCAATGCACCGTTCGGGAATGAGTGTTACTTTCATACCCATATTGTAATAAGATTTTAAGAAAAACTCAAGGAGGAAGTCATGGAAAAAGAACCATGGGAAGAAGATGTATACGATAACGGAGAAGATAAGTTGAAACGAACTAAGAAATTTAGCGCCTTGAATGCTGATCGTTTGTTGACCATATTAACCATTATTTTCTGTATTTTAGTGGTTGCGGTGGTGTGCTTCTTGACCTATCTGTCTACTGGGGGAAGTAATAGACAGACCCAAATGGAAGGTTTCTACGGCACTTCAGCAGCAAGTTCCAGCACTGAAGCGTCTTCTACAGCAGAGCAGCCAGCGGCAAATACCACAGAATCATCTGAAGGAACTCTGACGGTCCAGCCTGGTGAAGGTGAGGCAGCCATTGCAGCGCGTGCAGGTATTTCCATTGCCAAGCTTGAACAGCTTAACCCTTCTCATATGTCCACTGGTTCTTGGTATGCCAATCCAGGTGATGTTGTGAAGATTGAGTAGGAGCCAGCCATGAAACAGATTCAAATTGCAATTGATGGTCCAGCTTCCAGTGGAAAATCGACCGTTGCCAAGATTATTGCTAAGGATTTTGGCTATACTTATTTAGATACAGGAGCCATGTATCGGGCTGCAACCTATTTGGCTCTGCGGCATCATCTAACAGAAGCAGATGCCACTGAAATTGTAGACTTGCTCAATAATCATTCGGTCAGTTTTGGTCGAGCGGAAGATGGCGAGCAGTTGGTCTTTGTCGGAGATGTAGATGTGACTCACCCAATTCGAGAAAATGATGTTACCAATAACGTTTCGTGGGTATCTGCCATTCCTCAAGTCCGTGAGAAACTGGTGGCCTTGCAGCAGCAAATTGCAGCTCAGGGAGGGATTGTCATGGATGGCCGTGATATTGGAACGGTTGTCTTGCCTCAGGCTGAGCTCAAGATTTATTTGGTAGCTTCGGTTGATGAAAGAGCTGAGCGCCGTTATAAGGAAAATCTATCGAAAGGTATTCCTGCTGACTTGGAGAAACTGAAAGAAGAAATTGCAGAGCGGGATTATAAGGATAGTCACCGCGAGGTTTCGCCGTTGAAACCGGCAGACGATGCCATTCATTTTGATACCACGGGTGTTGGCATTTCTGAAGTTGTTGCATTTATCGAAGAAAAAGCGAAAAAAATCATTGACAAATAAAATGAAACTTGGTATGATAGTAGAGTTGAGAAAAGCAGAAGTGAGAGCTTCTCGCCTTGCGACTAACGTTGTCTGGCTCTACAGGATTCAGTTTCAGTAATGAAATACTATCATGTAGTGCGGGTTTGCGTTAGCAGGTCCGCACTTGTTTTTCTCTAAAAATAAAAAAAGAGGTGAAAACCATAGCAAAACAAGACTTATTCATCAATGATGAAATTCGTGTGCGTGAAGTTCGCTTGATCGGTCTTGACGGCGAACAATTAGGTATTAAACCGCTGAGCGAAGCGCAGTCTCTTGCGGATGAAGCAAATGTCGATTTGGTCCTGATTCAGCCACAAGCTAAACCACCTGTTGCAAAAATTATGGACTACGGTAAGTTCAAATTTGAGTACCAGAAAAAACAAAAAGAACAACGCAAGAAACAAAGTGTTGTTACTGTGAAAGAAGTCCGTCTCAGTCCAACCATTGATAAGGGAGACTTTGATACTAAACTTCGCAACGCACGCAAGTTCCTTGAAAAAGGAAATAAAATAAAGGTATCGATCCGCTTCAAAGGTCGGATGATTACCCACAAAGAAATCGGGGCTAAAGTTTTAGCAGATTTTGCTGAAGCGACTCAAGATGTTGCTATCATTGAGCAAAAGCCTAAGATGGATGGACGTCAGATGTTCATGCAGATGGCGCCAATTCCTGACAAAAAATAGATTGTCAGAAAGATAGAAAAAGGAGAAAACATTATGCCAAAACAAAAAACACACCGCGCATCAGCTAAACGTTTCAAACGTACAGGTTCTGGTGGCTTGAAACGTTTCCGTGCTTACACTTCTCACCGTTTCCACGGAAAGACTAAGAAACAACGCCGTCATCTTCGCAAAGCAGGAATGGTGCATGCAGGAGACTTCAAGCGTATCAAAGCAATGCTTACAGGTCTGAAATAAGAGCTACTGTAACAATTATCTAGGAAATATTGGAGGAAATATAAATGGCACGTGTTAAAGGTGGCGTTGTATCACGCAAACGCCGTAAACGTATTTTAAAATTAGCTAAAGGTTACTATGGAGCAAAACATATCTTGTTCCGTACTGCAAAAGAGCAAGTAATGAACTCTTACTACTATGCATACCGTGACCGCCGTCAGAAAAAACGTGATTTCCGCAAACTTTGGATCACTCGTATCAATGCAGCAGCTCGTTTGAACGGACTTTCATACTCACAATTGATGCATGGTTTGAAATTGGCTGAGATTGAAGTTAACCGTAAAATGTTGGCTGACTTGGCTGTTAACGATGCAGCAGCTTTCACAGCTCTTGCAGATGCAGCTAAAGCTAAGCTTGGTAAATAATTAAAATAAGAACTGAGGATTTCCTTGGTTCTTTTTCCATAACTCTTAATGAAAAGTTTGAAGAGAGAAATAGCCTGCCATGCCACTTATAGTATAGATAAAGGCTTGTTACTGATAAGACAGCTTTCATGGTAAAGCTAGTTAAAAATAGGAATTTGCGATATAATAGATAAAAACAGACATATATGTAAATAAAAAATTAGTAGAATGGAGAAATTATGTCAGAGAATCGTTTGGCTTGGGATCAGTATTTTGCGGCTCAGGCTCTCTTAATCGCTAATCGCTCAACCTGCAAGCGAGCCAAGGTTGGTGCTGTCTTGGTCAAGGATAATAAGGTTATTTCAACTGGTTACAATGGCTCTGTTTCGGGGACTGAGCACTGTATTGACCATGAGTGTTTGGTTATTGACGGCCACTGCGTACGGACCTTGCACGCTGAGGTCAATGCTATCTTGCAGGGAGCCGAGCGGGGAGTTCCTAAGGGATTTACGGCTTATGTGACCCATTTTCCCTGCCTCAACTGTACCAAGCAACTGCTTCAGGTCGGCTGCAAGCGGGTAGTCTACATCAACCAATATCGGATAGATGACTATGCTCAGTATCTATACAAGGAGAAAGAGGTGGAATTAGTTCATCTGCCGCTGGATGATGTCAAGAAGGCTATCGCTCAGACGGATTTGGTATAGTGTACTTTAATTTTTTAAGATTAGTAGTCTTCTTATTCGAAGTAAATCTAAATAATAAAGCTATAGTTTTCGTCTATAGCTTTTTCTATTAAAAAAATTCTGAATTTTTTAGCGAAAAGTGGTATAATGAAGAAGTTATATAGTCCCGATAAGGTGGTAGTTCTTTCTATCAGTACTTTGTAACTCTATAACAATTTATTTAAGGGGGGACATTTCTATGTCAGAACGTAAACTTTTCACGTCTGAGTCTGTATCGGAGGGGCATCCTGATAAGATTGCAGACCAAATTTCCGATGCTATTTTGGATGCTGTCTTGAGTCAGGATCCAGATGCCCATGTGGCTGCTGAAACAGCCGTTTATACGGGCTCGGTTCATGTTTTTGGTGAGATTTCGACCACAGCTTATGTAGATATTAACCGTGTGGTTCGTGATACCATTGCAGAGATTGGCTACACCAATACAGAGTATGGATTTTCAGCTGAGACAGTCGGTGTGCATCCGTCTTTGGTGGAGCAGTCACCAGATATCGCTCAAGGTGTCAATGAAGCCTTGGAGGTTCGTGGGAATACGGACCAAGATCCATTGGACTTGATTGGTGCTGGAGACCAGGGGCTTATGTTTGGCTTTGCAGTTGATGAAACGCCGGAGCTCATGCCGCTTCCTATCTCGCTCAGTCACAAGCTAGTCCGTCGATTGGCAGAGTTGCGCAAATCAGGAGAGATTGCCTATCTGCGTCCAGATGCTAAGTCTCAGGTGACTGTTGAGTATGATGAAAATGACCAGCCAGTGCGCGTGGATACGGTAGTTATTTCGATTCAGCATGATCCAGAAGTGACCAATGAAGAGATTCATCGTGATGTGATTGAAAAGGTAATTAAAGCAGTTATCCCAGCCCAATATTTGGATGATAAGACGAAATTCTTCATCAATCCAACCGGTCGCTTTGTAATTGGCGGTCCGCAAGGGGACTCTGGCTTGACAGGACGCAAGATTATTGTGGATACTTACGGCGGTTATGCTCGTCACGGTGGCGGTGCTTTCTCTGGTAAGGATGCAACCAAGGTCGACCGCTCAGCTTCATACGCAGCTCGCTACATCGCTAAAAACATCGTGGCGGCTGGACTGGCCAAGAAAGCAGAAGTACAGTTAGCCTATGCCATTGGTGTGGCTCAGCCGGTTTCTGTACGCATCGATACTTTTGGCACTGGTACTGTTCCAGAAAGCAAGTTGCAGGAAGCGGTTCGTAAGATTTTTGATTTGCGTCCGGCCGGTATCATTCAAATGCTGGATCTAAAACGACCAATCTACCGTCAGACAGCAGCTTATGGCCACATGGGTAGGACAGATATTGACCTGCCTTGGGAAAAGTTGGATAAGGTAGAGGCATTGAAAGCAGCAGTGCAGTAAGATGACAGTTCTCAATCGTAATGGTTGAGAACTTTTTTATATAGGTGGCTTTTACAAGGCAAGCAGTCTAGCCTTGCGCTTCTCTCAGTCTTGGTAATACTGTATTTTTCTGAAAGAACTGTTGAAAAAGCAATTTTCCCTGTTTCATTTTAATTTCAATTGTCTTATTTATCTAAAAGTATAGGAAATTTCCCGAATCTGTGGTATAATAAATGGCAATACCTTGAAAGAGCTTTAATTTAAACATGAAAAAAATTGTAATACATGGTGGTCGCCCCTTAAAAGGAGAGGTGACTATTAATGGTGCTAAAAACAGTGTCGTTGCCCTGATTCCGGCTGTGATTCTGGCGGATGATATTGTAACGTTGGATGGTGTTCCAGATATTTCGGACGTGGATAGCCTGATTGATATTATGATTGCCATGGGAGCTAGTGTTACTCGCTCTGAGGATAGTCTGACGATTGATCCGCGTGGTATCCAAAACGTCCCTATGCCTTATGGGAAAATCAACAGTCTAAGGGCTTCTTATTATTTCTATGGCAGCTTGCTTGGTCGCTATGGTGAAGCAACAGTAGGTCTGCCTGGTGGTTGTGACTTGGGGCCGCGTCCTATTGACTTGCACCTCAAGGCTTTTGAAGCCATGGGGGCTAAGATGACCATGGACGGCAACTACATGAACCTATCCACAGGAGGTCAGCAGCTGAAAGGTGCTAGCATTTATATGGATACGGTCAGCGTGGGTGCCACCATCAATACTATGTTGGCTGCTGTCAAGACAAAAGGTCGGACTATTATTGAAAATGCAGCGCGGGAGCCAGAAATCATCGACGTAGCAACTCTCTTGAACAATATGGGAGCGCACATCCGTGGAGCAGGTACTGATATTATCACGATTGAGGGGGTTCCACACCTCCATGGAACTCGTCATCAAGTAATTCCAGACCGTATCGAGGCAGGGACTTATATTGCCCTTGCTGCAGCTATTGGTCAGGGAATTCAGATTAATAATGTCCTTTATGAGCATTTAGAGAGTTTTATTGCCAAACTTGAGGAAATGGGTGTTCGGATGACGGTTTCTGAAGACAGCATTTTTGTCGAAGAGCAGCAAAACCTGCGAGCTATAAACATCAAGACTTCCCCTTATCCAGGCTTTGCAACTGACCTACAACAGCCGATTACTCCGCTCTTGCTGACGGCTAATGGCCATGGTAAGATTACGGACACCATCTATGAGAAGCGGGTTAACCATGTGGCGGAGCTGGCTAAGATGGCAGGTAAGATTTCGACCAGCAGCGACCAGATTGTCTATGAGGGGCCAAATCAACTGCAAGGAGCTCAGGTCAAGGCAACCGATTTACGAGCAGGAGCTGCTTTGGTTATTGCAGGTTTGATGGCTCAAGGAAAGACAGAGATTACTAATATCGAGTTTATCCTGCGTGGCTATTCTAATATTATTGAAAAATTAACAAGTCTGGGTGCAGATATCCAGTTGATAGAAGAATAAGCGTTTTTCGCTTATTTTTTGTAGAGGTAGCAGATGAATTTGTGGACACATTTAGCAGCTTGTTCATTTATTGAGACAGAGCATGCTTTTTTGCGCCCCATTGTCTTTGAAGATGCGGGGGCTCTATATAAAATTGCGTCCAATCCGGAAAATACTCAATTCATTTTTCCGACAGAAGCAAGCCTAGAGGAAAGTGAATACGTCATTGCCAATTTCTTTATGAAAAATCCTCTGGGGATTTGGGCTATTTGTCACAAGGAAACGCAGGAAATGATTGGCTCTGTCAAGTTTGAAAAGATGGACGAGATCAAGAAAGAGGCTGAGTTAGGTTATTTTCTGCGGCAAGACTACTGGGGCCAAGGACTAATGACAGAAATTGTCCGAGAGATTGCTTTTCTATCTTTTACCCGCTTTGACTTCAAGCGCCTCAGTATTATCACTCATGCAGAGAACCTAGCTAGTCAAAAGGTGGCTCAAAAATCTGGCTTCAGCCTCTACCGGCAGTTTAAAGGGAGCGATCGGTACACGAGGAAGATGAGAGATTATCTGGAGTACCGTTATGAGAGAGGAGATTTTAATGAGTAAGCATCAGGAAATTTTAACCTATCTTGAAAATCTTCCAATTGGCAAGAGGGTCAGTGTCCGCAGTATTTCAAACTATCTGGGAGTTAGTGATGGGACGGCCTATCGAGCGATCAAGGAAGCGGAGAACCGCGGTATTGTTGAGACCAGGCCTCGGAGTGGTACGGTTCGGGTCAAGTCCAAGAAAGTTGTCTTGGAGCATCTGACCTATAAGGAAATTGTTGATATTACTGGCTCAGAAGTATTGGCTGGAGAAGATGGTCTAGAAAAAGAATTCAATAAATTTTCCATCGGAGCCATGACGGAGCAGAATATCCTACGCTATCTGACAGAGGGCGGTCTCCTGATTGTTGGAGACCGGACGAAAATTCAGCTCTTGGCTCTGGAAAATGAGAATGCGGTGTTGGTTACTGGAGGTTTTGAAGTCAGCTCGGAAGTTCTAAAGATGGCTAATTTGCTTAATATACCGGTTCTCAGGACCAAGCACGATACCTACACCGTTGCAACCATGATTAATCGTGCCCTGTCTAATATGCAAATCAAGACCGATATTTTAACAGTGGAGCAGGTATATCGCTCTAGCCACGAGTACGGCTTCTTGCATGATACTGATACTGTTCGTGACTATCTAGACTTGGTTCGTCGCAATCGCGCCAGCCGGTTTCCGGTTATCAACCAGCAGCAGATGCTAGTGGGGGTAGTAACCATGCGGGATGCTGGGGATAAGTCTCCTCTGACAACCTTGGACAAGGTCATGACGAAAAACGTCTTTATGACAGGCTTATCGGCTAATATTGCCAATATCAGCCAGCGCATGATTGCAGAAGATTTCGAAATGATACCAGTAGTGCGCAGCAATCAGACCTTGCTGGGTGTGATTACGCGGCGGGACATTATGGAAAAAATGAGTCGTTCTCAGATTTCCAGCTTGCCGACTTTCAGTGAGCAGGTAGGACAGAAGATTAGCCGTCAGGATGATTTGTTTTCCTTTACTGTTGAGCCTTTTATGCTGGAGCAAAATGGTGTGCTGGCCAACGGTGTGCTGACAGAAATTTTGACTCGGATTACCCAGCAGCTCATGGTCAACAGCGGCCGCAGCCTGATAATCGACCAGCTGATGATTTATTTCTTTCAGGCGGTCCAGATTGATGACCTGCTGCATATCCAGCCGCGTATTATCCGTCAGACTAGGCGGACAGCCATTATTGACTTTGAGATGTATTTGGAAGCGATGCTGGTTGCCAAAGCCACGATTACAGTGAAAATTAATTAAGAAGAGGAATTTAGAGAAAGAATGATTACTTTAAAATCACAGCGTGAAATTGACTTGATGGACAAGAGTGGAGATTTTCTGGCTTCTGTCCATATTGGTTTGAGAGACTTGATTAAGCCAGGCATTGACATGTGGGACATCGAAGAGTATGTCCGCAAGCGTTGTAAAGAAGACAATGCGCTGCCCCTGCAGATTGGTGTTGAAGGGTCTGTCATGGACTATCCTTATGCGACTTGCTGCTCTCTTAATGACGAGGTAGCCCATGCCTTTCCCCGTCATCAGAAACTGGTAGAAGGCGATGTCATCAGCGTTGATATGGTTGTTGGCTTGGTCGATAAGGCAGAGCTGGATGTGTCCAAGCTAGACTTTGACAATGTAGCACAGATGAAGCAGCACACAGAGAGCTTCCGGGGCGGTGTGGCAGACTCTTGCTGGACCTATGCAGTAGGGAAGATTAGCCCAGAGGCTCAGCAGCTGATGGATGTGACTAAGGAATGTCTCTATCGTGGAATTGCGGCTGCTAAGGTTGGCAATCGTATTGGTGACATTGGCGCAGCTATTCAGGAATACGCTGAAAGTCATGGCTATGGCGTTGTGCGAGATTTGGTGGGGCATGGTGTTGGCCCAACCATGCATGAGGAGCCTATGGTGCCGCATTATGGTCGAGCAGGACGCGGCTTGCGCTTGCGTGAGGGAATGGTTCTGACTATCGAGCCCATGATCAATACAGGTACCTGGGAAATTGATACGGACTTTGAGACCGGCTGGGCACACAAAACACTGGATGGCGGCCTGTCCTGTCAGTATGAGCATCAGTTTGTCATTACAAAAGATGGCCCTGTCATTCTGACCAGCCAGGGAGAAGAAGGGACTTATTAGAAATCAAAGGCTGGGCATTGTCTCAGCTTTTTTTGAAGGAGAAGAGAGTGAAGAAATTATTTGGCAAGGTTCGTAACAATCAGTTTTTAAGAGCATTTTTCCGTTTTTATAAAGAGGCAGATAGCGAGCTGAGCAGCGTTGCAGTTGCTTATTATTGGCTGATTTCCGTTTTTCCCTTGCTCTTAATCGTGGTGAATATTTTGCCCTATTTTCACATTCCGGTGGCGGATTTTCTGACAGCCATCAAGGACATGCTACCTGAGACTTTATATGATGTTGTAGCAAAAGTCATGCGTGAAGTGCTAACCCAGCCCTCAACTGGCCTGTTGAGCTTCTCAGTCTTGTCGGCTCTTTGGACTTTTTCCAAATCCATGAATTTCTTACAGATTGCCTTTAACAAAGCCTATGGAGTAGCCAAGAGTCGGGGTCTGATTTCCCATCGCGTCATGAGTCTCTTTGTGAGTCTAGGTCTGCAGATTCTTTTTGCCTTGGCCCTCTTTCTGACCATGTTCGGTCATATGTCGCTGGATTTCCTCCGTACTTACTGGAAGCTAGATAGCCAGCTCTATCAGCACTTGCAGCATTTTACCGAGCCCCTGATTTACGCCTCACTCTTTGCGGTTTTGGTTATGCTCTATTATTTTCTTCCTAATGTGAAAATCAGCAAGAAACGCTATGTTCTGCCCGGAAGCGCCTTCGTGCTCTTAACTATTCTGGCTTTGCTGAATATCTTTTCTGTCTACATGGATAATTATTTAAATCACCTGGTTGATGTTCGCTTTTTCAGCTCTATCATTATGGTTGTGATGATGTTTTGGTTTATCATAATTGCTAAAATTTTGATTGTTGGCGCAGTGCTTAATGCCAGTATCCAGAGCTGCTGTGAGTCAGGGTTTCAAATTGAGAGCACTGGACGCTTTACTTTCAAGAAGAAAGAGCAGGATGAAGAAGAGGACTGATGTTGTTTTAGAGTGGAAAAGGATAAATAGGTATGAAAAGTAAAAAACTAACTAAATGGAAGAGTATTGTGGTTGCTCTAGTCTTGATTCTAGGATTTGTAGGCTATTATATCTGGGATAATTGTCAAAAGGCACAATTTCAAGAAAATTATGGTCAATATACCTACTATGTGCCTGAGTATAGACCGAATTATAAATTTTTTGAAGGAAAAAAAGCTTTGTTTTATAATTGGGAGCTCGTAGACTCGGAAGAAATGCAGAAAATGGCAACAGTTAAGTCAGAAACAAGTAAGTTTACTAGTTTAAGGGCATTTAATTATGGCTATTTTGTAAATAACTATATGAAGCTGAAGAACAATCCAGAGCAAGGCCTATATGATTTTAATCGGAATGTACCAGAAAAAGGAGAATATTGGAGGTTAGCTGTTTATAAACTAGTGGGAGAAAAACTAGAAAGAAAAGAATTTGATATTTTTAAGATGGTGCGTTCTTTTGATGATAATCTTGTTCCTTCTGAAATAGACTCAATAGGAATGGGGAGAGGTGCGACTAGTGAGAAGAAGTACGTTAGGATTATTCTTCATCCCAAACATTCTGAAAACGATGAGGATTATAAAGTTTACTTCATTGATTTGGATGAGGGAAAGATTCTTCCAGCTGATAAAGTGAAAACTGATAAGTTATCTACTAAAAATAATTTTGTTTCCAATACAAGCTTTTATGATAACCTCGCTAAGAAAGGAGTAAGCGTATCTATGACCAGTGTTGGTTTAAATGATACGTATCCTCGCAAAAATCTTAAAAAAACAGTCCTTGGTCAAGATTATCCCGAATTGCACAAGATTTTGCAAGGCTATGATTCTCGTGTAGCTTTCTTAAATGAAGAACCTGATATCAAGTTGGTTCAGAAGGTTGCTGAACTCTTCTTTCCGCCAGGAACGAATGTATTTGAGAATGTAACTATCCCAGCTGAATATTCAGTAGATGGGCAGGAACATGTCATTAATTCAGCGGAAGAATTACAAAAATACTATAAGGAAGATGAAAACTAGAAAAAGACATTTTTGCCAAATTTAAAGAGGATTTTCCTCTTTTTTCTTTTCAATTATTTTTATTGCATTTGCAATAAAATGTGTTATAATAGTTTCAAATAAAAATCAAAGGAGGGGAAATGTCAGTATTACGAGAGATTGGGATTATCGCCCGAGCTTTGGATTCCATTGCTAATATTGAGTTCCGTGACATAGAGCTAGCAAGAGGTCAATACCTTTATTTGGTGCGAATCGCGGAGAATCCAGGGATCATCCAAGAGGAGCTGTCGGAGCTTCTCAAGGTGGATCGCTCAACGATTGCCCGCTCTGTCAAGAAGCTAGAGGCCAAGGGCTTGGTCCAGCAGAAGGCAGCCAAGGGCAACAAGAAGAACAAGGAATGGTTTGTGACGGAAAAAGGAGAAAAACTTTATCCTTTGATCCTAGCTGAGAATGACTATTCTGAAGAGACTTCCCTGCAGGGCTTTTCTCAAGCGGAAGTTCAAGCCTTGGAGAAAATGCTGATCCGAGTGCGTGAAAACATCACAGGTGACTGGGAAGCCGTCAAAAAAGGACAAAAAAGAAACTATTAAGATTAAAGAGGTGCATCATGAAAGTTACAGTTGAACATGAATTTTGGCAAGTATTTCCGAAAGCTCAGATTAGTGTTTTAGTGGTCAAGAGGCTGGATAATAGTGTGGATGAAAGTAAGGATCCATATTTCAAATCCCTGCTGGATAAGGGAGCAAAACGAGCTGAGGACTTTATCCCAGACGAGAACTTCACTCAAAATGAAGTCATTCAGGAGTGGCGGCAGGCTTTCAGCCAATTCAAGACCAAGAAAGGAGCGCGTTCCTCTATCGAAGCTCTGCTCAAGCGGGTCAGTCAGGGACGGGAATTTCATCCAATCAATCCTTTGGTCGATATCTACAACAGTGTCTCGCTGTCTTATGCGGTTCCATGTGGCGGTGAGGATTTGGATAAGATTGTCGGAGGTCTTCATCTAGGAAAAGCCAAGGGTGGGGAATCCTTTTTCCCGCTGGGTGCTGAGAGTGACGCACCGGCACTTCCAGAAGAAATCATCTACTATGATGAAGAAGGGGCTGTCTGCCGTTGCCTTAACTGGCGAGAAGCCCAGCGAACTATGCTGACCGAGGAGACCAAGAATGCCATCTTGGTTATCGAGGCCATCAACGAAGAGCAGGCCGTGCGTGCTCAAGCAGCTATGATAGAGCTTCAGACTCTGATTGAGGACTATTCTGGTGTCAAAGGTGAAATCACCCATCTGACGCTTGATAATCCAAGCTTGGAAATTTAGGAATAAAAAAATCTGGATCAGAATTATCTGGTCCAGATTTGCTTTTATAGGGTGAAATAGACTGATTTGTTGTTATTTCTCCTTGTTTTTAAAGACAAAAATCTTACTAAAGACATAGTTGAGAACGATGATTAGTACTTGAGCAATGAAGGTTTCGATGGTATTGACCATTTTGATATTGTTATTGACAAACTGGCCTATGATCTGTGGGAAGCTAGTGACAAAAATAAAGGTTAGCAGTAAATTTAAGCCCATAGTAGCCAAACGTGCAGTGAAAAATTTGATAAGTCTAGAAGGCCAGCCACTCCTTGCTTGCTTGAAAACGATGGTATCGTTGGTTACAAAAGCAAAGAGAATGCCAAGAATATCACCAATTATCGTAGCCAGTAGTTCGTTTCCCGTCAATTCATAGCAGAGCATCCGACTGACAACGGATACGACAGTTGTTGCCACACCAAAGAAAAGATAGGCCAGAACCTCATTGTCAAAGAATTTTTTGATTAAAGTTTTCATAAAGATAGTCTATCATATTTCTAGGATTTATGCTATACTAGTTGGGTTGCCAAATCTGTGGGGAATCAACTAATGATGCTCCACTCATGTGACGCAACCCTTGGCGCTTAGCTTCTTTCGCCAAGCATATTACACGCGGTAAAGCCGCTAAAGGAGAAAATATGAAACAAGAAAAACTGAGAGTTCGTGATTTGGCTCAGATTGCCATTGTTGCTGCTATTTATGTAGCTCTTACGATTACGCCCCCTTTAAATGCGATTAGCTTTGGTGCTTACCAGTTCAGAATTTCTGAAATGATGAACTTTATGGCTTTTTATAATCGGAAATATATCATGGGAGTGACCATTGGCTGTATGATTGCCAATCTCTATAGTTTTGGAATCGTTGATGTCTTTGTTGGCGGTGGGTCCACTTTAGTCTTCCTGTCACTGGGTGTCTATTTTTTCAGTCGCTATAAGAATCAATATCTTATTAAAGGCTTGATTCGTTTGGATCATTTCTATTTTGCAGTTTTCTTTTCTATCTCAATGGTGACCATTGCTGCAGAATTACACTTCTTGCAAGGCTATCCATTCTTCCTGACTTGGTTTACAACGGCCATTGGAGAATTTGCTTCTTTGATTGCTGGAGCTATCATTATTAACCAGATTGCAAAAAGTATTGATTTGACAAAATAAAACAGCAGAGAGCGGAATTTCCGCTCTTTTTATGTACTTTTCTTTTTGAGGAAGAATTCGGAACAAATAGAGGAAGATTTTGTGTATTTGTGATAAAATAGAAGTATGAAAGAAAGAATGTCAGAATTAGTAGAATTGCTCAACCGATATGCTCATGAATATTATACGGCAGACAGGCCAAGTGTATCGGACAGCGAGTATGACAGACTCTATCGTGAGTTAGCGGAGTTAGAAGAAAAGTACCCAACCGATATCCTACCTGATAGCCCAACGCATCGGGTGGGTGGGAAGATTTTAGAAGGATTTGAAAAATATCCACACCAGTATCCTCTCTTTAGTTTGCAGGATGCTTTTTCACGTGAAGAATTAATAGCCTTTGACCAGAGGATTCGCAAGGAATTTCCTCAGGTCTCTTATCTTTGTGAGCTCAAGATTGATGGGCTCTCTATTTCCCTGACCTATGAAAAAGGAATCTTGGTAGCAGGGGCGACTCGGGGGGACGGCTCTGTTGGAGAAAACATCACTGAAAATCTCAAGCGGGTCAAGGATATTCTGCTGACATTGAAAGAACCGCTGGACATTACTGTTCGCGGAGAGTGCTACATGCCCAAGGCTTCCTTTGATGCGGTCAATCAGCTGCGGCAGGAGAATGGTGAGCCTGAGTTTGCCAATCCCCGAAATGCGGCAGCAGGAACCTTGCGGCAGTTGGATACAGCAGTTGTGGCCAAGCGTAATCTAGCAACCTTCCTCTACCAAGAAGCAAGTCCAACTCAGGTTGGCAGCCAAGAAGCCGTCTTAAACAAGCTGGCAGATTTAGGCTTTTCAGTCAATCCTACTCATATTCTGGCGGATTCTATCGAAGCAGTTTGGGAGTTTATTGAAAAGATTGCTCAGGAGCGAGACAGTCTGGCTTATGAGATTGACGGTATTGTCATCAAGGTTAATGACTTGGCGGTGCAAGAGGAGCTTGGCTTTACTGTCAAGGCACCCAAGTGGGCCATTGCCTATAAGTTTCCGGCTGAGGAAAAGGAAGCCCAGCTTCTGTCTGTTGACTGGACAGTCGGCCGGACAGGAGTTGTGACTCCAACAGCTAATCTGACGCCGGTTCAGCTAGCGGGAACGACTGTCAGCCGAGCAACCTTGCACAATGTGGACTATATTGCAGAGAAGGATATTCGTCAGAAAGACACAGTTATCGTCTATAAGGCGGGAGATATTATTCCTGCTGTCTTGCGAGTGGTGGACTCCAAGCGTGTCTCAGAGGAGCATCTGGAAATACCAAGTCACTGTCCGAGCTGTGAGAGTGAGCTGGTACACTTTGAAGATGAAGTCGCTCTGCGCTGCATCAATCCGCTCTGTCCAGCCCAGATTAAGGAGGGCTTGATTCACTTTGCCAGCCGAGATGCCATGAACATTACTGGTCTTGGTCCAGCAGTAGTAGAGAAGCTCTTTGCTCAAAATCTAGTCAAGGATGTGGCTGGAATCTATCGGCTGACGGTAGAAAATTTACTAGAACTAGAGAACTTTAAGGAAAAATCAGCAAATAAATTGTATATTGCTATTCAAGCTTCCAAGGAGAACTCGGCTGAACGTCTCTTGTTCGGCTTGGGAATTCGCCATGTGGGAAGCAAGGCCAGTCGGATTTTGCTGGAGAAATTCCATGATATTCCTAAGCTGTCTCAGGCCAGCCAAGAAGAAATTGCGGCTATTGACAGTATTGGAACTGTGATTGCCCAAAGCCTGCATACCTATTTTGAGCAGGAAGGATCTCAGATTCTTTTGGCGGAGCTGCAGGAAGCAGGTGTGAATCTGGACTATCTGGGGCAAAAGGCAGCGGCTGATGCAGCCCTATCTGGTATGACGGTTGTCCTGACTGGTAAATTACAAAAATTGACCCGCAATCAGGCTAAAGAAAAATTGCAGAGTCTGGGTGCTAATGTTTCCGGATCTGTTTCTAAAAAAACGGATCTGGTAGTGGCTGGCCAAGATGCCGGCAGTAAGCTGGCCAAGGCTCAGGAGTTGGGAATTGAAATTCGGGATGAAGACTGGCTTGATAGCTTATGAGGCTGAAGTATGAAGGATAAGATTAAACGAGCACGATTGATTTATAACCCGACTTCGGGACAGGAAATTATTAAGAAAAATATTGCGGAAGTTCTGGATGTTTTGGAGGATGTGGGCTATGAAACAAGCGCCTATCAAACCACTCCAGCGCCTCTTTCTGCTCAAAAAGAAGCTGAAAGAGCAGCAAAAGCAGGATTTGATTTGATTATTGCGGCAGGCGGCGACGGTACCATCAATGAGGTAGTTAATGGTGTGGCGAATCTGGATGAACGGCCTAAATTGGCCTTTATCCCAACTGGTACAACCAACGATTATGCGCGTGCTCTGAAGATTCCCATGGGAGACCCAGTAGCGGCGGCCCGCATTATTGAAAAGAACCAGACCATTAAAATGGATATTGGCCGGGCATATGGCAGCAAGTATTTTATCAATATTGCAGCAGCTGGAACCCTGACAGAGCTGACGTACAGCGTTCCTAGCGAGGTCAAATCCCGCCTAGGCTACTTTGCCTATGTTGCAGAAGGAGCAAAAAAGCTCCCTCGCTCTAAGTTCCGCAAGGTCCGTATCAAGCACGACCACGGTGTCTTTGAAGGGAAGATTTCGCTCATGTTTGCGGCCCTGACCAACTCCATTGGTGGTTTTGAAAAGCTAGCGCCAGATACTAAATTAGATGACGGGAATTTTACCTTGATTTTGGTCAAGACAGCCAATCTCTTTGACATGCTGAGTCTGATGATGCAGGCTATCAATGGCGGTCAGCACGTTGGCGATATCAATGTAGAATACCTCAAAACAAGCAAGCTGCAGCTGGAAGTTTTAGATAAAAAAGGTCCATTTATGCTGAATTTGGATGGAGAATACGGCGGTGATACGCCTGTTGAACTGGAAGTGCTGCACGGTCATTTGGAATTTTTTGCCAATATTGATGAAATCAGTCAGACAGCCCTTTCAATAGAATAATTTTAGATAAGAGATGAAAGAACATGCTAGACTATAAAGTCTTAGTCCATTATCACAATCCGACTGGAGATTATTTCTCCTATGATATGTGGCAGTGGCAAATAAACCATTGGGGAAAGGAAGCAGCCTTTTCCAAACTTGATTATTTTGGTATTCAGGGGGAATTATCATTTCAAACCTGGGAGCCCTTAGATCATGCTCATGTGATTATCAAACGTTCAGACTGGTCTAGCCAGTCCTGTGACTATCATATTGATTTGTTACCTCCTCATCTGGTGACGGAAATTTGGCTGATTGAGGGAGATATGCAGGTTTATTATTCTTTGCAGGCTGCAACGACGAGTCACCAGTATTCACGTCGGCGTCCGCATAACTTTGATATGGCCTTGAGAACAGACTACTTTGATGAATGCTGGGGCTATCAAGGCTGGTTGGGACACTGTCAGATGGACGGCGCACATATTTTCAAAGTTTGGGCACCGACAGCTAGGAAGGTAGAACTAGTAGTCTATGAATCAGCTTCCAATCAAGCTCCTGTTTATAAAATCTTCCCAATGCAAAAAGGAGATCGATATTCTCAAGACCATAAGGAAAATACCATTGGTGTTTGGTCAGCTGAAATAGCAGAAGACTTGACCGGTAAAACCTATCACTACCATGTTAGCTTTGAATACCGCAATTTTTATACTCGTGATCCCTATACTGTTGCGACCAGTCCAGATGGCAAGCGCTCAGCGATTCTTGGAGCAGATGAGACAGAAGTAGATGGTTTTCAGGTCCAGCAGGGCAAAAAAGCCGTCTGGCGTTTGGACAATCCAAATCAGGCAGTGATTTATGAGATGCACGTTCGTGATTTGACCAAGTCGGAGACTTCAGGCGTGGATAGTCAGCTGCGTGGGACCTTCTTAGGAGCCTGTCAAAAAGGCACTACCAATCATCTAGGGCAAAAGACTGGCTTTGACTATATCAGTGATTTAGGAGTTAATGTCGTCCAACTTCAGCCTGTCTCTGATCGTCACAAGGACTATGATGAAAATGGAGAGCTGATCTACAACTGGGGCTATGACCCGCAGAATTATCATGCTCCGGAGACCAGCTTTTCCAGCAATCCTGCTGATCCTGCGCAGGCTATTCGCGACTTGAAAACAATGATTCAGGCCTATCATGATGCGGGGATTTCTGTGACACTGGATGTTGTCTATAATCACATCTACTCGACCTATGATTCGGCTTTTCAGGCTACGGTACCGGATTATTACTATCGGATGAATCCTAACGGCTCTTTCCAAAATGGAACCGGAGTGGGGAGTGAGACGGCCAGCGAGCACGAGATGTTTCGCAAGTTTATGACTGACTCTCTGCTCTACTGGGTAGAGGAGTTCAATGTAGATGGCTTCCGCTTCGACCTGATGGGAATTCATGATGTAGAAACGATGAATGCCATCCGTCAAGCTATGGATGAGGTAGATCCGCGAATCCTGCTCTATGGAGAAGGCTGGGATATGGGAACGGGCCTGAGACCAGAAGACAAGGCCAAAAAGGACAATGCTTATCAGTTGCCGCGGATTGGATTTTTCAATGATACAGAGCGGGATGCGGTTAAGGGAGCAGAAGTTTACGGTGGCATCAAGGCTGGTTTTGTCAGTGGCCAGGCGACGGAGGATATCGTTGCTAAGTCTATCCTTGGCAGCAGTGAGCTAGGCAGCTATCTCAGTCCTGATCAAGTCCTTAACTACGTGGAGGCACACGATAATTTCAATCTGCATGATTTGCTTGCGGAGCTGCATCCTGATGATGATGTTCTGACTCGCACCAAGCGGATTGAGCTGGCAACTGCCATAAACCTGCTCATGCAGGGTATGGCTTTCATGGAGGTGGGACAGGAATTTTCCCGTACTAAGCTCGTAGCTACGGGGGAGGACGGCCAAGTCCTGCATAGCGATCGCGAAAGGGCTATGAACAGTTACAATGCACCAGATGCAGTCAATCAGGTGAATTGGGATATTTTGCAGGATCATCAAGAGAGTATTGATTTTATCAAGAACATCATTCGCCTCAAGACAAGCTGCAAAACCTTTTCTTATCAGACCTATGAAGATATTTATAAGCATGTCTTTGTCCAATCAGCCGAGCAGGGCAGTGGTTTGATTATCTTTGAGATTAAGGACGACAAGCATTATCAAGTCATATTTAATGCCAGCGGCCTGCCCTATTATCTGCCTAATGCAGATAAGCTGCGTCTCATAGTGGGCAATAGCCGTCATAAGAAGCCTTTCTATGTTGAAAATCTGACGGTTTCTGTTTTTGAAGTTATTCAATAAGTTATTAGCTACTGAAAAGCGGCTCTTTGTCAACTGTAGTGGGTTGCTAAAAAGTCATATCCTGGAGAGGACTAAATCAGTCCTCTCCTTTTTGATATTCAAAGCGATGAGGATTCTAGTTTTAAAATTGTCAAAGTTCCGAAATCCGAAAGCATTGCGCTTGATGACCTTGATGAGGTTGTTAGCAGCTTCTAGTTTTGCATTGAGTAGGGCAGTTCCAGCGCGTTCAAGATCTTGTCCTTATCTTTCAAAAAGGTCTTAAAAACAGTTTGAAAGATAGGATTTACACAAGAGAGGGTATCTTCAATGAGTCCAAAGAAATGCCCAGCCTGTTTCTCTTGAAAATGAAAAAGCAGGAGTTGGTAGAGTTTATAGTGTTCTTGGAGTTCTTGGGAGCAATAGAGAATCTTTTCAAGAATCTCTTTATTGGTTAAGTGCAACCGAAAAGTTGGATGATAAAAGCGTTTATGGCTTAGTTTTCGACTATCCTGTTGAATGAGTTTCCAGTAGCGTTTGAGTGCCTTATATTCGTGCGATTTTCGATCAAACTGATTCATGATTTGGATACGAAGGCAGTTCATAGCCCGGCTGAGATGTTGTACAATGTGAAAACGATCCAGAACGATTTTAGCGTTTGGGAATAGTTTTCTGGCAATATCGTAGTAGGGACTAAACATGTCCATGGTAATGATTTTCACGCTATTTCGGACCTGTCTGGAATAGCGCAGGAAGTGATTGCGAATCGTTGCTTGAGTCCGCCCATCTTAAGATAGCTATAATCTTTCTGGAATCGAAATCCTGTGCAATGAAGTTCATCTCTATCTGCCGATTGAAACAGTCACTTCCCTGACTGTTTCCACATCCCAGCTCATGTGTTCTGGAAGGTAGTTGAGGTTTGCCTTGAACTTGAATTCTTTCAATTTACGAATGACGGTGGAAGTAGAGACAGCTAAGCTTTCAGCGAAGGCTGTCATAGGGACTTTCTCGATTAGTTTTTGAGGGATTTTCTGCTTGACGATGGTTGCGATTTGGTGATTCTTCTTGACTAAGGAAGTCTCTGCGACAGCCATTTTCCCACAGACTTTACAGCGAAAACGTCGTTTCTTTAAGCGAATCAGCGTTTTGTATCCCGCACACTCTAGATAAGGGATTTTGGATTCTTTCTGGAAGTCATATTTAGCCATTTGTCCTTGACAGTGGGAGCATTTAGGAGCAGGATAATCTAGCTTAGCGATGATTTCTTTATGTGTAACAGCATCTAGAACATCCAAGATAGTGATGTTTTGGTCTTTTATTCCCAGTAAGTTTGTGATAAAATTGAACTGTTCCATAAGAGTCTTTCTAATGATAGTTTCATCGCTTTTCATTATAGGACTTATGGGACTTTTTTTCTACAACAAATAGGCTCCATCATTCCTACAGCGGTTTTACCCACTACAGAAATTATAGAGCCTGAAAAGCCTTAAGTCCAATGGACTTAAGGCTTTTGCTATCTATGGATTGGCTGTGGAGCTAGAGCTTGAAGAGCTCGAGTCTTCCTGACTGCTGTCTTCGTCGCTGCTGCTAGTTTGGAACTGCTCTGGATGCAGTGCACGATAGCTTGGCGAATTAAAGAGGTCCACAGTGGAGACATTGCCTCGCTTAGAGTAAAGACTGGTTGATTGGTCGCCTTTTTCCTTTTCAATAGCCAACAAGGCTTTCATTGAATTAAGATAAGAGTAATCTTTAGGGTTGACCTTGCCTAAGTCATTCCCCTTGTAGAAACGAATCAAGTCGCCGGTCTGAATAGCGTCACTCATCTTCAGCTGAGTATTGGCAGCATTGCGAATCTCATCCAGCTCCTTTTTGATGGTTTCGTCAGGATTGGTAATTTCTTCACCGGTCTGGGTGTAGTAGGTCCGTCCGTTGAAGCTAGTGTATTTTGGAGTGACAAAGTTATTGCTGGATCGGAAAGCTGTGATTTGCTGATGCTGAGATGACAGCAGGTCTTGTCCAACTTGAAGGTAGTTCTTAGAGTCAATGCCCAGCAAATGCTCCAATGTTGGCAGCATATCTACTTGACCACCGTATGTATCGATTATCTTTCCTTTGTCCATGCCAGGCACCACGACCATGTAAGGCACGCGCTGCATCATGGCATTGTCATAATTAGACCAAGTCTCAGAGGTCTTTCCTACAAGAGGGGCCAAGTTAGGATTACGGGTTTGGGAAATTCCAAAATGGTCTCCATAGAGAACGATAATAGAGTTGTCATAGAGGCCGGATTCTTTGAGATAGTCAAACAAGGCCTTGACAGAAGAATCTAGGTAGTTGGCAGTGGCAAAGTAGCCGTTGATGGTTTCATCCTTGGTCTTAGCCAGCGGGAAGCCAATTTCGTCACCAATCAAGCTAGTCGTGTAAGGATAGTGATTGGAAACCGTGATATATTTAGCATAGAAAGGCTGCTGCAGGTGTTCCAGGTATTTGATGGAATCTTTCAGCATAATCTTGTCGTTCAAGCCGTACTGGAAAGAGTTGGTGTCGTCCTGCTTGGTAAAGTAAGACGCATCGAAGAAATAGTTATAACCCCATTGCTTGTAAGCTGTATTGCGGTTCCAGAAGCTTCCAGTATTTCCATGGAAAACAGCAGAAGTGTAGCCGCCGTTTTTGGAAAGAATAAAAGGTGCAGCTTGCTGGGTATTGGTACCACCGTAGTTGACCATGAAGGATCCTTGATTGAGACCGAAGAGACCAGTTTCAATCATGGTTTCAGCATCAGAAGTCTTACCAGCCTTGACCTGGTTGAAGACATTAGAGAAAGCTAAAGTCGAGTTGGAGTGGTAGAGGGAATTGAGGAAAGGTGTCACCTCGTACTCTTTCCCATCTGCCTGCAGCTTATAGTCAATCAGGAACTGCTGGAAGCTTTCCAGATGGACATAGATAACATTGCGGCCTTTGGCAATCCCGTAATATTCTGGATTTGGTTCCGCATAGTGGGATTGGATATATTCTGTTACTGGTTCCAAGTCTTTTTCAGAAGCTTTGGAGCGCTCACGATTGGCGGTATATGTCTGGTTGGCACTGTAACCTAGAAAGGCTGGCAAGCCCAGAGCACGAACAACATAATAGTTGGAAAATCCACGTGACAAGAGCTCAGGCCGGTCAATTTCAGCCAAGAAAAGGTTGGCTGAGAAAAGCATGGCGGACAGGGAGGTCACAGCAAAGCTAGCGCGTTTATTGAAAGGGCGGTCATCCATTCGGATGTATTTCTTAAAAAATAAGAAGGCCAAAATTGGGAAATCAATCAGATAAAGAATATCCCAAGGGCGGAAGAGCTCAAGTGCTGCTTCCCCAAGTCCAGCTGAAACGCTGCTAGAAGCCAGCATAGTATTGACTGTGACAAAGTCACTGAACTCGCGGTAGTAAATGGAGTTAGATACCAGCCAAGCAAAGAGGAGCAGATAGATTCCGAAGGCTAGGCTGTAGAATAATTTGGTTCGTTTTACATAAAGTGCTAGTCCTAGCAGCAAAAGGCTGATAGGGAAAGGGTTGATAATAGCTAAAAATACTTGATAAGCACCTTGAATATCAAGGTTAAAATCAATCGTATAGGCCCACATGGTTTTTATCCAATAGAGGACCAGTAAAATCAAGACAAAACCTAGTCTCGTACTCATGAAATTGAGTAAATTCTTGGTTATTTTTTTCACAAAAAGTTACTTCCTTGTCTTATTTCCTAAAAATTTTCTTCTCTAAGTATAACATAATTTCTCCAGTTAAGGAAAATTTGAGCCGCATTTGAGATATTTTAAATCGGCGAAATTGTAATATTCCTATAAAAGCCTTATCCTCTCTATAGAGAGGTTTATAGTCGTTTTGCACTCGTTTGTGAAATCTTTTATTAACTCAAATGTAAAATATGTTTTGAGAATTTTCACAATCTTTGGTATAATATAATTTATGAATAAACTTACTGTTACTCAACAGGCAGAAGAAAAACTGAGAAAGGGCATTCTTTTATTAGATAAAAAGGATTTTGGTGCTCTTTCGCTTCAGAATCAATGCGTGGAGCTGCAAAACCGTCAGGGAAAGTTCTTAGGCACAGCCTATCTCTCTCCGCAGAATAAGGGAGTTGGCTGGCTGATTTCCCAGAAGAAGGTAGAGCTAAACTCGGATTTTTTTCAAGGTCTCTTTGAGCAGGCTAAGAGCAGACGTTCTGCTTATTTTCATTCGTCTGACACGACAGCCTTTCGACTCTTTAATCAAGAGGGGGATGGCTTCGGTGGCTTCACGGTGGATTTCTACAATGACTTTGCGCTTTTTTCTTGGTACAATGACTTTGTCGTTGCTATCAAGGAGCAGATTCTGACAGCCTTCGCTAAGGTTTTCCCAGAGATTCAGGGAGCTTATGAAAAGATTCGTTTCAAGGGTTTGAACTACGAATCCGCTCATCTCTACGGAGCAGAAGCTCCAGAAACCTTCACAGTCTTGGAGAACGGTGTTCGCTATCAGGTTTTTCTGAATGATGGTCTCATGACCGGTATCTTTCTGGATCAGCACGAGGTGCGTGCTAGTCTGGTAGATGGTCTGGCTGCTGGTAAAAGTTTACTCAATATGTTTTCCTATACAGCTGCTTTTTCAGTAGCAGCAGCCATGGGCGGTGCCAGTCAGACAGTATCAGTTGATTTGGCCAAGCGTAGCCGTGAGCTGTCAGAAGCTCATTTTCTGGCCAATGGTCTGACACTGGATCAGCATCGCTTTCAGGTGATGGATGTCTTTGATTATTTCAAGTACGCTAAGCGTCACGATCTAAGCTTTGATGTCATTGTGATAGATCCGCCTAGCTTTGCTAGAAATAAGAAGCGAACATTCTCAGTTGCTAAAGATTATCATCGTTTGGTTGCACAAGCTTTGGAAATCCTGAATCCTCAGGGAATCATGATTTTAAGCACCAATGCAGCCAATCTTTCCAAAAGTAAGTTTAAACAAGAAATTGAAAAAGGTCTTGCCGGCAGAAAGCACCGCTATCTTGCGGAGTATGGCCTGCCAGCAGACTTTGTCTATAATAAAAAAGACGGGAGCAGTAATTACCTCAAGGTATTTACAATAAAGGTGGACCAATGAAATTAGTCGTTTCTGTAATGCCCAAGAGTTTAGAAGAAGCTCAAGAAATTGATGTATCACGCTACGAAGAAGCGGATATTATTGAATGGCGGGCAGATTTTCTGGCCAAGGATGACATTTTAAATGTTGCGCCAGCTATTTTTGAAAAATTTGCCGGACGTGAGTTGATTTTCACGCTACGGACCCGTCAGGAAGGCGGAGAAATTGAACTGTCCGATGATGAATACGTAGCTCTTATCAAGGAAGTGGCCGGTTTTTACCAGCCGGATTATATCGACTTTGAATATTTCTCTCACAAGGGAAAATTTGAAGAAATGCTAGAGTTTCCTAATCTGGTGTTGAGCTACCACAACTTCGAGGAAACACCGGAAAATATGATGGAAATCCTGTCTGAGCTGACTTCTCTGACCCCTAAGGTGGTCAAGGTTTCTGTCATGGCTCACAATGAGCAGGATGTGCTGGACTTGATGAACTATACTCGCGGTTTTAAGACTTTAAACCCTGAGCAGGATTTTGTTACTATTTCCATGGGAAAAGTCGGCAAGATTTCTCGCATTGCGGCTGATTTGACAGGTTCCAGCTGGTCATTTGCCAGTCAGGATATGGCGTCAGCACCCGGTCAGATTTCTCTGAGCAATATGAAGAAAATTCAGGAGATTTTGAATGAGAATTAATGGCCACACCCGCATGGCTGCTGTGGTTGCCAAGCCAATTAAGCACAGTATTTCTCCTCTTATTCACAATATGGCTTTTGAAAAGACTGGTGTCAATGGTGTCTATCTAGCTTGGGAAGTAGAAGTGAAGGATCTGCAGGCCAGTATAGAAAATATCCGCAGATACGATATGTTTGGTGTCAATCTTTCCATGCCCTACAAGCAGGAAGTGATCCCTTATCTGGACGAGCTGGATGTCAGCGCTCGCCTTATCGGAGCAGTCAATACGGTTGTGAATAAAAATGGAATTTTAGTTGGTTATAATACAGATGGCAAGGGATTTTTTAAGAGCTTGCCTTCTTTTGCTATTCGGGGCAAAAAAATGACGATTTTGGGGGCAGGTGGAGCAGCGACAGCGATTATTGCCCAAGCAGCTTTGGACAATGCAGAGGAAATTTTTGTTTTCACTCGACAGTCTTCCTATGAGAAGACTGTCAGAAAGATGGCAGCTATCAGTCGCCAAACCAAGAGTTCTATCCAGGTACTAACCTTGGAAGATGCGGATAGTTTGCAGGATACAATCAATCAATCAGACCTTCTGGTCAATGGGACTAGTCTAGGTATGGATGGCATCAGCATGCCCCTACCTGAACAGCTTGAACTACCTGACCAGATTTTAGTTGCGGATGTTATCTACCAACCTTTTGAAACGCCCTTTCTCAAATGGGCCAGAAATCAAAATGTCACAGCGGTCAATGGACTTGGTATGCTGCTCTATCAGGGAGCAGAAGCCTTTGAGCTTTGGACCGGCAAGACCATGCCCAGTCAGGAAATTTGGCAGTGTTTAGAAGAATTGTACAACAATTGAATAAGAGGAGAGCAAGATATTGAAGAAAAAAATTATGGTATTAATTATTATTCTGTTTATTATTATCTTAGGAGGATTTATTTTTATGCAACAAATAGAACATTCAAAATTAGAATCTAGAAGAGACAAGCTGATTAAGCATGCTTTCTCTCTTTTTGAAGAACAAACAGCTCTTTATATTAAGGAAAACTATGCTGGTATTAATAAAATTGAATTTTCTCCTATCTTTTTTGAAGAAGGAGGACCTAATGATTACTTATCTATTCAAGTTGTGCCAGTCATTTATGATCAAGAAGGAAATAAGGCCTATTTGGGACGTAAAGTAGGAAAAACATCTTTCCTCAGTTATGGTTTGCATTTTGGTGTTGAATTTGATTTTGGGATTGATAATGAAGAAATTATTGTTTTAGAGAATTCGAAAGCTGGTGGAGATATTGATGTATCTGACGCTAAGACTCTCCCTGAGAATGCAAAAATGTCTAAAGGATATGGAATTGATGATAATATAAGTGCATTAGTAAAAGATGGTCAGTTGAAAAATGTCGAGAAAAAGGAGGGTGGTAGTCCTCAAGTCGAAATTGTTTATAACCTAGAAATTCAGAAAGGAAATTATCGGAAATGGCGTTGACAGATGAAGAAATTCAACAAGTTATGGCAAAACGAAAAGAAATAATTGAGCAAAATGAAGATACCGTGTTCTATATAGGTACTAATGAAAATAGAAAATATTATACTATTATAGAAATAAAAAACGAAACAACTCAAGGTATTGCTTTCGTGCCTTCGGATTCAGAGGGGAAAAATTTAGATTATACACAAACTAGTGTGGTTTATTTAGGAACTCAAGTTGGATTAGAGACGGTTTGGGTTACTCCGACGGATCCAATTCTTGTTCCAAACGAATCAACTAGAAATGCCATAAAAGCCCGTGAAGCTTTGTCTCCTCAGTATAATGATATGGAGTTGTTCTATAAAAATGCAGCAGAAGAGGTTGCTAAACATAATGGAACTATTACCAATCTCTCTGCTTATAGTCAGTCTGGTGTCCCTGGGGTAAAAATAGGGGCTAAATATAAGGTTCCCCAAATAACTACTTTTGTAGATTGGGGTGGCATAGGTGCTCTAAATAGTGGCGTATTTACAAAGAGTGAACTAGAGTATATTAATAGTCATACACACTCATATAGCGATTCTGGCAAAGATTTAACCTCCTTAGACGGTGGAGGGGGAAAAATTGTGTATGGAAAGGTTTTTACAGCAGAAGGTACTCATGGTATCAATTCTCCTTGGGGAGATCATGCTCCAGAGTTTTTCCATTTGAAGGGGAACCGTTTGGATATTGACTGGTATTATAAGAAAAATATGTTTGCTACTGGTATGAGCGAAGCGCAGGTAAGAAAGATTGCTAAGGTAAAGGCTCAAAAAGCGAAAGAAACTAATTTATTGGATTGGGGGACATGGTTTGACAGTACAGATCCAGAAGTCTATGTCAAAGAATATTTGGAGAAATATGGTCCTTTTGAACCTGAGCCAGTTGATAAAGTAAAATTGAATAACAAGACCATTATGGAACTGCACAAGAAAATGGGGAGTGTTTCAGGAAGTAAGCTCATCAGTCTGCGGGAAGAATTGGTAGCCACAGTAGCTGATAATGCTCGCTTGCAAGGCAGTCTGTATCAGTCAGAAGTTGATCAGAAATTGGCACAGGCTAAAGAAAGCGCGGAAAACCATATATCTGAGGTGCATGAGGCAGCATACCAAATGGCAAAGAGTTTATCAAGTTCGGAAGTGGAAACTTTGTTGAGCGAGTTTACCTTGGAGACTTGTTGGGATGCTGGTTTGGAAACTGGGACACTTGAGCAGTCGGCTAGCTATGCAAGAAAATTATCTGAGATTGCTGAGGTGTTGGAAGCTGCGTCTGGTAAAATAGTGGCTCTGGATAAGGAACAGGCTGCTTTGTTTGGTTTATCAAAATGATAGGAGGATGAAATGGTAGGAGGAGCTTTAGCTATTGATAAGCTGTCAGTTGAGAATGCTTTGAAGGAACTAAAGAAAGAGCAAGAAAGGACAGCTATTCGAGCGGTTATTGCGGCTAAGAAACTAGTCATTGCTCAGGAAGGGATTGAATTGCAGGATTGGTTTAATGGTCACGCTGAGAAGATGAAGTCTTTTGCGGCGACGGTCTTGGTAGCGGATTTGAAAGGTGGCTTTACTGGTAAGGCTGCCGAGGCAGCGGAGAGTGCTTTGCAGTCTGTACCCCAGCCGAACTTAACAAGTCCAATCATTGGAGGATAAACTGTGACTCTACGCCAAAAGAATATTGAAGAGTTAGAAAACGCATATATTAAAAAAACGAGGCAATTTAATGAGTTTGAATGGGACTGTGAGGATTTGCGAAAGGATGTGCAAAGGCATACAGAAGACTTGGCTGACTGGGTTTATTATTTCTATCGTCGGACATCAAGTAGACATTTTAATTCGATTTCTAATCAGCTGTTTTACCTACAAGAGGAGTTTGAAGTCAAACTGAAGCGCTTTGAAAGACGCTTGGAAGATGAGAGAGAAGTTGAAAGGAAGAAATTTCAACAGGAGCTGGATCGGTTGTGTCGCCAAGGATATGAGGAGGATTAGTTTTCTCTGATATACTAAACGAAAGTTTTCACCAAACTAAACAGAGTGAGTCTCTCAAAACAGTATTTTTGAGATTGTTGAACAGATTTATAAAGTTAATAAAAAGAATATAGATGTCTCATTTTACTAGACACACACAGGAGAGTATTAATAAGCAGACTAGAAATAGCTACTGATACTGAAATATTTGACGTAATTTGATATACTAGGAAGCAAGTATAATTTTTTTGATTGACTCGGAATGGAGGCGCTTATGAAACTGAATGTGAATCTCCCGCATCATCCCTATGATATTCTCATCGAAAAGGGGTCTTTATCTCAGGCTGGAAGTTGGCTGCGTCAGCTTTGGCAGCCTCAGAAGGTAGTCATCGTCACGGACAATCGAGTGGCTCGACTCTATGCGGAAAAGGTCAAGCTGAGCTTGGAAGCGGCTGGCTTTGAGACTTTTGTCTTTGACTTTTTGGAGGGTGAGGCCAGCAAGAACTTAAAGACGGTCAACAAAGTCTATGAGTTTTTGGTCAAGGTTGGTTTGACCCGCAGCGATGGTATCGTGGCCTTGGGTGGCGGAGTTGTCGGAGATTTGGCAGGCTTTGCTGCTTCGACCTATATGCGGGGCGTGCATTTCGTGCAGGTTCCGACTAGTCTGACTGCTCAAGTGGACTCCTCTATCGGTGGTAAGACAGGTGTCAATACGCCTTGGGCTAAGAATATGGTCGGCACTTTTACCCAGCCTGACGGAGTTCTGATTGACCCAGAAGTCTTGCATACTTTGGGTCAGCGGGAACTGATTGAAGGCATGGGCGAGGTGGTCAAGTACGGCTTGATTGAGGATAAGGAACTCTGGGAAGAGCTGTCAGAAATGGATGGCAGTCCAGAGTCTATTTTGGAGCATGCAGAGAGCATCATTTACCATTCCTGTGATGTCAAGCGTAAGATTGTGGTTGAGGACGAGCTGGATAATGGCGTCCGCCTCTATCTGAATTTCGGCCATACTATTGGGCACGCTATTGAAGCGACAGCAGGCTACGGAAAAGTCATGCACGGTGAAGCTGTGGCGATTGGCATGGCACAGGTTTCCCGCGTCGCTGAAAAGAAAGGCCTCATGCCAGCTGGGATTACAGAAGACATTATCCGCATGTGTCAGAAGATTGGCTTGCCGGTGGATTACCAGCCATGGAATGAGAATGCTCTCTATCAGGCACTGACCCATGATAAGAAGGCTAGAGGCAACTCTATCAAGCTAGTACTGGTGCCTGAGTTGGGTTCGGCTAGTATTCACCAGATTCCGCTGGAAGAGATGAAAGAATTTCTGAAGAAATGAGTGCCAGATGGAGTTTAAGACGATTGGACAGTTTGGATAAAAATAGACAGATTGTCCAGTTCTTTCCATCCCAGAAATAGGAGAAAATGTATGAGATACTTAACAGCAGGAGAATCCCACGGACCACGTCTGACAGCTATTATTGAGGGGGTGCCGGCTGGTCTTCCTCTGACCGCTGACTATATCAATGCTGAGCTCAAGCGTCGTCAGGGTGGGTACGGCCGTGGTGCCCGCATGAAGATTGAAAGCGATCAAGTCGAGATTACGTCTGGGGTTCGGCATGGCTTGACCATGGGCGGTCCGATTACCCTCAATGTCACAAATCTGGATCACCAGAAGTGGCTGGAGATTATGAGTGCGGCAGATGTGGATGAAAAGAAAAAAGGGCTGCGCAAGATTACCAAACCACGCCCTGGCCATGCGGACTTAGTCGGAGGTATGAAATACCGCTTTGATGATTTGCGAAATTCTCTGGAGCGTTCTTCTGCCCGCGAAACGACCATGCGTGTGGCAGTCGGAGCAGTAGCCAAGCGTTTGCTGGAAGAAATCGGTGTGGAGGTAGCCAGCCATATCGTAACCTTTGGCGGCATTGATATTGATGTGCCGGCCGATCTAACTGTAGCAGAAATCAAGGAAAGAGCTGCCCAGTCAGAGGTTTCCATTGTCAATCCTGAGCGCGAAGAAGAAATCAAGGCCTACATTGATCAAATTAAGAAAGACGGGGATACCATCGGTGGTGTCATTGAGACTGTCGTTGGTGGTGTGCCGGTCGGTCTGGGCTCCTATGTTCAATGGGACAAGAAGCTGGATGCCAAGATTGCTCAGGGAGTCGTGTCCATCAATGCTTTCAAGGGAGTCGAGTTTGGCGTGGGCTTTGAAGCCGGTCGTCTCAAGGGCAGTCAGGTAATGGATGAAATCCTCTGGTCTGAGGAAGATGGCTTCACTCGCAGGACCAATAATCTAGGCGGCTTTGAGGGCGGTATGACCAATGGTCAGCCAATTGTTGTACGCGGCGTTATGAAGCCCATTCCAACCCTTTATAAGCCACTGATGAGCGTAGATATCGAGACCCACGAGCCTTATAAGGCGACAGTAGAGCGGAGCGATCCTACAGCTCTGCCAGCGGCGGGTGTTGTCATGGAAAGCGTGGTGGCAACAGTTTTAGCCACCGAAGTTCTGGAGAAGTTCTCTTCGGACAATCTGGAAGAACTGAAGGATGCGGTAGCCCGCCATCGGGAATTTGTCAAGAACTTTTAGAAGAAAGGAGTGGGCATGGAGAGAAAAACAGTCTATATCGCAGGTCTGGGACTGATTGGAGCTTCTTTGGCTCTGGGCATCAGGCGAGCTCATCCTGAGATTGAAATTCTCGGCTATAACAGAAGTGAAGAATCAAGACAGGTTGCCCTGGAGCGAGGAATGGTAGACCGGGTAACGGATGATTTTGCCGCCTTTGCTCCATTGGCTGATGTGATTATTCTGGCTGTGCCCATCAAGCAGACCATAGCATTTATCAAGGATCTAGCGGAGCTGGACCTGAAGGAAAATGTTATCATCTCAGATGCTGGATCGACCAAGGCTGAGATTGTGGCAGCTGCAGAAAAGTATCTGCAGAATAAGCCCGTCCGCTTTGTCGGAGCTCACCCGATGGCCGGAAGTCACAAGACCGGAGCCAAGGCTGCCCATGTCACTCTCTTTGAAAATGCCTATTATATCTTTACGCCCTCTAGCCTGACCAAGTCTGGTACGCTTGAGGAAATGAAAGACTTGCTAAGTGGTCTTCATGCCCGCTTTATCCAGGTGGACGCAGCCGAGCACGACCGAGTGACCAGTCAAATCAGTCATTTTCCGCATATCCTAGCCTCCAGCCTTATGGAGCAAGCGGCAGCTTATAGCCAGGAGCATGAGCTGACCCAGTCTTTTGCGGCCGGTGGTTTTCGAGATATGACGCGGATTGCGGAGAGTGAGCCGGGTATGTGGACCTCTATTCTCTTGACTAATCCTGAAGCTATCTTGGAGCGGTTGGAAGATTTTAAAGATCAGTTAGACAAGGTGGCCGCAGTGATTGAGGCTAAGGACGAGACAGCTATCTGGGAATTTTTCGACCGAGGGCGACAAAGCCGCAAGCAGATGGAAATTCATAAGCGGGCCGGTGTAGATAGCTTTTACGACCTCTTTATTGAGGTGCCCGACGAAGAAGATGCGATTTTGGGTATTTTGGAGCTCCTGCGGGGAATTTCAGTCGTCAATATTCGTATCAACGAGGAAAACCGTGAAGATATCAACGGTATTCTGCAAATCACCTTTAAAAATCACCAAGATTTGGAAAAATCTGCTAAAATAGTAAGAGAAAATACGGATTACCTAGTGTCCGAAGACTAATATAGATTGGAGAACTCTATGTCAAATATTTATGATTTAGCCAATGAACTGAGCAGAAATCTGCGTGAGTTGCCTGAGTACAAGGCCGTCGCAGAAAGCAAGAAAGCAGTGGATGCTGATAGCGAAGCGAAGGCTATTTTTACAGATTATCTGGCTTTCCAGCAAGAACTGCAACAGCTGGCTCAGACTGGTCAGGTACCGACTCAGGAGGTGCAGGACAAGATGACTTCCTTTGGTGAGAAGATTCAGGGCAATGCTGTTCTTTCTGAATTCTTCAATAAGCAGCAGCAACTGTCCATCTATCTAGCGGACATTGAGCGTATCATCTTTGATCCGGTGCAGGATTTGCTTAAGTAAGTTAATAAAAAAGAAGAATCTGGGATGAATACCCGGATTCTTTTAGCTTTAGCTAGGATTCCAGAAATTTTAAGAATTTCTGGTCTTTTTATGATAAAATAAGAAGCAACAAAGGAAAGTACGAGGTCACCTATGAAATTATCAACCAATGTAAGAGGCCTGAAGGGCCGTATCCGCGTACCTGGAGATAAATCCATCAGCCACCGTTCCATTATTTTTGGAAGTTTGGCCAAGGGGGTCACTACTGTTCGTGACATTCTGCGAGGAGAAGATGTGCTGTCTACCATGCAGGTTTTTCGTGACTTAGGCGTGCAGATTGAGGACGATGGAAATCTAGTCAAGATACATGGCGTAGGATTTAAAGGTCTGCAAGCACCGAAAAATAAGCTGGATATGGGGAATTCTGGAACGTCTATCCGTTTGATTTCTGGTGTTTTGGCTGGCCAGGATTTCGAAGCAGAGATGTTTGGTGACGACAGTCTATCCAAGCGGCCTATGGATCGGGTGACCATTCCCCTTCGGCAGATGGGAGTCGAGATTGCTGGTCGGACTGAGCGTGATTTACCACCGCTCAAGATGAAGGGAAGCAGGGAACTGCAGCCTATTCATTATCAGCTGCCAGTGGCTTCTGCTCAGGTTAAGTCGGCCTTGATTTTTGCTGCCCTGCAGGCTCAGGGAGAGTCGATTATTATAGAAAAGGAAATCACCCGTAATCATACAGAAGATATGATTGCCCAGTTTTGCGGGCAAATTGAGGTCAAGGGCAAGGAAATTCGCATTCAGGGCGGTCAGGAATTCACTGCTCAGGAAGTGACGGTTCCAGGTGACATTTCCAGTGCGGCCTTCTGGCTGGTAGCTGGATTGATTGTGCCGGACTCTAAGATTATTTTAGAAAATGTCGGCATCAATGAAACTCGTACAGGTATTCTAGAAGTGATAGAGGCTATGGGAGGACGGATGACGCTGTCAGATGTCGATCCAGTAGCCAAGTCTGCAACCATCACCGTTGAGACTTCTGAGCTTAAGGGTACGGAGATTGGCGGTGAGATTATCCCACGCTTGATTGATGAGTTGCCGATTATTGCGCTTCTGGCGACTCAGGCTCAGGGACGGACTGTCATTCGTGATGCAGAGGAGCTCAAAGTTAAGGAAACTGACCGTATCCAGGTAGTAGCAGACGCTCTCAATAGCATGGGTGCAGCTATTACCCCGACGGAAGACGGCATGATTATCGAAGGGAAAACACCTCTTCACGGCGCCCAGGTCAATACCTTTGGCGACCATCGCATCGGGATGATGACGGCGATTGCTGCTTTGTTGGCTCAAAGCGGTCAGGTGGAACTTGAACGATCTGAAGCTATTAAGACTAGCTATCCAAGCTTCTTCAGAGACCTGGAGGGTTTGATGCATGGCTAAGATATTGCTGGGCTTTATGGGAGCTGGAAAATCCACAGTGGCTAGAGGCTTAGCCCAAGACTTTGTCGATATGGATGAACTGCTCTGCCAGCGGCTGGGCATGTCTATTAAGGACTACTTTGATCAGCAAGGTGAAGCGGCCTTTCGGTCTGCTGAAGCCCAGCTCTTGGCTGAGTTGATCGATACGAACTTGGTCGTCTCAACTGGCGGTGGTGTAGTCGTCAGCTCGGAAAACCGCAGATTACTTGCTCAGAACGCTGACAATATCTATCTGAAAGCAGATTTTGAAACGCTCTATCAGCGAATTCAGCAGGATGCTAAGCAGGAGCGACCTTTGTTCTTAAACCAGATCAAGTCAGACTTGCAGCAGATTTTTGAGCAGCGTCAGGCCTGGTATGAGGAAGTAGCGACCCAGATTGTCGATACGAGGCTCAAAAGCCCGCAGGAAATTATTGAGGAAATTCAATGAAAATAGCATTTTTAGGTCCCAGAGGCTCCTTTTCTCACCATGTAGCCCAAGCTGCCTTTCCCAGCCAGGACTTGGTGCCCTATCAGAATATCACCGATGTCATGAAGGCTTATGAGGCTAGGGAAGTGGATTACTCGGTCGTTCCGGTGGAAAATTCCATTGAGGGCAGTGTCCATGAGACGCTGGACTATCTCTTTCATCAAGCAGATATTCAGGCGGTGGCTGAGATAGTTCAGCCCATCAAGCAGCAGCTCTTGGTGACGGATTTGGAGAAGCCAATTGAGAGGATATTTTCTCATCCGCAGGCTATTGCTCAAGGAAAGAAATATATCCGCCAGCATTATCCGCAGGCTGCCATTGAGGTGACAGCTAGTACGGCCTATGCAGCTCGTTTTGTGGCGGAGCATCCTGAAAAGAATTTTGCGGCTATTGCCCCGCGGACGGCTGCAGCAGAATACGGGCTCAAAGTAGCGGCCAGCGATATTCAGGAAATGGAAGAAAATTATACCCGCTTCTGGATTTTGGGCCATGAGGTGCCTAAGCTTGAACTGGCTAAGACAGGAGACAAGCAGACACTGGCTTTGACCCTGCCGGACAATCTGCCAGGTGCCCTCTATAAGGCTTTGTCGACCTTCGCTTGGCGTGGGATTGACCTGACCAAGATTGAGAGCCGGCCTCTAAAAACGGCTTTGGGAGAGTATTTCTTCATTATTGACATTGACAACGAACAGAAAAAATTGGCGGATTTTGCCTATCAAGAGTTGACAAGTCTTGGAATTACTTATAAAATTTTTGGTAGCTACAGTGTGTTTCTGATTCAGGACAAGTAGCAATAGATTGGAGAAGAGATGAAGAAACCAGAAAATCTTAGCCATCATGAACAGCTCCGCTTAGATTATCTCTACAAAAATTATTATTATCTAAACGATAAAGAAAAGAAAGAATTTGACTATCTGCGTCAGAAGTCCAAGGGGATTGGCAATTCAGCCAGTGTGCCTGACCATGAAGAGCAGCCGCATACAGCTAGTGACGCCTATGAGCAAGAGCCAGTTGAAATGGATTCTTCTGGCCTCTTGCCCAAGTATCCTGAGCGTTCTTCTCGCAGCAGAAAGCAAAAGAAGGAGCCTGAAGCTCTGGCAGGAGCTGGTCTGGGACAAGACAAGCCCAAGAAGCCTCGCAAAAAAATCCGCTTGAAACGAATTCTGCTTTGGGTAGGGATTTTCCTGCTGATGGTCTTGGGCGGCATGATTTTCATGTTTGTCAAAGGCTTGACGACAGCTCACACTGGCAATTCTAAGCCAGCAGAAACAGAATTCTTTGACGGTAAGGATACTAAGGACGGAGTGAATATCCTCATTCTCGGAACAGATGGCCGGGTTGGTGACGACTCGACTGAGACGCGGACTGACTCTATTATGGTCTTGAATGTTGGTAATAAGGACCACAAGGTAAAATTGGTCAGCTTTATGCGTGATACTCTTATTCACATTGACGGCGTCAGCAATGAGTACACCGATCCGTCGCAGGCCGATTACTATGACCAAAAGCTCAATTCTGCCTATACGATTGGGGAGCAAAACCACAACCGCGGTGCAGACTATGTCCGCCAGATGCTCAAAGATAACTTCGATTTGGACATCAAATATTATGCACTGGTGGATTTCCAGACCTTTGCGACAGCTATTGACACCCTTTTCCCAAATGGCGTCAGCATGAATGCCCAGTTCTCAACGATCGATGGGGAGAAAGTGACAGAGGTCGAAGTGCCAGATGACCTGAACATGAAAGACGGTGTGGTGCCTAATCAAACAATCAAGGTCGGTCAGCAGCAGATGGACGGTCGGACCTTGCTCAACTACGCTCGCTTCCGTAAGGATGATGAGGGCGACTTTGGCCGGACCCGCCGCCAGCAGGAAGTCTTGACAGCTGTTTTCCAGCAAGTCAAAGATCCGACCAAGCTCTTTACTGGGTCAGAGGCCCTTGGTAAGGTCTTTGCCTTGACTTCGACCAATGTGCCTTACAGCTTCCTTTTGACCAATGGTCTCTCTATGGCTGGAGATTCCCGCAATGGAGTTGAGCGCCTGACGATTCCAGAAAATGGCGACTGGGTGGACACCTATGACATGTACGGTGGCCAAGGGCTCTTGATTGACTTTGAAGCCTATAAAGAAAGACTGCAGCAAATGGGTCTCAGATAAGATATATGATATAATGAAAGGTAGGACGATGTCCTGCCTTTTCTTTTGGGAAATGGCAGAGCGATAAAGCAGAAAGAGAAAAATATGTTAAAAAAGAATGATGTGATTGAAGTTGAAATCGTGGATCTGAGCCACGAGGGAGCTGGAGTTGCCAAGGCAGAAGGTCTGGTTTTCTTTGTGGAAAATGCCCTGCCGGGTGAACTCATCCGCATGCGTGTGCTCAAGGTCAACAAAAAAATCGGCTTTGGCAAGGTGGAGGAATTTCTCCGTACCTCAGACCAGCGCAATGAAAATCTTGATATGGCTTATCTGCGTACAGGGATTGCTGACTTGGGGCATCTGAACTATTCAGCCCAGCTGGACTTCAAACGCAAGCAGGTCAAGGACAGTCTCTATAAGATTGCTGGTTTGTCCGATGTTGAAGTGCTGCCGACACTTGGTATGGAGCAGCCGCTGGGCTACCGTAATAAGGCTCAAGTGCCTGTCCGCCGTGTCAATGGCCAGCTGGAAACAGGATTTTTCCGGAAAAATTCCCATGACCTCCTGCCGATTGAAGATTTCTATATTCAGGACCCAGTCATTGACCAAGTTATTCTTTTTACACGTGATTTGCTGCGGCGTTTTGACCTCAAACCTTACGATGAGCAGGAAAAGACAGGACTCATTCGCAATCTAGTTGTTCGCCGTGGCCATTATTCAGGGGAAATCATGGTAATTCTGGTCACAACCCGACCTAAAATTTTCCGAGTAGAGCAACTGATGGAGTGCTTGACAGAGGCTTTCCCAGCTATCAAGTCCATCATGCAGAATATCAACGACCAGCCCGGCAATGCGATTTTTGGAAAAGACTGGCGAACACTTTATGGCCAAAACTACATCACCGACCAGATGCTGGGAAATGACTTCCAGATTGCTGCGCCCGCCTTTTACCAAGTCAATACCGAGATGGCAGAAAAGCTCTATCAGACAGCTATTGACTTTTCTGAACTAACCGCTGATGATGTGGTGCTTGATGCCTACTCTGGTATCGGAACGATTGGGCTCTCTGTTGCTAAACACGTCAAGCAGGTCTATGGTGTCGAAGTGATTCCAGAAGCTGTCGAAAATAGCCGAAAGAATGCAGCAATCAACGGCATTACCAACGCCAGCTATGTCTGCGCCTCTGCTGAAGAAGCCATCCAAAACTGGCTTAAAGAGGGTATTCAAGCGGATGTCATCCTAGTCGATCCACCACGAAAAGGCCTGACCGAGAGCTTTATCAAAGCCAGCGTCAGTATGGAGCCCAAGAAAATCACTTATATCTCTTGCAATGTCGCCACTATGGCGCGTGATATCAAACTCTATCAAGAATTAGGATATGAGTTGAAGAAAGTCCAGCCGGTGGATTTATTTCCGCAGACGCATCATGTTGAGTGTGTAAGCTTGTTAGTGAAACGAAGCTAATCCTCAAAAGGTTCCCCAAACCTTTTGAGTCCCGCAAACGCATCATGTCGAGGCGGTATCACTGCTTGTACGAGCAGAGGTATCAGCGAAGTAGAAGTAGATGCTCCGCCCATGGGATAGGACTCGTAGAATGAGGAGGGAAACCGACGAAATGATACGGAAAGTCTGAACCGCTGAGTGTGTAGCTTTGCTGGTGAAAACGTAGGAACGTTTTAGTGAAAGTAATTTAAAAATCCTTGTTTTTAAATTTTTGGCAGTGTAAGTATTAGTAATCGAAATAGGTTAATGCGAGTATGAATGAAATTATTGTACGCAATCTAAAGAAAAATTTTCGTGGTAAAGTTGTATTGGACATTCCTAGCTTTGAATCGCATTCAGGAGAGATTGTTTCTATAGTGGGCACCAATGGTGCAGGTAAATCAACTTTCATAAAAATTATCTCTGGCTTAATGTTACAGGACGCAGGTGATGTATTTGTTTTTGGTAGTAAGAATACTTCGAAAGATATTCATAACAATGTCAAGCTTGTACTAGAAAGCGGTAGAGGCTACTATGAATATCTGACGGCAAATCAAAATATTGATTACTTTTTACATTTGAATAAAAGTTCGCGTAGTCAGGTTAAGGATGAATTGGAGGATTTATTTAATAAACTAGCTTTCCATCCCTATGTTGATGTATTGGTGTCCGAATTGTCACAAGGAACGAGACAAAAATTATCTTTGATTATTGCGTTACTTTGTAAGCCAAAAGTATTGTGTTTAGATGAACCAACCAATGGTCTGGATGTCATTGCCAAAAAGCAGTTTGCGAAATTGTTACTAACTCTCAGCCAAGAAAAAGGAACTATTGTTCTCATGACGACTCATGATATCTATTTTGCAAAAGAAATATCAACAAGAATTTGTATTATGAGTAGAGGGAAAATAATCCAGCAAGGTAGTTTCTCAGAAATCTTTGGGAAAAATACTAGGTGGATTAAATATAGAATTGGTATTTCAGACTCTGATAAAGATGCTTTTGAGAGACTGTTTCCTGATTTATCTTACCAAATAGAAAACGAAAGATTGATTGTTGAAGTAAAAGATAGTCAGGTGAAAAATAATATCTTTAATAATTTTGAGATAATATTTTTTGAAGAAGTTGAGGAAAGTATCGAAGAAATATTGTATGAGGTTATCAATGATGATTAAAGAAATAAGAAGGGAGTTAAAGAGACAGCTGCAAGAGATGATGCATTTTAAATTCAATTTATTTTTTTCAAATTTTGGAATTTTGATAATGGTTTCAGCTTATCTTCAATACTTTAAAGATACGCAAAGTAAATTTTTATTGTTATGTTTATTATTTACTTGGTATTTTACGAGTCATAGTATTACGCACCCAACTTTTTTTATTGAGGATGACCTTTATGATAGAACTTTGATAAGTGTAATCCAGAGCAGTAAGAGTGTTTTTCATGTCTTAATGTTTAAAATTATTGTTCAGATATTGGTGGATCTAGTTAAAGCCATACCTATATTTATCGTTTTATCCACGCTTAATGATGTTGATTTTCCGGATAGTATTTTAAAGTTAGTTGGAAACCTGGCTGCATGTATGCTAACTGTTATTAGCATATATGGTTTGGGTTTTTTCCTATCAAGTCTCTGCTTCATTTTTAATCGTACTTCTAGCATTACATCGTTAATTTCTTATTTCATGCTGTATTTTACTGGCATACTAACACCGCTAGGTGGTTTATTTGGCTTTATAGGAAAGCTTTTCCCTTACTATGCCTTGAGAAATTTTATTATTTCTCCGTCCTACCAGAGTATCTTTTTTATTATAGTCTATTGTGCAGTATATTGGTCAGCTGGAACTTTCCTATTTTTCACTTTATTGAACATTGCTAAAAAAAGAGGGAGCCTTTTCCATGTTTAGTGAATTAAGAAGATATTTCAATTATAGAGTTCGATACACGTTTGATAGTATTTGCGAAGTGATTTATTCCATGATTTTTATTACAGGAATCATTATTATTTTCAATAGTGATAAACCGATAAATCTACTCTATTTTTTTATTTATTATTCTATAACTAATGTGATATTGCTTGCTAATGAGGAGTTGGAATTTGAAATTCGCACTAATCAATATACAAATATCAAAACAACTAGACGGACAACAATGATGATTTATATTGCTAGATCAACAACTTATTTTATTTGGTCAACACCCATTTTTTTGATTTCAATCATTCTATCGCATATGTTTTTTAATGGAAAATTTTTTATGCCTTCATTCCATTTAGTGGATTTGATTTTGATGTCAATACTTAATTATGCTGTATTTTTTGTCTTATATACCATGGCAATTAAGTTAACAGAACGCTTTAAACGAGTATCCGTCCTATTGAATTTATTTAATACTATAATGTTATTTTATTCTGGACTAGTATTTCCTGCTCCCTTTGTTAGCTATGCAGATGTGTTGGATATATTTTTGAATAAAAAATAAAAGTAAATTGATATGTTTAGAACTAGTTATTTAAGTCTTTTTCGAAAGATTATAAAGTAGCAGCCCTACGTTTAATGCTTTCATTCAAATATTCAGGCTCCTATTTTATCCCCGTCTAGAGAAAAACACGACCATCTAAGTTGGTAAATAACTTCAGGAGGTTTATAGGCTATGCTTAGATCTTATGTAACTAAAAAGTATTTATTCTTCTATTTTGTGGCGATTATGATTACTTGGCTGGAGGCTGTCATTACACCGGCTTTGATTCAGTATATTGTCTCTAGTTTTACCAATCACCAGTTGCATTTGCTGTGGCAGGTCTTGATTTGGGGGATTGTGGGGAATTTGATTCTCTTGCTGGGTTTGGCAGGGAAACGCTATTACTATGCACGAGTGCTGACGGACTTCAAGTCGGGCATTAAGCAGGCCATCTTTCAGACTTTCTTATATAGCCGTCGGATAGCGGATGAAGAGGTTTTGTCCGACCTGGAAAATGATGTGAAACAGCTAGAAGATAACTATATTGAGCCGACTGTTATTATCATTTCTTCTTTGGGATTTACAACTGTCTCTATCTGTTATGCTCTCTGGACTAATTTTTATCTGGGTTTGCTCTTTATCATTTTTTATTCGATACCTGTCCTTTGTAGTAGCATAGGTTCCAAACGCTTGGATGCGATTTCTGAGCAGAAGTCCATGGCTAACCAAAGCTATGTTTCTCAAGTGACTAATATGATTGCGGGTGCTCGTTCCATACGGCATTATCGGGGACAAAGCTTGTTTTACAAACTGTTTTCCAAAGATTTACACAAGGCTTTAGAGCAAGAAGTCGCCTATGAAAAGCAACGGACTTTAAACAGTCTATTTATCAATGGGATTGATGCCTTTTGCTCGGTCGCGCCTATTGTCATTGGTGGTTTCATGACCTATTATAATTACCTATCTGCAGCCAGCTTTGTTGGGATTTACCTAGTATCGCACAATATCGGCTACCAATTTCAGGAGTTATCTTACTTTATCAATACTAGAAAATCAGCCAAGTTTCTCTGTGATAAATATCAAAAACTGCTGGGAGAGGAGTTGACAATGCCTTCAGTTTTTGAAGGTCCCGTCTTTCCTATCCAGCTAGAGCAAGTCAGCGTAGAGCGTGATGGTCAAGAAATCCTAGCCCCTTGCGATCTTACCATTGAGGAAGGGGAAAAGATCGCCATTATCGGAGAAAGCGGGTCTGGGAAAACAACCTTACTGAACCTCATCTATGGAGAAATCAAGCCGAGTCAAGGTCGGATTCGCTACCATGGACAAGAGCTAAGCTCGGATCAACTCTATCAGGCAGGAGCCTACATTCTCCAGTCCAGTCATATCTTTGATGGATTGACACTAGAGGAAAATATCGCTCTGGGGCAAGAACTGGATTCCAGAATGATGGAAGAGATTCTGCAGCAAACCGGTTTGAAAGCTATTGAAGGCAAAACACCCAGCAACCAAACCCTGTCAGGCGGTGAGAAGCAGCGGCTAGAAATTGCTCGCGCGCTCTATCACAATCGTCAATTTATCCTGGCTGACGAGGTCAAAGCCAATCTGGACATTAAAAACCAAGAGAAAATTAGTCAGCTTCTATTCTCTCTCCCACAAGCACTCGTAGAAGTGATTCATCACTACAGCGAAGAGGACTTGAAGCACTATGATAAGGTGATAGAATTGGAGAGATCTGAAAATATCGGTACAAAAATGTCAAACGAAGATTATACTGAATAATTTAAAAAGCTTAAAAATAAAGCAATTTTCTTGAATTAGAGTTTGACTACATAATAGTGTTGTAAAGTTAATCGAGGAGTTATTGATGGATTTTATTAGTAAGATAGCCATAAATAAAGGATGGTCAGATGATAAAAAATATTGTGTTACAGACCAGAACAATCAAAAATATTTATTGCGTGTTTCTGATAAAGAGAAGTTTGATTCTAAGAAAATTGAATTTGATATAATGGAGAAAATTGCTTCTCTTGAAATTCGTATGTGTAAACCGATTAAATTTGAACTCTGCGGTGACGAAGTGCATTCTATACACGAGTGGATAGACGGAAAAGATGCAATAGATACCATTTTAACTTATTCAGAAAAACAACAATACATTTACGGGATAGAAGCAGGAAGAATGCTTAGAAAGATTCATACAATTCCTGCTACAGAAGTTTGTGAAGACTGGGAAATCTTTTTTAATCGAAAAATTGATGATAAAATCTCCAAATACAAAGAATGTCCCGTGCAATATGAAAGTGGTCAACTCTTTATTGATTTTTTGGATAAAAACCGTGAACTGCTAAAGAACAGACCCCAAGTTTTCCAACATGGAGATTATCATATTGGGAATTTCATGATTGGAGAAGATCGAGAGATTTATGTGATTGACTTTGATCGTTTTGATGTTGGAGATCCTTGGGAGGAGTTCAATCGTATTGTGTGGTCAGCTCAAGTATCTCCCGCTTTCGCATCTGGTATGATAGATGGATATTTTGATGAAAAAGTTCCAAATTTATTTTGGAAACTTCTTGCCGTTTACATTCTAAGTAATCTAGTTGGTGCTCTTCCATGGGCTGTTCCTTATGGAGAAGAGGAAATATCAGTAATGCAAAATCAAGCTAAGGAAATTTTAGAATGGTATGATGATATGAACCGATTAGTCCCAAGTTGGTATATGAACAAGAATAATACTGAATAAGCGTTGGAATATCAATTTGGAAAAAGAATAGAATTAAATGAAATCTCAAGATAGAAACTAATATTAAGCCTTGTCCTCAAGGCTTTTTAATATTCTCTGCTATCCCTTTTATTCCCAAACTTGAACAATAGCTTGCAATCATTTTTTTAAAATAGTATACTAGGGCTAAGCTATGGAATCGTTTGCATAGAATTACGATGAGTTTAAAAAGTGAAATCTAGGAGATGAAAAGTATGGAATTAACAGCCATTTATCATAGACCGGAGTCGGAGTATGCCTATCTTTATAAAGAAGGTCAAGTTCATATCAGAATAAGGACTAAGAAAGAGGATATAGAGAAAATCGTTTTGCATTATGGGGATCCCTTTATTTTTCTTGAGGATTCTTATGAAGATGTGAAAGAGATGGTCAAAGTGACCTCTGATGCCTTATTTGATTATTGGCAAGTAGCTGTTTCTGTGCGCTTTGCTAGGCTCCAATATCTGTTTGAGCTTGAGGATAAAAAAGGTCAAAGCATCTTATATGGAGATAAAGGCTTCGCTGACAATAGTCCAGAGAATCTTGCTTTAGAGGGCAATGGTTTTAAACTCCCCTATATTCACGAAATTGATGGTTGCCAGGTTCCTGACTGGGTTTCAAAAACGATCTGGTATCAGATTTTTCCAGAACGATTTGCAAATGGAAATGCTGAACTTTCACCAGAAGGAGCTCTAGATTGGGATTCGTCTATCAGACCTAAAAGCAGTGATTTCTTTGGAGGGGATTTACAGGGGATTATTGACCATCTGGATTATTTGCAAGACTTAGGGATTACAGGGCTTTATCTCTGTCCTATCTTTGAATCCCCAAGTAATCACAAGTACAATACGACGGACTACTTTGAAATTGATCGACACTTTGGGGACAAGGAGACTTTCCGTAAACTGGTGGAGCAAGCTCATCTTCGTGGCATGAAGGTTATGCTGGATGCGGTTTTCAATCATATGGGCGATCAATCTGCTCAATGGCAGGATGTTCTCAAGCATGGTGAAAAGTCAGAATATAAAGACTGGTTCCACATTCAAGAGTTCCCAGTGACGAATGACAAGCTTATGAATCCAAAAGAACTGCCTTATCATACCTTTGCCTTTGCCAGCTATATGCCTAAGTTAAACACGGCTAACCCTGAGGTGAAAGACTATCTCTTAAGCGTTGCGACCTATTGGATTGAACATTTTGATATTGATGCTTGGAGATTGGACGTGGCCAATGAGGTTGATCATCAATTTTGGCGAGATTTCCGCAAGGCCGTTTTATCTAAAAAGCCTGACCTTTATATTCTTGGAGAAGTTTGGCATACCTCTCAGCCTTGGTTAAATGGAGATGAGTTTCACGCTGTCATGAACTATCCTCTATCCGATAGTATCAAGAACTACTTTTTGAGCAGGAGTAAGAAGACCAATCAATTTATAGCTGAGATTAACTGCCAGTCCATGTACTACAAGCAGCAGATTTCTGAGGTCATGTTTAATCTCTTGGATTCGCATGATACAGAGCGCATCTTGACGACAGCTCAAGGAGATATCCAGCTTGTCAAATCCGCACTCGCCTTTCTCTTTTTACAAAGAGGGACGCCTTGTATCTATTATGGGACTGAGCTAGAATTGGGCGGAGGTATGGACCCAGATTGTAGAAGGGTTATGCCTTGGGACCGGGTTTCAAGTAGCAATGACATGCTCAATTTTATGAAGAACTTGATTCAGCTTCGCAAGGATGTTGCGGGCATTATTCAGTATGGGAAATTTACCCTAGAAGAAATCGAGCCTAATGTGCTGGTTTTAGAGTGGGAACATGATCATCAAGTAATCCGAGCTCTTTTTAATCAGTCGAATGAGAATTATCTTTTAGACAGAGATTCAGCTGATTTGGTGAGTCATTGCCAAACTGATGACCAGCAAGTTCTCATCTTACCAAAGGGATTTGTAGTTTATTGTGATGAGTCTTGCTTTTGAGATGTGTTTAGCTAATATCTTAATCCCATGATGTATTCTAAATAAGATAAGAGAAGCTGAAAGATTATTCTATTTTGTAATTACTGTAATTATCTGTTATAATATCCCTAAGGAGGAAGCAAGATGGCAGTAAAAACTAGAAAACAAGGGAATTCTATAACAATAACGATTCCAAGTGAATTTAATATTCCGAGTGGCGTGCATTACGATGCTAAATTGTTACCGAGTGGCGAAATTGTCTTTACTCCTGAAAAGACTGAAAATCAGGTTACTTATATTTCTGACGAATCTTTTGAATTGGATTTAGATAATATTTTTGATGAATACGATGATATTTTTAAAGCTTTGGTGGAAAAATGACAGTCTATTTAACAGAAAAGCAAATTGCAAAGATTAATACTTTAGTTATTCAGCGCTATTCTCCGAAAGAACAAATCAAGACGATTAGTCCATCAGCACTAAATATGATTGTGAACTTACCTGAACAATTTGTTTTTGGGAAACCTCTTTATCCGTCAATCTTTGATAAGGCAACAATTTTATTTGTTCAATTTATAAAAAAACTTGTTTTTGCTAGTGCTAATAAACGAACGGCTTTTTATGTTTTAGTAAAATTTTTACGATTAAACGGTTATCATTTTTCTGTTGAACTTGACAAAGCAGTTGAAATGTGTGTAAGAATAGCGGTTGAATCCCTGTCGGAGCAAAATTTAAAAAATTACTCAAAATGGGTTTCTGAACATTCGTTTCGTAATGATAACGATTAAGCTTTAATTATGCAAAGGAGTGCAATCTTATGCCTAGACCGAAAACCAAAGAAGACTTGCTGTTAGCTGCTAAGGAAAACTTTGAGAAGTTACAAACTCTCATTTCTAAGATGTCTGATGAAGAGTTACACACGCCTTTTGATTTTTTTCGGGATGAAAAGAAGAAAGAGGCCCATTGGAGACGAGATAAAAATGTAAGAGATGTTTTGATTCACCTCTATGAATGGCATCAGCTCTTGTTGAATTGGGTGCATTCCAATCAAAAGGGTCAAGAGCAGACTTTTCTTCCTGCGCCCTATAACTGGAAGACTTATGGAGAGTTGAATCTGGAATTTTGGAAGAAGCATCAAAAGACTTCTCTAAAAGAGGCAACTGAGCTCTTTCATCAGTCACATCAAGATGTTTTGGACTTAGCCGACACATTTACAAATGAAGAATTATTTTCAAAAAATGTCTATAAATGGGTCGGAGGGACTGTACTAGGTTCCTATTTTGTAAGTGCTACTTCCAGCCATTATGACTGGGCCATGAAAAAGTTGAAGGCTCATCAGAAAAATTGTAAAGCAAAATAGTCTGTAGAAGACAAGAATTAGAGAGAAATAAGAATGAAGAAATACAGCAAAATAATCATGTCCTGCGCCTGCCTGTCTTTGGCTTTTGGGCTAGCGGCATGTGCTAGTTCGCAGAAAAATAAAGAAACAAGTCAAACTACATCGACTTATTCAAATCTAAACAGTAAAAAGAGTGTCGAAGAAGTCAAGAGTTTGTTGGCAGCCGACTTGGATAAAGACAGTGTCAATAACTTTGTCAATCTAGTCAATGACTACAATGGACTTGTTGGCTCTACTGGATTAAAAGGCGATTTCACTAAGTTTACCAAAACCGAGTATGATGTAGAAAAAATCAATCCTCTGTGGCAGGCAAAGAAGGGCGATTTTATCGGGACAAATTGTCGGATTAATACCTATACTTTGCTGAAAAATAGCATCGATATCCCTCAAATTGAAAAAGATGACGAACTTTTGTTTATCGATAATGACGCGATTGACAAGGGCAAGCTCTTTGATGCCAAGGATAAGGAAGAATTTAATATCCTGTTTTCAAGAGTCAAGACTGAAGCGACTCAAGATGTAAAAGTCCATGCTAAGAAGATGGAGGAATACTTCAAACAGTTCAAGTTTAGCGAAAAAGCACGGATGCTTTCAGTCATTGTCCACGACAATCTTGACGGCGACTCTCTCTTTGTAGGGCATGTCGGCGTCTTGGTTCCAGATAAAGACGGATATTTATTTATCGAAAAGCTGACCTTTGAAGAGCCTTACCAGGCTATCAAGTTTGCGACCAAGGAAGATGTCTACAAATACTTGCAGACCAAATATAAAGACTACACAGGAGAAGGACTGGCCAAACCTTTTATCATGGACAACGATAAGTGGGTAGAGGGTAAGTAGTCTGATTCAGTTAGCATTAAGAAAATAGAACTGGGAGATTTAACGTATGGAATTAAAAGATTTTACAGAAAAGGAACAGGAGCAGATTAATCAAGGGCTCAGCACTGCAGAAATTTCCGATAAGGAAGCAGCCAAAAAGATTCTTGCACTCGTACCCAAGGAATGGATTAAAAGAATTCCTTTCTTCGTGAGAGGGCATGCGACGACCAAGACGGTTGAGCGAGTTGCTAAGCAATATCCTGAACTATTCGCTGTTGCTAAGCAGCAAGGCGAACTTCCTGACAAGGAAAGAGAGGAATTGCGCGTGATTATGACAAGCATTTTTGAAGAAAAGATGAATAAGCATAAGATTAAATGAGCACTTACTTTGAAAGAAGTGAGAGCCTTAGGAAGTCACTGAAAGCAGTGGCTTTTTCGTTTGTTTTTGGTATGACGAGGCTGGTTACTAATGCTATCTTTGGATGCTGAATTGTAATTGGGTTTTGGGACTATTCTCCATGAGAATTATTGGCAAAAATGGTATAATGTTCCTATATTTTCTAGAGGAAAAGGCAGGCTATGAAATTACTTTATACAGATATTCGCCATCCTTTGACCAAGGTTTTGGTGACTGAGGCTGAGAGTTTGGTGGCGGCTGGTAAGCGAGTCTTTTATATTGCGCCTAATTCGCTATCTTTTGAGAAGGAGCGGGCGGTTTTGGAGTGCCTGAAGAACAAGGCTTCCTTTGCCATTACGGTGACGCGCTTTGCCCAGATGGCTCGATATTTTGTCCTCAATGATGTTCGGCAAGGGCAGAGTTTGGACGATATTGGTCTGGGAATGCTGATTTATCGAACCTTGACAGAGCTGGATGATGGAGAGCTTAAGGTCTATGGCCGGATTAAGAAGGATGCCCAGTTTATCCAGCAACTGATGGATCTTTATCATGAACTGCAGACTGCCCAGATGTCCTTTGCGGATCTGGAATTTCTCGAGGAGCCTGAGAAGCGGGAGGATCTGGTCAAGATTTTTACGGCGGTGACTGCTGCTCTGAATAAGGGCGATTTTGATTCGTCTTCTCAGATTGCTGCTTTTGCCCATCATATTCTGTCTGGTGATACGGATGAGGAGTTGAAGAATTTAGCCCTGGTCATTGATGGCTTTACTCGTTTTTCTGCCGAAGAGGAATACTTAGTCGGTCTTCTGCATCGGAAAGGTGTGGAGATTGTCATTGGGACCTATGCCAGCCAAAAAGCCTATCGAGCAGCCTTTCGTGAGGGCAATCTCTATCAGGCCAGCGTGGATTTTTTGAGAAAGCTAGCCGAGGACTATCAAGTCAAGCCTGACTATATCTCTCATGCAGAAGCAGAAGATGCCTTTGGACGGATTTCTAAGATCTTAGAGAGTCGTTATGACTTTTCAGAATCAACGGTTAGTCTTAGTGAGACAGACCGCTCGCAGCTCCAAATTTGGGCTACTATGAACCAGAAAGAAGAGCTGGAGTATGTGGCTAAGTCCATCCGACAGCGGGTTCATGATGGGGCGCGTTATAAGGATATTCGCCTGCTTTTGGGAGATGTGGAAGCCTACCAGCTTCAGCTCAAGACCATTTTTGACCAATATCAGATTCCCTACTATCTGGGGCGGAGTGAGTCGATGGCCCAGCATCCGCTGGTCCAGTTTGTCGAGTCCTTGGAGCGGCTCAAGCGCTATAACTTCCAACTGGAAGACCTGCTCAATCTCTTAAAGACGGGGCTCTACGGAGGTTTGACTCAGGAGGAGCTGGATCATTTTGAGCAATATCTGCGCTTTGCGGACATTAAGGGATCAGCCAAGCTAGCCAAAGATTTCACGGCCAATAGCCAAGGGAAATTTGACCTAGATCGTCTCAATCATATTCGTCGTCGGGTCATGACTCCGCTGCAAGACTTCTTCAAATCCCGCAGCCAGACGGCGTCTGGTCTCCTAGCTAAGTTTACGGAGTTCTTCCAAGCAGCCCGTTTGTCGGATAATTTGACGGCTCTGCTGCAGGGAGAAAGTCAGCAGGAGCAGGAACGTCATGAGGAAGTCTGGAAGGCTTTCAGCCATGTCTTAGAGCAGTTTGCTCAGGTTTTTGCAGATAGCAAGGTCAAACTAGACGATTTTCTAGCCTTGGTCTTGTCAGGTATGCTTTTGTCCAACTATCGGACAGTGCCAGCGACAGTAGATGTGGTCAAGGTCCAGTCTTATGACCTGATAGAGCCTTTAGCAGCTCCTTACGTCTATGCAATCGGACTGACTCAAGAGCGTTTCCCGAAAATCGCGCAAAACAAGAGTTTGCTCAGTGATGAAGATCGCGCTCGGCTCAATGACGCAACGGATTCTCAGGCGGAACTCCAGATTGCCAGCTCAGAAAATCTCAAGAAGAATCGCTATACGGCTCTGTCGTTGATGAATTCTGCTACCAAAGAGCTGGTCTTGTCTGCGCCAGCCTTGGTCAATGAAGTAGAGGACAGCATGTCGACCTATCTACTGGAATTGACTGCAGCTCCACTTTCCTTGCCCATCATTGTCAAAAAGCCTCAGGCTTCTAGTGACGATATTGGCAGCTACCGAGCTCTGCTTTCTCAAATCATCGAGCTCCACCAAGAGGAGATTGACCGAGAGTGGACAGCAGAGGAGCAGACTTTTTGGGCGGTGGCTGTGCGGGTTCTTCGCAAGAAATTGGCAGCAGAAGGCATCAGTATTCCGCAAATCAGCAAGGAACTGAAAACGGAGTCTCTGCAACCGGAAACTTTGCAAGCCCTCTACCCTCAGGAGCAGCCCCTCCGACTTTCAGCCTCTGCTTTAAACGAATATTTCCGGCATCAGTATGCTTATTTTCTCAAGTATGTTCTGCGCCTGCAGGAAGAGTGGACCATTCATCCAGATGCTCGCAGTCATGGGATTTTCCTCCATCGGATCTTTGAAAAGGTCTTACAGGATGATTCGTCTGCTGATTTTGACCGGCGTTTAGCGCGGGCTATGGAAGAGACCAGTCGAGAGGCCGAGTTTGAGAGCATCTACAGCGAGTCAGGTCAGACCCGTTTTGCGCGCCAGCTCTTGCTAGATACGGCGAGGGCGACCGGCCGGGTGCTGGCTCATCCAACTGGGATTGAGACCATTGGTGAGGAGACTGGCTTTGGCTCAGCTTCTAAGCCTTTCCTGACCTTGGAAAATGGCAGAGCAGTGACCGTGAGCGGTAAGGTGGACCGGATTGACCGTCTGACTAAGACAGAGAGTCTGGGAGTGGTGGACTATAAGTCTGGCGATATTAAGTTCAGCTTTGAAAAGTTCTTTAATGGACTGAATTCTCAGCTGCCGACCTATCTGGCAGCGATTGAGGAGTTAGCAGACTATCAAGAGGATAAGGGAACTTTTGGCGCCATGTATTTGCAGATGACCGATCCGATTGTGGCGCTTAAAGATACCAAGACCTTGGCGGATGCAGTCAATCAGTCTATGAAACCACTCCAGTACAAGGGACTTTTTGTGGCTGATGCTGTCAAGGAGCTTGGTCCGCTCTATGAAAAAAATAAGACCAACTTGCTGAGCCAGGAAGACTTGGACTTGCTGCTGGCCTATAATGCTTATCTCTACAAAAAAGCTGCAGAAGGCATTCTATCAGGCCACTTTGCAGTCAATCCTTATACAGAGAATGGGCGAAGCATTGCTCCTTATGTGGAGCAGTTCAAGGCCATCACTGGCTTTGAAGCCAATCTCCATTTGGGACAGGCACGCCAGCTAGAAAAACTAGATGCAAGCAAATTTGATAGGCGGCCAACTGGTGAGAAGTTGCGCCAGGCCTGGCTAGAAAAGATGAGGGAGGAGATGGAAAAATGAAGAGAATTCCTTTTTTAACTGCAGAAGAAATTGCTCTTAAGCAAGCCCAAGAAGCTGCTTCGGACAAGCCACAGAAAAAGACGGCAGAGCAGATTGAGGCCATCTACTCCTCTGGCCAAAATATTCTGGTCTCCGCTTCGGCCGGCTCGGGTAAGACTTTTGTCATGGTTCAGCGAATCATAGACCAGATTCTTAGAGGTGTTGCTGTCAGCCAGCTCTTTATCTCAACCTTTACCGTCAAGGCGGCAGGCGAGCTAAAAGAGAGGCTGGAGAAGGAACTGGGGCAGGCCTTGAAGGAGGCCGATAGTCCTGAATTCAAGCAACACCTAGCCCAGCAATTAGCTGACTTGCCAAATGCCGATATTGGTACTATGGACGCCTTTACCCAGAAAGTGCTTAGTCGCTATGGTTACCTGCTTGGTTTGGCACCGAATTTTCGGATTCTCCAGTCTGCCAGTGAGCAGCTGATTCTGCAAAATGAAGTCTTTAGCCAAGTGTTTGACCGTTACTATGACAGCGAGCGTCAGGCTTTGTTTAGCAGTTTGGTAAAGAACTTTACTGGTAAGCGGAAGGATTTATCAGGCTTCAGAGAGCAAGTTTATCGGATTTACAGTTTTCTGCAGTCAACCAGCAGTCCTCAGCGCTGGCTGGAAGAAACCTTCCTCTATGGCTATGAGCACAGTGATTTTGCGGCAGAGAGAGAGAGGATATTTGGTCAAATCAAATCAGCCCTTTGGGAGCTGGGAGCTTTCTTTTCTGCCCATCTGGAGCATGAAGGAAGAGAGTTTGCGGGCGCCAAGTATCAGGAGAATGTCCAAGACGCTCTGACCGCCTTAGCAGGGCTGAATGAATTGTCACCGATAGAAGAAACAGCTCAGGTTCTCAAACAGATTGTGGCACTTTCCCAACTTTCCAATGGTCAGGCCTTTACAGCTCGGGTTGGCAAGAATGCAGACGAGCTCAAAAAAGAAATGGCTAAGGATTACAATGAAACCAGGAAGCCTATGATTGAGCGGCTGCGAAGCTTTGACCAGCAGCTTTATCAGATGGACTTTATCGAGCAGCACCAGGATGAATGCCTGCCTCTGGTTGAGCTTCTGCGGGATTTTGTGGCGGACTTTGCACAGGCTTACTTGGAGCGAAAGAAAGTAGAAAATGCCTTTGAATTTGGTGACATCAGCCATTTTGCTATTGAGATTTTAGAGACATTCCCAGAGGTGCGTCACTTTTATCAGGAACGCTACCACGAGGTCATGGTGGATGAGTATCAGGATACCAACCACACGCAGGAGCGCATGCTGGACTTGCTTTCTAGGGGCCAAAATCGCTTTATGGTGGGCGATATCAAGCAGTCTATCTACCGTTTCCGTCAAGCGGATCCGCAGATTTTCAGTGATAAGTTTAAGGCTTATCAAGAGGATAGCAGTCAGGGCAAGCTAATCGTCCTCAAGGAAAATTTCCGTAGTCATCTTGAGGTGCTGGAAGCAACCAACGATGTTTTCAAACGCCTGATGGATGAAGAAGTCGGGGAAATTGACTACAATGAAACCCACTATCTGGTGGCTGGCAATCCATCCAAACGCGAGCCTAATCCAGCTAACCGCGCTTCCTTCTTAATCTATGAAGGCTCCAAGGAGAGTCCGGAAGAGGAGGCTGATGAAGGCTTGCCACAGGCAGTATCAGCTGGGGAAGTGGACCTAGTCATCAAGGAAATCATCCGCCTGCACAATGAGGAAGGAGTGGCTTTTAAAGATATTACGCTGCTGACGGCATCCAGAACCCGCAATGATTTGATTTTAGCTGCCTTTGAGCAGTACCAGATTCCGTTGGTACCAGATGATGGCGCAGCAAACTATCTGCAGTCAGTAGAGGTCTTAGTCATGCTGGATACCCTGCGGACCATCAATAATCCGCTGAATGACTATGCCCTGACCGCCCTTCTCAAGTCTCCTATGTTTGACTTTGGTGAGGACGAGCTGGCTCGGCTGTCCCTGCAGGCCAGTCAAGAACGTTCTCAGGAAAATCTCTATGAAAAATTGCTCAATGCCCTCCAAGGAAGAGGTTTGCACCCTGCTTTAATCACCCAGGAACTGCAGAAAAAATTGCAGCACTTCCATGAGACCCTGCAAGGCTGGCGGACCTATTCCAAGACGCACTCCCTGTATGATTTGATTTGGAAGATTTACCAGGATCGTTTCTACTATGACATGGTGGGGACTCTAGTCAATGGTGCCCAGAGACAGGCTAATCTCTATGCCCTCTCTTTGCGGGCCAATGAGTATGAAAAGTCTAGCTTTAAAGGCCTGTCTCGCTTTATCAGGATGATAGACCGTATCTTGGAAAATCAGCACGATCTAGCTAGTGTGCCAGTGGCGGCACCTAAGGACGCCGTTCGTCTCATGACCATTCATAAGAGTAAGGGGCTAGAGTTCAAGTATGTTTTTCTGCTCAATATGGACAAGGCCTTCAACCGTCAGGATAGCAGCTCTGCTATTATCCTTAGCCGGACCAAGGGAGTCGGCATCAAGTATGTAGCGGATGTATCGGTGTCTGTGGAAGAGTCTTATGCGCCGAATCAGCTGCGCATTTCCATGGATACGCTGCCTTATCAGCAGAATCTAGTGGAGCTGCAGTTGGCTAGTCTGTCTGAGCAGATGCGTTTGCTTTATGTGGCCATGACGCGGGCTGAAACCAAGCTCTATCTTATCGGAAAGGGCAGTCAAGAGGTTTTGGATAAGCGTCAGTGGGGCAAGAGCCAACAAGGGCGTTTGTCTGCCAGTCTGCGCAGCCAGCTCAGTAATTTCCAAGACTGGCTCTATGCCATTCAGGCCGTTTTTTCCGATGAGAATCTCGCCTACGAGACCCGTTTTGTCACTGATGAGGAGCTAACTGCTGAAGAGATAGGGCGAATTAATGAGCCTGTGCTCTTTCCAGCGGATGATTTGGCAGATAATCGTCAGTCTGACGACATCCTTCGAGCTCTGGATATTTTAGAAAGCGTGGACCGACTGAATAGCCAGTACCGCTCTGCCATTGAGCTGCCTAGTGTGCGAACTCCAAGCCAGATTAAGAAATTCTATGAGCCAATCATGGATACGGATGGTCTGGACATCATGGATGAGCGAGCAGCTTTTCGGCCTCAGCCTAGCTTTGAGTTGCCTGATTTTGGCAAGAAAGCCAAAGTGACTGGAGCGCAAGTCGGCAGTGCCGTTCATGAGCTTATGCAGCGGATTCCTTTGGATAGCAGTCCCAGCATGGCTGTACTTCGGTCTGCCTTGGCTCAGGTTCAGGCCGATGAAGCGGTCAAAAAGCAGATTCAGCTGCCTAAGATTGCATCTTTCTTCGAGACAGATTTGGGACGTCTCTTGATTGAGAACAGTGACAGAGTTCGTCGAGAAGCACCATTTGCCATGCTCAAGAGGGATGACTCTAGCGGTCAGAACTTTGTTTTGCGGGGGATTTTGGATGGTTACCTGCTCTTTGAGGATCGGATTATCCTCTTTGATTACAAGACGGATAAATATAAGGATTCATCTGAGCTGCTTGCTCGCTACCATGGCCAGCTAGACTTATATGCTCAAGCTCTCAGCCGCTCTTATGGCATTTCTCAAATTGAAAAATATTTGATTTTGCTAGGCGGTGAGCAGTTGCAGGTGGTTAAGGTGGACTGATTAGCTTGTCGTGTTTGGAAAGGAAGGAAGCCTGTGGAACAGTTAGAACGCATTCAAAAAATGGAAAAGCACCTGAATAAATATTCTCAGGTATTGACAAGAGCCCAGGAAGCTTTAGCTGAGTTGGAGCGTTGCCAGTCAGATTATATCCAGTTGAGAGACTACTATACTGGTCAGGAATTTTTTGATGATTTAGAGTTCTCGAATGGACCGGATTTCCCTGAAAATATAGCTTGCGGCGTCTTAAGCGAAGATGCTGTCTATGACCTGATGGGGGAGCATTTTGAAACAGCGATTAATTTGTTGGATTTGTCCAGTGCTATGCTGAAAGAACGTTAATACATTTAGAAAGAAAAAAATATTTAATTTTTTTCAATTTTCCTCTTGCTTTTTAATAAAAATTCATGTAGAATATTCAACAATAAATTGAAAGCGATGAGAGAAAAAGTCTAAGACAAGAAACAGAGAGTGCCTAATGGTGAGACGGTGCGCAATCCTTAGACGACACATTCTTGAGTGCGGATGCGAAATCAGTCAGCAGTCTGAGACTAGTGTCCGACGGCTGATTGCCGTTATCAATCTGGAGTCTCGTACTCCCAGAGGGTCCTCAGGCGACTGGGGTCCGAATAAAGGTGGAACCGCGTGTCAACGTCCTTGCAAAGTTTTTTTGCGAGGGCTTTTTATTATATTTAAACTAGAAGATTCCCCCATTTTCTTTTACCAAAGCGGTAAATTCCGTCTTTCATTTATTAGAAGTTCTAAAAGATAATCAGAGTCAGATAATGGCTAGTGTGTGAAAGAGAGGTGGCAAGATGGTTAAGCTAAAAGGTCTCAGGCAAATCAATCCCTATGTAGCGGGGCAGCAGCCCAATGAGCCAGACATGATTAAGCTCAATACCAATGAAAATGCTTATGGGCCGAGTCCTAAGGTGGCAGAGGCCCTGCAGAACTTTGATACCCAGGAGTTGCGCAAGTATTCCAGTTTGGATCAGGCAGAGCTCTGTCAGGCTTTGGCGACAAACTTGGGTGTATCGCCCGACCAGCTCATTATTGGTAACGGCAGTGACGACATCTTGTCCATGGCTTTCCTGGCCTTCTTTAACAGAGGCGAGTCGGTCTTGTTTCCGGATTTGACCTATGGTTTTTACAAGGTCTGGGCGGACCTCTACTACGTGCCTTTTCGAGAAATCCCACTGACAGCTGATTTTGAGGTCCATCCTTCCGATTATTTTGGAGATAATGGCGGCATTATCCTAGCCAATCCCAATGCCCCGACGGGGATCTATCTGACGCTGGATCAGTTGGAAGAAATTCTAGCGTCCAATCAAGATGTGGTCGTGGTGGTGGATGAGGCTTATATTCACTTTGGCGGTCAATCTGCCCTGCCTCTTCTAGAAACCTATCCCAACCTCTTTATCACACGGACCTTTTCCAAGGATGCGGCCTTGGCTGGTCTGCGGGTGGGCTACGGCATCGGCCATCCAGACTTAATAGCTGTCATGAAAGCTGTCAAGGACTCCATCAATCCTTACTCAGTGGATATGTTAGCAGAGCGCTTGGCTCTTGCAGCGGTGAAAGATTGGGATTATTATTTGGAGACCGGCAGAGCCATTCGAGAGACCCGAGATTGGTTTGCTGGAGAATTGGCTGCGCTGGATTTCCAAGTCCTGCCTAGTCAGACCAACTTTGTCCTAGCTCAGCCAACTAGAATCTCTGCAGCAGAGCTTTTCCAGCAGCTAGAGGAGCGTCGGATTTATGTGCGGTATTTTCCAAAAGCAGAGCGAATCAAAGACTTTCTGCGCATTTCCATCGGACGGCGAGAGGAGATGGAAACTGTCCTAGAAGCTATCAAGGAAATTTGCAGCAGCTGAGAGTTTGACTCAAAGCCAGCTAGTGTAAGAATAGAGCAAGAAAGGAAAGCAGCCTATGAATAAAATCACCCTTCCAATTGGCATGCATGACAAGCTTTTCAAGAGGGCACGTGTGACCTACGAGATTGAGCGGGACATCAGCGATTTTCTGATGGCTCAGGGCTTCAATCGGATTGACACGCCGACTTTGGAGCACTTCGAGGTCTTCAGTGACCATGTGGAGCCCCATCATTATCATCTTTTCGATAAAAAAGGCGAGCTATTGGTGCTACGGCCAGATGTGACCAGCCAGATTGGTCGGGTTATTGCATCGACCAGGGTTCATACGCCAACCAAGTTTTCTTATTCAGGCAAGGTCTTTCACTATCAAGAAGAGCTGCGTGGTCTTGCCAACGAGCTCAGCCAAGCTGGTATTGAGATTATTGGCTATCCAGCTCGCGAAGCGGTGCTTGAGGCTATCAAGACAGCCAAGCAGTCGCTGGATTTAGCGCAGGTTAAGTCTTATCAGTTCGAGTTTTCCCATGCGGCGATCCTGCAGACCATCCTAGAGAGTCTGGCCTTGGATTCGCAGGAGGAGGCCCAGCTGCTTGATTATATTCGCAAGAAAAATCGGACAGGACTCTTTGAATTCACCCAGACCAGACCTAGTGAATTTGATGATTTTTTGCAGGAGCTGCCCTATTTGTTTGGTCCTAGCCAACAGGTTTTAGCTAGGACTAGAGAGATAGTTGACAACGAGCGGATATTGACGGCTCTAGATGATATAGAGCAGGTTCTGCAGAGCCTATCAGGCTTGCTGGAACAGACAACTATGGACTTGGGGCAGGTAGCGGCCATGCCTTACTATACTGGATTGACTTTCAAGGTCTTTGGCGACCGAGTGCCAGATGCCTTTCTATCAGGTGGTCGCTATGACCAGCTTTTCAAGCGCTTCGGGGCAGCAGAGCTGACAGCTATCGGCTGGTCCCTAGACATTGACAGTGTCTATCAGGCCATTCATGATGACCTGCCTGACGAGGGCGGAAAGGAAGGTGATGGCAGATGAGTCAGATTACCATTGCCCTGACCAAGGGGCGGATTGAGGAAGATACGGTCAAGCTCTTGACCCAGGCTGGCTTTGATATGTCCTTCATGGCAGACAAGGGGCGCAGCTTGATTTTTGAAAGTCCAGACAGTCGCTTTCGCTTTCTCTTGGTCAAAGGGCCTGACGTGACGACCTATGTGCGCCACGGAGTTGCTGATCTAGGCATTGTCGGCAAGGATATTCTCTTTGAGCATCCGACTGGCTATTTGGAGCTGCTGGATCTGAACTTTGGCCTTTGTAAATTTTCACTAGCCTCAGTGCCCAGCTATGATCCTCATGATCACAAGCGCAAGCGAATTGCGACCAAGTACCCAACAGTAGCGACTGATTATTTTAATCAAAAGGGGGAAGATGTGGAAATCATCTCTATCCAGGGAAGTGTGGAGATTTCACCGGTGCTGGGTCTGGCGGATGCCATTGTTGATATTGTGGAGACGGGGCATACCCTATCAGCTAACGGCCTGCGGGTTTTTGAAGACATTTGCCGGGTATCAGCTCGACTCATTGCCAATCAGGCTTCCCTGAAGAATAATCCGGATATCATGCCTTTTGTGGCAAAGATTGAATCCCTAGTAGGAAGAAGAGAGGTGGCTTTTAAATGACAATTATCAAGCGTTTAAGTGGAAGTAACGAAGAAATTTCACAGATTTTATACGAAGAGCAGCTGCAGCTCAGCCAGCAAAACTTAGATGTGGAAGAAGCGGTGGCTGAGATTATAGAAACGGTCAAACAAGATGGTGACCAAGCTTTAAGAGACTATACCATGCTTTTTGACAAGGTTGAGGTGACAGATTTTGAGATTGGGCAGGAGCTAATCGACCAGGCCTTTGAGGAGATTGATCCAGAGGTCTTGGCTGCCCTGAAAAATGCCCAAGCCAATATCGAATCCTACCACCGCCAGCAGTTGGAGACTGGTTTTGAGGACAGTCCCAGTGAGGGCGTTGTCCGTGGTCAGTTGATTAGGCCGATTGAGCGGGTCGGCACCTATGTACCTGGCGGCACCGCAGCCTATCCGTCCTCCGTCCTCATGAATGTTATCCCAGCTAAGATTGCCGGTGTCAAAGAAATCATCATGATTACACCGCCCCAGGAGCACTTTACCCCAGCGATTTTGGTCGCAGCCAAGCTGGCTGGTGTGGATCGGATTTTCCAAATTGGTGGAGCCCAAGGTGTAGCAGCCCTGGCTTATGGAACTGAGACCATTCCCAAGGTAGATAAGATAACGGGACCGGGAAATATCTTTGTGGCTACGGCCAAAAAGATGGTCTATGGCATCGTGGGGATTGACATGATTGCTGGGCCTTCGGAGATTGGGGTCATTGCGGATCGTTCAGCCAGTCCCGTCTATGTGGCAGCTGACCTCCTGTCGCAAGCCGAGCACGACAAGCTGGCTCGGGCTATTCTGGTGACCGACTCGGAGGAGCTGGCAGACCAAGTCGAAGCAGAGCTGGACAGACAGCTGAAAGAGCTGCCGCGGGAGGAAATCGCGCGTGCTTCGATTGAGAATAATGGCCGCATTATCCTTGCCCCTTCTAAGGAAGCCATGTTTGAGCTCATGAATCAGGTGGCACCGGAGCATTTGGAAATTGCCATGGACGATGCCTACAGCTATCTAGATCAGGTTGAAAATGCTGGCTCTGTCTTTCTGGAGCATTATACCAGTGAGCCGATTGGTGACTACTATGCGGGAGCCAACCACGTTTTACCGACAACCAGCACCAGCCGTTTTTCATCAGCTCTGGGAGTCTATGACTTCATCAAGCGCATCCAGTACACCCAGTACAGCCGCGCTGCTGTAGGGGCGGCTGACAAGGATATTACCAGTCTGGCCTATGCAGAAGGCCTGCAGGGACATGCCAAGGCCATCGAAGCCCGCAGACAGGAAAAATAAAAGGAGTTGCCATGAGACAAGCTGAAATCAAGCGAAAAACACAGGAGACTGATATTGAGCTGGCTGTGAATCTGGACCAACAGGAGCCGGTAGCTATCGAGACCGGTGTCGGATTCTTTGACCATATGCTGACCCTTTTTGCCCGCCACAGTCGGATTTCTCTGACGGTCAAGGCTGAAGGCGACCTTTGGGTGGACAGCCACCATACGGTTGAGGATGTGGGTATCGTGCTGGGGCAGGCTCTGTGTCAGACCTTGGGAGACAAGACCGGCATCAACCGCTACGGCACTAGCTTTGTGCCTATGGACGAAACGCTGGGTATGGCCAGTCTGGACCTATCCGGCCGCTCCTATCTGGTCTTTGAGGCGGATTTTGATAATCCCAAACTTGGGAATTTTGACACCGAGCTGGTAGAGGAATTTTTCCAAGCCCTAGCCTTTAATTTGCAGATGAATCTGCACCTGAAAATCCTTCATGGCAAGAACAGTCACCATAAGGCGGAAAGCCTCTTTAAAGCGACTGGCCGAGCTCTACGGGAGGCTATTACGATAAATCCAGAGATTCATGGAGTTAACTCCACCAAGGGCTTGCTCTAGCTTGCCCTTCTGAGTGAAAGGAGTTGATGTAGAGATGATGATTGTTATTGATTATGACGCGGGAAATACTGCCAATGTTCTCCGTGCTCTAGCTCATGTCGGAGTAGAAGCGCGCCTGTCAGCTGATCCGCAGGAAATTTTGGACGCAGATGGTTTGATTTTACCAGGAGTCGGTGCTTTTCCTACTGCCATGCAGGAGTTGGAAAAGCGAGGGTTGGTTTCCGTTATTCAACAGGCTGTGGCCGATGGCAAGCCTCTCTTGGGCATTTGCTTAGGCATGCAGCTCCTGCTGGAGTATGGATTGGAGAATGGTCAAAGCTCTGGACTGGGTTTGATTCCTGGTGTTTGCCGTCGGATTCCGGACCAGGCTGGTCTGCCTGTGCCTCACATGGGCTGGAATGACTTACAAATCCGTCAGTCGTCTGCTTTGACAGCTGGTCTTGAGGGCCAGTCAGTCTATTTCGTCCATAGCTACTACACAGATGTTTCGGAGGAGTACTTGGATGTGACGGCTGATTATGGGAGACCTATCCCAGCAATGATTCACCGAGGATCGGTCTTTGGCTGCCAGTTTCACCCAGAAAAGTCTGGTGCTGTTGGCCTTGGTATCCTAGAGAAGTTTAAGGAGTATGTCTATGAAAATACTGCCCGCTATTGATATCAAAGACGGCCAGGCCGTCCGCCTTTTTAAAGGGGATTTTAGCCAGAAGACGGTAGTCAATCCCGATGTTTTGGAGCAAGCTAAAGTTTTCAAAGAAGCCGGCGTTACCATGATTCATGTGGTTGACTTGGACGGAGCCTTAGAAGGTCGGGCGGCCAATCGAGATTTGATTGCTCGGATTAAAGCGGAGACTGGCCTAGCCATCCAAGTCGGGGGCGGCATCCGCAGTTTGGAGCAGATTGAAGATTACCTGGCAGTTGGCATTGACCGTGTCATTATTGGCTCTATGGCTGTTAAGAATCCTGAATTTGTTGAGGCCGCGCTAGAGCGCTTTGGAAGCAGAAAAATCGTAATTGGCATTGATGCGAAAGCAGAGCTGGTTGCAACTGAGGGTTGGTTGGAAACCAGCAATCAGGACTATATCAGTCTGGCATTGGCCATGGAAAAAATCGGCGTCCGCCTCTTCGTCTATACGGATGTGAACCGAGACGGGACTCTGACTGGCCCCAATATCCAGCATTATCAAAAATTGCTAGCAGCTCTCAAGCATGCTCAAGTCATTGCCTCTGGTGGCATCCAGTCAGCGGACGATTTAGAAGAGCTGAAAAAACTGGGTTTGGCTGGAGCCATTGTGGGCAAGGCCTATTACAGTGGACGAATTAGCCTAGATCAGATCAAGAAAGCAGAAAGGGGATAGACATGCTGAAAAAACGAATCATTCCCTGTCTGGATGTCAAGGACGGTCGGGTGGTCAAGGGCATCAACTTTGTCAATCTGACTGATGTGGGCGATCCAGTCGATGCGGCCAAGGCTTACTATGAAGCTGGCTGCGATGAGTTGATCTTTCTGGACATCACCGCCACCCATGAGGAGCGGGACACGACGGTCGAGATGGTCCGGCGCGTGGCGGAGCAGGTTTTCATTCCCTTTACCGTCGGGGGCGGCATTCGCACGGTTGAGGACATGAAGCGGATGCTGCAGGCTGGTGCGGATAAGGTTGCAGTTAATTCCTCAGCACTGGCAAATCCTCAGCTTTTGGCTGACTGCGCTGAGAAATTCGGCAGCCAATGCGTGGTACTGGCTGTGGATGCTAAGAAAGAAGCGGATGGCAGCTGGCATGTCTATCTAGCTGGTGGCCGCAAGGACAGCGGTCGCAATCTATTAGACTGGGTCCAAGAAGCTGTCGGTCTTGGAGCGGGGGAAATTCTTTTGACCAGTATGGACAAGGATGGGACCAAGTCTGGTTTTGACTTGCCAATGCTGGAATCTGTCTCCCAAGTGGTTTCCGTTCCTATCATCGCCTCTGGTGGTGCTGGCAGTAGCCAGCATATCCTAGAAGTTTTTGAAAAGACTGCAGCGACAGGTGCCTTGGCCGCTTCGATTTTCCATTATGGTCAGGTCTCCATCGCAGAGACCAAAAAAGCCATGCTGGAAGCTGGATTGGAGGTGCGCATCTGATGACAGAAGTAAAGTTAGATTTTCAAAAGCAAGGCGGTCTCATACCTGCCATTATCCTAGACCACACCAGCAAAGAAGTCCTTATGCTGGCCTATCTCAATGAAGAAGCCTACCATCTGACCCGCACCAGCGGTCAGATGTGGTACTGGAGCCGGTCACGTCAGGAGCTTTGGCATAAGGGAGCCACCAGCGGCCACTACCAGCCCGTCAAAAAAATCACAGCTGACTGCGACCTAGATACCCTGCTGATCGAGGTAGATCAGCTGGGAGCAGCCTGCCACACCGGTGCTAAATCCTGCTTTTTCCATACAATCTGGGATGAAGAAGACGGCAAAACTGACTAAAAGCTCCCTTACTTTAGTACTTGGTTAATGCAAGAATAAAACTAAGAGGTCAGTATCGAGCCTCCGGCCCGCCATTGGAAAGAATTGCTTTTTATAGTAAAATAAGGACAGTAACAAGGAGATACTATGCTAGAAACCCTCTATCAAGAATCCCTCAAACGCAAAAAAGAGCCCAAGGAAGGCTCCTATACCAGCTATCTCTATGACAAGGGGCTGGACAAGATTCTAAAAAAAGTCGGTGAAGAAGCGACAGAAGTGGTCATTGCGGCCAAAAACGCTGATAAGAACGAGATGGCCAATGAGACAGCTGATCTGCTCTACCATCTAGCGGTCGCTCTCGTCGAGACTGGCGTCAGTCTGGAAGAGGTAGAGGCCGTCCTCCAGGCCCGACAGGGCAAGCAGAGCCGGATTCACGACCGACCTGAAATTGACCAATACTAAACGGATATAAGATTTGCAGAAAGGCGGTCCAGCATGCGCGACAACCATCTTCATACCTATTTTTCCTATGATTCTGAGGCAGATTTCTGTGACTATCTGGACCATTATGAGGGCGAGATTGTCACCACTGAGCACTATGATTTGTCCAATCCCTACCCTTATGAAGCGGCCTCACCCCATGATGATGTACCTGACTATGCGGCCTATTCAGCAAAAATAGCTGAGCTGAACCAGCAATATGGCAACCGCATCAAAAAGGGCATTGAAATTGGCTATTACGCTCCGCGTAAGGATGATATTCTAGCTTTCCTAGCGGACAAGGAATACGACTTGAAACTCCTATCTGTCCACCACAATGGCAGTTTTGACTATCTGGAAGAGCCAGTCCTGCAGCTGGATAAGATGGAGCTGATTCCCCGATACCTGAGAGAGTTAGAAGAGGCTATTGAGGCTGTGCCAGCAGATGTACTAGCTCACTTTGACTATGGTTTCCGAAAATTTGCGCTTACCGTAGAGGACTTAAAAACTTTTGAACCAGAGCTGCGACAGCTTTTTCAGAAGATGATTGACCATGGTCTGGCCTTTGAGCTCAACTGCAAGTCCATGTATCTATATGGTCACGAGGAACTCTATATCTACGCTCTTTCGCTAGTCAAGGAGCTGGGCGGTCAGCGCTTTTCAGTGGGATCAGATGGCCACAAGCTGGAGCATTTCCGCTTGCAGTTTGACCGAGTTGCCAAAATCTTAGCGGAGGCAGGCATAGGTGAAGAGCAGTTGATCTAGAAGGAGAAATCATGGCCGAGATTAGGCCCTTAAAATCAGAGGAAATCCCGCTCTTAGAGGAATTTCTTTACCAAGCTATTTTTATTCCCCAAGGTCTAGCGCCGCTTTCTAGAAGCATCCTGAAAGAGCCAGATTTAGAGATGTATATCAAGGACTTTGGTCAGCAGCCAGATGATTGGGCTTTAGCAGCAGAAGTGGACGGTCAGCTGGTCGGAGCAGTCTGGGTTCGCATCATGAAAGATTACGGCTATTATGACGACCAGACTCCCTCTCTATCCATTTCATTCCTGCCTGAGTTCAGAAGCCAAGGTCTAGGTCAGCAGTTGATGACAGCCATGCTGGACCTGCTCAAGGCCAAAGGCTACCCAAGTGTCTCCCTTTCCGTTTCCAAAGACAATCCTGCCGTTCGCTTTTATCAAAGACTGGGCTTTGTCACGGTTGAAGAGAGGGAAGATAACTATTTGATGCTGTGCCGATTGTAATAAGAAAAGAAAACTCATGAAACTAGAACGATTAATTTATATTCTACTAGCCCTTTTGAATAAGAGGCAGATAACAGCTAAAGAAATTGCTGAACGTTTTGAAATATCTACTCGTACCGTATATCGAGATATGGATACACTCAGCTTAGCTGGAATTCCTATCTACTCAGAACGCGGAGATAAGGGTGGCTTTTATATACCGGATGACTACAAGATGGACAGTAGCTTTTTCACAGAAGAAGAAAAGCAGTTTATCATCAATATGAGTCAAAATGTCGGCAAAATCGTTGGTCGTCCAAGTTTTGGCAGCCTTGAGCATAAGTTTGCTTCTCAAGAGGCGACCGATAAGGTAAATCCATTTTACTTTGATCTCAGTTCCTGGTCTCTCAATACAAATTATTTACTTGAAATTGAGCAGGCTATACAAACAGGGAAGAAAATTTCCTTTTCTTACTTTTCTAAAAAACAAGAACTAAGCCAGCGAACGATTCTTCCTTATCGTCTGATTTTTAAACTGAATGCCTGGTATGTTATCGGCTACTGTTTGGAAAAGTTAGATTTTCGTTTTTTCAAACTCAGCAGGATTCGTGATTTGCAGCAAGTAGAAGAGGGTATCGAAGCTGGAGATTACCCGCTTTTATCTCAAGAAAAGCTAGATCTTTTTCTAAATCCATCCAAAGATAAAGTTGAGGGCAATAAAGAAGAAGTAGAGCTGATTTTCACAGAATCTGCGCTTCCAAAAATTTATGACCACTTCACAGAAGAAGAAATCACTGTTGAGCAAACAAGGATAAAGGTACATGCTTTCAGAGCATTGACACCGACCTTTTTCGAATTGATTTTAAGTTTTGCTCATCAAGTAAAGGTCATATCGCCAAAAGAACTGCAGGATAAATTAATTCATACTCTTCAAAAAAATCTTCAGCAATATGACAGACTGTAGTCATATTGCTTTTTGTATAATTTTAAATGGCTTGAAAATCTCATTGTTTGAGTGCTTGCCTATATTATTTTTGGAGGTTCAACATATGGATACAAAAACATTAGCAGAAAGCTATTTTACCGCAGTCAATAAAGGAGGATGGGAAGATTTCGTGGCTGAACATTTTGATTATGGGATGTGTGATAGTCAGAAGATCAGGCAAGGTCGTGATGTTTATCTGCAAGGTGCAGGTCAATTCTATGCTTTAAGTCAGCATCTTGAAGTGAAGAAGTTATTGGTAGAGGGACGAGAAGCAGCAGCTTTAAATCGCTATCGCTTGCAGTCGCCACACGGAAAAGAACTAGAATTGGATGTCGCAGAATTTTTAAAATTTGACGAATCAGACAAATTAATTGCATCCACCATTTATTTTGATACTCATCGTTTCCAAGAGTTTATGCAAGGGAGATAAGCGTGTAGAAAAGTCACCGAATGGTGGCTTTTTTCAGTAACCAATGACTTCTACAAATGCTTTATCGTATTATTTGTAAGTTTTCTTGCCAAGTGGTAAAATAAAGCCGAAATAAAATATGTTCTCCTAGAGCAATCTAATCGATTAGGAACAATTAATTTGACTGTTCTTCGTAGTCATATAAAGGAGTTGATTTTATGACTAATACTAGACGAGCAGTGGTAGCGCTGAGCTTGGGTGTTTTGTTATTACTTGCAGCGGGAATTCTACTGCAGGTTCATTTTTGGAGAATGATCATTTTGCTAGGTCTATTCTTTTTTGCGGAAGTATTTATCATCTGGTACTCGGAAAGCAAGTCTAAGTCGCAGATCAATGGCAGGCAAAGCCTTGACCTCTTCTGGCTCTATATCAAACGCTTGAAAATCTTTTATGTCACAATTGTGTGTCTTGCGATTTCTTTCATTTCTCTGTCGTCCAATCCTGCTTTTGATTTATTTTTTGTGCTTGAGTTGTTAGTATTCTTGCTCTTAAGCAATTATATCTTTAGCTCTCATGGCATTCAACCGCCCAAGAAAGAGAGAGCTTTTAAAGTCTAATAGATTTGTTTGCAGCAGTCGATTTGATTGTTTTCTTTTAAAAAAGAAAAAAGCCTGGATTTTTCCAGGCTTTTTAGTGAAATGTGCAGGCTTAGTGTGCTACACGTTTGCGAGCTGCTTTTTTACGGTTTTCTTCGATGAAAGCCGCTTTTTGTTCTTCAGGTTCGATGACTTTTTTCTTGACTGCATATACTGCGCCTGCCACAGCAGCAACAGTAGCTGCAACTCCTGTAAGAACGCCTTTTCCAAATCCTTTAGCCATGTGATTTCTCCTTTTCTGAACTTTTATTATTTATGTTATAATTAATAGTAACGAAAAATCAAAATTTTTTCAAGGAAAAAAGATGAAAACCAAGATAATTGTGATAGTGGGGCCTACGGCGGTCGGAAAAACGGCTCTGAGTATCGAGGTAGCCAAGCGCTTCAATGGCCAAATCATCAGCGGTGACAGCCAGCAGGTCTATCGTGGCTTGGATATTGGTACGGCCAAGATTCGTCCTGAAGAGCAGGAGGGCATTCCCCATCATCTGCTGGATGTGCGGGAGGTTGGCGAGAGCTACTCGGCCTATGATTTTGTGACTGAGGCGGCTCAGGCTATTCGTGAGATTGCGGCTCAAGATCAGCTTCCCATCATTTGCGGTGGCACAGGGCTCTATATCCAGAGCTTGCTCGAGGGCTATCATCTGGGCGGCTCCGTTCCTCACGAGGAGATTCTGGCCTATCGGGCGCAGCTGGATAGTTGGTCGGATGAGGATTTGTTTAGGAAAATAGCAGAGCTGGGTATCGAGATTCCCCAGCTGAATCGACGCAGGGCTATGAGGGCGCTGGAGATTGCCCATCTGGGTGGTCAACTAGAAAACAATCAACCTGATTATGAAGCCCTGCTGATTTGCCTCGATGATGAGCGAGAGCGACTTTATGAGCGAATCAATAAGCGAGTTGATCTGATGCTAGAAGCCGGACTTTTAGAAGAAGCTCGTTGGCTGTTTGAGAATGCTCCGACAAGTCAAGCCAGTAAGGGTATCGGCTACAAGGAACTTTTCCCCTACTTTGAAGGTCAGATGAGCCTAGAAGAGGCAGTGGACAAGCTCAAGCAGAATACCCGACGTTTCGCCAAGCGCCAGCTGACTTGGTTTCGCAATCGGATGTCCGTGACCTTCTATCAGGTGGGAAATCCAGACTATAAAAATCAGGTCATGGAAGACATCAGAAAGTTTCTGGACAAGTAGCTGGCTGACCAAGTCTTAGTAAGGATATGAGATGATAGAAACAGAGAAAAAAACAGAGCGTGTCTTTCTGGTCGGTGTGGAACTAGCAGATACGGAGAATTTTGACCTATCCATGGAGGAGCTGCAAAGCCTAGCTAAGACTGCAGGGGCTGAGGTAGTCGGCTCCTATAGCCAGAAACGGGAAAAGTATGACAGCAAGACCTTTGTCGGATCTGGCAAGTTAGAAGAAATCCGGCAGATGGTTGATGCCGAAGAGATTTCGACCGTCATTGTCAATAATCGCTTGACACCTCGCCAAAATGTCAATCTGGAGGAAAGCTTGGGGGTCAAGGTCATTGACCGTATGCAGCTGATTTTGGATATTTTTGCCATGAGGGCTAGGAGTCATGAGGGCAAGCTGCAGGTGCATCTGGCCCAGCTCAAGTACCTGCTGCCTCGCTTGGTTGGGCAGGGTATTATGCTCAGCCGTCAAGCTGGTGGAATCGGCTCCCGCGGTCCTGGTGAAAGCCAGCTGGAGCTCAATCGACGCAGTGTCCGCAATCAGATTCATGATATTGAGCGCCAGCTCAAGGTAGTGGAGAAAAATCGGGCGACCGTTCGTGAAAAACGGCTGGAATCCAGCATTTTCAAAATCGGACTCATCGGCTACACTAATGCGGGCAAGTCCACTATCATGAACTGCTTGACCAGCAAGAGCCAGTATGAGGCGGACGAACTCTTTGCGACGCTAGACGCTACAACCAAGAACATCAACCTCAGTGGCCAGCTCAACGTCACGCTGACGGACACAGTTGGCTTCATTCAGGATTTGCCGACAGAGCTAGTATCCAGCTTTAAATCCACACTGGAAGAGAGTAAAAATGTCGATTTGCTGGTCCATGTTATTGACGCCAGCGACCCTCATCATGAGGAGCACGAAAAGACTGTCCTCGACATCATGAAAGAGCTGGACATGCTGGATATTCCTCGTCTGACTCTCTATAACAAAGCGGACAAGGCGGAGGATTTCACTCCGACCCTGACTCCTTATTCTTTGATTTCAGCTAAGGCTGATAATAGCAGAGCTGTTTTACAGCAAGTCCTGCTGGAGCGGATGAAAGAGCTCTTTTTGCCTTTTACCATCAAGGTAGCGCCGGCTAAAGCTTACAAGATTCATGATTTAGAGAAAGTAGCGATTATGGGGAAGCGAGAATACATAGACGATGTCGAAACCATTTCAGGTTGGATTGCCGAGAAAAACAAATGGAAGCTGGAAGAATTTTATGATTGATTATATTGACTTGGCCCTCAAATACGGCGGCTTTACTAGTCTAGACAGGGTCTACTTAGAGCAAGTATTGGCTGGCCTGACAGAAGAGCAGAAGCGTAGCTTCATCACACTGCCGCCCAGCGTTATCAATGCTTACTTTGCTGAGCTTTATCAAAAGAAAAGTCCGGAAGCCGCGACAGCCTATTTTTTAGAGATTAGCCAGGCGCTGGACTTGTGGAATGCGGAGCCTAGCTTTGTAGAAAATAAACCTTTTGTACGGCTTAATCTTTCTGGCAAGTCCTATGGATTTTGCTATGAGAGCGAGGAAGTCGGCTTGGTCTTTCCTGAAAAGCCAGAGCCAGTAACAGCCGATTTACTCTTTGAAATTGCCCAAGTCTTTCCACAGTACTTGGTCTACGAAGAAGCTGGGAGAATAAAAATGGTGCCTCTCAAAGCTGAGTCTCAAGTCGTGGAATGTAAGCAACTGACTGCCTTGACCGATTGGCAGCAGCTTGCGGATGGCAGCCAAAGAGTTCTTGGCTATAATCAAGATGAAGTCAGTCAGCTGGCTCAGTCCTATGCTGGCAGAAAATACTATCACTCGCAGAATCGTTCTGCCATGATTTATATCATTTAGAAAGAAAAATATGCAATTACAATTTTTAGGAACCGGAGCCGGTCAGCCCTCCAAGGCTCGCAATGTGTCCAGCCTTGTCCTCAAGCTTTTGGAGGAAATCAATGAAGTCTGGATGTTTGACTGCGGTGAGGGGACCCAGCACCAGATCTTGGAGACGACGATTAAACCGCGCAAAATCAGCAAGATTTTTATTACTCACTTGCATGGCGACCATATTTTTGGACTGCCCGGCTTTCTGTCCAGTCGTTCTTTTCAGGCTAATGAAGAGCAGACGGACCTAGAGATTTTTGGTCCCAAAGGTATTAAGAATTTTGTCCTCTCTAGCCTGCGCGTGTCTGGTTCTCGCCTGCCTTATCGGATTGATTTTCATGAGTTTGATGAAAACAGTCTTGGCAAGATTCTTGAAACGGACAAGTTCACAGTTTATGCGGATAAGCTGGATCACACGATTTTCTGTGTGGGCTATCGGGTGATGCAGAAAGATTTGGAAGGAACGCTGGATGCAGATAAGCTACGAGCAGCGGGTGTTCCCTTTGGCCCCCTCTTTGGCAAGGTCAAGAATGGTCAGGATATCGTCCTAGAAGATGGGACTAAAATCATCGCAGCCGATTATATATCAGCCCCTCGTCCGGGCAAAACCATTGCTATTTTGGGTGATACTCGGAAGACATCTGTCAGCGTCCGCTTGGCTGTGGCAGCAGATGTACTGGTCCATGAAGCGACCTATGGCAAGGGAGACGAAAAATTGGCCCGTAATCACGGTCACTCTACTAATATGCAAGCAGCAGAAGTAGCCAAGGAAGCTGGTGCCAAGTGCCTCCTGCTCAATCATATCAGTGCTCGCTTTTTAGCCAAGGACATCAGCCAAATGCGCCGCGATGCCAGTACTGTCTTTGACAACGTCCATGTGGTTAAGGACTTGGAAGAGGTGGAGATATGAGAACCATCATCATCACAGGGGCTAGCGGTGGGCTGGCTCAGGAAATGGTTAAGCTCTTGCCCCATGACCGACTGATTTTGGTCGGACGGAGCAAGGCTAAGCTGGAAAAACTATATGGAGAAAGGGAAAATCTTGACTTAGTGGAGCTGGATATCACAGATAGCTCAGCTTTGGAAAGATTTGCTGAGCGGATTGACAGTCAGTACGGCCACGTCGATGTACTAGTCAATAACGCTGGCTATGGGATTTTTGAAGAATTTGACAAAATCAGCTCAAATGATATCGAGGCCATGTTTGATGTCAACACCTTTGCCCTGATGAACCTGTCCCGGATCTTTGGAGCTCGCATGAAGCAGGCAGGTCAAGGACATATCGTCAATATCGTTAGTATGGCCGGCCTCATTGCCAGTAGCAAGTCTAGTCTTTATTCGGCGACTAAGTTTGCGGCTATTGGTTTTTCCAACACCCTGCGTTTGGAACTCCTGCCTTTTGGGGTCTATGTCACGACGGTGAACCCAGGTCCTATCAAAACTTCCTTTTTCGATCAAGCAGATCCTGACGGTTCCTATGTAAAAGCAGTCGACAAGTATATCCTTGAGCCTGACTTTGTAGCGAGCAAAATTGTCAGTTCCTTTGGCAAAAAGAAGCGGGAAATTAATCTACCTGGGATTCTCAATCTAGCTCACAAGCTTTATACCCTTTTTCCAAGAATTGCCGACAAGATGGCAGCCAATATGTTTAACTATAAGTGAGGTTTTATGACAGCTAATCTACAAGCTTACAAAGCTCATCTGCAGGCGCCTTGGGGCAAGCTTCAGTATGATATTGTTTTTGCCTTTCTAGAGTCACTGAAGGACAAGAAAATCCTGGATTTCGGCAGTGGTTTTGGAATTGTGGCTGATTTTCTAGCGAAAAACAACCAAGTGACCGCCATCGAGCTGAGCCCAGAAATGATTGCTGAGCGCAAGCAGAACTTTTATTATGAGCAATTGCAAGGCAGCTTGGACCTTCTGCAACAATTGCCAGATCAGTCTTTTGATGTCATCATCTGTCATAATGTCTTAGAGTATGTATCAGACCCTGCTCTTTATTTAGCAGAATTTTCCCGCCTCTTAAAAAAGGACGGCAAAATTTCTCTGGTCAAGCATCACGAAGTTGGGCGGATTATGCATACAGTGGTTTTTGAAAATGATCCAGAGAAGGCCCAGCAGCTTTTGGCGGGTCAGGAATATCAAACCCACAGCATGGGAGCTGCAAAGGTCTATCAGATTAAAGAAATGATTTCAGGTCTCCCATTAGAAGTTGAAGATTATCAAGGACTACGAATTTTTTACGGGCTGCAATCCAATGACTACAAAACTGTCCCTGACTGGGCTGAAAAGATGCTTAAGATGGAGCTGGTTGTCTGCAACCAATCTCCTTATCGGGACATCGCTGCCTTTCAGCATGTTTGGCTAGTTAAGTCCTAAATCGAATGAAAAAGTGTTCTTTTACATCTTAAACAAACCCCGTAAGGAGAAAGCTTTCTGCAAAGGAGAGAAGTCATAGAGCCAGAGCAACCAGTCAATTATGCCCTGCTCAGCCTTTTTCAATATATTGCTTCCATTTTGGTAATTCTGGTTCACTGTCAGAGGCTTTTTGAACATGAAGCCCTGCATTTTGTTCAAAAGAGTATGTTTGGTCGCATGGCGGTTCCTTTCTTTTTAATTTCTTCAGCCTATTTTTTCCGAGTACGCTGGAAGCAAGAGCCTCAAGACGTGAAACTGACTCTGTATATCAAAGGTATTTTAAAGGCCTATGGCTTTTGGAGTTTGGTCTATCTTCCCTATGCTTTGACTTACTTCCAATCTCTGCACTGGCCTCTCTACCTAGCTCCGCTGGCTATTCTAGCAGCGCTCTTCTACATCGGAATGAGTTACCAGCTCTTGGTATATCCCCGCCTTTCTCTTAGGCTTGCTGCTGGTCCATTTTTTGTATAGGAAGTTGGGTCCCAAGAAAACATTTGCCCTTTTGTTAATTCTCTACACCTTAGGTGCTATTGAGACATATCACGCCTATCTGGCGCCTAGTCTGCTGACGGACTGGTATGATGCTTATGCCAAGCTCTTTTTCACTAGCAGGAATGGCCTCTTCTATACGCCTATTTTTATCTATTTAGGCTACTTTCTAGCTGATTACGGGCAGATAGCCTTATTTCAGAAGAAACGCTGGCTGTTTCTTCTGTTGGCAAGTCTTTTCCTAGTAGGTGAAGGAGTTCTGGTTTACATGAGGCAGGGACTGGATAAAAATTTTTTCTTTGCTCTCATTCCCTTTACGCTTTTCTTATTCAATTGGCTGTTAAAAACACGGTGGAAGCGCGAAAAAACTGGCGACATTTAAAAGATCTAAGTATCCTTTATTTCTTCCTCCATCCTATCTTTATTGAGTTGTCTTTCTTTCTGCTCAAATCCCAGCAGCTGACCAAGTGGGAAAATGGCCGTTGCGCCTTCCTTCTGACGATTATCCTGCCCCACCTGACGTCAGAGTTGGTGATTCGATGGCGGGAGAAAGGTTAAATTTATCGCTAAAAAATTTGGCATGTTTAAGATGAATAGTTGCTATTTCTTTATCTAAAATAAAACACACGCATTAAGTTCAGTTTTAATGCGTGTGTTTTTAGTCAAGGAAAAAGTTAGGCAGAACACCCTTTATATGTCGTTCTACGATTTCAGTGAATTATCTTTTGTATTATCTCCTTCAGCTACGCCATAGACTGTTGCTAACTGAATAATTTTCTTTGCCCATTTGCTATGCGGCTTCATTTCATTCATCCGGTTTTCTTTATATCCTTTTATTACACCAATTTGCTGCTGATTTGTATTAAGAATTGTCAGAGCATCCTGGTAGTCCTCTAAACTAACAATGTTATTCTCAGCAATAAGACTTAGCTGAGAGGGATGGATGCAAGTTTTTCCAATGAATCCATTAAGTCTGTCTAACTCTAGCTCTTTTTTCAATCCATGAGCCCAATTACCGTCTTGAAAACGGCTATTAAAGTATTCCCATACTGGTCCTGAACAGATATAATCTGCGGAAAAAATATTTAAGATATCTGTTAGACAGTCAGCAATAAGTTTAACATCGTAGATAGTCTGGTGGACATTACGACGAATACCGAAAATATTACTAAAATCAGTTGCTCCCACACGGATATTTAAAGCTTTCTCTTTATAGGGTTTTAATAACTCTGATATAAAAAGAAGTTCTTCCATTCTGGTATTCTTTTTCATGATGCTCTCGCTTTCAAGAATTGGCATTATGTAAAATGTTTGATTTGTTCTTTTGTTAAAATTGTCGAAAACTTGAAGGTAGGCAGGAGCAGTAGTAGAATCAAATTTAGGAAAATTAAATCCAGAAACTAGTTTAAAGATATCAGGAGAAGAATGCTCGAGCATTTGATTAAATTGTTGGGAAGAACGGACTCGGATAAAAATTAAAGGGAGAGAATCAAAATCTAGCTGGCCAGTTTCCAAGGCTTGATTCAGTTTGTCTAAAGTCTCAAAGAGTTGTAATTCAGCTTGATGAACAGTTCCATCTCCAATAGAATCTTCTAGATCTAGACAGATTGAGCTACAACAAGGATGGAGGCCAGCAATAATTTCATCAACTATCTGAGTTCGATGAGCGGGCATATAAAGAAGTCCAGCTATTGCATATTGCAATAAATCTTTTGGGGAATTTTGATTAAATTGGCATCCTTCTTTAAATAGGGGTATAGAATCATAAGTAAATTTCATTCAAATCTTCCATTCAACACTTTTAAGTTTTTTGTTCGAGGACTACTGAAAGAATATCCTCAGCGCCTTCTATTCCTTGATTAACAATCGTATAGCTATCTTTATTATCGATAAGCTGGTAAACTTCACTGTTCTTTGGTATCATTTTTATATCGCCTAAAGATAAGAAGCCAGCATCTAATTTTCCGTCACCCGAAGTAATTAGAAATTCTTCTTTGAGATAGTCTTTTAAAAAAGAAAGAGCGTTTTCTTTAGAAATTTCTTTAGGGATGATGTAAAGTTTAAGCCCCTGAAGAGTGAAAGTCCATTCTAAATTTTTTAAATCTTTTTCAAGATTTGGCAAGATAAACTCTTGAACGATATCCTGATCTTCGGTAACTTTAGTAAAAAAGAATAAATTGTCAACCAAAGATGGAGTTCTAGTTAAGTATTTTTGATATTTAGTTAAAATATCTAAGATTTTAGGATAATCCAATGCTTGTATTTGTCGAGTTCTTTCGATGTGTTCCTGCCAGACTTTTAAAGGTTGACCTTTATGCAGAATGATTCCGCCATTAGCAACAACAGCATAAGGGCAGTCTTGTAGGGGGATAATGCGTGAGAACTGCGCTAGCGAGCGAGTTGTAATTGGAACCAAATGGATATCGCAGCGAGTTTTGACTTGAGCCAGTAATTCCAATGCTCTATGGCTCATATAGGAGATTTCACGTCCGTCTAGATGTTCTACACAAGAAACAGTCTGATAATTTTCAACAAATTTATTAGAATAAATGATGGTTCGATCTAAATCAGTAGCAAAAAGCATAATATTCCTCTCTTTTTTGGGACTGATAGTTGTAAAATTTTAATAGAAAATAAAAATTTCTTTTTTAATTTCAAGCAGTTATATTTAAAGCTTATTAAAGTTAGATTGATTATCTTAAATTTTTGGTCAAACTTAAATGACTTAAGAGAATAAATTTTAGTTATCAAAGTGTGTAATTCATCAAACTATACCAATCTTACTATAAAAGAGCCGATAAGTCTAGTCTTGGAAGCATTTATAAAGAATCAAGTAGATTATTGTCATGTATAAATTTTCCCTGTTCATGAAGTATTCATAGTCACTTCACTAAAAGAGTTGATAAGTAAAGGCTGAAACACTAGTGTTTCAGCCTTTCTATAACTAACATTTATTTTGTAAGAGCTTTTCGGATGAAGTCTATAGGGATAATCAGAACAGCAATAGCAAGTGCTACAATATAGTGTTCAATATCCATAGGAACAGTATTGAAGACCTGTCCACCAAACTGAATGATTAAAGATTGAACGATAGCAATGGAAATCATAACAATTGAGAATTTTTTGTTTTCTGAGATATGCTCAAAAACATTAAGACCAGTACTGCGAGTATTGAGGGAATTGAAGATAATCGCATAGATAAACACAGTAAAGGTGAAGGTAGTTACCATTTCAAAGTTTCCAGTTCCATTAGTGATGAAATCTTGAATGCCAGCTACATTTTTAAGAATAGCTAGACAGACAAGAGTAATGAAAATACTAGCAACTCCAATAGCAGACTTCATATATTTTGTCAGGATATTAGCTTTTTTAGCTACTGGCTTTTCATTCATATACCGTTCTAAGGTAGGTTCTTCACCAAATGCTAGAGCAGCTAGAGTATCCATGATGAGGTTAATCCAAAGGATTTGAATAATTGTAAATGGCTCTTTCAGACCAAAAAGAGGAGAGAGAAGAGACATAGCAATGGTAGTTACATTAACTGTCAGCTGGAAAATAATGAATTTGCCAACTGATTTGCTCATTGTCCGACCGTAAAGTACTGCTTTTTCTATAGACGTCAAACTATTGTTTAAAATAACTATATCAGAAGCTTCACGGGCAACCTCAGTTCCATCCCCCATAGAGAAACCAACATCAGCAGCTTTAAGAGCAGGAGAGTCATTGACACCGTCACCGGTCATACCACAAACCATATCAAGATCTTGAGCTGCTTCAATTAAGCGCTTCTTATCCATTGGTAAGGCACGACTTACAACTTTCATATTAGGGAGTTGCGCTTTTAATTCTTCGTCAGAGAGGTTCTCTAGCTCATCATGGGTTAGGACTAAGTCCGTATCACTGGTAACAATTCCGGCTTCTTTAGCAATAGCGACAGCTGTTTCTTTACGGTCCCCTGTAACCATAACTACTTGAACTCCAGCCTTGTTCATTGTTTCAACAGTCTGTTTAATGGAATCCCGTACATTGTCTCGAATACATACAACAGCAATCAAGATTTTGTCTGCTCCCTCTTTCTTAAGAATAGCGAGAAGGCGCATAGAACGATTAGCCTGTTCTAAAGAGATAGCAGAGAATTTATCTTTATCAGCTGCAGTAAAAGCAGTCTTATTTCCGTCTTTATCAAGATAGAAATGACAATCGTCTAAAATAAATTCTGGTGCTCCTTTGATGTAAATTTCGCCTGACTTAGTCGTAACACTAGCATATTTTTTAGCAGAGTTAAACTGTTCTTTTTCAGCAATAGTGTTTGTATCAAAATCTAAGAGATTGCGGTTGATTAGAAAATCTAAAAGAGCACGGTCAGTTGCGTTACTTCCGACAGCTATACCATCTGCTATATTAGCGTCATTATTTAAACCAATGCCATGAATAACTTGCTTGAGTAACTTTTCAGACATACTCGAGAAATCAGCAGCAGAACTCTCATCAGTTGTCTCATAAAGAGTTCCATTGCCAAGGAAGAAATCAACAACAGATAGTTTCCCTTCTGTAATTGTTCCAGTTTTATCGCTGAAAAGGATATTCATATAACCAGCTGTTTCAATAGTATCAGGATGACGAACTAGAATATTCTGAGCTAGCAAGCGGCCTGAGTTCATTGAAGATACAAGAGCCAGCATCATAGGCAATCCTTCTGGAACTGCCATGATAATGATAGTCACTGCAAAGAGAATTGTTTCAATGACTAATAAGAAAATAGATGAAAGATTCAAATTGTTTGCAGTATTTAAAGCAAGAAAACCAAGAACAAGGTTGATGACAGAGTAAGCCGCACCAGCACTGTATCCAAGAACGCCAATATTTTCTGCCAGTTTGTTCAATTTCTCTTTTGATGGAGAATCTTTCCCATCCTCTTGGAGAGAGGTATTGATGCTTCCAAGAACAGTATGGTCACCAATATCAGTTGCTTCCATAACAGCTTCACCAGATGTTACCACAGTCCCACGGAAGATTTTTAATTCTGTAAAGAGGTCCTGACTATCTGGTTCTGCATTATCACCTAAAGCGATTTTTGTAGCATCTTCACTTTCCCCATTCAAGATAGCTTGATTTACCTTTAATTCTCCAGCAAGAATAATCCCGTCAACTGGGATTTTATCACCAGTTTGAAGAAGAATTTGGTCTCCTTTGACAATATCATCTACTAAAATCTCTTTAAGTTTACCGTCACGATAGACTTTAGCATTAGTTTTGCTAGCTTCTTCTTGTAATGTATTAAACTTTTGCTCATTTTGATATTGTGAGATAGCAGAAAATCCTGTTGACAGGAGAATGGCAAAAATCAAGGAGATTGCTTCGTACCAATTTGCCTCACCAATACCTGGGAAAATCATGCCGATAAAGTTGAAAATAATTTTGAGACCTAAGGCCGCCAGCAGAATCAAAATCCACTGATCCTTGAAAGCCTCAATAAATATTGAAAGAAGTGAGTTGGCTTCTTTACTGGAAAGTTTATTATCTCCATGGGCTGATTTGCTTGCTGCAACCTCAGCTGAGCTTAGCCCTTTAAAGTTATTCATTTGGTTTATTTGTCCTTTCTAAAAATAAAGAGGCTGAGACAATAGTGTTCAGTCTCTTTTTTGTATGTCAATAAAACTTGATATGGCAACTGTTTGTCTTTAGCTAAAGAGTGCAGCTATACCATTTAAATCAGCCTGCTTACCTTCACCAATGGTGTGGAAGGCCCAAGTTGAACCATCTTTTACAAGTTCTGCAAAAACAACAGCTGTATCGGTAGAATAATCATCTTTAAGCTGGAATTTGCAAAGTTCAGAATTGTTCTCTGCATTAACTAAGCGAACATAGGAATTATTAACCATGCCAAATGTTTGACGACGAGCGATAGCCTGATCGATGGTAACAGCGCAAATGACCTTATGGGTACTTGGTGAGAGAGCAGCTAAATCCAAATTGATAACTTCATCATCACCATCACCTGCACCAGTACGGTTATCACCATTTAAGTGAATACCAGGAGCAGTTTTGTTATTATAAAAAATAACATCATTAGCAGAAGTAATTTTACCTGCCTCATTCAATAGGAAAGCAGAAATATCAAGGTCAAAATCTGCACCACCGGCAGAGATATCCCAACCAGCGCATAAGTCAACTTTTGTAAGTCCTGGAGCAGCTTTAGCTAAGTCCAGGATAGTATTTTTTTCTAAATCAAGAGATACACCTCCTGTTGCAGGAGCAACTTCAGTGGGTGTTGGAGTAGGATTGGCAGGTCCGCCAAGTGAGGTGAAATTAATAGCCATGAGAGATTCCTTTCTGATTAACGGTAAGATTTTTCAATGTCTTGGATTGAAGCGTTTAGGTATTCTCCAACTGCTTTGAAAGTCCAACCATTGACAGTACGTGTAAGTTCAGCAAATTTAACGGCCGTCGCTTTGCCGCCATCTTCTGATAGATTGAAGCGAGCGATTTCTTTTTCAGGACGTTGTGCCTGATCAACTAAACGAACGTAGGCATTCTTTACTTGGCCAAAATATTGTTTGCGATTTTGACCAGAATAGATAACAACTGCTACAACGATTTGAGCCACGTCTGGATGAATATTATTGAAATTCACAAACATGTTTTCATCATCACCGTCACCAGCACCGGTAAGGTTATCATGATCTAATTGAATACCCTGAGATTTCTTTTTACTGAAATAGACCAGATTATTAACTGAACGAGTCAGATGGCCAGAAGAATCAAGAAGGAAGGCACAAAGATCAAGGTCAAAGTCAGAGCCAAAGAGACTTGTCTTAACATCCCATCCTGCTGATACGCGAATATTTTCTAAAGAGAAATCTGTTTTAGAAAGATTAAGGAAGTCATTTTTTGCAAGGTTGAGCATGCCTCCTTTATTTAAATCGAGTGTAACTTCGCGCCCTTCCGTACTAGCAGTTTGAATAGGTGTGTTAGCAGCAGGAGCTTGAGTTTGTTGCTCATCTCCACCAAATAATTTACCAAAAAGTCCCATAATATTTTCCTTTCTATTTTCTTAATTACATATAGCGAGACAAGAGTTGGTTGAGGTCAGCGATAGCTCCCTCACCGATTGCTTCAAAAGCCCAGCCATTAGCCGTCCGACTAAGGGAACAAGCTGTTACAGAAGTATCAGCAGAATAACTGTCACTCAATTCATAGCGGCAGATTTCCTGTTCGTTATTATCGGCATCTAGAAGGCGGACAAAAGCATTTTTTATCATGCCAAAAGTCTGACGTTTAGTGACTGCATCAAAAATAGTAATGAAGAAGACAATTTTCTTAATTCGAGGCTCAATTGCATCAAGATTAATTTGGATTCGTTCATCGTCGCCCTCGCCTTCGCCAGTACGATTATCACCTTCAAGTCGAATTCCAGCTGCAGACATATTATTGAAGAAAATAACATCATTCGGTACTTGTGCAACACGACCGCTTTCTTCAACTAGGAAGGCTGCTAAGTCTAGGTCAGCAGTTGGTCCTGCAACAGCCATATCCCAGCCGCCACCTAGAATACAATTTTTTAATGCAGGAGCCTGCTTTGTTAAATCTAAAACGCTCCCTTTAGAGAGGTTAAGAGGAGCAGCAGAGCTGCCAGAGTTTAAATTAGTGAAATCCATATAGATATTCCTTTCTGAATCATAATATTTTTAAAACTTTTTAGCTTAAGGAAGGCTAAGTAAGAGTTATCGGTACCTTATTTTAAGTGATATCAATGACCGCTTATAAAACCTTTTTCAGCCATGTCAGATTTCATATGTTCTAACTCAATAGAATCACTTTTTCGTTTTTCAGCAATTTGATTATTGATTTGCTTGGTTTCTTCAATTCCTTTTTTGATTGTCTCATAAGTTGTACGAAGAGTCTCCATTTGAATAGAGCTTCCACCAGCCATACGAGCAATATTAACAGATTGATTAGCAGTGTTTTGTGCATTACGAATTAGAAGTTCATTTGTTTTTTCATCCAATTGTTTGATTGACTTAGCTTGAATTTCCTGTCTTTTTAATTGAATAGCTTGAACCAAACATTGCTTGAAGATTGGCAATGTGATAATAAAGGAAGAATTGATTTTCCGCATCAGATTAAAGTTAGACATTTGCATGGTCTGAATCATAGGACAGGTTTGCATGGCCACGTTTTCAGCAATCTGCAAGTCATATGTTCGCTGTGCGAGCATATCTTTAATCATGCTTAGCTTTTGCTGTTGAGTTTGTTTTTCTTGCTCTGTTATATCTGTACGAGCCGCAATTTGATTGCTGTATTCTTCGATTTCTTCTTGAGCAATCTCACCAGCAACAATATATTTTTCTAATTCTTCATAGTAAGCTACATTAGTTTTATATTGTTTTTCCAAATTTTCTTGAGTTTGGTGAATCTGAACTTCATATTGCTTCAATATGGTATAAATCTGATCAACCTCTTTACCCATATCTTCATATTTAGCAAAAAGTTTATCAATACTATTCTTTATTTTGCCAAATAATTTTTGCAGAGCAGATGCTTTTTCTGGATTTTCAATTTCTTTAATATCGAATTTATCCATGATTTTAGTAAGTTGAACGAGCATTCGAGAAGCTTCCTCTGCATCTACCCTTCGCATGGAAGATAATAGAGCATCAGACATTTGAGAAATCCCTTCACTCGGTTTTTGACCGAAAGCCATAATTGAGTTGACATTAGTAATATCAATCTCATTGGTGAGGTTCTGAACCTCAGGCAGTGATCTTAGCTTCTGCTTATAGGCTAAGTTGTCAGCTAGGACTTCTGGTTTAGCAAGTTCAAGTTCAGTTGATTCAATCTCTTGTGGAGTCGAATCAAAACTTCCTGTGTTGATAGGCATATTGTTTTCCTTTCTTTAATTAAAAAGTTTACTGAAGAAATTTTGTTTTTTCAGCTTTCGTTGAATAGCTTGAAAACTTTGCTCATAGTTTATAACATCTAACCTGACAGTGTTAAAGTACTCTGCATTAATGTAAGAGTTCAGGTCAGATAAGCCGGCAGGTGAAAAAATGATGATATCAAAACCAATTTTTCCAAGATAGGCAAGGACATAGCACGTATTTTTTGATAACTGAGTTTCGCCTTCCAAGAAAAAGACAATCTTGGGTATAAAGCCGGTAAAATCAAAGCTATCTATGAGTCGTATTACTCTTTTATCCAACTGTAGAATCAACAGTGCAAAGTTTAATATTTCTTCTTTGGATATTGTCAATGGTTGTTTGAACAGTCGAGTATCAGCAATAGTTTCGTTAATCTTATTGAGAAGGAATTTTTCTGTTTCATCGTTATAAGGAGCATAGCGATAGAATGGGAGCTTCATAATCTCCTCAATATCAAAACTTCCATTACTGAGTTGACAAAACATAAGCTGATACTTATCGGAATCATTTATTTCATGAGTAATCAGTTCATCACCATTGGATGTTAAAACGAGCGTATTGTCAGACGAAGAACAGATATTGACCAAGTGGGCGTACTTGTCAATTGGATTATATTCTCCCTCTATTTCAAAAAAGAAATGTGGGACGTAGACTGTTTTCTCAACGGTCTTAAATCCGTTCCGAACTTTTGCGGGTGCGTTCCAATTTTGTTCTACATCTATTAAAGTTGAATTGAAAAAAATGGGGCTTGTCGTTCCATTTCGGAACTGCCAAGGCCTATAAATGCCAGAATTTGTAAATAACTGTTCTTCAATTTGTGTTTCTATATCCAGTGTAATTGAACGATTTTCCTCTATAATTTGTCCATTTTTAGCTCTTTCTGCCCAACTTTGGATAGGCAGGATTTGAGTGTTTTTATGGACAGTACTGATTTGATCAGAGTCAACTAGAGCAAAATTTTCATCATCTTTTAGTGGATTGATATAAATGACATCAAATCCGAAGCGATTAAGTAACAGCAAGAAATATATATCGTGTTTGGAAATACTACCATAGTAGATGCACTTGTTTGTAAGGTAATCTCTATCTTGATAGGATAAGCTGAAAATATGTAAGTATGCATAGAGTAGCATTTTGCATATAAAATTATTTCTCACGCTGTTATTCAGGAAATTTTCCTGACGGATAGCAAGGTTTGTTATATATTCAAGAGCAATCAGAAATTGATGATTGAGCTCTGCATCTTCAAAGAGTGTAATATCCTGACTGGCTATTTGACTAACTTCCATTGAAGCAAGCTCGTTTTTTATGCTGTTAATGAAATCAAAATCTGCATCCATTGGGATTTGGCCGTCAAAGTAAATAGTGTGAGTTGAATCCTCTTGAGCTTTTACCAAAATAGTTTTTAATACACTATCATATTTACTTTGATTTTCAACCCCGATATATCGTGTAAAAACAGGAGCGAAAGTGGCTTGTATTCCTTTTCGTTCTGTGATTGAACGCCAAAGTTCAAAGGGCAAATTTTGCAGACTGGTCGACATGAAATATACCTGCTTTCTACGATTATAATGTCACATCTTTTGTCTTCTTTGTATAAAAGTTAAATGAAGAGTGCAGATGGTTTGTTTTGTACCTCCTAAATCACTGGAGATAGCTTATTAAAGTCTGCTCTCCCCCTGCTTTATAGATACCATTGTATATTTATAAAATGGTCTTTGTCAAGAGATAAACTATAAATCTGCGACTTCCTTTATAATGCCACAAACATTATATTTCTGTAGGTTGACATATTCGATTGGGATTTGTTTTTCTTCACATAATTGAAGGATATGTTTAAGGTATTTTTGATTAGCCTTTTCTCTAATTAATACCCTATCTGGAAGGCGCCTAAGCAGAACTCTAGTTGTCTCACCAACTCCTGGTTTTATTTTATTGATATCACTAATGTTGTAGGATTGGGCGATTTTCTTAACTTCGTCCAATCCTTTGAAATCCTCATTGAGTTCTTCTTGTGAAGGATTAAAATAATCTAATTGAACTTGGTCAAAATAGGATTGCACTTTATCTAAGAATTCCAATGAATGGTCGTAAGCTTCGTTTTCTGCATAATAAACAGCTCCGTGAAGCTCGTCATCGCTCATTTCTTTTAATTTGACCGTCCTGCTGACGAGGCCGCTGACAGTAGCATTTAAGCAAGCGCTAGGGATTAAAAAGTCCTGACGTGTACCATAAAGCGGTGTTACTGAAGCTGGATCACTGAGTACAGCTAGAGTAGGATCTAGTTCGGAAAAGAATTTGTTTTCCTCTGCTAACCTCTGGCAGGCTTCTTCCAGGACGGTATTTATTGCTCCTTTTCCAACCCAACCATCCACAAATTGAATATCTTTAGGATGGTGCTTGTTGGCTATAATATTCATGGCGGCTATGTCAATCCCTTTACCTCGAATGATAGAAATACTATAATGTGGCACATCAAGCTGATATTTATAGTGAAGGTACCTTTTTATTAGAATACCTATAGGAGTCCCTGCCCTTGCTAAGGAAACTAAAACAAGATTTTCTCCTTTTTTCTTAAAAATTTTTTCAGAAAGACTTGCTATAGCGTTAGCAGTCTCAAAAGAAAGAGTTGCGAGGCTTTCTTGATAGATTTTCATATAGCGCTCTGTTGGGGCATATTCTAGAGGTAGCATTTCGGAATAATGAACGCCCTGTTGATTTAACTTTTCTCTTTCGGCAGTTTCTAATACAGGAACCTTTCCACGCACATCTTGTAAGAGGATGGTTACATCGGATTCAGGGTAACTAGTTTTTACTAAATTCATAAAAGCCTTTCTTATTGTTTAACAAAAATTAGTGTTTGCTTACTAAAGGGCTGCAGTTTATTTTGAAGAGTTGCTCGAAATGCATCAGTCATAACCTCATAGACGATGATAATTTGGTCATAATGACGTTCAATATCGTAAAGGAAAGTCACTCTATTCGTTTCGTAAGCACTGGCCAAAGCTAAGCCGTTATGGAAAAGATAGTTGTCTTCACTGGAGAGGGAAATGGGACTTCTTGTGGTGGAGCGAACCTCTGCATCAAGTTCTTGGGCTAGTCTAATTGGTAACCACATGTTTTCCTCAGTTCCAATGACAGCTATTGTTTCTTTTTTAGATTTCCGAGAGACTTGCGAAGTCAATCGATTTAGAGCAGTTTCTTGGAAGACTAAAAACTCTTCTTTAGTGAGACCTGTTCGAGGATTGAGGTTGTCAGATAAATGATAGTGAACGTCTGAAGTTAGTCTTGGTTTTTCCAGTGTTGTTTCTTTCAGCTCTATGAGAGGAGTATTATCTCTCATTTGACCACTGACTAGGTATATTCTTTTGATTCCTTTTTCTTGAAAAATCTTACGATTCTTTGTATTTTGCCAGTTTAATATAGAAGCGGCTGCAAAAGAAATACTGTCTTTAATTTTTTGAAATTTTTCAATAAAGTTAACAATTGTATTTCCTGTTGTTATTTCATCTTCAATAAACAAAACAGTATCGTAGTCAGGAATATCTGAGCGGTAATATAATTTTTGTTTGCTTGCATGTGAATGCTCTTCTTCGAAAGAGATATTTTGGATATCCGTATTAATGCTTTCTCGAGTAGTCTGTAAATAAAAGACAGTATTCAAATCTTTGTTTTCCAAGGCCATATGCATGATTGCCTGGGCGATTCCAGTAGCCGTCTCAGAAAAACCAACAACTAAAATACGCTTGTCAGAAGGAATTTGCCTTTTTATTTCTTGATAGAGTTCGGAAAATAGCCGCAGCGTGTTATGGGCTTTAACAGGATAATGTTTAGCTTGATATTTATTAACAAATAAATAGTCTCGATTGGGATTATTACTTCGCTTGCAAATAGCAACCATATCATTGATAACGAAGGAACTCTTATTTTCTTCTATATTAACAAAATCTTCTACTTTTAAAAGATAGGTCATTATTATTCCTTTCAAAGTTTGCAATTAATTAACCTTTATTGTCTTAGTATATCACTAATTAGCTCAACTGTCACTTTAATACTTCAAACAAATCTGGACAATCTTATTAGTGCTATTGTGGTATAATAATAAAAACATTTCAAAGGAGTTCCACATGCTTAAACGTCTACAACAGCAGCTGGCTTTTACCAATGAGCTGGAAAAACTGAAAGCCACTCATCGCAACAATCGGACCTTGGACGCTTATCGTTTTGAGAATTCTGCTGAGCATAGTTGGCAGGGTGCGCTCATGGCGCTAGTCTTTCAAGAATATATTCCCGAAGAAGTTAATCTGGAAAAGGTCATGTCTATGTTACTGATTCATGATTTGGGCGAAATATATGCTGGTGATACCTTTATCTTTGACGACGTGGGCAAGAGCGATTCTTACGATAGAGAGCTTGAGTCCTTGAAAATCAGTTTGGATAAGCTGCCGTCAGATCAGCAGGATACCTTTTTAAAGCTCTGGCAGGAATTTGAGACCGGCATTAGCATAGAGGCTAAATATGCCCGAGTGCTGGATGCTCTGGTTCCCCTGCTCAATCACTTGGAAGTCGCTCAGCCCCATGACAATCCTCATAGCCTGACCAAGTCGCAGGTCATCGCTAAGAAATCCTTTATCCAAGAAACCTCTTTAGCTCTTTGGGAATTAGCTCAGGAAGTTATTGATAGAAGTGTTGCTAAGGGACTTTACCTGGATGAATGAGGCTTAGGAACTTGCTCGCAGATAGAAAGTTTGAGACTGGTTGAACCAGTCTTTTCATGTTATAATATTCAGACAAGATTGAACGGAGAAAGTGTTTCACTTATCATGATTAGCTCAAAATACGACTGGCAGTTTGCCACAAATTTTACAGACGAAAAATTTTTAAAAAAGGCCAAGAAAGCCAGATTGGAACCTGCCGCTGCCAGTCTTCTTTACCAAAGAGGTGTGCAGACTGAAGAGGCTTTACAGGAATTTTTGGAGCCTAGTTTAGACCAGCTTCATGACCCTTATGACCTGCATGATATGGAGCGGGCAGTGGAGCGCATTCGTGCAGCGATTGAGAATTACGAGCAGATTTTGATCTATGGCGATTATGATGCTGATGGGATGACCTCGGCATCGATTGTCAAGGAAGCCTTGGAGCAGCTGGGGGCTGAGTGTCAGGTCTATCTGCCCAATCGCTTTACGGATGGCTATGGTCCTAATAGCAGTGTTTATAAGTATTTTATTGAAAATCAAGGCATCTCGCTCATTATTACAGTGGATAATGGCGTGGCGGGCCTTGAAGCTATCGAACTGGCCAAGTCTCTGGGCGTAGATGTCATCGTGACGGATCACCACTCCATGCCTGAGGAGTTGCCAAATGCTTATGCGATCGTCCATCCGGAACATAGCGGTGCGGATTATCCTTTCAAGCATTTGGCTGGCTGTGGGGTGGCTTTTAAGCTTGCAACAGCCTTGTTGGAAGAAGTACAAGTCGAACTTTTGGACTTAGTTGCCATTGGTACCATTGCTGATATGGTCAGTCTGACGGGGGAAAATCGGATTTTGGTTAAATATGGCCTTTCCGTCCTCAAAAATACCCAGCGGGTGGGTCTTCAGGAACTCTTCAAAATTGCAGGTATTCAGCCAGACGAACTGGATGAAGAAACGGTTGGCTTCCAGCTTGCTCCCCGACTCAACGCCTTGGGACGGCTGGATGATCCAAATCCAGCGGTTGAGCTTTTAACAGGCTTTGACGACGAAAAAGCTCGTGACATTGCACTTATGATCAATCAGAAAAATGACGAGCGTAAGGAAATCGTCCAGCAGATTTATGAAGAAGCACAAACCATGCTGGATCCTAAGAGACCAGTGCAGGTGTTGGCTAAGGAAGGCTGGAATCCTGGTGTGCTAGGGATTGTCGCTGGGCGCTTGTTGGAAGAGCTGCACCAGCCAGTCATAGTGCTTAATATTGAGGATGGCATCGCTAAGGGCAGCGCCCGCAGTATTGAAGCGGTCAATATTTTTGAAGCCTTGGACAGTCATCGTGATCTCTTTGTAGCTTTTGGTGGCCATGCTGGAGCGGCTGGAATGACTCTTGAAGCAGACAAACTAGCAGAGCTATCTGATATCCTGACAGCCTACATCTTAGACAATGATTTAGATTTGACTGGTAAAACAGCCCTGTACTTGGATGAGGAGTTGTACTTGCCAGAACTGACCCTTGACACACTCAAAAGTTTTGAAAGACTGGCTCCTTTTGGTATGGATAATAAGAAGCCGCTTTTTTACCTCAAGGACTTTAAAGTGGACAATGCTCGGACTATGGGGGCTGGCAATAGCCATCTCAAGCTAAAAATTTCTCAACAAGATTCTACTTTTGAAGTAGTAGCTTTTGGGCAAGGAAGCCTGGCGACAGAGTTTGCCCAAACCAAGAATCTGGAGCTGGCTGTCAGCCTCTCTGTCAATAAATGGAATGGACAGACCAGTCTCCAGCTCATGCTGGTAGATGCTCGTGTGGACGGCGTTCAGCTTTTCAATATCCGCAGCAAAAATGCGACGCTGCCTGACAAGGTTCCAGTCTTGCGTTTCACAGAGGAGTTGCCAGATTTGACAAATAGCAGAGCGGTTGTGGTTTATGACCTGCCTGATGATTTGAAGGTCTTGAAGAAGATTCTTCAATCACAGGATTTTGAAGCGATTTACTTTAAGAATGAGATTGCCAAGCCTTACTATCTGACTGGTTATGGCAACCGTGAGCAATTTGCCAAACTCTACAAGACTATCTATCAGTTTCCCGAGTTTGATGTACGCTATAAGCTTAAGGATCTAGCAGCTTATCTGAAAATTGACCCAATTCTCTTGGTCAAAATGATTCAAATTTTTGAAGAGCTGGGCTTTGTCAGCATCAAAGAAGGCGTCATGACGGTCAATAAGGAAGCTGAAAAGAAAGAAATTGACAGTAGTCACATTTACCAAGACCTCAAGCGCCTAGTCAAAGAACAAGAACTCATGGCACTGGGAACTGTGCAGGAGATTTATAATTATTTGATGGAAGCAGACTGAAAATTGTTCAGCTAATCTCGTTAAAAAGTGAGTGTCTTGGACCTATGGCTCAGCATGTTAGGGAAAAGGAAGTTTCGCTCTTGGAACTAGTAGAAAAACGATTATAAAGAATAACCAACTCAATCCCAGCCTCAATGTGATGGTCTATGAATGGCTCAGACATGATTTTTCAGATTAAATAATAGATACCAATAAAAAGTAAGTTTTCTGTTACCATTTGGATGAAAAAGTGATATAATAGAGAGTAAAAAATTTTTTTGAAAGAAAGTATATCATGAATTTAAAAGACTACATTGCAACAATCGAAAATTATCCAAAGGAAGGCGTGACATTCCGTGATATCAGCCCATTGATGGCAGATGGAAATGCTTACAGTTACGCTGTTCGTGAGATTGTTCAATATGCGACAGACAAGAAGATTGACATGATTGTTGGACCGGAAGCTCGTGGCTTTATCGTGGGCTGTCCAGTTGCCTTTGAATTAGGAATCGGCTTTGCTCCAGTCCGCAAGCCTGGTAAGCTTCCTCGTGAGGTTATCTCAGCTGACTATGAAAAAGAGTATGGTGTTGATACCCTGACCATGCATGCGGATGCTATCAAGCCAGGTCAGCGCGTTCTAATCGTAGATGACCTTCTTGCGACTGGTGGAACAGTGAAAGCAACGATTGAGATGATTGAGCGTCTTGGCGGTGTAGTGGCTGGCTGCGCCTTCCTCATTGAGCTGGATGAGCTCAAGGGTCGCGAAGTTATCGGCGATTACGACTACAAGGTTCTGATGCACTATTAATACATAGTTTCTAGCTATATCTAGTTAGAGAAAAAGTATAATTGAAAACTATATCTCCTTTCAGTATAATGAAAGTACATTGGATAAACAAAGAATAGGCTGGAAAAGTATTTCCAAGCCTTTCTAACGATTGAAGGAGATATTTTCATGCCAATTAAGATTGATAAGAAACTGCCAGCTGTTGACATTTTAAGTTCTGAGAATATCTTTGTCATGGATGATGATAGGGCGGACCATCAGGATATCCGCCCTCTGAATATTCTGGTACTCAATCTCATGCCCCAGAAAATGGTGACGGAGACTCAGATACTGCGCCATTTGGCTAATACCCCGCTGCAGTTGACTATTGACTTCCTCTACATGAGCTCTCATCAGTCTAAAACGACACGTGCAGAGCATATGGAGACTTTCTATAAGACTTTTGATGAGGTTAAAAATCGCTATTTTGATGGCTTGATTATCACTGGTGCGCCAGTAGAACATCTGCCATTTGAATCAGTGGACTACTGGGAAGAGTTCCAGCAGGTGATTGAATGGTCCAAGACCCATGTCTTTTCGACTCTGCATATTTGCTGGGGAGCTCAGGCTGGACTTTACGCTCGCTACGGCGTGGACAAGCACCAGATGACGCGCAAATTATCGGGTGTCTATAGCCAGTCATCTGATAGCAGCAATCTGCTTTTTCGTGGTTTTGACGATGAGTTTTATGCACCGCATTCCCGTCATACTGAAGTTCTGAAGGAAGATATTGTCAATCTGACCAATCTGGAAATTCTCTCATATGGTGAAGATACGGGTCTCTCTGTATTGGCTAGCCGGGACTTGCGAGAGGTGTATAGTTTCGGTCATATGGAATACGACCGCGATACTCTATCCAAGGAGTATTTCCGCGATTTGAAGGCAGGGAAGAATCCACATATTCCAGAGAATTATTTCAAAAACGATGATGTCCATACGACACCGGCCTTGTGCTGGAGTTCGGCCGCGGCACTCTTTTTCAGCAATTGGGTCAATTATGCTGTCTATCAGGAGACACCTTTCGACTGGGAGAGCCCTGAAAATGATGTATCGTTTTTTGCTTATCTATAAGAGGTGACATGACTTATTTATCAGCTTTTAAATCGGGCAATCTTGTAATCCCGAGTGCCCTTCTTTTGCATTTTAAGGACATCTTTGATTCCAGCGATGATTTTTTGGTCTGGCAGTTTTTCTATCTGCAAAATACGACTTCTCTAGAAGAGCTGGCGCCTAGTCAGATTGCTGAGCATGTTGGTAAGACTCTGTCAGAAGTCAATCGCTCTATGTCTCATCTGACTGAGAAAGGTCTCTTGCAGTATAAGACCATTGAGCTGAATGGAGAGACAGAGGTTATCTTTGATGCTTCACCGGCTTTAGAAAAGCTGGATGAACTGCTGGCAGCTAAAAGCGGTCATCAGACTGTGGCAAAGGCACCTCAGAATGTCTTGAAAGATTTGGTTGAGACCTTTCAGCAGGAGTTGGGCCGTCTCCTGACACCCTTTGAAATTGAGGACTTGACCAAGACTGTTCAAGACGACAAAACCAATCCTGACTTGGTCAAGGCTGCCCTTCGTGAGGCTGTGTTTAATGGCAAGGCCAACTGGAAGTATATTCAGGCTATCTTGCGTAATTGGCGCAAGGAAGGCATCACTACGCTTGCTCAGGTTGAAGCCAAACGGGAAGAACGTGAAGCAGCTAACCCTCAAAATGTGACAGTTTCAGATGATTTCCTCAATGCCATGAATTTGTGGAAGGACTGACTTTATTAGATTTATAGTGGCCTGTTAGATATGACAGGCCCTTGGTTTTATAAAAAAGGAGAAAAGTATGACCTATCAATTGCCAAAAGTTTGGTCTGCTGCGGACAGCGACCAAGGAAAATTTTCAGGTATCAATCAGCCTACTGCTGGCGCGCGCTTTGAGCAGAAGCTTCCTGTCGGTAAAGAGCCTTTTCAGCTATATTCACTTGGAACTCCAAATGGGGTCAAGGTGACGATTATGCTAGAGGAACTACTGGCAGCAGGGGTGACAGAGGCAGCCTATGACGTCTATAAGATCAGCATCATGGACGGCGACCAGTTTGGCTCAGATTTTGTGAAACTTAATCCCAACTCTAAGATTCCGGCCTTGTTGGATCAGTCAGGTCATAAGCCGATTCCTGTCTTCGAGTCAGCCAATATCCTACTCTATCTAGCAGAGAAGTTTGGAAAGTTGATTCCGTCAGATTTGGCTGGTCGGACTGAGGTGCTCAACTGGCTCTTCTGGCAGACTGGCGCGGCGCCCTTCTTGGGTGGCGGATTTGGTCATTTCTTTAACTATGCTCCAGAAAAGCTAGAATATCCTATCAATCGTTTTACCATGGAAGCCAAGCGACAGCTGGATTTATTGGACAAAGAATTAGCAAAGAAAGCTTATATCGCTGGAGATGACTACAGTATTGCTGATATTGCTATCTGGTCTTGGTATGGGCAGTTGGTGCAGGATAAGCTCTATCCAGGCGCAGCTGAGTTCTTGGATGCCACCTACTACAAACACCTATCTGCTTGGGCGGAGAAGATTGCAGCTCGTTCGGCAGTCCAGCGCGGTTTAGCTGCCGAGTATCAGGAAATTAAATAAATAAGTGTCGGGTGGGAACATCCCATCACCAAGTGGCGAGACAAAATCGGCTTATTAACAGGCTGATTTTTTCTCCGCTGCTTTTTTTATACCCTTAAAAATGATATACTGAATAGAAGAATGTTTAGAAAAGAGTAAGCAATGCAAAAAAAGACTATTTCCCAGCGCTTGGAGCGAGTGGCTGCTTTTGTGCCGGATGGGGCAAAGTTGCTGGATGTTGGGAGCGATCACGCCTATCTGCCTATTTACCTGATTCAGGAAGGACGGATTGAGAAGGCTCTGGCTGGAGAAGTGGTAGAGGGGCCTTTTCAGTCTGCCCAGAAAAATGTGGCAGAGCATGGGCTGACGGAGCAGATTGAGGTTCGTCTTGCCAATGGTCTGGCGGCTTTTGAAGCGGAAGATCAGATTGACACCATCGTTATAGCTGGCATGGGTGGTCGCTTGATTTCAGAGATTTTGGAAAATGGCAGAGCTAAGCTTGGAGCTATTTCCCGCTTGATTTTGCAGCCTAATAACCGAGAGGATGAGCTTCGCAGCTGGCTGGTATCTAGCGGCTTTCGCTTGCTGGCTGAGGATATCTTAGAAGAGGCTGGTAAGTTTTACGAAATCCTAGTGGCAGAAGCCGGCCAGCAAACTTTGACAGAGCAAGAAAAACGCTTCGGGCCTTTCCTGCTAAAAAAGCAATCGTCTGTTTTTCAGTTAAGATGGCAGAAAGAACTGAAGAAACTTGAAGGAGCTCTAGCCCATATCCCAGAAAAGAATCAGCTGGAACGCTCTGCTATGTCCCAAAAAATCGAAAATATCAAGGAGGTGCTCCATGTTAGCAAGTGAAATCATCACCCGATATGAAGCCTATTGCCCGCAAGAACTGTCCATGGAGGGCGACTTTTCAGGTCTGCAAATCGGAACTTTGGACAAAGAAGTTGACAAGGTTCTAGTGGCTCTGGATATTCGCGAGCAGACGGTGGCGGAGGCTATTGAGGCAGGTGCTGGACTGATTATCGTTAAGCATGCGCCTATCTTTCGCCCGCTCAAGGACCTAGTGGCAGATAAGGCTCAAAATCAGATGATTTTAGACCTTATCAAGCATGATATTGCTGTCTATGTCAGCCATACGAATATCGATGTCGTGGAGGACGGGCTTAATGATTGGTTCTGCCAGCTTTTAGAGATTGAGGAGACAAGTTATCTTAGTCAGACGGGGCCAGATTACGGTATTGGCCGCGTGGGGAAGATTGCTCCTCAGACTTTTGGGGATTTTGCGGCTAAGGTCAAGGAAACTTTTGGACTAGATAGTTTGCGTCTGATTACTTATGATGAAACAGATCTCGAACGCATGATTGAGCATGTGGCTATTTGTGGTGGCAGCGGTCAGTCCTTTTATCCGGAAGCTATTGCCAAGGGAGCGCAGGTCTACATTACAGGTGATATTTACTATCATACAGCTCAGGAAATGCTGACAGAGGGGCTTTTGGCGCTGGATCCTGGACACCATATCGAGGTTCTTTTTACGGAAAAATTGAAAGAAAAATTTGAACTTTGGAAGACAGAAGAGGGATGGGAGATTGAGATTCTGGCTAGTCAGGCTTGGACCAATCCTTTCCGGCATATTTGAGAGGGAGCGACATGAAAAAAGTAGCAGTGATTGGAGCTGGGATTGTTGGCTCAACAGCCGCTTACTATCTATCCAAATCCCCAGATGTGGAAGTGACTGTCTTTGATGATGGCAAGGGGCAGGCAACCAAGGCAGCCGCAGGCATTATCAGTCCTTGGTTTTCCAAGCGTCGCAACAAAGCTTGGTACAGGATGGCGCGTCTGGGCGCTGATTTTTATCAGGATTTAATTGCGGATTTGAAAGCTGCTGGTATCCAGACAGACTTTTACCAACAGACAGGAGTTTATCTGCTGAAAAAAGACGAGAGCAAGCTACAGGAACTTTATGATTTGGCTGCTAATCGTCGTGAAGAGTCGCCCTTAATAGGGGACTTGAGTCTTCTCAGCCGTCAGGAAGCTCAGGAGAAATTTCCAGACTTGCAAGGCTTTGAGCGACTTCTCTATGCTTCCGGCGGTGCCCATGTGGAGGGAGCACTCTTGACGGAGACGCTTCTGAAAGCTAGCAAGGCAGAGTTGGTTGAGAAAAAGGCAAGCTTGACAGTAGATGGAGAGCAACTTCTTGTGGACGGACACGACTTTGACTGTGTCATCTTAGCTGTGGGTGCTTGGATAGGAGAAATCTTGCAGCCACTGGGCTATAAGACAGATGTTCGGCCGCAAAAGGGACAGCTACGTGATTTTAAACTGGCTGAGCAGACGGATGGCTACCCAGTTGTTATGCCTGAGGGCGAGCTGGATATCATTCCCTTTCTGGCAGGCAAGGTCAGTGTTGGTGCCAGTCATGAAAATGATCAGGGCTTTGATTTGACAGTTGATAAGACGGTATTGAATCAGTTGCAGCAAGAAGCGGAAACTTATTTGCCGAGGCTGTCTAAAGCAGAGATTCTAGGCGAACGCGTGGGAACACGGGCTTATACCAGCGACTTTGCTCCATTCTTTGGAGCTGTTCCAAACTTGTCGAATGTTTACGCTGCCAGCGGATTAGGCTCTTCTGGTCTGACAACTGGCCCGCTTATCGGACGCCAATTGGCCCAGATGGCTTTAGGAGAAGCAGGGCTGCTGAATCCAGCTGACTATCCAATTGAACGGTATGTGAAGAAGGTTTGATATGACAGAAACTATTTTGAATTGGGTCAATATTTGTGTGAAAAAAGATGAAGAAATCCTACTGCTTAATCGCCAGCATGATAACTTTAAAGGCTGGATACAACCAGGTGGGAAGGTAGAGTTTCCAGAATCTTTTTTCGAAGCTGCAAGGCGCGAATTAAAAGAAGAAACGGGGCTGACTGCTCTAAACTTGGAATTGAAGGGGATTTCAGGCTTCACTAATCCAAGTAAAGAAGAACGGTATGTATATTACGATTTTCTTTGTACTGCATTTGAAGGACAGATCAGGGGAAACGATCATGAAGGGGAGCCCAAATGGTGGAAGATTTCGGAACTTGGCCAAATAGATATGCAGGATGACATACGTGAACGTTTGCATCTCTACTGTCGGAAAGGCTCTTTCGAGCGGATTCATTACTGGAATGAGGAAAAACACTGTATAGGGGAAACCAAGACGATTTTGTATGATTGATTTTAGAGAACAAGGAGAAATTATGGATTGGTTACAATCGCAGCCTGTGGTTATGCAGGCATTCTTGGCTGGGCTTTTTACATGGGGATGTACCATTGTAGGCTCGGCTGTTGTATTTTTCTTTAAACAGGTTAGTCGCAAGCTGCTGGATATTATGATGGGCTTTGCGGCAGGCGTCATGATTGCGGCTTCCTTTTAGTCGCTTTTGGCACCATCGATTGAGTATGCGGAAGTTTCTTATGGCAAGCTATCCTGGTTGCCTGCAGCGATTGGTTTTTTAGTGGGAGGTTTTTTCCTGCGGCTGATTGATGCTGTGGTGCTTCACTTGCACTTGAGCAAGGATATTTCGGAGGCAGAGAGTGTTCCTGAGCATAGCCGCAAGAAGCTGTCCAAGACAGCTCTGCTTTTCTTAGCCATTACCATTCACAATTTTCCAGAAGGTTTGGCAGTCGGAGTAGCCTTTGGTGCTTTGGCTGCCAATCCTAGTCCGGAAGCCTTTGTCGGCGCGATTGGCCTAGCTTTGAGAATTGGTCTGCAAAACGTCCCGGAGGGGGCTGCTCTGTCCATTCCGATTCGGACGGACGGCAAGTCTCGGCTTAAAGCCTTTTACTGGGGCTCCATGTCTGTGATTGTGGAGCCAATTGGGGCTGTTCTAGGTGCAGTTGCTGTTATGGCTATGACGGCTATTCTGCCCTATGCCCTCTCCTTTGCAGCAGGCGCTATGATTTTCGTGGTGGTAGAGGAGTTGATACCGGATTCGCAGACTAATGGCAATACTGATGTGGCGACTTTAGGTCTCATGGTGGGCTTTGTTCTCATGATGGTCTTGGATGTGGCTTTGGGGTGATGCCAACTTGGAATCAAAGAGCGGAAGAAAGCGGAATTTCCGCTCTTTTTCTTTTATTTAAGGCTAGTGAAAAGGATGACATCCGCTTTCAAAAATGGTAGAATAAGGAGAATACATTAAGAGAGGAAATTCATATGAAAGGTATTATTCTTGCAGGTGGTTCTGGTACACGTCTCTATCCTTTGACCCGCGCTGCATCAAAACAGCTCATGCCGGTTTATGACAAACCCATGATTTATTATCCACTGTCAACTCTTATGCTGGCTGGTATCAAGGACATTTTGATTATCTCCACTCCGACGGATCTGCCTCGTTTTGAGGATCTGCTGGGTGATGGCTCTGAGTTTGGTATCAAGCTCTCTTATGCAGAGCAGCCAAGTCCAGACGGGCTGGCACAAGCCTTTATCATTGGTGCTGATTTCATTGGAGATGACCGCGTGGCGCTGATTCTTGGGGATAATATCTACCATGGACCAGGTCTGAGTAAAATGCTCCAAAATGCTGCTGCTAAGGAAAAAGGAGCAACTGTTTTTGGCTACCATGTCAAGGACCCAGAACGTTTTGGTGTTGTAGAATTTGATGAAAATATGAATGCTATCTCCATCGAAGAAAAACCGGAACAGCCGCGCTCTAACTATGCAGTGACAGGACTGTATTTCTATGATAACGATGTTGTAGAAATTGCCAAGAACATCAAACCAAGCCCTCGCGGAGAACTGGAAATCACTGATGTCAACAAGGCTTACTTGGAACGTGGCGATTTGTCTGTTGAGCTTATGGGACGTGGTTTTGCTTGGTTGGATACAGGAACTCATGAAAGTCTCTTAGAGGCAGCTCAATATATCGAAACAGTTCAGCGTATGCAGAATGTTCAGGTGGCAAATCTGGAAGAAATTGCCTATCGTATGGGCTATATCACTAAAGAGCAAGTGCATGAATTGGCGCAGCCATTGAAAAAGAATGAATATGGTCACTATCTCTTGCGCTTGATTGGAGAAGAATAAGAAGATGACGGAACAATTTTTTGATAAGGAATTAGCAGCGCGTGAGGTTTCTGGAATCCCTGGAATGCTTGAGTTTGATATCCCTGTACGCGGGGACAACCGAGGCTGGTTTAAGGAGAATTTCCAAAAGGAAAAAATGCTGCCGCTAGGCTTCCCTGAAAGTTTCTTTGCAGAAGGGAAATTGCAAAATAATGTCAGCTTTTCTCGTAAAAACGTATTGCGTGGTCTTCATGCTGAACCATGGGACAAGTACATCTCTGTTGCAGATGACGGCAAGGTTTTGGGAACTTGGGTAGACCTACGTGAAGGTGAGACCTTTGGTAATACCTACCAGACAGTAATTGATGCCAGCAAGGGTATTTTTGTGCCACGTGGCGTAGCAAATGGCTTCCAAGTCCTTTCTGACAACGTTTCTTATAGCTATCTGGTCAATGACTATTGGGCTTTGGAACTCAAACCCAAGTATGCCTTTGTCAATTATGCAGACCCAGCTTTAGGCATCCAGTGGGAAAACCTAGAAGCAGCAGAAGTCTCAGAAGCAGACAAGAACCATCCACTACTTAAGGATGTCAAACCTCTAAGAAAAGAAGATTTGTAAAAAAGAATTCTTTTCTGATTTATTAATTGATACTGAAATATATGATTTAGCTCAGCTCCTATCCGAGCTCAGCGAGTGGAAGAAATGATTGCCGCTGTGGTGTAAGTCATGTAACAAATTATGTAGTTTGTTACATGACAGGGGATTTTTGAGACATGAGGCTCAAAAATAAGCAATGAAACCGAAGGTTTGCTTGCGTCCCCACCACTTAAGGCAATTATAAAAAAGTTAAGGAATAAAAATGACTGAATACAAAAAAATTATCGTGACAGGTGGAGCTGGTTTTATCGGTTCTAACTTTGTCCACTATGTTTACAACAACTTTCCAGATGTTCATGTGACAGTGCTGGACAAGCTGACTTACGCGGGTAATCGTGCCAATATTGAAGAAATTTTAGGCGACCGCGTTGAGTTGGTTGTTGGAGATATTGCTGATGCAGCCTTGGTAGATAAGCTGGCAGCTGAAGCTGACGCTATCGTTCACTATGCGGCAGAAAGCCACAATGATAACTCGCTCAATGATCCGAGTCCATTTATCCACACCAACTTCATCGGAACTTACACACTTTTGGAAGCAGCTCGTAAATACGACATTCGTTTCCACCATGTATCGACTGACGAAGTCTATGGTGACCTGCCTCTGCGTGAAGATTTGCCAGGTCATGGAGAAGGACCAGGTGAGAAATTTACGGCTGAAACCAAGTACAATCCAAGCTCGCCTTACTCATCAACCAAGGCAGCTTCAGACTTGATTGTTAAAGCTTGGGTGCGCTCATTTGGTGTCAAAGCGACTATTTCTAACTGTTCAAACAACTATGGTCCTTACCAGCACATTGAGAAGTTCATTCCGCGCCAAATCACCAATATCTTGAGCGGTATCAAGCCAAAACTCTATGGCGAAGGTAAAAACGTCCGTGACTGGATTCATACTAATGACCATTCATCAGGCGTTTGGACGATTTTGACCAAGGGTCAAATCGGCGAAACTTACTTGATTGGTGCTGATGGCGAGAAGAATAATAAGGAAGTGCTGGAGCTGATTCTCAAGGAAATGGGACAGCCAGCAGATGCTTATGACCATGTGACAGATCGTGCCGGCCACGACCTCCGCTATGCCATTGATGCCAGCAAGCTCCGCGATGAGCTAGGATGGAAGCCAGAGTTCACCAACTTTGAAGCAGGTCTCAAAGAGACAATCAAGTGGTACACGGACAACCAAGAATGGTGGAAATCTGAAAAAGAAGCAGTCGAAGCCAACTATGCTAAGACTCAGGAAGTAATTAAGTAAGAATAGGCTATCTATGATGAGCCTTGTAAAAATAACGTTATGTGATTAAAAGACTGGGATTATCTGTCCCAGCCTTTTCTCACAGGATTGTTAGTTTTTTAATATGTTTGTTACAGAAAATTATGCAAAAATAGTGTAAAATAAGATAAATCCTTTCTGTGTTTTTATCTAAAGGGATTTTCTCAAATTAAAGGAATACAAACATGAAAATGGTAAAAAGAGTAGTGGGAATTGCTTTGGTGCTGTTGCTTGCAGCGGTGCTGTTTCTGGTTCCTGCATCTGTTAATCAAAGTCAACAATTAAAGAATGTTCAAGGCAGTGCTTCCTGGATGAGTATTATTGAGCCAGCTTTGAGCAACGCCAATGTGACGGCTCAGGGAGTTAGCACGGAAGTTTCTCTCAATAGCGTCCAGCTTAATCAGGTGCTCAAGTCTTCTCTGACTGACTCTGAGAATCAGGAGCTGCTGAACAGTGTTTACAGTATTGAAGGCAATAAGCTGCGCATCCAGTATCCAGTCAAACTGCTCTTCATTGGCAGTAAGCTGGACCTAGAGGTGGATGTGACGGTGAGGGATAATGTCTTGCACATCACAATTGATAGTGCCAAGCTAGGCTCTCTTCCTATCCCTAAATCTTGGGTGACAGGCATGCTGAAGCAACAAATGCAGGCCTCTAATTCATCTATCACAACGGAGGGTGATAGTTTCCTTCTAGCTCTGCCGCAGAGTCAATTCAGCATTAACAAAATCAGCTTCCAGAACGGAGCTGCTAAAATCCAGTTCAGCATGGGTTATGGAATCTAAAAAAGAAAACTTCATTTGAGGAAGAAGTCTTCCGAATCAAATGGAGTTTTTATACTATTATTTGAGAAATAGCATTGTGAGGGAGAAAAGATGCCTATTCCTAATATCCAGCAAGAGGAGCTGATTATTATTGATGACAATCTGCGTTTGCGGGCCTATGATGGTCAGTTTGAACTAGCCTTGGACTGGTACCAAGATCCAGATATGATTTATATGATTGATGGCAGAAGAGAGCCCTATTCGCCGGAGCGAGTTCAAAGGATGTATGAATATCTTGCTAGGCAAGGTGAAGTGTATTTTATTGAAGTATTGGAGCAGGAGTGCTGGCTGGCCATTGGGGATGTGACCTTTTGGCAAGATGATTTGCCTATTATCATTGGAAATGCGGACTACCGTAGGAAAGGAGTTGGCAAGAAAGTTCTTTCTGCTTTGATACAGCGCGCACGCAATCTAGACTATCAAAAACTAGCAGTTCAAGAAATTTACGATTTCAATCAGCCCTCTCGCAGTTTGTTTGAGTCGCTTGGTTTCTATCCAACCCTTGCTACAGAGAAAGGCAGATCCTATACACTTGATTTGACCTTGTCCATAGCGCAGATCCAGCCCAGTCAGTTCTACCTTTCACGGGAAAAGCTGGACAGGATTTGTATTGATTTTGACTAACAAGAACTTGAAGCTTTACCTGTCAAGCGTATGGATGGAAAAGTTTTCTTTACTGATGGACATAGCAGAGCCTTTAAGGCTTATCAGGCTGGCCTCTCTCATATTCCCATCTATTATGATAGGGACGAGCTTAACTGGGTCTTTTATCGATACTGTGTCCAGGCTTGTCAAGAAAGAGGCATCTTCTCGATAGCTGATTTACAGAACCGCATCTTGTCCAAGGAAGACTATCAGACTAATTGGCTTGATTGGTGTAAGAGAGAAGCTAGAAAATTTGATAAGAGCTGATATCGCGAAGCTCTTGTGTTATAATAGATAAAGGAAATCAATATATTAAATCAGAGGTGAGATGATGCTTTATGAATTTTGTGCGGAAAATGTAACCTTGTTAGAAAAGGCTATGAAGGCGGGGGCCCAACGGATTGAACTCTGTGATAATCTGGCTGTCGGTGGTACGACGCCCAGCTATGGCGTAATTCGAGCAGCAGTTGACTTAGCCAAGCCTTACGGTGCGACAGTGATGACCATGATTCGGCCTCGGGGCGGTGATTTTGTTTACACTGACCTTGAAATTGGGATTATGTTGGCTGATATCCAAAAAGCCAAGGAAGCCGGCAGTCAGGGAGTGGTCTTTGGTGTCTTGACGGAGAAGAACGAAATAGATGTTTCGAAGATGCAGCGCCTGCTGGAGGCATGCAAGGGACTGGAAGTAGTCTTCCACATGGCTTTTGATGCGATACCGGCTGAATACCAGTTTGGCGAAATGGACTGGCTGATTGAGAACGGTGTCCAGCGAATTTTGACCCACGGAGGACCTGACAGTGAGCCAATTGAGGAGCATTTTGCTTGGCTGGACGAATTAATCGAGCATGCTGCTGATCGGATTGATATTATGCCGGGCGGTGGCATTCATCTAGGCAATCGTCAGCAAATTATAGACAGTCTGGCAGTTGACCAGCTGCATGGAACTAAAATTGTATTTTAAGGAGGGTTAAGCTGCGCTGGCAGCAGATAAGTAGATGTTGGAACTATTTGAAAAATACAAGGCTAATCCAGACAAGCTTCAGACCTACGGTTTTAAGGAGTCTGATGGAGCTTACCATTTTTCGCAGGAGATTATGAAGGGTGACTTTCGCTTGGAAGTAACTATCAGAGATGGGAAGCCAGATTATCAGGTCTTTGACTGTGATACTGATGACGCCTATCTGCAGGTCAAGATGGAGCAGGTGACGGGTGAGTTTGTTGGGCAGGTTCGTGAAGCTTGTCAGGCAGAACTGCTGGCTATCCGTCAGCACTGTTTTGACGAGGTTGGCTTTCTCTATGAGCAGAGTAAGCGACTGCGGGATCATGCGGCTGAGGTTTATCAGGGGCAAATAGAGTACCTCTGGGAGAAGTCTTCCAGAAAGAGCTCGACCAAGGCTGGAGTTTTCCGTCACCAGGATAGTAAAAAATGGTACGGAGCTTTTTTGAACACAGACTGGTCTAAGTTTGAAGCAGAGCGAAGCGGCGCTATTGAGGTGCTAAATGTTAAGAATGATCATGTGGCGGAGCTGATTCAGAAAAAGGGGATTTACCCGGCCTTTCACATGAATAAGAAATATTGGCTCAGTCTGCCCTTGGATGATACCCTGAGTGATCAAGAAATCTTTGATTTACTGGCTGTTAGTTACCAGCTGACCAGTAAAAAATAGAATCGAAGCACAGCGCTCCAATCCGCTGTGTTTCATTTTTCCTCAAAAAACAGTATAATAAAAAGACTAGTAAGAATAGGAGAAATTATGAACCTCATTAGAAAATTAGCCTGGTTTTTTAAGTTGGAAAAGCGGCGCTATATCATCGGTATCTTGGCCTTGTCCTTGGTCAGTGTCTTCAATCTGATACCGCCCAGAGTCATCGGTCAGGTTATTGACCGAATTGCTAGCAAACATCTGACTTCTCAAGAGCTGCTCCTTAATTTGCTGTTGCTAATTGCTTCAGCTTTTATCATGTACGGCCTGCGCTATGTCTGGCGCCTTTATATCTTAGGGACGTCCAATAATCTGGGACGGATTCTGCGCTCTCGATTGTTCGAGCACTTTACTTACATGTCTCCCTCTTTTTATCAGAAATACCGTACAGGGGACTTGATGGCTCATGCAACAAACGATATCAATGCAGTTGTCAGTCTGGCTGGTGGTGGAGTCATGTCAGCTGTGGATGCTTCTATTACAGCCCTGGTGACACTGCTAACTATGTTTTTCGTTTTGGACTGGCGGCTGACTTTGATTGCCATTGTGCCCATGCCCTTCTTGTCATGGGGCACAGGCTTGATTGGTCGAAAAAATCATGAAAGTTTTAAGGCTGCTCAAGAGGCTTTTTCAGATTTGAACAATAAGGTTCAGGAGAGCGTTTCAGGGATTCGAGTGACCAAGTCCTTTGGCTATCAGGAGGCGGAGACTCAGTCTTTTGCCAAGACCAATCAGGAGGTCTACGAAAAAAACGTTTTGGCTGCCAAGTACGATTCTCTTTTTGACCCCTTGGTTTTGCTTTTTATCGGTCTTTCTTATGTTTTGACCTTGATTTTCGGTGGAATTTTTATCTCCCAAGGGCAATTCACCATAGGAGAGTTGGTTACTTTTATCACTTATCTGGATATGTTGGTTTGGCCGCTGCAGGCTACTGGCTATCTTTTTAACATCGGCCAGCGAGGTGCTGTTTCTTATGAGCGGATTGAGAAGTTGCTGGCTCAGGAGTCAGATGTCAAGGAAGCTGAACAACCCCTTTCTCATGCGGAAAATGGTCGATTGGATTATGACATTCAGAAGTTTTCTTATGTCGAGGAGACTAGTTTATCGGATATTCATTTTTCCATTGAGCAAGGACAGACATTGGGAATTGTCGGTCAGACGGGCTCAGGGAAGACCACTCTTCTGCGCTTGCTGCTGCGGGAGCAGGATATCCAGGAGGGGGCTATCTATCTGAATGGCCATGATATCCGAGAGTACCGCCTCAAAGACTTGCGCCGTCTCATCGGCTACGTACCACAAGAACAGATGCTCTTTGCTCTGTCCATTCGGGACAATATCCGCTTTACTAATCCCCAGCTGACAGATAGTCAAGTTTTAGCTGCCGCTCAACTCTGTGGTGTATATGAGGATATTCAGGCTATGCCAGAGGGGCTGGATACGGTTGTCGGTGAGCGGGGCTTGTCCTTATCTGGCGGTCAGAAGCAGCGCTTGGCGATGAGTCGGGCTATTATTACCAATCCTGAAATTCTGATTTTAGATGATTCCCTGTCGGCTGTTGATGCCAAGACGGAGAATCTGATTCTAGAAAATCTAAAGTCAGAGCGTGCTGGCAAGACTACCATCATCACAGCTCATCGGCTGTCAGCCTTGGTGCATGCAGACCTGATTTTAGTTATGGAAGAGGGGCGGATCAAGGAGCGGGGCACTCACCAAGAGCTATTGGAGCAAGAGGGCTGGTATGCCCAGACTTATCACAATCAGCAGCTGGCAGAAAGCTTGAAGGAGGAAGATTAATATGAAAAAGAAAGCAACTTTTCATCGCCTCCTAGGCTATATGTGGCGCTACAGGATAGTGAGCAGCATGGCCTTGGCCTTCATCCTGCTGACGACTATGGTCACAACGGCATTGCCACTCTTGGCCCGCTATTTTATTGATCAGTTTATCGGCCGCAATCAAGCCTGGGCTGGCCTGCCTTTGATGGCTCTTTACTATGGCCTTTTCCTCTTGCGTGTACTTTTTACCTTCTTGGGAAAGTATTTCTTTGCGCGTGTGGCTCAAAGTGTGGTTCGGGACTTGCGACAGGAAAGCTTTGCCAATATCCAGCGTCTGCAAATGGCTTATTTTGATAGGACGCCAGCTGGTGCTATCGTTTCCCGCCTGACTAATGATACTCAGGCAGTCGCAGATATGTTCAGTGAGATTTTTTCTAATTTTTTGAGCTCCTTGCTGATTTTAGTTGTTACTTTGAGCGCCATGTTTGCCCTCAACTGGCAATTGACCCTGATGATTGCTCTCTTTTTACCTCTGATGGCAGCTTCTATCTTGCTTTATCAGCATCTATCCAATCGTCAGCTGAAGCAGGTCCGGGATAAGCTCAGCGATTTGAATGTCAAGCTATCTGAAAGTATTGAAGGAATGCGGATTATTCAGGCTTTTGGGCAAGAGAAGCGCTTGCTGCGGGAATTTGAAGAAATCAACGGTCAGCATTTAGGCTTTACCAATCGCTATCTCAATATCAACAGTCTCTTTCTGAGACCGGCCATGTCTCTGCTGAAAATCTTGGCTTATGGAGTGATTCTGACTTACTTTGGCTTGACTTGGCAAGTGGTGGGAATTACGGCAGGTATTATGTATGCCTTTATCCAGTATGTTAATCAGCTTTTTAATCCTTTGATTGACGTTATGCAGAATTACTCTGTTTTACAGACATCTATGGTTGCTGCGGAGCGGGTTTTTGAAATTATAGACCGCACTGACTACGAGCCTGAGCAGGCTAACCAAGACTTGCAAATCCAAGATGGCAGCATCGCATTCAAGCACGTTTCCTTTTCTTATGATGGAAAGCGTGATGTTTTGCGGGATATCTCCTTTTCTGTCAAAAAAGGCCAGACGATTGCCTTTGTGGGTTCGACTGGCTCTGGCAAGTCCTCTATTATCAATCTTTTCCTGCGTTTTTATGAGTTTGAGCGGGGGCAGATTTTGATTGATGGCCGTGACATTAAAGACTTTAGTCAGGAGGAGCTGCGGCGAAAGATTGGTCTTGTTTTACAGGATCCCTTCCTTTATCACGGTACCGTTGCTTCCAATATTCAGCTTTACCAAGAGCAGCTGACACGAGAAGAAATTATAGAAGCGGCTAAGTTTGTAGATGCTCATGGCTTTATCAGTCAGCTCCCTCAAGGCTATGATGCCCCTGTGACTGAGCGGGGAGCGACTTTTTCCAGCGGTCAACGGCAGCTTTTAGCCTTTGCCAGAACCATCGCTACTAAGCCTAAAATCTTGATTTTGGATGAGGCGACAGCCAATATTGATTCGGAGACAGAGGAGTTGATTCAAGCCTCACTGAGAAAAATGCGGCGGGGGCGGACAACCATTGCCATTGCCCACCGTCTGTCTACCATTCAGGATGCTGACTGCATCTATGTCTTAGACAAGGGCCGCATTATCGAATCTGGCAGCCACGAAGAATTGTTAGCACAGGATGGAACCTATAAGAAAATGTACCAACTGCAGGCTGGGATGATGGAGTCTTGAAAAGCCTGATTATAAGTGAAAGGTGTAGAATTCATTTGGAATTCTACACCTATTTTAAATAGTCTTTTAGTTTCTCTACATTTTCTTCTAAGTTATCATAAGGCAGCTTAGCATACTGGTAAGGACAGCTAGCAAGGTAACTCTGTTCAAAGAAGTCAAGCGGCAGGCTACTGTGTTTGAGAGCACTGACGGAAGAAAGTGACCTCAAGTCTAACAGAATGCCATCCTTGGTCAGATAGCTGGATAGTGGAAGCTGAGCTTGTTCTAGCAGTGTCTGCGCCTTTCTTGCTTCCTCTTCTTGAAGCTGCAGCAGCGCCAGCCTATTTTTTTCAAACATTAGACTGTCGATATAGAGCGATAGAGCCTTCTGCATGATGAGGTTGCTGTCATAGTCCACGGCGCTTTTGTAAGCGATAAAGGTCTTTTGAATCTGGGGCGGAAGGAGCAGGGCAGTAATCCTCAGGGCAGGGAAAAGGCTGGTAGAAAAGGACTTGATGTAGATGACCCGCTGGCTATTGTCTAGATAATGAAAGGTTAGCTCCCGCCGGCTATCAAAGTCTGATAGGTAGTCATCTTCTACGATATAGACATCATAGAGCTGTGCCAGTCGAAGAATCTCTTCCTTGTCCTGCCGACTGTAGGAGTGGCCCAAGGGATAGTGAAAACGCGGAATGGTGTAGAAGAACTTGATCTTTCCGCTTTGAAAAATCCTCTCAAGTTCTTGCAGATTAATACCTTGTGGAGTTCTTTCAATGGTTTCATAAGGAAGTTTTTGCGCTAGCAGAAGATCATTAATCCGATGGTAGGTCGGCTGCTCCACCAGAATATGCTCTTTTTGATTTGGGAAGTCAATCTGTGAAAGGATATAGAGGGCCTGCTGGGTGCCGGAAGTCAGTACCAGCTGATCTCTAGAAGCATAGACAGCAGAGTCCAGCATCAGTTTTTGCACAGAGCGACGCAGATCCTCCAGCCCTTCCTGCTGAGGGTAGTAGTTGAAGAGATAATTTTCCCGGCCGATCAGAGTTTCATTTACACAGAGGCGGAAATCCTCGTAGGCTTGGTGGCGGTCATCCCTCACAGGCAGCTCCAAATCCTGCTTTTCTTCCTGAGCATTCTCCAGCACATAGTAGCCACTTTTGGGAACGGCATAGATGTACTTCTGATACTTGAGCTCAATCAGAGCCTTCTGCGCAGTATCCTTGCTGCAGTAATAACGCTCTGCAAGCTTGCGGACAGAAGGGATTTTCTGACCAGTTGCCAGTTTTCCCTCTTTAATATCCTTAGTAATCTTATCAACGATGCGTTGGTATTTTGCTTTAACCATAAAACTGTCCCCATACAGATTTGATTTTTTCATATTGTAACTCATTTTTAGATATTTTACAATAGAGAGCAAGTAGGAGGAGTCATGAAAACAAAAACAGTTATTCTAGCCACAGATATTTCTGGCTTAGGTAAGGTTGCTGCAACAGCTGCCCTGCCGCTCTTTGCAATTTGCCAGCTAGAGGTTGCCCTCTTGCCAACCATGATTTTATCGTCCCATACAGGCGGTTTTTCCGACATCTATATAGATGATTACACGCATGGGATGCTTGCTATTTTGAAACAATGGCAGAGCCTGGAGTTCGACTTTTCAGCTCTGGTAACAGGATATTTGAAGTCTGACATACAGGTGGAAAATTTGCTGCGCTTTAAAGAAGAAAAAAGCTTGCCCCTTATCGTGGATCCTATCATGGGAGACAAGGGGACTTTTTATCAGGGATTTTCAGATGCCCATCTAGACCATATGCGTCGCCTCTGCCAACATGCCGATTTGGTTCTGCCCAATTTGACGGAAACCTGTTTGTTGTTGGAGGAATCCTACGAAGATAGCTTATCAGAAGATAGATGGGAGGACTTTAGCAAGCGTTTGGCTGAGTTAGGACCGAGCAAGGTCTTGTTGACTGGCTTGCCCATGAAAGAGAATCAGATTGGTGTGGCCTATTTTGATGTAGTAACAGAAGAGTTTAACCTCTTTTCTAGTCCAGCTCTGCCCCAGCAATTTTTTGGAACGGGTGATATATTGACGACACTTGTAGTTGCGGCTTTTGTTCAGGGGATTGACATCAAACAAGCCCTGCCGGTGATTTTGAAATTTATTGAAAAGAGCTTGGCCTTTAGCTTTAAAGAGCAAATAGATCCAAAGAAGGGCGTTGTTTACCAGCCCTATCTAGGAGAGCTTTTCGCTGATTTTCAAGCCTTAATGGAGGAAAAATATGAAGAAACAAACACTTGATTTGCAAACCTTAACCATGATTAGTTTATTTGCTGCTTTGATTTTTTTGAGCATTCAGTTTTTTAAAATTCCTGTGGGAGCTCAGTTTATTCACTTTGGAAATGCACTGGTGGTAGTGGGTTGTCTGATTTTTGGCAGTAAACTCGGTTTTTTAGCGGCTGCCATTGGACTGGGAATATTTGACTTGTTAAATGGTTATGCAGCGGAAATCCCAGTCATCTTGTTAGAAGCACTTGCGGTGGCCGTGGTGATTCATTTTCTGTATGAAGGACTCTTTCAGAGAAAGGATCGACTAAGAAATATTCTTGTGACAGCAGTAGTAGCTGCTTTGGTGAAGATTGTGCTTAATATCCTCAAGTACACTCTGACAGGAACACTGTTTGGCGGGAGTAGTTTACCAGCAGCCTTTTTGCTGGCAGTAGCTGAGATTACTGGTACATTTGGCTCCAGTCTAGCCACAGTCATCGCTGTCCCAATCTTATATCCAATCTTTAAGCAAGTCAGAAAAGCTCACAAGCACAGAAGGCCACTGAAAAGTAAGGATGAATCAATAATCAGCATAAACAAAGAAACCGTCTGAGAATTCTCAGACGGTTTTTGTGTTTCTCTCTTACATAAAGTAAACGATAGCAAGGTATTGAAGGGCAGAGGCCGCTAGGATGAAAAGGTGCCAAATCATATGGAAGTAGGGCTTCTTTTGAGCATAGAAGCCAGCTCCTACAGTATAGCAGAGGCCACCAGCCAGCATGAGTCCCCAGAAGACAGGTCCGGTTTGACCGATAATCTGCGGAATGATAAAGACTACCAGCCAGCCCATAATCAAATAGAGAGCTAAACTGAATTTTTCATTGACCTTCTTGGCGAAAATCTTGTAGAGGATACCAAAGATGGTCGTGCCCCACTGGATAGCAATGATGAGATAGCCAAACCAGTTATTCATCAGCGACAGCACGACTGGCGTGTAGCTGCCAGCGATGGCGATGTAAATCATAGAGTGGTCAATAATGCGCAAGATATATTTGTGGGTCGAGCCATAGGACATAGAATGGTAGACAGTTGAAGAGAGAAACATGAGAAAGAGGCTGATAACAAAGATAGAAGTTCCGATAGCAGCAACCAACCCGTGCCCTTCATAGCTATAAATGGCTGAGATAGGCAGCAGAATCAGCATCAGGACGGCCCCTACCGCATGGGTAACAGCATTGGCGATTTCCTCTCCGAAGGATAGTTTTTTACTGAGTTTAAGCGCGTAGTTCAAGATTTTCTTCCTCCTCACTTGGTACTTGGATTAGGGATAAGGTCTTTTGATAGAGTTTGACCGTCTGGCAGGCTGTGGAAATGATGGGTGCCACCTCCAGCTTGCTACCGTTCATATAGTCAACGAAGTTATCATAAAGTTCTCGCGAATCTGCTGATTTATGCAGCATATTTAAAGTAGCTGAAATTTCCTGGATAGAAAAGACCGTTTTTAAGGTTGTAATGGCAATCAAGCGAGCTACTTGGCGGCGTTGATATTTTTTCTTGACCGGCTTGGCAATATAGCCATGCTTGACGTAGTTGTTAATCATAGAAGCGGTCAGTCCCTTGTCAGCAGCTGAAATAGAAGAGCCACAGACATTGTTTACATAGAGCAGGACTTGGTCCAAATATAGGTCCAGTTCTGGTAATTCGTCCCACTTGGGAAAAACTTGTTGAGCGTTCAAATCTTTATCACTTTCTTATCTAGTCTTTATAACTAGATGATAACATCTCTGTAAATCAAAGTCAAGCAAAAAATAGAATGTCCCATTGAAATTTGATATAATTTTAAAAAGAAGAAAGGGAGGTTTCAGATGAAAAAACAAACAATCTTTGATATGGCAGCCTTCCTAGGCAGTCTAATTTTTTGGTCTTGGCTCTATATGCGCTTTTTTTATGCCTATGTAGCCGTCGTCTTTTACAAGAATCAGCCAGAGTGGAACCTGCTGATACCAGCTTCTATCATCCTAACATTGACAGCCATTAGCTCGCTTTTTATACGCGGCCTCTACAGTCGCCACATTCCTCGTTGGCTGGTGCTAGCCAGTTACACCCTCTATTTTCTCATTCTATTCTATGCCCTCTTTTTGAAAAATATCGGTAGGCAGGGCTTCAGTCTGGACCTTCAGTCTTTTGCCTATAATTGGATTTATGGAGATAAGCTAGTACCCACCATGAATATCATTATGTTCATTCCGCTGGGCTTTCTCTGCAAGCTGTCATGGAAACATGTGGCTTATTTTACCTTGGCTATCAGTCTGGTTGAGGGGAGCCAGTATCTCTTTCACCTTGGCATTTTTGACTTGGGTGATATCTTGACCAATCTGCTAGGCTTCATCATTGGTAGCTATCTACTAGAGACAGCCTTGGGTAAATGGGTTGTCCGCTATATTCACTAAATGAAAGAAGGAAACTATGAAAATTCTTATCCCAACTGCTAAAGAGTTGAATTTAACTGCGCCATCCGCAATCCCGAATCCACTTTCAGCACAAACTCAGGCTGTGTTGGATGAGTTAGCAACCATGTCAGTAGCTGACTTGGCATCATTTTATAAAATCTCCCCAGAAAGAGCAGAGGTAGAGTGGCAAGCCATTCAGGCTTTGCGAGAAGGAACTGCGCAGCATGCTCCAGCACTTTATCTTTTTGATGGCCTCATGTACCGCCATATCAAGAGGCAGGACTATACTAAGGAAGAAAGTCAGTATATCGAGAAGCATCTTGCCATCACATCAGTACTTTACGGTGTCATCCCAGTCCTGGAGCCCATAGCGCCCCATCGCTTGGACTTTATGATGCCACTCAAGCTAGATGGGAAGAGTCTCAAGGCATTTTGGAAAGAAGCTTATAACCAAGCTCTGGCAGAAGAGGAGGTGATTTTCTCCCTCCTGTCCAGCGAGTTTGAAACAGTCTTTTCCAAGGAAATTCGCCAGCGCATGATAGGCTTTAAGTTTCTGGAAGACCGAGGCGGCAAGCTAAAAGTCCATTCGACCATTTCTAAAAAAAGCGCGTGGTGAGTTTTTAACAACTCTAATAACTAACCAAGTAACAGAAGTCGAACAGATGAAAAAATTAAGCTTTGCAGGCTTTACTTACCGACCTGACCTGTCTAGTGAACAAGAGTTGGTTTATGTCAAGGAAGTGTAGAAGAGATATTTATATAAGAAAAAAGCATTCTTTTTATATGTAAAATGAAACAAAAAACTTTAAAAGTCTTAAATTTTATTTGTCTCTTTAAAAGTACTAAAATGGCGACTGTTTTGATGAATCTCATACTAAAACCCCTCGCAATTATTTGCGAGGAGTTAGTGTCTTATAAGTTTTCTTTTCTTTTTATAATCTTCTCTTTTTAGTTAAGGGCTGCTAAAAGAGCATCAGCCTGTGCTGAGAGTTCAGCAAGTTTGTCTTCTGCGACAGTCAGTTGTCCAGTTCCCCATGCTTCTGGGTTGATACCAACTCCTGTGAATGGTTCTACCACGTTCATACGGATGAAAGGCAGCAGGCTGCGGTAGTGTTTGAATACTTCATCTGGTGATGTGCCGTTAGCTACAGATGAAACAGTAACAACCTTAGCATTCAGAGCAGATGGGCCAGTTGGGTCTGACAGATCCAGAGCGCGTGAAGTCCAGTCCAAGAGGTTTTTCACTACTCCTGGAATAGCCCAGTTGTAGACAGGTGAGAAAATCCAGATGGCATCAGCGGCCAAAATTTCTTCACGAACCTTACCAGCCAAAGCTTTTTCAGCTTGCTCAGCCAATTGGTGATTGAAAGAACCTTGACGAAGCGAGCCGACGATGAATAATACTTTAGACATTGCATTGTCTCCTTTTTTATAAAATAAAGAGATATTTCTCTTGTTACAATATATGTTACAACATTAATTACTAGTTAGCAATTATTTAGCTCAATTTTTTGAAATTTTTTAAAATACGAATCAAATTTTGCTTATCGTCTTCTTCGAGAATGGACAGAGCTTGCTGGATATTTTTGATATGATCAGGCAGGGCGGCTTCAATTTTAGCTTTACCTTGTTTCGTCAGACCAATCAAAAAAGCTCGGCGGTCATTTGGGTCGCAGGTGCGGACAATCCAGCCGTCGCGTTCCATATTTTTGATGACGACAGTCATGTTGCCAGAAGTAGCCAGTATACGGTCAATCAGGTCCTGAATACGCAGCTCTCCTTTGCTGTATAGGGTTTCTAAGACGGAAAACTGAGTAGGAGTCAAATCATGCTTTTTAAAAATTTGGGCTTCAATGGCACGGATAGTTCTTTCTGCCTTATGAAAGACAATCATGGTTTTCAAATCAAGCAGAGTTTCTTTGCTTAAATCGTCTGTAATCTTCATAACAATATTTTACCAATAAATAGTATCATATGCAAGGATATTGCTTTAGAATTTTGAGAATATTCTCATCAAAAAAAGATAGAAAAATAGGAGTATTTGTAGTATAATGACGGAGTGAAATATAAAAATAGAAATAAAGCCAGTTTTCCAATTTGGCAGTACCTTATCGGTATTTTTATCGTTCTCAGTGTTCTTGTCTTTTCATTTTTTTCAGTTTTGCAAGTGTCCATGCAGCCGAGGCAGTCAGCTAAGGAAGCAAGCAGTCGCTTGGCCAAGGAATATGCAGATCTTGAAAAAGTGGATTCTTTTGCCATCTACAATGGGCAGGAATCTTACTACAGTCTGCTTGGCAAGACAAGTAAAGGTGTCGAAAAAGCTGTTTTGATTGCTAAAGATTCCAATGAGATTCGGGTCTATCGACTGGACCAAGGTGTCAGTCAGTCTAAAGCAGAGAGCATTGCCAAGGAAAATGGAGCAGGAACTATTGATAAGGTGACCATGGGCTATTTTAAAGAACAACCCATTTGGGAAGTCAAGTCGGGAGGCACCTACTACCTGATTGGTTTTGAAAGCGGACAGTTGGTCAGCAAGGAGGGACTATGAAATTATCAAATCGTGTCTTAAAAATGGAAGAAAGCGTGACTTTGGCAACAGCAGCGCGTGCTAAGGCTTTGAAAGCGCAGGGGCGGGATATTCTGTCTCTGACTCTGGGAGAGCCGGATTTTCCAACGCCTAAGAACATCCGAGATGCGGCTGTAGCAGCAATTGAGGATGGGCGTGCTAGCTTTTATACGGTGACCAGCGGTCTGCCAGAGCTAAAAGAAGCTGTAGTAGAGTATTTTGCCAACTATTACGGCTACACCATCCAGCCCAATCAAGTGACGGTGGCAACCGGAGCTAAATTCTCCCTCTACACCTTCTTTATGAGTGTGCTTGATCCGGGTGATGAAGCTATCATTCCGACGCCTTATTGGGTAAGCTATGGTGACCAGATTAAGATGGCCGAGGGGACTCCTGTTTTTGTCCAAGCCACTGAGGAAAACAATTTCAAGGTGACGGTGGAACAGCTAGAAGCTGCTCGTACTGATAAGACCAAGGTCTTGGTTTTGAACTCGCCGTCCAATCCGACGGGTATGATTTATACAGCGGATGAGCTAAGGGCGATTGGAAACTGGGCTGTGGAGCATGATATTCTGATTTTGGCAGATGACATCTATGGACGTCTGGTTTATAACGGTAATACATTTACACCAATTTCCAGTCTGTCTGAGGAGATTCGCAAGCAGACGGTGGTCATCAATGGTGTCTCTAAGAGCTACTCCATGACAGGCTGGCGGATTGGCTACGCAGTTGGTGAGCCAGAGATTATTGCGGCTATGAGTAAGATTGCTGGCCAGACGACCTCTAACCCGACAGCAGCGGCTCAATATGCAGCTATCGAAGCTCTGACTGGCAGTCAGGAGGCAGTTGAGACTATGCGTCAGGCCTTTGAAGAGCGTCTCAATACCATCTATCCTCTCTTGGCTCAAGTGCCAGGTTTTGAAGTGGTTAAGCCACAAGGGGCCTTCTATCTCTTTCCAAATGTCAAGAAAGCCATGGAAATGAAAGGTTATACAGATGTGACCGAATTTACGACAGCAATTTTAGAAGAAGTTGGTGTAGCTCTGGTGACGGGAGCAGGCTTCGGTGCGCCAGAAAATGTCCGTCTTAGCTATGCGACAGATCTGGAAACACTCAAAGAAGCCGTTCAGCGCCTGCAGCAATTTATGGAGAGTAAATAGAGCTCTCAATCTTACACTGCTTTCGAAGATTTATAAACAATAGATAAGGCCGAACTCGGAGTTCGTCCTTTTCAATTCCCCTCAACTGCATTGGCAAATAGTTTGACAAAATGGTAAAATAATATAGAACATCATAAAATCGCTTTCATATTTTCTGGTTGAATTGAGAAGGTTTTGTTCAGAAAATAAAAGCTGGGAGGAGTTGGAATTTAGCTGTCAGAGCTTGCAAACAGGAGTGAAAGGAGAAGGATATGAAACGTCATTTTATTTTCTTATTCATGATAGTCGGTTTGGTTTTATTGGCCGCTTGTTCTTTTGTTGATTCAGAGCAAGGGTGGACCACTATTTCCCAGTCTAATTCGGATGAACCAAGCTACAGCCTACAAGCAAAAGATAATCGCTATCGTATCCAATATTATGAGAATTCCTCGGCCCGTAAGGATTGGTACTTGAATAATTACCAGCCAGGTTTAAATTTAAAGATGCGAACTTTGAATAGTAAGCAATTAAAAAATACTGAGGGGGGATCTGCAAAGCAGGAACTTTCTGGGACGGGCTATGCGGATTTTACGATGGTTTATGAGACTCGCTATAATCCTCAGATTGAGCGAACCTATTTTAAGGTCCGTATTGTAGTTAATGATAAGGGAGATGTAGACACTAAGAAGAGCAGTATGACCTACTGGAAGACGGAAGAAGAGGTAAAGAATGATACGCCAATTGATTAAATAGCAGCTATAAATGCTAGATTAACTATGTATAAGTCACTTTCCGATAGGAATCACCAGACGACTTAAAAATTTGAGGAGTATTTAGTTGAAGACGATGGTGTTTCGGTGTATAATAAAAGAAGTCCATTTGGTCTAGCCCTGCATTCTATTGACTTGCAGTGTGTTCCTCATGGTCTTTTTACTTAAGTAATAATAGGGATGAAGATTATTTTGTACAAAAGGAGATAAAATGGGTTTTATCAGAAAGGAAATAGGGGAAAGAGAGAAAAAGCTTCTCGAGGATTTTTCGATTGCAGAAAAAGAACTAGCTCTGCCATTTTTACTAGAGGATGAGAAGAGAGGAATTTTTCTCTGCGTCAAGCAATTTCGTATCGGGGAAGGGAAATATCAAGTCTTAGCAATGATGCTCGGAGGGCACTTGCTTGAATTTCGCCTAGAAGAAGAGCGGGCCGATAGATATCCAGTTCGCAATGAGGAAGATCAAAGTGTAAAAGGTCTATCAACAGAAACAATCTCCCAGCTTGTGATTCCCAAGGTTTTAAAAGGACGAGAGGACAAGATCGTAACAGTGATTCAACATGCCCTGTCGCAAATTAACCCTTATTATGATACAAAGATAAGGGAAGTAAACCACGTGGAGTACAGATAAAGAGGAGATAGGATATGGGATTATTAGAAAAGTGTCTGGATTTTTTACCGACTAGGCGGGCTGTCAGTGACTTAGAAGAAGATATGACTTGGGAGGAAGAATTTACCCCTAAAAGAGTTCATCATAAAGCAGTCAGTAGTAACCCTCAGAAGGAGACTGAGGGAACAGCGTCTCTTCCCCAAGAAGGGAGTTGGAAGTTCGTGCACGAGATGATTTCTGAAGAAGGGATTGAGCTTTTAAAGAAGGCTGGGATTGATGACGATCTAGTTTTTGAGACGGGTGATTGGGTCGCAGATCATGATTTGGGAATTTATTTGGTCCTTTATCGCTTTGGTGGCAGAACCAACTGGAAGAAGACTTATAAGCTAATCTTGCAAGGACAGGTGATTGAATTTAAGACCAAGACCATTTTTCATCAGCAGGATTTTTCTTATGAAGATGGGGAATTCACTAAGGGAGTGATTGTCAAAAATGTCTCCGATATGCTCTTGCCTTTAGCTTTTGAAGGTCAACAGCAGCGCGTGCTCCATATCATTCAAGCAGCTCTGTCAGCAGCTAGCCCAAGCTATGATACGGTCATTTACAGGGCGAACTTTGATTTGGTTTAGGAGGGGAAGATGATATATATTACAAAAGAAGATGTTTTGATTTGGCTGGACAAACATGAGCCAGTGGCCAATCGTCAGAAGGACATTGCGGCTTTTCATAAAGAACTGTCGTTTCGTCTGCAAAGAATGGACTTTCGACCGTTTACGAGTTCCAAAGATCCTCAGAGAAATGTTTGTGAAGATCCTGACCAAGAGCTCACTGTAGCCTTTACTCAGGACGGGGAGGGGAATTATGCGACGATTGATCAGAGTCCAGGAGGTCAGATTCTCAGTGATCAGCGCTTTAAGATGGCTTTGAAAAAAGTCTTGAACTATGATGATGACATGGTTGATCGACTGCTATATGGAACGAAAAATTAGTCCTCTTATTCAGAGAGAGTTATCCGCCAGCCTTTAGGAGGCTGGTTTTTTAATTTTTCTGAGATTTAGCCTCTTCAAGGATAGCTATTGCAATCGCTTTATGGTAAAATATAGAACAGATGTCCAAAAGATTTGTCTTGAAATAAAGTGACATTTAGCAACCAATCTAGGAGGCAGATATGATTGATCATTTTGAGATAAAGGTCAGGAATCTACAAATTTCAAAAGACTTTTATACAAGTTTTCTTTCTCCTCTAGGCTACAAATTGGCTTTTAGAAGTAGTTCTCTACTCAGTTTTGTTGCTCCCAACAGCCCACATCCTGGTGGAGATTTTTGGTTGGGGGAGGGAGAGCAGTCTCCGATTCACTTTGCTTTTTTGGCAGAAAAGCATGAGCAGGTTCAAGCTTGTTATGAGGCTGGTTTAAAGGCAGGGGGAAAAGACAACGGTGCGCCAAATTATCGGGGGAACCTTTCATCATATTATGCGGCCTTTGTCTTGGATCCGGATGGTAATAATGTCGAGGCAGTCTGTCATAAAGAATAAAAAATAGAAAAGAGAAAAAACGTGTCAAAGAAAATCGTAACAATTATTGATGTGAAAAATTATGTTGGTCAAGAAGTGACCATCGGTGCTTGGGTAGCCAATAAGTCAGGTAAGGGTAAGATTGCTTTCTTGCAGTTGCGCGATGGCTCTGCCTTTTTCCAAGGGGTGGCCTTCAAGCCTAACTTCATTGAGAAATTTGGCGAAGAAGAAGGATTGGCGAAGTTTGATACGATTAAAAAGCTTAGCCAAGAAACTTCTGTCTATGTGACAGGGATTGTCAAGGAAGACGAGCGCTCAAAATTTGGCTATGAGCTGGACATTACAGACATCGAAATCATCGGCGAGTCAAATGACTATCCAATCACGCCCAAAGAACATGGCACGGACTTCCTCATGGATAACCGTCATTTGTGGCTGCGTTCTCGTAAGCAAGTGGCAATGATGCAAATCCGCAATGCCATCATCTACGCTACCTATGAATTCTTTGACAAGAATGGCTTTATGAAGTTTGACAGCCCAATCTTGTCAGGAAATGCAGCAGAAGACTCAACTGAGCTCTTTGAAACAGACTACTTCGGAACTCCAGCATACTTGAGTCAGTCAGGTCAGCTTTATCTGGAAGCAGGTGCTATGGCTCTTGGTCGTGTCTTTGACTTTGGCCCTGTATTCCGTGCAGAAAAATCAAAAACTCGTCGTCATTTGACGGAGTTCTGGATGATGGATGCAGAGTATTCATACTTGACGCATGATGAGTCACTTGACTTGCAAGAAGCTTATGTTAAAGCCTTGATTCAAGGTGTGCTTGACCGAGCTCCTCAAGCTTTGGAAACGCTGGAACGTGATGTAGAACTCTTGAAACGCTATATTGCAGAGCCGTTCAAGCGTGTTAGCTATGATGAAGCGATTGACCTCTTGCAAGCCCATGAAAATGATGAGGATGCTGACTATGAGCATCTGGAACATGGTGATGACTTTGGGTCGCCTCATGAAACATGGATTTCAAACCACTTTGGCGTACCAACCTTTGTCGTGAACTACCCAGCAGCCATCAAGGCTTTCTATATGAAGCCAGTTCCTGGAAATCCAGACCGTGTCCTCTGTGCAGACCTACTTGCACCAGAAGGCTACGGTGAAATCATCGGTGGTTCTATGCGTGAGGAAGACTACGATGCCCTCGTTGCTAAGATGAATGATCTTGGTATGGATACGACAGAATATGAATTCTACCTGGATCTTCGTAAGTATGGAACAGTTCCACATGGTGGCTTCGGTATCGGTATCGAGCGTATGGTAACCTTTGTAGCAGGGACTAAGCATATCCGTGAAGCCATTCCATTTCCACGTATGCTGCACCGTATTAAACCGTAAAACGAATCAAACGCCCATGGGGCGTTTTTTCAGCAATGAACTATGAAATAATCCAAATATAGAATTTTAGAGAAAGAAGAGGTAGGAGTCATGTAAACAGCAGATTAACAAGTGACAAAGGATAGAAATTAGAAAACACTTGTTAAAGGAGAAAATATGTTTAAAAGAAGTTATCAGAAAAATATCGGCCTTATGGCCGGAGTTGAATTTTTTGCCTTTCTAGGCATTACTAGTTTTTGGATTTTATTTCTAAGTCAAAATGGCATGTCCCTTTGGCAGATTGGGCTTTTGGAAAGTATTTTTCATGCGACCAGTGTCATCTGTGAAATTCCTTCTGGGATGTTGGCGGATCGCTTTTCCTACAAGACCAATCTGTATCTGAGCCGGATAGCCGGGATTGTGTCTTCTGTTCTCATGTTGGCCGGGCAGGGGAACTTTTGGGTTTATGCACTGGCTATGGTGATTAGTGCTTGGTCCTATAATTTTGATTCGGGGACAAGTGCAGCCATGGTCTATGACTCATCTGTGGAGGCTGGACTCAAGGAACGTTACTTATCCATCTCCAGTTTTATGTCTGGAGTGGCCGAGGCGACCCGGTCCTTGGGAACGGTCTGGGCTGGATTTTTTGTCCATGGACAATTGCATCTGACCTACTATATCATGATTGGCACCTCTATCGTCGTTCTTTTCTTGACCTGGATGCTGAAAGAGCCAAGTGTCAAAGCAGAGAAAGCGGAACGCCTGACCATGAAAAAGATTATCTGGGCTGTCAAAGAGGAGTTGCAGAGAAATCCCGGACTTTTTATCTGGATGGTTCTTTCCCAAATCATCGGAACACTGATGTGTATGTTTTATTTTTATTATCAAAATCAATTGCCTGATTTAAAAGATTGGCAGATTTCGGTAGTCATGCTGATTGGCAGTGCTTTGAATATTTTGGCGGTCTATCTGGCGAGTATGATTGGAAAGAAATATTCTGCCTTAAAACTCTTTTCTTCAGTAGTTCTTTTAACTGGAGCAAGCTACCTGCTGTCCTATTTTGGAACGCCAATCATCTATATTTTGATTTATCTAATCAGCAACGCCTTGTATGCTCTTTTCCAGCCAATTTTTGACAATGATTTGCAAAAGCAGCTGCCAAGTGAAGTACGGGCGACTATGCTCAGTGTCTATTCTATGATGTTCAGCCTGAGTATGATTGTCATTTTCCCTGTGACAGGCTGGTTGATTGATCACTTTGGCTTCGATTGGACTTTTATAGCTTTGGGCGGCTTTTTATTTGCTGTAACTCCATTTTTGCATATAGCTCTAAAGAAAATAAGCCAGAACTTACAAGAAGTCTAATATCAATGTTCTCTTTCTGATATTCAGAAGGAGAACATTTTTTAGCCTTTGAAAATTATGGTAAAATAAATACAGTTTAATGGAGAAGTAGGCGGTATGAAAGATTTATTGAAATATTTCAAGGGCTATATCAGAGAGTCTTTGCTGGGGCCCTTGTTCAAGCTCTTGGAGGCCAGTTTTGAACTCTTGGTTCCGGTTTTGATTGCGGGGATTGTGGACGAGACCATTCCTAGACACGACAGCTCCCATCTCTACTGGATGGTTTTTCTTTTGATGGGCTTGGCTGCTTTGGGTGTGGTGGTAGCAGTGGTGGCCCAGTATTATTCATCAAAGGCAGCTGTGGGCTTTACCCGCCAGATGACAGGTGATCTATACCAGAAGATTCTGCGTTTGCCCAAGGCTAGTCGGGATGAGTTGACGACTTCTAGTTTGGTGACTCGGCTGACGAGCGACACCTATCAGATCCAGACGGGCATCAATCAATTCCTTCGTCTCTTTCTGCGGGCGCCTATCATCGTTTTTGGCTCTATCATCATGGCCTTTACTATCAGCCCGGTCATTACCTTGTGGTTCTTGCTCATGGTGGCAATTTTAACGGCTATTATCGTTTTCATGTCTCGTCTGATGAATCCTCTCTACGCTAAGATTCGCCAATTGACAGATCAGCTGGTCAATTTGACTCGTGAGCAGCTGCAGGGCATGCGGGTTATACGAGCTTTCGGTCAGACCCAGCGCGAGGTTCAGACCTTTCGCAATCGCAATGAGCTCTATAAAACCTGGCAAATCAGGACGGGAGCTCTGGCTAGTCTGATTAGCCCCCTGACCTTTCTTACGGTCAATGGTACCTTGATTGCTGTGATTTGGCAGGGGAATACCTTTATCAGCAAGGGCTTGCTGACTCAGGGGATGCTAGTGGCTTTGGTCAATTATTTATTGCAGATTTTGGTGGAATTGCTCAAGCTGGCTATGCTGGTCAACTCGCTCAATCAAAGCTATATCAGTGCAGGTCGTATCAGTCAGGTCTTCGAGCAAGCAGAAGAAGATGTCCTGCAGGAATTAGTGCAGGAAACAGCTCTGCCAAATCAAGCCATTAAAGTCCAGCAGGTTAGTTTTTCTTATCCAAATGCAGCTAGTCCAGCCTTGACTGGTCTGACTTTTGATTTGAAAAGCGGTCAGACTTTGGGGGTTATTGGCGGGACAGGTTCAGGGAAGTCTACTCTGGTTCAGCTGCTAGCTCATCTTTATCCTGTGGCTGCTGGTCAGTTGACCATCTTTTCCCGAGGCCGCAGTCCTAAAAATCTGAGCGAATGGCGGTCTTGGATTAGTCTGGTGCCTCAGAAGGCGGAGCTTTTCCAAGGAACTGTTCGCTCCAATCTGACTTTGGGTATGTCAAGCAAGCCAACAGACGAAGACTTGTGGCAGGCTTTAGAGATTGCTCAGGCGGCAGACTTTGTCTCTCAGAAGGAAGGTGGCTTGGATGCGACTGTAGAGGCCTTTGGTCGGAATTTTTCTGGCGGTCAGCGTCAGCGTTTAACCATTGCCAGAGCTGTCTTGCGGAGGGCGCCTTTCTTGGTTTTAGATGATGCGACATCTGCTCTGGACTATCTGACAGAGGCTAGACTCCTGCAGGCTATTAAGAATGAATTGACTGAGACCAGTCTGGTCTTGATTTCTCAGCGGACCAATAGCTTGCGCTCAGCGGATCAAATTTTAGTCCTAGATAAGGGTGAACAGGTGGCTCTTGGTCGCCATGAGGAACTCTTAGTCAGCTCTGCCATTTACCAAGAAATCCAAAACTCACAGCATAGTCAAGGAGAGGAGGACAAGCATGAAGTATAAGACATCACCTAGCAGCTTGAGGCGTTTGACTCGAGACTTGCTGCAGGCGCGCTGGCTCTTTCTCCTAGCTAGTCTGGGAACGGTGGCTCAAGTGGCTCTGACTGTTCTTCTCCCAGTTTTAATCGGGAATGCGGTTGATAGCGTTCTTCTGCCTCAAGCGGATCAACATTTGATGCCGATTTTGGGCCAGATGTTGTTGGTCATCTTAGCCAATACGCTGATTCAGTGGCTCAATCCCTTGCTCTATAATCAGCTGGTCTATCGCTATAGCCAGCAGCTCCGACAAGGTGTCATCAAGAAAGTTCATTATCTACCTTTAGCTTATCTGGATCGGCAGGGAACCGGAGATTTGGTTAGTCGGGTGACGACGGACTTGGAGCAGCTCAGCAATGGCCTGCTTATGGTTTTTAATCAATTCTTTGTGGGTTTGCTAACCATCTTAGTCACTATTATTAGCATGGCCAGATTGGACTTTTTCCTCCTGCTTTTGGTTCTGCTTTTGACGCCCCTTTCTCTTTTTTTAGCTCGCTTTATTGCTAGAAAAAGTTTTAGCTTTTTCCAACGGCAGACGCAGGCGAGAGGGGCACAGACCCAGCTGATTGAGGAAAGTCTGACCCAGGAAAGTCTGATTCAGGCATTTAATGCTCAGGAGCAGTTTGATACAGCTTTTACTCGCAGTAATCAAACTTATGCAGATTATTCTCAGGCGGCTATTTTCTATTCTTCGACGGTTAATCCTTCGACTCGTTTTATCAATGCCCTGATTTATGCTTTGATTGTAGGCTTTGGGGCTGTCCGAATCATTCAGGGAACAGGCTTTACGGTTGGGCAGCTGGTGACCTTCCTCAACTACGTCAACCAGTACACCAAGCCTTTCAATGATATATCGTCAGTCATGTCGGAATTGCAGAGCGCATTAGCTTGTGCGGAGAGGATTTACAGCGTTTTGGACCAAGAAGAAATAGCAGAGTCTGGTCAGGAAATCCTCCAGTCTGAAGACGTCAAAGGACAGATTAGCTTTGAGCATGTGGCTTTTGGCTATGAGTCCGGCAAAGAGCTGATTCGGGATTTGAATATAAGGATTCCGGCAGCTAGCAAGGTCGCCATTGTCGGGCCAACTGGTGCTGGTAAGTCAACCCTGATCAATCTCCTCATGCGCTTTTACAATGTAGACAGTGGTCTTATTTCGCTAGACGATGTTCCCATCAGTCATTACACTAGATCCTCTTATCGTCAGCAGTTCGGTATGGTACTGCAGGAGACTTGGCTCAAGACGGCGACCATTCATGATAACATAGCTTTTGGCCGGCCAGACGCTAGCCGAGAAGAGGTCATTGCAGCTGCCAAGGCAGCCAATGCACATTTCTTTATCCAGCAGCTGCCTCAGGGCTATGACACCTATCTGGCAGATGCTGGGGACTCTCTGTCTCAAGGTCAGCGGCAGCTCTTGACTATTGCGCGCGTCTTCCTCGCTGTTCCTAAAATCCTAATCTTGGATGAGGCGACTTCCTCCATTGATACTCGGACAGAAGTCTTGATTCAGGAGGCTTTCAGCAAGCTCATGGTGGGACGAACTAGCTTTATCATCGCCCATCGCCTGTCCACTATTCAAAATGCTGACATCATCCTCGTTATGGTAGATGGTGATATCGTCGAACATGGGAATCATCAGGAGCTCATGGCAGCCAGAGGTGTTTATTACCAAATGCAGACGGCGCAGGAGTAGAAGGGGAATTTTATTAAAGTTCACAGATTGATGCTAAACAAAACTAAAAGAGTTGGAATTTCCAACTCTTTTTGCTTATAGTCCAAGTTTGCCTAACTTGTTTTCTGCTAAAAATCAGTTTATGAAATAGTTATATTTCCCATATTGCAGTTTAGATCAAAGATAGGAGACTCACAATTGGTATTTTTTTGCTTATGAGAGGTATTCGTATAGCTAAGACCATTTACAGTGATAAGGCCACTATTGACTTTCAGTTTGTAAGAGGAGGATATCTGATATCCCGAAAAAATTATATTTCCCATATCACATGTGAAATTAGCGTTCTGTTGAATAGTACCTTGAAGCGATGTATTCCCCATGCCACAAGCTAAGTTACAAGTATTACATTCCAAATTGTTAATAAAAACACTCCCTCTAGCTGTATATAGATTAATATCATCAGCTTTGAGCCATTGAAATGCTGCTGTGCTATCTTCAACTTTAACGTTGTAAGTTTCAACCTTGTTGAAAGGAATCGAAATAGTGATTTTGGGAATCATCCAGAAACAGATTGTTTTAAATGCATTCATTTCTTTCAGGATAAATTCGGAATCATTGATTATAATTTTATAATCCTCCGGGAGCAATTTTTAAAGGATAGTTTGAATTCTTTTCCTTTTTTTACTTCAAAGTCAGTTCGGCTTACATCAATTTCAATTCTTTTCATGTTTTATATTCTTTGTTTGTAAATAAATATCCCGTTTTGCAAATAATAAGGAAAGGAGAAGTAGGGCGAATAGATAAGGAATCCATATTTTATAGATAGATAGGTAGGCTTCGGATATTTCCTGAGGAGTATGGACCGTTAGAATTTTAATATTATTTGTAAGTATAGAGATAAATACGGAAACTCCTATAACTGATCCAATTTGCCTTACAACACTAATGACGCTTTGAGAAGCCGTTAACAATTCTCCATCTAATGTAGAAGCTGCTAAAACATTAATAGGCCCTGCAATAATACCAAAGCCAATCCCCAAAACTAATGTTGAAAAACTCATGGTTAGTGTATTGTTAGGATCTAATGTTATCAATAATATGTAAGAAATTAGAATTGCTAGCAGACCAGTAAATACCAATAAGCGAGGACCAAGTTTATTAATTGCTAGGCTTCCCAAGCCTCCAAAAATGAAAACAGTTAATGACATAGGGAGTAGTATTAGAGCAGCATCTAATTCGCTCTTCCCTTGAACAGTAGTAAAGAAGGTTGGTAGAATAACAATAACGCCAATGTAGAAAAATTGAGCAATAAATGCGACTAATGAGGCAGATGAAAATTCTTTGATCCTGAATAAATTCAGATTAATCATTGGAGAGGAATTTTGTTTTTCTATAATAATAAATAGAAAACCTGTGATGATAGAAATACTAAAGCAGGTGATGCTCTTCCAGTCATTGAAACCCCAATCTCTTACTTTAATTAACCCGAGAGTCAATAAGCAAAGTGATATCATAGAAATCAAACTACCATACCAATCAATTCTGGTTGAAACTGTAGTATCTTTTTTAAAGTCAAAAGATTTTATCAATAATAGAAGAGCAATTATAACAATGGGAATATTGATAAAGAATATCCAATGCCAAGATAAGCTATCGGTAATAATACCTCCAAGTGTAGGACCAATTGCAGCTGCTCCTCCTTGAGTGAGTCCTAAAGCGGCAACGATTTTAAATCTATCTTCAACTTTCCAAGAAGAAATTCCTAGTATATTTCCTACTGGTAATAAGATTGATGCTCCTAGACTAGCAATAACTCTACCTAAAATAAGCTGATAAAATTCCATTGCCAATCCAGAAATTAAACTTCCGATACCAAAGAGTACTAATCCAATAATAAGAATTTTCCCTTTCCCGTAAATATCTGCTAATTTACTCAATGGGATAGTACATGTAGCAAAAATAATGGTATAAATGTTTAAAGCCCAAGATAAACTGTCAAGTCCAACATTTAGTCCTTTCTGTATAGCAGGCAACGTAATGTTCATGATAGTTGTGTCAAGCATGACTAAGAAAATAGCCAAACACATTGCAATAGTTATTATAGTTTTTTTATTCATTGCAATTCTCCTTTTCTAAACATGAGTTATAACTCATGTTTAATTGTACTCTTTTTTAGTTTTCTGTCAAGGGAAAAATGAGTATTTGCTCATTTTTTAAAAATAAAATAGCATGTTATTGCTATTCATGGCATTTAAAAGAATTTTTACTGGAAGTGTGATATCATAAGAGAAAGATTGCTTAGAAGGGATGAAAGTATTGTCGAAGAAACTAGTTCGAAAACCTGTTCAAAAAAGAAGTTTAGATAAATTAAACACGATTTTAGTTGTTTCGAAAGAATTATTTGCAAAAAAGAATTATTTTAATGTTACCACAAATGAAATTGCAAAAGAAGCTGGGATTTCAATAGGGACACTATATTCTTATTTTTCAAATAAAGAAGAGATTTTATCTTTAATATTAAAAGACTACAATGAATCATTTATTGTAATCTTTAACCAACTGAATACTAGTGAAAATTTGGAGTTATTCAGTAGTGATTACAAAGGCTGGATTGAAAAATTAATTGATAATTTAATTAGTTTAGAAGATAAAGAGTTTCACGCGCAAATTGAGATGCTTTCTTATTCCATTCCTGAGGTTAAGGGAATACAGGATCAGCACAATGATAAAATGAAAGAATTCACTTATCAATGTTTAAAACATTACGTAGGTAATAAAGAAATAACAAATCTAAAATCTATTTCTAATGTCCTATTTAATTTTATCACCTCTATTGTAGATGAAATTTTGTATTCCTCGCATTCAGACGAAGAGATAACTGTTTTAAGGAAGACCTCGTTAGATTGCATAGCTCTAATCTTAGAAAACTTACTTTATAGTTAAAATGATAAAAGAGGCTGGGACAAAAGTCTAACCTTAAATATAAAAAGCGAACAAAACGGAGTTATCTGACACTCAGAAGTCTGTCTTGTTCACTTTTTTGTCTAATCTATCGATTTTAAAAATTTATAATAAAGAATTCCTAAAATCAAAATCTTTTTGTCCCAGCCTCGTTCAGTCTTATTTGTCAAGAAAAAATCAGAAGTATTCATCGATGAGGTAAAAAGGTGAAATTCCAACTTACAAAATTGTAAGAAAAATGAGAGAAATGTAAGCTAAAGAAATGGAAAAAAGAACCTCTTTCTTGTATCCTAGGAAAGGAAAAAGGAGGATCCTATGAAAAAAATAATTGACAATAGCAGTTTGAAACTGCTTGCTATGCTTGCCATGCTGATTGACCATATCGCCTGGGTATCTTTTCCACTGGCTACCAATATGAATATTCTCTCTCCTAACTGGCCGGCCAATAGTATGCACATAATAGGCCGCCTGGCTTTTCCAGTCTTTGCCTTTTGTATCGCGGAAGGATATCGGCACAGTCATGATGTGCGCAAGTATATGAGACGATTGGGGCTGCTGGCTCTTATCAGTATCATCCCTTTCTCTCTGATGGGCTGGGTTACTGGTCTTGGCTTTATCATGCAAAATACGGTTGTTACTCTCTTTTTGGGGCTCTGTGCTCTTTATTACAGTGATCAGCAAACAGCAACCTGGAGAAAAGTTCTAATTATTCTACTCTGTTTTACTCTGTCCATTATCGCTGACGGCGGACTGACGGGAGGTGTTTTTGGTATCTATGCCTTTGCAAAGATTAAAGACCCAATCTTCCGAAAAATTGGCGGTGTCTTGGTACTGAACAGTGTGCAAATCCTAATTTTGGCCTTCAATTTCTCCTATGATGGTCTGGCTGATCTGGCTGCCACCTGTCTTCTGTTTCTCCTCGTGACCTCTTTCTACAACGGTCAAAAAGGGGCCAATATTGGAAAAGTATTTTACTGGTTTTACCCCCTTCATTTGCTCGCCCTGTCTCTGTTTCGAATTGCCTTTCTCTTATTTCTAATGTAGTTAATGAATGTGTTAAAAGTTGCAGTAGAAATACCTGTTAAGTTAATTTTTCTTTTGGTAAGTCTCAATAATAGAGTAAAAGAGTCTGGGACAATAGTCTCTTTGCTACAAAAAAGAGTTTGAGACAAAAAAATTTCAATTTTTAAAAATTTTAATTATTAAGCCCTTCTAATCTATAATTAAATGCGAAAAGCGAACAAAGCAGAATTCTGATTACCAGAAAACTAGTTTTGTTTGCTTTTTATATTTGAGGTCGGACTTTTGTCCCAGCCTCTTTTGCTTATAGTTCAACTTCTTCCAATCCCTCCTCCGTAAGTCGATAAATCTTCTGGCAGACTTCTTTGAGAAAGATCCGATCGTGGGAGACAGTGATAATGGCGCCAGGATAGGTTGCCAAAAGCTGGCGAACCTGAGGCTGAGAGGTGGGAGAGAAGTTGCGGGTTGGCTCGTCTAGAAGGAGGACATTGGGGCGGTCTAGGACAAGTTTGAGCAGGAGGAGCTTGGCTTTTTGACCGCCGGAAAGTTGTCCAATCGGGTGGTGGGCCTCGTCGCGCGTGAACTGGAGACTGGCTAGATGCGTCAGGATTTTTTCCTCCTGGGACTTATCGCCAGAGGGAGCCAGAAAGTCCAAAGGGCTGCTCTCATCAGCCAGCAAGTCGCCATAATGCTGGGGCATGTAGCCTACTCGCATATCTGTCCGCTCACGCAGAATCTTCCATATTTCCTTAAGCAGAGTAGATTTGCCTGCACCATTAGCACCAATCAGTCCGATTTTTTCCTGGCCGCAGACCTCCAGAGTCAGGTTCTCCGCCAGTTGTCGTTCGTTTGTTTCCAGTTTCATTCCTTCTAATTTTAGGATTCTTTTGGTCAATGGCAGAGCTTCTATGTCTGAGAAGTGAAGGCTGATGACATCTTCCTGTGTCGGGATTTCGGTCATTTCAGCGCCAGCCTTTTCAAATCGTTTGCCCTGTGAGAGAACGTTTTTCATCTTCTTAGCCACCAGTCGACCTGCAGTAGCATCATGGGTGTTTCGTAAAGTATGCTCCACACTCTGCTTAACCCGTAGGTGTTTTTCCATGGTCTTGGCGTGTTCTTCTCGCTCTTTCCGTGCCAATTGACCTTGTTTTTCAAAAGCCTCCTGACGTTGGTGGCGGTAATTTTCATAGCCCAGACTCTTGACGCTGGTTCTGGCCTCCTGTTTCTTTTTGATTCGCTCCAGATGAACAATCTTGGTCGCAGCTTGAGCAAGAAAGTGCTCGTCGTGAGAGACGAAAAGGACCGTTCTCTGGCTGTGGCTGATAAAGTTTTCCAGCCAAGTCAGAGTTTCGAGATCAAGATCATTAGAGGGCTCGTCAAGAAAGAAAATGTCCCAATCACTGGCTAGTTTCTTGATGAGCTGAACCTTTAGTTTTTCTCCTCCAGATAGGCTGGCGAGCTGCTGCTGACTGGCAAAACGCTGGCTGTCAAAGTTGAGCTCCCCAGCATAGCGATAGAGCTTGGCATAGTCCAGCTCGGTCTCAAAATCAGCAAAGAAATAATCATTGAGCGTCAGTTGGGCATCTTCTGAAGGCAACTGCTGGGGCAGGTAGACAGCAGCAGTATAGGACTTATCAATCTGTCCACTGTAGCTGACATAGGAGCTGACCAGTCGCTCGTCTAGCAAGAGCTTGAGCAGGGTGGACTTGCCATTGCCCTCCTCACCGATAATGCCGACCTTGTCTCCTTGATTGACAGTCAGTGACAAATCTTTGACTAACTCTTTCAGGTCTTTTAGGTGGGTGATCGTTAGATTTCTTATTTGAAGCATAGATGTCTCCTTCGTTTTATAACACAAAATACAGCCCTGCTTTATTTAGCAGAGCTGTTTTTAGTTGCACAAAGCAGACACAGGAGTGTCAAAGTGGGATTATTCGTCTATAGGCTTCCAGCTTACACTGTCATAGGAGCGACAGGATTAATCTAAAGATAAGCAAATAGAAGCTAGAAAGCACAAAAAATGAACATCCCGCGGATATGCAGAAACATGACAAAATCTACTAAATAAAGTTTCCTTTAAAAAATAGACTTAATTTTTCATGTCTCCGTGTACCTCCGAAATAGTTATGTCTTAAGTCTAGCAAAAGATAGCAGATTCGTCAAGCGCTTTCAAATAAATAAAAATTTTTTAAAAGATTTTGGAGCTAATTTTTATAAACTCTCTAAGAATATTGATTTCAAGGC
>NZ_GL878507.1:415036-499930 GCF_000194945.1 Streptococcus sanguinis SK1 = NCTC 7863
TATATAATCGTTTTGTATATAAAAATTATATATATAAAATGATTATACAAATAGGCCTCAAATTTGTAAAAGATAAGAAGAGCTGGGATGGGATAGATTCCAGTCGTCATTTTAAATTGTATCTAAGGAGTAAGAAACCATGCCAAAAACGTTATTTCTCTGGCTTTTGACAGTCCTAAGCTTAGGGCTAGTAAAAACGCCTCAAGCTAAGATGATGGAGCAATCTTTGAAGTCTAACACGGCGGCCATTCAGATTAGCCAAAAAATTCAGGACCATGTCAAGAAAGATGGAGCGACAAGGGTGGCTGTAGAAGCAGTGACTTTTGATTAGATGATGCAAATCATTGCGTAAGAAAGGAGAAAGCTATGTTAAGAATTTTTATCCGAATGGTATACAGAAGTATCGCCTATGCGATTGTTGAAGCTAAATAGAAAGGAAATATCATGAAAAAATCATTTATTCTAACACTTTTAACGATTATAATTCTAGGATTTTTCCGACCGGTTACAGCCTTGGCTGAGGAGCAGAAGTTGCCGTCTGGCACGGACCGCGACAAAATCGGTCAGAAAATTCAAGACTTTGTCAAGGAACATGAAAAGACAACGGCAGGTATGGAGACGGCGGTCTTTGATAAGGATGGCACCATCTACAAAGGAAACTTTGGCTATATGAACAAGGATAAAGGCCTCAAGGCCGATGATAGCAGCGTCTTTGACTGGGGTTCTGTTGGGAAACTAACAGTCTGGGTCTCTGTCATGCAGCTATACGAAGAGGGCAAAATCGATCTGAAGGAAGATATTCGTACCTATCTGCCAGAGGGATTTTTCAAGACTCTCCGATATGATAAGCCTATCACTATGCTAGATCTGATGAACCATCAGGCGGGATTTGGCGAGTCGACTCATGCTTATAAGGAGGATATTGGACTGACAATCGGTGAAATCGTAGCTACTAACCAGCCAGAACAGACATATGAACCTGGAACCATAACGAGTTATTCAAACTTCACTGCGGGGCTAGCAGGCTACATCGTAGAGCGAGTTTCTGGTCAAGATTTATCTGCTTATATTCATGAGCATATCTTTCAGCCTCTTGGGATGAATGACACAGCCATGTCTTCAGATTTGAAAGATAATCTAAAAGTTTATAAGAAGCGGATGGAGGCCTTGTCTTATCAAGCAGACGGTCAGACCTCGATGGGCAATGTTTACTTTCAAGTTGGGCTATATCCAGCTGGAAATACAGTCAGTACAATGGGCGATTTCCAGAAGTTTGCCCAAGCGCTTTTGAAGAGAGATAAACTCTTCAAAAAAGCAGAAACTTGGGAGACGCTTTTCACTGCTAGCTCTACCTATCCGGGAACAGATATGCCACTCAATATGCACGGCTTCTGGACTCAGGAATATGGTACGACGGTTGTCGGTCATGGTGGAAATTCCATAGGTTATTCCTCTTATCTGCTTATGGATTTGAAAAATGGCATTGGCATGACCGTTATGACCAATCAAGAACACGAGTCTGTTTATAACTTTGAGATGCCAGCCTTGGTCTTTGGACCTAAGAAAAAGACGAGTCAAGAGACCTTTGATGCATTTCAATCTGGCTATTACAGGCCAGCACGTCATTTTGCGACAGGACCTCTCTCCGTTACCAGAAGTTTGCTTTATACAAATTTTGTCAAGAAATCTGCGGACAACCAGCTTTTGACTAAGAACTATGCGGTTGTCAGCAATCAAGCTGGAACGGAAAAAGTAACAGCAGCTTATGGTGACAGCGTTAAGGTAAAGGATTCGGATGTGATGAGAGATTGGATCATCCTGATTTTAGCAGCGATTGGAATTGTCTTTAGTTTTATTGTCTTCTTGGTGCGGGGTGGACTTGATCTCTTCCGCCTGGTCTTCAAAAAAGATCCGTCCAAAACACCGAAACATCTTCGCATCTGGACTTATGTGACTTCCATAGCAGGAGTGGCTGTGGCTGTCAACTTCGCTCTCTTCTTTAGTGCTCTGGCTGTCAGCGATCTAAGCTTTCTGGCTAGCTGGCGTTTCATGACATTTGCCGGTCTAGGGTTAATCTTGGCAATTTGTGCGGTTTATCCACTTCTGGCTAAGGTTGGAAAAGGCATCGGAAAAGGTCGCCTCTTCCTGACGGTCATGACTAGCCTATCTGCGCTGGCCATCGTTGCCAATATCCTCTATTGGTCACTTTATCAGTGGTGGGCATTGTGATCATTCTTCCAATTTCTTTTGGGGAATGGACAATCTTGTGAAGGGGTATCTCATGAGGAAATTGATTTGACTGATTCTTTTATCAATCTTAAGGTCAAGGATTTTTCAACAAGAGCTGAAGTGCAAATGCCGGCTTTTGTACAGAGTACGGCTAAATGAAGCAAAAAATCGATGACCTTATCAGAGTGCAAAAATCAAACCATTTAAAGGAGAAAATTCTATGACCAATGAAACAAGAATAGAACCACAACCAAAACTAGTCTGGCCGTTCCTAGCCTGGAACTTCGGCTGGACTTGGGGATTTATGTTGCTAGCTATCATTCTCAAAAATCTCTGGCCGGAAAATCCACCTGTACTCTATCTGACTCTGGAAGGCCTCCTAACGAGTCTCAGTATGTTCGGACCGGTGATAGCAAGCCTAATAGTGCTGAAAATAAAAGGTTTCAAAGCCATCTGTTCCTTTATCTTCTCAAGCAAAAAAGGGACTTGGCTCTATCTCCTACTCTTCAGTGGAAGTCTGGCAGTGACTTTTGCATTAGCTTCAGGAGGCAAGCTAGTAGACGGAGCTCTGCTTTCATTTATTGGATCCTTTATCTACCTTATGACCTTGGCTGGTGGCATGGAAGAGCCTGGCTGGCGAGGCTTTCTGCAGCCGGCTTTGGAAAAGAAGTTCTCTATGTTTATCGCCTCCTCGATAACCGGACTAGCTTGGGCTTGCTGGCATATTCCTCTCTGGTTTTATGACCGCTTTTATAATCGAAGTCAGGATCCCTTTCTAGTCTTTATCATTGGATGTATCATCCAATCCATCTGGTTTGCTGCACTGCATAAGAAGACGAAGTCTGTCCTTGCCTGTATGATTTTCCACGCCCTGCTAGACATTCTGATAGAAACTTTTGTCGGCATCAACCAAGCTGATAAGTTTGATTTCTCTCAGGTTAATTCTCTCTTTTACCTTGGCGGCATGATCATTCTGACCCTTTACAGTATTTATCTCTGGTATCGGGCGGATAAGGAGGTGAAAAACGCATGATTAAAAAACAAGAATAAGCTGATTCTAAAATTGAAAGGAGACTGTACAAATTATCTGACCTTAGCTCATATGAATCTTTGAGTCGAACAGAAAGGAAATGCTATGAAAAAATCATTTATTCTGACACTTTTAACGATTATAACTCTAGGAATCTTCCGACCGAGCGCTGTCTTAGCTGACTCGCAGAAGCTGCCGTCTGGTACGGACCGCGACAAAATAGGTCAGAAAATCGAAAATTTTGTCAAGGAACATGAAAAGACAACGGCCGGCATGGCAACAGCAGTCTTTGATAAAAACGGAACCATCTACAAGGGAAATTTTGGCTATGTGGATAAGGAAAACAAAGTCAAAGTTGACGATGACAGTGTTTTTGAATGGGCTTCAATCACTAAACTGACGGTCTGGGTATCGGTCATGCAGCTCTGGGAAGAGGGCAAAATCGACCTGGAAGCAGACATCAAAACTTATCTGCCAGAAGGCTTTCTCCGCAATCTTCGCTACGATAAGCCTATCACCATGCTGGATCTGATGAATCATCAGGCTGGCTTTGATGAAATGCCACTCTATAAAAAGGGAGACAAGAGCGACTTGGAAGAGCAGTTCCGTGATTACCAGCCTATTCAGTCCTTTGAGCCGGGTACGACGACATCATACTCTAACTTCAGCACGGCTTTGGCATCTTATATCGTGGAGCGGATATCTGGGCAGAAGTATGCAGACTATGTCCATGAGCATGTTTTTGAGCCGCTGGACATGGATCGGACTGCTATCTTGCCTGACTTATCGGACAACGCTTATGTACAGGAAAAGCGCAAGGAAGACAAGGGCTATGATGACCAAGGTAAGCTCTTGGGTGATACACCATTTAAGCTCTGGATGTACCCAGTCGGAGGGGCTGTGGGGACTCTAGGAGACCTACAGAAATTCGCCCAGGCCTTGCTGGAACGTAAGACGCTCTTTCATCGTCCAGAAACTTGGACCGAGCTTTACTCAACAACCTCTACCCACCCTGGTACGGATATTGTTCGTAATGCTCATGGCTTTTGGGCCAGTCACTACGGTGTTACCTTGCTGGGACACAGTGGTAATGCTGATGGCTTTTCTAGCTATCTCTACTTGGATCTAAAAAATGGCATCGGTCAAGTCATCTTAACCAATCAACTGTATGAACAAGTTTACAATGTTCAAATGCCGGAGCTGATATTTGGCAAGATGCAGACTGTCAGCGAAGCTACTAAAAAGCAATTCAAGTCTGGCTCTTACCACTATCTGAGAAGCTATAATAGTGGTCCGCTGTCCATCATGCTCATGATTCCCGGGGCTATCCAAAAGATCAACAAAGTCTCAGATCAGCCGGATCTGCTGAGCACTTTCTGGACTATTGACCGAAGCCAAGGTGCTGATCGCCTCGAATTCGGTGTCCTTAATGCAGAAAGGATTTCCGATTCAGTTCTCTTTAGGCATTATCTAGTCGTGTTTCTCGGAGGTCTGGCACTCGTGTTTACTCTGGGAAATATCTTGATTAGTTTTCTGATTGGCGGTTTCCGTCTCATCCTGCGTAAAGCAAAAAGTTCGGTACCTCGCTCTTGGAAGGTCTTGAATTACCTGACCTCTCTAGGAATGCTGCTGTTTGCCGGAAATCTCATTCTGCTTTTACTGGCTGCCATGAATCAGGATTACTCAATTGTTCAATCTTGGCGCTATATGGTCTTTGCAGGTCTGGGCCTATTCTTAGCAGGCTGTGCGGTTTATCCGCTCTTTAGCAAAGTGCGAAAAGGCCTCGGAAAAGGTCGCCTCTTCCTGACAGTTCTGACTAGTCTATCTGCACTCGCCATAGTAGCTAACATCCTTTACTGGTCTCTTTACCAGTGGTGGGTGATGTGATAAGTTGCCTGTCTTCCTTTGGGAAGGCGGGCTTTGCTTGCATAATTCTGCAAAGGAGTCTCTCATGAAAAAAATATTTATTTTCACACTGCTAACTATTTTGACATTGGGGCTTTTTCGCCCAGTCACTGCGCTAGCTGAAGAGCAGAAGTTGCCGTCTGGTACAGACCGAGACAAAATTGGCCAGAAGATTCAAGACTATGTCAAAGAGCACGAAAAGACAACAGCCGGCATGGCGACAGCTGTCTTTGACAAAGACGGCACTATCTATCAAGGAAACTTCGGCTATATGGATAAGGAAAAGGGAATCAAAGCCGATGATGACAGCGTTTTTGAATGGGGCTCCGTGACTAAGCTGACTGTCTGGGTCTCTGTTATGCAGCTCTGGGAGCAAGGTAAGATTGACTTAGAAGAAGATATTCGCACCTATCTGCCAGAAGGCTTTCTTAGAAATCTCCGCTATAACAAGCCCATTACTATGCTAGATTTGATGAACCATCAGTCAGGTTTTGATGAAGCCCCTCTCTATATGCAAGGGGGCAAGAGTTTAGAGGATTTGCTGCTCCAATATCAGCCCGCTCAGTCCTTTGAGCCGGGAACAACGACAGCTTATTCCAACTACAGTACGGGGTTAGCAGCCTATATTGTGGAGCGAATTTCTGGGCAATCCTTTGTTGATTATGTTCATGAGCATATCTTCCAGCCTCTGGACATGGAGAGAACGGCTATAGCTCAAGACTTGTCTGACAATGCTTATGTCCAAGCCAAGCGCAAGGAAGTAAAAGGATATGCGACAGATGGCAGCCTGTTAGGCGATGCACTTTATGAAGTCGGACTGTATCCTATTGGTCGGGCAACAGGAACATTGAGTGATTTTCAAAAATTTGCTCAGGCCCTGCTAAGTCGTAAAAGTCTCTTTACTCGGTCGGAGACTTGGACGACTCTTTATTCAACGACAGCAACCTATCCTAATACAGACATCGTTCGTAATGCTCATGGCTTCTGGGCCAGTAAATTTGGCGTTACAGTGCTAGGGCACGGAGGAAATACAAATGGTTTTTCCAGCTATCTCCTGCTGGATCTGAAGGATGGTATCGGCCAGGTGATCATGACCAATCAAGGCGTGGAAGAAATTTATAATGATGGCATGCCAGAATTGATTTTCGGAAAACGTCCGACAGCCAGTGCAGAGACTCAGAAAAAGTTCGAACCTGGCTACTATCAAATCCTTCGGAATTTTAACCAAGGTCCGCTTTCTTTGTATCAGCTCTTTCCAGGTAATTTGCTTCATATGAAGAAGCCGTCTTCGGAGCGAATGGATCGTTCGTTTTGGACTATTTATAAAAGTGGAAATGGTAAAACGCGAATCGCTACTCCGGTCAGTGATTTCGAGAAAGTCCCTGACTGGGAAATCTGGACTAAGTTTAGCTTAATTGCTTTGGCTGCTCTTAGTGTCGTTTACGCTTTGGGCAATCTACTTGTTCGGCTTGTGCTAGTCCTTTATCGACTGGTCTTTGGCAAAGAAAAAAGCAAGCAAAATCGAGCTTGGAAATGGTGGCACATCTTGACAGCTGCAGGAGTAGTGGCCTCAGCTGGCAATTTACTCTTGCTCCTACTTAGCTCAAGTGCAACGGATCTCAGTATCATCGCCCAGTGGCGTTACATAATCTTTGCCGGTCTGGGCTTGTTCTTAGCAGGCTGTGCGGTTTATCCGCTCTTTAGCAAGGCTCGAAAGGGGCTCGGAAAAGGTCGCCGCTTCCTGACAGTTCTGACTAGTCTATCTGCACTCGCTATCGTAGCCAATATCCTCTACTGGTCGCTTTACCAATGGTGGGTGATGTAGTTTAAAAATTTTTGAACCAAGAAAAGAGCCGGCATATAAGCTGGCTCTTTTCTTGGTTTTATACATTCAGTACCTTGTCCAAGAAGTCTTTGAGACGTGGATGTTGTGGATTGTCAAAGATTTGGTCAGGCTTGCCGTCTTCTAGGAATTCACCATCAGCAGTAAAGATAACGCGGTTGGCTACCTGACGAGCAAAGCCCATCTCATGGGTCACAATCAGCATGGTCATACCTTGCTGGGCCAGATCCTTCATAACATTGAGAACGTCGCCGACCATTTCAGGGTCAAGGGCAGAAGTAGGCTCATCAAAGAGCATGATGTCTGGGTTCATAGCCAGACCGCGAGCAATAGCGACCCGCTGCTTTTGACCGCCGGACAGACTGTCTGGACTGGCATCAGCCTTATCAGCCAAGCCCACCTTTTCCAAGAGCTCCATTCCCAGCTTATTTGCCTCGTCTTGAGTCAAGCGCTTGTGCTCAACAGGAGCAAAGGTGATATTTTCCAGAACAGTCATGTGCGGGAAGAGGTTGAAGTGCTGGAAGACCATACCGATATTTTCACGGACCAGATCCACATCAGTCTTCTTGTCTGTCAGATCAAAGCCATCAACCGTGATAGTCCCGCTGGTCACTTCCTCTAGCAGGTTGAGACTGCGCAGGAAGGTTGACTTACCAGATCCAGAAGGACCGATGATACAAACCACATCGCCCTCGTAGAATTTAGCAGTAATCCCCTTTAGGACTTCGTTTTCCCCGTAGTATTTATGAAGATCGTTCACATCGATTTTTAATTTTGCCATTACTTAATCCTCTTTTCTAAGCGTTTTGCCAAGCGGGTCAAGAGCGTGATAATGATGAGATAGAGCACAGCTAGGATAGCATACATCCGGAAACTCTGATAGTTGCGGGCGATGATGTCCTTACCCGTTTTGAAGAGTTCGGCCAGTCCAATAGCTGAGACAATCGTTGTATCCTTGAGTGCGATGACAAACTGATTGACAAAGTTTGGCAGCATAATCTTGGTTGCCTGTGGCAGGATAATCTTGCGCATGGTCTTGGAGTAGGAAATTCCCAAGCTGCGGCTGGCTTCCATCTGCCCAACTGGAACAGCCTGAATACCGCCGCGGACAATTTCAGCGATATATGCGCCGGCATTGAGAGAGAGGGCGATAGTTCCTGCAACGAAAGCATTTATTGGGCTTTGTTGACCAGTCATGGATTCGATTAGGTTAGGAATACCCCAGAAGATAAAGGCTGCCACAATCATCAGTGGAATACCACGAATGACATCGACAAAGATTTCTGCAATCCAGCGCAGCGGTTTATAAGGGCTGACGCTGAACATACCGAAGATAATCCCGATGACCATAGCAATCGCAAATGAAATCAGAGCCAAAGCAATCGTCACTCCAAGACCTTTAAGAAGTTCTTGGTAGTTGTTTTGCAGCAAGCCCCAAATAGTGGACTCATCTACAGTGGATTCTTTTACCTCGCTAGCCAGATACTTGTCTAAAATTTCTTGGTACTTGCCGCTTTCTTTCAGGTTGGCCAGTCCATTGTTAAACATCTCAATCAACTCAGGATTGCTGCCTTTTTTAACTGCGAAAGCGACTTGACCACTTGGTGTACCTTCAATAGGTGTTTTAAGCTTCTTGCCTTGTTTGATAGCGTATTTGACAACAGGCTCATCATCCATCACAGCTGCGACGGAGCCAGTATTAAGGCTGTCATACATGGAAGCTGCATCCGAGAATGTTTTGATAGAGTAGCCGTACTTGCTCTTGTTTTCCTCAAGGAAAGTCTGAGAAGCGGTACCGGTTTTGACACCGACGGTTTTGCCCTTGAGTTCCTCGTAGGACTTGATATTGCTGCTGTCTTTGACTGCCAAGATAGAGTTGGCTGTATAGTAAGGGTCAGAATAGTCAAAAGTTTTCTTACGAGCATCAGTGACAGACATGCCGGCGATAATTCCGTCAGCCTGACCGGTCTGAACGCTATTAATAGCTGCATCAAAGCCAGGGTTGGTTACTTCCACAGTAAAGCCTTGGTCTTTGGCAATAGCCTTAATCAGCTCCATGTCAATACCAGTATATTGGTTGCTGTCATCTTGGAAGACAAAAGGAGCAAAAGATGAGTCGCTGGCAATGATGTATTTGTCTTTTGTTGGAGTAGCTTTTTGACCGGCAGGAGTAGAAGTCTCTGGAACAGCTGAGTCAGAGCTGCCTTTAGAAGCCGTCCATTTATTAATGATTTCATCCAGACTGCCGTCTTCATTCATCTGGGCCAAAGCTTCGTTAAACTCAGTAACTAGGTGCTCGTGCTTGCTGCCTTTTTTGACACCGAAAGCAAAGCTACCAACAGCCTCACCCTTCATAGAAATTTTCAGGTTTTGACCTTGATTGATGGCGTACTCAATGACCGGCTGATCATCCATCACTGCATCAACATCACCAGCAGAAAGGCTATTGTACATCAAATCGCCAGTATCAAAGGTTTTGAGAGTGAAGTCGTATTTATCCTTGTTCTTCTCAAGGAATCGTTGGGCAGCCGTTCCAGTTTTGACACCGACTTTCTTCCCTTTCAGCTGTTCGTATTTGCTGATGGTGTTTGCCTTGGTCGTCGCGATAACGACCTTGGTGTCATAGTAGGTATCAGACATGGTAAAGACTTTTTCACGCTCGCTTGTCTTGGTCATACCAGCCATGATGGCATCCGCCTGGCCGGCTTGGACCGCATTGACAGCTGCATCGAAGCCCGGGAAGCTCATGTCAATGTCCCAGCCTTTGATTTCTGCGACCTTGTTGATGATATCAACGTCAATCCCCTTGTAAGTCTGATCAGAATCTTTAAATTCAAATGGTGCGTAAGCAGTATCGGATACGATTTTGACCGTATCTGCCTGGGCTGTCACCCCTAACGCAAAAAATGGAAATAATGTTAGCAAGACTGCTAAGAATTTTTTCTTCATTTTCTTCCTCCTTTTTAGCATTCTAGCATTATAGCAAAAAAACAATGATTAGGCAAATTTTCCCTGTTTTTATGTTAGGTTTTCTGACATAAAAACTCTGGATTTTTCGCAAAAATAGCTGCAACTTTTCTTTGTACTTAAAGCAAAGTCTGCTATACTGGAAATGAATAAAAGCAAGGATAGAATGAGGTTCTTATGAAAAAATCACGTATCTTGGAGGGGGTCAATCAAGCTCGCTTTGTCCCTCCTTATATTTTGTCTCTTTTACTGGCTGTTATTTTTGTGCAAGGTGGACAGCAGTTGGCCTATCAGGCTTTGGAGCCAATTTCGGCTGTACTTAGTCTTATGCTAGGTTTCTTAGGTCAAGGCGGATTCTTTGAAATTTTCTTCAATTTTGCCCTGCCTTTTCTCTTATTCGGCTTTGTATTTATGATACTGGCTCTCTTTCTTTGGGTGCGCTGGGGTGAAGGACGACCACTTGTGACTCTGGGTTTTGTTAAAAAAGGAAGCTTGGTGGAGCTAGTCAAAGGATTAGCAGTAGGTTTTCTCCTCTTTAGTCTAGTCGCTCTGCTTGTGCTGTTGAGCGGAGCTGGCTCTTTCGAATGGGGACAGCTAACGCTGGAACCTTTCCTCTATATCTTGATTTTGCTTCCGCTTTGGATGATTCAGGGTGGAGCAGAAGAGCTAGTGACAAGGGCTTGGCTGCTGCCAGTTGCTGTCAAAAAGACCAATCTGCCCATCGGTTTGCTGACTTCAAGCCTGCTCTTTGCCCTCTTGCACCTAGGCAATCCAGATATTGGTATTCTTCCCATTCTTAACATTGCCTTATTTGGCCTCTTTGCAAGTCTCTATCTGCTCCGGACGGACAATGTCTGGGGGATTATAGGACTTCATACTGCTTGGAACTTTAGCCAAGGTAATATTTACGGTTTCAGCGTTAGTGGTACTGGTGTGGACGCGGCAGTACTGAACTTTATACCTAAGACGGACTCGAGCTGGCTGACTGGTGGAGATTTCGGTGCTGAAGCCTCTATTTTCAGCTCGCTCATTCTCTTGTTAGCCGTGCTTTACTTGCTTTTCAGGATGAAAAAAGACGGCAGTTTGACAGAGTTAGTAGGGAAGACACAATAACTGTGCGAACGGTTCTCTTTTGCTCGCCCTAAAATAATATGCTATAATAAATTAAAATGCGGAAAGGAATAATTTTATGTTTAAATCTCGTATGTTGGATGCTATCAAGCAATCGCGTTATAATCCGCCGATTTGGTTGGCTATCTTGATTGCTATAGGCTTTGTTTATGGAGGAGGAATTTTAAGTTTTGTCGGAATGTTGCCAATTGGTATCATTGTCGGACTCTTATTTGGCTTTGCAGATCCGACGATTAATCGGACAGAAGCAATGGCAGCCATTAGTCACTATACGGTCTTTTTTCAGCTAGCTGGTTTCTTCTTTATCGCCCTAGCAGTTTTTCTCTGGGTTCGATATCGTGAGAAGCGTCCTTTTTCTAGTCTGGGATTCTATAAACAAGACTGGTTCAAAAATCTCCTTAAAGGCTTCCTTATCGGAGCCGTTCAGTTTTCACTGGTTGTTGTCTTGCTCTTGGTAACGGGGACAGGCAGTCTGAAATTAGGTCAGCTTAACTTGCAGTCTTTGATTTTTGTTGTAGCTATCATTCCTTTCTGGATTCTCCAAGGTGGGACAGAAGAGCTAGTGACGCGTGGTTGGCTCTTTCCAGCCGTTAGCGCTAAGTCAAATATCTTCATTGGTATCTTGATTTCTAGTGCTCTATTCGGGGCACTGCACCTCTTTAACCCTGGTGTGACCGTTCTTTCTATTGTCAATATCATACTAGACGGTATCTTTGCTTGTTTCCTTATGCTCAAGTATGACAATATGTGGGTACTGGCTGGTATGCACGGCGCTTGGAATTTTGTGCAAGGAAATATCTATGGCATTCAGGTCAGTGGCCAAGGAGCATCTACCTCTATCTTGAACTATAGCTCGCAATCTTCTGTCGATATACTGTCCGGTGGAGCCTTTGGAGCTGAAGGATCTATTTTTGCCAGTATCGTCCTGATTGGCTGCATTGCCTATCTTTACTGGTCATTAAAGAAAGAAAATCGCCTGCCTCAGGCGCTGATCTTTAAGAAATAACCATTTCGCCCAGTTTAGCTGGGCATTTTTTATGTCTTTTAACGAGATGCGTGACAAGGGATATAAGATGGTAGAAGTATGAGCCTCTTAGTTATACCCGAATCCAGAGAAAATAGGGCAAATATGGTAAAATGATAGAAGCACAATTTAAGGAATAAAAGATGATTAACAGAATAACAGATAATAAATTTGAATTGGTTTCTAAGTACGAGCCTTCAGGTGATCAGCCTCAAGCTATTGAGCAGTTGGTGGATAATATAGAGGGAGGAGAGAAGGCTCAGATTCTCATGGGGGCGACTGGTACTGGTAAGACCTATACCATGAGTCAGGTTATCGCTCAGGTCAACAAGCCAACTCTGGTTATTGCCCATAATAAAACGCTGGCCGGTCAGCTTTATGGTGAATTCAAGGAATTCTTCCCCAATAACGCGGTGGAATACTTCGTTTCCTACTACGATTACTACCAGCCTGAGGCTTATGTTCCTTCCAGCGATACATATATTGAAAAGGATAGCTCGGTCAATGACGAGATTGATAAACTCCGTCACTCAGCGACATCAGCCCTCTTGGAGCGCAATGACGTAATTGTCGTGGCTTCGGTCTCGTGTATCTATGGTCTGGGATCGCCTAAGGAATACTCCGACAGCGTGGTAAGTCTGCGTCCTGGACTAGAGATTTCCCGTGACAAGCTGCTCAATGATCTGGTAGATATCCAGTTTGAGCGCAATGACATTGACTTTCAGCGGGGGAAATTCCGGGTTCGTGGTGATGTGGTGGAGATTTTCCCAGCTTCTCGTGATGAGCATGCCTTTCGAGTAGAGTTTTTCGGAGATGAGATTGACCGGATTCGTGAGGTTGAAGCCTTGACAGGTCGAGTCTTGGGTGAGGTGGACCATTTGGCCATCTTCCCAGCCACTCACTTCGTGACTAATGAAGACCACATGGAAGTAGCCATTGCTAAAATTCAGGCCGAGCTGGAGGAGCAGCTAGCTATCTTTGAGAAGGAAGGCAAGCTTCTGGAAGCACAGCGCTTGAAACAGCGTACGGAGTATGATATCGAAATGCTGCGCGAAATGGGCTATACGAATGGTGTTGAGAACTATTCTCGCCACATGGATGGTCGGAGCGAAGGAGAGCCGCCTTATACCCTTCTGGACTTTTTCCCTGATGACTTCTTGATTATGATTGATGAGAGTCACATGACCATGGGACAGATTCGCGGTATGTACAATGGTGACCGCTCTCGTAAGGAGATGCTGGTTAATTATGGCTTCCGTCTGCCGTCTGCCTTGGATAACCGCCCGCTGCGCCGGGAGGAGTTTGAAAGCCATGTTCACCAGATTGTCTATGTATCGGCTACGCCGGGTGACTATGAAAATGAACAGACGGATACTGTTATTGAGCAGATTATCCGTCCGACAGGGCTTCTGGATCCAGAAGTGGAAGTCCGTCCAACCATGGGACAGATTGATGACCTCTTGGGTGAAATCAATGCCCGTGTTGAAAAGAACGAACGTACCTTTATCACAACCCTGACCAAGAAGATGGCTGAAGACTTGACCGACTACTTCAAGGAAATGGGTGTCAAGGTCAAGTACATGCATTCGGACATCAAGACCTTGGAGCGGACTGAGATTATCCGTGATTTGCGCTTGGGTGTCTTTGACGTTCTGGTTGGGATTAACCTGCTGCGCGAGGGAATTGACGTGCCTGAGGTTAGTCTGGTAGCAATTCTTGATGCGGACAAGGAAGGCTTCCTCCGCAACGAGCGTGGCCTGATTCAGACCATCGGGCGGGCAGCCCGCAACAGTGAGGGGCATGTTATCATGTATGCGGACACCATGACCCAGTCCATGCAACGGGCGATTGATGAAACTGCCCGACGTCGAGCCATCCAGATGGCATATAATGAAGAGCATGGCATTGTACCGCAGACTATCAAGAAAGAAATTCGCGACCTGATAAGCGTAACCAGGGCTGCACTGCCAGACAAGGAAGAAACCGTCGAAATCGAAAGCCTCAACAAGCAAGAGCGCAAGGACATGATTAAGAAACTGGAAGGTCAGATGCAAGAAGCTGTCGGACTCCTCGACTTCGAACTGGCAGCTCAGATACGTGATATGATTCTGGAAATAAAAGCGATGGATTGAGAGGTATCAAGGAGAAAAACAAATGGTCATCACTATCAAAGCAATGGAAACAGCTGAGGAGATAGAAGGGAAATCCAGAGTTCATTGGCAGACATGGCGTGAAGCTTATGATGAGATTTTGCCTGCGGAATTTCAAGAGCAGATGACTTTGGATAAGTGCCGATTTTATAGTCAAAAGTATCCTGAAAATACCTTGATCGCTTTGGATGATGCTAAAGTGGTCGGCTTTGTTAGCTACGGTGATTTTCGAGATTCAGCTAGGATAGCGGGTGAAATTTTCGCCTTGTATGTCTTAAAAGATTATTATGGCAAAGGTGTAGGACAGCAGTTAATTCAGGCTGCTTTTGCTGCCTTGGATGGTTATCAAGAGATTGTATTATGGGTTTTAGAAGACAACAAACGTGCCATCGCCTTTTATGAAAAAATGGGTTTTGTTTTTGACGGTCAGGAAAAGGTCATTGACCTAGGAAAAGCTGTGAAAGAAAAACGGATGATTTACGTTAGAAACTCGAACAGTTAGTCTGAAAACAATAGATATATTTTTAAGGAGCACACATGCGTTATGCACTTTTACTCCGCGGCATTAATGTCGGCGGGAAAAACAAGGTCGTTATGGCTGATTTGAAGAAGGATTTAGCAGAGTTGGGTTTTGAAAACCCAGTTTCCTACATCAATAGTGGCAATCTTTTCTTTGAGAGCGAGGAGCAGGAGGAGAGGATTCGGGAGATCTTGTCGGCTTATTTCAGTCAGTCTTACGATTTCCCTCTGCCTTTTGTCCTTGTCAGCTCTGCCATGCTTGAAAAAGAAACAGCCAATCTGCCTACTTGGTGGCAGGATGAAACAGCCTTTCGACGAGATGTTCTCTTTTATCTGCCGGAGACAGATAGGGAGAGTGTTCAAGAGCTGGCAGGCAGTTGGGCGAATGACAAGGAGCAACTGCACTTTGGGCAGACGGCTTTCTTTTATAGCAATGCTGACCAAGCGGACTATCTCAAGTCAAACTACCATAAGAAACTGCTTAAGTCTAGTTTTTACAAGCAGCTGACTATCCGAAACGGCAAGACTTTCCAGAAGATTGTGGAGTTGGTGAATGAGAAGTAAGACCAAAAAGAAAAATAAAAACAAAAGAAAAGTAAAAGTTCAGGGAAATAAGTTTAGTCTTTGGTTGGAAAAACATTGGCTAGTAGAAGCTTTTTTAAATTTTTTAGTCTTAATAGTTGTTGCGATTGGTGTGGGATTTTTAACTTTTGGTAATGAGAGCATTCCTGCTCCACTTCGTCATTTTAATTATATTAGTCCTTTATGTGTAAACTTGCTCCTCTTGGTGCTTATTCCTTATTATTCTCGATTTGGTGGCTTGAGAAAAGAAGGATTTACTTCTCTGAAGATTTTAGCGGAAGCATTTCTTTATCTGAACGGGCCGATTTTCTTAATCCATTATTTTATAGGAATTCGATCAAAAGATGGAAAACATTTTGCATCACCTCTAATCAGTTTGGATTCTCGCTATGTTTGGTTTCCGATTGCTACCTATCTAATCTTTTTATTCATTTCAGAGTTAACGATCTTGATTTTAAAATATAATGAAAAAAAGAGGAAAAAACATGACCAAAGAAAATTTAATTAAATTGTTTTCATTTAACACACTCTATCTGGCCTTGCTAACCTTTGTTATTTTTCATTTAATTTTGTTAGCTTTTGGTCTATCCTTTACTCCGGTTTTGTGGAATAGTTGGTTTTTCATTCTTTGTTTGACCCTTTTTATCCATCCTTGGATCGTCTTTTTTAGAACAAGAGATCTTCAATGGTACCACCTTATTTTTCAATTATTCAGTGCATTAGTGGCACTTTATCTTTGGTTTGCAGCGTTCTTTGTTTTGTCAATCATTCAAAATCCAGCAATTCCCATCAATATAGACTATCATATACAAGATAAAGAAATTATCATTGTTAGAGGTTTTGTGGTTCATAGTACTTATGAACATCATGAATTGATCAATCCCTTTATCATGAAGTCAGAAGTAAAATACAACGAAGATATGTTTTAATAACTTAGAAAGTGAGTGAATCCATGTCACGTGCCCAAGAAACAATCCTAACAAACATCTGCCTTGTCGAAGATAAGGCGCGAGGTAAAGTCCTAATGCAGTATCGCTCTCCTGAGCGCTATCGTTGGTCTGGATATGCTTTCCCAGGTGGGCATATTGAGAAGGGCGAGTCTTTACATGATGCGGTTGTGCGTGAGATTTTAGAGGAAACGGGTTTGACTATAACTCATCCGAAATTGGTTGGGGTTAAGAACTGGCATACGGATGAGGGGATTCGCTACATCGTCTTTTGTTACAAAGCGACTGAATTTTCTGGTCAGATTCATTCGACAGAAGAGGGCGAGATTTCTTGGGTAGACAAGGAGACCCATCCACAGCTGGACTTGGCCTACGATATGCTTGAACTCCTGCGTATGATGGAAGATGAGGAACTGTCAGAATATTACTATCACGAGCGGATCGAAGGTGGCTGGCGCAAGAGTATGTATTAAAAAATGTTTCCTTTTGTGTCTGAAGTGCAAAGATAGAAAGGTGGATGACTGTCATGATTTCATTATGGATTGCTATTGTTGCATTTTTTCTTTTGGGCTTAAACCATTTTTTTCCTTCTAGAAATGCTGGATTCGGTTTGAGATTTCCATTTGCTTTTCATACTTTAAAAGGATGGAAGCAGAGCCAATCTAGGTTTTATAGATCAGTGATTTTGCTTAATTTACTCATTTTTCTTTATTCTTTGTACACAGATTTAAACGAGATTAGGGTCTTGGTCTTGTCAATTATTAGTATTGTATTTTCTGGAATATTAATTTTTTTAATTTCTTTTAAAGAATAGTTTGATTGTTTTATCAGTGATTTTTATAGCGACTATCTATCATTTGAAAGCTGGTTGGCGCAAGAGTATGTACTAAAAAGACTGACTAGGTTGGAGCCTAATCAGTCTTTTTTTCTTGCTATTTATTCCTGTAAAAATCCTAGGTCTCTCAAGGCAGATTCTACATAGTCCAAATCCTGCTGGGAGTCGGCTTGTACTAGGTGATAGTGGACTCCATCTGTCAACTCAGATAAGGGGCGAAAGGCACAGGATGCGACCTGTTGGAGAAAATGCTGGACATCTCGGCGGCAGGTCAGCTTCAGGTAAGTCTGGATTTCACCGTAAACCGGATGCTCAATCAAAATAGTTTGTACGCGTCCGCCATTATCCACGATAGCCAGCAGCTCGGCCTCCATATCCTCAGCCCCATGCTGAACCTTGAAGAGCTGATGGACAGCAGTGCTTTCTTGGCGGTCTTTATAAAGATAGCCACGGTTGGTTGAGAGGATGGGGGCACCATCAGCCCGCAAGAGGGCAATATCTTGCACGATAATCTGCCTGGTCACATGGAAATGTTCAGCCAGTGACTGGCCATTGAGGGCAGCAGATGATGTTTTCAAGAGGTTTAATAGTTCTTCTCGTCTTTGCTTGGTCATAGCTTCATTGTAAACCAAAAGTCAGGAATCTTCAAGCTCTAGCGAATCTTTTTCAGTGCTTGATAGATGAACTTAGCAATGACAAAGTCGACCATGCTATGGATGACCGTACCAAGTCCAACCAGACCAAATAAGATATAGAAAGCATTAGCAGGATAGGCAGACGTTGTGTAAAAGAGGATGCAGACGGCCACTTCGCCAAAGGCATGAATCAAAGCCAGTAGGAAATTAAATATCCAAGTTTTCTTCTGGCTGTCCAGTGTTTCCGGGTGCTTCTGCAGATAAAGAGCACCGATGCTGCCGAAGAGCAAGTGGGACAGGGCTCTAAGCGTGATGATAAAAGGAAGCCCAGACATAAAAAATCCAATAGTGGAGCCAATCACAACAATCACCGTCATGAGAGGTGAAATAAACATAGCCAAAAAAATAGCGACATGGCTGGCTAAGGTGAAGGAAGCAGGCGGAATGACAATTTTAATCGGCATAACTAGTGGGATAACAATAGCTAGTGCAGTCAAAAAAGCGGTCAGTGTCATAAACTGATTTTTAGATCTTGGTTTCATAGTGACTCCTTTTTATCTGTATATACACTAGTATAGTACACTGTTTTTGTAGAAAGGTCAAGACCTGTAGGAAAGCCAAAAAGAGATTTGTCAAAATGCTCAAAATAGCTTATACTAGAAAGGTGTGGAAATAGGAGAAAACTAGATTTTTAGAATTGAGTTGACCTTCACATCGTTTAGTGTTCTGCTGGATTTGAAAAATGAAGTAAGAGCTTAATTATATATAGAAGGCTGGTATGGAAATTTAGCAGCCTTGACTAGAAATGGAGAAAAAATGAACAACTTACCAAACTGCCCCAAATGTAATTCAGAGTATGTCTACGAAGATGGAACGCTCTTGGTCTGCCCAGAATGCGCCTATGAGTGGAATCCAGCTGAGGTCCAAGAAGTAGAAGAAGGCCCCGTAGCGATTGATGCTAATGGCAATAAGTTGGCTGATGGTGATACAGTTACCTTGATTAAGGACCTGAAAGTCAAGGGCGCACCTAAGGATCTCAAGCAAGGAACGCGCGTGAAAAATATCCGCATCGTAGAAGGCGACCATAATATCGACTGTAAGATTGACGGCTTCGGTGCGATGAAGCTCAAGTCAGAGTTTGTTAAGAAAATTTGAGGTCTCTATGAATCGCAGTTTTATCTTAATTTATCGAATTATTCTGTTTATTCTAGCCTTTTTGGGTGTGTATTTGGAAATCACTAAGTATGGCGTGGGCATGCTCATGTACTATACAGTTCTGTCCAATCTCTTGGTCCTGCTCTTTACGGGCTATCTGGTCTATCTGATGATGAGATCTGGCGATGCTTGGAAGGCGCCGAAAATCTTGAGAATCAAGGGCGGGGTGACCATGTCCATCATGATTACTTGTGTCGTTTATCACCTCTTGCTGGCCCCGATTGCGACAGATTTTTACCGTCTAGAAAATTTTCTTTGCCATTATATAGTACCCTTGGCCTTTCTTCTAGATACAGTAATCTTTGACAAGTCGCGTCAGTACAGTTGGTTTGATCCGATTTCTTGGACAAGTGTGCCTTTGGTCTACATGGCCTTTGCTCTCTTTAATGGTTTCTTCCTGAAAATAGATATTCCAAGATCCAAGGACAATCCATTTCCTTACTTTTTCCTCAATGTCTTTAAGAAAGGCTGGCCCTATGTCATCCAGATGTGTCTGATTATCTTTGCAGCCTATCTGGTTTTTGGTTTTGTCTTTTACGGGATAAAATCCATCTCTTTCTTAAAGAAGAAGACTTCCTAGAGACAGGTACTTGTAGATGAAAAACAGATTTCACTAATCCTTACTTAGTCAAGTAGAAAAAATACAATTTTTTCTTGAAATAGTTTTGAATTTGTGATATAGTATAAAAAATTGAATAATCCTTTAATTCTATCCAGAGAGATAGACAAGGAGCAAGTAAAAAGATGGGTGGAGTGTAAGCAAGTGCGTCTTGTTTTAGCTTGCCTGACTAGATTTTTCTGAAGTCTCCTTGTATAAGGAGACTTTTTCTGTTATTTGAGGAGGAAAGAATGAAAACAAAAGAAGTTGTCGATGACATCACCATGAATCGCGCGATTACGCGGATTACCTATGAAATCATCGAGCGCAACAAGGACTTGAACCAAGTGGTCTTGGCTGGCATTAAGACCCGTGGGGTTCACTTGGCTCACCGGATTCAGAAGCGGTTGGTTCAGTTGGAGAATATCGATATTCCAGTCGCAGAAGTAGATACCAAGCCTTTTCGAGATGATATCAAGGTTGAGGAAGATACGACAGTGATTCCAGTAGATATTACCGACCGTCAAGTAATCCTGATTGACGATGTCCTCTACACAGGACGGACTATTCGAGCAGCTATTGACAATCTGGTCAGTCACGGACGTCCCTCTCGGGTTGGTCTGGCTGTCTTGGTAGACCGTGGTCACCGCGAGCTGCCTATACGGGCAGATTATGTCGGCAAGAACATTCCGACTAGCCAAACTGAGGAGATTATTGTTGAGATGACCGAGACAGACGGTCAAGATCGCGTTTTGATTATGGGGGAGTAATAAGCTAAATGAGTCAAGATGTTAAGTATGATGTGCATGATATGCCAAAGCCAGGTCTGCTTTTAGGACTATCCTTTCAGCACTTGTTCGCCATGTTTGGGGCGACGGTCTTGGTACCGATTCTGGTGGGAATTGACCCAGCGGTAGCCCTCTTTTCCAGCGGTCTGGGAACACTGGCCCATCTGACTGTTACCAAGTACAAGATTCCGGCTTACATGGGCTCTAGTTTTGCTTATATCGCAGCCATGCAGATGCTGATGAAGACAGATGGTATCGGAGCGGTTGCACAGGGAGCCATCACTGGTGGTCTGGTCTACTTTATCGTGGCACTGATTGTCAAGTTTGCTGGAAATGCTTGGATTGACAAGGTGCTGCCGCCAGTAGTGGTTGGGCCTATCATCATGGTCATTGGTCTGAGCTTGGCTGGAACAGCTGTTAGCGATGTGATGAATAAGACAGCAGCTAATGGTGAAAAGGTTTATGATTTGACCTACTTCATTATCGGTATGGTCACTCTCTTGGCAGTCATCCTCTTTAATATCTATGGTAAGAAGATTGTGGGAATCATCCCAGTCTTGCTAGGCCTGATAGTCGGCTACATCTTTAGCTTGATTCTAGGGGCTGTGACTGGGCAGGAAATCGTTTCTTTTGCCAAGGTTGGGGAAGCATCTTGGTTCCACCTTCCGCCTATGAGTCTGCCTTTCTTGGACTACGATGTGAAATTTTATCCTAGTGCGATTTTAACTATGGCGCCTATCGCCTTTGTAACCATGACAGAACACTTCGGGCATGTTATGGTGCTGAATAGCTTGACAGGCAAGGATTTCTTCAAGGATCCGGGTCTAGACAAGACTTTGACTGGTGATGGTCTGGCTCAGATTATTGCAGGGCTTTTCGGAGCACCGCCAGTGACTAGCTACGGAGAGAATATCGGAGTTATGGCGCTCAATAAAATCTACAGTGTCTATGTCATTGCTGGCGCAGCAGTGCTGGCTATTGTCATGAGCTTTGTTGGCAAGGTATCTGCATTGCTCCAATCCATTCCGAGTCCTGTACTGGGTGGTATTTCCATCGCCCTCTTTGGGGTAATTGCTTCGAGCGGTCTCAAAATTCTGATCGAAGCACAGACCAACTTTGACAATAAAAAGAACCTCTTGATTGCCAGTGTTATCTTGGTATCTGGTATCGGCGGTCTGACCTTGCAGCTGTCGGGTCTGCAAATCTCAGGAGTTGCCTTGTCAACTATTCTGGGAATTGTACTCTATCTTGTCCTGCCTGAGCCCAAGGATTGAGCTAGGTGCTAAATCATTAACTTTCGTTCAAAAATAGCTTGCTCTCAGAGCGACTTTACTTGCAGCACTCTGGAAGCCCTCATTCTTTCATAAAGGAGAATTACATCATGTCATCCAATCAAATCGCTCTTAAGAACCTTGTTTCTATGGAAACTCTGTCAAATGAAGAAGTTATGGCCTTGATTAAACGCGGAATCGAATTTAGAAATGGCGCTAAAGTCCATTATGATGAGCAGCATATCGTTTCTAACCTCTTCTTTGAGCCTTCGACGCGGACTCACAAGGCCTTTGAGGTAGCAGAGTTGAAGTTGGGTTGCGATCTTCTGGACTTTGATGTCAAGACCAGCTCGGTCAATAAAGGAGAAACCTTGTATGACACTATCCTGACCATGTCTGCCCTTGGCGTCGATGTTTGTGTCATTCGCCACCCAGAAGTGGATTATTACAAAGAGCTAGTGGAAAGTCCAACCATTACGACTTCTATCGTTAACGGTGGAGACGGTTCTGGTCAGCATCCTAGCCAAAGCTTGCTGGATTTGATGACTATTTATCAAGAGTTTGGTCGCTTTGAAGGACTAAAGGTTGCGATTGCTGGTGACTTGGACCATTCGCGCGTGGCTAAGTCAAACATGCAGATTCTCAAGCGCTTGGGGGCAGAGCTCTACTTTGCTGGTCCGGAAGAATGGCGGAGCCAAGAGTTTGCGGACTATGGTAAGTTTGTCACCATTGATGAGGTAATTGAAGAAGTGGATGTCATGATGTTCCTGCGCGTGCAGCATGAGCGCCATGACTACGAGTCCATCTTTTCTAAAGAAAATTACCACAGACTGCATGGGCTGACTCAAGAGCGGTATGACCGTATGAAAGATACAGCGATTCTCATGCATCCAGCTCCAGTTAACCGCGATGTAGAAATTGCGGATCATCTGGTCGAAGCACCAAAATCGCGTATCGTTGAACAAATGACCAACGGCGTCTTTGTCAGAATGGCTATTATCGAAGCGGTTCTGAAAGGTCGTCAATAATCTCGGACAGTAGGCCGGGAGTGGGTGAAGCTATGTGAAGCAATCCCACTCCCTATTATTATATATCTTATGTGGATGGTCATGGGCGGTCTGCATCTTGGACAGGAGGGAACAATGGCAAAGAGACTTTTAATATTGGAAAACGGCATGATTTTCGAAGGGGAAGCTTTTGGAGCGGATCTTTTTGTGACAGGTGAAATCGTCTTTAACACAGGCATGACAGGCTATCAGGAATCGATTACGGACCAGTCTTATAACGGCCAGATTTTGACCTTTACCTATCCCTTGGTTGGAAATTATGGTGTCAATCGAGACGACTATGAATCCATTCTGCCAACCTGCAAGGGAGTGGTGGTCTATGAGTATGCACGTCGTGCCAGTAACTGGCGCCAGCAATTGTCTTTGGATGAGTTCCTCAAAATCAAGAAGATACCAGGCATTTCGGGAATTGATACAAGGGCACTAACCAAGATTATCCGCCAGCATGGAACTATGCGGGCAACTATTGCCAATGCGGATGATAGTATTGAGCATTTGCAAGACCAGCTGCAGGCGTCTGTTCTGCCAACTGATAACATCAAGCAGGTGTCTACCAAGCAGTCCTATCCAGCTCCGGGAACGGGTCGCAGTGTGGTATTGGTTGACTTTGGTCTCAAACATTCTATCCTGCGGGAGTTAGCTAAGCGCAACTGCAGCGTGACAGTGGTGCCTTATGATACCAGAGCTGAGGAAATTCTCCAGCTCAATCCTGACGGCGTCATGCTGTCCAATGGACCGGGAAATCCGGAAGATGTGCCGGAGGCTCTGGACATGATTCGTGGTGTTCAGGGCAAGATTCCAATTTTTGGGATCTGTATGGGACATCAGCTCTTCTCCATGGCTAACGGTGCCAAGACGCATAAGATGAAGTTCGGCCACCGTGGCTTCAACCATGCGGTACGCGAGATTGCAACAGGCCGAGTTGACTTTACCAGTCAAAATCACGGCTATGCAGTCAGTCGTGAGGATTTGCCAGAATGCCTGATTGTGACTCATGAAGAAATCAATGATAAGTCTGTCGAAGGTGTGCGCCATCGGGATTATCCTGCCTTTTCTGTGCAGTTCCACCCAGATGCTGCGCCGGGACCGCATGATGCAGACTATCTCTTTGACGAGTTTATGGAAATGATGGATGCCCATCAGGCTTACTAGGAAGCAAGATTGAGAGGTGCACTATGCCAAAACGTAAAGATATTCAGAAAATTATGGTCATCGGTTCTGGTCCTATTGTTATCGGTCAGGCTGCGGAGTTTGACTATGCTGGGACCCAGGCTTGCCTGTCCTTGAAAGAAGAGGGCTACAGTGTTGTCTTGGTTAATTCTAACCCAGCAACCATCATGACGGACAAGGAAATTGCGGACCGAGTTTATATCGAGCCTATCACGCTGGAGTTTGTTGCGCGGATATTGCGTAAGGAGCGGCCAGATGCTCTGCTGCCTACTCTGGGTGGCCAGACCGGACTCAATATGGCCATGGAACTATCCAAGTCAGGGCTTTTAGAAGAGCTGGGAGTGGAACTCTTGGGGACTAAGTTATCAGCTATTGACCAAGCGGAAGACCGAGACCTCTTCAAGCAGCTGATGGAAGAGCTAGGCCAGCCCATCCCTGAGTCAGAAATTGTCAATACAGTTGATGAAGCACTGGAATTTGCGGCTGGCATCGGCTATCCAGTCATTGTCCGTCCGGCATTTACACTGGGAGGAACTGGTGGCGGTATCTGTAGCAATGAAGAAGAGCTGCAGGAAATTGCAGAAAACGGCCTCAAACTCTCTCCGGTTACTCAGTGTCTGATTGAGCGCTCTATAGCGGGCTTTAAGGAAATCGAATACGAAGTCATGCGGGATGGTGCAGACAATGCGCTGGTCGTATGTAATATGGAAAACTTTGATCCAGTCGGAATCCACACAGGTGATTCTATCGTTTTTGCACCTAGTCAGACCATCTCAGACTATGAATACCAGATGCTGCGGGACGCCAGCCTCAAGATTATCCGTGCGTTGAAGATTGAGGGGGGCTGTAATGTGCAGCTGGCTCTGGACCCGCATAGTTTCAAATACTATGTTATCGAGGTCAATCCACGGGTTTCCCGCTCATCAGCCCTTGCCTCTAAGGCGACCGGCTATCCGATTGCCAAGCTGGCGGCGAAAATCGCAGTCGGACTTACATTGGATGAAATCATTAATCCGGTGACAGGCTCTACCTATGCTATGTTTGAGCCGGCTCTGGACTATGTGGTCGCTAAGATTCCACGCTTTCCATTTGATAAGTTTGAGCAGGGTGAGCGCCGTCTGGGAACCCAGATGAAGGCGACGGGGGAAGTCATGGCTATCGGCCGCAATATTGAGGAGAGTCTGCTCAAGGCCTGCCGTTCTTTGGAAGTTGGTGTGGACCACAACGAGCTGCCTGCTCTCAGTCAAGTAAGCGATGATGAGCTGATGAGGAAGATTGTCAAAGCGCAAGATGACCGACTTTTCTATATCTCAGAGGCTATTCGTCGTGGTTACAGTCCAGATGAAATTGCTGAGCTGACCAAGATTGATGTCTTTTTCCTAGATAAGCTGCTCCATATTTACGAAATCGAGCAGGAACTGGCCAGTCATATCGGAGATAGCTATGTCCTTAAGAAAGCCAAACAAAATGGCTTTGCGGATACTAAGATTGCTGCCTTATGGGACACAACAGCTGAGCAGGTACGTCGCATCCGGCAGGAGCAGAAGATTGTGCCGGTTTACAAGATGGTAGATACTTGTGCTGCTGAGTTCGAGTCTGCGACGCCTTATTTCTACTCTACCTATGGTTTTGAAAATGAATCTATCAAATCCAGCAAGGAATCAGTTCTGGTGCTGGGTTCTGGTCCTATCCGAATCGGGCAGGGAGTCGAGTTTGACTATGCGACCGTTCATTCTGTAAAGGCTATTCAGGCAGCTGGCTACGAAGCGATTATCATGAATAGCAATCCGGAGACTGTATCGACTGACTTTTCTGTCTCTGACAAGCTCTACTTTGAGCCGCTGACCTTTGAAGATGTCATGAATGTCATTGAGCTGGAGCAGCCTAAAGGGGTTATCGTTCAGTTTGGTGGGCAGACAGCCATTAATCTTGCAGAGCCACTGTCCAAGGCTGGTGTTAAGATTTTAGGTACCCAAGTAGCGGACTTGGATCGGGCTGAGGATCGGGATCTCTTTGAGCAAGCTCTGAAGGAGCTGGATATTCCGCAGCCGCCAGGTCAGACGGCCACTAATGAAGAGGAAGCGGTAGAGGCTGCTCGTAAGATCGGCTTCCCCGTTCTGGTGCGGCCTTCCTATGTTTTGGGTGGTCGTGCTATGGAAATCGTAGAAAACGAAGCGGATCTACGCTCTTATATGCGGACAGCGGTTAAGGCTAGTCCAGACCATCCGGTTTTGGTGGATTCTTACATTGTCGGTGATGAGTGCGAAGTGGATGCTATTTCTGATGGCCGTCAGGTCTTGATTCCAGGAATTATGGAGCATATCGAGCGGGCGGGGGTTCACTCAGGGGATTCCATGGCGGCCTATCCGCCGCAAACCCTATCGCAGAAAGTCAAGGATATTATTGCAGACTATACCAAGCGTTTGGCTCTGGGACTCAACTGTATCGGCATGATGAATATTCAGTTTGTCATCAAGGATGAGCAGGTCTACGTCATTGAGGTCAATCCACGGGCCAGTCGGACTGTTCCTTTCTTGTCCAAGGTGACTGATATTCCAATGGCACAAGTAGCGACTCGTTTGATTCTTGGGGAAAGCTTAGCAGAGCTGGGTTATGAAGACGGCCTCCATCCGGAGAGTTCCATGGTTCATATCAAGGCGCCAGTCTTCTCCTTTACCAAGCTAGCAAAGGTTGACAGTCTTTTAGGACCTGAGATGAAGTCTACCGGCGAAGTCATGGGCAGCGACCGCACTTTGGAAAAAGCGCTCTACAAGGCTTTTGAGGCTTCCTATCTCCATCTGCCAAACTTTGGAAATGTCGTCTTTACTATTGCAGACGATAGCAAGGAAGAAGCCCTGCAGCTGGCTCAGCGTTTTGCCAATATTGGCTATGGTATCTGGGCAACCAAGGGAACAGCCTCTTATTTTGAAAATCATGGTCTACACGTCCGACTTGTAGAAAAAATCGGCAGTGATGATAACAAGGATATCCCAGCCTATATCCGCAAGGGCAAGGTTCAGGCTATTATCAACACGGTCGGAACCAAGCGAACAGCTGATAAGCATGGTCAAATTATCCGCAGCTCAGCTATTGAGCACGGAGTTCCACTTTTCACAGCCTTGGACACGGCCGTTGCCATGCTGAAGGTACTGGAAAGCCGCAGTTTCACTACAGAGGCGATATAGAGCGATTTCCAATTTCCAGATCGTCATTTGACAGTCTGAAAAGTAATCTCATACAGCAAACATTGAAAAAAGCATCAGTCTAATCCTATTCTGTCCTTGAATAGTCATAATAAATAACATTTCAAATATATTAAATTAAAAGCAAAGAGGAAGTGGGAAGGAATTCTACTTCCTTTTTGCTTTATTTTCTTAAAACAACTTGACAAAGAAGTTGACAAAGTGTATTATATTAACCAGTTAATAAACTGGTTAATAATGAGTTAAGGAGATATTGTGAAACGCGCTTTAAAAATCTTAGCTGGCCTTAGCCTGCTGGCCCTGGCCTTGTGTCTCTGGGCTTGTCAGTCTCAAAAGGAATCTAGTCAATCCAGTCCCTCGCAAGGATTGAAAATTGTAACTAGCTTTTATCCTATTTACTCCATGGTTAAGGCTATATCAGGCGATCTGAATGACGTGCGCATGATTCAGTCTAGCAGTGGTATTCATGATTTTGAGCCTTCAGCCAATGATGTGGCAGCCATCTATGATGCAGATGTCTTTGTCTATCATTCACGGACCTTGGAGTCCTGGGCGGGAGAGCTGAATCCTAGTCTCAAGAATTCCAAGGTTCAAGTCCTTGAGGCTTCCCAGGGTATGAAGCTGGATCGAGTCGCTGGCTTGGAAGATGTCCAAGCGGGAGAGGGAGTGGATGAGAAGACGCTCTATGACCCCCATACCTGGTTGGATCCTCAGAAGGCTGCGGAGGAAGCCCAAATTATCGCTGACAGACTGTCGGATCTGGATAGCGACCATCGGGAAATTTATCAAGCCAATGCTCGAAAATTTCAAGAAGAGGCCAAGGAGCTGAACGAGCGTTACCAGAAGATTTTCGACAAAGTGCCCAACAAGACCTTTGTCACTCAGCATACAGCCTTTTCTTATCTAGCTAAGCGCTTCGGGCTGACCCAGCTGGGTATTGCTGGTATTTCACCGGAGCAGGAGCCTAGTCCGCGTCAACTGACAGAGATAGAAGACTTTGTCAAGGAGCATCAGGTGCAGACCATTTTTGTGGAAAGCAATGCTTCTTCCAAAGTGGCTCAAACCTTGGTCAAGGCGACTGGTGTACAAATCAAAGAACTGAATCCTCTGGAAGCAGATCCAGCTAACCAACTATCTTATTTAGAAAATTTAGAAAAAAATCTAGCAGTTTTAGCTAAAGATTTGAAAGGATAAAAGACAATCATGAAAAAGAAATATTTCCTTGTTTCAGCAGCTGTATTAGCTCTTGGCGTCGGAACTTATGGGCTTATCCAATGGCAAGCTCAGCCCCGACCCCAGACCAAAAATAACAAAGTAGCCTATATTGAGGACAAGACTTCGGGTGACAAGACGGATAAAAATTTGACATCTGACCAAATCAATGATGAGGAAGGTATTGAAGCAGAGCAGATTGTCGTGAAAATCACAGATCAGGGCTATGTCACTTCTCATGGAGACCATTATCATTACTTTGATGGAAAGGTGCCTTTTGATGCTATTATCAGCGAAGAGCTGATTATCCGAGATTCTAACTACACGCTGCAGGAAGCAGATATTGTCAATGAGGTCAAGGATGGTTACATCATCAAGGTGGAGGGGAAGTATTATCTCTACCTCAAGGATGCCAAACATACCAGCAATGTCCGCTCGGTGGATGAGATTGCGCGGCAGAAGAAGCTGCATAAGACCAAAGAAGAAGGCGATAGTGGCAAATCTTCCACTGCAAAATCAAGCAGGACTCGCGATTTCAGCCAGCCTAGTAAGTCCCTAGCTGCGGGAAAGACAGCCGCAGACCTTGCAGGAGTTTCATACCAAGGCCAAGGGGGATATAGGACGGATGATGGTTATACGTTTAGTCCGTCTGACGTCATCGAGGATACTGGCGATGCTTTTATCGTACCGCATGGCGGGCATTTTCACTATATTCCTAAGAGCGACCTGTCACCAGCAGAATTGGCTGCGGCTCAGAGCTACTGGAATAGCAGGCGGACCGGCGGAAGTGTGAATCCGCCTAACTACGGTAGGACAATAGCTTCTTCCAACACATGGAATCAGAATAGTGCTATCAATCAGGGTGGACTCGTCTCAAATCCGTCTCCACAGCTGCCAAATCATTCAAAGATTGAGCAGCCAAGTCCTGGCTTAGCGGTTACTCAGCCGAATTCATCTAATCCGCTTCTGCCGTCTCAGCCATCCTTGCCAAGTTTGCTGCAGCAACTCTATGCCCTGCCTCAGTCTCAGCGCTATCATGAAGGGGACGGCGTGGTGTTTGACCCGCTGAAAATCAGCCGCCGGACAGACAAGGGAGTTGTTATACCTCATGGAGACCACCATCATTTCATTCCTTATGACAAGCTGTCAGACTTGGAAGCGAAGATTGCCCGCTTGATTCCTATTGGCTATACTTACGAGCCGCTAGGAGATCCTCTGCAAGCTTTGAAGCCTCAGCTACCGTCACAGCCTGATCACGACCATGGTTTTCATGCGGAGGCTGTAATTGGCAAGGATGACCAAGGCTACATGGTATCGCATGGAGACCATGCTCATTACTTTTACAAGAAAGACTTGACTGCTGAACAGATTCAAGCAGCGGAGCAGGTCTTGGCCAAGCAGCAGCCAGTAAAACCGTCTGCAGCAGTCAATGATGCTGAACGCTATTCACGCGATGCCAGTGATGAGGAAAAGATTGCTTATATCTGCCAAACCTATGGTGTTCCCAAGGAAGCGGTTCGCATCTCAAATGGCTTCTTTGTCTTTAATAACCCTGACCAAGCCTATGATCCGACACATATCCACCCCTATGCTGTCCGCAAGGAGCATGTTCGCATTCCTCTGGTAACGGGAAATGCAGAGCTGGACTTCATGAATGAGCTCTATACAACAGCCCTGCGCTCAGGTCTTTCGCCTTACAGTCTGCAGGTGGAAGATGGTCAGTTTGTCATTCCTCATGGCGACCATAACCACTATATCAAAATCCAGTCCAAGGGCGCAGCAGAAGCCTTGAAAAATCGTCTGCCTCAGATTCAATCTAAGTATGAGCAGGGCGATTATGATGAGGCCGCTATTTTGCAAAAAGTAGAAAGCCTAAAAGCGGACAGTCAGCGTCTCTATGCCGATGATCCTCTTATGCAGCGGCGGATTGAGCTTGCTTTGGGGCAGTTTGTAGAAACCATGAAGAAGCTGCCTAGCAACTCAACAGCTGGTTATCTGAGCAGTCTGGATAACTTTGATAAACAGTTTATCCATGTGGATCAGACGGTCAAGCCAATCCAAGAGACCGAGCTAGACAAGAGCTATCAAGGACTTTTGGAGAGAATGAACCGACTTGACACGGATAGCTATGGACTGAAGAAAGCTGACTTGCTGCAGCGTATGCAAAATGCTTATGCTGGCCAGAATCAAGCTGACATGGCAGAGCTAGGACAAGTATTATCCGCTTTAGAAGATTATCATGATCGGACAGGCGTCACAGCGGTTGATTATATTCGCTATTTCTACCAAGCATTAGAGGATGGACGTTTGAGCCCTGAGCTGCGCAGAAAAGCAGCTGGGCTGACCTTGACTCTCTATAAGTCTCAAGCCTTTATAGAAGCGACCAATCTCCAGCAGCTTTTCCCTGCCCTCTATCAGACTAAGAAAGAGATTACAGCAGCCCTTGCTAGCGGCCAACCTTCTCCGTCCTATGAAAAAACCGAGCTGGATCAGGGAGAGCCCAATCAGCCAACCTATAAGGCCATGATTTATGACTTTTTGAAAGGGATTTATGATGATTTTGGCACCTCGGATGAGAGCGCTCAAGCGCTTGTCTTTCTTGGAAAAGCGCAGGAACTGCTTGGAGAAGTAAAGGACCAAAACAGCCGAGCAGACTATGCAGCTAGAATCTTAGAACTAGGCAAGGAATTAAAGAGCAGCAGCTCAGACAAGCAAGCTTTACTGACAGCAAGTCAGAAGCTTTTGGATCAGATGAGCCGAACCATTGCTGGACAAAAGGAAGAGCCAGCTAATACGGAAAATCAGGAAGTTTATCAACAGCTTTATAATTTACTCATGTCTATCCATCAGTATTTGGAAAAGAATCAAGGAAGTGAGCAGCAATACCAGCAGCTAGACCAGCTTTTTGATAAGCTTGGACAGAGAGCTACTGACAAGAAAGATCTACTCAAGGAAATCCTGGCCTTCCAGCAGTCACTTGCCCATTCTGAGGGGGCAAACGAGTCTGATTCTCAGCATAGGGAAGATGATGATTATCACTTTAATCTGCAGGATATGGTCGGAGCGGATGAGCAAGGCTATCGGGTAGCCCATTTGGATCACGAGCACTATATTTACAAGAAAGACTTGTCAGAAGCCGAGCGTCAAGCAGCAGATGCCTATGCGGTGCAAAAAGGCTTCCTGAAAGCACCGGCTGAACAACCTGCTTCTGCTCAGGTATCAAGCAGCAGTGCTCCAGAAACAGCGCAAAATGGCAATCTACCTTCCGAATCTGCAACTGGAGAAGCAGCTCAAAACCAATCTGATAAACCGGCAGAAGCTTCAACAGCTGCAAACCCAACTGGTCAATCAAGCTTAGCAGCGAGTTTTGGCATGACAGAGGAAGCATTCAACCAGAAATTGCAGGAGCTTTCTCAGCTCTACGGTGTCGGCCCAGAGACTTTCAGCTATAATCCAGCAAGCAGAAGCATCAGCTTTACAGGAGCTGACGGCCAACTGAAAACTGTTCAGATTAGCTAAGCTTACATTTTGATGTAAAACAACAATAAAACGAATGATGAAGACAAAGCCAAGTTTAAGACCATCATTCGTTTTTGATTTTGACAACCCTATACTTATTTGCATGATATTGTGTTAAAATAAACAGAGACTGATAGATGTTGAACTTCCATATTCAATAAACTAATGGTTTATTGAATATGGACAAAATGCCAGAATAATTAAATAGGTGAAAAAATGATTAGAGCAAAATATGGTGAAAATATTGTTGTCGCTTTTAAATACCAAAATCAGTATTCTTGGTATATTTCTGACTTGGAGCTATGGTATATTAATTACGAAGAAGCGGGATATAATTTAGATCAGATTGATAAAGAGAGATTACGCTCTCCGATTTTACTGCCTGAGAATATTCTCTATTTTTTAGAAGATATGCAAAAATATAGTTGCGATCTGTCAGAGTTAAGGAAAGTCTTTGCTAATGAGTATAAAATGGATAAATTGAATGCTATTTATGATTTCGCTCCATCTTTATTAGTTGATATGGATAATTTGTTACTGTATTCTAATTATGCAGAATATATTTCTTTTGAGGAATATATCTCAGCTCCATGGATAGGGAAATATCAACATTTCCTAGATTTAATTCCGAAAGAATATAAGTTTTGGGCAGACATAGGCGATAATGTGTTTGACAAAAACATAAAACGTGGATAGAACAAAGAAAATAAAGAGAATAGAGGGAATAAAATAAATGAATGACGACAAAATGACTGTAATTCAAGAGATGTTTAAAAAAGGTGAAACAGATGAATTAGTTCCTGCAGTTACTGTGATACTGGACGGAAAAATTAAAGGTGTGATTGATATCTTGATGGAACAAAAAGGTTATGACGGATATCCAGAAGCTATATCTGATATTATCTTTAAAGGCATTTCAACAATAATTGATCACGAATAAATTAGGCTAATCTTACCGTCAAAATTTTGAAAAGTTGATTCCTAAAAACGAACGATATTAGATAGTAAAGGAAGGTAAATATGATGTCAGATAATAAATTAATTATTTTAAACGAGACATTTGGCAAGGAAGGCTCAGATCAGAAAGTCGAAGGTTTAACTTTAATTGTAGATGGACAAATTAAGACTGCATTTGATGCGATTAAAACGAAAAAAGACTATAGTAATTATAACGAAGTCTTGAGAGATATTGTTTTTGTCGGTTTAGAAAGTATATTGAGAGAAAAATAGTAAAAAATTATGAGTATGAGAGAATCAAATCGGTTCTCTCTTTTGGATATTAAGAGAGATGAGAGCATGCTTATCAGAGTGATTTAAGGGGAGCGAATTTTTGCTTTCTTTTTATGCTCTTTGGGCCTTCATCTCTTGTATGGTATAATGAGATTTGACAATACTAGGACTGAGATTTAAATGAGATTTGTTAGATACAAAAATCGTGAAATTACTTTGCAGGGATTAAAGGACTTCCAATGTAATCCAAATCATTTTAGATTAGAAACACTTTCTGCTAATAGAAGTCATAAGTTTGAATAGGAGATAAGATGGATATTTTCGATATTGTTCAAGATGGGACATATAATGAGTTTATAGAAAGTTACAATGGAGACATAACACAAATTGATAAATATACAAAACTTAATTTGTTATGTACGGCTATGCTTAACGATAATTTACCGGAAGAGAAATTGAAAATTATTAAATATCTGCTGTCTGAGAAGGTAGAGGTAAATTTTTTGTCAAAAAAAGAAAACAGAAATGCTCTTCATTATTTCTTCCAAGCTAATTGGCGGCCTAAAATAGCGTATGCATACGAAGTAGTGAAATTACTCATTGAGGCGGGAATTGATGTAAATGCAGTTGACAAATTTGGTTCTATTCCGATGACTTACTCAGTAACGTTATTAAAATTAGCAACGGAAGAGTTAGAAGCTCTATATAAGCTTTTACTAGAGTCCGGTTCGGATTATAAGTTAAAAAATAAATCTGGTAAATCGTGCCTAGACTATGCGGAAGAATATTCTTGGAGAAGTGGTCTGCTTGATATTATCAAAGACTATGAAGAAGGTAGAAGTAATGAGAGTTTATGATTTAGAGTCGTCTATTAGAAATGCAGATTTAAAATCGTTTCAGAAATACCATAATGGAGAAATACATCAAGAATTTACGAATGATAATCTTTCCATGCTAGAGTTACTATTTACGGAATCTAGTAATTGTGGCAATAGAATGCAAATCGCAGAATATCTGATTCATCAAGGAATTGATGTAAATCATCAATCAAAAACTAAGAGTACTGCCCTTCATTTACTATTAGGATCTGCAAAGGCAAATTGGTCTGCTGATCCCCAATATCTCTTACAGGAAGCAGAATTACTTATAAAGAATGGAGCAGATGTGAATTTGAAGGATTCTCACGGTGGAACGCCTCTATCATATGCAATTGCGACATTAAAAGCCTCCACTGAAGATTTACTTCCTATGTACAAAGCTCTTTTAAACGCTGGAGCATATGTCGATGAGCGCTCTTGTGTACCTTCTTGTTTAGAGTTGACAAAAATTTTTCCTTGGAGAGCAGAATTACTTCCCTTGCTGGAAGATTTTCAGAGGAAATAAGAATGATTGGAGCGATTTTTCTACTTCAAATAACATTCTTTTTGATAAATTTATTCGCTATCTCACAATTAAACGAAAGTAAAAAAGGTAGGCCACATGGTATTAAACAAAGAAAAAATACAGGAAAATTTTGAGGAATTTATGTTTTATATTGATGATACCTTGGATGCAATAAAGCAAAAAGCTAGTAAGCAAGGTTATCATCTAGATATGAGTTTAGAAAGCTTGAAGGATTTGGCTCAATTCGTTCGAGAGAATGATGTCAAAAATGATCCTGAAAATATTGACGATTTCTTTAATAGCTGGGTCTATCTTGGTGAGGTTTTTCGCTTACAAGCCAAAGGAGCCTACTGGACAGTTGGTACTGAAAATCCGAAAAACTTAAATTATGGGTTAGAGTATTTGACGGGTTATAATACAATTGGTTCAGAATTTATTCCCTTATTAATTATGAATAACTTTACTTTAAGTTCACCTGATAGGTTAAATAATAATTTTTTCTATGAATTAGTATTGAAACGTTTAAATCCTAAACCAATAAATCTAGATCATCTTCCAACTGAAGAGGGGTAAAGTGAAATAAAGGTTGTTTGGCCTTATTAAAGGAGATATAAAATGGCAATACGAGATACTTTAAGTACAGAAAAGAATTATAAAGATGGCCTAATGTCAAATAAAGAGGCATTGCAGTATTTCCAAGAGAAATTAATAAAACTTCAAATTGATTTAGATAATGGAATTGAAAACTATAAGAAACCAACAATAGAAGTGTATCATTCAACTTTAGCGACTATCTTGTCTTATCAGAGAGATATTTTATTTGCAACTTATTCTAGTGGGGCTTCTTTGTCAGATTTTAAAGAGGAATACATTTCATTTGTGGCTTGTTTAGTTCCAGTATGGCATAAGGAATGGGGATATGAACAAATGGTATGGGCGCTTTCTATTGGTATTCTGTTAGAGATTGATGAGGAGATTTTTGAACAGCTGGTAGACTTGGTCAAAAAAGATGATCCAGAGGATTATTTGATTGACTACCTGATTCAATATCGTCATCCAGCTTGGAAGATTCGGATTAATTATAATTTTCCAAGACCCTATGGCTTTACTAGGAAAATTATTGAAAAAGAGAATTCTGAACAGGCACTTAAACTGTTGCAAAAATATTTGACTAAGAAATGGTATCAAGGGAGCAGAGATGCAGGATGGTATGATTTGCATAAGCAGAATGTCAAAAATCATGTAGGTTATTGGTCTTTTGAATCGGGTGCTATTTGCAAAATTAGAGGTTTGAATTACAAGGAATTGGAAGGCATTCCGTATTTCCCTTACGATTTGATTGCGGAAAGGGCTGAAGTTTAGAGTATTTTAATTTAACTAATAATAAAGGTATTTGAATAGGTGTTTATATGACAACAGAAATTCAACAATACAAAAATTGTACGATATTAAAAAACAATAATGATTATCAGATTTTGTGGAGTAGAGGGAAAGAAGTGCTTAACTTTCCCATTAGTCAAGAATTAGCAGAATGTGTTTCAAAATCAGAAAAAGATTCTTTAGAAGTAATGTTTTATTGTGAACATCATCGTTGGCCTAAAGCAGATGAGTTAGAAGACTATAATCAATCGGATACGATTGTACATAGAGGTAACGGATTTATTGTATATGAGACAGAGGGCTATTACGAAATTAGCTTTTTTAAAGAAATTGGCGGGGCTATGGGTCCAGAAGTTCGCTATCCTATTACTAAAGAACTGATGGATAAAGCATTTGAATCCTCTAGGGGAGCATATGAAGTTATGATTTATGCTGAAACAGGGCACTGGCCTTTATAGTAAAGTGGATTACATTATAAGGACAGCCAAAAAAATTGGGTGAAGTATCAACAGTTAGTTCTTTTGCATTAGGGAATAAATAATCAGTAGATATTTGGTAAAAGACAAAGGAGATAAGAATGGAATCAATTTATGTAAGTCAAAAAGATATGTTGGAAATTTGTCAAGATGGTGATAAGTATTTCTTGCGTTATCCAACTTTTAATATTACCTGCCCAGAAGTGATTAGAGAAATCTCCAAAGAAGCTGCAGATAGTTATATGTCGGGAGAACATACTGGCAAAGAGTTGATGAATTATGCGCAGTATGGTTTTTGGAAATCTAAAAAACAATATACACAAGATGAATCCGATAAGCTCTTCATCGAAGATCATCCTTCCTTTATTTTGAAAAACCCTAAAAATAGTCGCTGTCTTTTTACAGCAGAGGAATTTACACAAATTGTCACCCAAGCCATTGTTTCAGAACTGGAACCTAGCGAGCTTGACGCTATTGGTATAGTTGATAGTCATTTAGAGCTTCTTCTGGTGGATTCAGTTGGCTGGGAGGAAGAAATAGAAGCAGTCCATCTGGAAATTCTGCAGGAAAAAATTAACAATTATATCTACTTCCTCGAAAGCAAGCAGTATGTAGAACGATATGGTGATAACTTTGAAAAAAAAGTCATCCGTATCACATTCCAGTATTCTCCATCAGACAATGGTTTAGCCTTCCTAGCAGCTGTACAGAAGACATTACAGAATACAGATATGAGTTTGAAGATAGAACTGCCTAATTGATCTAAAGAGAGTGAATTTTCACCCTCTTTTTAGATGTTTCTGAACAAAACTTCCTGTTTTCGCTCGTTTTTATCCTGTTATTTTTAAGAAAACAAAATGTTTCACCCCATCCATCCCTTCACTTATGCTATAATAGTCTATAGAAAGTCGAGGGAATAATGAAGAAAATACTATTAGTGGTTGTGGTGCAGGGCTTGGCTATCTTTGTGATTACAGGTTTGCTTTGTTTATTTATGCGGGGGGATTTTTTCTTCCGTGCTTTGGCGCCGATTTTGGGTCTGGCAGCGGGAGGTTTTCGCTTCGTGACGGCCATGGTGACAAAAGCGTTTGCGCCTAGTCTTTATGAGGACAGCAAGAAAAAGGAATAATCTATAGAGTAGACAGTAGGTCTGAGGTCGTTTGCCTCAGGCCTTTCTTTTTCTCCTCCCTTTCCCACCCTATCTCTTATATGGTATAATGGAACAAGGACATTTTCCTTTTAGTACTTTGAAAACTCTATATTTTTTGAATCCTTTATCTGCTCTGCTATTTCCAAAAAAATAAAATGACTGACCTAGGCTGCTCACTAATTTTCGTACAGGATGTGATGAGCTCGCTGTCTGAGAATATCAAGACGGTTGTCAATATCAAGGACCGCAACACTGGTCAGTTAGTCATGGAAGAGGGAATCCTTAGAGAGATTGACTTCCGCTTGGATCATTTCCCATTTAGCTATGCTGGAAGACAGGTGTTTGGCTTTGGTATTGGTAAATATGCGGATCATCTAAAAATGAAGCGGACAAATGCGGAACTGGATATTGATATTCCTTCAGGTAGCAAAAATAGCTCTGTCAATCTAGAACTATCGAATGGCTTTAACAAGGGACTCAAGGTTGATACAGATGGTCTTAACCTTAATAGCAAGGTTAAGACGAAGGTTAATGCTGGAAGTGGCGTGGCAGATGTGGATCTTACACTTGCGAAGAAATCTGCAGACTTAGAACTTCCTGTTAAGACTAACTTGACAGAGGCTGGTACTTTAAATGGAATTGCTGGAGCCAAAGCTGCGGACATGGACGTTCCGAAGGTGAAGCAGATATCAGGAGACAGTGCAACCACGGCTGTTAGCGGAGTCAAGCCAGGTGATGTTGAAGCACCGAAGGTTAACAAAGAACAAATTCTAAGAAATATAGAAGAAAGCAGGCTTGCGAGGAAATCCAGTAACTTTGACCAATATCTGGCGAAGGAGAAATTCCAGAAAACCTTGATGGGTATGGAACCGATGGACCGTCAGAGATATCTTCAATGGCATAAGTATGCGGAGGCAGGTATCGAACCATCCAATAGAGTCAAATTAAGAAATTGGTCATATCCACCTGAGCCAGAATTTTACCTTAAAAATAAAAATGTATATGATAATCCAGATTATTTTAATCAGTTAACAGGGGATACAATTTATCCAGGAAGTCCCGAGAGTTCCATGGGTAGAGTTGATGGAAGTATACATAAAAATGGATTTTTGAATGGCGAATATGTAGAGGATATAATAGAACCAGGAACTGTTTTAGATCGCTATGGTGATAATGATTCTGGCCGTTATTTTTCTCCTTCAGGCGCTAGTTTTGGAGAAAGAGCGCTACCACCTTTCATGAAAAACAAGCCTAAGATAACTTATATTGCAACTAAACCAATCCCTAATAAAAAAGGATTAATTGCTCCATGGTTTGATGAGCCTGGAATGGGCATTCAACACTTTACAGATATGGAAGTGGGGTATTTGATGAATAATGGTTATCTAAAAATAATTGAATGAGGTAAAAATAATGCAGTTAAAGCAAGAATTAATGGAGTTGCTATTAAAAATAGGGGAGACAAATCTTAATCAGTCGGATTTATTTACAGAAGAAAAACCATCTCTATTCTTACCGGAAGGACGTACTATTTATTTAGAGGGCGATCATTACTACATTGTTGGTGTCGAACGTGGCAAAATAAATTCTGAGAAAAAATTTGATAATAAGGAAGATATTCTTTATTATCTTTTGCAATCATATGTTACTAGAATAGCATCAAAGAATGCATGGACTAATGCTAATGGAGATTTTGAACGTTATAATAGCCTTCTTCAAGAAGAACAAATTCGTTTATTTAGTATAATTAATCCTAAGTATGGAGAGAGAAGAAGGAAGGAAATAGACATAAATTAAATTGAAGGGAAAAATAAAGAATTTTAGAGTATATAAAAGTAGGAGATATTCTATGTGGGGATAAAATACGGAACAATGGATAGAGGAAGCTTTAATGGAAAGCATGTTTATAATACATTCCAAGAAGCAAAAACAAAATTTTTAGATTTTTTAGCAGACATAGTTATTATTAATCGATACTATGCCAAGGAAGGAATGCCCGTTAACTATCTATCCCCCCCTCTGGGATGATACCACAGAATAACAAATAGTTCCTTCTTATGATAGAATAAATGAAGCAAGAGTTTATGTATCCCCACTTAAGTAGAAAATGCCTGTCATGTGTTGAATACGTGGAGGGATGATGGATAAATTATACATAGTGGTTGATGGAATTGAACATCAATACTTTGATTGTGATAGTACAGGATATTATTTGATTTCCTATGATCCTTTATCAGAGAATAATGGTTATAAATTATTTGATTCAGAGTTGAAACAATATAGAAAATACTTGACAGAAAAACAGGTTGAAAAAAATATAAAATTATAGATCATATTTGGTTTAATGAACAAAAATGGGATATTTTTCAACGAAGTGATGATAATTTAGATAAACCCAATTCATGGGTAACGATTGTTTCTGACGATATAGAATTTTTAAATAGAAATGGACTATGGAAGGAGGAGAATTTAGTTGAAAGTAGGTATGGACATCTGTATTACTGTTCTTTACCAATCGAGGCAGAAAAGTTTTCTCTAATTCGAACTCGAAAAAATCTCCCTATATAGTCAAGATAGTAAGAAAGTAGTTTATTATGAAATCAGTTAGTTTTACAATAAAAAGCAATCAGTCACTAAGGATTGGCGAGGTTCTTCAAGCAGATCTTTTTGAATGTTACAGCGTTTCCGCTAAGGATGCAAGATTAAAACCATCTGCAGACTCTCTTATTTCAGATTTCCATTCGGTCCAGTTTGGAGTCAAAGAGAAGTCTAGTTTAGGTTTCCGTCTATCCTTTGATGGTCAAGTTTATCAGGTAGCTGTTCCAGATTTAGCGACCGTTTCTGATTGGACTGGCGCCTTGCTATTCTTGAAAACCTTACTCGTTATCTTAGATGTAAATGTGTGCGAACACGATGGCGTGGAGTATGATAAAGAATCCATTCTTGATTTCCATTTCACGGATACTTTCTTATCAGCTCTTTCAGAATTGACCAAGGAAGTAAAAGTCCATCCTATAGTAGAAGTTATGGGAGTGAAACGTCCCATTTACATCAATGAACTCTACCTAGGGCAGATTATCCATGTTCCAGAAGAGCAACTTTTGAATAGCTATGACCAGCGTTTGCGCTTTACCCAACAGCTGAATGCTTATTACTCTGAGCAACAAGTTTTTAAAGTAGAGCAGGATGGTGAGGATATCATCATTCCTGTCAACTATCTAAATAGTGAAGGACGAACAATCTTACCATCTCATCCAGAGCTAGAACCTCAATATTTGCAACAGTATCGAGGAAGTAAGGTTGCAGTTGCACGACTATTTATCATGACAGCCGATGGAGAAAAACTAGCCGAAGTTCCTTATCGACAATTCTTAGAGTCGTTGACCGAGGGTATCTATATGTTGGATGCCAAATATGTTCTTGTTGACCCGATTTCTCCTGAAACTTTAAAGCAGATACTAGCCAGAATTTAAAAAGTCGTATAAAAATATCTTTTGAGAAATCTTCTTTGATATGATTTTACATTCCGACAAATATGTTCTATCAGCCTGAAAAATCAGACAAGTTTAGAGATTTTTAGAATTAACCAATGGAGTAAATAAATGAAGAAATTTGAAATACCAGAGCCTAAAGATTATCAAAATTTTGTCAAACATTACTTAGAAGTGATGAGGGAAGGAAAAGAAGCTCAGGCTTTTCTAGGAACAGAAGTTAAGTATCGTTTTCGACAACGAGATTCTTATGAACTTGATAGTACAGATATTGGGGTATTAATGGAATATTGCTTATATCCTTTGTATGTGGAAGGTGATAGGGATATAGCGCGCAGAACCTTTGCTATCTTGAAAGATTTTAGCTTATCGGTTGACTTAGTCAAATTAGATAAGGTAACTGATTATATTTTTATTCAAAATAGGCGTTTAAGAAGATATACTAGTCTTCCCTTTATCATTGAAACAGATGAATTAGTTAAAAATATTATAGAAAGCATTTCAAAATTATCAGATGGACAGAAGAAAGATTGGTTATACCAAGGGCTGTGTAATGCATTGGAGTGTGATCCAGTATACAGGAAGTGTGATGAAGAAAAGGTGGAGAAGATTCTCAAGGAATTTAAGGAAAAATACTACAATCCACCAAAGGTAGTAGAATTGTAGGAAATTAAATTAAGGATGTAGGGAGGATGGAGGAATTTTGATGGCAAAACAGGAATTATTAGACTTTTTAAAATTTAATAGAAATAAGCCTAGATATTATACCGCATACTTAAATAAAAAAGTTTTGGAGCAGTTTGCGATAGGGTATTATCAGGATTTAAGTGCAAATAGATTTATAGTGTATGAGGTGACTGAACGTCAACAGTTACATGAAAAAGCTAGTTTTGAAAGAGAAAAGGATGCTATTAAAGAGATTTATGAGATTGTAAAATATAGATGTAGGATTAAAAGTATACCTATTCAGTTAGATGTTTCAGAAATTGATGCAATCGGAACAAGTGATAAAGACTTGGAACTTTTATTAATAGATGGCAATCTTTGGCTTCCAGATACCGAAGAAGAACATCTTTTGAAACTTCAAGAAAAACTCAATAACTATATCTACTTCCTCGAAAGCAAGCAGTATGTAGAACGATACGGCGATAACTTTGATAAAAAAGTCATTCATATCACATTCCAGTATTCTCCATCTGACAACGGTCTAGCCTTTTTAGCAGTTGTACAGAAGACATTACAGAATACAGATATGAGTTTAAAGGTAGAATTGCCGGAGTAATAAAGAGAGCGAATTCGCTCTCTTTTTTGTGGTATAATTGGACTAGGTTATTAAGACTTTTTTAAACAGGTAAAAATAGCGAACTGCATGTGCCGTCATTGACACAACAGGACATTCATACGACAAATTTTTATCTGCGATTGAACGTCAAGGCTATTATGAAATCAAAAATCCACGTGTCTATAAGCCTGGCACTAATGAAATTGTTCAAGTTGAGGGGATTTTCAGAATAAATCAATGGGGTAAATAAATGCAGACTTATAAATTGAAAAATAAAGAAAATTATAAACACTTTGCCAAACATTATCTAGAAGTGATGAGGGAAGGAAAAGAAGCCGAAGCTTTTCTTGGAAAGGATATTAGGTATCGTTTTCAACAACGAAACTCAATGATAACAGAATACACTGATATTCAGGTGTTGCTGGAATATTGTTTATTCCCTCTATATGTAGGAGGTGATAAGGATATCGAGAGAAGGACCTTTGAGATATTAAAAGAGCTTTCTTTAAGTATTGATGAAAAGAAAATATGGCAAGTTACAGAATATTTATTGCTTCAAGATTTCATTCTGGCGGAATATAAACCCCTTCCTTTTGAAATTGATACAAGAAAATTAGTTCCTCTTATACTCGATACAATAGAAAAACTTCCTAACGAGTTAAAAACTAGTGGATATTATAGTCGATTAATTGGAAATATTAAATCAATTCCTTCTTTCAAGTCTTATGATATGAAAAAGGTAAAGAAGATTCTTAAGGAATTCAAGGAAAAATACTACAATCCACCTAAAGTGGTAGAACAATAGCAAGCGTCATGGTGGATGTGAGAGTTGTAGAGAATTTTAAATGACTAAACAAGAACTAATAAATTTTATTAATAAACATAAAGATAAAATAGGGGCATTTCATATTGCGCTTGATGAACGATTTGAAGGTCAATTTACTTTGGGATACTATTATGATGATAAGTCTAGGAAGTATAAAGTTTATGAAGTTAATGAACGTCAATGTATCTGGATTAGAGATGAATTTAAAAATGAAAATGATGCAATAGAGCGACTTTTTCGTTTGATAAAAACAACTTTTTGGATAAAAGAAACTCCAATTCTGTCAGACGTTTCAGAAAATGATTGATTAGAAACAGTGATATATTTTTCATTGGGCTTACTTATATGAAGGGGAAAAGGTGTATTACTAAATGAATCAAATAAAAGCAAATGGATTTATCATAACTGAAGAAGGCGGAAATTATACTATGTCCTGGATGTCAGGAGGTTTTCAAGATAAAGAAGTAAGTTATCCAGTAAGCAAGTAATTAGTAGACAAAGCTTTAAAGTCTGAACAGGATGCTTATGAAGTTGAACTGTTCTTAGAAACCGGAGAATGGGTGACTAAGGAAAGCAACGAAGCGGCTAGACAGAATTATTTTAGGGATTCACCTATTCGTATTTTAGTAAATCCGTCGTCTATTAAACGGCTGTTTTCTGAACGAGAATTTATTGAGTTGCTACAAGAAGCCATTTCTTCTGAATTAAAGCCAACAGAGCTTGATTCTATTGGAATAATTGATAATCATTTGGAGCTTCTCCTAGTGTATCCAGTTGACTGGCAGGAAGAAATAGAGGCAGTCCATCTAGAAATTCTTCAAGAAAAACTCAATAATTATATCTACTTCCTCGAAAGCAAGCAGTATGTGGCACGATACGGCGATAGCTTTGATAAAAAAGTCATTCATATCACATTCCAGTATTCCCCATCTGACAACGGTTTGGCCTTTCTCGCAGCTGTTCAGAAAGTGTTACAACCTACAGATATGAGCTTGAAGGTAGAATTGCCAGAGTGAGAAAAAACCACAGAAATCCCTCGTGATCTTCTGTGGTTTCGTTTTTAATCTTGATAGGAAACAATGCCGATGATGGTATCGACAGCGCGTTCCATGGTTTCTAGGCTGACATACTCAAAGCGTCCGTGCATGTTCTCGCCGCCGGCAAAGAGGTTGGGAGTCGGGATGCCCATAAAGGAAATTTTAGAGCCGTCAGTTCCGCCACGGATAGGCTCGATGATAGGCTCAATGTCCAGACTTTCCATGACTGCTTTGGCGATATGGATAGGTGTCATGTCCTTTTCAATGACCTGCTTCATGTTGTAATACTGGTCTTTGAGGGTTAGGATAACTCGCTCGCTGCCCAACTCTTGGTTCATCTTGTCAGCAATAGCCTGCATAGCAGCTTTGCGATTTTCAAAAGCCTCTGTCTCAAAGTCGCGGATAATGTAGCTAGCTTGAGCTTCTTCGACAGTACCGGTCAGGTTCATCAGGTGGTAGAAGCCTTGGTAGCCTTCAGTCTTCTCTGGTCGGTCGGCTTCTGGCAGCTGGTTGTGGAAGTCAATAGCCAGCTGGAGAGCATTGACCATCTGGTCTTTAGCAGTTCCTGGATGGACATTGCGGCCTTGGAAGGTCAGTTCTGCTCCAGCAGCGCTAAAGGTTTCGTACTGGAGTTCTCCTAGAGGGCCGCCGTCTACTGTGTAGGCAAAGTCCACATCGAAGTCTTCAGCGTCAAACTTATCAGCCCCGATACCGATTTCCTCGTCTGGTCCAAAGCCAACTCGGATTTCTCCGTGCTTGATTTCTGGATGGGCAGACAGGTATTCGATAGCAGTCATGATTTCAGCAATACCTGACTTGTCGTCTGCTCCCAAAAGAGTGGTTCCGTCAGTCGTAATTAAGGTTTGGCCCTTGTATTTATGGAGACTGGCAAAGTCCGCAGGATCTAAGTTAAAGCCAGATTGCCCCAGCGGAATCACACCGCCGTCATAATTCTCGATGACCTGTGGCTGGATGTTTTCTGCGTTGAAGTCCGCCGTATCCATGTGGGAAATAAAGCCAATCTTGCGGGTAAAGCTTGGGTCATTGGCTGGCAGAGTTCCAATCGCAAAGCCGTTGGGCAGGTAGTAGACATTTTCCAAGCCAACCCGCTTCATTTCAGGAATGAGGACATTGTTGGCAAAGTCCACCTGACTCTGGGTGCTGGGTGTAGTTGTAGATGTCTCGTCTGAGCGCGTGTTGACCTTGACATACGTCAGGAAACGATCTAAAAGATTAGGATATTTCATAAATGCTCCTTTTTCATTTCATTTAAATCTATTTTAGCATATTCAGGGGAGAGTGAGAAATGTTTTTCGTTTCTTGAGGGCAAAGGTAAAATCTAGCAATTAGTTTTATATCTTGTCAAAATCTGGTAAACTATATCTATGCAAATTGAAAAAACAATCAACAAAGCTGTGATTTTGGGGGCTTCGGGAGGTATAGGTCGTCAGCTGGCTAGAGAACTGGCTACAAGGACAAACCAGCTTGTTTTGGTTGGCAGAGATAAAGCAAAACTCACTCAACTGCAAGAGGACTTGTCTGGAGTCAAGGCCAAGCTTTCCTACAGAGTATTGGATTTGCTGGATACGGCTGCGGTAGACGATTTTGCTCAGCAGCTAGAGGCAGATTTACTGATTAATTGCTGCGGTCTGGCTAATTTTGGTCCAGCGCTATCTCTTTCAGAAGCTGCTGAAAATGCCCTCTGGCAGGTCAATTACCAAGCGCCGATTCGACTGATCAAGCAAGTTGCGGAGCGCAATCGCAAGATAAGACTTGTCCAACTTTCCTCTCTGGCAGCGCTTTGTCCCCATCCTTATTTGGCAGCTTACAGCTCCAGTAAGGCCGCTTTGCAGACCTACTGTCTAGCCTTGCAAGAAGAGCTGCGCCTCAAAGGCTCTCAAATGACAGTTTGTCTTTATATACTGGGACCGGTTCGGACTGCCATCTTTCCTCCAGAGCTGCAGTATGCTTTAGGTGGTCGTCAGTTGCAGATGAGCCCGGAGATAGCAGCACGACGCATCATCAGACTCCTTCAGCAAGACCGTTCCTATGCTATAGTGGGCAAGAGATATCGACTATTGGCTTGGCTCATGAGACTACTTCCGCAAAGATGGATTATCCGTTTGATTGGCGCATATCTACGAAAGGGGCTTTGAACATGAAATTTATTTTTTCCCTGCTGACATCTGCTTACCTGCTTCTCTTTATCTTGCGTTGGCTCTTGTCTTTGGCTTATTTGAAAAAAGGGCAGAGCTCTTCATCAGACTTTCAAGAGGAGCTTTATACGGTGGTTCAGCCCATCCTATCTGGTGATCCTCGTTTGGAAAATGATTTATTAGCCAATCTCCAACAGACTGAAGCAGTTGAGTTTTACTGGCTGATTGATCAGTCTGACCCAGAGGCGCAGCGAGTGGCTGACAAGATTTGTCAAAATCCTTCTTATGCCCAGCGCATTCGCATTTTTCTCATGGAGGATGTCCCCCAGGGGATTAATCCTAAGAGTTATAAGATTGAGCAGATTATAGATGAGCTGACTCGACCTTATCTGATTGTTCTCGATGACGATAGTGTCATTGATTTTTCAAAAATGGGAGAATTGACAGATTATCTAGGTGAGAATGTTATTTTGACAGGCATTCCCTACAATCAAGAGCGAAGTAATTTCTGGTCTAAGCTAGTAGCGGCTTTTGTCAATGGCAATTCTTTCATTACCTATTTTACCATGGCAGAAGTCAAAGCTAACCACTCGATTAATGGAATGTTCTACATCCTGCCACTTGAACTAGCTAGGGAGCAGAAGCTCTTCAGTGCTATTAAAGACTATCTATGTGATGATTTAGCTGTAGCGGATTTTCTGCGCAGCAAGGGAGTGGAGATTATCCAGACGCGGGTGACTTGTAATGTCCGGACTACCATCAAGGATGCCAAGCAATATCTGCTGCAAATGAAGCGTTGGCTGCTTTTTAGCTCTATCTATCTGAAGGAGCACTTGGACTGGAAAGTTATTTTTTTAATTGCTCTGCCTAGTTTCCTGCCCCTTCCTGCCTTGCTCATTAGTTTCTTTCTTGGCTGGCCTTTTGTGCTGCTGGCTTTGCTTTTGCTATTGGTCAAGGCGGTTTGGATGCTGGCTTATCGTCGCCTTATCCTAACTGCTCGGCCGCATCCTGATGAGGTGTTTTACGAGGTGCTGAATGACTTACTCTTGCCTTGGCTTTTCCTCTATGTCTTGCTCAGTCCGCGGGTGATTAACTGGCGGGGAAGGAAGATTCGAGTGACGGATGGGAAAATCCGCTATGAGTAAGATGAAGCAGTACTTGGATAAGTTGGATGCTCTGTCGCCAGACCAAACCATGTTGAAATCTAGTAAAGTCTTGCTTTTTCTCAGTGGCAGCAGTCATTTGGAGAGTACTAGTCTGACTGCAGGACAACTTAAGTTTCTTGAACAGATTTGTCCATCGGATTTCTCAGTAGTGCCTAGTAATTTTCCGTTTAACCAGAGATTTGAACATGAGCGACAAACCCAAGTTTCTTTGTTGACAGCTTCCATTTCCAATATCCGTTACTATTGGCATACTCTCTACAATTCTCGCTTTCAGGAGGCTTTGCAGCGACATTTGTCTCCTTTACTAGATGCTGAGGAGGCTGTCATTATCTGCAAGAGCTCAGGGCTCAATATGCTGACCCAGTGGCTGGAGGATTTGGGTGAGGAAAAGCTGCCCTTCAGACTGAGAGTGATTGCGCTAGGGTCTGTTTCACGGAGACTCCTAAATCGCAAGGATATTGACTTGCTGGTCATTAAGGGAAAGAAGGATATTTACAGTAGATTTCTAGATGGCCATCCAGCTGATGTGGTGGTGGATAGCAACCATTTTGATTATGAATACAGGGAAGATGTGAAAGGATTAGTTCATGACTGGATTAGAAAAAGTGATAAAGATTGATGTGATTAGTGTGCCATTTAGTGGGCATTTGCTGCCTACTTTGACCTTAGTCAAGCCTCTGCTGACGGATCCGCGTTTTCGGATTCGGGTCATCACTGGCTGCCAAAAGAAAGAGTTAGTAGAGGAAATCGATTTTGACTGTCTAGCCCTCTTTCCAGAAAGACCGACAGTGATGGAAGACATCGCCAATACTCCGCAGCAAAGCAATCTTCTGATTGCCTATCAGCAGTTTCGGGCCAATTCCAGACTCATTCCCGAAGTTATAGATGAATTAAATCGAATTTGGCAAGAGGGCGGTGAACCGGATTTGGTCATAGCGGATTTTGTTGCTTCGCCAGCAGGCCTGATTTCTGATCGCTTTGGCATCCCCTGGATAACCACGATTCCGAGTCCGGTTGCTATTGAGTGCCGGACGACAACTCCGACCTATTTAGGGGGCTGGAAACCTCATCAGGGTGTCTTGTACAAATTCAGAGATGCTTTAGGCAGGCAAGTTATTCGCTGTGGAAAGAAAATGGCCTTTGCTTTAGTTCGGAAGAGTTTGGGAGACTATCAAGATTTTAAACTCTATCGGGAAGACGGCACAGAAGCCATTTATTCGCCGTACTCTATCTTGGCTTTGGGCATGAAAGAGCTGGAGTTTCGAGATGATTTTCCTAAGCAGCTTCGCTGGGTTGGCTACAAATGCCTGTCCTTTGATCGCCTGCCTGCAGATCATGAGTCTTATTTTGAGACTGATAAGAAGCGGGTTTTAGTGACTTGCGGAACGCATTTAAAATGGGAGAAGGAGCGCATGGTGGAGCGAGCGAAAAAGCTAAGCAAACTCTACCCAGACTATCTTTTTTACGTCACCTTGGGAGAAGCTAGTGGCTTGGGTAATGCTCCGAAGAGACTGGCGGAAAACCTGTTGCTCTTTGACTATCTGCCTTATACAGATATTCTGGATAAGATAGATTTTGCCATTCATCACGCAGGGACGGGTATCATGATGGCCTGTATTGAGCACGAGATTCCCAGTCTCATTTTGCCACAGGATTATGACCAGTTTGACAATGCCGTTCGTGCTGAGTTGGCTCAGGTGGGGCTGGTTGCTCGCAGAAAGACTGATGCAGAAGTGCTGGGCCTTTTTAAGGAATTGACGGATCGCACGGACTGGTCTCAGTTGAAAACTCTTGCCCAGCAAAGCAAAGAATATCAGCCTACAGAGATTCTCTATCAAGAGCTGGAGCGCCTGCTCAAAATTGATTTATAACTGGAAAACTCAACAAACCATTAAAGCTTACTTACAACATTAAAATATCTGAATTATTAAATTTCCCTATTCTTTTCAAGGAATAGGTTTTTGGTCTATTCAAGTCTTTTTTAAGATGTTAAAATGAAAGTGATTACAAGAAAGTCGTTGGAAAGCCAACTTGGCTTTCTCGAAGTGACTGAAGAGGAAAGATGATGAAGAAAGCAATTCTAATGATGACTTTTGGCTCGCCAGAGGAGATTAGCTTTGAGGGAGTGGCTGAATTTTTCACCAATATTCGCCGCGGTGTCAGGCCGCAAGACCATGAGATTCAGACCCTCTATGATAACTATGTCCTCATCGGCGGAACGCCTCTGCAGCGTATCAGTCTAGAAGAGGTGGAAAAGGTCCGTCAGCGTTTATCTGGTGAGTATGCGGTTTATTTTGCCAATAAATTTTCACGTCCTTTTATTCCAGATGTGATTGAGCAGATGGAAGAGGATGGTATTGAGGATTGTATCTGTTTGATTCTAGAGCCGCATTTTTCTTACTATTCTGTCATGGGCTATGAGAAGTTTATCCAGAGTGATTCCATCCGCTTTAATATCATTAAGGAATGGTATCAGGAAGAAGCTATTCTTGATTATTGGGCAGAGGAGCTGAGAAAGATTCTTACAGAAGAGGTTAGAGAAGAGACCTTCAAGATTTTCTTCTCAGCCCACAGTGTGCCTATTCTGGCCTTGGATTTTGGAGATCCTTACATTGATCAGATCTATGACAATGCCCGTTTGATTGCTGAAAGGTTAGGTCTGACAGAAGAGGATTATCTCAATGTTTGGCAAAGTGAGAGTGACATCGGACTCCCTTGGATCAAACCTGACGTGCTGGACTACATGCGCCAGCAAGAAACACATCCGCAGCATTATATTTTTGTGCCGATTAGCTTTATCAGTGAGCATATAGAGGTCCTTTTTGACAATGACGTGGAGTGCAAGGAACTTTGCGAAGATTTGGGTGTTGCCTATCATAGACCGCCTATGCCCAATGCAGACGACCGTCTAATTGAGGCCCTGATTCAAACTATCCGCCGCCATGAGAATGAACCCTTCAAAGAATGTTTTCCAGAAGAAGAAACCTTCGATGAATTGCAGCCGTCGGAGGAGAGCAGCCAGATTCTTGCAGAGGATGAAGAGCTGAAAATGCCAGATTTCGTCAAAAAACTGATTGAGAAAAAAGGGCGCGAGAATGTTAAGATGCCGTATTTTGTCAAGAAAATGCTGGAGAAAGCAGGAAAGCTGCCCAAGAGTTGATTGTTCATATTCGTTGATGACTTTATAAGATTATTCTAGAAGGAGAAAATGTGAGACTTTGGCACCAAGATTTGATTGAAAAACTTCCGCGCCAGCAGCTTTTAGGTCAGCACCGAGAGTGTGCAGCCTTACGAGGACGAGGGTGGGGCAAGCCGCATGCGACGGTCAACTATGTTTTTGAGCACAGTCCTTATTGCCTCTATGCTTATCATCTCTTGATTATGGAGGAGATGCAAAAGCGGGGCTATCAGCCAGACAGCCTTTGGCTGGATAAGGACTACCGTGGCAAGACGTGCCTACCTTACCAGCAGTTGCCGGCTGAGGAGATCGAACATCCCATTTATCCTGAGCATGACGCTGCCTATCTGAAAGAATGCTTGGAAAATCTCAAGGAGAAAGGAATAGAAATCTTCTGATTTCCAAGTACCAAGACGGCATAGTATTAAGGTTATAGAACAAAAAAAGGAAGAGACGTTGCTCTTCTTTTTTGACTTTTACGGATTCAAAATAAACTTCTCAATAGCTGTAGCGACACCATTTTCCTCGCAGCTGTCTGTGACGGCATCGGCTAGGCTTTTGACATAGTCTGAAGCATTGCACATAGCTACACCGAGACCTGCATATTCCAGCATCTCGATGTCATTGTTGGCATCACCGATTGCCATGATTTCCTGAGGCTTAACGTCTAATTGTTTAGCCAATCGCTCTAGGGCGAAGGCTTTGGTCACACCAGACGGCATAGCCTCGTAAATGACCGGCTGAGAGCGAACACCACTGAAACGCTGGCAGATTTCTTGGCCAAAGTCGGCTTCAAAAGCATCTACTTGCTCTTGGCTGCCTAAAAACATAGCTTGAAACATTCTGTGTTGACCGCTGCAAGCCTCTTCCAGGCTAATCTCGGTTGGACTAGTAAAGACCAAGCTAGCATCATTCACGACATAGGAACTGGCTTTTTCTCCGACAACGAAATAATGCTCTTCATCAAATAGAGTCAACTGGACAGGACTATTTTCAGACAGGCTGTAGAGATAGCGAATATCCTGACCGCTAAGCTCTTGCCAGTCCACCAGACTCCAGTCGCTGGTCTGGTGTGTAGCGCAGCCATTGTCCACGATGACATATTCGTTTTCTTGTGCAAGGCCCAGCTTGTCATAATAGGGCTTGACGCCAACCAAGGGACGACCTGTGCAAAGAACCAATTTGACCCCCTTCTCAATCGCTCGGTGCAGTGCCTCAATGTGAGCTTGGGGAATTTCTTTTTTGCTGTTGAGCAAGGTGCCATCCATATCAAGTGCAAGAATTTTAATCATAAAGTGTCTCCAAAATTATTCTGTGATAAGTATAGCATAATTTACAGAGAAAGTCCGAGTCTATAGGAAAAATCACTGGTCTTGTGTTATAATAAATAGAACACCCTAAAAGGATGAGAAAAATGAATTTAGAAGATTTGAAAAAACGTCAGGAGAAGATTCGCAATTTCTCCATCATTGCCCACATTGACCACGGGAAATCAACCTTGGCTGACCGGATTTTGGAGGCGACTGAGACGGTTTCCAGCCGGGAAATGCAGGCCCAACTCTTGGACAGTATGGACTTGGAGCGGGAGCGCGGTATCACCATTAAGCTCAATGCTATCGAGCTCAATTATACTGCCAAGGACGGCGAAACCTATATCTTCCACTTGATTGACACGCCGGGACACGTGGACTTTACCTATGAGGTATCGCGGTCGCTAGCGGCCTGTGAAGGGGCTATTTTAGTCGTGGATGCGGCTCAGGGAATTGAAGCTCAGACCTTGGCGAATGTCTATCTAGCGCTGGATAATGACTTGGAAATCCTGCCAGTCATCAATAAAATTGACCTGCCAGCTGCGGACCCAGAGCGGGTGCGGGCTGAAATTGAAGATGTGATTGGTTTGGACGCTAGCGAAGCTGTTTTAGCTTCTGCCAAGGCTGGTATCGGAATTGAGGAAATTTTAGAGCAGATTGTGGAGAAAGTTCCAGCACCGACTGGAAATGTTGAAGCACCACTAAAAGCCTTGATTTTTGACTCAGTCTACGATGCCTATCGTGGGGTAATCCTGCAAGTACGGGTTATGGACGGTGTGGTCAAGCCGGGGGATACCATTCAGCTCATGAGCAATGGCAAGACCTTTGACGTGACTGAGGTCGGTATCTTTACGCCCAAGGCTATTGGCCGCGATTTCCTAGCAACAGGGGATGTTGGCTATATCGCAGCCTCTATCAAGACGGTACAGGATACCCGGGTCGGAGATACAGTGACCTTGGCGGACAATCCAGCCGCAGAACCTCTGCACGGCTACAAGCAGATGAACCCGATGGTTTTTGCTGGTCTCTATCCCATCGAGTCCAATAAATACAATGACCTGCGTGAGGCGCTTGAAAAGCTCCAGTTAAACGATGCCAGTCTGCAGTTTGAGCCAGAAACATCGCAGGCGCTAGGATTTGGTTTCCGTTGTGGTTTCCTGGGCTTGCTGCACATGGACGTCATTCAGGAGCGTTTGGAGCGTGAGTTTAATATTGATCTGATCATGACGGCGCCGTCCGTTATCTATAAGGTCAATATGACGGATGGTGCTTCCCTTGGTGTGTCCAATCCGAGCGAGTTTCCAGACCCAACCAAGATTGATTCCATTGAAGAGCCTTATGTCAAGGCGCAGATTATGGTGCCCCAGGAATTTGTCGGAGCGGTGATGGAGTTGGCTCAGCGCAAGCGCGGTGACTTTGTGACCATGGACTATATCGATGATAATCGGGTCAATGTCATCTATCAAATCCCGCTTGCTGAAATTGTCTTTGACTTCTTTGACAAACTCAAGTCCTCTACTCGTGGATATGCGAGCTTTGACTACGAAATCTCCGAGTATCGCTCGTCCAAGCTAGTGAAGATGGATATTCTCCTCAATGGCGATAAGGTTGATGCTCTCAGCTTCATCGTTCACAAGGAATTTGCCTATGAGCGTGGTAAGCTGATTGTAGACAAGCTCAAGAAAATCATCCCTCGTCAACAGTTTGAAGTGCCCATTCAGGCCGCTATCGGACAGAAAATCGTGGCTCGTACAGACATCAAGGCCTTGCGTAAAAATGTTTTGGCCAAGTGTTATGGTGGTGACGTTTCTCGTAAGCGCAAACTCTTAGAAAAACAAAAAGCCGGTAAAAAACGGATGAAAGCTATCGGTTCTGTCGAAGTCCCACAAGAAGCCTTCCTCAGTGTCCTGAGTATGGATGAGGAATAAAGTCTTATATCTCTAGGTAATATATCCCAAAAGGAGAAAATCATGAAACGATCGTATCTGCTTGGAGCAGTTCTGGTATTAACTTCACTTACTCTTGCATCGTGTGCCAATTCTGGACAAAAGCCTGATCAATCTAGTTCTTCGACTAGTTTCAGTGCACAAGTGAAAAAGAATTCTTCAAATTCTTCTTCTAAAAGAAGCAAGAACAAAACCAATCAAGAAACAAAACGTGTTGGTTCTCCAGAGTTTGGTTATATCGATATCCCAAGTAAATGGATTAAATTTTTTGATGCAGAAGTTGAAGGACTTATCCAATATACCGACGGTTCTGCTTATAATATCGTTACCATGAATGCTGTTTCTAAGGCAGAAGCTGAAGTAGCAGATGGTGAGACTTTCAATGCAGAAACAATTGCTCAACATGTAGCCTATAATTGGAGTCAAAAAGATAATATTGAGAAGATGTGGGGCTCTAAAAGTACTGTCTCAGGAATAGAAGCCTTTCAAATAAACATCATTCTGAAATCGGGACAACTTGCTAATACATTAGTTTTCCAAAAAGATGACAAAGTCTATATACTATCCTTTGAAGGCGACGAAGAAACTCTTGATGATTTCATTACAAACATGAAAGATACTTGGAGCCTTGATGGCAAGGGAGCAGTCAGCGAATAATAGTTTAAAAAACAAGAGGCCTATTTATTAAGTCTCTTGTTTTTTTCAGTGTAGAAGCTAATTATGTTTCACAAAAAGATAGTGATAAATCAGAAAAAACGTTCGACTACTATCAAATCCAAGCAAAAAGGCTTACAAAAATTTGTAGGCCTTTTCTTGAAATCCGAACGTTAGGAAATCTTTTTTAGATTTTACTTGACATTTTCTGAAATAGGAATATGATAAAATGTGAACACTGTATAAGACAGACCTTATGCGTGTTCGAAAATAATAGAGCGTTGCATCCGTAAGTCAATTTGACACGGCTCTTAAAAAACAAAAGGAGAAAGAATGAATACTTATATCCAAAAGAAAATCGCAAACATGAAGCTGACGCTTTCTGAAATGTCTGGTGGCTATAAACGCATGGTGACTAGTATGAAGAAGCTCGGCTTTTCTGGTACCTTGAAGCTTATTTGGGACGATTTGTTTGCTCATCGCAGTCTAGGTCAATGGGTTTATCTCTTGATTCTAGGGAGTTTTCCGCTCTGGCTGGAGCTGATATATGAACATCGCATCGTGGATTGGACAGGGATGATTTGCAGTCTGACTGGGATTATCTGTGTGATCTTCGTTTCTGAAGGACGTGCTAGCAATTACCTCTTTGGTTTGATCAATTCTGTGATTTACTTGATTTTGGCTTTGCAGAAAGGCTTCTATGGCGAGGTCCTGACGACTCTTTACTTTACCATCATGCAGCCAATTGGACTCTTGGTGTGGATTTACCAAGGCCAGTTCAAAAAAGAAAAGCAAGAGTTTGTTGCTCGTAAGCTAGATGCCAAAGGATGGACAAAATATCTATCGCTCAGTGTGCTTTGGTGGTTGGTCTTTGGCTTGATTTACCAATCTGTGGGGGCTAATCGTCCTTATCGTGATTCAATCACAGATGCGACAAATGGTGTAGGGCAAATCCTGATGACGGCTGTTTATCGTGAACAGTGGATTTTCTGGGCAGCGACCAATATTTTTTCTATTTACCTCTGGTGGGGTGAGAGTCTTCAGATTCAAGGGAAATATTTGATTTATTTAATCAACAGTTTGGTAGGATGGTACCAGTGGAATAAGGCTGCTAAAAAAGCATAGTCCTATAAACGGAAAAGAAATCGGATGTGACAATGTCTCTCTTTCCTTTCGTCCTAAAAATATGGTAAACTAGTATTAGTAAAATTTATTAGATTTAGGAAGGAATGACCATGAAAAAGAAGTACTTACTGCTCTCCCTGATAATCTTAGCCGGTCTGTCTCTGTCTTCCTGTAGCCTCATCAAGAGTTATAGCAGTCGGAAACCATCTGATTCTTCCAGTCGGGTTTCCCTGAGAGATGACAGTGATACAAGCAGTAGCAGCAGTAGAGACAAAAAATCGTCAAAGACTACTGGTACACAGCGGGTTGACTCTGATGATTATGGCTATATTAGTATTCCTGATAATTGGATTAAGTTTACAGACGTAGATGGTGGCGATAGTGTCCAGTATACGGATGGAAGTGGCTATAACATTGTCACGATGAATGCCTATACAAAAGAAAAAGCCAATATTGGAGAAGGTGAAGAATTCAACGCTGAAACCATTGCCCAGCGGATCGCTTACCACTGGAAGGATAATAAGGAAGTCGATGACTTTTGGGGAGCAAAGAGTACCGTAGCCGGAAATGAAGCCTTTCAGATTAATGTTATTTTAAAATCCACTCAAAATCTAACGGTTTGGGTCTTCAAACAAGGCGATAAGGTCTATATGATGTCCTTTGAAGGCGATGAAGACACTCTGTATGAATTTATCCCCTATATAGAAGATACGTGGAGCGTCAGCAAGGACGGTGGAAAAAGCATTTAGTGACGGTATTTGATGATTGCTCTCTAAGTTCATAAAAAGCAAATCTGGGACTCGTTCTCAGATTTTTTTGTGAGATGGAATATATCATATTCTTTGAGTTTGATAAGATTTAAGAAGGCTCATTTTATGATATAATAAAAAGAATTTGAATACAGAAAGAAAAATATATGACTCAAGAAATCGACCTTGAAAAATACCACCAGCTAGCCCTGCAAAAGCAGAAAGAGCACCGAAAATTTTTAGCCAGTCTCAAGAAAAAGCCCCCAAAAAACCTTGATAAGATTGCCCAGCAAATTCATGATGAGGTCTTTGAGGAGATTGACTGTACAGCCTGCGCCAATTGCTGTAAGACGCTGGGTCCAGACTTTAAGGAAGCCGATATTGTCCGTATTGCCAAGTATTTCAAGATGAAGCTGCCGGCTTTTGAAGAGGAATTTCTACAGGTGGACGAAGACGGTGACAAGGTTTTCAAGACTATGCCTTGCCCTTTTTTAGGTGGAGACAATCTCTGCTCGATCTACGATGTCCGTCCCAAGGCCTGCCGAGAGTTCCCTCACACAGACCGCAAGAAGATTCATCAAATTAATCATCTAACAATCAAAAATACCCTGACTTGCCCAGCGGCTTATCTTTTTGTGGAGAAGCTGCGGGATAGGTTGTAGAATCCCCCTCTAAATCTTGTACAAAAATTCTAGGGCGGAAGTATCTTATATCTGTTAGACTATAGATAGGAGGTAAGAAGAAAAGAATATGATGCATCAATTCAATCGAACCATGGAATATCTGGAAAGTAAGTTGGACGCAGAAGTGGATTTGCAGAAATTTCAGCAGCTATCGGGCTATTCTTATGCTCTCTTTAGCAGGCTCTTTTCTATTCTAGCAGATATGACTTTAGCAGAATACTTGCGCAATCGTAGGCTGTCAGAAGCTGTAACGGACTTGCGGGAAAGCTCTGAGAAAGTCATTGACATAGCACTCAAATACGGCTATGAGTCTTCGGATGCCTTCAGCGCAGCCTTCAAAAAATTCCATGGTGCGACTCCCTCAGAAGTTCGAAATGGAAAACCTTATCGCGTCTTTCCTAGACTTCAATTATCCTTAAAGATTACAGGAGGAAAGAACATGGATATCAAGATTCAAAAGAAACCTGCTTTTACTGTGGCTGGCGTCCTATTAGAAGCTATTGACAATAGCCAGTGCCCGTCTGCATGGGAGCAGCTCTATGCCAATCACAGCTTTGAAAGCCTGGAAAGTCTGGGCAGTGGCCAATCTTTTGGCGTCTGCTCGGATGTCAAAGAAGGCGAAATCATCAACTATATGGTCGCTTATGATGTGGCGGATAAAGCGAAAGCAGAAGAACTAGGTCTGTCAATCAAGGAAATCCCGGAAGCTGAATATGCCATCGTACCAGTCAAAGGAGCAATTCCCGCAAGTATCCACCATGCTTGGAAATATGTCTTGGAAGCCTTTTTCCCAGAAACAGGTTATCGCCACTCAGGAGCACCAGATTTTGAAGTTTACACCGAGGGTGATATGTTCTCCCCAGACTATCAAATGGAACTCTGGATACCAGTGGTGAAATAGAATGGTGATTGCAAGTTATTTTTTAGGTGTCGATTACAGATTACAGAGGAGGATGATGCTATGCAGATGTATTTTGGGGATGTTTCTCTTTGTTATACATATTCACTTGCGATGGTGCTGAATTCGTATGGTTATGATGTTCGCCCTGAGTTTTTGGAAGCCATTATGGTAATGGGAAATGGCGCTAGTATTGTAAAGGAAGATGAAAAACACCCTTTAGTCTTCTTTGATAATGGGATGCCAGATAGTTCTATCAGTCATTCTTTAAACATTCTGGGTTTTACATATGACGAATACTATATAAAGGATTCTAATACAGTGAATCTTCTCTCTATCAGAGAAATGTTAAGTAAGTTCTTGCTCAGCGGGTCTCTTGCTCTTGGTCCTTTGGATATGGGTTATCTGACTTATAATCCCAATCATATCCATTTGTATGGGGTGGACCATTTTGTTTCAGTTTATGATCTAGATGATGAGTTTATCTATTTCCATGATCCAGCAGGCTTTGCTTGTATGAAAATGAGTTTGTCAGAATTTGCGAATGCTTGGGAAGCTAAAAACATTGACTATAAAAGAGGTTCTTTCTCCATGTGGGGAAACTTCAAAAAAATCAAATCTCCAACTTCCAAAGAGATTTATCAGAAAACATCTATGTTGATGAAGCAACGATATGAGCACGGCGAGGAGAATGTGATAGCAAGATATGCTAAGTCGGTAGCGAACAATGGCTTGAATGAAGAACAAAAACATCTTCATCAATACTTTAGTTTCAAATTAGCTTCTATCAGAAATTTATACATGAGCAACTTCTTAAAAGACCACGATACGGTCAGATCTGAACTAAAAGAAAATTTAGCAAAGTTGTTCGGCCAAGCTCATCTATTTTGTATCGAGGAAGATTACCAAAAACTGTCAGAAGTCTTGTATGATATTGCAGCACTAGATAATAGATTTAGAGATTTGTGCATTCGCCATAAAGTAGAGTAGAAGAAGTTAGAAAAACGAAGATGCTGTTTGGAAAATAAAAGAATGTAATGCAGCAGGATCGAAAGAAGGGAAACCAAACTATCAAATGACTCTCTGGATTCCAGTAGTGAAATAGATTAGAAACCAGCCGTTCGTTTTTGAGCGGCTGGTTTTTGTGGCTTGTGGTATAATGAAGCTACTACAGTTACAGAAAGGATTTCTACCTTGTCATACAAATTTCTACTTTTCGACCTTGACCATACCTTGCTGGATTTTGATACGGCAGAAGACATCGCCCTGACTCATTTTTTGGAGGAGCAGGGCGTGACGGAGATTCAGACCTACAAAGACTATTATATTCCCATGAACAAGGGGCTTTGGCGGGAACTAGAGCAGGGGAAAATCACCAAGCCTGAGCTAGTCAATACTCGCTTTTCTCGTCTTTTCGCTCATTTTGGCATTGAGAAGGATGGCGCCGAGTTAGCCCTTCTCTATCAGCAGCATATTACTCAGCAAGGCCAGACTTACGCTGGAGCTAGCGAGCTTTTGGACAACTTGACAGCAGCTGATTATGAGATTTACGGAGCGACCAATGGCATCACGGCTATTCAGACTGGTCGCATGGCTCATTCCGACATTGCGCCCTATTTTAACCATATTTTCATCTCGGAGCAGATGGGGACTCAGAAGCCCGAAGCCTTGTTTTATGAAAAAATAGCAGAGCAGATACCAGATTTTGACCTGTCTCAGACTTTGATGATTGGAGACTCCTTGACGGCAGATATTGCAGGCGCTAATAATGCTGGACTGGACTCTATCTGGTACAATCCCAAGCAGCTAGAGAATAAAAGTCTTGTTCGCCCGACCTATACCGCCTATTCTTATGTCGACATTATCAGACTCTTGGTTCCATAAGGAGACTGCAAATGAAAAAAACAGTTGCTTTATTTTCACTTCTTGCCAGTTTGTTGCTACTGACAGCCTGTTATGCTAAGAAAGAAGAAGTTGATGAAAGCATTCGAACAACGAAGGCTCTTTTTAAAAAGCTCCCTTTTCAGCCCGTCAAGGTTAGTTCTGATGGCAGTTATCATTACGAGGGAGGCGGTGCGACAATCGATTTGTATTTCACCGAGGAAGATATCCAAAAGTACGCTATTCTAAAATACCACCCAGATCGAAAGGGCAGTAAAATCGAATTTTATGAGATATTTTACGGAGAGCGAACAGCAGATCAGTTACTGGATTGTTTGGTAGACCAAGAAATAACTAGCTTAATTGATGAGATTAAGGGTGAGACGGAACATGACATGACAGCTGAATACCAGCAAAAATCAGAATTTGACAGAGCTCAATTTCAGACTATAAGCGTGTCGTCCTCTAAAAAAGTTGATGATTCAGAAAGTCTAAATAAATATCTCATGCTATATAGTAAGTTTTTAGTCGAATTCAGGAAGAATCCAGAAAATCATGATAAGCTAAAAGAGATTGTCCAAAAAATGGATAAAGCTGATCTATTAAAATGGTCTTTCGAATTTCATTCAGACCAAGTGCTGGATGAGAAAAGTATATCTGAAGATGAAGTAAAAACTAGGTCCTATAATAGTCGTAGTGGAGACACAGAGTATTATGCACTGGAGACCATTAATAAGTATATGGATTTAGATGCTTTTCCTAAAGACGCTTCAGTCAAATTGTTTTTTAAAAAATATGAAAACCTTTCTGAACAGATAGTTTTAAACAACCAAAAAGACTAATCTAAAAAATTTTTAACTCTGTCAAGAAAAAAACTTGACAGCTGTCTTTAATCTGCTATAATAGAACATGTGCTTAATAGCTCTGCTATTTCACCAAAAGAAAAAAATAAAGAAAAGAGACCTTAATAATGGCAGTAAAAATCCGTTTGACTCGTATGGGTTCTAAGAAAAAACCTTTCTACCGTATCAATGTTGCAGACTCACGTTCACCTCGTGACGGACGTTTCATCGAAACAGTTGGTACTTACAACCCACTTGTAGTTGAAAACCAAGTGACTTTGAAAGAAGACCGTATCCTTGAGTGGTTGGGTAATGGTGCACAACCTTCTGATACTGTACGCAACATCCTTTCAAAAGAAGGCGTATTGAAGAAATTCCACGATTCAAAATACTCTAAATAATAGAAGCGTAGGTTGACATATGGACACGATTGAAAATCTAATTATTGCGATAGTGAAACCTTTGATTTCACAGCCAGATGCCTTAACTATCAAGATTGAGGATACACCTGAATTTTTAGAATATCACCTGGATCTTGATCAGAGTGATGTTGGACGTGTAATAGGTCGTAAAGGTCGTACTATTTCCGCTATAAGGACGATTGTTTACTCTGTCCCAACTGAATACAAAAAAGTTCGCATCGTTATTGATGAGAAGTAAGAAGAACGGGACCGGTGTGTCCCGTTTTTTTCTATTTCTCTTAGCGAGCTGAGTACGTGGCTCTCAAGTGAGCTTAGAGAAATTGATGCCCAGCTAAGCGTTGGTACAAGGCCCTTAATGAAACAAGCCGTTAGGCGCAGTTGAATTTAGTAGTATTGATGCAGTTCGAGCGTATGCGAGAACTATCTAGCTTAGCATCTTCAACGAGGAAAGCGAGAAGCGTGGAAAACGGAGGAAATATGAAGTCAGAAGATTATGCTTGGAACGCCCATGAACGAGAGTGTTATGAGAATGGACAAGTGAGTCTACCCAGTCCTTACAAGCTAAAGATTCTTGATAACGGTCAGAAAAGGTTGGAACTGGAACAAATCTTGGTCCAGCTTCCTCAGAAGCAGCTTGCCCAATGGGCAATGCAGCATGCCACTCGCTATATAGCTCTGATAGATATTGGTGATGATATTGAAAAACAGCAAATCTTGACTCAGGTTCAGGAAGTGTTTGAAGCGCGACTTGCGGGAAATGTTTCTGCCTATGAGCTGAGGAAGGCTGGTTTCTTGGCTCAGCAGCTGTCGCAGCAAGCCAAATCACCAGTTAGCAAGTATGCTGCTCGTGTCTTTTCCCAAGCAGTCGCAACAGCCCACATGCGAGGTCATGCCATTGTCTCGGCTGATTATGCAGTGAAAGTAATAAATATGCAGAGTCCAGATGATATGAAAGCAGTTATCAGCGAAAGAAAACAACAGATTCGATTGGCCAAAGAATGGCAGAAATGTATAAATGAGCTGTAGAATGGAGGCAATAGGATGGACCATATCGAAAGAACCGATGCTAAGATATTCTATCGGATAGAAGGGCGAGGTCATAAAGAAACAATCGTGCTCCTGCATGGTCTGAGTGCTGACTCGGGCATGTTTCAGCCTCAGATAGATTTTTTTAAGGATCGCTATCAGGTTATTGCGCCTGACCTACGTGGAAATGGGCAATCAAGCCAGCTGACTTGTCAGGTGGATCAGGTTCTAGATATACAAGCTGCAGATGTGCTGGCGATTTTGGAAAAAGAAAGCATCAGCCAAGCCATTATCGGAGGGACTTCCTATGGCGGTATTTTAACCATGCACCTCATGACTCAAAATCCGCAAATCTTTAAGGGAGCTTTCTTGTGCGATACTTTTTGTGCGACGGATTTGTCACCAATGATGAATACTCTGGCTCAACTTACAGCTCCTTTAGTGAAATACTCATGGTTTATGAAGCTATCAACCTTGCCAATCTATAAACGCTGGCCTTTAGCTCGCTCTTATTTTGTTGATTTATTCGACCGGATGCGACCTGAGGAGTCTGTTTTGCAGCGCAGGGCAATTGAAGCCATTGATTATCGTGCTGCCTTGGGTAAGTGCAAGATTCCTACACTTTTGCTGGCGGGAGATTTTTCAGGAAAATTAGTCCAAATGATGAAAACAACCAAGGAACATCTGAGGCTTGCTCAGGATCTTGTCATTGCTGATTCTTTTGATCCGTCGAATCTATGCCAACCAGGCAAGTTTAATGCTTTGCTGGAGAACTTTGCTAAACAGGTTTTCGAAGAGAGGTCTTAATGCTTTTAAGGCAATACTAGCAACTGCCTCTTGTAACACAGTCCTTGGTTGAATATGAACAAAATCTGGTATAGAGGTGTCCTTATTCCACTAGTAAAATAGCTATCTCTCAGATAGTAGTGTGTGCCCAGATAATTTTTTTTAGAATTGATTAGAAACATTATGAAAGAAAAAATAATCAAAACAAAAGTAGGACAGCTATTTATATCTTATCAACCTGCGGAAAAGATTGCTGTATTTTTAAGCGGTGCAGGGAGTCTGCCAACCTATGAAAATTTTTTGCCAGTTATTCGGAAGTTACCTAAAAGTTGGGGCTATTTAACAATAGATTACCCTAATGCTGGGCAAAGCCCACTGGAAAATCAAGAAAATTTTGTTTTGGACGATTTGGTCCAATCTATTATAGAGGTTTTATCGCATTTTAAAGTTATTCAGTATGCTATTTGCGCGCACAGTATTAGTGGCCTTGTAGCAGTTAAAGTTGCTGAGTCAAAGACGTTTTGTCAGGGACTAATCTTGATTGAGCCGACCACTTATTCTGTTCTATATGGAGAATTAGCTCAGAATCCTTATCACGAATTTTTATCCTTACAGGAGAAAGTTCAGATGCTCGGTGGTGGATATGAATATCTGAAAAAAATAGGACAAGAGAGTTTTCCAGTAGCTGATTTTAAAATCTTATGGGCTAAGGCAGAAAAGAGTTCAGATAGATTAAAATCTGTACAAGAAGGATTTCAACATTACTGCAGTATCTCAGAAAATGATTTTCAGAACTTAGATATCTCTTTTCAATTCTCGGTTTTTATCCTTAGTCTGGCCTATCGAGAACAAGAATATAAAGATTCCGAATTTGCTTCACAAAATACCCAGATTATTTTAGGAGGCAACCATCATTATTTACATTGGAGTGAGTCAGAAAAGATAGCTGAGCTTCTTTTAGAAATGTGATGAAAAGTTGTATGCAAACTTTAATTAGTATATCGAAAGCGGGAGTAAATATACATGCAAAATAGCTGAGATTTTAATCTCAGCTATTTAGTACGTATTTATGAGAGTCTATCCTAGAATCTCAGCAATAGCATCTCGAATTTCCTGAACGGTTGCGGATTTGCTATGGTCACTGGTATCAAACTCAATGTATTTGCCATAAGCATCAACAGTTCCACCTACAGGCCCTTCGGATCCGTCCACAGATGTTCCGATGGCTGGTGGCAAACTTTTATCCGCATCATCAGTATCAATAACTATGATGCGAGTATTGGACTCGAGATCATCTATCATTGGAAGAGACGATGCGGAGGTCATGTTCTGACTAGCATAGTATTCTAGAAAAGCCTTGATGGTTGGATTGTCAATTTGAGCAATTTTTTCGTCAAGGGCTGAGAGATTTCTAGTTTCTCTCGTTTCATTTTCCATTGCTTGGCCCTTTTTGACCTGGGTCAAAGCAGTCAGACTGGGAGCTGTTGTGGCTAGAAGAGCAGTAGAGAGTAGGAGTTTGTTTAACTTTTTTCCCATAGGTATCACACCTTCTTTCTAGTTTTGCGTAAACACACTCGGGTGTTTATAGTGTTAAAGCTCTATATGTATAATTATACGTTAAACAGCAATTTTAATCAAATAAATATAGGCAAGGGAATTCCCTCTTATCTCCCTTGTACATTCCCCTATATCATGATAAAATACTAGGCAGAGTATAATATGTTGGAGTCGAGATGAATTATTTTAATGTTGGAAAAATCGTCAATACGCAAGGTCTACAAGGTGAGATGCGGGTTTTGTCAGTGACGGATTTTGCAGAAGAGCGTTTTAAAAAAGGCAACACCCTTGCCCTGTTTGACAAGAAAGATCAGTTTGTCATGGATGTAGAGATTGCCAGTCATCGCAAGGTCAAAAACTTTGATATTATTAAGTTCAAGGGGATGTACCACATCAATGACATTGAAAAATTTCGTGATTTCACTCTGAAGGTCCGAGAGGAAGATTTGACGGACTTGGAAGATGGTGAATTTTACTACCATGAAATCATCGGTCTTGAAGTCTATGAAAATGACCTTCTTCTTGGTAGGATTAAGGAAATTCTGCAGCCAGGAGCTAATGATGTCTGGGTGGTCAAACGTAAAGGCAAGCGCGACTTACTTCTTCCATATATTCCTCCAGTGGTGCTGGGGATTGACATTGAGCAAGGTCGGGTTGATGTAGAGATACCGGAAGGACTGGACGATGAAAATTGATATTTTGACCCTCTTTCCGGAGATGTTTGCGCCCTTGGAGCACTCGATTGTAGGTAAAGCAAGGGAAAAAGGTCTCTTGGAAATCAACTATCATAATTTCCGAGAAAATGCAGAAAAATCCCGGCATGTAGACGACGAGCCTTACGGTGGAGGTCAGGGGATGTTGCTACGGGCACAGCCTATTTTTGATGCTTATGATGCCATTGAAAAGAAGCAGCCGCGCGTGATTTTGCTAGATCCTGCTGGTCGGACTTTTAACCAAGCATATGCGGAGGAACTAGCTAAGGAAGAAGAACTCATTTTCATCTGTGGCCATTACGAAGGCTATGATGAGCGGATCAAGACTTTAGTGACAGATGAGATCTCTCTAGGGGACTATGTCCTTACAGGAGGAGAATTAGCGGCTATGACCATGATTGATGCGACCGTTCGCCTGATTCCAGAGGTTATTGGCAAGGAAGCCAGTCATACAGATGACAGTTTTTCGTCCGGGCTCTTGGAGTATCCTCAGTACACTCGGCCCTATGACTATCGGGGGATGGTTGTGCCGGAAGTGTTGATGAGTGGCCATCATGAAAATATTCGCAAGTGGCGTCTCTATGAAAGTCTGAAAAAGACTTATCTAAGACGGCCTGACTTACTAGAAGGCTATAAGATGACGGCCGAAGAAGAAGCGATGTTAGAAGAAATTCGACAAGCTCAATCGGACTGACAAGCAAGGTTAACTCTTAGAAAGGATCTAGGAGTTTTTGCTTTATTTGATAAAGAAATGCTCATTTTTGTTGGAATAACCAGCTTATTTTTCTAATAAAACATTTTTGTAACTAAAATGTAATAAAAAAACTATTAAAACTATACGTTTGCTACTAGTTAATACTAGCGTTTTGTGATAGTATATTACTATGCGGGCTGCTATACCCAGGTTAATTATAGTATGTGAGATTATAAAAAGGAGATTGATTATGGAAAAGAAAATAGGCAAGTCTGTTGTAGCGACTGGTATCGCGGCTACAACTATTATTTCTGGTGGACTGACCCATCAAGTGCACGCGGATGAGTTGGTTGAATCAACTGTAACAGCTCCAAAAGCGGCTGAAGTAACTGAGAAACCAGTGACAGCAGCAGATGTAGCTGTTGCCCAAGAAAATGCTGAAGCGGCCAAAGCTAAACTTGATGAGCAAAGATCGATAGTAGATACTGCTAAAACAGAAGCTGAAGATGCAAAAACTAGCGTGAAAGTGGCTGAAGCCGCTGTTGAGACTGCTAAAGAAGTGCAGGCAGAAGCAACAGAAGAAAATGTTGCTAAAGCGGAGACGGAAGCAAAAACAGCAGAGCAAGAGGTTGGCGCAAAAGACACTGCTGTTCGAGAAGCAGAGGCTAAGGCTGCCAAGGCAGACCAAGCTGTTAAAGATCAAGCGAATACTATTAAGGCGAGCCAATCTCTGGTAGACATTGCCGAGACTGAATTGAAACAAGCTAAAACACCGCTTAACTCAGAAGAGCAAGCTGTAGCAACTGCTAAGAGCCAGCAAAGTCAAGCACAGACCGCTTTAGACAATGCAAAGACTGAGTTGACAAAGGCGGAACAAGCAGCGTCTTCTGCTCCACAAGTGCAGGCTGAAATCCAGAATAAAATCAATCAGACAAAGGCATCTTTGAGCCAAACCAATCAAGCTATCAGCTCTCTTGAAGCGCAAATTCCTGCTGCTGAGAAAGCAGCAGCAACAGCTCCTGTTGACCTTCGCAATACGACTTATTCTCAATTTTTAGAAAATGTTCGTAACAATGCGGCTAATCAAGAAATTCGTGATGCTGCTAACAATGCACTTGCTGTTTACCAACGCGGACAAAATGAATTTGGTATCTCAGTTAATTCTGACCCAACCAGTCCAGCTAGTCTAGAAAATAACCTGCAAGCTTTAGAGTTGGTTAAAGCGATTAATGCTTACCGTCGTAATGCCGGCTTACAAGAGCTGTTGGTTGATCCATATGCGAATGTGGCTAGCCAGATTCAGACTATCTACTTTGAGCGCAATAACTGGCACATGGGCAAGCTGATTGGTAACGAAAATGTAGCGATTAGCTTTGACCCACAAGGAGCTGTCAATTTCTGGCACAAAGAAAAAGAAAAGTATCAAGAGATTGCGGCGCAATATGGACTGCCTACTGATGAAACTCAGATTGATGCTAATGCTATCTATATGAGAGTTGGGGCTAGTGTATTTGCTCAGATTGGTCACTATGTTCAGATGATGGACAATAAAGCAAATGCTATCTCAGCGGCTTATGATAAACATCCAAACCAATGGGGCACTCCTCATGGTACATCTGAGGTTGGTTTCCATCATATTAGCAACTTTAACCAACGTGTTAATAACGGTACGTTGCTGACTGTTGCGGCTATGGAGCAGTTGTTGCGTGCTGGTGGCGGTCGTTCTGCAGGTTCTAACGCAAATGTTACAGCACTTAAGAATCAATTAGCTGAACTCAAGGCTCAAAAAGTAGGTCAGGAATCAGCTATCAATATCCTCAATGCTCAATTAGCTGATGCTCAAAAGGCAGCGGCAGCTCAAATTGCAGCAGTTGAAGCAGCTCGTCAGAAGGTAGCAACTGCTGAAAATAATCTAGCTTTGACCAAGCAGAATGTTGCTCTCAAGCAAGAAGCTCTTGACAGAGCAACAGCTAAGATTGCAGCAAGCTTGGCTCCTTACCAAACTAACTTGAGCAATGCTCAGGCAGTTCTAGCGGCAGCTAAGGATAAGTTGGCAGAACTTCAGTCAGCTCAAGAAGCTGCGAAAGCTAATTTGACAACTGCTCAAGAGGACTTCATGGCTGCTCAAAAGACATTAGCAGCAGCTAAAAAGAAAGTTATTGACCTTCAGAATGCTCCTCAGTTACTTGCAGAAGCAGAGCGGGAGTTGGCAGAAGCGCAGCTTGATTATGAAGCTAAACAAGCAATCTTAAATCAAGAGACTGCAACTTTAGCTGTTCTTGAGGAATCCTACAACAGTCTTCAAGCGAATTATGAAACTCTCTTGAATATCTTGAATCAAGCAGCTCTCCTGTATGGAAATGCTCTGAATAGTAACTATCGCTCAGGTGAAGATAAACAGACTCTAACTGCTGTAAAAGGCGGAGCTGCTGGTCCAGGTGCAGAGGATGAATCTAAGAAAGATTCAGATGCTAAGACTGCAGAAGTTCATGCGAACACTCGTGAAGTCAAAGGAGCAACTACAGGTGCTGTTCAAGCGGCAGGTGAAGGATTAATTGCTGATTTTGTTGTAAATCCTGCTGCTCAGCTTGCTAGCGTGGCTACGACTGCTGATAAAGCTCCAACAGTTCCTGCTATTCTGCCAAATACTGGTTCAGAAGCAGAACGCCTTGCAATTTTTGGTATGGCACTTGGTGCAGCTGCCTTTTTGGGAACCAATAAGCGCCGTCGCAGAGACGAAGATTATAATTAAAGAAATACAAAATGAGGCTGGAATAATTTCCAGACTCATTTTTTGTCCAAGCTAATATGCAATCTCATATAAAAGGGATGAGGAGTTAAGTTCCATATTTTCTAAGAAAGATAAAAACTTCCGATTTAAATTGTCGGAAGTTTTTGATATACATATTAGATTCTATTTGACCGCTCCACCTGTTACACCTTCTACGTAGTATTTCTGCATGAAGATGAAGAGAAGAGTAATAGGGATAGCGATGATAATCGCTCCAGATGTGAATGGTAAGAACCATTTATTGATGGCATCTTTATTAAGCATTTGGAAAAGTCCCAAAGCCACTGTGTATTTTTCCTTGACATCGCCTAGAATGACAGAGGCGAAGATAAAGTCAACCCAAGGTCCCATGAAAGCCATAAGCGCTGTATAAACGATAATTGGTTTTGACAGCGGTAATGTAATAGTCCGAAAGATTTGGAAGCGAGTCGCTCCGTCGATCATAGCGGATTCGTCCAAAGAATATGGGATAGTATCAAAGAAACCTTTGGCTATATAGAAGCCTAATGCAGCCCCAGCTGAATAAACCAGAATCAGTGAAGTCAGGGTTTGTGTCAAATTGAGTGCTTTCAAGATGTAGTAGACCGCAATCATTGACATGAAGCCTGGGAACATGTTAAGAACCAGAGCTAGCTTGAGGAAACGGTTTTTATGCTTGAATTTGATACGGCTGAGTGAGTAAGCCATACCCACGGTAATCAAAGTAGACAGGATACAGGTCGCTGTGGCAACAATCAGGGTATTCATAAACCACTGAACAAAAGGATATGTGTTGTTATTAAACAGTCTGATATAGTTGTCAAGAGTATAGGTCTTAGGGAAGAAGTAAGGGACCGCATTAGAACCTTCACCACGGAAGCTGGTCAGAAAAATCCAGATAATCGGCGTTAGCCAGATGAGTGCTAAAACAGACAGTAAGACATAAATCCCTAATAAACTGAGTTTTTTTCTATTTTTCATTATTTAGCAGTTCCTTCCTTGAATGATGCGGATCTAGTATAGGCTAAGAGGCTGAAGGTTGCAGAGATTGCAAAGATCAGGATACCAATAACAGATGCTAGATTGTAGTCCTTGGCTGAAACGGTCAGTTTATAGAGCCAGGTAACCAAGAGGTCAGTTGAGCCTGCCTGATAGTAGGAAGAGTTAGTAGGTCCACCGCCTGTCAGGAAGTAGATAACGTTGAAGTTGTTGATGTTTCCGATAAACTGCTGAATGAGTGATGGCGCCATAATCAAGAGAATTTGAGGGAAAGTAATGCTCTTGAAGATTTGAAGCTTGCTAGCTCCATCAATCTCAGCAGCTTCGATTTGCTCGCTAGGTAGGTTCATGATAATCCCAGTCGCTACCAGCATGGTAAATGGAATACCAATCCACATATTGACAAGGATGATTGAGAACTTAGCCCAAACAGGGTCACTCAAGAATGGAATTGGATGCTGAATGAGATGGAGGCTTTGCAATAGTCCGTTCAAAGGTCCATTGTCATTCAGGAAATTACGCATCAAGAGCAGGGATACGAATTGTGGAACTGCGATAGTAATAACGAAGAGTGTCCGCCAAACTTTCTTGTACTTGAGGCCTTTGGTATTGAGCAAGAGAGCCAAAACGATACCGAAGAAGAAAGTAGTAGCTGTCGCAGCAACCGCCCAAATCAAGGTCCAGCCTAAAAGTGGGAAGAAGGTGCTAGCCATGCGACCTGAGAAAACATCACCGAAGCTAGAGAAGCCAACCCAGTCAAAGAGTGATTTAGGAGCTGGATGGTTATGGTCAAAGTTAGTAAAGGCCAAACAGATCATATAGATCAGAGGCAGGATGGTAAAGAGCAGTACTCCGATAAGAGGGATGCTCATTAGGCCCATGTGGAAGCGGCCGTCAGCCAGCGTCTTGAAGTCTTCAACGAAGTTAGGAATTTTCTGACCGGACTGCTTGAGAGCCATTAAGTGACGAGCACTTTTCAGGTTACACCAGTAGATGTAGGCGAAGACTGCACAGAAGATGAGAGAAGCAAGTCCAAAAATCAGCATCAGCATAGAGTTGTCACCCGCTACTTGAACGGTGATTTCCAAGCCGTTAACTTTTTTGATAGCCTCTCCTTGTTCTTGAGTCCCCAATGTAATCATGCCGCCAATAGCTGGTATGATTTGGACTGCAAAAGCAATCAGGAAAGCAATTTCTGAGAAGAGGAAGAGCAGCCCCTTGATGAACTGTTTATGTACGAGGTTGCTCAGTCCCATTACCAGAAAAGAGAGTTTGACATCCCAGGTTCCCTCTTTAAAGACCTGAACCATGGATGCATTGTCATAAGATGACTGAGTCATAGTATTCTCCTTATATTTACAAAGAAAGAAGTGAGGAGGCTGCCCCCCTCACTTCAATGCTTATTTAAATTTGCTTGAGTATTATTTAGCTGCTGCTAAATCTTTATCAAACTGTTGTAATTTTGCGAGGTATTGATCTTCACCAAATTTACCGTTGTAAGCATCGCTGAGGATTGCAGCACTTTCAGTCCAGAAGACAGACATTTGGCTAAGTTTAGGCATAACTGTTGTGTAGGTATCAGAAGAACCCATTGTGATAACAGCTTGTGCCAAGGCATCTTTCTTCACATCTTCAGACTCTTGTACTTCTTTGTTAGCTGGGATGATGTGACGTCCTTCAAACTTGAATTGGTTTTCTTGGCTTTCTTTGCTAGTAAGTGCTTGAGCCAGTTTGTAGCTTGCTGCGATACGTTCTCCGTCACCGTTTGAAGGTGTTTGGTTAACTGCGTAAAGTTTTACACCAAGGAAGGCTTTTTGTTGAACATCTTGTCCACCGATGTTAACAGTTGGGTAAACAGAGATACCAAGGTTGTCTTTGCCGACAGCTTTTTCAGCAGCTGCGTAGTCCCATGGACCTGATTGGAAAGCGTCAACTGAACCATCTTCAAATTTAGCAAGAAGGTTAGAAGCATCTACGTTTACAAAACCGCTGTTATTCTTTTGAGCTGCGATGAACTTCAGAACGTTCACACCGGCTTCGTTACCCCAGTTTGTTCCGTCTACTTGCTCACCATCTTTACCAAAGAGAGTGTCGCCAACAGAAAGGAAGAGTGGAGCAGTGATGTATCCATTAGCCTCTTTCAAGTTTCCACCAAATTTAGCTTTAGAAGTGATGGTTTCATAAGACTTAACATCATCAGCGGAAAGCTTTGATTTGTTATAGTAGGTTACTTGTGATTCGATACCGTATGGGAAAGCATAAGTTTTGCCTTTGTATTGAGCACCAATAGCTGCTTGTTCTGTATCGTTCTTCTTGATTTCTTCTGCCATATTAGAAGGAACTTCTTGGATAGCTCCGGCTTCAACTAATTTACCAAGTTGGTCATGTGGCAGAGAGAAAACATCGGCAGCAGTACTAGCATCTTTTGTCAGATTTTCCTGAGCGTTTGGATCTTCCATTTCGACTACGTCAACCTTGTAGCCTGATTCTTTCTCGAACTTGCTAACTGTATCAGAGTAAGAATCTTTAGCACCGGTTGGTACCCAAAGTTTCAAGGTCTTGCTATCGGCTTTAGAAGAAGAGCTCTCCTTGCTGCTATTCGAGCTACAAGCTGCTAACAGCGTTCCTGCAGCCAGCAAGCTGACACTGCCTAATACCACTTTTTTCCATGTTTTCATTCCTATTTCCTCCCGGAATTTTTATTTACAATTCTATTATGCAACCGTTTGCAATTTTTGTCAAGTCTTTTTTTGAAATTTTTTTAAAAATATATTAATTTTTCTAAAATTTTTCTATTTTATTTCTGTTTATATAATAAAAGCCTATTAAAATGGCTGTGCAATCGCTTGCTTGATTTTTACCTAGAAAACGCTTTATTATGAAGAAAATCATGTTTCTTTTGAGATAGATTTTTGGTACATGCAAGAAGATATAAAGACAAGTTATAGTTCAGCATTACCAAAGAAAGGAATCAAACTTATGATTTTCTAATAATCTAGTGTCTACCTGTTGAATGCTTCTCTTTTCTGCTATAATAGACCTATGAATAAGCTAATCCAATCAAAGCTGGAACTGTTGCCGACTAGTCCCGGCTGTTACATTCACAAAGACAAAAACGGTACCATTATCTATGTCGGCAAAGCCAAGAACCTTCGTAATCGGGTTCGTTCTTATTTCCGTGGCAGTCATGACACCAAGACTGAGGCCCTGGTTTCCGAGATTGAGGATTTTGAGTTTATTGTCACCGAGTCTAACATTGAGGCTTTGCTTCTGGAGATTAATCTAATCAAGGAAAACAAGCCTAAGTATAATATCATGCTCAAGGACGATAAGTCCTATCCATTTATCAAGATTACCAACGAAACCTATCCGCGTCTGATTATCACGCGCCAAGTCAAAAAGGACGGTGGGCTTTATTTTGGTCCCTATCCTGATGTTGGTGCGGCCAATGAAATTAAACGTCTCTTAGATCGCCTCTTTCCTTTTCGTAAGTGTACCAATCCACCTGAAAAGGTCTGCTTTTACTACCATCTAGGGCAGTGCAAGGCCCACACTATTTGCCAGGTAGACAGCCAGTATTTCAAGGACTTGGCTCAAGAGGTAGCAGCCTTTCTCAAGGGCCTGGATGACCGGATTATTGAGGATTTACGGGGGAAAATGGCTGGCGCTGCGCAAGCTATGGAGTTTGAAAAGGCAGCTGAGTACCGCGACTTGATTCAGTCCATTGGCACCTTACGAACCAAGCAGCGGGTCATGGCCAAGGATTTGCAGAATCGCGATGTCTTTGGCTACTATGTGGACAAGGGTTGGATGTGCGTGCAGGTCTTCTTTGTCCGCCAGGGCAAGTTAATCGAGCGTGACGTCAATCTTTTTCCCTATTACAATGATCCGGACGAAGATTTTCTGACCTATATCGGCCAGTTCTACCAGGAAAAATCCCACCTCAAGCCCAATGAAATTTTGATTCCAGCAGATATTGACGAAGAAGCTGTCCGAGCCATGGTGGATACCAAGGTGCTTAAGCCCCAGCGAGGCGAAAAGAAACAGCTGGTCAATCTCGCTATCAAAAACGCCCGAGTTAGTCTCCAGCAGAAATTTGACCTCTTGGAGAAATCTATTGAAAAGACCCAAGGTGCTATTGAGAATCTAGGGCAGCTCCTTAACATTCCAACGCCTGTTCGTATTGAGTCTTTTGATAACTCCAATATCATGGGTACCAGTCCTGTATCAGCTATGGTAGTCTTTGTCAATGGTAAACCTAGCAAGAAGGATTATCGCAAATATAAGATCAAGACTGTCGTAGGACCTGATGACTACGCAAGTATGCGTGAGGTCATCAAGCGGCGCTATAGTCGGGTGATTCGAGATGGACTGACTCCGCCTGATCTGATTGTCATTGACGGTGGACAGGGCCAGGTCAATGTCGCTAAAGAAGTTATCCAGGATCAGCTGGGACTAGATATTCCCATCGCTGGACTGCAAAAAAATGACAAGCACCAGACTCATGAATTGCTCTTTGGTGACCCTTTGCAGGTTGTAGAATTATCCCGAAATTCGCAGGAATTTTTCCTACTCCAACGTATCCAAGATGAGGTCCATCGTTTTGCTATTACCTTCCACCGCCAGCTCCGGTCTAAGAATTCCTTCTCATCGCAGCTAGATGGCATTGAAGGCTTGGGACCAAAACGCAAGCAAAATCTTATGAAACACTTCAAATCTCTAACCAAGATTAAAGAAGCCAGTGTCGACCAAATTGTCGAAGTCGGTGTACCGCGAGCAGTGGCAGAAGCAGTGCGGGAGAAGTTGAATCCGAAAACTCAGGAGCGGGAACAAACACAGTTGCAAGAGGTGGCGGAGCCAGTTGTAGACATAGATTGAAAGATTAGTTTATCGGATTTTAGAGAGTCTTATAAAATAAACTTAAATGAAAGCTTTTCAAAAATTGGGAAAATTATAACTGTTATAATGGAGTTGTCTTTGGGAATGGATAGTCATCAGTTGCAAAAAATATCTGATATCTTGTATGCTGAAAGCAATGCTAAAGCTGTATCGTATATTAAGAGTCTTCAAACCGAAGATGAACTGTTTGTTTTACTTGATAATTTTAACTGGGATAATGGTTTTGAAGTACCCCAAGCAGTTATTGAACATTCTAAGTGTACTCTTTCAATTGTTTTATTATCCTCTTATCGAGCAGCTGGCATCAGGTATTTATTAGAAGCAGAAGCAGCCTTTGTAAATTCTTCATCTAAGGAGTGGGAAGAATTTGTAAAAGATGTCTATGATAGAATTATCAGAAGGAAATTTCCGGATGGTAATATCTCTTTTCGACCCGAAATAACGAGAATTCAAAAGTTCAAACTTAAAAAATTAAAATCGGCATTAAATCCACTTTTCATTGATGGAGTTTCTGGAAAAGATTTGAATATAGTAATTTAATTAAAATAACCATCCAGACATTGTGGATGGTTTTTGTGTTATGTCCTAAAGCCATAATAAAAGGATTGGCGAGCGCCAATCCTTTTATTATTTCAACTCAGAGGAATCTGGTAGGTAGGAACCACCAAGGTAGGTATTGCTGAGTTTTTCAAGGCTTCCGTCTTGATAGAGTTCTCTTAATGCATTATCAAATTGTTCCTTGAATGCTTTTTCTTCGCTAGAAAATATAATATAGTTGTTAGGACTGTCAGTGGAAGGAAGATCAACAACAGATAGATCCAAGCCACGTTCTTTAATAATTTTTTGAACGGAAACTTTGTCAAAGATTAGGAAATCAAAGTCACCATTAGAAAGGTCAAAGATACGTTTTCCTATATCTTCTCCTGAGTAATGGATAGTGGCTGGATTTTCAGTGTGTTTTTGATTCCAATTGTTGATGAATTGGGCGTTCGATGTTCCGATATCCTCTTGAGTTGTTTTACCAGCAATTTGCTCAAGAGAAGTTAAAGGATTCTTCTTATTACTAACGAGTACTAAAGGATTTTTTGAGATAGGGAGTGAGTAGAGGTATTTATCTGCTCTCTCTTTTGTGTAACTCAAGTTATTGGCTGCAGCTTGATAGTGACCGGAATCAAGTCCTGGGAAGATACTTTCCCAAGCGGTTCTTTGAAAGTGAATTTCGTAATCACTGAGCTTCTCATCAATTGCTTTAAGTACTTCAATATCGTAGCCAGTCAGGTTGCCGTTTTCCTCATAGGCGAATGGTGGGACATCGCCAGCTGTTGCAACAGTAATTGTTTTTGGGGACGAATTTTTTTGAGGTGTGCTCTGGTGACTGCAAGCGGCTAACAGTGGAAGGATGATTAGTAACAGGACGATTTTTCTCATGTTTTACTCCTTTCAAATTGGTATTATTTTATAGCTTATCAGAAACTATCTTGATTATCCAATATATATTTTTTATAGCTGCGATAAGAAACCTTAATAATGAAAAACTTCTGCAAACTCTTACAAAATATGATAAAATGAAGTTAGTATATTTAGAAAAGGATGCGACTTATGAAATTTCTAGAACTCAATAAAAAGCGTCATGCAACCAAGCATTTCAACGACAAACCTGTGGATCCAAAGGATGTTCGCACAGCGATTGAGATTGCAACGTTGGCACCCAGTGCTCACAATAGTCAGCCGTGGAAGTTTGTAGTAGTACGAGAGCGCAATCAGGATCTAGCAGAGACAGCTTTCGGTGGAAATGTGGACCAGATTAAGGAAGCTCCAGTGACTATTGCCCTCTTTACAGATACAGATTTGACCAAGCGGGCTCGCAAGATTGCGCGTGTAGCTGGAGTTAAGAATTTCTCTGATGAGCAGCTCCAATTTTACATGCAAAATCTGCCAGCTGAGTTTGCTCGCTATAGCGAACAGCAAAAGAGCGATTATTTATCTCTCAATGCTGGTCTGGTGGCCATGAATCTTGTTTTGGCTCTGACTGACCAAGGTATCGGCTCTAATATCATCTTAGGTTTCGATAAATCTAAGGTTAATAAGGTTTTGGAAATTGATGAACGTTTCCGTCCGGAACTCTTGATTACGGTTGGTTATACTGATGAAAAACTAGAACCAAGTTATCGTTTGCCGGTTGATGAAATTATTGAGAAACGTTGATATAAAAGTGTTTACGATTTAATTCATAGTTGAAATGATTTAAATCGAATTGGAAGTTGGGGTGAAATAATGACAATTGATTTTAAAGCAGAAGTTGAAAAACGAAGAGAAGATCTCTTAGCTGACCTGTTCAGTCTTTTGGAAATCAACTCAGAGCGGGACGATTCCAAGGCAGACAAGGAGCATCCTTTTGGACCTGGACCTGTTCAAGCTCTGCATAAGTTTTTAGAAATTGCTGAACGCGATGGTTATGAAACGAAGAATGTGGACAATTATGCTGGTCACTTTACTTTTGGTGAGGGTACGGAAGAACTTGGGATTTTTGCCCACATGGATGTAGTCCCTGCCGGGAGTGGCTGGAATACAGATCCTTACAAACCTGAAATTATTGATGGTAAGCTTTATGCGCGTGGTTCATCTGACGATAAAGGTCCAACTATGGCTTGTTATTATGGTTTGAAAATCATCAAAGACTTGGGATTGCCAGTGTCTAAGCGTGTGCGTTTTGTAGTGGGAACAGATGAAGAATCGGGCTGGCAAGATATGGACTATTATTTCAAACATGTTGGTCTGCCTGAGCCAGACTTTGGTTTCTCGCCAGATGCGGAATTTCCAATTATTAACGGTGAAAAAGGGAATATCACAGAATACCTCCACTTTGGTAACAGTAATGATGGCAGCTTTAAACTCAAGAGCTTTACTGGCGGACTTCGTGAGAATATGGTGCCAGAATCAGCGACAGCTATTTTTACAGCAGCAGTTGATGCAGCGGAATTGGATAAGAAATTACAAGACTTTGCTTCTGCCCACAAGGTTTCAGCTAGTCTGAGAGCAAATGGCGACGCTCTTGAAGTGACAGTCATTGGGAAGTCAGCTCATGGTTCTACACCAGAGGACGGTATCAACGGAGCAACTTATCTGGCTCTCTTCCTCAACCAATTTGACTTTGCTGGTGATGCCAAAGCTTATCTGGAAGTGGGAGCTCAAGTTCTGCACGAGGACTTTACTGGTGAGAAGTTAGGAATTGCTTATACAGATGCTAAAATGGGTGCTCTTAGCATGAATGCTGGTGTTTTCCATTTTGACAGTGCCAAGGCTGACAATACTATTGCTCTGAACATCCGTTACCCGCAAGGAGCTGATCCGAAAACAATTCAGGCCGGTCTTGAAAAAGTTACTGGTGTTGTGTCTGTGAGCTTGTCTGAACACGGACACACTCCACACTATGTTCCAGCAGATGATGAATTGGTAGCAACTCTTTTGAGTGTTTATGAAAAACAAACAGGTCTCAAAGGACATGAGCAAGTCATTGGAGGTGGAACCTTTGGCCGTCTTTTGAAGCGCGGTGTGGCTTTTGGCGCCATGTTCCCAGACTATGTCAACACTATGCACCAAGCCAATGAATTTACAGATGTAGAAGACCTTTTCCGTGCTGCGGCCATTTACGCAGAAGCTATCTACGAATTAATCAAATAAAAAATAAGAACTCGTTTGGTCTTGCCAAATGAGTTTCTTTGCAAGGAGCTATCATGCAAACAATAGAGGATATTGCTAAGGCCATCATGGCCGACCCAGAAAATAAAGAATTTACGGAGCAGGGAATCAAGCCACTCTTTGCGGCACCAAAGAATGCTCGGATTAACATTGTTGGTCAAGCGCCGGGACTGAAAACTCAGCAGGCAGGGCTTTACTGGAAGGACAAGAGTGGTGATCGGCTGAGAGAATGGCTAGGTGTCGATGAGGAGACTTTTTATCATTCTGGTTACTTTGCTGTTTTGCCCATGGATTTTTATTTTCCAGGACATGGGAAATCTGGTGATTTACCGCCTCGTAAGGACTTTGCGGACAAATGGCATCAGCCGATTTTAGAGCTTTTGCCAGATATTGAGCTGACTATTTTGATTGGTCAGTATGCACAGAAATACTATCTGCATCAAAAAGGAAATATCAAGCTGACCGAGACAGTTCAGCATTATCAAGACTACCTGCCTGATTTTTTCCCTTTGGTACACCCATCGCCCCGCAACCAAATCTGGATGGCTAAAAATCCTTGGTTTGCAGAGCAGGTTGTGCCAGACTTGCAAGCATTGGTACAAAAGATTATTCATTAATAAAGGAGAAAAACCATGGATGCTTATCAACAAGTGGCTAATAAATTGCAAGAGTTGGGGATCGCATTTGATGTGGTGGAGCACCCACCTGCATTTACGACAGAGCAGGCAGATGGTTATATTGAAGGTATGGAAGGCGTTCGAACCAAGTCCATGTTCTTGACCAATAAGAAGAAAACTCAGTATTATCTTCTAATTATGGATGACAAGAAGAGTCTGGACATGGATTTGTTTAAAGAGCTGGTTTCAGCCAATCGTATTCGTATGGCTTCAGCAGATTCTCTCTTTGAAAAAATGCAGCTGCCTCCAGGAACTGTATCACCTTTTGGTCTGCTTAACAATGAGGAGAAGGACATCCATGTTTATTTCGATAAAGAGATCATCGACGAAGAACGCATGACTTTTCATCCTAATACCAATGAAAAGACCATCTTTGTCTCTACAACAGATTTGTTTAAATTCTTGCAAGATTTGGGTTATTCTTATCAAGTTCTGGAGCTTTAACTAGCTGTTTTGCTAAGTTAGAGGAGCGTTATCCAGCTTCTCTCTCAGGTGGTCGAACCGAGTGTCTTGTCCCTCTATCTTGAACTTGGATGAAGGACGTATCCAGCAATTTGTTTTCTTTCAGGAGATTCTCCAACAGTCAGCCAATGATTTTGTCAAAGTTCAGTTTGATTTTCAGAAGTATCTGACTGTCTTTTTGATAAGTCTAAGCTTAGAATGCTAAACTTTGTAGAAAGCGAGGTGATTCTATGGAAACGATGAAAGCTATAGTCATTTACGAAGCGGGTGGCCCAGAAAAGCTTCTGCTGGAAGAAAGACCGATTCCAGAACTTCAAGAAGGCTGGACCTTGGTCAAGGTCAGAGGGTTTGGGATTAACCGATCGGAGATTTTTACTCGTGAGGGTTTATCGCCTAGTGTCGCCTTTCCTCGGATTTTAGGTATTGAGTGTGTTGGCCAAGTGGCCAAGACGACTCGAGAAGATTTAAAGGTCGATCAAAAAGTGGTTTCCATCATGGGAGAAATGGGGCGAGCTTTTGATGGTTCTTATGCTGAGTATGTTCTCCTGCCGAACGATCAAATTTATACAGTCGAGACCAACCTGACCTGGACAGAGCTGGCAGCAGTGCCAGAGACCTATTATACTGCTCTAGGTTCTATGAAAAATCTGCGCATTGAGCCCAATGACAAGATTTTGGTTCGGGCTGCCACTAGCGGTGTCGGTTTGGCCTTTGCTCGTCTGGTCAAGGCACAGTTTCCAGACACACATATCGTTGGTTCGGTCAATAGCGGTTCTAAACAATTTCTGCTCAAACACCAAGCTTACGACGATATCATTATAGATCAGGATGGCCGACTGGAAACAGAGGAGAAGTTTGATAAAATTCTGGAGTTGGTCGGTCCGGCAACTGTCAAGGATTCTTTTGACCATATCGCAGAGGGCGGGATTATCTGTGTGACTGGACTCTTGGGTGGCCAGTGGGAGCTGAATGGTTTCAACCCAATTGAGGAAATTAAAAATAACAGTTTTCTGACAAGTTTTCACTCTGCTCATGTGAGCCAAGACCTGATGGATGAATTATTTGATTACATTGACCGCTACCAGGTCAATGTTACACCAAGGCGTGTCTTTTCCCTAGAGCAAGTGCCCAAAGCTCATGCATTTATCGAAGGGACGGCAGGTTTTGGAAAAATCGTGATTATGAATGAATAGGAGAAAAATGATGCAAAAAATTAGTGCGAAAGATTTATATGACAAATTACAGGCAGAAGAACTACAGTTGATTGACGTTCGCGAGGTGGATGAATTTACTGCTGGACATATCTCTGGGGCTCAGAATCTGCCTCTCAGCAGCCTAGCTGAGAATTATGGGCAATTGGATAAACAAATTCCCTACCATATCATCTGCCAAAAAGGCGGACGCTCAGCGCGTGCCTGCGAATTTTTGGAAGCTAAGGGTTACCAAGTGATCAATGTCGAAGGAGGAGTGGAAGCTTTTCCTGATAAATTGACGATATGACAAGCGATTAAGAAGAGCAAATGCCGGAATAGATTGAATTTCCGGCCCTTTTTTTGTATACTATAGTAGTATAATAATTTATAGATAGGAGATATTTTATGTCAAAACAAGATTGGCTTGAATATTTTGAGGCCGTTAATGGACGCTCGGCTACAGAGGAAGAAATTGCCCAAGCATTGGCTGCCGGGGAATTTGTTAAAGCTGAACAGGTAAGTGCGGATCAAGCCTCTAGTGAAGCTAGTCCGGCTTCATCAAGCTTTGAACAGCCGCAAAACTTCCAACAGCCTTTTGCTCAGCAGGCTTCTCAACAATATCAAGAAGTTCCTCAGCAACAAGCAAATCCAAATCAATTTGCAAATCAGGGACAAGCTTATCAGCAACAAGGATTTCAGCAAGCAAGTCCCTTTGCTGGACAGCCTCAGTCTTCTGGTCCGCAAGCTTATCAGAACAACCAGCAGCAAGGACAGTTCAATTCACAAATACCTCAACAAGGACCACAGGCTTATTACAGTCAGCAACCTCCTCAACCCAGCGAGTTTTCTAAAACAATGAAAGGTTTCTGGGCTTGGCTCGTTTCAGCTTGGAAATCACCGACATCTGAAGTTGAGAGCAGTAAGGTGAATGGTTACCTTTCTCTAGGTTTGACAGCGTTCTTTTTTGCTATTGTTGCAAACTACAATATTTTCAGTACCATTGGTATCATGAGTTTTGGTATGTATAATGGACCGACTTTTAATTTCAAAGTCTTCTTTGTTTCACTGATAGCAGCAGCTCTCTTCCTTTTTTCTATTATTTTAGGTGGTTTTGTTGTGAAGCGTTTGGTCTACCAAGATAGAAGTTTTACCTTTAATAAGGCTTTTGATTGGTATGGTCGACTGTATGCTATTGTTCTTCCATTTATTGTTGCTTCAGCTCTGTTTGCTCTGTTGGGTGTTATTCATTTATCCCTGTTCTTCACATGGATTGGGCTTTTGTTGATTGGAGTTGGAGCTACCTTTGCTTTGATTTATTCCAAGACAAACAACTCTATGGATCCTTTTTATAAATATCTATTGGCCATTATTATCAATGGTGTGATTACAATTATCTTCTCTTTCATCGCTTTTTCTCTACTAGCTAGTATCGCAATGATGTAATATTGGAGGAGATTTATGGCAACAAAAGAAAAATGGGTTGATCTCTTTGAAAAAGTAATTGGTCGAAAACCAACTGCAAGTGAGTTCCAAGCCGGCAAACAATCTAACTTTGATCCAAAAATGATTAAGGAGATTGCAGGCGAAGCAGAGGAAGCGACCACAGATACTTCATCAGTAGAAAATACTACTGATGAAGCTTCTGATAATCAAGATATTGTTCAGGAGACACCTTCTGAAGATTCTGTCACAGAAGAATTGATTCAACCAACCTCCCAACATGAGAAGCAAGGCGCGTTTGAATCTAGCCAATATGAAGAACTTCGTAAGAATTGGCTGCAAGCTTTTGAAAATAATATTGGTCGAAAACCTACCAAAGAAGAATTTGCAGAAGCTAAGAGTCAAGGATTCTCTAACTTGCCTATTCGGTCTGAACTGCTCGACTCGCAATTACCACAGAAACCGGTAAAAAAGGCTAAAAAGAGAATATCAAAGAAGCAAGCAATCATGATTGGGGCTCCAACCGTTTTAGTTGCCGCTTTGATTGGAGTTTTCTTCTATTTAAACTCTATAACTGGAGTTAAAGTGGTCACAGACCATTTTGCAAAAGCCGTCTCTAGTAAAGACTTCGATGAAGTGGCAAGTCTTCTTTCTACTCAATCCGATAAGTGGACACGCGCGGAAGCAAGAGCTTTAGTTGAGCACCTAGAGAGCCAGGAGATTAATCTCGAAACTGAGCTCGATAACATTGTTGAGTCAAATGGCAAATCTGCTTATATTGATGACAACAATAATAAAATTTTAGGTGTTACTGAAAAGAGTAAGAAATTTGGTATTTTCCAGGAATATCAGATGGTTTCCTATCCAGTCAAAGTTAAAGTCAATACAAATTTGGATAATGCTACCATTAAACCTGGTGAGAAGAAAACTATTACTCTTAAGAAAAATACAGACACTGAATTGGGCGAATATCACTTTATCAAACAAGACTTTACACTCAAAGGTAAGACGGATGTTGGAGATGTAGAGAGTAAGGTTCAGCTTGATTTAGCTACAGCTAAGGACAATGAAATCAAACTGGATCTCAAGTCTGAAAAGAAACAGCTAAAAATTACTATGCCTTCTGAAACTTCAAAAGCAACAGATATTAAAATCGTTGTTAATGGTAAAGAAAGTGGTAGCAGTTTGACCCCTGAGTTGCAGCTTGTTCCTTATCAAGAACTTGAAATTTATGCTAAGTTTACTATCTCTGATACTACCTTTACTACCAATAAAGAGACAGTGATTGTGGAAGATGATACCACGAATGTGAAATTATCTCTTCCTAAGGAAGTGCTTTCTAAGATTAGAGAAAAGAACGAAGAAGCGAAAAAGGTTGAGGCTCAAAAAGCAAAAGTCTCTACTTTCCTTAATGACTACCGCAGTGCTGTTTTTAGCTCTGTTTCTAACAGGAGTAACAACTATTCTCAATACTACGATACCTCTAGTGCAGTATATCGAGAAATGGTTGAGTGGACCACTGGTGGTGGTGTTAAGAAAGCGAAAATTAACTATTATGAGCCAGGAGCTTTGGATATCCGTGAAATCAAGGAAGAAAATGGTTCCTATATCGTGACAACATATGAGGACTATACAGTCCACTATGTTGATAACACTCCAAATAGTGTAAATCGTAAAAATAAGACATATTACTTGAAACCTAGTGGGGATTCTTTTGTAATCTATAATCTTGAAGTTTCAGAAGGTTGATATTATGACAATGAAATACAGTAAACTGATTTTTCTTGCGGCATCTGTTCTTGTTCTAGGCGCGTGTTCGTCTGGTAAAGACACTACTGGAGATAGCTCTGATAAACAAGCGGCTAGCTCAACTAGTACAGTTAAGAAACAAGATGCGGAAAAAGATAAAAACTCTAGCCAAGATACGACAACATCTTCAGATAGCACTGATACTAAAAAGGAGCAAAATCACGAGGCCAAAACTCTTGATCAAAATGTTTCTTATAACGGTAGCTACTACAGTGTCAAAGGGAAATATGATGAGATTCTCGTTGTCAACAAACACTACCCTTTGTCTGCTTCCTATAACCCAGGTGAGAATGCGACTGCTAAAGCAGAATTGCTCAAACTGATTGCAGACATGCAGGCACAAGGCTATGCTATCAGCGACCAATACAGTGGTTTTCGCAGCTATGATACTCAGACCGAGCTCTATCAAAACTATGTCAATCAAGATGGCAAAGCCGCTGCGGATCGCTACTCTGCTCGACCAGGCTACAGCGAGCACCAGACTGGTTTGGCATTTGACTTGATTGACAAGAATGGCAATCTTGTACAGGAATCTGGAGCAAGTCAGTGGCTTCTAGATAACGCCTATAAGTACGGTTTTATCGTTCGCTATCTAGAGGGTAAGGAAGGTTCAACTGGCTATATGCCTGAAAGTTGGCATCTGCGCTATATTGGTCAAGAAGCTAAGGAAATTGCTCAATCAGGCAAATCTTTAGAAGAATATTTTGGCATTACTGGTGGAGGCTATGAAGATCAGTAGTCACATCATCCATTAGAAGGAGGAAGAAAATGAAATTTTTTGTTACCAATCCCAATAATGATTTTGCAGAAACACCTGTGCAAGAAGAAGGCAGAATTATCCATCATCTTCATCTTGCCAAAGGAAAAGAAGTACCAGAGCACAGTGCTGATGCACTGGTAACAGTTGTTTGTTTGTCGGGAGATGTAAGCTTTTCCGCTGGAGAACAAACCGTGCGGCTAGTGGCAGGTTCCTTTTTGACGATGGAGCCCAATGAGCCACACAGCTTGGTCGGGGAGGAAGATAGCCACCTCTTAGTTATCAAACAACTAAAATATTAATAAATT
>NZ_GL878507.1:499980-697912 GCF_000194945.1 Streptococcus sanguinis SK1 = NCTC 7863
TCTAGTATTTTTTACTACTTTTTAAAGCTTATTCATTTCTGTAAATAAAAACCCATAATAAAGAAATGCATAAACAGATTCTTTGATTCTTAAAACAAACTTAAGATAAGCTTAAAAAAGGCTTAAGATAAGCTTAAAATAAACTTAAATAAAAAATCGAAATGAGAGGGTGAGAAGTTTTTATAAATAAACAATAAAAATAATTTACACCATGTAAACCAAATTATAAACATTTTTCTATTATTTTGGTTCGTTAAAAAGAACATTTTATAGATTTTTAAAGCTAAAAAACAGGAAAATAAACAAAAAGACGAACTATAAAAAATTACCCATAAAAATAATTTACACCTTGTTAACTAAAATGCTTGCATTCAAAAATTTCTTGTGCTATAATTCGTCTTGAGGGTGAGATATGCATAAAAAAGTATTTTCAAGCATATTGACTTCTTTCTTTCTAAATCAAATGCTATAAAAACATTTATGTGCAACCTTTAATCGGGTGGATTCACTAACTAGTGATTCGTTTTTTTGCGTTTGATAATGATGGAGTAGTCAACTGTCGGCTGACAGTATTTTCGTGAAATTCTTTTTTATGAAGTTGTGCACAAAAAATAAATTCCCCCCACAAAAAAATAAAGTGATGTTGGTCACTTTGGAGGTTTAATTAATATGAACAATCGTTTCAGACTCTTATCAAGATCTGTTGTAGCGGCTGCGGCTATTATTCCAGCAATTGCTGTTGCGAATAATGCTCAGGCTCAAGATTATGGCTATAACTACTATCAACCAGGTTATAATTACTGGAATGGTGGTTACAACAATTATAGCTATGGTTATAACAACTATAATTACCGTAACAATCGCAACTACCGTTACAATAACTACAACTATGGTTACAACAATTATAACTATGGTTACAATAACTACAATTATGGCTATAATAACTATAACTATGGTTACAATGGCTATAATTATGACTATGGTTATAATAACTATTATCCAGGCTATAACAACTGGAATTATAACTATAGCAACAACTACGGATATAATGGTTGGAATAACTACAACAATCTGGCAAATGATGAGAATTATATTTACTGGAATGGTAACCATTACTACCGTATGACAGATGGTTCTTACCGTATCTATCGTGATGGTGAGTGGAAGCCATTGACAAATACTAACAATAACAGCACATCCAATAACAACCTGGAAAACGATCCACATTATCGTTATGAAAATGGTTATCATTACTATGTATTGGATAATGGCGACTATTACTACTATCAAAATGGTAAGTGGGTGTTTGTTAAGGATTCTGCTGATAACTCAACTAATCCAACAACTCCAAGCCAGCCGGAAGAACCAAAACCAGAAGTTCCAACTCCGACTCCAGCGGAACCAGAACAACCAACGCCAGCTCCTACTGATAAACCAGATGAGCCTACTACACCAGCAGAACCAAAACCAGAGGTACCAAGTGTTGATTTGCCAGAAAATCCTCCAATTAACGGTGCAGAAGGCGACCTCAATCCATTTGCTCCGAAACCAGAGCAACCAGCAGAACCAAAACCAGAAACTCCAACAAGACCTGATGTACCAGAGACTCCTGGTTTGGTAACAACTGATAAACCAAGTGAAGATCAAATCCCGCCGTATGTTGAAAAACCAGCAGAAGGTCTTGAACATTTGACATGGGCACCGAATGGACGAGCTCCAAAAATCATCTACCCAACTGGAAAACCAGGTGACAAGGCTCTCGAGTCAGATCCTAACTATTACTTTGATGGTTCAACCCATTATTACCGTATACCATCTGACTCAGAAGCAAATGGATACTCTCCATATTGGAAATGGTTTGGTGACAAATGGAAACTTCAAGGTATGACTGATCCAAACGATCCAGCTCTTGATCCAAAACTTCATGAAAACACTGCTGATGATGAATACATGTACAGTGATAAAGACTCTAGCGTGAAATTGTACTCAACTAACCTAGTGACAACTGCTAAAGCTGGTCAGCCGCTTCCATTCAAGAACGTTGAAGAGTTCAAGAACTACGTTATCGAAAAGATGAATCCTAAGTTCCTTGATAACGCAGGATGGGATGCCAAAGTTGAATGGGAAATCGAAGATCCAGAAATCTTTGAAAAAACCAAAGAAAACCCATATGCTAAGGATTATGTCTTGATTGCAAACCTTAAGAGTGGTGTTGAGGATAAGAAATACAGTGATGTAGAATTTGGTTATGTTAAGTTTGTTTACCGTGTTGAAGCAACAAACGATACAAACTATGACTATGTTTCAAAAGCTAAAGAAGCTTTCGCTAAAATCAATGAAGAGCGTAAAGCTCAAGGCTTGAAAGAGTTGACTTGGTCAGAAGACATTTATCAAAATCAAGCACTTCCAAAAGTAAATGAAATCTCACGTCAATATGATAGCTCAGGCTTTGTTGGACGTCGTGATGAAGATCCATCTGTTGTCGTTAAGAAATGGGCTAACAGCGGTCTGAGAGAATTGCTTCTTGATCCTAACGTAACTGAAGGGGCAGTAGCGACAGTTGTAGACGGAAACGGTGTTTACTACTGGGCATACAGCTATAAATAATAAGGAATTTTATTCTTAAACATCTGTGTTCTTAATCTTTGGTTGCATATAAACCATACTCCAAAAGTTAGATTTTCATCGTCTGACTTTTGGAGTTTTTTTGTTGAATTAACTAGGAAGCAAAAGTAGCGGTTGTGGATAGATTTTAAAGTTTAAAAAGGCGAAAAGAAATTTTGAGTACAAAAAAAGCACCGATTGGTGCTTATGATTATTTGAGACCGTATTTTTTGTTGAAACGATCCACACGTCCATCTGCTTGAGTGAACTTTTGACGTCCAGTGTAGAATGGGTGTGAGTCTGATGAAATTTCTACACGGATCAATGGGTAAGTTTCCCCTTCAAATTCAACTGTTTCGTTTGAACGCTTAGTTGAACCACTAAGGAACTGGTAGCCGGTAGAAGTGTCCATGAAGACAACTGGGCGGTATTCTGGATGAATATCTTTTCTCATTTTACAAAAATTTCCTTTCTGCCATGGTCTCTTTGCGAGCCATAGATTAGTTACTTTGATAGTTTATCAAATTCTGATTGATTTGACAAGACTTTTAGACTAATTTCTTACTTTTTTGCCAATTCTTTCATCTCGGTGTAGATTTGCTCTATTTCTGCCTTTGAAAATGCATTGGCTCCGCTGGCTAAGGGGTGTCCACCGCCGTGATGATTTTTAGCAATACCGTTGATAGGAATAACCTTGCTGCGCATGCGGACACGATAGTGCCCGTCTGGTTGCTCAACAAAGATAGCCCACAGACCGACTTCCTCGATTCGTCCAGGTGCCCCGACGATGGCTGCTGTATCAGCATCGGTTAGTTGATAGGCTTGTAAAACTTTCTGAGGCAGAATGACCCGCGCAGTTCCATTTTCATCTATTTCCAACTGCTCATATACGTAGCCCTGCAGTTTAGCGACTTGGCGGCTGATAGAGTCCATTTTGCGGGACAAGGCTGATAAGTCGAAATCGTACTGGCGCAGCTTGGCAGCTACTTCGAATGTGCGGGCGCTCGTAGAAGGATAAAGGAAGCGGCCAGTGTCGCCGATGATACCAGCATAGAGGAGTTCAGCAGCTTCCTTGCTCAAGTCTAAGTTATTTTCAAAGGCAAAGAGAGCAATCATCTCACTGGCACTGCTAGAGCTTGTATCTACCAGAGAAATATCTCCGTAAACCTCATCATCAGGATGATGATCAATTTTGATGAGGAAATCGCCTGTCGTGTAGCGTTGGTCGTCAATGCGAGCTGTATTAGCAGTGTCACAGACGATAACTAAGGCCTCTTGGTAATCTTCGTCTGCGACTTGGTCCATTTGTGCTAGCCACATGAGATTGGGCTCATCGTAGCCAGTCGCTTTGATTGTTTTTTCTGGGAAGTGGTACTGAAGCAGCTTTTTCAGTCCGACCTGACTGCCAAGAGCATCAGGATCTGGCCGCATATGGCGATGGATGATAATAGTATCGTATTCTTTGATCTTACTTAAAATATCATGATAAAGAGTCATAAATAACCTCGTCAACTTTCTTTACCCATTGTAGCATAAGAGTTTTTATTTTTAAAATAAAAAAGATATGATATAATGAGAGCAGATTAGAATTTGGAGGAAGATATGACCTTAGCGAAAATTGTATTTGCCAGCATGACTGGAAACACCGAGGAAATTGCTGATATTGTGGCGGATAAGCTAAGAGAACTGGATGTAGAAGTTGAAGTGGACGAGTGCACCACTGTCGATGCAGAAGATTTCTTGGAAGCAGATATTGCGATTGTAGCGACCTATACCTATGGTGATGGTGAGCTACCTGATGAAATGATGGACTTCTACGAAGACTTGTCTAGTTTGGATTTGTCTGGCAAGGTCTATGGGGTGGTCGGTTCAGGCGATACTTTCTATGATGAATTCTGCAAGGCTGTCGATGACTTTGATGCTGCTTTTGCTGCTACAGGAGCAGTGAAGGGTGCAGAAAGCGTTAAAGTGGATCTATCTGCGGAAGATGATGATATTGCACGCTTGGAAGCTTTTGCGGAAGGCTTGGTTAATAAAGTTTAAAGTGATAGATAAATGAAACGGCTGCGGCCGTTTTTGTTTTGCTAAAGTGTTATTTTCTGACAATTCTCATGATTAGGAGTATAATATAGGTAAGCGCTATCCATCAGATAAAGGAGAAGTTCCAATGAAAGAACGTGACTATGCTTTTGGCTTTCATGATGATGTCAAGCCGCTATTTTCGACTGGTAAAGGCCTGTCAGAAGAAGTTGTTCGAGAAATCTCAGAAATCAAGAATGAGCCCCAGTGGATGCTGGACTATCGTCTGCGCTCCTTGGAACTCTTTCATAAACTGCCCATGCCCGACTTTGGCCCTGATTTGTCAGGGATTCGCTTTGATGATGTTATCTACTACCAGAAGCTAAGCGGAGATCGGGCTCGCAGTTGGGATGAAGTTCCAGAAGAGATTAAGAAAACCTTTGACCGCTTGGGAATTCCAGAAGCTGAGAAGCAGTTCCTATCTGGAGCTGTTGCACAGTATGAATCTGAGGTGGTTTATCATAATATGAAGGAAGAGTTTGCCAAGCTGGGGATTATTTTCACCGATACGGATACGGCTGTCCAGGAATATCCGGACTTGGTCAAGCAGTATTTTGGTACTGTGATTTCAAATGCTGAGCATAAATTTTCTGCTCTTAATAGTGCAGTTTGGTCTGGCGGAACCTTTATCTATGTGCCCAAGAACGTCCAGTGCCAAGTTCCTGTTCAGACCTATTTTCGAATCAATGGCGAAAATGCCGGCCAGTTTGAGCGCTCTTTGATGATTATCGAGGAAGGCGGTTCTATCCAGTATATCGAGGGCTGTACAGCACCGACTTACACAAGCAATAGTCTTCATGCGGCAAATGTCGAAATCATTGTCAAAAAGGATGCCTTTTTCCGTTACACGACCATTCAAAACTGGTCGGACAATGTCTATAACCTCGTAACCGAGCGGGGGATTGTTGAGGAGGGTGGCACCTTAGAGTGGATTGATGGTAACTTAGGCAGCAAGGTTAACATGAAATATCCTTGCAGTATTCTCAACGGCCGTAACGCAAGGACTTCTGTCCTCTCTATGTCCTTTGCCAACTATGGCCAGCACTTGGACGCGGGCTGCAAGGTCTTTCATAATGCGCCCAAGACTTCCAGTACCTTAATTTCTAAATCAGTGGCCAAGGATGGTGGTAAGACAGACTATCGTGGTCAGGTTCGCTTTGGCAAGAATAGTGCAGGCTCCAAATCTCATATCGAGTGTGATACCATTCTGATGGATGGTGAGTCTAGTTCTGATACCATTCCTTTTAATGAAATCCATAATTCAAATGTCGCGCTAGAGCATGAAGCCAAGGTTTCCAAAGTATCTGAGGACCAGCTCTACTACCTAATGAGCCGAGGAATAAGCGAAGAAGAAGCCACAGCTATGATTATCAACGGATTTATGGAACCCATTACCAAAGAACTTCCAATGGAATACGCCGTCGAACTCAACCAACTCATCAATATGAGCATGGAAGGCTCAGTTGGTTAAAAAGGTTCGGGGAACCTTTTTAATCTGCGGATAAAAACTCGCTTTTGCGAGTTCTCCTTAATCCAAGGTTCGGTGGACTTTTTTAATCTGCGGATGAGAACCGACGGTAGTCGGTTTACCCTGAGACAAGCCTAACGGGTATTTTTAGGTTGTGGCTAAGCACTCGGTTAAGCGAGTGCTCTTTAATAAGGTTCGGGGAACCTTTTTAATCTGTAGATAGGGGCTCGCCTTTGCGAGTTCCCTTTAATCTGAGGTCCGAGGGACTGTTTTAGGTTGCGGATAAGAACCGACGGTAGTCGGTTTACCCTGAGACAAGCCTAACGGGTATTTTTAGGTTGTGGCTAAGCACTCGGTTAAGCGAGTGCTCTTTAATAAGGTTCGGGGAACCTTTTTAATCTATAGATAGGAGCTGTTTTAGGTTGCAGATAAAAACTCGCCCTTACGAGTCCCCTTTAATCATGGTCCATTGGACCTTTTTATTTAGAATTTAACTAGAAAATTTTACTATTTTTTGATATGATAGATAGAATATAAGGAGGAAGTAGATGACGTTAGAAGAAATCAGACAGGAAATTGATCAAGTTGATGATGCAATCGTTGCCCTGCTGGAGCAACGCATGAATCTGGTTGGCCAAGTCGTGGCTTTAAAGAAATTAACAGGCACAGCTGTCTTGGATAGCAAGAGAGAAGATGTGATTTTTGCCAGAGTGGCGGATAAGGTTGAAAATAAGGACTACAAGGAAACTGTTGTTGCGACCTTTTCTGACATTTTAAAACGTTCGCGTGAATTTCAGAATAAAAATATCTAATGAAAGAAGTACAGAATTCGATAGCTGTGGCTTTATCTGCGATGGTAGGCGGATGGCTGCGTTATCAGATAGCTCTTTTATTAGTTGTTGCTGACTCATTTCCGCTAGCTACCTTACTGGTCAATTATTTGGGAACTTTTTTGTTGGTCTATATTATCAAGGGCTATCTTAGCAGTAAAGTTAAGTCCCAGCGTCTAATTCTAGCGCTTTCGACCGGTTTTTGCGGAGGTTTGACGACTTTTTCTGGTCTTCTGCTAGACAGTATCAAACTAGCAGATTCAGGGCGTTATACGGAGCTTCTTATCTATCTAGTTTTAAGTGTAGGTGGTGGCCTTGCAATCGCCTTATGGGCTGGAAAGCAGGTGAAGGCATGATGTGGGCGATGTTAATCTGCTGTGTCGCTGGTGCTCTTGTGCGTTATGTTTTCTCCAAGGTCAATAGCAGAGCATCTCTTCCGATTGGGACTTTGGCGGCAAACCTTCTAGGTGCTTTTCTCATTGGATATTTTTATAATCATATAGAAGACAAGCAACTTTATGTCATTTTAGCAACAGGCTTCTGTGGTGGCCTGACGACCTTTTCCACCTTGAATGATGAGCTGGCAGAGCTCTTTTCGGAGCGAAAGAAATTTGTTCTCTATTTGGGTTTGACTTATATCCTCGGATTTTTAGCGATTCTTTTAGGAATTTTCGTTTAAACATCTTTACATTTTTAGAAATTTTGATATAATATAGTTTGTGCCTAATGGAAGCACAAAAAACGGCTAATCCGCTGCGGTCTTGAACCTTAAGATTAGTAAGATAGGAGTAGAAAAAATGAATCCATTAATCCAAAGTTTGACTGAAGGTCAACTTCGTACTGACATCCCTGCATTCCGTCCTGGTGACACTGTCCGCGTTCACGCGAAAGTTGTCGAAGGAAGTCGCGAACGTATCCAGATCTTTGAAGGTGTGGTTATCGCTCGTAAAGGTGCTGGTATCTCAGAAACTTACACCGTTCGTAAAATCTCTAACGGTATCGGTGTTGAACGTACTTTCCCAATCCACACTCCACGTGTTGACAAGATTGAAGTCGTTCGTTACGGTAAAGTCCGTCGTGCTAAATTGTACTACCTTCGTGCATTGCAAGGTAAGGCAGCGCGTATTAAAGAAATTCGCCGTTAATCTTAGAAAGACTCTGTCGTTGGGCAGAGTTTTTCTCTAAGTCCCCTTAGTTCAATGGATATAACAACTCCCTCCTAAGGAGTAGTTGCTGGTTCGATTCCAGCAGGGGACATTCTAAAAGCCTGTCTAAGGCTTTTTTCAATGCTCTCAGGAGGAAAAGAGATGGCTTATTACTTTATTGGCGGTCTGGGATGCAATGTTTATTACCCACAAGACTTTTTAACAGCTCTAGAGCTCCCTATTGTATATCTGGATTTATATTGTCGAGAAATTCGCCAAGAAGCAGATTTGGAAGAGTGGTTTGCTCTGCAAGTTGATTTGACTCAAGAAATGACTCTGATTGCACATTCTCTAGGTGCTGATTTCGCGGTCTATCTAGCTTCTGTCTTTCCTTCTGTTAAGAAATTAATTCTGCTGGATGGTGGTTTCTTAGATTTAGAAAAAATCTGCAGTTTAGAAGAGGAAATTACAGATGCAAAACTTTATTTAGAAAACACCAGCTACGTTAGCATAGATGAAGCTATTTCTTCAGAAAGAAAGGAAGCCAAGCATTGGTCACAAAACTATGCTAAGGCAGTCAAAGAAAATTTTATATTTGATGAAAAAGATCAGGTCTGGAAGTTGGGGGTGTCAGAGCAAGTAGTGACGAACTTGCTCAGGCTTCGGAGGTGTATTTACGGACATTTGACCAATCTCGGTGACCGCCAAATTAATTTATTTATTCCTAAAGCAACTGAAGTTGCTCCGAATTGGAAAGATCAGGCTTTGAAAGAATTACCTGATTATGTTCAGTTAATTGAAGTTGAAGATTGTGGCCACAATATTTATGTAGACAATCCTTTGGGGCTGGCTAAGATGGTAAGGTCTGTTTTAGATTGAGGGTTGGAATACTCTTCTTGATTTAAAGCCATAATTAATGACTTTGAAGAATTAAAATATTGCATTCGAAAAGAGACCTAAATTTTAGGTCTCTTGTTCTCTATTTCCCAAAGCAAAGTTGGTTAGGTATGCTTTATTTTTACTCTAGTTGTTTGATGATTTGGCTTTTTCTATAATCGCGTCAATATCAGCAGTTCCAGAAACTCCAAATTTTGCATAGACGTCATTAACTGGACCAGGATCAACATCAATGCTATTGATATTTCTACCTTCTGATGTGATAGACATATATTGTCCATCAGTTCTAATCATTACCCAAAGGCCTTGCGAAGCGAATAGATAGCCATCATCTTTCTTTACAACCTTTCCGATTTCAGGAAAAGTGATAAAAGCACCTTCGGAAGTAATAGAAACTTCCTTGCCATCTACTATAGTAGAGCTTGAGCTACTGTTAGTGCTTGGAATGCTGCTGGAGTCAGAAGATGAACTGGATGACGAAGAGCTATCAGATTTACTAGATGATTTAGAACTGACCTTACTGCTAGAGGATGATTTTTTGGAAGTTTTAGCCTTATCACTTGATTGAGGTGGCTTCTTTGATTGAGATTGGGCACAAGCGGCCAAACTTAATAGACTAGCTGCAAGTAAGAATACTTGATAGGTTTTTTTCATGGAGAATCTCCTTTTTGATATGATAGAATTATTTTATATGAATTTGAAGATTTTAGCAATAGTTTTAATTAGAGTGCAATGGAACTTGATGGAACTAGGGACAGTAGTTCAAGTGTAAGTTTGGAAATGACAGGTATTTATTGTTTCTCTATTTCCCCAAGCAAAATTGGCTGAAGAGTTGGGTGATGAGTTCGTCTGGTGCGGCGTCACCAGTGATTTCGCCGAGGATTTCCCAAGTGCGGGTCATATCGACTTGGAGAAGGTCAACCGGCATACCCATTTCCAAGCCTTGGTTGACGGCTTGCAGGCTTTCTAGGGCCTTTTCAATCAAGGAGATATGGCGAGCGTTGGACAGGTAGGTAGCGTCTTGCTCGACGATGCCAGCATTTTCAAAGAAGAGCTGATTGATGCGTTCTTCAATTTTATCAATATTTTGATTGTGGAGGACGGAAATCTTGATAGCATCAGTTGGCAGCTGGTCCAGCTCAATCTTCTCTTCAAGGTCAGTCTTGTTAAGCAGGACGATGCGATTACTGTCTTGGCTGATTTCCAGCAATTGTCTGTCTTGGTCTGTCAGAGGCTCGCTGGCATTGAGAACTAAGAGGACCAAGTCGGCTTCCTGCAGGGCTTTTTTAGAGCGCTCAACTCCAATCTGTTCTACAAGGTCGTCGGTTTCCCGAATGCCTGCGGTATCGATGAGCTTGAGCGGCACGCCCTTGATATTGACATACTCCTCGATCACATCACGAGTCGTTCCCTCGATATCAGTCACAATGGCCTTGTCCTCGCGCAGGAGATTGTTGAGCAGGCTGGACTTGCCAACATTAGGCCGTCCGATGATAGCAGTGGAAATACCTTCACGTAAAATTTTTCCTCGTCGTGCAGTATCGAGAAGATTGCTCAGCAGAGCCTCGAACTCAGCTGTTTTTTCTCGCATAAGCTGGGTCGTCATCTCTTCCACGTCGTCGTACTCGGGATAGTCAATATTGACTTCGACCTGAGCCAGTGTGTTGAGGAGTTCCTGACGGGTATTGTTGATAAGGTTGGAGAGGGAGCCATCCAGCTGCTTGACAGCATTGTTCATGGCTTTATCGGTCTTGGCGCGGATGATGTCCATAACGGCCTCGGCCTGAGTCAAATCTACGCGCCCATTGAGAAAGGCCCGCTTGGTAAACTCACCAGGCTCAGCCATTCTAGCGCCCTCGCGGATAGCAAGCTGCAGGATTTCATTAGTAACCGCAATCCCACCGTGAGTGTTAATCTCGATAATATCCTCGCGCGTGAAGGTCTTGGGAGAGCGCATAGCACCAAGCATGACCTCGTCTAGAATTTCCTGATTTTGAGGGTCAACGATATGGCCGTAGTTGAGCGTGTGGCTTTCTACTTCGCTTAGATTTTTCCCTTTGAAGATTTTTTGGGCAATAGCAAAGCTGTCAGTCCCGCTCAGTCTAACGATTCCGATAGCCCCTTCGCCAAGAGGCGTAGAAATCGCAGCGATTGTATCAAATTCTCTGGTAATCATACTGTATTTTTCCTTGTGTTTTAAAATCAATTACCCTAATTGTAACGCAAAAATTAAGGAGGAGCAAGGCTTTCGATTATCAAGCGGAAGGAATGCAATTTAAGTCTGGCAAAGAAAACACTTTCATGTTAGTGAGAATCATGATATAATAAAAGTAGTGTGATTCGAGGAGGTGCTATGGAAAATCTAAAGAAACTGGCAGGAATCAAGGCTGCTGAATTTGTCCAAAGCGGGATGATAGTTGGTCTCGGGACGGGTTCGACTGCTTATTATTTTGTCGAAGAGATTGGTCGGCGTATCAAGGAAGAAGGACTGCAGATTACAGCTGTTACGACTTCCAGTGTCACTAGCAAACAGGCTGAAGGGCTAGGCATTCCGCTCAAGTCTATCGACGATGTGGATCAGGTGGATGTCACTGTTGATGGTGCTGATGAGGTTGATTCAGCTTTTAACGGTATCAAGGGCGGTGGCGGCGCACTTCTCATGGAGAAAGTCGTGGCGGTTCCTACCAAGCACTATATCTGGGTAGTCGATGAAAGCAAGATGGTAGAGAAGCTAGGTGCCTTCAAGCTACCAGTAGAAGTTGTTCAGTACGGTGCTGAGCAGCTCTTTCGTCGCTTTGAACGTGCGGGCTATAACCCAGCCTTTCGTCAGAAGGACGGTCAGCGTTTTGTTACGGACATGCAGAATTTCATTATCGACTTAGATTTAGGTGTGATTGAAAATCCAGTCGAGTTTGCGCAAGAACTAGATCATGTAGTGGGCGTAGTGGAGCATGGACTGTTCAATCAAATGGTAGACAAGGTCATTGTTGCTGGAAAATCGGGTCTTCAAGTTTTAGAGGCCAATAAATAGAAAGAGGTATTTTATGCCAAAATTTAATCGTATTCACTTGGTAGTCATGGACTCAGTTGGTATCGGTGCTGCACCAGATGCTAATAATTTTGTCAATGCAGGGGTACCAGATGGTGCTTCAGATACTCTGGGACATATTTCCAAAACGGTAGGACTGAATGTACCAAATATGGCTAAGATCGGCCTGGGAAATATCGAGCGTCCTGCTCCTTTGAAGACAGTTCCTCAAGAAGAAAATCCTAGCGGCTACTATACCAAGCTGGAAGAAGTATCTCTTGGAAAAGACACGATGACAGGACACTGGGAAATTATGGGTCTCAATATTACTGAGCCTTTTGATACTTTCTGGAATGGCTTCCCAGAAGAAATCCTGACTCAGATTGAAGAGTTTTCTGGTCGCAAGGTCATTCGTGAGGCTAACAAGCCATACTCTGGTACAGCAGTTATTGATGACTTCGGCCCTCGTCAGATGGAAACAGGCGAGCTGATTATCTACACCTCTGCTGACCCAGTATTGCAAATTGCAGCACACGAAGAAGTGATTCCTTTGGAAGAGCTCTATCGCATCTGTGAGTTCGCCCGCTCTATTACCATGGAACGGCCTGCGCTTCTGGGACGTATCATCGCTCGTCCTTATGTAGGTGAGCCAGGCAACTTCACTCGTACAGCCAACCGTCACGACTATGCAGTTTCTCCGTTTAATCCAACTGTACTTGATAAGCTCAATGAAGCTGGAATTGATACTTATTCTGTTGGTAAGATAAATGACATCTTCAATGGCGCTGGAATCAACCATGACATGGGACACAATAAGTCTAACAATCATGGTGTAGATACTTTGGTCAAAGCCCTGAAAGACGAAAACTTCAAAGAAGGTTTCTCATTTACCAACTTGGTAGACTTTGATGCTCTTTATGGTCACCGCCGTAATCCACATGGCTACCGTGACTGCTTGGAAGAGTTTGATGCTCGTATCCCGGAAATCATTGAAAATATGCGTGAAGATGATCTGCTCATGATTACTGCTGACCATGGTAATGACCCAACCTATGCTGGAACCGACCACACTCGTGAGTACATTCCGCTCTTGGTCTTCGGAAAATCGCTGAGCGGTCATGGTCATATTCCTGTCGGACACTTTGCAGATATCTCAGCTACCGTTGCTGAAAACTTCGGAGTGGACAAGGCGATGATTGGTGAAAGCTTCTTGGACAAATTGGTATAAGCATTATAAGAGAGTGAGGAAAATGTTTTATGACAAGCTTATCAGAAAAAATCAAAGCAACAGCAGCCTTCTTAAAGGAAAAAGGGATGACAGAGCCTGAATTTGGTCTGATTTTGGGATCTGGTTTGGGAGAATTGGCTGAAGAAATCGAAAATGCTGTTAGTCTTGACTATGCGGATATTCCAAACTGGGGCCGCTCAACTGTTGTTGGCCACGCTGGTAAATTAGTCTATGGAGACTTGGCAGGACGTAAAGTCTTGGCACTGCAAGGCCGTTTCCATTTCTATGAAGGAAATCCTTTAGAAATCGTTACCTTCCCAGTGCGTGTGATGAAGGCTCTTGGTGCGACAGGTGTTATTGTGACAAATGCAGCTGGTGGTATCGGCTATGGCCCCGGTACGCTTATGGCCATCACTGACCACATCAATATGACTGGTCAAAATCCTTTGATCGGTGAAAACTTGGATGAATTTGGTCCGCGTTTCCCTGATATGTCTAAATCTTACACTCCAGAATACCGTGCCGTCGCTCATAAAGTTGCTGATAAGCTCGACATCAAGCTGGATGAGGGTGTTTATATCGGTGTAACTGGACCAACTTATGAAACACCTGCTGAAATTCGTGCTTACAAGAGTTTGGGTGCAGATGCAGTCGGCATGTCTACTGTTCCTGAAGTGATTGTAGCAGCACATTCTGGTTTGAAAGTCCTTGGAATTTCATGCATTACAAATTTTGCTGCTGGGTTCCAAGAAGAGCTTAATCATGAGGAAGTGGTTGAGGTAACAGAGCGTGTCAAGGGTGATTTTAAACGACTTCTTAAAGAAACACTTGCTGAATTGTAAAAAATGTTGAAAGGCGGAGTGTCTGGGTTGGTAATTAAACCCGGAACAGCCTTTCTATCTAGCTGATAAAATCATTAAACTAAAGAAAGCTAGAGTGTGTTCAGATTTGAACACGAGCGAAAAACTATCTTTCAAATAAACACAGAAAGGAAGGGCATCTGAGTTTGAATTGAACTCGGGCTAGAGGCGGTGCAAAAAAGATAAATCTACCTAGATGCAGTCGCATCTTCGTTCGTTTCCTATTTTTGCTTTGCCTCTTTTAAGCCCTTAGTATCTTATATTATGTCTATTCATATTGCTGCTAAACAAGGCGAGATTGCTGATAAAATCCTTCTTCCGGGGGATCCGCTTCGGGCTAAGTTTATTGCGGAAAATTTCCTTGAGGATGCTGTTTGCTTCAATGAAGTCCGCAATATGTTCGGTTACACTGGTACTTATAAAGGACAATGTGTTTCAGTTATGGGAACTGGGATGGGGATGCCATCAATCTCTATCTATGCGCGTGAGTTGATTGTTGACTACGGTGTGAAAAAGCTGATTCGTGTGGGAACTGCTGGCTCGCTGAATGCTGATGTCCATGTCCGTGAATTAGTACTGGCGCAGGCAGCTGCAACCAATTCCAACATTATTCGTAATGACTGGCCACAGTATGATTTTCCGCAAATCGCTAGCTTTGATTTGTTAGATAAGGCCTACCATATCGCCAAAGGTCTTGGTATGACAACCCATGTTGGGAATGTCTTGTCGTCTGATGTCTTTTACTCAAACTACTTTGAAAAGAATATTGAGCTTGGTAAATGGGGAGTTAAAGCTGTTGAAATGGAAGCGGCTGCTCTTTACTACTTGGCAGCTCAACACCATGTAGATGCTCTGGCAATTATGACTATTTCTGACAGCTTGGTCAATCCTGAAGAGGACACGACAGCTGAAGAACGCCAAAATACCTTCACCGATATGATGAAGGTTGGTTTGGAAACCTTGATTGCAGAAGCATGCAAGTAGATGTCAAAGAAGCTATTCTCTTTGCTATTTCCCGCTATGACTATGCTTATGCCCATAAACTGGCTGAGCGAGCAGGAAGCAGTGTCCAGTCTGACTTGGTCCTTCTTCTTGAGGCTTTAGCGGAGCGAAGAGAGCTCAACATCCAATCTATCATGAATCTAAAGTTGGAAATCACTAGGTCTGACCTAGCTGATTTTCAGCTTTTTTGCCATGAAAATGAAGCGGATGAGCAGCTGGTCAATTACCTTTATGATCTGGAAGCCAAGCTGAGAAATGAGCAGCTGATTGACTTTATCCGAGCAGTCAGTCCGGCTATTTATCGGATTTTTATGCGGCTGATTCGCATGCAAATACCAGATATTGACAGCTATATTCATAATTCTCGAGGGGCTAGTTACGACCGATGGAAGTTTGAAAAGATGCGACATTCAGATAATCCTGACCTACAAAATTTTCATGCAGAAAGCACGGTCAATTCTTCTAGTTTGACGGAGCTGATTTTGCAGTTGAATTTACCCGAATCTGTCAAAGAATCAGCACAGCAGCTAAGAGAGTTAGAAAAATCAGTCCGCAATCCACTGGCTCATCTTATCAAGCCTTTCGATGAGGAAGAATTGCACCGGACGACAGGTTTCTCATCTCAGCATTTTATGGCGCTTCTGGTTGATTTGGCGCAGGAGACAGGCATAGTTTTTCAGAGGGAGCCTTTTTACTTCGACCGAGCAAATGTGGTCATAGAAAGTCTCTTATAAGGAGTAGCAGGATGGATAAGATTGCAAGGCTGCAAGAATTGATAGACCAAAGCCAGAATATCGTCTTTTTTGGTGGAGCGGGGGTTTCGACTGAGTCCAATATTCCAGACTTCCGCAGCTCAGATGGGATATACAGCGTCGAGCTGGGTCGGCATTTTACAGCAGAGCAGCTGGTTTCTCACACGATGTTTGAGCGCTATCCGCAGGAGTTTTTTGACTTTTACAAGAAGTATCTGCTTTATCCGGATGCTAAGCCCAATGCGGCTCATGTCTACTTGGCAGACTTGGAGAAGACGAGCAAGCTCAAGGCTGTGGTGACTCAAAATATCGATAGCTTGCATGAAATGGCCGGTTCGAAAAAGGTTCTCAAGCTTCATGGCAGTGCGGATAGAAATTACTGTCTGAATTGTCAGCGATTCTATGATTTGGCCGGTTTTCTAGCTTTGAAGGGTACCGTTCCTCACTGTCTTGACTGTGGTGGCATTGTCAAACCAGATGTGACTCTCTATGAAGAACCGCTAGATATGGAAGTTTTCCAGCAGGCAGCTCAAGCTATCCATCAAGCAGACCTGCTGATAATCGGCGGGACTTCCTTAGTCGTCTATCCCGCAGCCAGCCTCATCCAGTATTTTGCAGGTAAGCATTTGGTTGTCATCAACAAGACCAGCATCCCTCAAGACAGCCAGGCAGATCTAGTCATTGAGGGTAAGATAGGGGAAGTGATGGGGAAGTTGAAACAATAGCGAAAACACCTGAAAAAGCTTTTTCGGGTGTTTTTTTGCAGTTTATTTATCAAACTTCACTTCTTCAATCAGATACTCAATGAAGCGTTCTCCCATTTTGGATAGGCTAGCTTTTTCGTGTTGGATGTAGACCAGCTCAATCGGATCATCAATGTCCAGTGGGATTGACACGATATTATCTCCGTTGAGGTTGCTGTTGAGGATACCGGTTGCAATTGTGTAGCCGTCCAAACCAATCAAAAGATTAAAGAGGGTCGCGCGGTCGCTGACGACGATAGATTTTTTATGGTGCTCCTGAGAGAGAATTTCCTCGGAAAAGTAGAAGGAGTTGTGAGTTCCTTGGTCGTAGCTGAGGTAGGGGAAGTTTTCTAAGTCAGATAATTGAACCAGCTTTTTCTTGGCCAGCGGATTGGACTTGCTGACAAAGATATGGGGCTGCGCTGTGAAGAGATGAGTGGCAATCAAGTGATTGTCATCCAGCATCTTGGATAGGACATCGCGGTTGTAGCTATTGAGAAAGAGGACGCCAATTTCGCTGCGGAAGTTTTTTACGTCGTCAATAATTTCCCAAGTCCGAGTTTCCCGCAGAAAGAGCTCGTATTTCTCCATATCGCTTTTTTTAAGCAGGGAGACAAAAGCGTTGACTACAAAAGCATAGTGCTGAGCAGACACGCTGAAAAGCTCGCGGTGGGCGACAGGGTTTTTGTATCGCTCCTCTAGAAGTTGCGTCTGCTCAACAACCTGCCGGGCATAAGAAAGAAACTCCATGCCGTCCTTGGTCAAGGTAATTCCTTTGGGATTGCGAATGAAAATCTCGATACCCATTTCATTTTCCAAATCCCGTACAGCGTTAGATAGGCTAGGCTGGGTAATGAAAAGCTGCTTGGCAGCTTCGTTCATGCTGCCAGTCTCGACGATTTTGATAATATAGTGTAACTGTTGAATTCTCATAGGACTATTTTATCACAAACTGGGGATTTTTTCCCAATAAATCAATGAAAGCTAGTAAGGTTTTATGATTGAATTTATTAAAATGGACAGATGGTAAAAGAAATTCTATTGGATATAGTGACATTTTTAAAGTTTATTCTTATCGGAATTATAGAGCGATTTTATCAAGTCTTTTATAATGAAACAGGTTTTGCAATTTCAAGTTATTCGTGATATGATGATTTTTAGAGTGTAAAAGGAGTAGTTATGAAGAGAAAAGAAGATTCTTTTGAAGATATTGCTCTTGAGTTAGAGAAGGAGACATCTAAGTCTAAGTTCTTACCATTCGTTCTATTAGCCATTATTGGCTTTTCTATCGTTGGAGCAGTTTTTTTGATGCTTTCTATATCGCAAAAGACTAAATCTAAGCAACCGGTGAGCCAGTCAAGTCAGATTATTTCACCATCAAAAAAATTAGAGGATAAGAAGACTGAAGTAAAAAAAATTCGCTGAAAGTCTTACAGTTCCTCCAGAAAAAAGTGGTTCCTTTCTTTGGACGGTTGACAAGGCAGTTTCTCTACCCATGGACAAAGCTAAAGGCGGAGCGGCCTTGGAAGATGTTTTAAGAGAATTTGGAAGACCTGTTGAAGCTGGTTCGTGGATTGATTTTTCATCAAATAATGAAATTCAAAAGCATATTCGTCTTTTTTGGAAAGAGAAGGATGGTGCTCTTGGTTATGTTTCTTTAACCTTTGCTGAATTTGATGGTGTCTATAAGCTCATTTCCAAGTACCATTCTAACCTTGCAAGTGATGAAATTAAGGTGGATCAAAATCCTAATAGAAACTTTTTATGGACACAAGAATATATAGATAGTCTTGTTATTGGTGCTAGAGAAGGTACTGACAAAGGTACGGTGTATGATGAGATTGTTTCAAATGTTGGTTTGCCGCTGTATCAGACGATTTTGGGAGAGGACAATCAACTTAAGATGCAGACTACTTATAACAATCCAAGGGGATGGAGATTTCCAGATGAATTGAAAACTGTTAATTTAGAATTTTATAAGCAAGAAGATGGATCGTGGCGTTTAGTTTCTAAACAAAGCCAGTAAACTAAATAAAAAGGAGAAGACTAACTTGAGAAAGAATAGCATGAAAAAACACGATGCCAATTCATTTAGAGATATAAAAAAAGAACTTTATAAACAACAAAAGATAAAAAGAGAAGAACTTACCATGATGGCCATACAGGAGGAGAAAAAATCGATTAATTCGACCTTTATTCTTCTTTGTTTGAGCATGTTATTTGCTTTGTTCTTTGGGGTCTATTATTTTTCTCAAAAGATTCCTAAAGCTAACCTTAAGTACAAATATAATAAGACAGTTTCGTCAGTTAGTAGAGAAAGCTCTACTACTCAGCAAGATGATGAATCAGAAATGTACAGAAAACAGGATGAACTTAGGATGAAAATTGTTGAGATAGTACAAAAAAAGTTTTCTTTTAACTGGACATTAGATAATTTTGTAGAACTAAAAATGGGAAAACCTGGAGAGTTGAGTTCTAATCCAACTTTAGAAGAAGTTGTTGCGAAATATGGTAAGGGTTCAGGCGTAAGTTTTATCGACAACGGATTGATTCTGACTTATAAGACAAGAATTGTAGATGTTCCGAGATATGGTTCGTCGGGACATCCTCAGGAGATAAGTTTAAGTTTTACTTCTCTTGATTCTAATGGGGAGAAGTACTATTTGACAAATAAAATGGCAATGTTTTTAAATGACAGTAATTATCTTTCAGCTACCAAAGATGAATTTGTTTTTAATTGGAAGCCAGAAGATATGGATACATTGATAGTAGGTGATAGAAATCATGGCAAAGGAGGAATGACTTATCAAGAAATTGTTGATCGATTTGGCCTACCTTCATATACTAATATTTCCGGAAATGATACAGATTATAGTCCCTTATCACTGCAAGCGAATTATTTGATTGCTCGTCGTTCTGAATCTGAACGAAAATTGGATAGGGTGTCTTTGATTTTCAAGAGGCAGGAGGATGGCAGCTTTCGTCTTGCGGATGCAAAGAGTGAATTTGACAAGGACTGGTAAAGCTGTGGTAGGTCGGAGATCTTAAAATTCTAATATTTTTTATGGCTTGACAATCCTTATCTCTAACGATATAATGTTTACAATTTAACCTTTAATCAAGTCCAGTGAGGCTGCAAGGTAAAAAACACTATAAGAGGCAATTGGCTGCCTTGTTTTTTGCGAAACCTTGCTGCGGCGAGGTTTTTTCTTGTAGAAAGTGAGGTTGTTATGGTTAGTGATAGTTGCAAAAGGAGATTTGGCAAGATTATGCTGGAGCAGATGGAGCTACTGGAGCAAGTAGAAATTGCACCTAATATTTTTTCTATGCTCCTAAAGGGGCAAATGGTCAGCCAGATGCAAGCTGGGCAGTTTTTACATATTCGGGTACCAGATGACAGCAAGCTTTTGCGTCGGCCTATCTCAATCGCAGAAATTGATCGTGACAATCTGACTTGTCGCATCATTTATCGGATAGAAGGCGGTGGGACGGCTATTTTTTCTCAACTGCCACTCGGCTCGTTTCTTGATGTTATGGGGCCTCAGGGAAATGGCTTTGATTTAAGTCCTGTGAGGGCAGGTGACCACGCTTTGATTATCGGTGGTGGGATTGGTGTTCCACCTCTGCTTGAGGTTGCTAAAGAATTGCATGCCAAGGGTGCTCAGGTGACGGCTGTATTGGGATTTGCTGATAAAGCTGCTGTCATTTTGGAATCAGAAATGAAAAAATACGCTGATGTCATTGTCACGACGGATAATGGTTCCTATGGTCGCAAGGGCTATGTATCAGCTGTGGTAGATGAGATGACTCAAGACTATGCGGCTGTCTATTCCTGTGGAGCGCCAGCCATGCTCCAGTATGTTGATCGTAAGTTTCAGGACCATCCGCATGCTTATCTCTCCATGGAGTCTCGTATGGCTTGTGGTATGGGCGCTTGCTATGCCTGCGTCGTTCATGTGGCAGGTCAGGACGAGTCAGTCAATAAGCGCGTTTGTGAAGACGGTCCGGTCTTTGAGACGGGCACGATTATTGTCTAGGAGGGGAAAGAATGAGTGACAAACGTTTAAAAGTTTCCTTGCCAGGCTTGGACCTAAAAAATCCTATTATTCCAGCATCTGGCTGCTTTGGCTTTGGTCAAGAATATGCCAAATACTATGACTTGGACTTACTGGGTTCTATCATGATAAAGGCTACGACTTTGAACCCCCGCTTTGGCAATCCCACTCCGCGGGTGGCAGAAACGCCAGCTGGTATGCTCAATGCCATTGGCCTTCAAAATCCAGGTGTTGAGGTTGTTCTAGCTGAAAAACTGCCCTGGTTGGAAAAACATTATCCCGACCTTCCAATCATCGCTAATGTAGCGGGCTTTTCCAATCAAGAATATGCCACAGTGGCTGGAAAAATTTCTTTAGCTACCAATGTCAAGGCTATCGAGCTCAATATCTCCTGCCCTAATGTTGACCATGGAAATGCTGGCCTTTTGATTGGTCAAGTTCCAGAGTTGGCTTACGGAGCAACCAAAGCAGCAGTAGAGACTTCTGCTGTACCAGTCTATGTCAAATTGACTCCGAGCGTAGCAGACATCACTCAGGTAGCTAAGGCTGTTGAAGACGCTGGTGCTGCTGGTTTTACCATGATTAACACCTTAGTAGGTATGCGGTTTGACTTAAAGTCGCGCAAGCCTATTATCGCTAATGGCACTGGAGGTATGTCAGGTCCGGCTGTCTTTCCGGTAGCTCTCAAGCTAATCCGTCAAGTGGCGCAAGCAAGCAAACTTCCCATCATTGGTATGGGGGGAGTTGATTCGGCGGAGGCTGCTCTGGAGATGTTTATAGCGGGCGCTTCAGCTATTGGAGTTGGAACTGCCAATTTTACGGATCCATATGCCTGCCCGACCATCATTGAGAACCTGCCTGATCTTATGGATAAATACGGCATCGAGAGTCTTGAAACTTTACGAAAAGAAGTTCGAGAGAATTTTCTTTAAAGTTATATTTTTACTTGACAATCCTGCTGTGAAATTATAGAATGAACTAAATATAACCTTTAAAGAAGTCCAGAGAGGCTACTAAGGTACATACGTTTGAATGGCAGATACTGCCACATTTTCGTGTAACCTTGCTCTCGGGCAAGGTTTTTTCTATATCTCTGAACCTAACGTGAAGGTTGGTTTTGAGATATAAATACCCAATGGGCTTCTTTAAAGATAAAAATTAAAAAGGAGATTCTCCCCTCATGCGTGAAGAACGGCCAATTATCGCCCTCGATTTTCCATCTTTTGACGATGTCAAAGATTTCTTGGAGCATTTTCCGGAAGATGAAAAACTCTATGTCAAAATCGGCATGGAATTCTTCTATGCCATCGGTCCTGAAATCGTTCATTATCTGAAAGGTCTTGGACACAGCATTTTCTTGGATCTGAAACTGCACGACATTCCCAATACTGTGCGCTCAGCCATGTCTGTCTTAGGTACATTTGGCATCGACATGGTGACGGTCCATGCAGCAGGTGGTGTGGAGATGATGAGCGAAGCCAAGAAGGTTTTGGGAGATAAGGCTAAGTTGGTTGCTGTGACTCAGCTGACCTCGACCAGCGAGGAAGATATGCGTAATTGCCAAAATATCCAGACTACGGTTCAGGAGTCTGTTGTCAACTACGCTCGGAAGGCCAAAGAAGCCGGTCTGGATGGCGTAGTTTGCTCAGCTCAAGAAGTGGAACTGATTAAGGCGGCAACTGCGGATGATTTCCTCTGTGTGACGCCGGGTATTCGGCCAGCTGGATCAGAAATTGGCGACCAAAAACGGGTCATGACACCGCAGGAAGCTCATCAAATCGGCAGTGATTATATTGTAGTCGGCCGTCCGATTATCCAAGCTGAAAATCCTTGGGATGCCTACCACGAGATTAAGAAGCAGTGGAATAGCTAAGTAAGAACAAGAGATACGATTTAAATCGATATACAAAATTAACAGCATCATAAACATTCAAATTTATAAGGAGCAAAAAATGACTTTAGCAAAAGAGATTGCGCGTGATTTATTGAAAATCAAAGCTGTGTATTTGAAGCCGGAAGAGCCTTTTACATGGGCGTCGGGCATCAAGTCACCTATATATACGGATAACCGAGTGACCTTGGCTTATCCAGAAACTCGGACCTTGATCGAGGATGGTTTTGTAGAAAAGATTCGGGCGGAATTTCCAGATGTAGAAGTCATTGCCGGAACTGCGACAGCGGGCATTCCTCACGGAGCCATTATCGCAGATAAGATGAACCTGCCATTTGCCTATATTCGCAGCAAACCAAAAGATCACGGAGCGGGCAATCAAATCGAAGGTCGCGTAGCACCTGGGCAGAAGATGGTTGTCATTGAGGATTTAATCTCAACTGGCGGTTCGGTCTTGGATGCGATTGCTGCCGCTAAACGTGAAGGTGCAGATGTGATTGGCGCAGCAGCTATCTTTACCTATGAGCTACCAAAAGCAGAAAAGAACTTTAATGAAGCGGGTGTGAAATTGGTGACCCTTTCTAACTACACTGAGCTAATCACTCTGGCTGAAGCAGAAGGTTATGTCAGTCCTGAGGGCTTGGCCTTGCTTGAGAAATTTAAGCACGACCAAGAAAATTGGCAGGCTTAGACCGAATACAAATAAAATGATCTGACTCTTATTCAGGTCATTTTTCTGTAAAACGTCCTTGTATTGCCTTTAAAAATGGCTTAAAGTCTTGGTGTTTGGTATAATAGAGCTATGTCTAAGATTTATCATCTATCCTTTTCGATATTACAGAAAGTTATGCTGATTACGGCTGTTCACTGGTTTCTGATTGCCATCTGGCATGTTGCAGAGCTGAATATTTTGGCTTTGTTTGCCTTTGCTGGCTTGGCTTATCTGGCCTATCGCTATCGGAATTTGCTAGGAAAAACTTATCATTGGCTGATGAAGCATAAACTTCTTGTTATGCTAGCTGCCTTTATTTTTCAGCTGATAATGCTCTTTTCAGCAGAGCTTTTGATTAGGCGGGATGCAGCAGTTGTCTTTACAGGAGCTTTCAAAACTCTGAAAGAAAGCTCTATTTCCAGCTATCTGACCCGCAACCCTAACAATGTCTCTCTCTTTCTATACGAGCGTTTTTTCTTTAATGTATTTGGGGGATCTGGTCTATGGGTCATGCAAGCCTTGAATATTGTTTATACTAACGTAACGGCCTTGATTCTCTACAAGGGCTGCCAAAAGTATTTTTCCCAAAAGGCTGCAGATGCTGTCTTTAGTCTTTATGTGCTTTTACTGGGCTTTTCTCCTTATTTCTTTTCAATGTATACCGATATTCCCCCCCTTCCTTTCATCAGTCTGCAGATTTTCCTAGTTCTGGGATTGCTGAAAGGAGAGGAATCAAGCCGACAGCTGGTTTGGCGCAGTATATTGCTTGGGCTAATGACTAGTCTGGCTTTCTTCTTTAGACCGACAGTAATGATTCTACTGATAGCTGTCTTCGGAGTCCTCTTTTTCAAAAAGAATTGGAAGAAGTTCTTTCTGACACTAGTCGTTTTTGCTTGCAGTTTTGCGATTAGCTATGCTCCGCTGCATTACTGGTCCAAGCATCAGACAGAGGTGCCAATTATGAAAGGAGAGGGACTAGCAAAGGGTCCCCTGCTCTTTATCAATCTAGGTCTGACCTTCAATGGCCACAATCAGGAAGATATGAAAGAAGGGCTCTTGCAGTATATTGAGCCCGATAAGCAGTATGACTATAACAATGGCATGTTTGCCAAGGAATATGTAATCAAGGAAATCAAGCGGCGCTTAAGTGGATATAATCCTTTGACTTTAGCTCATCATCTCTTCCATAAGCAGTCTCTGACTGTGGCAGAAGGAGATTTGGGCTGGCTCTACCGCAGTGTCGAAAATGAAAAGACGCCTTATATATCGCCTTTTTACCAAGATACGAAGAATAATCCTTTTACTCAGTTTGTCCGTGACTTCTTCCTGAACACTGACAAGTCAGAATTTGTCTATTTCTCATTGTCCAAGCAGGTGGTTTGGATTGTCATGGCAGCAGGACTTGTCTTTGCTCTTTGGAAATATCGCTCCAGTGATGAGCTGAATTTTCTAACCTTAGCTGTTTTTGGCGGCCTGCTCTTTTTGCAGATTTTCGAGGGAGGAAAGACGAGATACCTGATTCAGTTTTTGCCACAGATACTGATTCTGTCTGCTGTGGGCTTATCTCAGTACCCACAAGCCCTAAGGAAGTTTCGCTTTTGGACTAGAAAGAAGGAATCTTTGAAATGAAAAGACCTGTTCCTATCTATGAACCGCTTTATAGCTTGAAGCCCATTGCTGAGAATATCTGGATTGTCGACGGTGATTTGATTGAGATGGATGCGGTGCTGACAAAATTGCCTTTTTCTACCCGCATGACTGTCATCAAGTTAGCAAATGGCCAGCTCTGGTGCCATTCACCAATTCAGCCAAATCAAGCCTTGTTTGACCAGTTGGACGCTTTGGGACCAGTCGCACACCTCGTTTCACCTAATAAGATTCACTATGCCTATATAGCTGACTGGAAGAAGCGCTATCCGGAGGCAATTGCTTGGTCTAGCCCAGGAGTTGAGGAGAGAGCGGCCAAGCAGAAAATTCCAGTCTCTTTTGATGAAAAGCTGACGAATGAGGCTCCTGAAGCTTGGGCAGGCCAGATAGATCAGTTGGTTTTCAAGGGAAGTCCTTATATTGAGGAAGTTGTCTTTTTTCACAAGGACAGTCAAACTTTGATTTTGACAGATTTGATTGAGAATTTTGAAACAGACCGTTTTCCGAGTTCGCTTCGCAGCAAGGTTTATAAATTGGTTCGTGTTGCAGCTCCGGACGGCCAGACGCCTATTGACTACCGTATGACCTTTATTGGTCATCAAAAAGAAGCCAGAGAGTGTTTGAAGCAGATGTTGGCTTGGCAACCAGAAAAAATCATCCTAGCCCATGGTTCTTTTTTTCTGGAAAATGGCACAGCAGAACTCAGAAGAGCACTTAGGTGGATAAGGTGAGAGAATTTTATCGAAGGAAATGAGAGGAGACATATATGCAACATTCAGCTTGGCACGCTTTGATTAAGGAGCAGCTGCCGGAAGGTTATTTTGCAAAAATCAATCATTTTTTAGACGAAGTGTATGCTTCAGGGACCATTTACCCACCTCGGGAAAAGGTATTTAATGCGATTCAGACGACAGATTTAGCAGATGTTAAGGTGGTTATTTTGGGGCAGGACCCCTACCACGGACCTAGACAGGCACAGGGCTTGAGTTTTTCGGTACCTGATGACATTCCAGCTCCGCCTTCTTTGCAGAATATTCTTAAAGAACTGGCAGACGATATCGGAGTGAAGGAGTCGCATGATTTGACTTCATGGGCTAAGCAAGGGGTTCTCTTGCTCAATGCTGGTCTGACAGTGCCTGCTGGCCAGGCTAATGCGCATGCCGGCTTAATCTGGGAGCCTTTTACAGATGCTATTATCAAGGTAGTTAATGAGAAGAGCGATCCAGTTGTCTTTATCCTATGGGGTTCTTACGCCCGTAAGAAAAAAGCCTTGATTAGTAATTCCCAACATTTGATTATCGAGTCAGCTCACCCAAGTCCGCTGTCAGCTTACCGTGGTTTCTTTGGCAGCAAACCTTTTTCACGTACCAATGATTTCTTAGTGGCTAAGGGCTTGGAACCTATTGATTGGTTAGCTTAGGAGGTAGTATGGTTCAGTTAGCAACGATTTGTTATATCGATAATGGCCGGGAGTTTCTCATGCTGCACCGCAACAAAAAGCCCAATGATGTTCATGCTGGGAAGTGGATTGGTGTCGGTGGCAAGCTAGAGCGAGGAGAAACCCCGCAGGAATGCGCTGCACGCGAGATTCTAGAGGAAACAGGACTAAAGGCTAAACCTGTTCTCAAAGGCGTTATTACTTTTCCGGAGTTTACTCCCGACTTGGACTGGTACACCTATGTTTTTAAGGTGACTGAGTTTGAGGGTGAACTGATTGAATGCAACGAAGGGACTTTGGAATGGGTGCCCTATGACCAGGTTTTATCTAAACCAACCTGGGAAGGCGATCATACTTTTGTTGAGTGGCTTTTAGAAGACAAGCCTTTCTTTTCTGCAAAGTTTGTTTATGACGGAGATAAGCTATTGGATACGCAGGTGGACTTTTACGAATAAGGAGATAAGATGATGCTATTAATCAAAAACGGACGAGTTATGGATCCTAAGACTGGTTTTGACCAAATTACTGACCTCTTGGTCGAGGGGAAGAAAATTGTCAAAATCGGTCAAGATTTGCAGGCAGAAGGAGCAAAAGTTATTGACACGAGTGGTTTGGTTGTGGCTCCAGGTTTGGTGGATATACACGTTCATTTTCGGGAGCCGGGCCAGACTCATAAGGAAGATATTCACACGGGGGCCTTGGCAGCAGCAGCAGGTGGTTTTACGACCGTTGTAATGATGGCCAATACCAATCCGACCATTTCTACAGTTGAAACTCTGAAAGAAGTACTGGAGTCGGCTAGTCGGGAAAATATCCATATCAAGTCGGTTGCAACAATTACAGAGAATTTTGATGGACAGCATCTGACAGATTTTCAAGGTCTCTTGGCAGCTGGTGCAGTAGGTTTTTCTGATGACGGTATTCCACTGACCAACGCTGGCATTGTCCGCCAGGCGCTCGTAGAAGCACGTAAAAATGACACCTTTATCAGCTTGCACGAGGAAGATCCCAATCTCAACGGCATACTCGGTTTTAACGAGCATATTGCTAAAGAGCATTTTCATATCTGCGGCGCGACAGGTGTGGCAGAGTACAGCATGGTTGCTCGCGATGTCATGATTGCTTATGATGCAAAGGCTCATGTGCATATCCAGCATTTGTCCAAGGCTGAGAGTGTAAAGGTTGTGGAATTCGCTCAGAAGCTAGGCGCTCAAGTCACTGCTGAAGCAGCACCTCAGCACTTCTCTAAGACAGAAGCTTTGCTATTGACCAAGGGTAGTAATGCTAAGATGAATCCGCCTCTGCGCTTAGAATCGGACCGTCTGGCGGTTATTGAGGGGCTCAAATCAGGTATCATTTCTGTCATTGCGACGGACCATGCTCCACATCATGCTGACGAGAAAAATGTAGCCGATATCACTCAGGCGCCTTCTGGTATGACTGGGCTTGAGACTTCGCTTTCTCTGGGACTGACCTACTTGGTAGAGGCTGGTCATCTGAGCTTGATGGAGCTTTTGGAGAAAATGACATTTAATCCAGCTCAGTTGTATGGTTTTGATGCTGGATTCATCGCTCAGGATGGTCCTGCTGATTTGACAATATTTGATCCAGAAGCAGATAGACTTGTGACTGACCACTTTGCCTCCAAGGCAGCCAATTCACCTTTTGTTGGTGAAAAGCTTAAAGGCCAAGTGAAGTTTACTATCTGTGATGGGGAAGTTGTCTTTAAAGGATAATGCAGATTAGACTCTGATGAATTTCAGGGTCTTTTTTAACACAGAAAATTTTCTAGTAATTTTCTGAAAAAACGAATGTTTGTTAAAATAGTAGTGGTTTAGTTCCTTTTTAAGCAAAAAAGATGTATAATATAACAAAATACTAAAGAGGAGTGTTCGTTATATGAAGAAGAAATTTTTCATCTTACCTGTTCTATCAACGGTGCTTTTGGCACCTGCTTTTTTGGCCCATCAAGTCTCTGCAGAAGAGGCTCAGGCTAGTCCAGAGCCAGCAAAGGCTGAGTTGACCAATCAGCCAGCTGCTGAGACAGCTTCTGAAGTGCAACCAACTGCTCCAGCAGCTTCAGCAGAAGAAAAGCCAGCAGCAGATAGTCAGAATACAGCTGCTCCGGCTGGTCCAGCTGCGACAGAAGCCGCTGCAGCACCAGCTCAGTCTGAAAATCTGCCAGAGGCTACGATTCTTCATACCAACGATGTGCATGGCCGCATCGTAGAGGAAAAAGGCGTTATCGGTGATGCTAAGCTGGCAACTGTCATCAAGGAAGAGCGCGCTAAAAACCCTAAAGCGCTAGTTGTAGATGCGGGTGATGCCTTTCAGGGTCTGCCAATTTCCAATAGTTCAAAAGGGGAAGAACGGGCGAAAATCCTCAATGAAATAGGCTACGATGCTATGGCAGTCGGGAACCATGAGTTTGACTTTGGTCTAGATGAGGCAAAGAAATACAAGGAAATTCTTAAATTCCCACTTCTCAGTTCTAACACCTACGCCAACAATGCTCGAGTTTTCCAAGCATCTACTATTGTAGACAAGGATCCAGCGGTTGAGGGAGATGAGTTTGTGGTAATCGGTGTGACAACACCTGAAACTGCTACAAAAACTCACCCTAAAAACATCCAAGGTGTTACCTTCACTGATCCAATCACAGAGGTTAATCGAGTTATTGACGAAATTGAAGCACGCGCAGCAGCAGAAGGAAAGAACTACAAAAACTACGTTGTTCTAGCTCACTTGGGTGTTGACACGACAACTCCGACTGAGTGGCGCGGTTCAACCTTGGCTGAAGCTCTTTCTAAAAATCCTAAGCTCAAAGGCAAGCGCGTAACCGTTATTGACGGCCACTCTCACACAGTAGAGTCTACCACTTATGGCGATAATGTCACCTACAACCAGACTGGTAGCTACCTGCATAATATCGGAAAAGTAACTTTCAAGGCTAATCAGCTGCTAGGTAATCCTCAGCAAATCCCTGCTGAAACAGCTAAGAAAGTCGCTCCAGACCCAGTTGTAGCAGACATGGTCAGCAAGATTAAAGCCAGATACGACGCAGATAATGCCAAAGTTATCGTAGCAAACAGCCCAGTAGAGCTTAATGGTGACCGTGAAAATGTCCGAGTTCGCGAAACCAATCTGGGAAATGTTGTAGCCGATGCTCTCTACGATTATGGTCAAACTGGCTTTGCCAATAAAACAGACTTGGCTGTTACTAATGGCGGCGGTCTGCGCGAAACTATTGCCAAAGACAAGCCAATCACCAAGGGAGATGTCATCGCCGTATTGCCTTTTGGGAACACTATTTCTCAAATCAAGGTGACTGGTCAAAATATCGCAGATATGTTTGCCAAATCTCTGGGCTCTATTCTTCAGGAAAAAGATGGCAAGCCTGTGCTGGATGAGAACGGCCACCCCTTGCTAGAACCAAGCGGTGGCTACCTGCAAATCTCTGGAGCTAAAGTCTACTACGACACCACTCTGCCAGCTAATCAACGTGTCCTCCACATCGAGATTAAGAACAAAGAAACGGGTGTTTATGAGCCTCTTGATCCAAATAAGACCTACTATCTGACGACCAATGACTTCTTGGCTGCTGGTGGTGACGGCTATACCATGCTGGGTGGCCCTCGCGAGGAAGGACCATCTATGGATGTGGCCTTCGCAGACTATCTGGCAAAAGCTGATTTGACAGCCTATGCGGTTATCAATCCAAACTCACGCGCTATCTCTATTTCATCCACAAAGGATACAGACGGCGATGGCTACACAGATATTGAAGAAATCAAGCAAGGAACAGATCCGGCTAATGCAGCTTCCTACCCAGCTGGTGCTAAAGCAGCTGATCCTGCAAAACAGGCAGCTCCACTGGTTAATACTCCAAAACAAACCAAGCAAGTACCTGTCCATGTTGCCAAGACCTTCACTAAGGATCCTGCGGCTAAAGAACTGCCACAGACAGGCAGCGAATCAACAGTTGTCCTGAGCTTAGTTGGTATGGTTTTAGGATTCTTTGGGTTGGCAGGAATCAAGAAAAGTCATAAAGAAGACTAGTTAGAAGACACAATAAAACGGAAGTTGTTCACTTCCGTTTTATTTTTTAGCCTTAGGATTTTGATGTGTGATATTCAAGCCCCAAGGGATTAAATTTTCTTTTTTCTGTTTGATACGTTGGATATTGTCCTTGTGCCGGAGGATAATAATTAAAGCTAACGCAATAATAATCAGAGTAAAAAAGAGATCATAGCTGGGCAATATAAAGCCGACTAGAGGAAAGAGCAGCGCCGACAGGATAGCGATGACTGCTGAGAGCACACTTGCCAGAGAAATCATACTTCCCAGATAAAGGATGCTGGCAAAGATGACAATCAGATAGACAAAGAAGGCTGGTGAGAAGCCCAGAACAACCCCTGCACTGGTTGCCACGGCCTTGCCACCCTTAAAACCAGCAAAGATAGGAAAGGTATGGCCAATCACAGCCAAGAGGCCAAAGACAAGCGGCGAAACTCCCTCAATATGCAAAAAGAAAGGCAGCAGGGTCGCTGCAGTTCCTTTGAGAAAGTCGATAGCAAAAGTAGCCGTCCCAGCCGTCTTTCCCAAAATGCGGAAAGTATTGGTCGTTCCGGTATTGCCACTGCCGTATTCCCGCAGGTTCTTTTTAAAGAAAATTTGCCCAATCCAAAGTCCAGTCGGAATAGAGCCCAGTAAGTATGCTAGTATTAATCCAATTATCGTGTTCATCATGATTTTATTATACCATTATTTCGCTTTCTTACAATAGAAAAGGATAGAATTTATAGCAGGAAATGTCTACTCGGATATTGGATTGTTCTTCGTGTAAAATCAGTCCTCATCAGCAGTTTTTTCAAAAAAATCTTTGCAATATTTGCCAAAAACTTGTAAGATAGAAAAGATGAATCATTAGGAGGTTCTTGTGGCAAAAAAGGAAATCAATATTAACAATTATAACGACGATGCCATTCAGGTATTAGAAGGGTTGGATGCAGTCCGCAAACGTCCTGGGATGTATATCGGTTCAACCGACGGAGCAGGACTCCACCATCTGGTCTGGGAGATTGTGGACAATGCTGTCGATGAAGCTCTGTCAGGCTTTGGTGACCGGATTGATGTGACTATCAACAAAGACGGCAGTCTGACTGTCGCAGACCACGGACGCGGGATGCCAGTCGGCAAGCATGCTATGGGCATCCCCACGGTTGAAGTCATCTTCACCGTTCTCCACGCTGGCGGTAAGTTCGGCCAAGGTGGCTATAAGACCTCAGGTGGTCTCCACGGTGTAGGTTCCTCTGTTGTCAATGCCCTGTCCAGCTGGCTGGAAGTGGAAATCACACGAGATGGGACTGTTTATAAGCAGCGCTTTGAAAATGGCGGAAAACCTGTCACTACGCTCAAGAAAATCGGCACTGCACCTAAGTCTAAGTCTGGGACCAAAGTGACCTTCATGCCGGACGATACGATTTTTTCAACGACAGACTTCAAGTACAACACCATTGCTGAGCGGCTTAAGGAATCAGCCTTCCTGCTCAAGAATGTCCGTCTGTCACTGACCGATGCGCGGACTGGCGAAGAAGTAGAGTTCCACTATGAGAATGGGGTTGAAGACTTTGTCAGCTATCTCAACGAAGACAAGGAAACCCTGACTCCTGTCCTCTATTTCGAGGGTGAGGAGAGCGGCTTCCAAGTTCAGGTGGCCCTCCAGTACAACGACGGCTACGCCGATAATATCCTGTCCTTTGTCAATAACGTCCGCACCAAGGACGGCGGGACTCACGAGACGGGACTCAAGACCGCTATTACCAAGGCCATGAACGACTATGCCAGAAAGACCGGCCTGCTCAAGGAAAAGGACAAGAATCTGGAAGGATCGGACTACCGCGAAGGTTTGGCTGCTGTCCTGTCCATCCTGGTCCCTGAGGCTCACCTGCAGTTTGAAGGCCAGACCAAGGACAAGCTGGGCAGTCCTTTGGCTCGTCCAGCCGTGGACTCTATCGTTTCTGACAAGCTGACTTTCTTCCTTTTGGAAAATGGCGAGTTAGCTTCTAATCTTATCCGCAAGGCTATCAAGGCCAGAGATGCTAGGGAAGCAGCCCGTAAGGCGCGTGACGAAAGTCGGAATGGCAAGAAGAATAAGAAAGACAAGGGCTTGCTGTCTGGTAAGCTGACTCCGGCCCAGTCCAAGAATCCAGCCAAGAACGAACTCTATCTGGTCGAGGGAGATTCTGCCGGCGGCTCTGCCAAGCAAGGCCGTGACCGTAAGTTCCAAGCCATCCTCCCCCTGCGCGGTAAGGTTATCAATACTGCCAAGGCTAAGATGGCCGACATTCTCAAGAACGAAGAAATCAACACCATGATTTACACGATTGGAGCTGGCGTTGGGTCAGACTTTACCCTTGAGGATGCCAACTATGACAAGATCATCATCATGACTGATGCGGACACCGACGGTGCCCATATCCAGACCTTGCTGCTGACCTTTTTCTATCGCTATATGCGGCCGCTGGTCGAGGCTGGCCGCGTCTATATCGCCCTGCCGCCTCTCTACAAGATGTCCAAGGGCAAGGGCAAGAGCGAAGTCGTCGAGTATGCCTGGACCGATGGCGAGCTGGACGACCTGCGCCGCAAGTTTGGCAAGGGGGCCATGCTTCAGCGCTACAAGGGGCTCGGTGAAATGAACGCTGATCAGCTCTGGGAGACGACCATGAATCCCGATACCCGTACCCTCATTCGTGTCACCATCGAAGACCTAGCACGCGCAGAACGCCGCGTTAATGTCCTCATGGGAGACAAGGTCGAACCACGCCGCAAGTGGATTGAGGATAATGTGAAGTTTACGTTGGAAGAAGCGACAGTGTTTTAAGAAGAAACTATTTGCATAAGAAGATATGGCTTACCAATTTTAAACTAAAGAATTTAGAAAATAAATATCCACATAATAAGGAGTAGTTTATGGATTTTACCGTTCAACCTATAAAAATAAGCGATTTATTATCGAAAAAAACTTATTTAATTCCTAGATACCAAAGAGAGTATTCGTGGAATAGCAAGGAATTGATAGATTTCTGGAATGATATATTAGGTCAATTAACTGAACAAGAAGGAGATATTAAGACAAGTGAGTATTTTTTTGGTACAATCATTTTGATAGGTGATATGATACAACCTAATAAACCAATAGAAATCGTTGATGGTCAACAAAGAATGACAACTTTTACGATCTTTTTATCGGCTTTGTCTGCGTCATTTTTAGATATCAGAGAAACATTGGCTAATAAGGTTTGGGACTATGTGATTGCTGAAAATGATGATGGGGAAGAATTTGTTATTTTAAAAAACGATACAGCAGGAAGTTATTTTGCGGATAAGATCCAAAAAAGATTATATGTAAATGATAATGGGAAATTTCAAGATTATTATAAGAATTATCAGCATATTCTTAATCGGGAGAAGAATGAAGATGATCTGACTGATGAGGAACGTTGTATAAAATACGCCTATGAATTTTTTATTGAGAAACTTAGAGAGAATAATTTAAAGGATATATTAGAAAAATATAATCTTTCGCATGAAGAGTTATTGAAGCTATTACGAGATCAACTATTAAATAGTCAAGTTATATATATTTCTTCACAGCAGGAAGAAAGTGTAAATGTTATTTTTGAAAATATAAATTCTAAAGGTAAGAGTTTGTCTTCTTTAGATATGATAAAAAATGAAATTTTTTCTGTAGAGGATAAGATCGTTCCCAAAGATGATGCTAGAGAAACTTGGAAAAATATAACAGATAATTTATCTAAATTTAAAGGACCAATTTCAAAAGAGAAATTTTATAGATATTACTGGATTTCAAGAAATACAAATAGTACAGAATCAGAATTATATAAAAATTTCAAGAAAAAAATTAATAAAAATGACTACCTAGAGTTTTTACAACAACTTGAAAAATCTTCCGAATTATATGTAAAAGTTTTTAATAAAGACGAAGATTTGTTTAAAAAACATAACTGGTCTGATAAAGATATTAAAAGATTCAATTATTCAATTACTTGTTTGACCGACTACTTCTCTATACAACAATCCCAGTTACTTATTCTTGTACTATGTGAAAGATATAATGTGATTGATCCTAAGAAGCCCAAAATAAAGAAGAAGATTTTAAATGGTTTTATAAAAAGTTTAGAAAACTTTCACTATTTGTATAATGCAATTACTTCAAGTCCAAATAATAAATTAGAAACACGGTATGCCAATACTGCAAGAAAAATCTATAAAGCCAGTAATGAAGAGTTACCAAAAATTCTGGAAGATTTTAAAAAGGAATTATTTGCTTTATTGCCATCAAGGGAGAAATTTGTGGATAATTTTGGTAAGTTGTCTTATCAAAAAGAAACGAGATCTAAAAAGGATAAGAAATCAAACCTTATAACAAAATATTCATTGCGGAGATTTGAAGAAATCTTAGGGGGAAATGAAAGTTTACTGGGATATTCAATAGAACATATTATTCCTGAATCAAAAGATAATCCAGATAAGGTAAATAACATTGGGAATATGATCTTGCTGGAAGAACGTCTAAATAATCTCGCCGATGATAAATCAGTTAAGGAGAAAGAGGTTATCTATAAAAATAGTCGGTATAGCAATGTTAAGCTATTTTTAGATACTTTTAAAAAGGATGGTGTTATTCAATTTAATGAAGATGACTTTGCTCAAAGGCGAAAGTACATGGCTGATTTTTTATACGATCATATTTCTGATGAACTAAAGTAATAGATGATGTAATACATAATTATATGCATGTCAATAAACTAACTGATTAAAAATCACCTGACTAAAAACTTGCCAGCGGTTTATTTTCAAAAAAACGGCTGGCAGAAAAAGGTCAGCTTGGAGGGACTGGCGCAAATTTATCAACAAGAAAGAAGGTAGCCGTGGTTTTAGATAATAAATGGGGATAACCAGTAGCGCGGAACTGGCACGCGAGGAGGAGCGCCTGACTAAGGTCAGAGTCAAGCAACTCTTTGGGAGCGGGCAGTTGTTTGCCTTTGAGGTCGGCACCTTTGTTGGCTTGTCGGCTATCCACGCCCAGCTTTTTGGCGACATCTACGATTTCGCTGTACACATTCGCGACGTCAATATCGGCAAGGACGATTTTCAGTTTGCGCCCCGCATGTTTTTGGAGCAATCGCTACGCTACATTAACAAGCTCCCTCAGAGAATTTTGACTAGATTGTCGATAAATACGCGGATATGAACATTGCTCATCCTTTCCGAGAGGGGAATGGACGCGCCATGCGGATTTGGCTAGATTGTATGCTTCGTCAGAAGCTGGGTAAAGTGGTAGATTGGAACGCCATTGATAAGGATGAATACCTGAATGCCATGAAGCGTAGTGCAGTGTCGACTGGAGAACTCAAGTATCTCCTCTTGAATAATCAAACTGATGACCTCACTCAGGCCCGTTTCTTTAAAGGTGTGGATGCTTCATATTATTACGAAGGGTAGACAAGGGATTTATGAAGTTCAAGTAAAGGTGACGATCATCTTTTGTATGTAAACAATCGCTAAAACTATTGGAGGTGAGGTATTGATTACGTTATTAATGTTGCCTTTTTTCCTTGTTCTCCTAGCCGTTTTTGGAATTATATATGATTTAATGACCAATAAAGGTAGAAAAGAGTGTGCTCGCACAGTATCCTTGTTTATATTGAACATCCTCACTATTGGTATCTGTCTATTAGATCTACCAATGGAAAGTAAACCATACTCAGGAATAGGGTTTATCTTATTTTATGCACTTGCTTTCACCCCTTTGATGATTGTTTTCTCATTATATACCCTCTATAGGATTGGAAAACATTATAGGTATTTTAAGAGTAAGTTTGCTATAATACTCCTATTCAATGCTATTTTACTTTTCCTTCTTTCATTAGTAAATACTTTTGTATTATGGAGAAGCTTTAAAATATATCATAGAAACGATATTAAATTGTTTTATTTTGTTTTAATTGTTTTAGGGATTTGTTCAACTATCCAATTCATTGTAGGGGAGCTTGAGAAGAAAAGAATACGAAGCATCCAAAAACAAGAGGAGCAAGACGGCTATGAAAAATAACTCTATAAAAGATATGTGCGGACAACATAGAAGTGAAGCGCAAATGCTGAGGTTGATTTCACAGACTGCTAAAACTTTACAAGTCGAGGCTGTCGCCATGTCTGGTTCACGGACAAATCCAAAAGCGCCAAAAGACGAGTTTCAAGACTATGATGTTGTTTATGTCATGGACGATTTAGATAATCTGACGAGGGATCTTTCTTGGTTGGACCAGTTTGGCAAACGTCTGATTGAACAGTATAATGTACTTGGACACCGTCGTCTCTATCTCATGCTTTTTGAAGATGGCAATCGGATAGATTTGACCCTCTGCCCAAAAGAGCACATGCAAGAGTGGGTGGATAGTGAGGCTGGGTTCACCGTTTTAGAAGATCCTAAGGGTTTGTTTGAACCTTATCTACCTAGTCCTCAGCGCTTTTGGACAAGTCCAGCTAGTACGATAGATTTTGAAAAAACTTGTAATGAATTTTGGTGGGTATCAGCCTACGTGGTCAAAGGGATTTGTCGTAAGCAAGTTCTCTACGCGACGGATCATCTCTACGGCATTTGTCAACAAGAACTCTTGAAGGTCTTAGCTTGGCAAGTAGCAGCAGATAAGGGAACAGTTGATGTTGGCAAGAACTACAAGTACCTCTTTCAGTATTTGCCTGCCGAGAAAGAGAAAAATTTCTCAAAACTGCTTGCCTTTTCTGATCAGAAAAAACTCATCAAGTCTCTCTTGGCTACCATGGACTTTTTCCACAAAGAAGCACAAGCTTTCTCTCTCAAAACTGGCTTCCACTATGACAAAGCAACTGCAGAGAAAATGATTGAGTATGCTGAGGAGAGACTTGAAACAAATGAAATATTTACAAAATAATAAGATAGCTAAATTTTTACTGATTAGTTTTCTCATTTCTTGGGGATTTGGTTGGGGATTGCTCGCTTTTCTGACGCAAATGAGCCTCTTAAGTCTAACAAGTCCGCTGGGGGTTTTTCTCCATCTGCTAGGAGGTTTCGGTCCAACCATTGCAACCATTTCTTGTTTGCCTCAAAAATCAATTAAAAGCATAGTCTCTTTTATCTTAGGGGACTCAAAGAAATATATTTTGTTATTTCTTATACTAATTTTCGTGCAGACGGGTGTTATTGCTGTCTCGTCTAAGGAGATTAATCCAGCTTTTCCACTAGGAAATTTGTTTGTTGTTTTTTTGAGTGCAGTCTGTGTTTATGGTGGCGAAGAAGAATTGGGATGGCGAGGCATCTTGCAACCAACTTTGGAAACTAGATTCTCCTTTTGGATTTCCGGTTTGATAACAGGTTGTATTTGGGCAGTATGGCATGTACCTTTATGGTTTGTGATTGGAAGCTCTCAAAGTAGGATGCCTTTTATATTATTCAGTCTATTCGCAATTTATCTCAGCATTCTTCTAGCGGCTGTTTTCAAAAAGACTAAGTCGGTCCTCTTTTGCGCCATTTTTCACGGTCTAATTAATACCCTACTTAGCTTATTTGTTATTAAAATTAATCTTTTATTCATTCTAGGATTAGTAGGATTGCTCTTCTTTTCTCACTACCTACAAAGAAACAGTTAAATTTATAAAATATAGATTTACTTTGCAACTAAACATTAAAAAGAGAATTATTATGTCTAACATTCAAAATATGTCCCTTGAGGACATCATGGGAGAGCGCTTTGGTCGCTACTCCAAATACATTATTCAGGAGCGGGCCTTGCCGGACATTCGCGATGGCTTGAAGCCTGTTCAGCGCCGTATTCTTTATTCGATGAACAAGGACGGCAACACCTTTGACAAGGGCTACCGCAAGTCAGCCAAGTCTGTCGGGAATATCATGGGGAATTTCCATCCCCACGGTGACAGCTCCATCTACGATGCCATGGTTCGTATGTCTCAGGACTGGAAAAACCGTGAGATTCTCGTTGAGATGCACGGGAACAATGGTTCCATGGATGGTGATCCACCGGCGGCTATGCGTTATACTGAGGCGCGGCTGTCTGAGATGGCTGGCTATCTTTTGCAGGATATCGAGAAAGATACCGTTCCTTTTGCTTGGAACTTCGACGATACCGAGAAGGAGCCAACTGTTCTGCCGGCAGCCTTTCCTAATCTTTTGGTCAATGGAGCAACTGGGATTTCTGCTGGTTATGCGACTGATATTCCACCTCATAATCTAGCTGAAGTTATTGACGCGGTTATCTATATGATTGATCATCCGTCTGCCAAGGTGGGCAAACTCATGGAGTTTCTGCCTGGTCCAGACTTCCCGACAGGAGCCATTGTCCAAGGCCGTGATGAGATCAAGAAAGCCTATGAGACTGGTAAAGGTCGCGTCGTGGTGCGTTCCAGAACTGAGATTGAAAAGCTGAAGGGCGGAAAAGAGCAAATCGTCATCACCGAGATTCCTTACGAGATTAATAAGGCGGTCTTGGTCAAGAAGATAGACGATGTACGGGTCAATAATAAGGTGGCTGGCATTGCTGAGGTACGGGACGAATCCGATCGGGACGGTCTTCGCATTGCTATCGAGCTCAAGAAAGACGCCAATACCGAGCTGATTCTCAACTATCTTTTCAAGTATACTGATTTGCAAGTTAATTATAACTTCAATATGGTGGCGATTGACAATTTCACACCTCGTTTGGTGGGGATTGTGCCAATCTTGACCAGTTATATTGCCCACCGCAAGGAGATTATTCTGGCACGCAGCCGTTTTGACAAGGCTAAGGCTGAGAAACGACTGCATATCGTGGAAGGACTGATTCGGGTTATTTCCATCTTGGACGAAGTGATTGCCCTGATTCGTGCTTCAGAAAACAAAGCAGATGCCAAGGAAAATCTTAAGGTCAGCTATGATTTCACTGAGGAGCAGGCTGAGGCTATTGTCACTCTCCAACTCTACCGTTTGACCAATACAGACGTAGTGGTTCTGGAAGAGGAAGAAGCAGAGCTGCGTGAGAAGATTGCGATGCTGGCTGCCATTATCGGCGATGAGCGCACCATGTATAACCTCATGAAGCGAGAGCTCCGCGACGTCAAGAAGAAGTTTGGCAATCCTCGTCTCAGTGAGCTGCAGGATACGGCAAACGCTATTGAGATTGATACGGCTAGTCTGATTGTTGAGGAAGAGACCTATGTCAGCGTGACACGTTCTGGCTATATCAAGCGGACCAGTCCGCGTTCTTTCTCTGCTTCAACCCTAGAGGAGATGGGCAAGCGTGACGATGACCGACTGATTTTCGTCAGCCCAGCCAAGACGACCCAGCATTTATTGATTTTCACCAGCCTGGGAAATGTTATTTATCGGCCTGTTCATGAGCTGTCAGACATCCGCTGGAAAGAAATCGGAGAACACCTCAGCCAGACCATCAGCAACTTTGATACCAAAGAAGAAGTGATCTACACGGAATTGCTGGACAGTTTTGAGGAGGGCACTTACTTTGCAGCGACCAAACTGGGACAAATCAAGCGTGTAGAGCGCAAGGAATTCAGTCCTTGGCGGACCTACAAGTCTAAGTCACTTAAGTTCGCTAAACTGAAAAATGAAGACGATCAGGTTATTGCTCTGGCGCCGATTAAGCTGGATGATGTTATGCTCGTGACCAAGAATGGCTATGCTCTTCGCTTCAATATTGAAGAAGTACCAGTCATCGGAGCTAAGGCGGCTGGAGTTAAGGCTATCAACCTCAAGAAAGACGATGTTCTAGCGGCTGCCTTTATTGCCAATACAGACTCTCTTTACCTCCTGACTCAGCGCGGCTCGATTAAGCGTATGGCCGTCGCAGATATTCCTGTTACCAGTCGGGCAAATCGCGGTCTCCAAGTTCTGAGAGAGCTTAAGACCAAGCCGCACCGTGTCTTTGCGGCTGGACCAGTCTTTGGCGAAGCAGTGGACTTTGACCTCTTCACAACAGAAGCAGAAGCCAGTGAGGAGCAGATTTTGCAGGTACTTTCTAATAAAGGAACGGCCTATGAGATCAATCTAGCCGACCTCAGCTTGTCTGAGAGAACTAGCAACGGCAGCTTCATTTCTGATACTATTTCAGACGAAGAAGTCTTCTCAGCTTATATCAAGTAATCATAAAACCAGTTCGCGAGAGCTGGTTTTTTTCAATTTCTAAAATTTTGATAGCAGGAAAAAGTCTGAATAACAAAATTTTCTGAAAATTGAAAATAATACTTGAAAATATCTTAAAAAGGTGTAAAATAGGGAGTATCTAAAAATGAAGTTTGGAAGAAGAGGAGAAAGACAATGACTGTAAATCTTGACTGGGAAAATCTAGGATTCTCATATATGAAACTGCCTTATCGCTACATAGCATACTATCGCAACGGCCAGTGGGAAGAAGGAACGTTAACAGAGGACGCTACGCTCCATATCTCTGAGTCGTCTCCTAGCCTTCACTACGGCCAGCAGGCTTTTGAGGGGCTTAAGGCTTATCGAACTAAGGATGACAGTATTCAGCTTTTCCGTCCAGATAAAAATGCGGAACGTTTACAGCAGACAGCTGATCGCTTGCTCATGCCGCAAGTTCCTACAGAAATGTTTGTGGATGCAGTTAAGCAGGTTGTCCGAGCTAATGAAGAATATGTGCCACCTTATGGAACGGGCGGAACTCTTTATATTCGTCCGCTCTTGATTGGAGTCGGCGATATTATTGGAGTGAAACCAGCTGAAGAATACATTTTTACGATCTTTGTAATGCCGGTCGGCAATTACTTCAAAGGCGGTCTGACTCCGACTAACTTCATTGTGTCAGATGACTATGATCGCGCGGCACCGCACGGAACAGGTGCAGCAAAAGTGGGAGGCAATTATGCTGCTAGCTTATTACCAGGAAAGATTGCCAAGGATAAGCATTTTTCAGATGTGATTTATCTGGATCCAGCAACCCATACCAAGATTGAAGAAGTAGGTTCTGCCAACTTCTTTGGTATCACCAAGGATAATGAGTTTGTGACACCGCTTAGTCCGTCTATCTTGCCATCTATTACCAAGTACTCTTTGCTTTATCTGGCAGAGCATAGACTAGGGCTCAAACCAGTCGAAGGAGATGTTCCACTGGCAGACTTGGGTAAATTCACTGAAGCTGGCGCTTGTGGAACAGCTGCAGTCATCTCTCCTATCGGTGGTATCCAGCACGGCAATGATTTCCATGTCTTTTATAGCGAGACGGAAGTTGGTCCAGTCACTCGCAAGCTATATGACGAATTAACTGGTATTCAATTCGGCGATGTTGAAGCGCCAGAAGGTTGGATTGTAAAAGTATAATCTAAAAACTGTCCTTGATTGGGCAGTTTTCTGTGATTCTAGCCTAAGATAGCTTGCGTACTCAGCTATTTTCGTGTACAATAGAAATTTGAAAGAGGTAAGTTATGAGTAAAAAAGATAAAAAAATTGAAATTCAAATCACAGACAGCAAAGTGAAGGTCGGAGCAGACCAATTTGACGGTTATAGTCTTGCTATTGGCAAGAAGGTTATCGGAGAGATTGCCGAACTAGATGGCCAGTTTGCAATTATCAAAAATGGAAATGCTGAAAGTTTTTATAAAAAACTTGAAAGAGCTGTGGAAACTTTGATTGAAACCTATAATTTAAGCAAATAGGGCTTGCATTTTCATTGTATCAATGTTATAATAGATAGCGTTGATTGTCGGAGAGATAGCGAAGAGGCTAAACGCGGCGGACTGTAAATCCGCTCCTTCGGGTTCGGGGGTTCGAATCCCTCTCTCTCCATTCTTTGTATTAATGGGGTATAGCCAAGCGGTAAGGCAAGGGACTTTGACTCCCTCATGCGTTGGTTCGAATCCAGCTACCCCAGTTCTTAGGTAATAGATCTGATAAAATAATAAAATGTCTTCTGGTGTTTTATTTCTTTATAGGATGGAAATCGTTAACGATAGATCATTGTCATTTGCGGGTGCTTAGGAAAATAAATAAGTAGTATGTCAAGCGAAAGCTTGATTGTTGGAGGATTTTTTTAGATGAATGAATTTGAAGATTTGCTAAACAGTGTTAGCCAAGTTGAGCCAGGTGACGTCGTTACTGCCGAAGTATTGACTGTTGACGCTAACCAAGCTAATGTTGCAATCGCTGGAACTGGTGTTGAAGGTGTTTTGACTCTTCGTGAGTTGACAAACGACCGAGACGCTGATATCAACGACCTTGTAAAACCAGGTGAAACACTTGAATTGCTTGTTCTTCGTCAAGTAGTGGGTAAAGATACAGACACAGTAACTTACCTGGTATCTAAAAAACGTTTGGAAGCTCGCAAAGCTTGGGACAAATTGGTTGGTCGTGAAGAAGAAGTTGTCACTGTTAAGGGCACTCGTGCTGTTAAAGGTGGACTTTCAGTTGAGTTTGAAGGACTCCGTGGATTTATTCCTGCTTCAATGCTTGATACTCGTTTCGTTCGTAACACTGAGCGTTTTGTAGGTCAAGAGTTTGATGCTAAGATTAAAGAAGTAGATCCAAAAGAAAACCGCTTCATCCTTTCACGTCGTGAAGTTGTAGAAGCTGAAGCTGCAGCAGCACGTGCTGAAGTCTTTGGTAAATTGAATGTTGGTGATATTGTAACTGGTAAAGTTGCTCGCATCACTAGCTTCGGTGCTTTCATCGATCTTGGCGGAGTTGACGGATTGGTTCACTTGACTGAATTGTCACATGAGCGCAACGTATCACCTAAGTCTGTTGTATCAGTTGGCGATGAAATCGAAGTGAAAGTTCTTGACCTGAACGAAGAAGAAGGACGCGTATCCCTCTCTCTTAAAGCAACAACACCTGGACCATGGGATGGCGTTGAGCAAAAACTTGCTGCAGGTGATGTGATTGAAGGAACTGTAAAACGTTTGACTGATTTCGGTGCTTTCGTTGAAGTATTGCCAGGTATCGATGGATTGGTTCATATCTCACAAATTTCACACAAACGTGTTGAAAGCCCTAAAGATGCCCTTAAAGTTGGTCAAGAAGTAACTGTTAAGGTTCTTGAAGTGAATGCTGCTGATGAGCGTGTATCACTTTCTATCAAGGCTCTGGAAGAACGTCCAGCTCAAGAAGAAGGACAAAAAGATGAGAAACGTCAATCACGTCCTCGTCGTCCAAAACGTCAAGAAAAACGTGACTTTGAACTTCCAGAAACTCAAACTGGATTCTCAATGGCTGATTTGTTTGGCGATATTGAATTGTAATTAGGTAAAAGAAGTTGAGAAATCTCAACTTCTTTTTCTGATTTTCACTTGTATTTTCAGAGAAAATCAGTTATAATGAATTAGTTGCCACCCTTAGTGTAATGGATATCACGTAAGATTCCGGTTCTTGAGATGGGAGTTCGATTCTCTCAGGGTGGATGACTTAAAATTGGACTCTTCGGAGTCTTTTTTTTCTTTCTTGGAGGAACACATGCAATGACAGTAAAATTAATCGCCCATACCTTAATTGAGAAAGACGGGAAGTATTTACTTATCAAGCGCTCTAAAATAAAGCGTGGCCTCCCTAATGTCTATCCATCTTATTGGGATATTCCCGGTGGGAGTGTAGAAGAGAATGAACTGCCTAGAGAGGCGGCTCTACGTGAGGCTATGGAGGTGGTTAATCAAAAGATTCGGATTGATAGGATTACCCACGAAGATAGTCAGTTTGATTCTGAAAAAGATACTGTTTTCACACGCTTGGTTTATACGGGTAGGATTTTTGAAGAGCGTGATATTATATTAGATCCAGAAGAGCATACAGACTTTGCCTGGATTTCTTCTTTGAAAGACCTAGAGGAGCAGCTCATCGTACCTTATTTGTTTGATATTTTTGCTGACAAATCTATATAAAACAACTAAAAAACATCCCCTTTTATTAGGAGATGTTTTTTTATAATTAGTTTTTAGATGCTTCTTGGAATTCAGGATTCTTCCATGCTTCATCAATAATTGCTTGCAATTCTTTAGCAGAAGCTTGCATTTTTTGAGTCTCAGCATCGTTCAATGGGATGTTTACTGGACGTACGATACCGTGAGCACCAACGATAGCAGGTTGGCCAATGAAGACATTTTCAACACCGTATTGTCCTTCTTGGAAGACTGATAATGGCAATACAGCATTTTCATCGTCAAGAATAGCTTTTGTGATACGAGCCAAAGCAACCGCGATACCGTAGTAAGTTGCGCCTTTTTTGTTGATGATTGAGTATGCTGCGTCACGAACGGAGATGAAAAGATCAACCAAGTCTTGTTCGTTCAAGTCGCGGTTAGCTTGCAACCATTGCTCCAATTTCACACCTGCAACGTTAGCATGTGACCAAACCGCAAACTCAGAGTCACCGTGCTCACCCATGATGTAGGCATGGACAGAACGAGCATCGATACCAATCTTTTCAGCAAGAGCTTGACGGAAGCGAGCTGAATCAAGTGAAGTACCTGAACCAATAACACGCTCTTTAGGGAAACCAGAAAATTTCCAAGTTGAGTAAGTCAAAACGTCAACTGGGTTAGCAGCAACGAGGAAGATACCGTTGAAGCCTGATTCTACGACTTGAGTAACGATAGATTTGTTGATAGCCAAGTTTTTACCAACAAGGTCAAGACGAGTTTCACCTGGTTTTTGAGGTGCACCTGCAGTGATAACAACGAGGTCGGCATCCGCACAGTCTGCATAAGTAGCTGCATAGATTTTTTTAGGTGAAGTGAAAGCGAGGGCGTGGCTAAGGTCTTCAGCATCACCGACAGCCTTTTCAAATAATTGAGGGATTTCAATGATACCAAGTTCTTGAGCAATACCTTGGTTTACAAGAGCAAATGCGTAAGATGAACCTACAGCACCGTCACCGACAAGGATGACTTTTTTATGTTGTTTAGTAGCAGTCATTTCTAAACATCTCCTTATTTTTTTAGGGAAGTTTTCCCGTACACATTCATTCTACCACTTTTGACATATTTTGTCACGGTCAACTTGTATATCTAGCGATGTAAACGTTTTTACAAACGGTTCAAAATACTGAAAAATTAAAGAAAATGTGGTATAATAAAGGGTAGTTTAATATGAAAGAAAGGCATTTTTTAATGCAAGACAGAAACTTAGTAAATGTTAATCTGACTAGTGAAATGAAGACTAGTTTCATTGATTACGCGATGAGCGTTATCGTGGCTCGGGCACTTCCAGATGTTCGTGATGGTCTAAAGCCAGTTCACCGTCGGATTCTCTATGGTATGAATGAGCTGGGCGTGACACCTGAGAAGCCTCACAAGAAATCAGCTCGTATCACAGGGGATGTCATGGGTAAGTATCACCCGCATGGTGACTCTTCTATTTATGAAGCGATGGTGCGGATGGCTCAATGGTGGAGCTATCGCTATATGCTTGTAGATGGCCATGGAAACTTCGGTTCTATGGACGGAGACGGGGCTGCTGCTCAACGTTATACAGAAGCACGTATGAGCAAGATTGCTCTTGAGATGCTTCGTGATATTAATAAAAACACTGTTGATTATATTGACAACTATGATGCCAGCGAGAGAGAGCCTGTAGTTCTTCCTGCTCGCTTCCCTAACTTACTTGTAAATGGTGCGACAGGGATTGCAGTTGGGATGGCGACCAATATCCCACCTCATAATCTTGGTGAGTCTATTGATGCAGTTAAGCTTGTCATGGACAATCCGGATGCAACAACTCGCGATATCATGGAAGTCCTTCCTGGACCAGATTTTCCTACAGGTGCACTTGTTATGGGTAAGTCTGGTATTCACCGGGCTTATGAAACAGGGAAGGGTTCGATTGTTCTTCGCTCTCGCACTGAAATCGAAGAGATGAAAAATGGCCGAGAGCGAATTGTCGTAACCGAGTTTCCATACATGGTTAATAAGACCAAGGTCCATGAGCATATTGTTCGTCTGGTGCAGGAAAAACGTATTGACGGTATCACAGCTGTTCGTGATGAGTCCAACCGTGAAGGGGTCCGTTTTGTCATTGAGGTACGTCGTGATGCCTCTGCTCATGTCATTCTAAATAACCTTTTCAAGCTGACTCAGATGCAGACCAATTTCAGCTTCAATATGCTGGCTATTCAAAATGGTGTGCCGAAGATTCTGTCTCTGCGTGAGATTTTGTTGGCCTACATTGAGCACCAAAAAGAAGTGGTGACTCGACGGACTGTCTTCGATAAAGAAAAGGCAGAAGCTCGAGCTCATATCTTGGCTGGTTTGCTGATTGCATTGGATCATATTGATGAAGTGATTCGCATTATCCGTAATAGCGAGACAGACGCAGAAGCACAGGCTGAATTGATGGCTAAGTTTGAGCTGTCTGAGCGCCAGAGTCAGGCTATCCTCGATATGCGTCTGCGCCGTCTGACTGGTTTGGAACGTGATAAGATCCAGTCAGAATACGATGAGCTGATTGCCTTGATTGCAGACCTGGCTGATATTTTGGCTAAGCCAGAGCGCGTTATCGCTATTATCAAGGAAGAGTTAGATGAGGTCAAGCGTAAATTTGCGGATGACCGCCGTACTGAGCTGATGGTGGGAGAAGTTCTTTCTCTTGAAGATGAAGATTTGATTGAGGAAGCGGATGTTTTGATTACCCTGTCTAATAAAGGTTATATCAAACGTCTGAATCAGGCTGAATTCACTGCTCAGAAACGCGGGGGCCGCGGTGTTCAAGGAACTGGTGTCAAAGATGATGACTTCGTCAAAGAGCTGGTTTCAACAAGCACCCATGATAGACTGCTCTTCTTTACAAATAAAGGTCGAGTTTATCGTCTCAAAGGATATGAAATTCCTGAGTACGGTCGGACAGCCAAGGGCTTGCCAGTAGTCAATCTCTTGAAGCTTGATGAAGGAGAGACTATTCAGACTATCATAAATGTTCAGCAAGACCGAAGTGATGATTCCTATCTCTTCTTTACTACCCGTCATGGGGTGGTCAAACGGACCAGTGTGACAGAATTTGCTAATATTCGTCAGAACGGTCTTAAGGCTTTGAATTTGAAAGATGAAGACGAGTTAATCAATGTCTTTCTGACGGACGGCGCTGCAGATGTTATCATTGGTACTAAGTTTGGTTATTCTGTCCGCTTCAATGAGACAGCTGTCCGGAGCATGAGCCGTATAGCGACTGGTGTTCGCGGAGTTAATCTTCGAGATGGTGACCAGGTCGTTGGAGCTGGTGTGATTGCTGAGGGAGACGAAGTGCTTGTCATCACCGAAAAAGGCTATGGTAAGCGAACTCTTGCTAGTGAGTATCCAACCAAGGGCCGTGGTGGTAAAGGGATTAAAACAGCCAATATCACTGATAAGAATGGACCTCTCGCTGGTCTGATGACTGTTACTGGAGAGGAAGATTTGATGATTATCACTAATACAGGCGTCATCATTCGGACCAGTGTGGCTAATATTTCTCAGACAGGCCGCTCAACTATGGGTGTTAAGGTCATGCGTCTGGACCAAAATGCACAAATTGTCACCTTTACAAGCGTCGAAGCAGACGATAAAGAAGATGTAGCAGAGGAAGAAAACGAATCGTAAAAGAGGACCTCTATATGGTACAAGGAAAAAGAAGTCGAAAAAGAAAACAAAAAAGTAAAAGAAATATTTTTATCAATATTGTTGCGACATTATTAATTTTTGTGGCCCTAGGCTTAATCTTTAATGCGCAAATCCGAAACATGATTATGGTTTGGCATACCAACCAATATCAGGTCAGCAAGGTTTCCAAAGACTCTATTAATAAAAATAAAAATGCTGAGACTAGCTTTGATTTTAATAAGGTAGAGTCGCTTTCTACAGAAGCAGTTATCAATGCTCAGTGGAAAGCCCAGAAGCTGCCTGTTATCGGAGGTATCTCAATTCCAGAAGTATCCATGAATTTGCCGATCTTCAAAGGGCTGGATAATGCTGGATTGTATTATGGTGCTGGTACGATGAAAGAGACTCAGCAGATGGGACAGGGAAATTACGCCTTGGCTAGCCACCACGTCTTTGGCATCACAGGGGCTAGTAACATGCTCTTTTCCCCACTGGATCGTGCTAAGGCTGGTATGAAAATCTATATCACCGATAAAGAGCAAGTCTATACTTATGTAATCACCAGTGTTGAAACGGTAACTCCAGATCGAACGGATCTGATTGAGGATACTGAAGGCGTTACAGAGATTACTTTAGTTACTTGTGAGGATGCCGCGGCAACCAACCGGACTATTGTCAAGGGAACGTTAGAAGGCTCTGTCGAGTATGACAAGGCTCCTAAGGAAGTTATTGAATCTTTCAGTAAGTCTTATAACCAAATGCAGATTTAAAGACGAAAACTAAAAAAATTCACTCCAAAGGTTAGGAAGAACTCTAATTTTTGGAGTTTTTTTATATCAATTCTTGCTGATTTTGACTCTTTTTCCGAATTATAAGGTAAGGAGGTTTCTATGTATAGCATTTCATTTCAAGATGATATTAGTATGATGCCGCGGGAGCGATTGATGAGAGAGGGGGCTGAAAAACTCAGTAACCAGGAGCTCCTATCAATCTTTCTCAGAACAGGGAACAAAAAAGAAACTGTTTTTCAAGTTTCTCAGAGAATTTTATCATCTATTTCTAGTTTGAACGATCTCAAGTATTTAACTTTGCAGGAATTGCAGACTATTTCTGGAATCGGTCCGATTAAGGCTGTGGAGCTACAGGCCATTATCGAATTAGGTCGTCGGATTAATCGAGCAGAGGTTCTGCAGAAAGAGCAGATTATGGGCAGTCAAAAGTTAGCACAGAAAATGCAGCAAGAACTTGGAGATATGAGGCAGGAGTGCTTGGTTGCTATTTATCTTAATAGTCAAAATCAAATTTTGCACCAGCAGACTATTTTTATGGGGACAGTCAGCAGAAGCATTGCAGAGCCGAGAGAGATTCTCCACTACGCTCTTAAGCATCTGGCGACATCTATCATACTGGTACACAATCATCCATCAGGCTCAGTCGTTCCCAGCAGGAATGATGATGAGGTGACCCAGCATATGAAAGAAGCATGTGAGATGATGGGCTTGGTTCTTTTGGATCATTTGATTGTGTCTAAGTCCAACTACTATAGCTACCGAGAAGAGACAGATATGATATAATTTGATTTACTTGAATATAAAAAACTTCTATTCGTGTAGAACAGAAGTTTATCTAGGAATAGAAGCTTTTAAAGAATATTGACAACATAATCAAACAGAGCTAAGTCTCCTTCTCTGGAGCCGAACAAGAACTCTGGGTGCCATTGGACGCCAAGGAAAGGACTGCCGTCAGTAGAGGTGATGGCTTCAATGATCTTATCGCGCGGATCATAGGCGATGACTTCTAGGCCAGCCGCTAAATCCTTGATACTTTGGTGGTGGAAGGAGTTGATTTCAGATGCTGGTCCATAGATTTCGTGCAGAATAGAACCATTCTTGGTCACCATGCTTTGGGTTGTGTACTCAGCAGAGCTATCTTGCCAATGATCTTCAATATCTTGATGAAGCGTACCGCCTAAAGCGACATTATAAAGTTGGGTTCCGCGGCAGACAGTGAAGATTGGTTTATTTTGGCGGCGAGCTTCCTTGATTAAAGCTAACTCAAAAATGTCTCGCTTGAGTAAATAATCATCGCTGTCAATGGTTTTCTCTTCACCATAGAATTGAGGGCATACATTTTGACCTCCTGTGATGATTAATTTATCGACAATGGAAACATACTGTTTAGCCATTTCTTCATCACCGATTGGCAAAATCATTGGAATTCCGCCAACTTCTTTGACACCCTCAACGAATCCTGTCGCTGTATAGCTCATATGGATGAAGTGATCGTCTGGGATTTCTCTTTCATTTCCGGTTATTCCAATAATAGGTTTACTCATAGAGTGTTTAATACCTCTTTCAAATTAATAATCATTTTTTCTCATGAAGTAGAGCAAAGTCTGCAGTTCGCTAGTCAGGTCAACATACTGGACGACCACATCCTTAGGCAGGGATAGGTTTACAGGTGAGAAACAGAGAATGCCCTTGACACCAGCCTGAACTAAGATAGATGCGACTTCTTGAGCTTTTACGCTAGGTACAGTTAGGATGGCAGTTTGCACATTTCCTGACTGTATTTTTTCTTTGATTTGGGAAATTCCATAGATAGGAATCCCATCGCTGGTTGTGCTGCCAACTTCTGGATGGTCATCTGTGTCAAAAGCCATTACAACCTTCATTTTATTGCGCTCATGAAAACGATAGTGCAGCAGAGCCCGCCCCATATTACCAACACCAACAATCATGACATTGGTAATAGCATTGTCGTTTAAGAGGTCAGCAAAAAAGTTCATCAATTTCTTGACATCATAACCAAATCCTCTGCGGCCAAGCTCACCGAAATAAGAAAAATCTCGTCTGACAGTAGCAGAGTCAATACCAATGGCTTCAGCGATTTGCTTGGAGTTGGCTTTTTCGATCTTCTCAGCATTAAAACGTTTAAAAATACGATAGTAGAGCGAAAGCCTTTTAGCAGTAGCTCGGGGAATTGTAGTATTTTTTTCAGTTTTCACAAAATCACAACCTTTCTAATTCTATTTTATAGGAAGTTTGTGAAAAAATCAACTAATTAAGGATGTTTAATGCACTAAAAAAGAAAAGAGTTAACGTTTAAGTTATGTTGCAGTTGCGAAGGATTAGTCCTGATAGGGAGTTAAGTCCAACTGGTACATCTGGCGGTACAAGTCTCCAATTAGCCCTGCAAAAGGCAGCTGGTGTCCCTTATACGTAACAGAAAGCACCTTGAGCGAGTCAGGAACCGTAACGCAGCCAGAGAAGGCTAGAAGAAATTCATCGAAATCTTCATAGGTAAGTGTTCGTTTTACCTTATATGAGTCCAAATAGGTCAGTTCAACCATCGTTAATCCTTTCCTTTGGTTCGATTAGTCATTTGATATTTTCAAGAGTTCTAAGCAGAAGTCAAGCTTGTTTGGTTTTTTAAAGAGTCTAAATCAAAAAAGCAAAATTGCGAGAATCTTGCTTATTGTGGTGTCTTTTCAAAAATATTTCTTTCAACCAAGCTATCCATCAAGAAATAAAATTTTTGCTGGATAATGTGATGGTCTTCTGATTTGAAAATATTGACCAAGCGCAGGCCTGATTTGTCAGTGATGTTGATTTTGAAACCATTCAAATCTTTATTGACGATGATTTTCAGCAGAAAACCATTTCCGCTATTGGGTACAGATTCCAACAGACGAGAGAGTTCATAGTTGCCAACCTTGCTTTCAGCGAAAGTATTGTCGCGCAAGGTGAATTTCTTGACATTTGGGTGAAGTGAATAGGTATATTCACAGTTTGCTAAGCTAACAGATGTTTGAAAGGCCATCTTATCCTCCTAAAATTTCTTTTAATTTCTTTGTAAATGATTGAATCTCTTGCAGGGTCGTTTGGTCCGAAGTACTGATTCGAATAGACTCATGCAAGCGGTTGGAATCCTTGCCGTACATAGCCTGCAAGACATGACTAGGTTGTATAGCTCCGGCTGTGCAGGCTGAGCCTGTTGAAATGGAAAATCCATTTAAATCCATTTGAAGCAGAAGCAGGTCATTTTTTTGATTAGGAAATCCCAAATTGATGACATAAGGCAAGCTGGGCTGGCTTTCATTTAAGTAAAAGTCAATGTCCGATAAGTCAGCAAGTAAGCTGTTTTTTAAGTCTTGCGCACGCTCTAGATTTTCCTCTAGATGTTCCATGCTCTCTGACAGAGTTGCCGCCATGCCTGTGATAGAGATTAGATTTTCAGTTCCGGCCCGGTGTTTTTCTTCCTGGTCACCACCATGCATGAAATTGTCAAAATCCATCTTCTCGGCATAAAGGAAGCCAACGCCTTTGGGACCATGAAACTTATGTGCTGATGCAGAGAGGAAGTCAATCCCTAGCTCGTCTGGGTAGATGGGAAGTTTACCAATTGCTTGAACAGCATCAACGTGAAAAGCAGCAGGATGTTCTTGTAGTAATTCACCAATTTCCTTAATGGGGAGCATGGCACCCGTCTCGTTATTAACCGCCATGGCAGATACAAGAATAGTGTCAGGCCTAAGAGCCTTCTTAATATCCTCTGCTCGAATCTGACCATCCACCGGCTGAACAAAAGTAGCTTCGAAGCCGAATTTATCTACTAAGTACTCTACCACTTCCAAGACGGCATGGTGCTCAATAGCAGTGGTAACAATATGCTTCCCTTGGTTCTGGTGACGAAGGGCATAGCCTTTGATAACAGTATTATTGCTTTCAGTGCCGCCTGACGTAAAAAGAATCTTATTGCTTTGAGTATGCAGAGATTGAGCAACATCCTCACGCGCCTGTCTGAGCAGTTTACTAGCCTCTCGGCCATAGCTATGCGTACTGGAAGGATTCCCAAAGACAGTCATCGTCTTGGTCATTGCTTGAATTGCAGCGGGCGACAAAGCAGTTGTAGCGGCATTATCTAAATAAATCACTCCGGTTACCTTATTTCTTTTGATAGGCAAAGAGTGGACTGACTGGTTTTCTCTCTTGAATGCGGACAATAGCATCACCAATCAGTTCACTAGCTGTAATATAGTGGAGATTCTTAGGTGTTTTTTCTTTGGTATCAACAGAGTCAGTCACAAGAATTTCCCTGATAGGAGAATCATCCAGCAATTCCGCAGCTTTATCCGCAAAGAGACCATGACTAGATACAGCATAGATTTCGACTGCGCCTTCGCGACAGACAATTTTAGCTGCTTCAGAGAAAGTCCGACCGGTATTTAAAATGTCGTCGATTAGAATAGCTTTCTTACCTTCGACATCTCCGATAATATAGCCCTCGGAGCGACCCGCCTCATCTTCGCCATAATCAATGATAGCGATAGGGGCATCCAGATATTCAGCCAAATTGCGGGCGCGTTTTACACCAGAGTTTTTAGGGCTGACGACAACGACATCATCGCCAGTAAGGCCCATGTTGCAGTAGTGTTTGGCAAAGAGTGGGATAGTGAAGAGGTTATCTACTGGGATATCAAAGAATCCTTGGACCTGCACGGCATGAAGATCCAGAGAAATCACGCGATCCACTCCAGCACCGACAAGCATATTGGCAACCAGTTTAGCTGTGATTGGCTCGCGAGGAGCAGCAGTCCGATCCTGACGGGCATATCCAAAATAAGGCATCACAACATTAATCGTATTGGCACTGGCACGCTTGCAGGCATCCACCATAATCAAGAGCTCCATCAAGTGATTATTGACAGGGAAGCTAGTAGACTGAATGATGTAAATATTATAGCCACGAACGCTTTCTTCAATGTTAATCTGAATCTCGCCGTCCGAGAATTGGCGGGAGGAAAGTTTTCCCAAAGGAACCCCAGCAGCCTCAGCGATTTTTTCAGCTATGGAATGATTGGAGTTGAGGGAAAAAAGCTTCATATTTTTTTTATCTGACATGAGTTGGACCGTCCTCTTTTTGTGTCATTTCTATAATCTAATGCTCCATGAAATTTAGATTTCAATAGTCTTTAGATTGCTACCTTTTATTTTACCAAAAAAATTAGATTATTTCAGCTATTTTGTGGTCGTTGATTTACAAGTTTTCAGAAAATCTTGCTATCTTGCTCTTACCAGGTTTGTAGTCGATCTTGTGCTGTTTTAGGAAGTTGAGGAAATTTTCTTTTCCTTTTTCGAAATCTTCAACTTCGACTTCGAGTTCGAAGTCTTTTTTGTCCAAGTAGTGACTCTCATCCAGAGCAAGGAGGCCAATTTCGTCTTCTTTTTCATAGCGGATAGTCTCTAGAGAGCCTAGAATCTTCAAGTCTTGGATAGGAATTTCTTTTTGAAGCAGTGTTTCTAAAATCTCTCCCGTAGGAAATTCATTGTTCTGCAAAATATTTTCAGTTTCTTCTGGTGTCAGGTTCTGATTAAGTTCCAAGGCTCCGACTTCTTGAGGAATCTTGAGCGTCAGCTCAGCTTCGCGATGGTTAAAAGTTCGTACTCGAAAAGCCATATGGGCGTGTCGAATACTTTGCTGATCTGAATCGATGTAGTGGTTGGTTTGGCTAATAGGCGAAATATCAGCAAAAAACTGGAGCAGACGGTCGTGCTTTTCTTTTGTCAGCATGGTTTTGAATTCAATTTCTAAGTGATTCATTTTCATATCCTTTTCTTTTTTTTGAAAGCGATTTATGTTATAATAACAGTTGTGTTTATTTTATACAAAAAATAATGATATGACAAGGTAAGTGTATGACAATAGAATGGGAAGAGTTTTTAGACCCCTATATTCAAGCAGTTGGAGAGCTGAAAATTAAGTTGCGTGGGGTGCGAAAGCAATACCGTAAGCAGCAGCGCCATTCTTCGATTGAGTTTGTGACCGGACGTGTCAAGCCGATTGAGAGCATTAAAGAAAAGATGATTCTGCGAGGTATTCGCGAGGAAAATATTGAGCAGGAGATGCAGGATATTGCAGGCTTACGGGTCATGGTTCAATTTGTCGATGATGTGGATGAAGTTTTAGAAGTCTTGCGAAATCGGACTGATATGCGGATTATTCAAGAGCGGGATTACATCAAAAACAAAAAAGCCAGTGGCTATCGGAGCTACCATGTGATTGTAGAGTATCCAGTTGATACGATTAATGGTCATAGGCTTATTCTGGCTGAGATTCAGATTCGCACCCTTTCGATGAATTTTTGGGCTACGATTGAGCATTCTTTGAATTACAAGTATAAAGGAGAATTTCCCGAGGAAATCAAATGTCGCTTGGAAACGACAGCTAATCTTGCCTATCAGCTGGATGAGGAGATGGGAGAAATCCGTGATGCTATCCAAGAGGCGCAGGCTCTTTTTGATCCTCTTCACCGTAAGTTAAATGACGGTGTAGGAAATAGTGATGATACAGATGAAGAATACAGATAAAAAAATAGCGATTATCCGCAATCGGAAAAGACAGAGCGAACAAGTTTATCAAGATTTAAAGCAGAAGCTTAAACAGAATGGCTTTATTTTAACTCCTAAGAATCCCGACATCGTGATTTCGGTAGGCGGTGACGGCATGCTGCTATCAGCTTTTCATATGTATGAAGAACAGCTGGATCGGGTCCGCTTTGTTGGTGTGCATACAGGACATCTCGGCTTCTATACGGACTACCGTGATTTTGAATTGGATAAGCTAGTCGAAAATCTTAAACTGGATACTGGTGCTCAGGTTTCTTATCCAATTTTAAATGTGAAAATTACTTTTGAAAATGGTGATACACGCACCATTCGTGCTTTAAACGAAGCAACAATCAAGCGTTCGGATCGGACTATGGTAGCTGATGTCATTATCAATCGGGTTCATTTCGAGCGTTTCCGAGGAGATGGGATTTCCGTTTCTACTCCGACAGGCAGCACAGCCTATAACAAATCTCTGGGCGGAGCAGTATTACATCCGACGATTGAAGCCTTGCAAGTGACAGAAATTGCCAGTCTCAACAATCGGGTTTATCGGACTTTAGGATCTTCGGTCATTGTTCCTAAAAAGGATAAGATTGAGTTAGTGCCGACCCGCAGTGACTATCATACTATTGCGGTCGATAATCAGACTTTCTCTTTCAAAAACATTGTTCGCATTGAGTATCAGATTGACAATCACAAGATACATTTTGTGGCTTCGCCAAGCCATACCAGCTTTTGGAATCGTGTCAGAGACTCCTTTATTGGAGAGTGCCAGGAATGAGGTTTGAGTTTATTGCTGATGAGCATGTCAAGGTAAAGACTTTTTTGAAGCGACACGAAATTTCCAAAGGCCTCTTGGCTAAGATAAAATTTTCCGGCGGAAACATTCTCGTCAACCATCAACCTCAGAACGCTGTTTATCTCTTGGATATTGGCGATAGGGTGACGATTGATATCCCGTCTGAAAAGGGATTTGAGAGTCTGAAGGCTGTTGATAAGGACTTGTCTGTCATCTATGAAGATGAGCATTTCTTGGTTTTGGATAAGCCGGCAGGGGTGGCTAGTATTCCCAGTGTTAACCATTCCAATACTATGGCTAATTTCGTCAAGGCTTACTATATTCGTCAGGGCTATGAAAACCAGCAGGTGCATATCGTGACGCGTCTGGATAAGGATACAAGTGGGCTCATGCTCTTTGCCAAGCATGGCTATGCTCATGCCAGATTGGACAAACAGTTGCAGAAGAAGCTGATAGAAAAGCGCTATTACGCTCTAGTTCGGGGGACTGGTGACTTAGAAGAGCAAGGTGAGATTATTGCTCCGATTGGACGCAATCCTGAGAGTATCATTACGAGGCGCGTGACAGAGGATGGTAAGTACGCCCATACCAGTTACAAGGTCATAGAGCGAATTGGAGATGTCTATCTGGTGGATATTCATCTGCATACTGGGAGGACTCATCAAATCCGTGTTCATTTTTCACATATTGGCTTTCCGCTTTTGGGTGACGACCTTTATGGAGGGAGTTTGGAATACGGAATAGAGCGTCAGGCTTTACATTGTCATTCTTTGAAATTTTATAACCCATTTAGCGGACAGGAAGTTGAGCGTGCCAGTCCTTTGCCAGAAGATTTTAAACAAGTTATTGAGAAATTAAAAGAATAAGAGATAAAGGAGTTTTAAGAGACATGAAAATTTTTGATTCAATTCGTGAAGCTTTGAAAGATAAGGAAGTAAAAATTGTCTTGCCGGAGGGTGAAGAGCCACGGATTTTGCAAGCAACTAAACGTTTGGTGAAAGAAACTGATATTACACCAGTTCTTTTGGGTAATCCTGATAAAATCCGTATTTATCTAGAAATTGAGGGAGTAAAAGAAGGATATCAGGTTATTGATCCTTCAAACTGTTCTTGCTTTGAGGAACTGGTAGAAGCATTCGTTGAGCGTCGAAAAGGGAAAATCACTGCAGATGAAGCACGTCAGTTGCTCAAGGAAGATGTCAACTACTTTGGGGTCATGTTGGTTTATCTTGGCAAGGTTCAAGGGATGGTTTCAGGAGCAATCCACTCTACAGCAGCGACTGTTCGGCCAGCTCTTCAAATCATCAAGACCCTGCCTTGGGTCTCTCGTACTTCAGGAGCCTTCCTCATGGTGCGCGATGACGAACGCTACATTTTCAGTGACTGTGCCATCAATATCGATCCAGATGCTAATGTTTTGGCGGAGATTGCTGTTAACTCAGCCCTAACAGCGCAGATTTTTGGTATCGATCCAAAAGTTGCTATGCTCAGCTATTCGACCAAAGGATCTGGATTCGGTGAAAAGGTTGATAAGGTAGTGGAGGCGACTAAGTTGGCTCAGGAAATGCGTCCAGACTTAGCTATCGATGGTGAATTACAGTTTGATGCAGCTTTCGTTCCTGCAACAGCAGAGTTGAAAGCGCCTGGCAGCCCGGTAGCTGGTCAAGCGACTGTCTTTGTCTTTCCAAGTATCGAAGCTGGAAATATCAGCTACAAAATGGCAGAGCGTTTGGGTGGCTTTTCAGCGGTAGGTCCTATCCTGCAAGGACTAAACCACCCAGTTAATGACCTTTCTCGAGGCTGTAATGCGGATGATGTTTATAAGCTGACTTTGATTACAGCTAGTCAGGCAGTAGGTCATTATTAAACGATAGGAAATGATTGGAGGGCATAAGCTCTCCTATTTTTCTTGCCTTATGCTATACTAGATTTATGTTAGATTTGAAAAAATACGGAATTGAGATGTGGGAGGCAAATAAAATCGCCTCTTTTCGCGAGAAATTATTAACTTGGTATGATGAAAACAAACGTGACCTGCCTTGGCGCAGAACAAATAATCCTTATCATATCTGGGTTTCTGAGATTATGCTGCAGCAGACTCGGGTGGATACGGTGATTCCTTACTATGAGCGCTTTCTTGACTGGTTTCCGACTGTAGCTGATTTAGCTCAGGCGCCAGAGGATAGACTGCTCAAGGCTTGGGAAGGGTTGGGCTATTATTCGCGGGTGCGAAATATGCAAAAATCGGCCCAGCAGATAATGACGGATTTCGCTGGAAAATTTCCTGATAGCTATGGAGGAATTGCTAGCCTCAAAGGGATTGGACCTTATACAGCTGGTGCCATTGCTAGTATTGCCTTTGGCCTAGCTGAGCCTGCGGTAGATGGCAATGTCATGCGGGTGCTGAGTCGATTGTTTGAAGTTGATTTAGATATTGGTCAACCTAGCAATCGTAAGGTCTTTCAGGCTATGATGGAGATTTTGATTGATCCAGACAGACCTGGAGATTTCAATCAAGCACTGATGGATCTGGGCTCAGATATCGAAGCTCCTGTTAATCCTCATCCAGAAGACAGTCCTGTAAAAGAGTTCAGCGCAGCTTATTTGCATGGAACTATGGATAAATATCCAATCAAAGCACCTAAAAAGAGGCCAGTTCCAGTCTATCTGCAAGGCTTGATTATCGAAAACGAACAGGGACAATTCTTGCTTGAAAAGAATGAGGCTGCTGGTTTGTTATCAGGCTTTTGGCATTTTCCCTTGATTGAAGTCGAGGAATTTCAAACTGAAAATCAAATGTCGCTCTTTGAGGTGGCAGAAAATCAGCCAAGTCTGGACTTGTCTCCTCAAGAAAGCTTTGAGCAGGATTATGATTTGATTGTTGATTGGCAGCAGCAGTCCTTTTCAAAAGTGCAACATGTTTTCAGTCATCGCAAGTGGCATATCCAGCTGGCTTATGGCCGAGTTAAGGATAGCCAGATCGCAGCTGATGGAGAGGTCTTGTGGCTTCATCCAGAAGATTTTGGCAATTACCCCTTTGCCAAACCCCAGCAGAAGATGTGGGAGGCTTTTCAGGAAGCTAGAAATAAATAAAAAATCTGAGACTAATTGGTCTCAGATTTTTGAATTGAATCAATTTTGTAAGTTTGCAAAAGCTTTAATCTCATCTGCAGTCATAGAAGAATCACAACGAACAGATACTTGGCCGTCTTGAACATGAACAAAACCTGGAACTGTCGGAATGCTGTATTCAGAGCGGAATGCTTGCAGTTTCTCTAATTCGCTGGCTTCTTCGCTATTGATAAAGAAAATATGCGCCTTGGTATCAGCGACCACGCCAGCGAGAGTATCAGCGAATTTACGGCAGTAAGGGCAAGTTTTGCGACCGACGAAGAAAGCTGCAGTCTCTTTGTCAGCAATAGCTTGACGAGCACGGTCAACAGTTGTGATTTCAAGGTCTTTAATATTTTGAGCAAATTGTTCCATAAATAATCCTCATTTCTTTTGATAAAACTAGTATGCCATAAAAATCAGAAAAATGCTTGATTTGGAAACGAAAAACCAGAGAATGTGAATTTCATCCTCTGGTTGATTGGTTGATAGTGGCATTTTACTTGATAAAGGCATTAATCTCTGCTTCAATAGCAGCAATTTTTGCTTGAGCGTCTTCATTACTGTCACCAACAACGGCAATGTAGAACTTGATTTTTGGTTCTGTTCCAGATGGACGGACAGCAATCCATGAACCATCAGCCAAGGTGTATTTCAGCACATCGCTTGGAGGAGTTGTCAGAGCTGTAACAGTACCGTCTGCGGCGGTAGAAGTCTGCGCCTTAAAGTCTTCAGTAACAGAAATAGCAGTAGCGTTGAATTCTTTAGGACCATTGTCACGGAACTTAGCCATGATAGCCTTGATTTGCTCAGCTCCATCAACACCAGACAGGGTTACAGAAATAGTCTTTTCAGCAAAGTAACCGTACTCTTTGTAGATTTCTTCAATACCGTCAGCCAGAGTCAAGCCACGTGAGCGGTAGTAGGCAGCTAGCTCAGCTACAACCAAAACAGCTTGGATAGCGTCTTTATCACGCACAAATGGCTTAATCAGATAGCCGAAGCTTTCTTCAAATCCCATCATGTAGGTGTGGTTGTGCTTTTCTTCGAATTCTTGAATCTTTTCAGCGATAAATTTGAAACCAGTCAAGACATTGAACATGGTTGCGCCATAGCTTTCAGCAATCTTAGTCACCAAGTCAGTAGAAACTATAGACTTGCAGAGAGCTGCGTTAGCTGGCAGAGTTCCAGCGCTCTTATGAGCTTCCAAGATGTACTTAGCCATGATGGCTCCGATTTGGTTACCTGAAAGATTGAGATAGCTGCCGTCTTTTTGCAGAACTTCTACACCGACACGGTCAGCATCTGGGTCAGTTGCGACCAAGACATCTGCACCAACTTTACGTCCTAATTCTTCAGCCAAGGCAAAGGCTGCTTGGCTTTCAGGGTTTGGAGACTTAACAGTAGAGAAGTCAGGATCAGCTACAGCTTGAGCTTCAACAACTTCTACAGAATCAAATCCAGCTTGAGCCAAAGCGCGACGAGCCAGCATTTCACCAGTACCGTGCAACGGAGTATAGACAATCTTCATGTCTTTGCCGTATTCATCAATCAGTTTTTGGTTGATATTGACATCTTTAACTTCCTTGAGGTATTCAGCATCAATAGCATCGCCAATCACTTCAATCAAGCCAGAAGCTTTTTCAGCTTCAACATCAGCGACCTCAATAGCAAAAGGATTTTCAATAGCACGGATGTAGTCAGTCAATGCATCTGCATCATGCGGAGGCATTTGTCCGCCGTCTTCACCATATACCTTGTAGCCGTTAAATGGAGCAGGGTTGTGGCTGGCCGTAATCATGATACCAGCAAAAGTTCCCAGATGACGCACTGCAAATGAAAGCTCTGGAGTTGGGCGCAGACTTTCAAAGACATAGGACTTGATGCCGTGTTTAGCTAAAACAGCAGCAGATTCAAAGGCAAATTCTGGTGAGAAATGACGGGAGTCGTAAGCAATCGCAACACCGCGTTTTTTGAACTCATCACCTTTTTCTTCAATCAAGCGAGCCAAACCTTCGGTTGCCTGACGGACAACATAAATATTAATACGGTTGGTACCAGCGCCAATCAAACCACGCATACCAGCAGTACCAAACTCAAGATTGGTGTAAAAGGCATCTTCCTTAGTTTTTTCGTCCATACTGTTCAAGTCTTGGCGAAGATAGTCAGGAAGTTCAGCATAATCAAGCCATTTTTTGAAGTTATCTTGATAAGTCATAGGTGGAGTCTCCTTTATTTTTAAAATGAAGAGATGGAAATTTTAGTAAAAAATCCTGCTCTTAAATTTTCTTAATCGCTTACATTGTAGCATATTTTCATTAATTTTGAAAGAGGTTACCTAGAAAACGATGAAATACTTTTCGAGGCATTGTTTCAAGGATTTCAAGATGGAAAGCTGAAATGCGGGATTAAAAAAAGACCAAAGCATTGCTTGGTCCAGAAAACTAAATCATCATCATTTTTTGGCTTTTTCAAGCGCAGGAATGATAGTTGCTGTCAAAATCGCAGAAATGATTAACTCGGCAATGGAATTTGCTGATAGAATAACAGCCAGAAGTGCTTTGATATCTCCTTGATATACATTTGCAAAGAGAAAGAAGATACCGCCCAAGACGAAGATGGTATTAGTGGCAGAACCAACGGAACCAGCCACAATCAAGCCGGCCTTATTTTTCATAGCTTTATATACGAAATAAGGAGTGATACCGATGAGAATGCGAGGCACCATGGCAACAAGAAGCGAAGAGAGGCTTCCATTTGGCACAAAGGGACTGAAGAGATAGCTGGTCGGCAGCAACACCAAGGTATTGGTGATAACGCTGATACATCCCATAAGGCCACCTAGAACAGCTCCGACTTTAGGGCCATAGAGGATACTGGCAATGATAACAGGGATGTGAATAATCGTAGGTTTAATCGGTACTGGAAGTAAGTTGAAAATAACCGAGCTGAGCAGGTGAAGTACCAACATAATGGCAAAGAAAATAGCAATTTGAGCAATTTTAGACTGTTTTTTCATAAATAAGTTCCTTTACTGTATCAATAATCGTATCAATTTCAGCTAGAGCACCTGTCCCCTGATCGCCACAGGCTAGAACGGCTTCACGCGGTTGGATAACCTTCCATCCAAAACGCTGTAGACGCTCCAAATTGTGCTGGGTTAGTGGATTTTCAAACATCTTAGTGTTCATAGCTGGAGCCAAAACTTTCTTGGTATGAGGCGGCAGAGCCAGGGCAGTAGCAGTCACTATATTATCAGCTAAACCGTTGGCTAGTTTAGCGATGGAATTGGCTGTTGCAGGCGCAAGCAGAAAGAGGTCAGACTCTTTAGCGATGTCAATGTGATTGACCTTGCTAGGGTCGGGTTCTTGCATAATATCAATTGCAACTGGTCTTTGTGACAAGACCTGCAGGGTCAGCGGTGTGATAAATTCTGTCGCTGCCTCTGTCATGAGGACAGCAACTTCAAAGTTTTCTTTTTTTAGACGGCTGGTGATGTCAGCAGCCTTGTAAGCTGATATGCTACCGCTGACGGCTAAGGTAATCTGTGTCATCATTTACCTCCTTATGGACTATGGATATGCAGGTAGAGGAGCTGAGCAATTTCTTCTTTGGATTGAGCTAGGGTTACAGTATCATTTCTGACAAGATAGGCTTTGTGCACATGGTTAGAAATATCTGTCAAATCATTGGCGACAATGATTTCTGCCTGATTTTTTATGAGGCTGGTCCTTGCTGTTTCAAGCAACTCTTCCTTAGAAACGTCAACTAGAAGTTTGAAGCCAATCAAGCGAATGTCTGGGTTCCATTTCTTTACTAGGCTGATGATTTTGGGTGTTTTTTTGAGGAAAAGAACTTGAGAATCATCCTGAGAAGAAATCTTGCTTTCTGAGTTAGTCTTATTCAGAAATTCAGTCATGTCAGAGCTAGCAGCTACAGCTTCCAAACCAGTCATGTAGACGGGAGTATAGTCAGAAACAGCCATTGCATGAATCAGTACATCATGTGTGTGAACGAGTGGCTCAAGGGTTTCAAGCAATTCTGCAACGTTTTCAATCTGAACAATGGTAAGATTGGGATGGGCTGCAGGGCGGACAGCCTTGGGAGTCGTTACCAGAGTCACCTGATCGCCCTTGTCTAGGAAAGTTTCAGCTATGATTTTCCCAAGTCGGCCCGTTGAATGATTGGTAATAGAGCGGACACGGTCGATTTTCTCGCTGGTCCCGCCAGAAGTAATCAATATGTTCATAGCACTATTTTACAAGAAAAAAGAAATTTAGTAAAATAATTCTAATTGCAGAGTGTTACAGCGGAGAAGTGACTCTAAAATCTTATAGTTTAGAGAACAAAAATTTCCAAGTTTTTTTGTTTTTCCCGAACATTAAAATCTATTTAGAGTTTAATCATGTAGATTTTGCTCTTTTTTGTTATAATCTTTATATTAATTGATAGAGGAGTTCTTGATGAAAACAGATATTGAAATTGCTCAAAGTGTTGAATTGCAGCCTATTGTTGATGTGGTGAAAAAAATTGGCATCAACTATGACGACTTGGAACTATATGGTAAGTACAAGGCTAAGCTCAGCTTTGATAAAATTCATGAGGTTGAAAAAAATCCTGTTGGCAAACTGATTTTGGTAACGGCAATCAATCCGACACCTGCTGGAGAAGGAAAGTCTACCATTACCATTGGACTAGCTGATGCGCTTAATAAAATTGGCAAGAAAACTATGATTGCTATCCGGGAACCGTCTCTGGGGCCAGTGATGGGCATCAAGGGAGGAGCAGCTGGTGGCGGTCACGCGCAGGTTCTACCGATGGAAGATATCAACTTGCATTTTACTGGAGACATGCACGCAATTACGACAGCTAACAACGCCCTGTCAGCTCTCGTTGATAATCATTTGCATCAAGGAAATGCCCTGGGAATCGATCAGCGCCGCATTATATGGAAACGGGTGGTTGACCTGAATGATCGGGCTCTTCGTCATGTGACCGTTGGCTTAGGAAGTCCGGTTAATGGTATTCCACGCGAAGATGGCTTTGATATCACGGTTGCTTCTGAAATTATGGCGATTCTTTGCCTAGCTACGGATATTGAAGATTTGAAAAAGCGCTTGGCTAACATTGTCATCGGTTATCGCTATGACCGCTCACCAGTCTATGTTCGTGACCTTGAGGTAGAAGGAGCCTTGGCTTTAGTATTGAAAGATGCGATTAAGCCAAATCTAGTTCAGACTATTTATGGGACACCAGCCTTTGTTCATGGCGGACCGTTTGCCAATATCGCTCATGGCTGTAACTCTGTTTTAGCGACTAGCACAGCGCTGCGGTTGGCTGATTATACAGTGACTGAAGCAGGATTTGGTGCAGATCTTGGTGCTGAAAAATTCTTAGATATTAAAACTCCAAACTTACCAACTTCTCCAGATGCAGTAGTGATTGTTGCAACCTTGCGCGCTCTTAAGATGAATGGTGGAGTAGCTAAGGATGCACTTACAGAAGAGAATGTTGAGGCGGTCAGAGCTGGCTTTGCCAATCTCAAACGTCATGTTGAAAACATTCGTAAGTTCGGTATTCCAGCGGTAGTAGCCATCAATGAATTTGTTTCAGATACAGAGGCTGAAATTGCTACGCTTAAGGAACTTTGTGCAGAAATTAAGGTGCCCGTTGAGTTAGCTAGCGTCTGGGCTGATGGCGCTGATGGTGGTGTATCTTTGGCTGAGGCTGTAGTCAAAACCATTGATGAAGAACCAGCTCATTACACTCGCCTCTATGACAATGACCTCTCTATTGAAGAAAAAATTGAGAAAATTGTCAAAGAAATCTATCGAGGTTCAAAGGTGAACTTTGAGAAAAAAGCGCAGACTCAGATTCGAGAAATTGTCAAAAATGGCTGGGACAAGCTGCCAATCTGCATGGCCAAAACACAGTATAGCTTTTCAGACAATCCTGCTGCTCTTGGAGCGCCAGAAAACTTTGAAATTACCATTCGTGAATTGGTACCAAAACTTGGGGCAGGCTTTATCGTGGCTTTGACAGGAGATGTCATGACCATGCCAGGATTGCCAAAACGTCCTGCAGCACTCAATATGGATGTTGCAGCAGACGGCACAGCGATTGGACTATTTTGATCTTGGTTTAAAAGGCTCTTTACGAGCCTTTTCTGGTATAATAGTGAAAATAATGAGAATAGAATATGGAGACAACATGAACATTAGATTTGCAACACCATCAGACGCTGCGACCTTGCTTGCTATTTATGCGCCTTATGTAGAGAATACAGCCATCACTTTTGAATATGAAGTACCGACTATTGAGGATTTTGCAAATAGGATTGAAAAAACGTTGGAAAAATATCCTTATCTGGTAGCGGAAGAAGATGGTTTAATTTTAGGCTATGCCTATGCTTCGACTTATTATGCGCGTGCTTCCTATGATTGGGCGGTGGAATTGTCCGTCTATGTCAGTCAAGATGCTAGAGGAAAAGGAGTCGGCAGTAAGCTTTATGATGAACTTGAAGACCTGTTAGATCAGATGGGATATATGCATTTTCTAGCCTGTATTTCTCTGCCAAATAAAGCCAGCCTGGCTTTGCATCGAAAAAGGGGCTACCAGCAGGTGGCGCATTTCCCTAAAATTGGCTATAAATTCGAGTGTTGGCATGACATTGTTTGGCTGCAAAAGTCCTTAGACAAGCAAGCTGGACCAATTAAACTTTTAAAAGAAATGGAGTGGAAATGATGAAAAAGAAACATTTATTAATAACTCTTCTAAGCATTACCCTTTTGGCCTTGACGGGTTGTCAGTCCGTTGAAAATTGGTTTAAAAATGCCAAGGAGGAATGGTTGGGGTTGGAGATGACGGTTCGCACCTATGATGAGAATTCCCAACTCATAGACCAGATGTCGGGCAAGTCTCTATCCATTTCGCGTAACGAGGAGTTTGATTCAGTTGATACGGAAGGAAATTCCAAGGAAGATTCATCTGTGCTCAAAATCACCTTGGGTAAGTATGAGATTGACCATGTGGGCTCTTCCTTGATTGCAGAAGAAAAAGGCTTGAAAGATGTCTTTGCCCAGTATCAGAAGACTGCGGATGTTGAGGAGAATAGCCATTCTGTCCCTGTTTTAAATCGCATGATTTCAGCCTTTAAAAACGACTTTACCGGAAAGAAAAAGGTTGTTCTGATTCGCTCTCAAAACGGCACTCCGTTGGCTGCCTATGCTGGAGACCGTGTTTCTCTAGATAAATCCGATGCTCCTAAAACCTCTGAGTTGCTGATTGACGGCAAACGTCTCGTGATTTACCGCTGCGACTACACTATTTATGACCGTGAATTGCTGGAGTAAGATATGAATGTGGAGGAATTGGTAAAAGAGTTAAAAGCTTTAGCTAACCCAGATGATGCGGTGGCTATGAAAGCCTATATGAAAAATAAATTTGAGTTTCTAGGAGTCAAGACTCTAGCCAGACGGAAGCTCACAAAGGCTTTTTTCAAACAACATACTGACTCCGTCATTGACTGGAATTTTATAAATGAAGCTTGGAAAAATCCCTATCGAGAACTGCAGTACACTGCGCTAGATTATCTGGAGATTCGCAAGAAACTATTGACACCATCTGACTTGCCACGTTTGAAAAAGCAGGCCCAAACAAAATCTTGGTGGGATACCATAGACTTTTTGGATCGCTTGGTTGGATCAATCATTGCTCGATTTCCGGAAACCAAAGAGATTATTGTAGCTTGGAGTTGTGATGAGGATATTTGGTTACGGCGCTTGGCCATCGATCATCAGCTGCTACGAAAAGAGAAAACAGACACAAAGCTCTTGGAGAAGATTTTAGTGAATAATCTAGGCCGAACAGAATTCTTTATTAACAAGGCCATCGGCTGGGCGCTGAGAGATTATTCCAAAACCAATCCAGACTGGGTCAAGGATTTTATAGAACGGTATCGGGTGGAAATGGCTGCGCTTAGTATTCGAGAGGGAAGTAAGTATTTATAAAAATTCTAATAATCTGTCTGTCTTGACATTTTCTATGTGATAGCTTATGATAGATAAGTGCGATGAGTCGATATGCAGATTTTCTGCAAATTGAAGCATGGGAGGTCATAACGCAGGAGCGGACCTTGATCAGTTGTGTGAACCTGCTGATCACACGAAAGTGCCCTTATCCCCAGTCTACGGATTGGGGATTTTTCTATGTCACTTATAGAGGCAAGACCGTTAGTCGAAGCCGAGTATAGAGACATTGATACTGAGACGGTCGACGTCGTGAGTGCTATTGCTCTTGACGAAACGAGTTCGCAGGAGGAAATTAAGTCATAGAGCAATGGATGCAGTTTTGTTCATGAGAACAAAAACTATAAACTTTTAAAGCGCTCTTAGAGTGGCAAGACCATTAGTCGCAGCCGAGCTTAGAGACATTGATGCTGAGACGGCCTATGTCGTGAGTGCTATTGCTCTTGACGAAACGAGTCCACAGGAAGAAGTTGAGCTGTAGAGCAATGGAATGCAGTTTTGTTCGTGAGAACAAAAGCTGTAAAGCTTGAAAGCTCTCATAGAGAGGTATGAGAGTTGGTGTGGTTTATCAAAATATCGCACTTATATTCTTCAGAAATATTTGCATTTTTCCCTAAAAATAGTATAATACTAACAATACAAAATTTTTTGAAAATTCAGAGAGGTTATCGCATGGGATATACAGTTGCTGTAGTAGGTGCCACTGGTGCCGTTGGATCTCAAATGATTAAAATGCTGGAAGAATCTAGCCTTCCAATTGATAAAATACGCTATCTGGCGTCTGCTCGTTCAGCTGGTAAAGTTCTCCAGTTCAAGGGACAAGATATTACTATCGAAGAGACGACCGAGACGGCTTTTGAAGGTGTAGATATTGCTCTCTTCTCAGCTGGTGGTTCTACCTCAGCAAAATTCGCTCCTTACGCAGTCAAAGCTGGAGCGGTAGTGGTCGATAACACCTCTTATTTCCGTCAAAATCCTGATGTTCCTCTGGTTGTTCCAGAAGTCAACGCCCATGCCTTAGATCAGCACAAGGGAATTATCGCTTGCCCTAACTGCTCGACAATTCAGATGATGGTAGCTTTAGAGCCTGTTCGTCAGCAATGGGGTCTGGAGCGTATCATCGTGTCTACCTATCAAGCAGTTTCTGGTGCAGGTATGGGAGCCATTCTTGAAACCCAAGCACAATTACGCTCTGTTCTCAATGATGGTGTAAATCCTAAGGATGCGGAAGCCAATATCCTGCCATGCGGCGGCGATAAAAAACATTATCCTATTGCCTTTAATGCCTTACCTCAGATTGATGTCTTTACAGATAACGACTACACTTATGAAGAGATGAAGATGACCAAGGAAACTAAGAAAATCATGGAAGATGATTCTATTGCTGTTTCTGCGACTTGTGTCCGTCTTCCAATTTTGTCTGCCCACTCGGAGTCTGTTTACATCGAGACTAAGGAAGTAGCACCTATTGATCAGGTAAAAGCAGCAATCGCAGCCTTTCCTGGTGCTGTTCTGGAGGATGATGTAGCTCATCAGATTTATCCGCAAGCAATCAATGCGGTTGGTAAGAAAGAAACCTTTGTTGGCCGAATTCGTAAGGATCTAGATGCAGAAAAAGGAATTCATATGTGGGTTGTTTCAGACAATCTTCTTAAGGGGGCAGCTTGGAATTCTGTTCAAATCGCAGAGACACTGCATGAGCGTGGTTTAGTTCGTCCAACAGCAGAAGTTGTTTTTGAATTAAAATAAAGTGACCAAGGAAACTTGACAGCACAGGGTTGAATAATCGTTCTTTCAACCCTCTTTTCGTATAATAAAGAGAGGTAAGTTTATGGCGTATGCGGATTTGAAAAACTGTAAAATCATCACAGCTTTTATTACTCCTTTTCATGAAGATGGTTCCATCAATTTTGAAGCTATTCCAGACTTGATTGAGCATCTTTTGGCTCATCATACGGATGGGATTTTGCTGGCTGGAACGACTGCAGAAAGTCCAACTCTGACCCACGATGAAGAGTTGGAGCTATTTGCGGCAGTTCAAAAAGTTGTCAAGGGGCGTGTCCCTTTGATTGCCGGTGTCGGTACCAACGAAACGCGCGACTCTATCGAATTCGTAAAAGAAGTAGATGAATTTGGTGGTTTTGCAGCTGGTTTGGCTATCGTTCCCTATTACAACAAACCTTCTCAGGAAGGGATGTATCAGCATTTTAAAGCCATTGCGGATGCTTCAAACCTGCCTATCATTATCTACAATATACCTGGCCGGGTAGTTGTTGAGATGACACCTGAGACTATGCTAAGGTTGGCAGAACATCCAAATATTATCGGCGTTAAAGAATGTACCAGTCTGGCGAATATGGCCTATCTGATTGAGCATCGTCCAGAGGAGTTTCTAATTTATACTGGTGAGGATGGCGATGCCTTTCATGCTATGAATCTGGGGGCTGATGGAGTTATTTCAGTTGCTTCTCACACAAATGGAGATGAAATGTTTGAAATGCTGGATGCCATTGAGCACAATGACATCAAAAAAGCAGCAGCTATCCAACGGAAATTTATCCCTAAAGTCAATGCACTGTTCTCTTATCCAAGTCCAGCCCCTGTCAAGGCAGTCCTTAATTACTTAGGATTTGCAGCTGGTCCAACCCGCTTACCTCTTGTGCCTGCACCCGAAGAAGATGCCAAACGCATTATTAAGGTCGTGGTTGATGGCGATTACCAAGCAACCAAAGAGACTGTTAAAGGTGTTCTGAGACCGGATTATTGATTTATAGAAGTAGTTTTAGGATTGACATAATAAAAATAATAAAGAAAGAATTGAAAATTGTGACAGAAAAACATAGTGAACGAATTGAGGAGTATAAGGATAAGCATAGACTGGAAAAACTTGAGGGCAAAAAAGTTTATGATAAGCCAGTTATCCGAACTGGTGATAAGGCAGGTTGCTATGGTTCAGGATTGATTTTACTTGGATCTGTTTTAGGAATTATTTATTTACTTCTAATACTGATAACGGACTGGGATTTGAAACTTTTCTCTTTCATCTGGGAAACACTTGCTGCGTTAGGGATAGTTTTCAGTCTCTTTGGAGCTTTTAAAATCGGTCAGTTGGAGCTGCACAGTTTGTCAATGGTGGCTGACAAAGAGAAAAATTTTGAAATTGATAAAGCTTTCAATCTTTATAACATCATTCACAAACCAACAAAGAAAATTTTACTTCAATATGATAGTGAGGATGATAGTTTAATTTCTCTGAATGCTGGAGGAGAGTTATTAGTTGAGCTCTTAAAGAGAGTTGAAGAAGAAAAATTGTCCTTTAAGGCTATTAACAAAACATTGAGTTTAGAAGAAGTATCTGAAAATCATTGGAAAATGCACTATCGTTATAAAAGACAGGACATAACATTAGAGAAATCCGATACATAGTGTTTGGCTTGTTATTTTAGTTGTATTGACTTAAACTGAAAAGTGAATTCAGAATCTGATAGTTTTTGAAGAGCATATAAAAAAGAGAGCTTCCTTTGAAAAATATTGGAAAAAATTATATAATATCAAGGTATGGTCTGGCTTTGAGATTTCCTTTTGAGCAGGCTTATAGATAATTGGATTGGCAGCAGTCATGTTAGAGACTTACATTAGATTAGAAATATATATTATAAAAGGAGTTTTTTATGCAAGTTATTAAACGGAGTGGTGAGGTTGTAGAATTTGACCCAGATAAAATTTATCAAGCAGTTTTAAAGGCAGCTCAGACAGTCTATGTGTTGACAGATGATTTGCGTCAGAATTTAGCGCAGGTTACAAAGAAAGTTGTTCTGGATTTGGAAGAAGCTAAGGTTGAACGTGCGACGATTAGCATGATTCAGTCCATGGTTGAAAGTCGCCTCTTGGGTGCAGGTTATATTACTATTGCTGAGCATTATATCTCCTATCGCCTGCAACGCGATTTAGAGCGCAATGGCTATGGAGATCATATCGCTGTGCATCTGCATTTTGAGCAAGTAAGATAAAGTTAGAAAGCCCGCTAGGGCTTTTTTCGCTCTCGAGGTAGAGAGTATCGCTTTAGAATTCACCCGCTTAAATCCTAGAAATATGTTAAAATAGGTAAAGATATAAAATTTTATCAATGATATTCGTTGAAAGGATAAATTATGGCAACGATTCAATGGTTTCCGGGGCATATGTCTAAGGCACGGAGACAGGTACAGGAAAATATTAAGTTTGTTGATTTTGTGACGATACTGGTTGATGCCAGACTTCCTTTATCCAGTCAAAATCCTATGCTGACTAAGATTGTGGGCGATAAACCTAAGCTTCTGATTTTAAACAAAGCTGATTTGGCTGACCCTGTTCGTATTAAAGAATGGCGGAGCTATTTTGAAAGCCAGGGGATTCCGACCTTATCTATTAATTCCAAAGAGCAATCTGCTGTAAAAAAAGTAACAGATGCAGCTAAGAAGCTTATGGCTGATAAATTGGCGCGTCAGAAAGAAAGAGGAATTCGCATCGAAACCCTGCGTACCATGATAATCGGTATTCCCAATGCTGGCAAATCAACCCTCATGAATCGCCTAGCTGGTAAGAAAATCGCTGTTGTTGGGAATAAGCCAGGTGTGACCAAGGGTCAACAATGGCTCAAGTCAAATAAAGACTTGGAAATCTTAGATACACCAGGGATTCTCTGGCCTAAGTTTGAAGATGAGATTGTTGCTCTCAAGCTTGCCCTGACTGGAGCTATTAAGGATAATCTGTTGCCTATGGATGAGGTGACGATTTTTGGCCTCAATTACTTTAAGGAGCATTATCCTGAAGAGCTGACAGCACGCTTCAAACAGCTGGATCTAAGCCAAGAAGCGCCAGACATGATTATGGATATGACCCAAAAACTTGGCTTCCGCGATGACTATGATCGCTTTTATAGCCTTTTTGTCAAAGATGTCCGCGATGGCAAGCTAGGCCGTTATTGCTTGGATACGGTTGGAGAACTAGATGGCAACGATTAAAGAAATCCAGCAACGTTTAGAGTTAGTGACTGATTTGGCTGATCCTTTTCTGGCAGAAGCGGCGAATGATTTGCGCAGCGGAGTTCAAAAGGCGATTGAAAAGCGTAAAAGAGTCATTCAGGCGGAGTTGGACGAGGATTTGCGTCTGGAGCAGATGCTACGGTATGAAAAAGAGCTTTATCAAACCGGCTTTCGGGCAATCGCTGGGATTGATGAGGTCGGTCGTGGTCCTCTAGCTGGACCTGTTGTCGCTGCAGCTGTTATCTTACCTCCAGGATGTAAGATTAAGGGGCTCAACGACAGCAAGAAGATACCCAAGAAAAAGCACCAAGATATCTATCAAGCAGTCATGGATAAAGCCTTGGCAGTCGGTGTTGGCCTGATAGACAATGAGATTATTGATCAAGTCAATATCTACGAAGCGACCAAGCTTGCTATGAAAGAGGCTTTGTCTAAGCTTTGTCTCAAGCCAGATTATCTGCTGATTGATGCTATGAAGTTAGATATTGATATCCCGCAAGAGTCCATTATCAAAGGAGATGCCAATTCTCTGTCTATCGCAGCAGCTAGTATTGTTGCTAAGGTCACTCGGGATAAGCTGATGGCAGACTACGACAAGGAATATCCTGGTTATGATTTTGCGCAAAATGCTGGTTATGGGACTAAGAGCCACTTGCAGGGCTTGGAGCGACACGGCGTAACTCCTATTCATCGCAAGACATTTGAACCCGTAAAATCTATGTGTGAATAGGCACGAAGAGGTGAGGCATGCTAATCAGTAAAATCTTAAACAATAATGTGGTGATTTCTGAAGAAGACCAAGAAGAAGTTATTCTCATGGGGCGAGGACTAGCCTTTGGTCGAAAAGTTGGCCAGGAGATTCCAGATGAGCTGATTGAGAAAAAGTATGTCTTGTCAGAAAATAGACGACAGCTTCTGATGGAGTTGCCAGCAGAGGTCATGGAAATGTCGGATAAGATTATTTCTTTCGCAAGGGAGAAACTGCAGAAGAAGCTCAAAGACACTGCTTTTCTGGCGATGGCAGATCATATCCACGGAGTCTTGCTGCGCTTGGATGATGATATTGACCTCAAGAATTTCCTCATGTGGGATATTAGACGCTTTTTTTCCTATCGAGTTTGAGGTTGGTCAGTATGCCAAACAGCTTTTGAGCGCTTATATCGGTAAGGAACTTCCAGAGGATGAAGCAGCTTTTATAGCGCTGACCTTGGTCAATGCAGAGCTGGAAAATGGCGACGGTGCTGCGCGTGATTTGACTATGATGATGGAGGAAATCATGACCATTGTCAAGTACAGTTTGGAAATTTCTTTAGACGAGGAAGACATCTACCTTGAGCGCTTCATGACCCATCTAAAATTTTTCTGTGAGCGAGTTCTGACTGATAGAGGCCACCGTGATTTAGAGGACAATGAGATGTTTGACTTACTTAAATGTAAGTATCCCTTGGCTTATGAGACAACTAGGAAGATTGCTGAATTTTTAAAGCAAACCAGAAATTACCAAACATCAGAGGATGAACAACTGTACCTGACTATCCATTTGTCACGCATGAAAAGGAGGATGATATGCAAAGCGAATACGAAAAAATGATTGCTGGAGAGATTTACCGACCACAAGACAGTGAATTAAGAGAATTGGCAGCAAGGTCAAAGGAATTTCAATATCGTTTTAACCAAGAACAAAACAGTGTCAAACGCACGGCTATTATCAAAGAATGGTTTGGCAGCACAGGGGAGAATCTTGCTATGAAGCCTGACTTGGTCTGTGATTATGGAATCAATATTCATCTAGGGGAGAATTTTTATTCTAACTGGAATCTGACTATGTTGGACGTTTGCCCGATTCGCATCGGAGATAATGCTTTGCTTGGTCCAAATTGCCAGCTTCTGACACCTCTTCATCCGCTTGATTCAGTGGAAAGAAATTCCGGTATTGAGTACGGAGCACCAATCACTATTGGTGATAACTTTTGGGCTGGCGGAGGTGTGACGATTCTGCCAGGCGTGACGCTAGGAGATAATGTGGTAGTCGGAGCAGGAGCGGTTGTGACCAAGTCTTTTGGTGACAATGTAGTCTTGGCTGGTAATCCTGCTAAGATTATTAAGGAAATCCCTGTTCATAAAGAATAAAAGATGTGTTAAAGGCAATAGGCAAGGAGACCGGCTAATGACAACATCAAATTTAATAGAATCGTAAAGAAGGAACTGTACTGCAGTTCTTTTTTTGAACTTTTTACGAATAAGAAAGTGAGGTGAAAAAATGAATAATTTTGAGATTTATAAAATGAAAAAAGCTGGTTTGACTAATCATCAGGTTTTAAATGTTTTGAGATATGCTGAGAGTAGAGATGGCAAGCTTTCTCTGCGAGATAAGGCTGTCGTATCTGAGTGCCGCAATCCTGCACTCTTTATAGAGAAATACAAGAGGCTTGATTTACCAGCTTTGAAGGAAGAATTTGAACTTTTTCCGTCCTTTTCTATCTTGGATGATATTTATCCTTGGGATTTATGTGAAATTTACGATGCCCCGACTTTGTTATTTTATCAGGGAAATCTAAATCTACTAGAATTGCCCAAAGCTGCGGTCGTTGGCAGTAGAGACAGCAGCAAGCAAGGAAATGCCTCAGTACAAAAGATTATCAAAGAGCTAAATAATGAATTGGTTATCGTCAGCGGGCTGGCTCGAGGGATTGATACAGCAGCTCACATGGCTGCTCTACAAAACGGAGGTCAGACCATTGCTGTCATTGGGACGGGATTAGATGTCTTCTATCCCAAGGCTAACAAAAAATTACAAGCTTACATTGGCAAAAATCATTTATTGCTGACAGAGTATGGTCCAGGTGAACAGCCTTTGAAATTTCATTTTCCAGAGCGAAATCGTATCATCGCTGGTCTCTGTCGAGGCGTCATCGTGGCAGAAGCTAAGATGCGTTCAGGCAGTCTGATTACCTGTGAGCGAGCCATGGAAGAAGGGCGGGATGTCTTTGCTATTCCGGGGTCAATTTTAGATGGAAAATCTGACGGTTGCCATCATTTGATTCAAGAGGGTGCAAAGTGCATCACATCAGGCTCTGACGTCCTTTCTGAGTTTGATTTTTAAAACAAGTTTTCCTATAAGAAAAGTTAGCAGTTGACATCTATCAAAAAATAGTTTAAACTCTATGAGATTTATTTCTTATAGAAGGTGTCTAAATTGGTAACAAAAGCAAAGAAAAAGTCTACGACCAAGAAAAATCTTGTCATCGTAGAGTCGCCTGCTAAGGCAAAAACAATAGAAAAATATCTGGGACGAAATTATAAGGTTTTAGCCAGTGTCGGGCATATTCGTGACCTGAAAAAGTCTACTATGTCCATTGATTTTGAGAACAACTATGAGCCGCAATACATCAATATTCGTGGTAAAGGTCCCTTGATTAATGACTTAAAAAAAGAAGCGAAGAAAGCTAAGCAAGTCTTTCTGGCAAGTGACCCGGACCGCGAAGGAGAAGCTATTTCTTGGCATCTGGCTCACATTCTGAATCTGGATGAGAAAGAGAAAAACCGTGTCGTCTTCAATGAAATTACCAAAGATGCGGTCAAGAATGCATTTAAAGAGCCCCGCCAGATTGATATGGATCTGGTCGATGCACAGCAGGCTCGTCGAGTTTTGGACCGCTTGGTTGGTTATTCTATTTCTCCTATTCTCTGGAAGAAAGTCAAAAAAGGCCTGTCAGCTGGTCGGGTGCAGTCTGTCGCCCTCAAGCTGATTATCGACCGGGAAAATGAAATCAATGCCTTCAAACCAGAAGAATACTGGACAATTGACGGAACTTTCAAGAAAGGAACTCGTCAGTTCCAGGCCGGCTTTTACGGCATGAATGGTAAAAAGATGAAGCTGACCAACAACGATGAGGTCAAAGAAGTTCTGTTTCACCTCAAGGGTGATGACTTTACAGTCGACAGTGTCGAAAAGAAAGAGCGTCGACGCAATGCTCCGCTGCCCTACACGACTTCCTCTATGCAGCAGGATGCTGCTAATAAGATTAATTTCCGGACTCGTAAGACCATGATGGTGGCTCAGCAGCTCTATGAGGGGATTAATATCGGTTCTGGCGTACAAGGTCTGATTACGTATATGCGTACCGACTCGACTCGTATCAGTCCGGTAGCGCAGAATGAAGCAGCAAGCTTTATCACGGATAAATTTGGCGCCAAATATTCCAAACATGGCAGCAAGGCTAAGAACGCCTCTGGCGCTCAAGATGCCCACGAGGCAATTCGCCCTTCCAGCGTTTTCAATACTCCAGAAAGCATCGCAAAGTATTTGGACAAGGATCAGCTTAAGCTCTATACTCTAATCTGGAACCGTTTTGTAGCCAGCCAAATGACAGCAGCAGTCTTTGATACTATGAATGTTAAGTTGGGGCAAAATGGTGTCCAATTTGCCGCCAATGGCAGTCAGGTCAAGTTCGATGGTTATCTGGCTATTTACAACGACTCTGACAAGAATAAAATGCTGCCAGATATGGAAAAGGGGGATACAGTCAAGCGAGTCAATACCAATCCAGAACAGCACTTTACCCAGCCGCCTGCACGTTATTCTGAAGCGACTCTCATCAAGACTTTAGAAGAAAATGGTGTTGGTCGTCCGTCTACCTATGCACCGACAATTGAGACTATTCAGAAACGATATTACGTTAAGCTGGTTTCCAAGCGCTTTGAGCCGACGGAATTAGGTGAGATTGTCAATTCATTGATTGTCGAATTCTTCCCAGGCATCGTAAATGTGAAATTTACAGCCGAAATGGAAGCAAAACTGGATGATGTAGAAGTTGGAAAAGAGCAGTGGCAGAAAGTTATTGACGAGTTTTATCAACCTTTTGAAAAGGAAGTAGCTAAAGCTGAGTCTGAAATGGAGAAAATCCAAATCAAGGACGAACCGGCTGGTTTTGATTGTGAGGTCTGTGGCAGTCCCATGGTCATTAAGTTAGGTCGATTTGGCAAGTTCTATGCCTGCAGCAATTTCCCAGACTGTCGTCACACTCAGGCTATTGTCAAGGAGATCGGCGTGACCTGTCCACAGTGCCAGAAAGGTCAAGTTATCGAGCGTAAGACTAAGCGAAATCGCATTTTCTATGGCTGTGATCGTTATCCAGACTGTGATTTCACATCTTGGGACAAGCCAGTCGGTCGGAACTGTCCAAAATGTGACCATTATCTGATTGAAAAGAAAATTCGTGGTGGCGGCAAGCAAGTGGTCTGCAGCAATGGAGATTACGAAGAAGAAAAAGTGAAATAGTTTTTTACATAATTTATACTACGTAAAGTATTTTCTCCTGAAGAAGAGGTGCAGTTTTATGACAGATAAATTTACAGAATTTCTAAAAATCGCGTCTCAACTGAACAAGATGGGAATTGTTCCACTGCTGATGGGCTCCTTGGGGCTGGAGCAGGTTACTGGTCAGGACTGGCAGGCGCGGGATATTGATATTCATGTTCACGGTGATGAGCGTGGCTGGGAAGTACCAGACGAAGAGCGTATTTATGATATGGACAAGATTGAGCCTATGATGGAGCGCTTGGGCTATCGCTTAGTCGATCTGCACGAGCATGAATTTCAAAAAGAAGATCTATCTATTGAGTTTGGAGCCATGGAGACCTTGGAGGCGTTTTCGGGTGTATCAATAGCGGAGCTGACTCGAAAAGAAGTTGAAGGTGTTGAGTTTCTAGTTCCGACCGCAGATCAATTTTTAGCTATCTACCGTGCTTCTTCCCAAGATTCTTACCGAAATGAAAATAACAATCATAAGGATTTTGCTAAGATTGCTTATTTGGAAAAAATGACAAAATGACGGACAGACAGGAATCCTCCTGTCTGTCTTTTTTACTATCTTTTTGTTATAATGGTCAGAGTGAAAATCTAGAAATATCCAAGGGAGAGTATCATGTCATCATCCTATATCAATGTTATCGGTGCTGGTCTGGCTGGCAGTGAAGCAGCTTACCAGATTGCCAAGCGTGGCATCCCAGTCAAACTCTATGAAATGCGGGGTGTCAAATCAACTCCGCAACACAAAACATCGGACTTTGCAGAACTGGTCTGCTCGAACTCTCTGCGAGGAGATGCGCTGACCAATGCAGTCGGTCTGCTCAAGGAAGAAATGCGACGGTTGGACTCGGTTATTTTAAAGTCAGCAGAAGCGACTCGAGTGCCCGCTGGTGGTGCTCTAGCTGTTGATAGAGAAGGCTTTTCGCAGCTGGTGACGGAGCTAGTGACTAACCATCCATTGATTGAGGTCATTCGCGAAGAAATCACTGAAATTCCTGAAGATGCCATCACAGTTATTGCGACAGGACCCTTGACCAGTGATGCTTTAGCAGAAAAAATCCACGCGCTCAATGGAGGAGACGGTTTTTATTTCTACGACGCAGCAGCGCCAATTATTGATGTCAATACCATTGATATGAGCAAGGTCTATCTCAAATCCCGCTATGATAAGGGCGAAGCTGCCTATCTCAATGCGCCGATGACTAAGCAAGAATTTATGAATTTCCATGATGCTTTGGTCAATGCTGAGGAAGCACCACTCAATTCCTTTGAAAAAGAAAAATACTTTGAAGGCTGCATGCCTATTGAAGTTATGGCCAAACGTGGCATTAAAACCATGCTTTACGGTCCGATGAAGCCGGTTGGTTTAGAATATCCAGATGACTACCAAGGGCCTCGTGACGGAGATTTTAAGACGCCATACGCGGTGGTGCAGCTTCGTCAGGATAATGCAGCTGGTAGTCTTTACAACATCGTTGGCTTCCAAACTCATCTCAAGTGGGGAGAGCAAAAGCGGGTCTTTCAAATGATTCCTGGCCTTGAGAATGCAGAATTTGTCCGCTATGGTGTTATGCATCGAAACTCTTATATGGACTCTCCAAATCTGCTTGAACAGACTTTCCGCTCTAAGAAACTGCCAAATCTTTTCTTTGCAGGTCAAATGACTGGAGTTGAAGGCTATGTCGAGTCAGCAGCTTCAGGCTTAGTTGCTGGTATTAACGCTGCTCGACTCTTCAAGGGAGAAGAAGCACTTGTTTTTCCAGAAACAACAGCTATCGGCAGCCTGCCACATTATGTTACCCATGCTGACAGCAAGCATTTCCAACCCATGAATGTCAATTTTGGCATTATCAAAGAGCTGGACGGCCCTCGGATTCGTGACAAGAAAGAGCGCTATGAGAAAATTGCTGAGCGAGCCTTGCAGGATTTACAGCCTTATTTGGATAAATAATCTATTTTCTATCATTATCTAATAAAAATCATTAAAAAGTTAGGAAATTCCTAACTTTTTTGCTTAATTTGTGATATAATAAATAAAAATTTTGAAAATAGAAAGTTTTCTGAAAATGAATAAATCCTATTTTTACCTTGAAATGAAAACACATGAGTTGGTCGTTCCTTATACTAAGCAAAAACGCCGTGTCCGCGTATTGCTTCCAAAGAACTATAGCCAGGATACAAATAAGACCTATCCCGTTGTTTATTTTCATGACGGACAAAATGTTCTTTATAGCAAAGAGTCTTTCAGCGGCCATTCGTGGAAAGTCATTCCGACAATCAAGCGTAATCCAGATATTGAGAAAATGATTGTCGTGGCTATTGACAACGATGGCCAACGGCGCATGAATGAGTATTCAGCTTGGAAGTTCCAAGAGTCCAATATTCCCGGCATTCAGTTTGGCGGCAAGGGAACGGAGTATGCGGAGTTTGTCATGGAAGTTGTCAAGCCTTTTATCGATCAGCATTATCGAACTAAGTCGGATCGGTTGCATACGGCTATGATTGGCTCTTCTCTTGGGGGAAATATCAGCCAGTTTATCGGTGTTGAATACCAAGATCAGATTGGCTGTCTGGGCATCTTTTCGTCTGCAAATTGGCTGCATCAGGAAGCTTTTGACCGTTATATTGAGAGAAAGACACTTCAGGCAGACCAGCGAGTTTTCATTTATGTTGGGACGGAAGAGGCTGATGATACAGATAAGACATTGATGGCTGGCAATATCAAGCAGGCCTATATTGATTCATCGCTCAGCTATTTCCGGCAGTTACTTGTATCTGGGGTAGATTTGTCCAATATCCAGATTAAGATCCAGTCTGGAGCTATTCACAACGAGATCGCTTGGGCAGAGCACTTGCCAGACTGTTTCCGTTTTATCAGCGAAAAATGGTAAGCTAGTCAAACAGTGAGAAAGAGGTAGAAACTATGCATGTAGAATTTTTAAGTCATTGGAGCGGCAATCTAGGTCGTGAAATGTATGTCAATCGCTATGGCCATGCTGGACTCCCGATTATAGTCTTCGCATCATCAGGCGGCAGCCATAATGAATATGCTGACTTCGGTATGATTGAGGCCTGTGCAGGTTTTATTGAGGCCGGTAAGATCCAGTTTTTCACTCTCAGCAGTGTTGATAGTGAAAGTTGGTTGGCGGACTGGAAGCATCCTCACGACCGCGCAGAAATGCATCGTGCCTATGAACGTTATGTCATCGAAGAGGCGATTCCGTTTGTCAAGCATAAGACGGGTTGGTTTGACCCTATGATGACGACAGGCTGCTCCATGGGAGCTTATCATGCTGTTAATTTCTTCCTGCAGCATCCAGATGTTTTCAATAAAGTGATTGCCCTCAGTGGTGTCTATGATGCACGTTTCTTTGTCGGTGACAATTTGAACGACGAAGTCATTTATCAAAACTCACCAGCTGACTATATATGGAACCAAAATGATGGCTGGTTTATTGACCGCTATCGACAGGCTGATATTATCGTTTGTACTGGCTTGGGCGACTGGGAGCAGGATGGCCTTCCTTCCTTCTACACGCTGAAAGAAGCTTTTGAGCATAAGAATATTCCAGCTTGGTTTGCTGAATGGGGCCATGATGTTTCCCATGACTGGATTTGGTGGCGTAAGCAAATGCCATATTTCCTCAATGAACTCAATCTTTAAAGGAGGTTTCCTATGAATTATATCGTTATTTCTCCCTATTATCCGCAAAATTTTCAGCAGTTTACTGTAGAATTGGCTAACAAAGGGATCACTGTTCTGGGAATCGGTCAGGAGCCTTATGATCAGCTAGATCAGCCTTTGAAGGATTCATTGACTGAATATTTCAGAGTAGAAAATCTTGAAAATCTTGACGAAGTCAAAAGAGCGGTGGCCTTTCTCTTCTACAAGCATGGACCTATTGATCGGATTGAGTCTCATAATGAATACTGGCTGGAACTGGACGCTGAGTTGCGTGAGCAATTCAATGTCTTTGGAGCAAAACCAAAAGACTTGAAAAAGACCAAGTTCAAATCAGAGATGAAGAAGCTCTTTAAAAAAGCAGGTGTTCCAGTCGTTCCAGGTCAGATTGTTAACACAGAAGCTGGTGCTGATTTGGCTGTCAAGAAACTTGGTCTACCTTTGATTGCCAAGCCTGATAATGGAGTAGGAGCAGCTGCAACCTTTAAATTGGAAACAGCAGAAGATGTCGAACGATTCAAGCAAGAATGGGATCATCAGACTGCTTATTTCTTTGAAAAGTTTGTCCAGTCTGGCGAAATCTGTACTTTTGACGGTTTGGTAGATAAGGATGGTCAGATCGTCTTTGCAACCACCTTTGACTATGCCCATACACCACTGGATTTGATGATCTATAAGATGGACAATTCCTATTACGTTCTCAAGGATATGGATCCAAAACTGCGTGCTTATGGAGAAGCGATTGTTAAAATTTTCGGCATGAAAGAACGCTTTTTCCATATTGAGTTCTTTCGCGATGGTGATGATTATGTAGCCATTGAGTATAATAACCGTCCAGCTGGCGGCTTTACCATTGATGTCTATAATTTCGCCCACTCAATCGATCTTTACAGAGGCTATGCAGCGATTGTAGCAGGAGAGCCTTTCCCAGCAGCACACATGGAGCCACTGTATTGTCTGGCAACCTCACGCCGTGCATCAACGAACTATGCTTACCCTGAGGCTGACTTGCTGGAGAAATACAGAGATAATTTCAAGGTTAAGAAAGACATGCCTGCTGCATTTGCGGAGCTGCAAGGTGACTACCTCTATATGTTGACAACTCCAAGTCGAGAGCAGATGGAGCAGATGATTGCAGATTTTGCTAAACAGGAGGACTAATCAAAAGCATGCTCTGCTATTATTTTCGTATAACAGTTTCAAAGTAGTAAAAACTACTCTAGCACAAAAAGTTTGTGAAATTTCTATTTTGGCATCGAAAACCAGTTTATCCAATGGATTGACTGGTTTTTCTTTGTGAAATATAAGTGAGCAAAAGTTTTGACAGTGCTTACAGCTTTAGATAGAATTAAATAGAAGAATTATGCTTAGAAAGGCAAAAAAATGGCAACTTTAGATAAAAATCTTTTGTTAGAGATGTTCCGTAAGATGGAAGAAATCCGTCGCATGGACTTAAAAATTGCTCAACTTGTAAAAAAAGGAAAGGTTCCTGGGATGACTCACTTCTCAGTAGGTGAGGAAGCAGCCAATGTTGGCGCTATGCTGGCTTTGAATGAGGATGATTTGCTGACTTCAAACCACCGGGGGCATGGTCAAGCTATCGCTAAAGGAATCAACCTCAATGAAATGATGGCGGAAATCCTAGGGAAATACACCGGTACCTGTAAAGGAAAAGGCGGCTCTATGCACATTGCTGACCTAGATGCTGGAAATCTTGGTGCTAATGGTATCGTAGGTGGCGGCATGGGAATTGCTGTCGGAGCAGCCTTGACCCAGCAAATGCAGAAGACAGGTAAGATTGTTGTCTGTTTCTTTGGTGACGGTGCTACCAATGAAGGCGTCTTCCACGAAGCAGTCAACATGGCTTCTATCTGGAATCTACCAGTAATTTTCTATTGCATCAATAACGGCTATGGTATTTCTGCCGACATCAAGAAAATGACCAATGTAGAGCACATACACGAGCGCAGCGCAGCTTATGGAATTCCAGGTATGTTCATCGAGGATGGCAATAATGTTCTGGATGTTTATGAAGGCTTCCAAAAAGCTGTGGATTATGTTCGCAGTGGTAAAGGACCTGTCTTGATTGAGAGCGTCACTTATCGTTGGTTGGGACACTCTTCTTCTGACCCAGGTAAATACCGTACTCGTGAAGAAGTAGAAGAATGGAAGAAGAAGGATCCAATCGAAAATCTTCGTAAATACTTGCTGGAAAACAAGATTGCAAGCGAGGAAGAGCTGGAAGCTATCCAAGCTGGAGTCAAAGAAGCAGTAGAAGCATCTGTGAAGTTTGCAGAAGAAAGCCCATTCCCGCCGCTTGAATCTGCCTTTGAAGATATTTACGCAGACTAAAGAGAGGAGAAAAAGAAAATGGAAACTAAAACTATGTCTTTTCGTGACCCATTATCCTCGCTATGTCTGAGGAAATGCGTCGCGATGAAAATGTACTCTTGATGGGAGAAGATGTCGGAGTCTTTGGTGGAGATTTCGGAACATCTGTTGGTATGCTGGAAGAGTTCGGTCCAGAGCGTGTACGTGACTGTCCGATTTCAGAAGCAGCGATTTCTGGAGCAGCAGCTGGAGCAGCTATGACAGGGCTGCGTCCAATCGTAGACATGACCTTTATGGACTTCTCTGTAATTGCCATGGATGCTATTGTAAACCAAGCCGCTAAAACTCGCTATATGTTTGGGGGAAAAGGACAGGTCCCAATGACTGTCCGCTGTGCAGCAGGTAATGGAGTTGGCTCAGCGGCTCAGCACTCTCAGTCTTTGGAATCTTGGTTTACCCACATTCCAGGTCTTAAGGTGGTAGCTCCGGGCACGCCTGCCGATATGAAAGGCCTCCTCAAAGCTTCTATCCGAGACAACAACCCGGTTATTATCCTGGAATATAAGTCTGAATTTAACCAAAAAGGCGAAGTGCCACTGGATCCTGAGTATGTAATCCCTCTTGGCGTGGGTGAAATCAAAAAAGAAGGTACTGATGTAACAGTTGTTACTTACGGAAAAATGCTTCGCCGTGTCATGCAGGCAGCTGAAGAATTAGCAGAAGAAGGTATCTCTGTAGAAGTGGTTGATCCACGTACATTGGTGCCGCTTGATAAGGATATTATCATCAATTCTGTTAAGAAGACTGGTAAGGTCGTTTTGGTTAATGATGCCCACAAAACTAGCGGTTTCATTGGTGAAATTTCAGCAATTATTTCTGAGTCTGAAGCATTTGACTATCTAGATGCCCCAATCCGCCGTTGTGCAGGTGAAGACGTGCCAATGCCTTATGCGCAAAACTTGGAAAACGCGATGATTCCGACTGTTGAAAGCATTAAAGACGCTATTCGGAAGACATATCATAAAGAATAAGGTATAATAAAGAAAAGGCTTTCTCACGAATTAGATTACATAAATTATTTTATGTAATCTAATCTTGTGTAGAGGTTTAATGAGATTTAGAATTTTCTAATTGCAGAAAATCGTTATTCGGTTGAGTATTAGAAAGTCTACTAGGTTAGTCTCAGATAGCGGCAACCGTAGTAACTTGAGATACGTTTTGTATCCAAGTTGTTTGTAGAGTTGCAACAGGAGAGAGTCGAATCGATAATATTCGACGAACGACTTAGTAAGTCTACTAGGTTGGTCGCAGATAGCGTTAACCGTAGTAACTTGAGATAAGTTTCGTATCCAAGTTACTTGTAGAGTTGAACACGGGCTAAAGTCTTTGTGAAAAATAAACTTTTCTCGAAACTAAAATTTCTTTGTTAAGTTTTCTATTTTCACTTTGATTGTTAACACCCTTAGTATGACTGGAACTGAATTCGGACGGAGGACTGCGAAAAAAAGATAGATTTCCTTGTGTTCATCGAACACAGCGTCAATCTCCTATTTTTTCATTGCCCTCTGCATCCTTAATATCTTATATTCGAACACGGGCTAAAAGCTCGGAAAAAAGATAAATCTTCTTGGTTTCATTGAAGCCAGCGTTGATTTCTTATTTTTCAGTCGCTTTTTTTACGCCCTTAGTATCATAATTAGAATTGGAGAGGTCATGGCTGATGATAAGCTAAGAGCGACTCCTGCAGCTAGAAAGTTAGCGGATGATTTGGGAATCAACCTCTATGATGTTTCTGGCTCAGGCGCAAACGGTCGTGTCCACAAAGAAGACGTGGAAACTTATAAAGATACAAATGTGGTGCGCATTTCACCACTGGCAAAACGAATTGCCCAAGAACACAATATTGCTTGGCAAGAGATTCAAGGAACTGGCCATCGTGGCAAGATTATGAAGAAAGATGTTCTTGCTTTCTTGCCTGAGAATGTTGAGAGCGATACAATCAAATCTCCTGCTCAAATTGAAAAAGTGGAAGAAGTGCCTGATAATGTCACTCCTTACGGTGAAATTGAGCGTATTCCAATGACGCCGATGCGGAAAGTTATCGCTCAGCGGATGGTAGAATCTTACCTGACGGCGCCAACATTCACCCTCAACTATGATGTTGATATGACAGAAATGCTGGCCTTGCGTAAAAAAGTGCTGGATCCAATCATGGAAGCAACTGGCAAGAAAGTAACTGTCACAGACCTGCTTTCGCTGGCGGTTGTGAAGACATTGATGAAGCATCCTTACCTCAACTCAACTTTGACAGAGGACGGCAAGACCATTATCACTCACAACTATGTCAACCTTTCAATGGCAGTCGGTATGGATAATGGCCTGATGACACCAGTTGTCTACAATGCAGAAAAAATGAGCCTATCAGAACTTGTGGTAGCCTTTAAAGATGTTATCGGACGTACCTTGGAAGGTAAGTTAGCTCCGAGCGAGCTGCAAAACTCAACCTTCACAATCAGTAACTTGGGTATGTTTGGTGTTCAGTCCTTCGGTCCTATCATCAACCAGCCAAATTCTGCTATCTTGGGTGTAAGCTCAACAGTAGAAAAACCTGTCGTTGTTAATGGCGAAATTGTTATCCGTCCAATTATGAGTCTTGGCTTGACCATTGACCACCGTGTAGTTGACGGAATGGCTGGAGCTAAGTTTATGAAGGACTTGAAGGCTTTGATTGAAGACCCAATTTCAATGTTGGTATAAGATTTTCTTTGCTAGTTTAAAAAGTAAAGAAACGAAACACTCAGCAAATGAAAAATTAAATTAGAAAAGGAAAGAAAAATGGCTTTAGAAGTAATTATGCCAAAAGCCGGCGTGGATATGACCGAAGGGCAAATTGTCCAATGGAATAAAAAAGTCGGCGAATTTGTCAAAGAAGGGGAAATCCTTCTGGAAATCATGACTGACAAGGTCAGCATGGAATTGGAAGCCGAAGAAGACGGCTACCTGATTGCTATTCTCAAAGGTGACGGTGAAACTGTTCCAGTGACGGAAGTCATCGGTTACTTGGGAGAAGAAGGAGAAAATATCCCAACAGCAGGCGGTTCTGCACCTGCGGAAGCACCAGCTCCTGCAACAGCGGCAGCCAGCACAGCTGAAGATAAGAGTGATGATGCTTACGATATCGTTGTTATCGGTGGCGGTCCTGCTGGTTATGTAGCGGCTATCAAAGCAGCTCAGCTGGGTGGTAAGATTGCCTTGGTTGAGAAGTCTGAGCTCGGCGGAACCTGCTTGAACCGTGGTTGTATCCCTACAAAGACTTACCTGCACAATGCTGAAATCATTGAAAGCCTTGGTCACGCTGCTAACCGTGGTATCATCATCGAAAACCCAAGCTTCACAGTAGACATGGACAAGGTCCTGGAAACCAAAAACAAGGTTGTCAATACGCTTGTTGGAGGTGTTGCTGGTCTTCTCCGCAGCTATGGCGTAGATGTTCATAAAGGAATTGGTACCATTACTAAAGACAAGAATGTTCTTGTAAACGGCAGCGAGCTGCTAGAAACGAAGAAGATTATCCTTGCTGGTGGTTCAAAAGTCAGCAAGATCAATGTTCCTGGTATGGAATCATCTCTTGTTATGACCAGTGATGATATTTTGGAAATGAACGAAGTGCCAGAAAATCTGGTAATTATCGGCGGTGGTGTTGTCGGTATTGAGCTTGGACAAGCCTTCATGACATTTGGCTCAAAAGTCACTGTTATCGAAATGATGGACCGCATCGTACCAGCTATGGATGCAGAAGTCTCTAAAAATCTTCGCCTCATCTTGGAGCGCAAGGGCATGACAATCCTGACTGAAACTAAGTTGGAAGAAATCATCGAAGAAAATGGCAAACTCCGTATCAAGGTTGAAGGAAAAGAAGATATTCTAGCAGATAAGGCTCTGCTTTCTATCGGACGTGTGCCAGATTTAGAAGGTATCGGTGAGGTTGAATTCGAACTGGATCGCGGCCGTATCAAAGTTAATGAGTACATGGAAACTTCCGTTCCAGGTATTTACGCACCAGGTGATATCAATGGTACTAAGATGCTGGCTCATGCAGCCTTCCGTATGGGTGAAGTTGCTGCTGAAAATGCTCTGAAAGGTAACCACCATGTTGCTAAACTCAATCTGACGCCTGCAGCCATCTACACCCTGCCAGAAGTAGCAGCAGTTGGTTTGACAGAGGAGCAAGCTCGTGAGAAATATGATGTAGCGATTGGTAAGTTCAACTTCGCTGCTAACGGCCGTGCTATCGCTTCAGACGCGGCTCAAGGTTTCGTTAAAGTCATTGCTGACAAGAAGTATGGTGAGGTCCTAGGTGTTCATATCATCGGTCCTGCAGCTGCAGAATTGATTAACGAAGCATCCACCATCATTGAAATGGAAATCACCGTAGAAGAAATGCTTAAGACCATTCACGGTCACCCAACCTTCTCAGAAGTTATGTACGAAGCATTTGCAGATGTACTGGGATTAGCAGTTCACTCACCTAAGAAAAAATAATTTAAAAGATAGATTAGACTGGACATAAATCATTGTTCCAGTCTCTATCGTATAAAGAGGTAGCTTATGAAATACATTGTTAACTACTCAAATGATACAGCTTTTAATATTGCTCTGGAAGAATATGCTTTCAAACACCTCTTAGATGAGGATGAGATTTTCCTGCTCTGGATTAACAAACCTTCTATCATCGTGGGACGTCACCAAAATACCATCGAAGAAATCAACCGTGATTATGTTCGTGAGCATGGCATTGAAGTTGTGCGTCGTATCAGTGGTGGAGGAGCTGTTTATCATGATCTGAACAACCTCAACTACACCATTATCTCTAAGGAAAGTGAAGATCGTGCCTTTGACTTCAAGAGTTTTTCTACACCGGTTATCAACACCTTGGCAGAGCTTGGGGTAAAGGCTGAATTCACTGGCCGCAATGACCTAGAGATTGATGGCAAGAAGTTCTGTGGCAATGCGCAGGCTTATATCAACGGCCGTATCATGCACCACGGCTGCCTACTCTTTGATGTTGATTTGTCTGTCTTGGCCAATGCGCTTAAGGTTTCTAAAGACAAGTTCGAATCAAAAGGAGTTAAATCCGTTCGTGCACGTGTAACCAATATTGTCAATGAATTGCCAGAAAAGATTACTGTCGAAGAATTCCGTGACCTGCTTCTGGACTATATGAAGAAAGAGTATCCAGAAATGACAGAATATGTCTTTTCCGAGAAAGAACTGGAAGAAATCAAGCAAATCAGAGATAGCAAGTTTGGGACTTGGGACTGGAACTATGGTAAATCACCTGAATACAATGTGCGCCGTGGCACCAAGTTTACCAGCGGTAAGGTAGAAATCTTTGCCAATGTTGTTGAATCTAAGATTCAGGATATTAAAATCTATGGAGACTTCTTTGGTATTGAGGACGTAGCAGCAGTAGAAGATGTGCTGCGCGGTGTTAAATACGAGCGCGAAGATGTCCTGAAAGCTCTTGAAACGATTGATATTAGCCGCTACTTTGCTGGAATCAGCAGAGAAGAGATTGCTGAAGCTATCGTCGGTTAAAATATAATACAAAGAAAACCAAGCTCTCAAAGAGTTTGGTTTTTCATGTAAAGAGTTTATTTCAAATCAACAACATTCTTACGTTTCCTTAACCAGCTAGTTTTCTCTAGGCTTTATATGCTAGATATGATAAAATGATAGGGAATCAGAGAAAGGGGTGCCTTGATGCAGAAAGTTCCAGTAGAAAGCCTTGGTCTGTTTGAGCAGTTGGACCGTACAGTTGTAGCTTTTCTGAAGAAAAAACCATCTCCTAATCCAGACAATTTTTATGTTAGCATATCTCCAGAAGATTATGAAAAAAAGAAAGAAGAATTTGAAAAATCAGGCTATCAAGCCGTGAAAATACCGCTTGGTATGGCGTTGGATAATGTTATTCAGCAACCTTCTTTCCAAAACCTAGTCATTGGCGGGCTCTACATGGTAGATGTTTTCGTTCCCAAGGAAGATCTGCTGCCCTTAAAGGATCTTGTAGACAGCTTTTGCATCATGTTTGCAGCAGCTAATAATCGAATAGAAAATATCAAGGCTTACGATCTGATGAAGAGTAAAACGGTCTATTTTATCGGAAAACTCTTCACGGATAATCCTCAGCCAGGCGATGAAGTTAGCTTCGAAGGGTTGAATAGAGAGACAGCAGAAGGCTCCTACGAAGCAGTCAAATGTTTCCTAACTAGAGAAAGCGCTGAAAAGTACAACACCAAAAATCGACCAGTTACAGCAGCAAATCTAGAACATCTCAAGCACTTCTGGGGCAAACCGCTGATTGTCGAGCCACATCGGAACTATTGGATTGAATTTTTATAAGAAAAAGAGCGAAGCATCTAAAATAGATTTTCGCTCTTTTGTTGTTATTGTTAATATTAAATTCACATATTTTAAATTATGTAATATTATAATTTATCCAAGGCGTTCTTTTGTTCATCATTGACAATGTGGGTGTAGAGGTCGGTCACCTGAGTGCTAGCATGCCCTAGCTGATGACTGACGAGAACTTGAGATTTGGTTGCATCGTATAAACGTGTAGCAAGCGTGTGGCGGAGTTTGTGAGGTGTCACTCGCACCTTGAAGTCCTCGGAATACTTGGCCACCATTTTTTCGACACTGGAAGCATCGATTCGATTAGGATTGCCGCGGTATTCAGTCAAAAAGAAGGCTGTATCAGTCTTTTCGGCCTTGTATCGCTTGCTCCGAATACTTAAATACTCTTCTAAATAGGACATGGCAAAGGCAGCAACATTGACAGAGTCCCTTTTTCCGCCTTTTCTTGTTACTTCAATGACCATCATTTTGAGATTAATGTCTTTCAGGTCTAGATTAACAGCTTCAGACAGACGAACACCAGAGGCTAGCAGCAAGGCAATGATGGCTAAATCTCGTTCTTTGTTCTTGTTAAAAGAAGACAGAGCGCGATTAGAGAGCTTCTTAGGGTACTCCCTATCAATATACTGGAGAAATCCTTCCGTCTCATCCCCTAAAAAGAGCTTCTGCTTAATATTCTCTGCACGAGCAGCCAGAGTTTCCTTTTTCTTCTTAGTAGCAACCTTTTTCATCACATTTCGATAGAAGTAGGGCTCACCCTGCTCGTTTTCAACTTCCTCAGTCAAATATTTGTAGAGGCTGGACAAAGCCGAAAGAGTTCGGTTGATGGTTGTCTGAGAAACACCGTTTTGAGTTGTATTAGCATTGAGAAGCGGTCGCTCACGCAGATAAAGAATAAAGGCTTCCATGTCTTTCTTGGTCATGTTTTCCAAGACCGAGAGAGGAATCTCAGCAATATGCGAAGCATCCGTTATACCAGATTCTAGCACCCAGTTAAAAAAGCGATCATATTCTTTGAGATATTCGTATAAGGTTGTAAAACTATAAGGCACCGCCAGCTTAGACCGGTAATATTCCAGAATGTACCAGGGCATAGTGGCCTTAAGTCTATCAATTCTTTCTAATAACAGTTCACGTCTCATCACATTTCTCCGTTTTTTCTATAATAGTAGTATAGCATATCTAGATATATTTTTCAAGAAAATTATAGTTTTTCGGAAAGATAATAGAGGGAGGTAAGTAATCTAACTTTACTACAAAACAGATAACAGATAATAAAAACAAGACAGAATTGAGAAACTAAACTCTGTCTTTTTTTACCTAAAACTTATTCTTCTAATTCGATTTTTTGAAAATAATCCAGTTGCAATTTTTGTGTTGCTTGAGCTGTTTTATTTAAATTTGTGCACCAGGACGGATAAAACCGCATAGCCATCTTTCCTTTACAATCCTTTGTAGAAAGAATTTTTTTACTAATAGCCACCTCTTTGGGAATTATAAATAAACCGCAATGACAGTCGTCGATAACGACAATAACCAGTTCATCACCCAAGTCTCTATCAGTATAAGGAATATTCTTGTTGTCTTGGTCTTTTTTCCAAAAGACTGTAAAGTATCCTTCTTTTTTGGGTGTTTTCTTTGCCAAACGGCATCTTTTATATTCTTGATTATCCTTTGGCTTAATTAAAATGCTTTCATAGTCTTCATTCCATTTTTCATTTATCAGATCTAAGTCGCCATAATACCTATGAAGAATCTCTACCATTTTCATTGTTTTATTGTCTTTCTAATTTTTACTAAAATTAAATTATGTAAGATTATTACTAGAATAAAAACTCTTTAATCAAATCAACTACTTGCTCATTTTGCGGCAGGGAGGAATGATGTGCATTCTTGCCTACGATGACTACCTCTCTATGTGAAGCAATCTTTCCTTCGTAAATCAAGCTCCCGGCCTCTACACTGCTTTTATGGACAACTCCGTCACCATCTCGGAAAAAGATTCCCAAAATTGATAAATGCTGCAGCTTCTTAGGCAGTTTTTCCTGATTGGCTACAAAGTCATCTAGCATCGGGACTCGTTGATTGAGATTTTTCTTGTTTAGATTATAAGGGCTGCCAATAGTCAGGAGCTTTTTCATCTCTAACCCAGAATGGTTTGCCAGATATTGCTGCAGGAATACTGTATAAATTAGACCACCGTTAGAATGCCCCAGCGCCTTAAAGCTGTTAAAAGAGTACTTCTCTCGCAAAACAGTCAAGGCAGCGTCAAACATTGCCGCCTGCTGATTGATATTTTCATAACCATCGCGATTATTTTGAAAGCCAACCACAAAAATGGGATTTCTGTCCTTGCGCTTCAAATGCCCTCGGTAAGTCAGGTGTCCGTCATTCCAGACTTTAATACGGACTAGACTATGATGTGGATGCTGATTGCGGTTTAGCATTTTAACCATTCGATTAAAGCGATTTTCCGTGGCAGAACTACCAGGAATCATGATAATAGGACTCATTTTGACCTTGCTGGCAGGTAGATGAGAAATAGGGTGGGAAGGCAGCTTATTCAATAATTTTTGAAAGGTTTTAGCAAGTCGATGAATCAATTGAGTCAAAAAAGGCTTCATTCTAGTCTCCGTATCTGATATTTCCAAAAACAAGCCACATAAAACTTAGTTATGCGACTTGTTTTTTTGTTATTACTTCCGCTTCTTCTTGTTTTTCTTCATTTGCTTGGCCATTTTGTTCATGCTGCGTCGCATCAGGAACTCTCCGGCCTTGCCCTTGAGGCCGCCGCCAAACATTTGGCTCATATCCGGCATGCCGGCTCCACCTAAGCCTGACATATCTGGCATACCGCCTTGGCCCATCATACCTTCAAGAGCTGACATGTCGGGCATTCCTCCGCCACCAGGCATGTTCTTAGGCATATTGTTTGGATTGAAACCCATTTGCTTCATCATCTTGCTCATATCGCCTGACAGAACGCCCTGCATCATCTGCTTAGCTTGATTGAAGTCTTTGATAAATTTATTGACATCGACGAAACTGTTACCTGAACCATTGGCAATCCGACGGCGACGGCTAGGACTCAGCAAGTCAGGATTTTCACGCTCAGCCGGTGTCATAGAGGATACGATAGCGCGCTTGCGGGCAATTTCTTTCTCATCCACTTTGATATTCTTAAGAGCAGGATTATTGGCCATACCTGGAATCAGCTTGAGCAAATCCTCCATAGGCCCCATGCCTTGTACCTGATCCAACTGATCAATAAAATCATTGAAATCAAAGGTGTTTTCCCGCATCTTTTCAGCCATTTCAAGCGATTTTTTCTCATCGTATTCCTGAGAGGCTTTTTCGATCAGAGTCAGCATGTCCCCCATGCCCAAAATCCGGCTGGACATGCGGTCTGGGTGGAAGGTTTCGATATCAGTAATCTTTTCACCAGTACCAGTAAATTTAATGGGCTTACCAGTAATCTGACGGACAGACAAGGCTGCACCGCCACGGGTATCACCATCAATCTTAGTCAGGATAACACCAGTCACTTCCAGTTGGCTGTTAAATTCTCGAGCGACATTAGCCGCTTCCTGACCAATCATGGCATCGACAACCAAGAGGATTTCATTGGGATTAGCCAGCGCTTTGACATCAGACAGCTCCTGCATGAGCTTTTCGTCAATTTGAAGACGCCCAGCTGTATCAATCAGGACATAGTCATTGTGGTTAGCTTTTGCCTGCTCCAAACCTTGACGGACAATCTCAACAGCCGGAACATCAGTGCCTAAAGCAAAGACAGGTACATCAATTTGCTGTCCAAGTGTTTTCAGCTGATCAATTGCCGCTGGACGGTAAATATCCGCCGCAATCATGAGCGGACGAGCATTTTCTTCTTTCTTGAGCTTATTAGCAAGCTTACCAGCAAAGGTAGTCTTACCAGCCCCTTGCAGACCAACCATCATGATAATAGTCGGAATCTTTGGTGACTTGATAATCTCAGCAGTATTAGAGCCCAGGATAGTTGTCAGTTCTTCGTCAACGATCTTGATGATTTGTTGCGCTGGATTGAGGGTGTCGATAACCTCATGACCGACAGCGCGCTCACGGACTTTCTTGATAAAGTCTTTGACAACCGGCAGAGCAACATCGGCTTCTAAAAGGGCCAGACGAATCTCTTTGGTTGCTTCCTGGACATCGCTCTCTGAGATTTTCCCTTTTCTGCGCAGATTTTTAAAGACGTTCTGCAAACGTTCCGTTAAACTTTCAAATGCCATTTTTTATTCTCCTAGTTTCTATTTCAATCAATTCAGTGGAAATTTTCCAAAACGTGTTAAACAAGCGTATTCCTCAGCAGAGACTTCTTTCATAATCTCATTTGGGTAGCCCCAGCAACTGAAGCCTTTTTGTATTGCCTTAGAAAGATCATCAGGGGAGATGATTTGTACCCTGGCAGGAAAAGGTTCTTCCAACTCTAACAACCAGCAAGACATTCCCTTGTAGATAACTTGTTTAGCCATGGTCACTCTCGGTTGTCAATACCAGACAGAATCCCGATCTGCTCCTGCAGATAGCTGTCGTCAGGGTATTTCTCTGTAATCTGGTCAAATATCTGGCTTCTAACAATGTAGTCCGAGTACATGTGCAACTTTTTCTCATAGTCCTCCAGAATCTTCTCCGTCCGCTTAATATTATCATAAACAGCCTGACGGCTAACACCAAACTCCTCAGCAATCTCAGCCAGACTGTAGTCGTCCGCATAATAGAGCTCAATATAGTTCATCTGCTTGTCAGTCAAAAGCGCCGCATAAAACTCAAAGAGAGCATTCATTCGGTTTGTTTTTTCAATTTCCATAAGAAACATTATACCAGAAAAGCATGATAAACTCTAGTCTGACAAGGGAAATAAACACTCGAAATATGAGATTTCAAAACTTCAATCAGCTTTTTCTTCTGTGTAAAAGACAAGTTAAAAACTCTTAGTGATAACCAAGAGTTTTGCAATAATTAATTGTTCTCCAAATAAAATTCAAAACGATCGCCGACATACTGACTTTTTACGTATTCAAAAGCTGTTCCGTCATCAAAGTAAGAAATCTGAGTCAGTCCTAATATAGCATGGCCGCGGGGAATATCAAGGTAATTGGCGATTTTTTCCTTAGCCAGCCGAGCATAAATCGTCTGCTGGGACTTGCCAATCTTATAGCCATGTTCCTGCAAGGTCTGGAAGAAATGACTGGTCACCTCTTCTTTTTTGAAATTCTTAATGAACTTCTCTGGAATTGAAGCCACCTCGTAGACCATCGGCAAATCGTCAGCGTAGCGAACTCGCTCCATCCGAATGACATTTTCTGTCTTATGGATGCCTAGCTTCTCCACTTCCTGCTCGCTGGGCAGGGTACGTCGATAAGAAATAAGCTGGCTGGATGGCGTTTTGCCTTGCGCCTTCATGATTTCCGTGAAGCTGGTGGTGCCGCGCATTTTCTCCTGAACACGTGTGCTGGCTACGAAGGTACCACTGCCGACCCGACGCTCTAGCACCCCCTCATCAACCAAGAGCGTAATGGCCTGACGCAGGGTCATACGGCTGACCTTAAAGGTTTCGGCTAGATCTCGCTCACTGGGCAGGCGCTCTCCAATCTCCCAAACGGCATCGTCGATGTCTTTCTTAATCTGATCATGAATTTTGATATATGCGGGTAACATATCGGCTCTTCTTTCTTATTTGGTACCTTCCTTTATTTTAGTACCAAATACTTCAAATGTCAAACTAAATGATAAGTATTAACTCTCAAATGCTTGCTTTTCTCACGATTCTAGCTGTTTAGCCAAATAAAGACTCATACTCGTTTTTTCATCACTCTTGCTCCTTATTACCTTGGAAAAATTCCTTTTTTGTGATAAAATGAGGGGAAAAGATTACTTCTTTTAAGAAAGGGAACAGATGACAACTAGAACTGAATTGCAAGATGTCGAAAAGATCATCGTGCTTGATTACGGCAGCCAGTACAACCAGCTGATTTCACGCCGCATTCGTGAAATCGGTGTTTTTTCTGAGCTCAAGAGCCACAAGATTACTGCAGACGAGGTCCGTGCTATCCAGCCTGTCGGGATTATCCTTTCCGGTGGTCCGAATTCTGTATATGAAGACGGCTCTTTTGATATTGATCCGGAAATTTTCGAGTTGGGAATCCCGATTTTGGGAATCTGCTATGGTATGCAGCTTTTGACTCACAAGCTGGGGGGCAAGGTTGTCCCTGCTGGTCATGCTGGAAATCGTGAATATGGTCAGTCGACTCTGTCACATACCTCTAACTCCAGTCTTTTCAACGGAACACCTGAAAGCCAGCTAGTTCTTATGAGCCACGGAGATGCGGTAACAGAGATTCCTGCTGACTTTGTTCGTACTGGTACTTCTGCTGACTGTCCTTTTGCGGCTATTGAAAATCCAGCTAAGAAAATCTACGGCATTCAGTTCCACCCTGAGGTTCGTCATTCAGAATTTGGCTATGATATCCTGCGCAACTTTGCTCTTAATATTTGTGGAGCCAAAGGCGACTGGTCTATGGATAACTTCATTGACATGGAAATTCAAAAAATCTGCCAAACCGTTGGTGACAAGAAGGTGCTGTTGGGACTTTCTGGCGGTGTAGACTCTTCTGTTGTCGGTGTTCTCTTGCAGAAAGCAATCGGCGATCAACTAATCTGTATCTTTGTGGATCATGGTCTTTTGCGTAAAGGCGAAGCAGATCAGGTCATGGATATGCTGGGTGGCAAATTTGGTTTGAATATCATTAAGGCAGATGCTGCTAAACGTTTCCTTGATAAACTAGCTGGTGTCTCAGATCCAGAGCAAAAACGTAAAATCATTGGAAACGAGTTTGTCTATGTCTTTGACGACGAAGCCAGCAAACTAAAAGATGTAAAATTCTTAGCTCAGGGCACACTTTATACCGATGTCATCGAATCCGGTACCGACACTGCTCAGACTATTAAATCTCACCATAACGTTGGTGGTCTTCCGGAGGACATGCAGTTTGAGCTGATTGAGCCGTTGAACACACTTTATAAGGACGAAGTGCGTGCTTTGGGTACAGAGCTTGGTATGCCTGATGAAATTGTTTGGCGCCAGCCATTCCCAGGCCCAGGGCTTGCTATTCGTGTCATGGGAGAAATCACTGAGGAAAAATTGGAAACTGTCCGCGAATCTGACGCTATTCTCCGCGAAGAAATCGCCAAAGCTGGTCTTGACCGCGACATCTGGCAGTACTTTACTGTTAATACTGGCGTCCGATCTGTTGGTGTCATGGGTGACGGCCGGACTTACGACTACACAATTGCGATTCGCGCTATCACTTCTATCGATGGTATGACAGCTGACTTTGCCAAGATTCCTTGGGATATTCTGCAAAAGATCTCTGTTCGTATTGTTAATGAAGTAGACCATGTCAATCGCATCGTCTACGATATCACCAGCAAACCACCTGCAACTGTAGAGTGGGAGTAACAAGTAAATCATATTTTAAAAATCCTCCACCGGAAGACTTCTGATGGAGGATTTAACGTATAAAAAACAAACAAGGCTAGGACATTTTAGTCCTAGCCTTGTTTTATATAGTCTTGAAATTAACCGCCGAACAATCCTTTAAAGAAGTTGACAATGGCATTCCAGATATTAGAAAAGAAATTACCGCCTTCTTGAAGGAGTCCGTTTGCATCAAAGTTGAGGTTAATATTGTTAAAAGTATCCCCTGCCTTTGAAACGATGCTGTCTTTCAAGTCGCTAAGGGTCTTCGTAAAGTCAGAATCCGTAATGACTCCACTGTTTGAAAGATTGACAGCGAAATTCACGATAAGGTTGATTTGGTCACTGGTCACTGACTGAGTCAGACCGTAGTTTTTCAAGGTTTCTTCAACAATCTTACGGACATCATCTGCTGTCAGATTGCTGTTGTTCTTCTTAGCATTGGCGACAGCCGCTTTGATATCAGCCAGAGCTACGTTGAGCTTGTCTGCGTCATAGCCTTCCTTACCTGTGTTTTCAGCATTGATACCAGAAAGGGTGGCCAGTTCTTCCTGCGCTAGGTTTTTATTTTCCTGAGGAATGGTCGCACCGTTATCTTCTAGAGAGTAGTAAATCCCTGCCAAGGCGCTCTCACCTGTTACAGGAATTGGTGCCGCAACAGTAATCTGCGCGTGCTGAACACCCAGAGTAACAGCTGCATTGCGATACATATCTTCTGTAACCTTAGTGATGTTTTGCGGAGTGACAATTTTCACCTCTAACGGCTTATTGCTGCCCAACTTCTGGATTTTTACAGAAGAATAAAGCTGCAGGCTAGGGTCGTTAGCAACATTCATGATTTTAGAGTAGACTTCTGGGGTCATGGTCTTAAGTGGCTTGCTGTCGCTGGATGAATTGTAGCCCAACATCTGCAAGGTCTGCTGTTTTTGGCTTTCATCTAAGGAATAACCCAGCACATACTCAGGCTGCACGTAAGTCTCATCAATGACTTTCTGAACATTTGAATCGGCAGCTGCGGTCGATACAGTAAACAGAGTAGCCAGCAAGGCTCCTGCTGTCATTAAAGTTTTTTTGAATTTCATATTTTTTCCTCTTTTCCTCCCGCTATAGTTTCCCAAATTCTATAGCTTTTTTCGTAGCAAACTTTCCATCTGATTGCCTCGAATTTCTGTTTCTTGAGCGTGTGAGTTCTGCTCCATTTGGTTTTCAGAGTGCTTCAGTTGAGTTGCTGCAATGATGGAGTTATTATTATCTCATCCATTGAGGGCTTGAGATAATAGATACATTTTACAACATTTCTCAAAGAAGTTCAAAGAAAAAACAGTCACTGATTTTGCTTGCCAGTAACTGCTCTTTTCTACTTTTTCCAAAGGAAGTCAATCAGCAATTCGTCTACTTCTGGATTCTCATGCAATTGACTGTGCTGAGCCAACTGGCCTGTGATTTTCTTCTCCTGGTAAGATTTAGCATTTTCAACTAGGAGATATTTAAGGCTGCGAGAAGAAATATTGAGTACAGAACCGTCGGATTCATTTTTGAAATCGCCGTAGATATTAAGGACATCTACTTGTTCTTGCGGGTAAACTTCTCGTAATCCCAGTAGTTTTTGATAAGTCTGGCTCATAGCACTAGGCTGGCCAGTTTGGTCGTCTAGGATTCTCAAATCTTCAGGCAAGTCCCTTCCTTCCAGACCATTAACATGGTTGGCAATATTGACCTGCTTTTGCAACTGAGGAAGATTTTCATCCTGACCGTTCTCCAGCATATAAAAGAGGATGGACATATTTCCCATAGAATGGCCTACCAGATTCATCTTATCAAAGCCATAAGTTTCTTGTAGCTTGCGAATCACAGCTGCTGCATACCTACCATCTTGAGCGTAGTCGGCATTGCGGTTATCTTCATAGTTTACCTTGATAATAGGATTGATAGCACCTTTCGGTATCTCTCCTAATAAGCTTACTTGACCGTTTTTACTGACATTTGCTGTGATAATTGTCTGAGTGACTCCAGCCTTTTTGGCTGCCTCTGTCATATGATTTTCAGCATTAGAGCTGGATCCAAAACCGTGGAAAAACAAGGTCGGCGTTGTTGACTGAACATATTGTCTTGTATTGAGGCTAGTGGCTTCTTTATGGTTATAAAAAGCAGTTAGACCGGCAATTGTCACTAAAACCAGAATAAGGAGCTTAAAACCAAATTTTTTGTTCATTTTTCATTCCTTTTAATGATAGATGTACAAAATTATATCATGTATCCATCGTGGTTACAAATATCCGGATTATTACTTCACCATCAAAAAAGAAAGAAGCTTGAAAACTTCTTTCTAAAACCATTTTAAGAGTCGCATGATGTGCATGTTCATCTTGACCTGACGGGAATAATAATAATTACCGCCGTTGATATAGAGCTCTGGGCCGTGGAAAATAGAAATAAGGTTATAGTAGCCGTAGGTCTTGCCAGTTACATTCCCTAAGCTTGGCGCCACTATATCTTTTGAATATTTCTTGGCCAGCTCTAGCGTATTTTCACCACCGTTTTTAGCGACGTAGTCGATATAGGCTTGACCAAAATTATAGGCTTGTACTGCTGTCCAAACATCTACCTTTTTCTCGCTGGCTAACTCTAGGTTATCAGACAGGGTCTGGACGCCCTGGCGAATACTTTCTTTGTTGTCCGTGATGGCATTGGTCTGACCAGTCGCGCTTTCACTGGACTGCATGACATCAGTGTCTTTTCCCTTGGTCTCTGTATAAATCATGGCCAGTACCAATTCTTCATTGGCCGCTGTATCCTGCTCGTCCAGCACTTCTCTGACTAAGCTCTGATACTTCATGACCTGCTTGACATCATGATGAACCTGATAAATCTTGTAGCCGGCAAAGAGCACGAAAAGGACTAAAATCAGTCTTCTTAGAAATTTAAACATTATTTATTTTGGATATCCTCGATGTTTTTAATCAAAATAGAATAGGTTCCGTTGTCGTTCTGGATAAATTCTACAGACTCTGCGTCCTGATAGATATTATTGGGAACGATGAGCTCAATTCCATTTGAAAGGGAGAGTTTCTGATTTTCGAACTTCTTCTTCTGGCGGCTGCTGTCAATCTCATCAAACTTGACTGGCTCAGGAATAGCTTCCTTGACTTGGTCAATAAAGGTAAGTCGGGCAGTCAGATTGCTGTCAAAAAGATCATCAGCTAACTTCTCAGGAGACAGTTCGTCATTTTCTTCCAGATTTTTGAAAATACTGGATTTGACCTTGGACTGGAACTGGAAATCGTCTTTATTAAAGCTTTCGGCAACTTTTTGAGCTGTCTTCTCAAGCGCTTTGATTGATTTCTTAGCTGAGATTGTCGGACTGACCTGCAAGAGATTATCTGACATATAATTGAGAAAGGCACCGTTGTACTTGATGCGCTTTTCAATCAGATGGTACTTGCGAGATTTGAGATTGATGACTAAAGCCTCGTCCGCACCTGTACCAAAGCCAGGCAGATTGTTCTGCGTCAGCTTGATAGGATTGTCCACCTCGCCACCCAAGTGGGTAAGGGTTTCCCGCAGAGCAATCCGCAGAAAAGCGAAGTGCTCTACGCCTTCTTTGTCAAACTGGACAAAAATCAGATCGTTGGTTTTCTGGTTTTCACTGACAGAAAACTCCTCCTGCCAAAGCTTGGCCACTGTCACTGATGTTTCCAGTAGGTCGTCTGAAAGCTGGGCTAAAAAGACGTTTTCGGGATCGAAAACACCTGTTTTGGCATCGTCAGAGTAGACCCTCTCAATCTTCTTGCGCAGGTATTCTTCAATCTTAGGAGTAATGTTGAGAAACTTATCCGCCAGCAGCAGTTCGGTATCAGCTGGGCTGAATTGATGAATAATTGCTTTTTTTACGTAAATATCCATCTTAGTTCAAGCCCTCATAGAGTGGAAAAGCGTCCGTTAGTTCGCGAACTTCCGCCCGCACTTGATTCAGCACTGCTTCGTTTTCAGCGTTTTCCAGAGCCTTGATAATGAGCTCTGCTACCTTGATGCTTTCTGTTACACCAAAGCCTCGAGCTGCAATAGCTGCTGTACCGATACGAATTCCGCTAGTCTTAAATGGTGACAAAGTCTCGTAAGGGATGGAGTTTTTATTAAGCGTGATATTAACCTCATCCAAGAGATTTTGCGCTACTTTCCCATTTTCTACAACCTTAGTGACATCAACCAAGAAGAGATGATTTTCAGTACCGTCAGAAATCACACGGAACTTATCATGCTGACGGAAGACTTGAGCCATAGCTTGGGCATTGTCCAAAATCTGCTGAGCATAAACTTTGAATGCTGGATCCAGCACTTCTTTAAATGCAACTGCTTTGGCTGCAATGACATGCTCCAATGGTCCGCCTTGAATGCCTGGGAAGATAGCTGAGTTGATTTTCTTAGCTAATTCTTCATCATTTGTCAAAATCAAGCCACCGCGAGGGCCGCGTAAGGTCTTGTGGGTCGTTGTTGTTGTGATATCTGCATAAGGCACTGGGCTTGGATGGAGACCTGCCGCGACCAATCCAGCGATGTGAGCCATATCTACCATAAGCTTGGCACCTACTGCATCAGCGATTTCACGGAATTTTGAAAAATCAATGATATGAGAGTAGGCTGAAGCCCCAGCCACAATCAGCTTAGGCTGTACTTCTTTGGCTTGCTTGAGGATAGCATCAAAGTCCAGTAATTCTGTTTCTGGGTCAACACTATAGGATACAAAATTGTAGGTTTGGCCAGAGAAGCTAACTGATGCACCATGAGTCAAGTGGCCGCCCGCAGACAAATCCATCCCCATAACTGTATCACCTGGCTCAATCAAAGCCATATAAGCTGCGCAATTAGCCTGACTGCCTGAGTGAGGTTGCACATTGGCAAACTTAGCACCAAAAATTTCCTTGGCACGCTCAATCGCTAGACTCTCAATCACATCCACTACATCTGTCCCACCATAGTAACGGCGGCCTGGGTAGCCCTCAGCGTACTTATTTGTCAAAATAGAACCTTGAGCAGCCATGACAGCTTTTGAAACGACGTTTTCTGAAGCAATCAGCTCAATGTTATGTTGCTGACGTTCTTCTTCTTTAGCAACTGCTTCCCAAATCTCTGGGTCAAATGCTTTATAGTCTTCTTGGTCAAAAATCATAAGGTGTCTCCCTTCTTTTGCGAAAATAGAACCTAAGGTCCTAAAAGTTAAAATTTTATATCATTTACTTGAGCGAGAATATCCTCGCGAGTAATCGCTCCCTGGCGTAGAATACGAGCTTTTTCTCCAGACAAGTCCAGAATAGTTGAATCCTGACCTGTCAGAGCAGGATCATCTTCTACTCCCGAGACTTGCTCTTGAAAATCCATCATAATCTGCTGGAAAGAAGTTCCACTGGCTTTTCCAGAAAGATTGGCGGATGGACCAATCAAGGGACCATACTTACGAATCAAGTCCAGGGTAACTGGATGCTTAGGAATCCGAAAACCCACGGTTTCCATACCTGAGTTTATCCAAACAGGCACCTGGTCATTGGCTTGGAGGATAATAGTCAAAGGCCCAGGCAAAAAGGCTTGGTAGAGTTGATCCAGATAACTGGGCGGGTTCTTAGAAAAAGCATAAATCTCTTCCAAGCTAGCCACATTGAGATTAAGAGCCTTGTCACGAGGTCTTCGTTTTAATTCGTAGACTCGTTCAACCGCCTCTTGATTCAAAGCCTGAGCAAAGAGGCCATAAACAGTTTCTGTCGGCAGGACAACTGCTCCGCCTGCTGCCAGAGTCTTTTCTATCTTATCCATTGTCAACCGCCACCATTCTATCCTTGCCAAATCGATCTTTCAGGACTCGGATTCGTTTTTGGGGAAAAGATTTTTTCAATAACTCCCTGACACCGTCTCCTTGCTTGTAACCAATTTCCAGATAGATTTTTCCTTTTTTTGTCAGATGGTCTCCTGCCTGCTCGGCTATTTTCCGATAGACGGCATAGCCATCTTCCTCCGCAAAGAGGGCCATGTGAGGCTCTGAGGTCAAAACGTTAAGTCCGACTTCGTCTTTATCTGCTTCTGAAATATAGGGCGGGTTGGAGACGATAATGTCAAAGTTCCCACTGATTGCTTCAAAGCAATCGGATTGGATAAAAGTGAGGCTGAGTCCGCATGACTGAGCATTTTCTGTTGCCAAGGAAAGAGCATCGCCAGAGAGATCAGAAGCAGTAATTTGCCAGTCTGGACGGCTGTTTGCCAGTGTCAGAGCAATGGCTCCGCTACCCGTTCCGATATCCAAGATAGACAGAGAGCTTTCGCGATTTTCTGACAAAATCAGCTCCACTAGCTCCTCTGTCTCAGGCCTTGGAATCAACACCCGCTCGTCCACCTTGAGAGTCAGGCCGTGAAAGTCACTGCTGCCAATGATATACTGGGCTGGCTTGTGAGCAAGCAGCTGCTCTTGAATTGCTTTTAGCTGTTCACGGTCTTCCAGACTGACTTCTGTCTGAAGTTTGAGAACAAAGTCGGTAAAGGAGAGCTTATTGAGAGCTCGATAAACGAAAGACAGGCTTTCTGCTTCTTCTCCCGCTGCTACTAACTCCTGCCCTAGCTCCGCCAAATATTGAGCCAATGTCATTATTTATTCAGCTCTTCTAGTTTTTGCGTTTGGTCATAGAGAACCAGAGCATCAACGACTTCATCCAATTTACCAGCTAAAATCGTGTCCAGTTTTTGCAAGGTCAGTCCGATACGGTGGTCTGTCACCCGGTTTTGCGGGAAATTATAGGTGCGAATCCGCTCCGAGCGATCGCCTGTACCAATTGTGGACTTGCGCTCTGCATCCTGCTCATCTTGAGCGATTTGAGCAAAGTGGTCTGCTACGCGGGCTCGGATGATTTTCATAGCCTTATCCCGGTTCTTCTGCTGGGTCCGCTCTTCCTGCATTTCAACCTTGATATTAGTTGGTAGATGGACGATACGAACCGCAGTCGCAACCTTATTGACGTTCTGTCCGCCAGCACCTGAAGCATGGTAGATATCCACCCGCAGATCTTTAGGATCAATGTCGTATTCTACTTCTTCGATTTCTGGCATAACCAAGACAGTTGCCGTCGAGGTGTGAACGCGACCTTGGCTTTCAGTCACAGGAACCCGCTGTACACGATGAGCGCCAGATTCATACTTAAGCTTTGAGTAGACCGACTGACCTGAGACCATAGCGACCACTTCCTTGATCCCGCCTACACCATTATAAGAGGCCTCCATGACTTCGAAGCGCCAGCCTTGGCTTTCAGCGTATTTTTGATACATCTGCAAGAGGTCTCCTGCGAACAACTGTGCTTCGTCTCCTCCTGCAGCCCCGCGGATTTCAAGGATAATATTCTTATCATCATTTGGATCTTTTGGTAAAAGGAGAATTTTTAGTTTTTCTTCGTATTCCTCTTTTTCAGCCTTGGCATCTTTAAGCTCTTGCTTAGCCATTTCTTCCAAGTCAGCATCACCAGAGGCGTCTTTTATCATTTCTTCAGCGTCTGTGATGTTTTGCAGGACTTTTTTATACTCACGGTAAGCTGTCACTGTATCGCGGGTGCTGGCTTCTTCCTTAGAAAGCTCCATAAAACGCTTGGTATCGCTGACTACATCAGGGTCGCTTAGGAGTTCACCAAGTTCTTCATAGCGATCTTCAACTGCTTGTAACTGTTCATAGATGTTCATAGATTTTTCATCATCTCCTTTGTTTCTATCGTCGGATTACTTAATGTCGGGGTTAAAATAATGCTTACGGCATACTGAGATATAGGTCTCGTGGCCGCCAATTTTGATCTGCTCACCATCATAAACTGGCTTTCCGTTATCAGTCCGTAAAACCATGGTAGCCTTACGAGAGCAATATTGGCAAATAGTTTTAATTTCCTCAATCTTGTCAGCCAAGAGCAAGAGGTGCTTGGAGCCTTCAAAAAGTTCATTGCGAAAGTCGTTTTTAAGACCAAAAGCCATAACCGGAACATCCAGCTCATCCACCACTCTAGCCAAATCATAGACATGATGGCGTTTCAAGAACTGAGCCTCATCAATCAAAACGCAATAAGGCTTCTCAGGCAGCTGCTGAATATAGCCAAAAATATCCGTCTGATCTTCAATAGCCATAACATTCCGCTTCATACCGATGCGACTAGAAACAACCCCAAAACCGTCACGAGTATCAACAGCTGAGGTCATGATGACTACGCTTTTGCCTTGCTCTTCGTAATTGTGGGCCACTTTCAAAATTTCAATGGTCTTGCCCGAATTCATCGTGCCATATTTGTAGTATAACTGAGCCATAATTTAAATCTTTGCTAATTCACTATCTCCATTTTTACTTCACATTATTTTACCATAATTCACTACTCTTTAAAACCTCAATTGTGATAAAATAATAATAACGAAATAAAGGAGGCAGAAAATATGCCATTTGTTAGAATTGATTTGTTTGAAGGACGCACTCTAGAGCAGAAAAAAGCTCTCGCCAAGGAAGTAACTGAAGCCGTTGTCAGAAATACAGGCGCACCTCAGTCTGCTGTCCATGTCATCATTAACGACATGCCAGAAGGAACCTACTTCCCACAAGGTCAAATGCGGGAAAAATAAAAAAGACAAGCCAGCAGGTTATGGAGATTTAACCTGCTGGCCTTTTTCTTTATCATTCAGGAATGAAATTCACCATTCATTCTTCTATCAGAAAACCAAGTCGTAAGGAGACTCCAATTTGTCCGCTAGACTGGCTAGAAACTCTGCTGCGGGCTGACCATCTACGACTTGATGGTCAAAAGTCAAGCTGAGCGGCAGGAATTTCTGCTCGTAGACCTGTCCTTGGCTATCAAGAGCCAGCGACGTTTGCAAGGCACCAACTCCTAAAATGGCTACTTCTGGTGTATTTAGGATAGGAGTGAAATATTCAATGCCTGCTCCCCCGAGATTGGTAATACTGAAGGTTGAACCTGAGTAAAGAGCTGGATCTAAAGTGCCTTTACGAGCTTGATTGGCTTCCGTTTTGATAGCTAAGCCCAAGTCAGCCAGCGTTAGCTTATCCACGTGACGAATGACCGGAACCACTAAACCATCACTAAGTGCCGTCGCGATACCAATATGAATATCTTCTACTTCCTGATATTGACCATTAAAATACCAAGCATTGAGCTGAGGGTGATCTTTCAACGCCTTGGCAACAGCCTTTGTAAGCAGAGTTGTGATGCTGATTTCGCCATTTTCTAGTGGAGAAGCGACCTTATCCTTCATATCCTGTCTAAAGGCTATCAGCCGACTGATATCCACCTTACGATGCAAGGTCACCTGAGCAGATGCCTGGAGACTATTCATCATCCGCTCTGCAATAGTCTTGCGCATACCTGTCAATCCTGCACCATAGTCAACTTGACCAGCATGCTGAAGGACTGCTGAGCTACTTTCAGGTGTTTGGTTTGGAAGCGCCTCTGGTTTATAATTTTCCACATCTCGTCGGGTAATGCGGCCATTGCCTCCCGTTCCTGAAATCAAGGAAATATCATATCCTTTTTCCTTAGCAATTTTGCGGGCCAGCGGCGTGATGAAAATACGTCCATGTTCACTGTTTCCGACAGAGTTGGAACTTGCTGTCGCAGTTTTTTCTGCTAGTTCAGGTTCTGCATCAGCGGCCTCTTGCTCACTTTCTGACTGGTTCGCAGAGGCTCCTCCTGCTTCCATACCTAGAATAGATTCTCCTGCTTCACCAATCCATGCAATTACTTTCTTGCACGGGACAGTATCGCCCGCCTGACTGATAATTTTTAAAATCACTCCTGCGCTTGGTGCTTCTACATCGCTGGTCAATTTTTCAGAACTGATTTCCAAGACAGGCTGACCAGCAGCTACGGTGTCGCCTTCCTTGACCAGCCAGTTATTTATCAAACCTTCGGTCATTGTTAAGCCTAGCTTAGGCATTACAATTTCTGTAGCCATACTTGCCTCCCTTCTATCTCTTCAGATCGTCAATCAATTCTGCAGCAACAGTCAGAACCTTATCAGCATTAGGGATATAGAGCTGTTCCAGATTCACAGCAAACGGCACTGGCACATTTGGCGCGCAGACGCATTTTACCGGACCATCAAGATAATCAAAGCATTTATCAGTCACTACAGCTGCAATATCCGTCGCTGTGTTATTGTGAGGGTTGGATTCATCAACGATAATCAGTCGTCCAGTTTTCTTGACTGATTCAAAGACAGTCTCCTCATCCCAAGGAGCTACTGTTCTCAGGTCAATTACTTCGACCGAAATACCATCTTTTTCCAAGCGATCCGCTACCTCATAAGCAACATAAAGCATTTTACCGATAGTAACGATAGTGAGGTCTGTTCCTTCACGGCGGACAGCAGCCTTTCCAATTGGAACTGTATAATATTCTTCTGGCACCTCTCCCTTGATACCATAGAGAGTCTTATCTTCTGAATAAATCACGATATTGTCGTCTTCAATGGAAGCCAGCAGTAACCCTTTAGCATCATACGGAGTTGCTGGAACAACTACCTTAATACCAGGAATGGAACCAAAGAGACCGTAATATGAGCCCGAGTGCTGAGCTGCAGCTGAAGCTCCTGCCCCATGCATGGTCCGCATTGTCATCGGAACCTTGGCCTTACCGCCAAACATATAGCGCATTTTTGAGCCTTGCCCCAGAATGGCGTCAAAGCAGAAACCGATAAAGTCATTGAACATTAGCTCCGGTACTGGTCGTAAGCCAGTCAGAGCCATTCCAACAGAAGCTGACACGTATCCGTGCTCAGAAATCGGAGTATCAATCACCCGCTCTCGGCCGTATTTTGGCATGAGTCCCTTGGTTACACCCATTACACCGCCCCAAGCATCTTCGTTTTCTTCTTCCAAATGCTTGACTGTTACACCGCCAGCAATATCTTCTCCCAGAAGGATTACGGTGTCATCTTTTGCCATTGCCTGATCCAGCGCCTCATTGATTGCTTTCATAAATAACAGTTGTCTAGCCATTTGATCAACCTCCTTCTATCAATCAGCAAATACATCTTCTAGCAGAGACTCGCAACGAGGAATCGGACTGTCTTGAGCAAATTTAATAGCTTCTTCCACATCCTTTCGAGACTCCTCTAATATGGCATCAAGTTCCTCTTCAGTCAAGAGGCCATGCTCAATAGCGTAGTCACGGAAGACATCTAGAGCATCCACATCAGCCCAGTCTTTTTCTTCACCTTCCAAAGCCTTATACTTCTGCTCATCCCCTTCAAAGTGACCATGATCGCGATATGTTACAGCTTCAATTAAGGTAGGTCCTTCACCTCTACGAGCCCGCTCTACAGCTTCCTTGGCTACTTGGTAGACAGCGAATAAATCCTTACCATTAACCCGAACGCCGGGCATATTATAAGCAGCCGCTCTCTCGGCAATGGTGCCAGACGCTGAAGAATACCATTGCGGTGTCGATTCTGCAAAGAGGTTGTTTTCATTGACAAAGATAACTGGCAGTTTCCAAATTGATGCCATATTGAGACATTCGTGGAAATTTCCTTCATTGGCCGCACCGTCACCGAAGAAGCAGACAGCCACACTATCGGTTTTCAAGTACTTGTTGCGCATAGCAGCACCGGTAGCTAGACCAAAGCCTCCGCCAACCATACCATTGGCACCGAGAATTCCCTTGTCCAAATCGGCGATGTGCATAGATCCGCCTTTTCCTTTTCCAAGTCCAGTCTCCTTGCCAAAAATTTCTGCCATCATTCCCTTTAAATCTCCGCCCTTAGCAACACAGTGACCGTGTCCCCGGTGAGTACTGGTAATATAGTCCTTGTCTGTCAGATTGGCACAGACGCCAGTAGCAATCGCTTCCTCTCCAGCATAAAGGTGAACAAAACCAGGAATCTGTCCTGCAGCAAAGAAACGCCGAGTATTTTCCTCAAAATTACGGATATCCCACATGGTTTTATACATGGTCTTGGCTTTTTCTTTGGAAACCTGCTCTACTTCAACTTCAGTAGCATCATAGACTTTTAAATCTACTAGCTCTGATACAGCACTTTGGTTTCTTGTTTTGCTCAATTGTTGTGGTAAATCTTTATAATTTGACATATTTTTACCTCCTCATTAATCGTCCTGAACGAGTCTTTTAGCGACCTCTTGTATTAGTTCTGATGTGGTAGGATGAGCAAAAACTGTTTCAAGAACTTGATCCAGCGTTGCTTCAGCCTGCCTCAGCAAAATCAAATTCTGCAGAAGATCTGTACCGTTCGGACCAACGATGACTGCACCTAGTAGAAGATGGTATTTCTTTTCTGAGATTAGCTTGACATAGCCCTCTGTCTCACCTATAGCAATTGCCCGCCCATTATAAGAGAAAGGCAGCTGTTGAACCTGAACATCATATCCAGCCTGCTCAGCCTCATCCTTGCTGAGACCAAAAGAAGCTACTTCAGGACTGGTGTAGAGCGAACGGGGGACACCGAGCGGATCAACTGCTTCTTCAGCTCTCCGGCAGATAGCTCTCACAGCTTTTATTCCTTCTGCGCTAGCTACGTGGGCAAGCATATAAGATTCTAAGAGATCACCAATAGCATAAACATGCTCTTTGGATGTTTCGTAGTATTGATCTACCTTGACAAAATTACGATCTGTCAAGGCTAAACCCATATCCTGTGCTAGCTCTAGATTTGGTTTGCGGCCAGTAGCGACCAAAAGATGGTCAAAAGCAACTTGTTCGTTCTCAAGTAAGACAGAATTAGCAGTTACTTCCTTTATCTGCGCTCCCTGATAAATCATCACCCCCATTTTTTTTAGTTTCTTTTGAATCACATGCCGCGCTTCAGCTTCTTCGGTCAAAAGAATTTCTGGCGCAACCTCGATAACAGTAACAGCAACACCCAGAGGAGCCATAGCAAAAGCTAGCTCAATTGCGATAACGCCACCTCCGATAATGACTAACTTCTCAGGAAGCTCCCTCAAGTCAAAAAACGTATCCGTCGTTAGATAGTCAACCTGTCCCAATCCCTTGATAGGAGGCACAAAAGGATAACTGCCAGTAGCCAAAATCACATCTTTGCCACTGATTTCTTTACCATTGACGGAGAAAGTTCGGTCTTTGACAAACTTGGCCTGACCTTCTATATACTCAATGCCTAAAGACTTAAAGCTAGCATGAATTCCAGATTGTAAACTGGCAATAACCTGGTTCTTTCGGTCTACCAATTTCTCAAAATCAATCCTTTCAAGCTTGCTCTCAATCCCATAACGTCTGGCTTCCTCCATTGTCAGTAACCAATGACCATGCTGGAGATAGGCCTTAGACGGTATACATCCTACATTCAGGCAGGTTCCGCCGATAGACTTCTTTTCTACTACGGCCACCTTCTTACCCAAACGAGCTGCTTCTTCAGCAGCTACATAACCACCCGGTCCAGCACCGATAATCAAAACATCATAAACAGACAAAACAGGCCTCCTTTCATAAAATGCAAAGGGTGCTCCAACAATCAAAATGATTGCTGTCGGCTATAGATACAAAAAAGTATCTCATTATTTATTCATATATCTAAGACTCATCTCGAAATCTTAAAATACAGTCTGCTCTAAAAAAGATAAACCTCCTTTCTTCATTTTTCTTTGTCTATATATAGTAAGCGCTTACTTTCCGAAAGAAACTTATACCAAATAATTAAAATCCAGTTGCCCATCTTTCAAACTGACATGAACTGTCATTTCAGTTGTTTCCTTATTTTCGACCAAATAACGAGCCAAAGGTGTTTCTAGATAGCGCATAATGCTTCTTTGAATAGGGCGAGCACCAAACTCTGGCTGGTAGCCTTTCTGGGCTAAAAAAGCATAGACTTTTTCGCTCAGATGAAGCTGAATCTTCTGTTGTTTCAGTCTCTCCTGAAGTTGCCGAACCAAAATCTTTACGATATTGACAATATCTTCTGCCCTTAGAGGGTTGAAAATAACCGTCTCGTCAATCCGATTTAAAAACTCTGGTCTAAAGCTATGTTGCAGCAAGGATAGAACTTCATCCTGCGTTTCAGAAGTCAGTCCCTGTTCACTTTTGAGACTTTCCAAAATCTGCTGGGAGCCAATATTGCTTGTCATAATCAAAATAGTATTTTTAAAGTCAATAGTACGGCCTTTAGAGTCTGTCAAGCGTCCTTCGTCCAAGACTTGCAGCAGTGTGTTGAATACATCCGGATGGGCTTTTTCAATCTCATCCAGCAAGACAATCGAATAAAGCCTCCTACGAACAGCTTCTGTCAGCTGTCCTCCCTCTTCAAATCCGACGTAACCTGGTGGCGGACCAACTAAACGAGCTACAGCATGTTTTTCCATGTACTCAGACATATCCAGCCGGACCATTTCCAGCTCATTACCAAACAGCCGCTCAGCAAGGGATTTTGCCAGAGCAGTTTTCCCGACTCCAGTCGGCCCCAGAAAGAGAAAGGACCCAATAGGACGCTTTGGATTTTGAATTCCTGCTCTCGAGCGCAAAATCGCCTCCGAAACCTTTCGAACAGCTTGGTCTTGCCCTACAATTCTCTGGCGCAGGAGCTTGTCTAGATTTAGCAGGTGTTCGCGCTCATTGTCCATGATTCCCTTTCACAATCAATATACTAGAAAAAATGTAAGCGTTTTTCATGTTTTAATCTAATTTTAACAAAAGATTGTGAAAAAAAGAGCACTAATTTATCCTAAAGGGACAAACCAACACTCTTTAATTTGTAATATTTTTAGCCAAACGATTAAGCCGCCACTGAAAGAGAATGCCACTCGTCACCAAGCTGGCAATGAGACCAATCCAGTATCCATAAGGGCCTAAACTAGTATAGTAATCTAAGAAGAGCCCCAGAGGCAGCGAAACTCCCCAATAAGCAATCAAACCTAAGTAAAATGGCACCTGAGTATCCTTGTAGCCCCGAAGAATGCCCTGCAAAGGAGCCGCAAAAGTATCTGCTAATTGGAAAAAGAGGCTGTAGGTCAGAAAAACAGATGTCATACGGATAAACTCGGTATCCGAACCATAGAGAGCAGCCACTCGGTCGCGGAAGATATAGAGAAAGAGAAAGGTAAATCCAGCAATGCCCAAGGCCGTCAACCGCCCAAGTTTACAGAATTTCTTAACATCGTCAGGACGATTGGCTCCAATTTCATAAGAAACGATAATAGACATTGAGGTTGAAATACTCATAGGAAAGGCATACATTAAGTTTGAAAAATTCATGGCCGCCTGATGGCTGGCAATGATTAGTGACGAAAACTTAGCCATGACCAAGCCAACAACCGAGAAGATCACAACTTCTGCAAAAAAAGTTCCACCGATAGGCAGTCCAAGTCGAATGCCTTCGATGAAGCCCTTTTTATCTAGCGGTCGAATCTTCCACAGCTCATAGGTTCGGACTTTTGGATGTTTGACTGCTACTAACAAGGATATGAGAAGCAAAACCCAATAAGCCAAAGAAGTCCCAAGTCCGGCTCCAGCTCCGCCCATTTCTGGAAAACCAAATGCTCCGTAGATTAGGGCATAATTAAAAGTGCCATTCAAAGGTAAAAGTAAGAGCATGAGATACATGGAAAGCTTGGTCAACCCCAGAGCATCAAACAGAGAACGAATGGTGCTAAAGAGCAAAAGAGGGATAATGCCGAGCGCTAGATACCAAAGATAGTTCTTTGCCACTTCTTCTACCAAAGGCTCTAGGCCAAGGTGAGACAAAACTAGAGGAGCGCCCACAAATACCAAGGCAAATAAAATTAGCGATAGCCCCAAAGAAAGATAAATAAACTGATAAAAATCAGAAGCAATCTTTTCTTTTTTCCCCTGCCCTAAATGGTGCCCGATTATGGGTACCAAGGCAGACACAATCCCTATCAACAGGTCGAAAAATGGAATCCAAAGACTAGTTGCCATAGAAACACCAGCCAGATGCAAGGTGTCATACTGACCAGTCATGGTCGTATCAACAAATGAAGCAGAAAAATTGGCCAGTTGGTAGATCAAAATTGGCAAAAAAATAGAAATAAAGAGCCGTATCCGCTGATTTAAATTATGAGTTTGGTGCATAGAAATCCCTCAAAAACTTTTTCTACCCAAGTAAAATCAATGATCTTAGATTTTAGAATATCAACTATCTTTACTATACTATAAGCCAGACAGATAGTCAAAAGGAAAAGGAAATTATATATCTGCCTCGGTGAAGACAATCTGCCCTTTATCAAATCCTGCGATTCGCGCCAAAGAAAGGACACGATAACCAGCAGTTTCCAAAAGTTGACGGCCACCCTGAAACGATTTTTCAATGACAATGCCAACTGCCTCAACCTGGGCTCCTGCTTGCTCAATAATGGTGATCAATCCCTTGGCTGCCTGACCATTCGCCAAGAAATCGTCAATAATCAGCACTTTATCATCAGAGTTGAGAAATTTCCCAGCAATCGAAACGGTCGAAGTCACTTGCTTGGTAAAAGAATAAACTTCAGCCGTCAAAATCCCTTCTGTCATTGTGATGTTTTTGGCCTTCTTAGCGAAAATCATTGGTAGACCCAGTGCCTCTGCTACGTAAACAGCCGGAGCAATACCAGAAGCCTCAATGGTCACTACCTTGGTAATTCCTGCATCCTTTACTGCCTCCGCAAAGACCTGGCCAATCTCTTTCATCAATGAAAAATCAACCTGATGAGTCAGGAAAGAGTCAACTTTCAGGATATTTTCACCTAACACTTGTCCATCTCTGAGAATCCGTTCTTCTAATTTTTTCATTCGTCTTCCTTTCCAAAATCCATCTTGATTCTAGCAGAAAAAGCACAGATATCCGTGCTTTCCCTTTACTCTTTTTCGTTTTTATTCTCGGTCTTTTCTTCTTCTCCAGCATGATTGACTGCTTTTTTGAATTCTGAAAACATTTTACCGATAGACTGTCCCAGTTCGGGCAGGCGTTTTGGTCCGAAAATAAGCAGGGCGCCCAGAATAATAATGATTACCCCAGGTACTCCGATATCTTTTAAAAGTCCCATTAATTTCTCCTCGTTGATTTTCTTTGATAAATGATGCGACTGAGCAAGGTGCTGACTTCATAGAGCAAAATCAAAGGCACTGTCATAGACAAGTCGCTGATAAAGTCGGCGGGTGTCAGGACAACTGCTAAAACCAGCAAAATGAAGTAAGCGTATCGTCTATATTTTACCAAAAATTTCGGATTGAGCAAACCGATAGAAGTCAGAAAGGACACAAGAACTGGCAGCTCAAAAAGGCAAGCAATCGGAATAGTGGTATGAAAGACGAAACTAAGATAATTCTGTGCTGTTAACCGTGTCTCAAAGAGACCCTCCCCCAGCGACAGTAAGACCTGCAAAATAGCCGGAGTTACAAAGTAAAAGCCGAAAGCCAGCCCCAGAACAAAACAGAGAAAGGTAGCCGGGATATAAGCGAAAACAGCCCGAGCTTCATTGGCCCGCAAAGCTGGTCGGACAAACTCCCAGACCTGATAAACCAAAAATGGCAAGGTCAGGGAAAAAGCGACCAGACTAGCCAGACTGATATAAATCCAAAGGATATCATCCGGCCCCAGTACCAGCAGCTTCTGCTCAAAATTACTAGTCAGCCATCGATAAATATCAGCCGAAAAAAGCAAGCTGGCCAGAAAAACTATGAAGAAGCAAGCCAATACCGCTAGAAAACGTCGTCTGAACTCTGTCAAATGCTCAATAATAGTCTGCTCTTTTTTATCCATGCTGCTGCTCGCTTTTCTGATTTTTAAAGCTAACATAAACGACTAGCAGGATAAAGAGGGCCTGACTAACTACCACTTCTAGGCTTGGATAAATCCCCATCCAGTCCACTGTCACAAAGCCATTGATTAGGTGAGTCGGTAGGATATTGGTCAGCTGAAGGGCATGGATGCTGACGCCCAGCATTTTAAAAGCCAGAGCATAGATGAGCCAGGTCAGCCAGAAGAAAATGCTGTGTGGCTTAAGAAGACCAGACGCCTTGCTCATGATAAAGGCCAGCAAGACCAAGACCAGAACAGCCAAGCCGATTCCCAAAAGGAAATCAGTCATAGTGATGCGCGGCAGAATTCCTGCATAAAAGAGGATAGTCTCAGCCCCTTCACGGAAAACTGCCAGAAAGCTAAGAGCAAACATGGAAAGAAAACTGCCTGTGGCTGTTACAGCCTTCATTTGGCTTTCCATGAAGTCATTCCATTTCTCAATAGATGCCTTGCTGTGTAGCCAGATACCAACTAATATCATCATGGCGACAGCGAAAATTCCCACTGCACCCTCGATAATCTCACGATTGGATCCAGAAGCAACTGCTGGGAAAAGAAACTCCAATAAAGCTGCAATCACAGCACTGGCTAGAACTCCACTCGCTGCGCCGGCATAAACCCATTTGAGCCCTTTTTTCATCTTAGAGGCTTTCAGAGTCGTTATCAAAGCCATGACGATCAAGAGCGCTTCTACACCCTCACGCAATAAAATCAGCATAGCATCAAAGAAATGATAGGAAGCTGTCGTGTCAATCTGGGACAGCTCACTAATCAAGGATTCTAGCTGCTTTTGATACTTCTCTTCGCCACCCTTGACCATAATAACAGGTGTCTGACTCTCAACCTTGGTATAAAGCGAAGGATTATTGACGCTAACATCTCCTTCAATCGTTGGCCAAATGGTGATGAACTCTTTCATCTTGGCAGCAGCCTTTTTATCATCTCCGCTTTGAAAGAGACTCAAGGCTTCCTCTAGGAGCTTAATTCCATCTTTCAGCGTCAGATTGCCAGCAGCTTCTTGGACTTTCTCACCTTTGACAAAATTATCAATGGCGGCTTTCAAATCATCAAAAGAAGACTGAATCATGTCAAAGTCAGTAGGCTCCGTCTCAATGGCACTGCGCAGAAATGAAATGGCTGTTTCTACCTTGCCGTAATGGGCTGTGCTGTTGTCTCGGACCACGCTTTCATTGGTAGTCCAGGTGCTATTCATCTTTTTGTATGCTTCTCTTGTCGCTTCTAAATCCTTAGCGCTAATGGCCTTTTGTAGGTTTTCAAATTTGGGCTCTAGCTTACTGAGAAGTTTCTTTTTCTCAGCCTCTAAGTCGACCGGATTCTGCTCTTTCTCAAATTTCAAGAGGGCCGAAGAGATCTGTGTCAGCTTCTCCTCAGTTACCTGACCCGATAAGTCTAGTGCCTTGCTTACCTCTTGTCCCGCTGCAGAGTCGTGATTAGCTACCCTTTCAAAGTCAGTCTTGATTTCTCCGACTAGCTGCTTGGCTTTTTCCTGGTCTTTCTGTTTGACCGCAGTGCTGGCATCAGTGATTTTGACAAATAAACTGCTGTAACTCTCGTCCGCTAAAACCGGCTTAGCCAAAAAGATCAGCAAGAGCCCCAAGACAAGTAAGCTTTTATTCAAATAATTTTTGACCAAGGTATTCTCCTTTTTTCACTCCACCAAAGCAAGCAAACAAACCACTACCGATATGCGTGACGTATTCATTCATCTTATCTTGAGCGCCTAGATTAGTTAGAACTTTGACAAAGCTGTCTGGATCTTTCTGGAAGGAAAGAAAGAGTAAGCCTGTGTCGAACTGACCAGTAGTTTCATCAATCCCATCCGAGTACGAATAAGACCGGCGATATATAGGCTTATCAACCTCCTTGGCCAGACGGACGTGTGAATCCTCTGGCAGCAGGTCCAAGTCAACCTCGTCAAACTCGTCTTTCTTGCCAAAAGGCGCTCCGCTATCTTTATAGCGGCCAAAAGTGTTTTCCTGCTCCTGCAGATTGGTCCGGTCCCAGGTCTCAAGGAACATCTGGATCCGGCGGACAGCCATGTAAGAGCCGCCCTGCATCCAGTCCTTGCTATCGCACCAAATGACCTTGTCGAAGTCTTTTTCCTTGGTCACATTGGCTGTGCCGTCCTTAAATCCAAAGAGATTACGAGGCGTTGATATCCGGTCTCCGATAGCAGCAAAGCCTGACTGACTCCACTTCATAGTGATGGCATTTCTCCCCTTACGGACCAGATTGCGAACTGCATGAAAGGCCACCTGCTCATCATCCGCGCAGGCCTGAATGACAATATCGCCACCCGTATATTTTTCTTTAAGCTGCTCCTTTGGAAAAGGCGGCAAATCACGAAAAGCTTTCGGTCGTTTGTCTGACAAGCCCATTTTTTTCAGAAAAGAGGCTGAGACCCCAAAGGTCAAAGTCAATCGATAAGGGTTGAGACCAACAGTTTCTCCAGTATCCGTTGGCGGCAAAAGAGCATTGGAATTATCTTTTTTGACCAATTCTCCATTTACCAACTTCTCGCTATAGGCTGTCCAGTCCTTAAAGAGCTGGATAATGGCTTCCCTATCTGTCGTATGCAAATCCAACACAACAAAGTAGATATTCTTCTGCATTGGAGTTGTGATTCCCGCCTGATGCTCCCCGTAAAAGCTGATTTCTTCCTCACCGTCAGCGAATTTCTTATCTTCCTTGGCCTGATTAGCGAAAAAAGCAGATGCACCAGAGACACCCAGTGCAAGACCAGCGCCTCCAATCCCTGCTTTTTTAAGAAATTCACGACGATCCATCTTTTTATTAAACCATTTTTCGTCGTTTGTCATATGATTACTCCCCGTTTAGAATGACTCCCATTTGTGAAAGAGGCTCACCCAGTTTGGTCACAGCTTCCGCCAACTCTTTGGTGTCTTCTTTTGTCAATTCTGTATAGAGTTTGTAGTTTTCCGAGTCAGTCATGTGCTTGTCTAAGAGACCGTTGACGTTTTTAAACTCAAGTTCCAAGGTCTTGACGAGTTTCTCGTCCTTATCCTTAATCAATGGCTTAAAGAGCTCAAAAATCTTTTCTGCTCCTTCAATATTCGCACGGAAATCATAGAGATCTGTATGGGAGAACACCTCTTCCTCGCCTGTAATCTTGCTGGTTGCTACTTCATTGAGCAAGTCAACAGCGCCTGTCAACATCATATCCGGAGTCACTTCAACTGTTGCGATTTTAGCTTTTAGCTCCTTGATATCGTTGACCAGCTGATCAGCATAGCTTTCAGTGCCCTTGGTCGTATTTTGCTCCCACATGATTTTTTCGATGCGGTGGAAACCAGACCAGCCTTCTTCGGTCTTGTTTTCGTCCACATAGTCGACTAAGCGGAAGTCAATTTTAACATCTGATTCACCAAAGCTCTCAGCAATCGGCTCCGAGCGCTCGTAGGCCATCCGGATAAGTGGATATTGCTTTTTAGCCTCATCAAGCTTGCCTTCTTTAAGAGTATCACGAAACTTCTCCGTATCTGTCAGGAGCTGATCGATTTGTCCTTGGACAAAAGATTTGTAATCCGCTGTCGCCTTGTCCAATTCTTTCTGATTGACAGCCGTTTGGCTGCTGGACGCTTGACTGCTTGAGTCAGTCTTGTTTGTAGAATTGTTGGCTGCACAGCCAGTCAGTAAAATTGCCGTTGAAAATAGGACGATGCCAAGTTTTTTCATGGTGACTCCTTTGTTTTCTCTCCTAGATAGAGATTATTTCCTGTAAATTATACCAGTTTTTCTCTTATATTTCAAGAAATTGTCTGACAATTTAATCAAAAACTCTATATTAAGACCATTAAAGCAGCTCTTCTTTGATTTTTCCGATTTCCGTCTTTTTCAGCACCAAGTAAATCGTATCTCCCAGATAGAGGCGCGTGCTACCATTGACCGTTTGAGTCTTTCCCTTGTGGACATTCATGGTAATCAAGACCCCATCAGGCAAGTTTAGCTCATGCACCTGCCGACCAGCAATCTTTTCAGAAACAGGGATTTCAATTAAAGTTGTATCTCCCTGGTCCTCGATACTGTCTGGTAACATTTTTTCCAGCATGGCTTCATAGACTGGCGCTCCTTTTAGCAGATCCATGATAATGTAAGCAGTCAGAGTGACCAGTCCCAGCGGCATGAGATTACGGATGTCACCGACCATCTCTGTGACCAGAATCATGGCTGTCAGTGGAGCCTTAGAAATGGCACCGAAGTAGCCACTCATACCCAGAATAATGAAAATCGGAAATTGCTCCTGAGAAATCAAACCTAGCTGCAGACAGACCGCCCCCATTGCTCTGCCAAGCAGTGAACCCAGAGCAAGGATAGGCAGGAAAATACCACCTGGCAGCCCGCTTCCGTAACTCAGCATGCTCCAAACAAAACGCAGAACAAAAAACAAGAGCAAGGTTCCCACAGTATAATGACTAGCGGTCAAGGATAAAATCAACTGATTGCCCCCACCCAGCAAGTGAGGCAGGAAATAACCAATCGGAAGAATTAAAGCAAAGGCTAAAATAGGATAATAAGCTTCTGAAATTCGAAACAAGCGCCCCAAAAACTGGTAAACCTGTTGAATATTCAAAATGACTTTCTCATAAATATAGCCTGACAAGCCCAGCAGCAAGCCCATGACTAGGTAGATCCAGTACTGCTCCAGCTTCATGACCGGGATATTATCCGGCATCTCCAGCACTGGCGTCAGTCCAAACATGGAGAGTGAGACAAAGTTCGCAACTAGACTGGCCGCTAGCGTAGAAACCCAGAAAAAGCGTGAAAAATGGCGGTAAACTTCTTCTACCACGAATAGCAGTCCTGCGATTGGTGCATTAAAAGCTGCTGCTAAGCCTGCCGCCGCACCGCTAGCAATGAGTGCTCTCTCCTCGGCGGCACTCAAATTCAGAAATTTAGAGACGCCTTTGCCGCTCATAGCACCCAGCTGAATACTTGGCCCTTCTCGCCCCAACATCAGACCGCTAGAAATGGCTAAAATCCCCAATACAAACTTCTTCCAGAGAACACTCCACCAAGAAAGCGACATCAGGCCTTTCAGCTCTGCTTCGACCTGCGGAATACCTGATCCTTTGATATTTTTCTCCGACTTTACCCAGCGAGCGTTGAGCAAGACGATGAAAGCATAAAGGAACACCAAAGCCAGCAACCAAAGCATAGACTGCTGACTCCAATGGTAGACATCCTGCACTAAATGAAAGATTTTTTCAATCAGAAAGCGAAAAACGCCCACCACCAGTCCAGCAAAAATCCCAACTAAAACACCACGCAAAACCTGGGAAATAATCGAATGAGTTGCGAAATTAAATTCTCTCTTGATGTCGTCCTCACGTGAGCTAACCTCTTTTGTCATTCCCAATCTCCTCTAAATAGTTACTTTACCACTATTCTAGCACAAAGCAGGCCTGATAAACAGATGAAATATAAATTTCTTCTTTCAGTTTTCATTTTTTAGGCTCTATACAAAAAAGTCTAGGAATTGTCCCAGACTTAATTACTTTCTTATTTTGCTTTCAAAGCTGCTTGAGTAATGTAGTTGTATGGTTTGTTGAAGTGTGGCAGGAAGAAGAGATCCAGCAAGGCCAGTTTATCAATTGTAACCTTTTCCTGAATGGCCAATGAGAACATGTGAATACCCATAGACATATCTTCTCTAGAAACCATCTGAGCTCCAAGGACTACACGTGTATCCTTATCATAGACAATCTTGATTGTAACATCATGATGCTCAACTTTTTCAAGAAAAGTTGGTTTTTGAGTATCTTTAAACTCAACCACAGCCGGACTGTAACCAAAGCGTTTAGCTTTTTCTTCTGTCAGACCAGTTGAAACCATCTTCAAACCAAAGATTTCGATACCGTTAGAACCTTGAACACCATTAGACTCCAATTCATGACCGCAAGCATTATGAGCTGCTACGATACCAGAGCGCAGGGCGTTAGAAGCCAAAGCGATGTAATTTGTATCATTGATAGAGTTATCGTAGACAGTCGCACAGTCACCGATTGCATAAACATCTTTGATGCTAGTTTCTTGCTTCTTGTCTACCAAGAAAGCACCATTGCGGAATGTTTCCAACTTGCCAGCACCAAGACCAGTGTTTGGACGGAAGCCAACAGCCAAGACAACCATATCTACATCATAGCTAGCTTTATCCGTTACAATGCGTTCTACCTTGCTTTCGCCTTCAATAGCTTGAACAGTTTGGCCAAAGGCTAATTGAACACCGTTATCTTCAAGATTTTGACGCATCATTTCAGACAAGTCGTGGTCATAATAACCAGCCAAGCAAGTATCCACAACGTCAATCAGAATCACTTCTTTACCAAGGCGTTTGAAGGCTTCTGCCAACTCAACCCCAATGTAACCAGCTCCTACTACTGCCACACGTTCGATATGTTTGCTCTTGTCTTGCAATTTCTCGATAACGTCTGCAGCATTTTGATACAATTTAACAAACTGCAAATTTTCCAAGGTTGACTTAAATTCACGACTGTTAGGATCCATCTCAGCACCTTTAATCGGAGGCAGAATTGGCTGAGAACCTGTTGCCAAAATCAATTTGTCATATGACTCTACATGCTCTTTACCGTCTACAATAGCTGTAACTTTTTTTGCATCATAATCAATTGACTCAACTGGTGAATTCATATAAACTTTTGCGCCTTTTGCTTCAAAAGTTTCTTTATCTGCATAAAAAAGTCCATCTGGCTTGCTGATTTGCTGTCCAATCCAAAGGGCCATTCCGCATGCCAAGAATGAAATGTTTGAGTTTTGGTCAAAAATAACTACTTCGTTTTCTGCACCATAATTGTCCAACATTGTATTAATACACGCTGTACCTGCGTGGTTTGCACCAACTACAACGATTTTACTCATAAGAATAGTCCTACCTTAATTTATAATTTACTAGACCAGTATATCATCTCCTGTGAGCGTTTACAAGAAATTTGCTCGAGATTTTCAAAAATTCTTATACAGCCTAAAAAGCTATACTACCGCTGTCTCATCGCTTCGAAAATACAGCTTTGTGCGAAAGTTAATTTTCTGAAAATATAACAATTTTAAGATTGTGAAACCGGTATCTTTTTGATATAATAAGGTTAGAGAGGTTAATTTTAGAAAGGTTGTGATAATGTGGACTTTGCTTCTCGCTCACTTCATTTGATGGGGAGTTCGATTTGCATATCTCTCTGTCATGAGCGAGCGGAAATACTCTTAGATGAGGCGGTCCAACTGCTTCATCTCTATAAAAATCGCTTCAGTGCCAATGATGAAAACTCAGAACTTATGACTATCAATCATCTGGCAGGAATTGAAAGCGTCCAAGTTCATCCAGAGCTTTTTGAGCTGATTGAGCTGGGAAAATATCACAGCCTAGCAAAAGGCAGCCACTTAAATATCACGATTGGTCCTCTCGTCCAGACCTGGCGGATAGGATTTTCAGACGCCCGTCTCCCAAGTAGGGAGGAGATTCAGCAAGCTCTAAGTCTGACCGACCCAAACTTGCTTGAGTTGAATCCAGAAGATTGTAGTGTCTTTTTGACTAAGAAAGGCATGAAGTTGGATTTAGGTGCCTTGGCTAAAGGCTATATCGCTGATAAGATTAAAGACTATTTGCTGAGTCAGGGAGTGACCTCTGCTCTTATCAATCTTGGTGGCAATGTCCTGACAATTGGGCATAATGCAGTCAGCCAGCGTGCCTGGCGAATTGGTATCCAAAATCCCAAGCAGCCTCGCGGCAATCACTCAGCTATACTAGCGGTCACCAATCAGTCAGTGGTCACATCAGGAATTTACGAGAGAACCCTTACAGTTGAAGGGCGGAACTACCATCACATTCTGAATCGCAAAACAGGCTATCCTATCGAAAATCAATTGGCTAGTCTGACTATTGTTTCAGACAAGTCGGTAGATGGCGAAATCTGGACAACTCGCCTATTTGGTGAAAGTCCGACATCAATTCTGTCCCAGATTGAAGAGCAAGCAGGGATTGAAGCACTGATTATCACCCAAGACGATCAGCTCTTCTGTAGCTCAGGCCTTTTAGAGCAGATAATTCCTGCATCTTAATTCAAAAGTGATGAATTTGCTGCCTCACTATGCGGTAACTCTATCGCTCTAGCTTTTATAAACAATGCCCATTTAAAAACGCCCTCTTTTTCTTCAGGTTTTTACTTGCCTTAAGAAAAATAAATGCACCTACGAGTGATTTGTATCTTCATTTCAGAAAGGAAATTTTATGTTAAAACTTATTGCAATTGTTGGAACAAATTCTAAACGTTCTACAAACCGGCAACTTCTTCAATATATGTCTAAGCACTTTGCTGACAAGGCTGAAATCGAGCTGGTTGAGATTAAAGATATCCCAATGTTTAATAAACCTGCTGACAGAAACGTCCCTGAGTTAGTATCAGAAATTGCCGAAAAAATCGATGCAGCAGACGGCGTACTTATCGGTACACCTGAGTACGACCACTCTATTCCAGCTGTGCTCATGAATGCTCTGGCTTGGCTTTCTTATGGTATCTATCCATTGCTGAACAAGCCGGTCATGATCACTGGTGCTTCTTATGGTACACTTGGCTCCTCTCGTGCCCAGTTGCAGCTCCGTCAAATTTTGAACGCTCCAGAAATCAAGGCAACTGTTCTTCCAGATGAGTTCTTGCTTTCACATTCTCTTCAAGCCTTTGACCAAAGCGGAGACTTGGTAGATCTTGATGTTGTCAAAAAATTGGATGCCATCTTCGATGACTTCCGTATCTTTGTCAAAATCACTGAAAAATTGCGCAACGCTCAAGAATTGCTTCGCAAAGATGCTGAAGAATTTAACTGGGAAAAATTGTAAGATAGGAGACCGAAAGAATGAAATTTGTTGGAATTGTAGGATCAAACTACGAACAATCGTATAACCGAAAATTATTGGAATTCATCCGCCGTCAGTTCAAAATTAAATTTGAATTGGAAGTCTTAAAAATCGATGAAGTCCCAATGTTTAACCAGGATGAAAAATGGGATGAAAGCTTCCAATTGCGTTATTTGTATAACAAAATTACACGTGCAGACGGTGTCATTATCGCAACCCCTGAGCACAATCATACTATCAGTGCTCCTTTGAAGAGTGTCTTGGAATGGCTCTCTTTCGAGGTTCATCCTTTCGAAAACAAGCCTGTCATGATTGTTGGTGCATCATACTACAACCAAGGAACATCTCGCGCTCAAGTTCACCTGCGTAAAATCCTAGACGCACCTGGTGTCAATGCTTACACTCTTCCAGGCAATGAGTTCTTGCTGGGCAAAGCCAAGGAAGCTTTTGACAATGATGGTAATATCACCAACGAAGGAACTGTGAATTTCCTTGAAACATGCTTAGATAACTTTATCAAATATGTAGAGGTCGTTTCAAAATTGAAAAAACCAAAACCAATTGAACCTGAAGACTTAGACTGCGGAAAACCAATCGCTACGACAATTACAGAAGTTGATCCAGATGATCCAGAATGGGTGGAAAAAGTCGCTGAAATCACTGGGGCTGTTTCTGGTGACACTTATGTCAAACTTGACCATGGTATCTTGACCGTTAACCAGATTGATATGTTCTTGAAAGCTATGCCATTTGAATTGACATACGCTGACGATAACAACCAATTCCTTTACTACAACAACGCCCACCAAGATCCAGATACTATGTTTGCTAAACGTGTGCCACCTCAATCAGGTAGCCGCATGTCAACCGTTCATGGTTCTCTTCCACCAGCTCGGATGAAAAATGTAGAGTGGGTTATCGGAACACTTCGCAACGGAAACCAAGAATACGTACGTACAATCGTCCCAGGTTCACCTGCAGGCGTTATCAATACCCACAACTACCAAGCTATGTACTATCCTGACGGATCATACGCAGGTATCAATGAAATCGTCTTTAATTTCCAACCATGGCTCGACTGGTACTTAAAAGAAACTGGTCAACGTTTGGTTGGAGGCAGCGGACCATTTGCTCCTGCCGGAGGTCATGGAGACGCAGACGCTACTTCTGGTGCTTCTGATGCTGGAGGTGATGGCGATGGAGGTCACGGAGGCGGAGGAGCCGATGCGACATCAGGTGCTAGCGCTTAATTACCTTACAAACTAAAAAAGAATGGATGATAAGTCCATTCTTTTTTGCTTTATTTCATTTCTTTGAAAGCTGCTTCTGCATCAACATTACTGATAGCCCCAAACTGGATTTTCCCGATGTTCCCTTGACTGTCAATGAGGATTTCAGTTGGGATACTGCGGATCTGATAGGCTTGGAAAATTTCTCCTGAAGTATCAAATAGAACTGGTACATCCTTATAACCTTGTTCTTGATACCATTTCGGGAATTCCTCGGCAGATTTCTCTCCTTGGAGACCTGGTGCTACAACTGTCAAGATTTCGAAATCACGGTCCGTTTTACCAGCTAATTCGACCAATTCTGGCATACTCTTCTTACAAGGTCCACACCAAGAAGCCCAGAATTTTAGATAAACCTTCTTGCCTTTATAGTCAGAAAGCTTGACTGTTTTTCCATCCATAGATTGCAGAGTAAAGTCAGGCGCCTCTTGACCGACAGCTGCTTGGGTGACAGTACTTGTCTGAGCAGCCTCACTAGATGAGCTGCTGGTTGTGGGCATAGTCATAGGCTTCTCTTCCTGTTCCGAGCAGGCTGCCAAAAAGGCTACAGCTGACACAGTTGCTAATAACGTAACGAATTTTTTCATATTTATTTCTCCTTTTATCCAAAAAGTCCCGACAGGGCGTTGAGCTGTCCTAGCATCAGCAGAATTCCCATCAGAATAATCAGGGCTCCGCCAATTTTCTTCATCAGACCCATATAAGGCTTGATTTTATTAAAATACTGCATAACAAAGCTAGAAGCCAAAGCTAAGATTAGGAAAGGCAGGGCCATTCCCAAAGTGTAAATCAAGGTCAAAATTGCTCCCTGAAATGCACCATTCCCACCCGAAGCCGCTAAGGCTAAGACTGAGCTGAGAATCGGACCAATGCAAGGAGTCCAGCCAAAGCTAAAGGTAATACCTAATAAGAATGCAGACCAAAAATGATGTTTCTGACCGTTCTTTTTGAAAGTCAAGCTCTTTTGAATCTGTAACTGGCGAATATTAATAAGCTCCATCTGGTGCAGACCTAGCAGAATGATGAGGCCGCCCATCACATAACGAAAGGTCGAACTGTAAATAATAGTTCCTAGAAAACCTGCTCCAAAGCCTAGCAAAAAGAAGACTGTCGAGATACCCGCAATGAAAAAGAGCGTTCTAACCATGCCCTGCCAAGCAAGCTCCCGGCCAAATACTTTCAGGGTCTTGACCTCCTTGTCATCCAACAAAATGCCAATATAAACCGGCAATAAGGGAAAAATACAAGGGGAAAAGAAGGACAAAATACCCGCTAAAAAAACTGAAACAAAAAATAAAGGTGACTCCATTTACTCTCCTCTAACTACTTACGTAGAATATACATTCACTTATCATTATAAATGAATCTTGTGGATTTTTCACAAATCCGCTACGGTAATTTTCTTGCAAACATTATGTGACTCGGAAAAGAGAAAATTTTGCTTGATGAACAGCAATAATAGTGCATTTTTTCAAACAGTAAAAAGCCGGAGAAAATCCTACCGGCTTGAATATTTTAAAACTTAATAGACCTAATCATCTGTAACTAGCGGCAAATAAAGACTAATCTGGGTAAATTTATCCGGTTCGGACTGGATTTCCATATGGTAGTCGTCTCCGAACTGCAATCTTAAGCGTTGATCAACATTTTTCAGACCGACACCACCTAAGCGAAGGAGAGTCGCATCCATAGAGGCGTTGACATCAAAGCCACGGCCGTTGTCATAGATAGATAATATCAGCTGCCCCTCTTCTGCTGCTGATGTCACCCGAATCACGCCTTGTCGGTCAATTTCCTTGATACCATGGTAGATGGCATTTTCAACCAAGGGCTGTAGTACCAGCTTGGGCAGTTTATAATCAGCTAGAGATTCATCCTCTTCAATCTCATACTGGAGCTTGTCACCATAGCGCTGCTTCTGGATAAAGAGATACTGACGAACGTGATCAATCTCATCTTTAAGAGCAATCTGTTCGTGTCCCTGATTGAGTGCCAAGCGGAAATATTGAGCGAGTGATTTTGTTACCTCAACAACACGCTTGCTGTCGTTAAATTCAGCCATCCAGACAATCGTATCCAAGGTATTATAAAGGAAATGAGGGTTGATTTGAGCTGAGAGAGCTCGGAGCTCATAGCGGCGGACATTTTGTTCTTCAGTCTTGACCGCTTCCATCAGCTGTTCAATTTGGTCCAGCATTTTATTGAACTGCTGAGCCAAGTCAACCAACTCTGGAGACCCCTTAGCTTCCGCTCGCAAATTTGAGTCACCTGCTCCAATCTTCAGAATGACAGTCTGCAGATTCTGCAGAGGCTTAATCCACAAACGCAGGACAAACCAAATACCAGTCAAGCACATCAGGAGTGCTAAAATTCCCATTCCCACAAAAGAATAAAGCATCTGTGACTGAAGCATCTGCAATTGCTCTAATGAGGTAACGCCAATTAGAGTCCAGTCGCTGTCCGCAATATCAATCTGGTAGACAAAAGCCTGTTTCTGGTCTGCATAACCGTCCTTGACCGAGATATAGGGCTGCATAGCTTTCATTTCCTGACTAGAGGAATAAACACTTTTCTTGGGATGATAGACAAATTCATGCTGGCTATTGACAATAAAACTAAAGCCTTTCTTCCCTAGCTGAAGCTGATCCAGATAGGCTTTGAGACTGTTATAGCCGATATCCAGACGCAAAACACCGAGATTCTGCCCTGCTTCATCCACCACTTCCTGAGTGACAGAAACAACCCACTTCTCCTTCTCAGATGACAGAGACTCTTTGCGAGCAGGGGTCAAGATAGGCATGGCTCTGGTATGGACAGCTTCCTGATACCATTTTTCATTCATCATATCAGAGGAAGTCTGCATACTGATTTGAGAATCTGTCGAGACCACGCGCCCGTCCTTGGTAACCAATACTGCCGACACCAAATCCGGATCTGTCTCAATGATGGTTTTCATCAAAGACTGAACTGCCGTTTCGCTGCTTTCTTGATTCTGAGCAAATTTACGAATCGTTTCTTCCTTGCTTAGTGTAGAGGTGGTTTGCTTTAATTTCTGCAAATAGGAAGCAATGAACTGCCCACTTTGCTCCATGCTATTACGCGTCGTCCGCTCTGTCAGCTGTCGAATAGTCCCCGAGCTAGTTTGATAGTAAAGACTCCCAACAACCCCCAAGAGTAAAAGAACCAGCAGAAAAATATAGACAATCAACTGGATAAGAAGCGGATATCGTTTCATTTCTCCTCTCCTTTTTTAAACTGCCGAGGTGTCAGCCCGACCACCTGCTTGAAGCGCTGAGAAAAATAGTTCATATCTTCAAAACCTACCTGCTCTGCTATTTCATAAATCTTCAAATCTGTAGTCAGGAGTAAGAGTTTTGCTTTTTTCATCCGCTCTTGAATCAGATAATCTTGAAAGGGCAAGCCTAGTTCTTTTTTGATAAGAACGCTAAGATAGGACGGACTAAAACCCAATTGGAAAGCTAAACTTTTCAGACTTAACTCTGAATCAGCTAGACGCGCGTGAATAGCCTCTTCCAACTCAGAGTGCTGCCCCTGATCGACCAAGTTTTGAATCTGGGCTTTTTTACGTTCTTTATCAAGCTTGGTCTGCACCTTGGCCAACATTTCCTCAACATCATCCTTGGAAAAAGGCTTTAGCAGATAGTCATCTGCACCTAGCTTAATAGCCGTCCGAGCATAGTCAAAATCATCATAGCCCGTCAGAAAAACGATATGGCAAGTAGGAACCTGATCTCTGACTAGCTTGGCCAGTTCGAGGCCGTTCATCTGTGGCATATTGATATCGGTTAGCAGGATGTCAGCAGGATTTTCCTGAAATTTCTGCCAAGCTTCTCTTCCATTTTCAGCCTGGGCAATAACTTGCATACCAAACTGTTCATAGTCTACCAAGGACGCAATTCCCTGTCTTACCAGATACTCATCCTCTACAATCATAATTGAATACACAAGATTCAACTCCTTATTTATACTGGATTTATTATAGCAAATTTTCAATCAAAATGCTCTTAAACATAATCCAAAAGATAACCGTAGCCTTTCTCCTCCATCTCAGCTTTTGGAATGAACTTAATGGACAGACTATTGATGCAATAGCGCAAGCCGCCCTTGTCCTTAGGTCCGTCTGTGAAAACATGGCCCAGATGGGAATTTCCAACCCGACTGCGAACTTCCGTCCGTGTCATGTTGAAACTCTTGTCTTCTTTGTAAGTCGTTACATCTGGACTGATAGGACGGGTGAAACTTGGCCAACCGCAGCCAGAGTCAAACTTATCCTTTGATGAAAAGAGAGGCTCTCCCGTCACCACATCAACGTAGATACCAGCATCGAACTTATCCCAATAGCGATTAGAAAAAGCTCGCTCTGTGTCATTCTTTTGTGTGACAGCATATTCTTCTGGCGAGAGCTTGGACTTAATCTCTTCATCGCTAGGCTTTGGATAGCGACTAGCTTCGATAACAGGGTAAGCAGCTTGATTGACATCGATATGGCAATATCCATTAGGATTCTTTTTTAGGTAATCCTGATGATAATCTTCTGCTTTGATAAAGTTTTTCAGAGGTTCTTTTTCGACGGCCAAAGGCTTATCATATTTCTTAGCAACCTCATCAAAGACCTGGTTAATCGTATCTAGATCAGCTTCATCCTTATAATAAACACCTGTCCGGTACTGAGTACCCTGATCATTTCCCTGCTTGTTTTTAGAAGTTGGATCAATGATGCGGAAATAATGCAGCAGAATTTCTTTGAGAGAGATTTTTTTGGCGTTGTAAGTGATGTGAACAGTCTCAGCGTGACCAGTTTGAGAGACTAATTCATACTTTGTCGTGTCTCCCTTACCGTTGGCATAGCCAGACTCAGCATCAATGACACCTGGTACTCTAGAGAAATACTCTTCTACACCCCAGAAACAGCCACCAGCCAGATAAATCTCCCTTTTGTCCTCTTCCTTGACATCTTCTGTCTTTTGTTTGGCTACCGCTTCTGTCTTGCTCATTGAAGCTTTCTTAATCTGTTCAGGTGACGATTGCTTACCATTCCCTGCAATCACATAGACCAGTCCAAAGCAGACAAGCAAGCCAAGAAGAACCAGAAGAATTTTCCATTTTCCTTCCATGTTTATTGCTCCTTTTTACTTGATTTCTTTCAATGTTTTCTCAATATCTTCCTTGCTCATGTAGCCAATATGCGTCTTGGCAAGAGAACCGTCGCTGCCTACGAAAAGTGCAGATGGATAAGAGCGAATCCCGTATTCTTTCAGCAATTCTCCCTTAGTATCCATGAGAACTGGGAAGTCTTTGTAATCCAAAGACTTGTACCATTCCTTGAAATCATCGGCAGACTTTTCTCCGTTAAAAGTCGGAGACACCACCGACAGGACAACATAATCTTTTCCTGACTGCTCCTTAGCTAAATCATTAGTATCACCAAGTGTAGATAGGCAGATAGAGCACCAAGAAGCCCAAAACTTTAAATATACTTTCTTGCCTTTAAAATCAGACAGTTTGTAGGTCTTGCCGTCCACTCCTTGCAGGCTAAAGTCTTTTGCCATCTTGGTCGATTGCCCAGAATCAGCTTTTGTTTGCATACTGCTTTTATCACTTTTAGAAATTTCCGAGTTCATCTTCTGATTTGAACAGGCTCCCAAAAAGCCGACACAAAGCAGACTGATAGTCAATATTGATAACTTCTTCATCGTTTTCTTTCCTTTCAAAATAAGGAGAAAGCCGACAAAACTGACGACTTTCTTTCCTATGGTGGAATTCTTATTTGTCAGATGACATTTCGGATGAATCTTTCATGTCATCCTTCATGCTTGAATCACTTGATTTCATATCATCTTTCATATCAGACTTATCGTCTGACATCATAGAAGAATCCTTCATATCATCTTTTTTCATTTTATCATCAGACATGCTGGAGTCTTTCATATCCTCTTTCTTCATGTCGTCTTTTTTCATGTCATCTTTCTTCATCATGCTGCTGTCATCCGTCTTCTTCATATTAGAATCTGATTTTTGATTAGAGCAGGCAGCTAGGACAAAGATACTAAGTGCAGCGATTGTAAGTGTAGTGATTTTTTTCATGATGTGTCTCCTTTAATTATATAATTTTTATCCAAATAATGATGCTAAAACGTTTAGATTTCCAAGCATTAGCAAAATTCCCATGAGAATGATGAGTGCTCCGCCGATTTTCTTAAGCGTTCCCATATAAGGTTTGAGTTTTGCAAAGCGCTGTACTACCCAGCCGGAAGCTAAAGCCATTGCTAGAAATGGAAGCGCTAATCCAAGTGTATAAACCAACATAAGCAAGCCTCCCTGAAGAGCGCCGTTACCTCCAGAAGCTGCAATTGCTAAGACAGAGCTCAGAACAGGTCCCACACAGGGCGTCCAACCAAAGCTAAAGGTGATACCCAAGAGAAAAGCGTTTAGAAAATCACTTCTTTTACTATTCTTTTTAAGTTGGATGCTCTTTTGCTTTTGCAGCTGCTGGATATTAATGATTCCCATCTGGTGAATTCCCAATAGAATGACAATACCACCCAGAACGTAGCGAAACCAAGGGGCATAGAGGACTTGCCCTAGAGCGCCAGCTCCGTAGCCTAAAACCAAAAATACAGTAGATAGGCCTGCTATAAAGCAGAGTGTTTTAGCTAGACCATACCAGGAAATGTCTTTTCCCATAAACCGAACCGTTTTCGGCTGATCTGAATCCAGCAAAATCCCCACATAGACTGGCATAAGCGGTAAAATACAGGGCGAGAAAAAAGATAGAATCCCCGCCAGAAAAACAGAAATAAAGAACAAAAAACTTGTTGCCATTTCAAAAACCTCTCTATCAATTTCTGACTCTAGTATAAAATAAAAATCCCCCTAAAAATAGGGAGATCGATTTGAAAAAACTTGAATTTGATGTTATCTTTGCTAAATCAGGCGTTAAAAATGTTTATCACTTATTGTGGATTTATGTTAAGTTGAGAGTAAATGTAAAAGTGCTTCCTAGGCCACACTGGCTTTCGACCATTATTTCCCCACCCAGCTGATGAGCCAACTCACGAGCAATAGCAAGGCCCAGACCATGCCCACCTGTCTTCATATTACGAGAAGTTTCCACACGGTAAAGGCGTTTAAAAATCTTATCCAAATCCTCAGGAGCAATACCCCGTCCTTCATCCTTCACACTGATTGTCAAGATTTGATCAGTTAATTGAGCCACTATCTCGATTTTAGTTCCAGGGTCGGAGTACTTAAAGGCATTATTTATCAAGTTGACCAAGATACGGGAAAGTTTATCGTAATGACTCTTAATTTTTGCTGACTCGGGAGACACTTGAATGTAGATGTCCCGCTCCTCCCGCTCAATCAATAGTTGAAATTCACTCATGACCTCAATCAATAGCTGGTCTAGAAAGACTATTTCAGCTTCTCCATCTGATTCTATTCGAGGCTGGGCATTAAGAGTCAAAACATCCAATTCTTCCACCAATTTATTCAAACGATCTGTCTGACGGCTAATCGTGGTCAAGTAATGAATCTGCTCCTCTTCTTCGATCACTCCATCTAAAATCCCCTCCACAGTCGCCTGAATAGAGGTAATGGGAGTTTTAATATCGTGAGAAAGCTGGGCAATCATCATTCCTTTTTCTCGTTCACTTTCATCAAGCGACTCAAACGTTTCTTGCAAATTATGCGACATATCGTTAAAAGCCTGACCCAACTCTTGAAATTCGATAGGGCCCTTGGCGTCAATCTCTGTACTAAAATCCTTGTCAGCAATATTCTGAGCCTGTTTTTTCAAATGCCGAAGGGAAGAAAATACTGGCGATAAAAGAAAGAGACTGACTGCCGCTCCTATAAAACTAGCAATCAATGTCATTCCAACTAGGAAATATATCTCGCTTTTTACAATCAACATTCGCTGGACTGCCCAGAAAACGAGTAAAATCGTTAGTAGGCTAGAAATTAGGTACCCTACTAGAATGTAACTTTTTAATTTCATTTTCCACCTCGTGATCTTTCCATTTTATACCCAAGACCCCAGACAGTTTTGATGGCAGGAGTGTTTGAACTGGCATACTTGGTCAATTCCTGTCTCAGAGCATGGATATGAACATTAAGTGTATTGGTATCATCTACGAAGTCTTCCTGCCACACCTTCTCGTAAAGCTCCGTCTTTGAAAAAACTCTCTCAGGATTACTAGCTAAAATCCAAAGCAGTTCAAAGGACTTCACTGTTAATTCCAACAAACACTCCCCGATACGAGCCTCATGAACCACATGATTCATCATCAAGTCACCGAGCTCAATTTGTTCGATCTCACCTCCACGATGAAGTCGGCGCAAAATATTATTGACTCTTAGAACTAGCTCGCGTGGACTAAAAGGTTTGGCTATAAAATCATCTGCTCCTAAGCTCAACCCGTAAATTTTGTCTTGCTCGCTGGTCTTAGCCGTTGTAAAAAGAAAAGGTTGATCAGGTACTATATACTGAACCTCACTGATAAAGTCATAGCCGTCCATATTTGGCATCATAATATCCGTGATGATCAGGTCAACAGATTTCTTTCTGAAAAGCTCTAATCCCTCCACGCCATCTCGAGCCACTAAAACTTGGTAGCCAGCCTGCACAAGATAGCGCTTTTTGATATCCAGAATATCCATCTCATCATCAACAAGTAAAATTGTCTTTCCCATTGCTAATCTCCTCATAAAAACAGTGTTATACTGGCTTTAGTATAACACTATTTTTAGTAATTTTTAAATGATTTGAACCTTAATCTTTTTGTTTTTCTTTCAAACCTAGAAAGCCAAGAATTCCTGCCAAGGCTAGTCCAAAGAAACCAATAATAGCTGTAGCTGTCTGAGCTTCACCAGTTTCTGGTAACGAAGCCTTATCATTTTTTTTCACCATATCTGTCATCGGATTAGAAGTTGGGTGTTTCCCCTTCATATCAGCTATACGGTGATCCACTTCCTTCGAACCCATAGCTGTACTCATAGAATCTGTTGTAGAAGGTTTCACATTCATTTGTTCTTGTTGATATGGTTGTGCAGCCATTTCTTTTCCATACAGCCGAATTATTACTTGGCGAGTTGCTACAAGATTAGTCAAATCTGGTTTAGCATCTTTAGCACCATAGACTTTGACAGTCGCTTGGTAATCATGAGTGCCATTGATGCGAAGTTGGTCAAGAAGGGCTTGTCCGTCTTTACCTGTAGTATTGCCGTTCAAATCCACTTCGTAGAAGTATTGACCCTTTGCCAAGCCTTCAAGCGGCAATAGAGCAGGATTTTTAGCCGAACCATTATCTGACCATGGGGCTTTGTCTGAGGCTTTTAACAAGAGGCGAGTCAACATACCATCTCCACCGAAAGCTTCATACGGAATAACTTGATTAACACCTGCCAAGAATGGACCAGGAACGTTTGCTTTTTCTAAGTAGCTGGCTGGGACATCAATATGGTCTTTAATATTTTGGGTGACTGAGTCTTTGACTGATTCTTTTGAAACAAGGCCATTTAAACTAACAGTTACATTTTTTGTTGCTACAAGATTGGTCAAATCTGGTTTACCATCTTTAGCACCATAGACTTTGACAGTCGCTTGGTAAGCATGAGTGCCATTAATGCGAAGTTGGTCAAGAAGGGCTTGTCCGTCTTTACCTGTAGTATTGCCGTTCAAATCCACTTCGTAGAAGTATTGACCTTTCGCCAAGCCTTCAAGCGGCAAGAGGGCTGGATTGTTCGCTTTGCCATTGTCTGACCAAGGAGCTTTGTCAGAAGATTTGAGTAAGAGACGTGTCAACATGCCGTCTCCACCGAAAGCTTCATACGGAATAACTTGATTAACACCTGCCAAGAATGGACCAGGAATGTTCGCTTTTTCTAAGTAGCTGGCTGGGACATCAATATGGTCTTTAATATTTTTGGTGACTGAGTCTTTGACTGATTCTTTTGAAACAAGGCCATTTAAACTAACAGTTACATTTTTTGTTGCTACAAGATTAGTCAAATCTGGTTTACCATCTTTAGCACCATAGACTTTGACAGTCGCTTGGTAACTGCGAGTGCCATTAATACGAAGTTGGTCAAGAAGGGCTTGTCCGTCTTTACCTGTAGTATTGCCGTTCAAATCCACTTCGTAGAAGTATTGACCTTTCGCCAAGCCTTCAAGCGGCAAGAGCGCTGGATTGTTCGCTTTGCCATTGTCTGACCAAGGAGCTTTGTCAGAAGATTTGAGTAAGAGACGCGTCAACATGCCGTCTCCACCGAAAGCTTCATACGGAATAACTTGATTAACACCTGCCAAGAATGGACCAGGAACGTTCGCTTTTTCTAAGTAGCTGGCCGGAACGTCTACTGAGTCCTTAGTATTTTCTTCGACTCCTTTTCTAACTTCATCTGGAGTCGTTACCGATTGAGAAGTAGCCGCTTCACGATCTTGGTTTGAAACTTCAACAAGAGTTGCCTCCGGTTTAGCTTCTTCTTTTTGATTGCTAACTTCTGCCATAGTCTGTTCTTCTTTTGGTTTTACCATTTCTTCCTTAGGAGATAGGCTAGACTTATCTAGAGAAATAGTTTCATCAACCTCTTCCTTAGGAGCTGACTGATTTGCAGGTAGAGCCGAATCCATTTCTTCTTTTAAAACTGTCTCTGGCAACTTATTCTTTTCTAATAATGACGAATCTTCTTGAAGAACTTTAGTAGGAGTTGAGGTGAGATCATCTGCATGTACGGTATTTGGTTGACCAACTAGCAAAAAGAAACCACTGGCAACAACAACGGAAGCCACACCCACGCTTAAACGACGAATTGACCAGCGGGTATATTTTTGATTTGAATTGAATTTCATAAGATTCTCCTTTAGGTTTGTTTTTTTATGACTTTAGTATAATCTCCTAAGATTAAAAATGGTTAAGAAAAAGTTAAAATTTTTCTTAAATCTATCTTATAAAAGGATTATATTGTCATATTGCTCATAAAAAAACAGCTTGAATTCCTTCGCCATAAATTCCCTACTATAATTGACAATGAGTCAAAAAAATCCACCACATTGTGGCGGATGTTATCTATTAGCTCTCCATCTCAAAACGCTCACTCTTCTGCTTGTTTGGCAAAAAGAGAGAAAGTAGGATTCCAACTAGAGCTGGCACTAACCAAGGCAAAGAAGCCTGAGCAAACGGAAGGGCATTTACCATATCAGTTACCTTTGTAATATGGAGCTGCTGCCCAAGAATACCCGCAAAGGAAATCAGAGTCACTGCTGCCACCGTCAATTGCATACCGATTTTGGACAGTGGCAAGAATTTATTGACAATGACAATCAGCACGATAACAATGGTAATTGGATAGAGAATTTGCAAGACTGGAACAGAATATTGGATAATGGCATTAAGCCCAAGATTGGCAATCGCAAACCCAATCAAAGTAAAGACAGTAGCGTAAACTTTATAAGACACCTTAGGGAAAGTTTTATGGAAGAATTCCCCAGTCGATACAATAAGTCCTGCTGTTGTGGTGAAACAAGTCACAGTAACCATAGCTGCAAGGAAAATCTGTGCTGTAGGTCCAAAGATAGCCTGTGTCGCCTGCGATAGGACATAAACACCTGGATTGCCTTTGGCAATAATCTCAGCTGGAACTGGGAAATGATTGCCCAGAAAAGCCAAACCGATATACATGGCGCTAAAGCCCAAGGCTACCATCAAACCAACAACCCAGATGGTTGAAACATATTCCTTTTTATTCTTGAAACCTAGCTTATTAAGAGTCGTTACTGCGATGACGCTGAAGGCCACGGAAGCCAAGGCATCCAAAGTATTATAACCTTCCAAGAAGCCTTGTCCAAAAGCAGACGCTAAATAAGCTTCCGAAGCCTGCCGAGGTGTCGTTGTTCCGTATTTCAAAGCTCCTAGAATGACTAAGATAATAATCAAAACTGCAAAGACAGGCGTCAGAATACGTCCAATCCGATCCAAAATCTTAGATGGATTCAAAGAAATCAGATAAGCCGCCGCAAAATAAAGTGTCGTGAAAACAATCAATCCGATACCTGTCATATTTTTAGACAGCATAGGAGCGATACCAACTTCATAGGCCACTGTCGCAGTCCGCGGGATAGCAAAGAAGGGCCCAATGGAGAGATAGAGGGCAACAAGATAGACAATAGCAAACCAAGGTGCAATCTTCTGAGAAATATCGTGGATATAGCCCTTAGGATTGAGCGTTCCGATAATCAAAGTCAGAACTGCAAGCCCTACCCCAGACAGGACAAATCCTGCAATAGCTGGCCAAAAATGCTGACCAGATAATGTTCCAAGTGAAGGCGGGAAAATCAAGTTCCCAGCACCGAAAAATATTCCAAATAAGAGTAAGCCTGTCAAGGCACCTTTTTTTATCACGGAAATCTCCTTTAAATTTTTTCATGCTTTATCAGTATATACGGAAATAGCCCGATACGCAAGACTTTTAACTTTTCACGGTAAGTTGGTTAAAAAAACGAAATAAATCGAAATATTTTTGAAGATTTTTAGCAAATTCCTCACTTATCCACAGATTTAAGGCTTATTTTAAAGTAATATAAATAAGTTTGTTTTAAATCGTATTTTTTACCAACCTCTCTCTATCTTTTTGATGGTTTACTTACTTTAAGCAGACATACTCTACTGTTGCTGAATTCGAGAAAAATACAAGATTATACATTCCGATCAAAAACAAATTATAAAAGACTTTTTATAGCAAAAAGGTTGAGACATCTTATCTCAACCTTTTAAAAATGGCTATAAATCATTTAGCACTCTTTACACATCGCTAAATCTTCTGTGCTTAATTTCGAATTCAAAGAAGTTCTTCTCTTGCAGCATATGGAAGATATCTCGATAAGCCTCCTCATCAAAATGGTCTCCCAAATACAGGATTTCAAAGCTTAATCCTTCATATTCCAGAAAGGCATTGGTCGTTCGAAAGCCGTTACGCTTATAGAAGTCCATACGTGCTTGACGTTGCTCTAAATTATCACATTCTTCATCGACACGTTCTACCTCTAGAACCATAGTTTTTTGATAAAACTCTGTCAGTTTATGAATAATTTCTCCCCCGTAGCCATGGCTGCGAAGGTGCGGCATAATCGCAAAGAAGCTGACGTAGAACATTTTTTCGTTATAAACTGCAAAAGCAAAACCAACAAATTCTTCCTCATTGTAGAAGGCAAAGAAATGAGACCGCTTATCGTTTGTATAACGGAGAAATTCGCTGATAGGTACCCTTTCCTCTATCGGAAAAGCCTCGCGGTTTAAAGCCTCAACCTTATCCAAATCGGGAAATTCTGCTGTAATAATTTGACTAGTTAAAGACATTGCTACCTCACTTTGCTTAATATTCTAGCAGTTATCAAATGATTTAGCAAACCTTTTAAACTTCTTCCGCTTTTTTAGAAAATTGACTCTGGTAGAGGTCATAATAGAATCCTTTATCTGCCAAGAGACTCTCATGATTGCCTTGCTCGATAATCTGACCATCCTTGAGCACCAAAATCTTATCCGCTTCCTGAATGGTCGACAGCCGGTGTGCGATGACAAAACTGGTCCGTCCCTGCATAAGTGTCTTCATGGCCTTTTGAATCAAGAGCTCCAGCCGTGTATCGACAGATGAGGTCGCTTCATCCAAAATCAAAATCTTAGGATTGGCCAAAAGAGCCCTCGCAATCGTGAGCAACTGCTTCTGACCTAGCGAGATATTGCTGGATTCTTGGTTCATTTCCATATTGTAGCCGCCTGGCAAGGTTCGGATAAAGTGGTCCACATTAGCCGCCTTGGCCGCCTCTACAATTTCTTCATCAGTGGCTTGCAAATTGCCAAAGCGAAGATTTTCCTTGATAGTCCCCTCATAAAGCCAGGCATCCTGCAGCACCATACCGAACTGTTTACGGTAATCCTGACGGGACAGATGTCGTATGTCATGCCCATCAACTGTAATCGCACCTCTAGTCACATCGTAGAAACGCATGAGAAGGTTAATAAGCGTTGTCTTACCAGCCCCAGTCGGACCTACAATAGCCACCATTTCTCCAGGTTTGACTTCCAGATTGAAATTCCGAATGAGCGGCTTGTCTGCTACATACTGGAAGTTCACATCCTTGAAGCTAACCTGACCTGTCAGATCTTGATCCAGCTTTTCTGTCTTATCATTGACTTCATCTGCTTCGTCCAGCACTTGGAAAATCCGGTCTAAAGAAGACTTGGCACTCTGCAGCTGACCAGCCAGCTGAGTCAGGTTTTGAATGGGCTGGTTAATCTGCCAGACATACTGAACAAAAGCTTGCATATTTCCGACTGTCAAACGCCCTGCAATAACCTGAAGACCGCCCAGTAGAGCCAGCAAGAGGTAGGTCAGATCTGAAATAACATTCAAAACAGGCATCATCAAACCAGAGATAAAGCTGGCTTTAAAACCTACTTTCTGCAGATTTTGCGTAATTTGACGAAAATCCTCCTGGGAGCTTTCTTCTCTGACATAGAGCTTCAAAATATTAAAGCCTGTCAAATTCTCCTGAACAAAGCCATTCATAGCCCCCAATGCATCTGCCTGCTGTTTAAAGTAAGGCTGGGATTTCTTCACGATAAAGCGAGCACTGAGGTAGGTAATCGGAATCGAGATTACCACAATTACTCCCAGTTGCAGATTGAGTACTAATACCATGACGATAACCAAGATCAGAGTAAAGACTGCATTGATAACCTGCAGAAAGGACTGCTGCAAAGCATTTGAAACAGCCTCGACATCGCTGGTAAAACGCCCCAGCAAGTCACCAAACTGATATTTGTCAAAGTAAGAAACGGGGATACGATTAATCTTATGACTAAGTTCATCGCGCAAGTCACGAATGGTAGCCTGCACTGCATTGGTCATAAAGTAATTAGAATAGTAAGAACCGATTTCATAAAAAATCGCCCGCACAAAATACAAGACCATGACCCAGCCAACATAGGATACATTAATCTGGGCACCAGCCACACCTTTAGCCATATCCAGCAAATTATTTGTCAACTCTGTAATGGCTAGACCTAAGACAAAGGGCTCAACGACACTCATAACGACGCTGAGGATTTTGAGGAAGATCGCAAAGGCGACTGCAAACTTATAAACTTTTAGATAGCTCCACAGGCGAGCAAAACTTGATGTGTTTTTCATTTCAGTCTCCTTTCTATTCCTCTGTCAAAGCTTGATTTTTCAGCTGAGAATCTGCAATTTCACGATAAATATCATTGGTTTCCATCAGCTCTTCGTGCTTGCCGCATCCGACGATTTCGCCCTGATCTAGAACGATAATCTGGTCAGCATCCATGATAGTTCCCACCCGCTGGGCTACAATCAGCACCGTAGCCCGACCTGTCACTTCCTTGAGACGACGACGCAGCACCGCATCCGTCTTATAATCCAGGGCAGAAAAAGAGTCATCGAAGATATAAATATCCGGCTTTTTAACCACCGCTCGGGCGATAGAAAGTCGCTGTTTCTGCCCACCGGATAAATTGCTGCCTCCCTCAGCCAAATGAGTCTCAAAACGCTCTTCCCTGCTCTCGATAAAGTCCTTGGCTTGAGCAACCTCAGCCGCCTGACTCAGCTCTTCCTGACTAGCCTCTTCCTTTCCGTAGCGCAGATTTTCTGCGATAGTTCCAGTAAATAGCAGAGCCTTCTGTGGAATAAAGCCAATCTTCTGACGCAGTGCCTTCAGATTGTATTCACGGACGTCCACACCATCCACTAAAATCTTACCTAGTGTTACATCGTAAAAGCGCGGAATCAGCTGCACCAGCGTAGACTTACCAGAACCAGTAGAACCGATAAAGGCAATAGTCTCACCCGGCTTAGCCTTGAAGGAAATATTATGCAGTACAGGACTCTCCGTCTCACCCGGATAAGCGAAAGTTACATTGTCGAACTCCAGATAACCCTGCGTATCTGTCTCGGTTACACCATCTTCATTAGGATTGATTGAAATGGGCATGTCCATGACTTCCTTGAGCCGCTGGCTCGATACCGCCGTCCGTGGATACATGGTAAAGAGATTGGCCAAGAAGAGGAAGGACAGCAGCGCGTGAAAGCTGTATTCGATAAAGGCAACAAGATTTCCGATTTCAAGACTGCCGTCCCGCAAAGGATCTAGGGCAAACCAGACAATGGCCACAATCATCGCAATAATAATCTGCACAAAGAGTGGCTCTGTCAGACCAGTCAGCTTAAAGAGCTTATTGGAGTTTTGCGCATAGACCTCATTTTCATCAGAAAAACGCTTCTCTTGAAATTCCTCACGCGCAAAAGCTCGAATAACGCGTAGACCAGTCAGATTTTCCCTTACGTACTGATTAATCTTATCAAGGGTCTTCTGCTGCTTTTCAGACAGGGGCTTGGTTTTAACCGCCACATAAATGACCACAACAGCCAAGAAAGGCACTGAAACAGCTACAATCCAGGCCAGAGACGGACTGGTCAGAAAAATCATAAGAATACTGGACAGCATCATCATGGGAGTAATGACACCCATTTTCAGGGTTTGCTCTGCAAACTGCATAAGCACAAAAGCATCCGAGGTTAAGCGCGTGACCAAAGAGGATACACCGATTTGCTCATACTCATGATGAGAATACTCTTGCAGCTTGGCATAGAGATCATTGCGCATGTCCTGCACCATGGTCGTCGTTAGCTTTCCAGCAGCATAAGCCAGAACGATTCGCCCCAGCACTCCTAAGATAATAACGCCAAACATGACCCAAGCCCAGAAAAAGAGCCGGTCTGTCTGCTTAGGATTGATTCCCTCATCAATCATTCGAGCCAGTACCGTTGGCAGGCCTAGATTGACAATCACAAAAAAGATTGCCGCAACAAAGTCCAAGACCAGCCACTTTGGATATCTCTTCAAATAAGACCAAATGTATAACATAAGTCCTCCTTCACCATCTATTCAAAAATAACTCACTCTAAAGTACTCAGTACCTTTAAAACACAGAAAAGAGCGCGCAAATGCACGCCTTAATACAAATATTATAACAAAAATATGAAGTAGGGTAAAGGTCATTTCAGACTTTTTTCTGCTTATCATCAGCCTCATAAATGACTATCAGAAGCAAACTGCCTGAAAGCAGACTGGCTACAGTTTTAATTGCATGACTTATATAGAAAAACAAACCTAATTTTCACTAGGTTCGTCATTTCTTATCTGCAAGAAGGTCTGAATTTAAGAGTAATTCAAGCTCTGCCCTAACATTTCAGACTTGTAACTTTGCAGACCATTTGACTGCTCAAACCAATCACTTCTGGTTTTCAAAGATTGATTTTCTAAAATCTTTAGTCTGATCGAGGTAAGCTTTGAAGACTGCTTTTTTAAGCTTATGGACAGCACTGTTATATTCTGGTTTATAGCCGCTCCAAGAATACCAATTATCATTTGCATCTTGGAGAACGGCTTCATCCATCAAGGTTTGCAACTCTTCTACAGTACTTATAGTCTTAGTAGCATAACTTGTCCATGGTTGTCTTGTATCATCAAATGTGACTTTGTTCAGGCTGTCGAACTTGTTTTTACGTTCTTCATACATAGCCTTCTTAAACTCAGTCCAATTATTAAACTGACCATTGAAGACCTTACGTAAAACCAAGTCATCTGTTACCAGACCTCTGGTCTTACCATAGATACTGATTGTTTTCCCGTTTTGCTTGGCATCATCTTCATATTGATTAGAGATATAAGGAACCATACCATCTTTGAAGCCTTTGGCTGCCAGAAGTTCATAAGCTATACGACGTCCCATAAGATCTCCAGGAGTTCCTTTTTCACTGCTTAAAGCAGAATAAATCGGAGAGAAGAGTTTAATCGTATGGTAGCCATTTCTTTCTACATCGCCATTTTTGTACTCACGCGCTGAAAGAATATCATTTTCAATCAGACTGTTGAATGAATTTAATTTTTGCGCATCCGCCATTGTAATATTTTTTATCACATTGGTTGCGTAAACATCATTTCCATCAGCATCTCGGACATATTTATTCTCGATTTTTCTCAGAGCATTCACTTTCTGTACATCGGACAGACGGTTTACGATTGACATCCCTTCTAGGTACTCCAACATATAAATGACATCAAACATGTTATGAACATAGTTTTTCAGATCATCCGCATTTTGGAAACGTTTAGTTGGATCCAAGACTTGCAAACGAGATTTTTCAGATGCATCATTCTTGTCATATTTGAGAATTGAGTTGACCGTGATTGTCGCATCATCTGGATGATCCGGTGCTTGCAACAAGCCCTTGGCAAAGAATTCTGGGCCAAGACCACTTCTTCTTCCATATCCACCTAAATAGATCTCGTTATCAGAATCATGCGTCATTTCATGGGTATAGGTAATAGCTCCATCCTTGTCCAGCATCCGATAGCCCATGTAGTAAACACTATCACCAGTAGCGTAAGCTCCATGCTTATTGTGTACAACCTTGTTTCCAACCGGCCCAAAGAAGTACTTCATAGCTGGATTAGAACTGTCAAATTGCGCCTCTACTGTAGCCTTGTCGACAGTAGTATCATCTCCGAACTTATAGGCATCATAGACCAAGATATTTCGATAGAGCTTTTCACGGCCTTGCTCGTCTAATATTCTATACCAATAATCATAATGATCGCGTTGACGTTTTGCGGTTTCTTGGGCATTATCCTCAACAAACTTATTAAGTTCTGCCCCTGCTCTGTGCTCATTATTTCTATATCTGTCATAGGCACCAAAACCAAGACTGGATATAGTCGATATGACAAAGACTGATCTTTCAGGCATTGTCAGCAAAGGAAGGACCATATTTCGGTATTTCCAAGTGTCACTGGTAATTCGATCATACACCCCGATAGAGTATTTGCTGCCAGCCTGCTCTTGTTTGACCCTCACCTCATCAATAGCTGATTTTTCTTCAACTATATAAGCCTTGGTTTGCTCTTTAAACCATTGATTATTTGTTTTGTTTGGTAAAAATACTTCTCGGTAATTGGCAAGCGTGCTGAACAAATCTTTTGTTGCATTATTGTTTGCAAGGCTGATGTTATAGGCATCTACGTTGTTCTTGGCCAGAAGATTGTTAAAGCCAGATTTACCTAATTCAATGATGGTGTCTAGCGGTGACACATTGCCCTTACCAAAGAAATCCATGTGATACATGACTAAGTCTTTGACATTCACATCACCATAGTTAAAGTTGTACCAGCGCTCTAAATAGGTCAAACCTAGAAGCAAGGCTTCCTTATTGCGTTTGATTTTATCAACGACATAACCATTAATCGTTTGATTTTCACTGGCAATGACTGCATCAGCAGACAACAGTTTTTCCAATGTGTTTGCTAGATTTTCCTTCGTTTTGGCAAACTGCTCTTCTAAGTATAATTCCGTCAGTGAAACGCCTGAAGAAATACCTAGGGTGTTTCTGATAGCCTCTGACTGATAATCGACTGCTTTCAAATCAGGCAAAACTTCATTGACGATTGAACTATGATTTTGCAAGAATTGATTTGGCGTATAGATGAGACCTGTATCGCCCACACGATATTCCGCTAATTTACTAAAGTCAGATTGGTAGGTGAGATCTAGCTTTTCAGATGAATGATCTTTATAATGAATCAAGAGCTTATTAGCTGCCTCTTTATGCGAAGCGATATCTGTGATCACTTCATTATCCTTCATCATGACTGCAGATAAGATTTCTTTTTCATACAAGGTGCTATCTTCTTTTACTAGATTACCGTATTTGACTATGGTTGCCTTATTATAAAACGGCAGCAATTTTTCAATATTCTTATATGCTAAAGCTCGACTGGCTTGATAGTCTTTAACCTTAGAAAAATCACTTTCTTTATTAGTGCTAGTCAGCAAGGTTTCGACTTTCGGTGCAGAAAGAGAGTTAATTTCAGATTTCTTACTTGCGATTTGAGAAACATCAAGGATTGTTCCCCTCTCTTCGAGAGATTCCTTGGTGACAACCTCATCCTTTTCAAGAGTCACTTTGTAGACTCTGTTGTCTTTGTTGCTATATGAGTCAGTTATCCTCATTCCTCGATAGTGATAACCACTAATCGCATTCCCGTTCATAACATTGATATCACTAAGAACATTATGCAATCTTCCAGCATGTCTCTCTTCGCTAGAATCTCTATCCCACAAGTAGCCAGCCACACCAGCAACACTTCCAAAGCGTTTCACATTATTAATGTTGCCCTCGGCATAACTATTGCTGATAAGCGCATCTTTCTCAACAAGACCTGCAAGACCGCCGACAGTTTGGTTGGTACTATCCGCATTTGACGAGATGGTAATTGTAGCTTTTGACTTATCAACCAATGCATTGATGCCAGTCAGTTGGCCTACTAATCCTCCGATATTGTATGGTGCCTTCGTTTCATAGGAGTTGACAATTCTTCCCTTGAAACTACTATTAGAAATCTTAGAATTATCAGCCTTCCAAACCAAGCCACCAATGCCACGTTCGCCAGCCAGAACACCGTCTACATGGACATTGTTAATCCTTGTTGCATTATTGGCTTCATTTGCAAGGGCCCCAATATCAGTTTTTCCTGAGATATTCACATCTTTAAGAGTCAGATTTTCTACAGTAGCAGCGCTCAATGTGTCAAATAAAGGTTTCTTCAAATTATAAATAGCATAATTTTTCCCGTCTTTGCTGCCAAAGAGCTTACCAGTAAATCTACCCTTTATATAACTGCTAGCACCATTTTCTAGTTCGACCTCGTTGGCATTCAGACTAGCAGCTAAATAATAAGTTCCATTGAGATTGTTATTTATAGCTTGAACCAAGTTACTAAAGGAAGTGAAGTTTGTGACTTCTCTCTCTGCCTTTTTAGCCAGATAAAAAGTAAAATTGTCCTCGTACTTATTGTTGACGTCCTGTTTTAATTTTTCAGCACTTGCCGTAATTTTATAAACCGGCTGACCATCTTTTGTGCTATCGACTATTGAAGAAATCGGCAAGAAAACATCTTTAAATTTAGAAGATTTTACTTTCACGAAATAATTCTCTTGATTGCTTGGAATGGCATCTAGAGAAACGTGCTGTTTGTATTTTCCATCAGCTAGACTATACAGCTCTACATCAGATACATTTCTTAACTCGATATTCTTTTCTGGTTCTTGCTTCTGCTCTTTCGGCTCTTGAGCTTTTTCAGTAGGATTTTCCGCTTCTGGCGCTGCAGGTTCGATGTTTCCAGTATATTCTTGCGGAGGCTCTACCTGCTCAGGCTCAACAATCGCTCCAGCTTGAGATCCTGTGTATTCAGGTAATGAAGCCACTTGTTCAGGTTCAACGATTGCTCCTGCTTGAACGCCTGTATATTCAGGCGACGGGGTGACTTGTTCAGGTTCTACTATGGCCCCAGATTGAGTTCCCGTATACTCTGGCAACGGAGTAACTTGCGCGGGTTTTACTATGGCCCCAGATTGGACGCCTGTGTACTCCGGCAATGGAGTAACTTGCGCGGGTTCGACAATCGCACCGGATTGCGTTCCTGTGTATTCTGGCAATGGAGCTACTTGTTCGGGTGACACTACCGCGCCTGCTTGAGTTCCTGTGTATTCAGGTAAGGGCGTCACTTGCTCAGGTTCTACTATCGCACCGGATTGGACACCTCCAATCTCCGGTTCAATTTGTTCAGGCTCAACGATGGCTCCAGATAGTGTACCTGAATACTCAGGCAAAGAAGCCACCTGCTCGGGCTCAACGATTGCACCAGATTGGACACCTGTGTACTCTGGTAAGGGAGCAACTTGCTCAGGTTGAACCAAGTTAGAAGTTACTGGTTTTTCGCTAGGCGCTTCAAGCTTTTTAGTACCTTTTTCCACTATTTTAGGAGTCGCTTCCTCTATTTTTGTCGAAAGTACTTCCCTAGAAACTTCCGCATTATCTACAGTGAAAATCCGAACGACTTCGATTTTACGACCTGGTTTGCCTTCTTGTTTTACTCTTACAGTACCTTCGGCTAAATCCGGATTCTCTTGTATTTGTTCTCCATAGGCTATCTCAGTTTCAATAGACGTTTCTTTGTATAATAATTCTGGCTTAGCTACTCGGCCAGATAAGACTTCATCTTGAGGCTCAATTGTATTGACGCCAACCGTTTGATTTTTCAATCCATTCTTATCAAAAGAAACAGAATAATCTAGCTTCTTATTTTGGTTTAAAGCTTCTTTATCCACATTAGCATTCTGCTGATTATCAGGAATCTTATTGTCTAATAATTTCTTAATCGATTCATCTTTTATGTAGCCAACATAGGTATAGCCTGAGATTTCGCCTGGTGAAGGCAGACTTTCCCCAGCCGACACTTGATATTCCGCATTATACTGTAGCAAGCTCCCATTTTCCAGCGCATCGACAGATAGTATCAAACCTCCACCGACACTAGCCCCCACCAAAACAGTCAATAGGAACTTGCTTTGAACCTTTCTTTTTGACACAGCAAAAACAACCAATCCTATCGTCGTTAACAGACCAGCTGCCATCATAGTATTGGAATTGTTGTCGCCTGTATTCGGTAAGGTTTTTGCTCCAGCATTCGAGTTCAACCTGTAGACAAGATAGTAAGTCTCCTCATTTCCTTCAGGCATTCTAGGAACTCCACTTACAATCAACTCCTTTTCTTGCGGAGTTATTTCAGTATCTGTCACGTATTTATAGTGTACATTCAACTTTTCCTGCGCTTGAACAGAGTCAACCCCAACGATAGACACAAAAAACAAACTAGAAATAGCAGCCGAAACAAGCCCGACAGCTAATTTCCTAAAAGCAAAACGAGTTTGCTTCTCCCCCAAAAACTTTTTCATTAAAATCCCTTTCAAATTATTCTAAAAAGAATAACAAATCCTTTAACCAGAGAATGAGCAACAGTAAACCATTGCATTCATTCATCTGAATCCCCCTAATAGTACAAACTAGAGCTTCTATATAAAATATAAAAACAACGTATGTTTTTAAATTAAAATATAGCGCCTTTATCCCCTAAATAATTGAAGTATCAAAAAAATCTACTCTTTTCTTGCAACACACTCCTTTAAGTATTCAGACATATTGGAATAAAGCTTTTTACATGAGCCGTATTGCCATTCAAAGACAGAACCGTTAGTATCTAACAAAATTAGTATTCCATCAAATCCCAAATCTTCCAAAATAAACATATTTACTGGAAAGTCCGGATATGTTTCACGTGCCTCTAGCGTTGATTTTACAACATTCAGATATTCCGGTCCGTTCAAACCTTGCCATTCTGTTCCAAAGAAATTTACTACTCCGAACTCTCTTAAATAATCAATATAGTCTGTAGAAAATTTTATTGCAAGCTCGTTTTGAGCCTTTAAAATTTGTTCATCGTTCGCACCTTTGGTAGCTTCTAGTCCTGAGACCAGTTTCAATTCATCGCTAATTTTTGACATTATATTTCTTCTCCTCTCATTTTCCAATAATTTGCTTTTTCTTTTGCAAAGGCACTTCTATCAATCTGTGATGTTTGTGGAGGTACTTCGTGTAATAGTCTGTAATTCCCCTTATGCTCATCATGAGTTAATTCAGCCAAAGGAGAATCTTGTTTCTGTCCTATGTGATGAAGCTCAACTGGCTTGCCATCCATTAATGGAGCTTTTCCCTCAAGCATACGCTCTTTATTAGTTTTTCCGAATTCATCCGTTATGTTATAGTCAATATCTATTCTTTGGAAATAGGCTCGGCCATTTACATCTTTTTCGATTACATTTAATCCTTTATAAACAGCCGCCTCTTCTTTCCAGCGGATATTATCAACAATACTCTCTGACCATCCTGTCTCAGTTTTTAGCTCTTGCTTATCGTGCTGGTTAAGCGGAGTTTTTTCGTGAAGAGCTGACTCTTCACCTTTTAATTCAGATTCCCTATTTACTTCTAGCCTTTGATTAGGATTAAAAGAAGAATGCTCATTTTCTATTTTCGTCATACTAACTTTTAAATCAGACTGATTTGTTTTTTCGATACTCACAATAAACCTCCCTGTTGTTTCCATTCTTCTAAACTAGCATTATTATTTAGCTCATGAACATATAGCTGCGTTAAAATTGCTTGAATAATATTTAATCTCTCTTGCTGAGTAATCGGTCCATCTACTAGCCCATTGAACTCATTAACGACTTCATAGGTAATAGTTCTTTTATCCTTACTCTTTTGATTTGCTTCTCGCGCCTTTTCTAAAAGGCTCGGATAAAACTCCGAAATAATTGGAGCAACCTGAAGCATCTTTACCTCGTAAATCGCCTCATCAAGATACATTAAAATTTTACGAATAGATTTGCCACTGATAGGAGCTCCAAACAAATCATCTCTTAGTTTTTCAATATCTATATTCTCTATCTTTTCATTTCCGGTCAAAAATTTACTGATTCTCAAATAAACATCTGAATAAGATTTTGATTCAGTTAGTGATTCTTGGCTATATTGATAACTTTCGAGACTACTATCATACTTCTCCACCTTGCACAAGACCGGCTGAATCCATTCATTTTGATAAACTGCTGCAACACCTTTTGGTAATTTTGCTAATTCCAAAATTTGGTCATCATTTAGATTTGCAGATCTACCAACTAGCTCTCGGTCAGAGAAATCAGGAAGACGCATTATAATTTTAGTATTGGTATTACGGATAACAGATAAATCTAGAAGTCCTGGTGCTTGATCAGCTATAATAAACCCTTCTCCATAAGTACGTATTTCTGCAATAGCATTAGCGAGCATCTCAACACTTTTTCCAAGAAGGTTGCTTGATTCTGAAGACTGTTCAGTTGAAGTTCTTTTTAATAGATTATGGGCTTCTTCCAAGACGGTTAGGTGACGAAGCGAAGAATTCATCTCTGCTTGAGACATTCTATATTCTTGCAATTTTAAGACTAATATTCCCATTATTAATGATTTAGTCTCACTAGAACCAACCCGACTTAGGTCTATAATCACATTTGAATCAAACAATTGCTGCTCAGATAGTTCATCTTGAGAAAAAATGATACCATTTATACCATTTGTTAAAGATTCAATTCTAGTCAATAAAGAACCTTTATAAGCGCCTTTATTTTCGCTATCGTACTCACTTGAGTCAATAATTTCTTTTATATTTTCAGCAACATCTCTAAATGTTGGATAAATTGAACCATAAGAATTTCTTGATTGAATCAAGTCCCATCCACAATCTATGTACGACTTTTCAACTGCTTTTTTTAAGACGGCTGGCATAGCGGCATACATAGGCCAACATACATTGAAAATTTCAATTAAACGATCCAGATGTTCTAAAATATGAATTTCCTTAGAAAAACTAAAAGGGTTCAATCTGAGCAAAGGAGTTAATTTCGGATTCGTGCCATATACTGCTACATCCTTTTCCTGACCAAAGACATGTTTATACTCCCCTTTTGCAGGCTCTACAACAAGAAATTTGACATTATTTTCTCTTGCTTCGCTTAAAAGCTGGTAAATAGTATTACTCTTACCAGATCCTGTACTTCCTGTTATAAAAGCATGGGACGTTAAAGAATTCAAAGATAAATCTACCGAAACCCTTTCCTCGCGGTTCATATGAAAAATATTCCCTAAACGGATGTTTTGCTCAGATTTATCACTCAAATCATAAGAAACGATATTTCGACCAAATTCTGTACATTCTATGATAGGCAGGCCAGGTATAGATTTTTGAGGAAAATTCAAAGAATAAGCTAATTCTTGACTAGACAAAGGAACTGTCGGAGTAATCAAAGATGGATAGACATAATAAGTTTCATCGTTTTCTAAAACACTAGGATTCAATGCAAATATTGGATGTCGTAAATCCCTCAAATAGTGAACAATTTCTCGAGTATCGGCACTACTCTCTCCCATATCACCACGCCACAGATTAACGGATGATTTACTCATATAGGACTCTTCTCCCTGAGTCAGAGCTAGGTAAGTATGAGCGACATTATTAGCGATATTTTGGTCTTCGCTAAGTACATAAGCAGCAAACTCCCACATGCCCAGAGCAGTTCCTTTTTCAAATCGTTTCATCTGTTCATCCAAAACCGATAATGCATGATGAATATTGTGATTCATAAAGAACTGATTAATTCCTTCATTCTTACCAACCGTAGCTGTTACATTTGAGGCACGAGCAAAATTCGCTCCGATGTTAGAACCAAAATTTACCGCCCGAGAAACTCCCGCAGTCTTTCCCAAAGTTTCAGAGATAGCTCTACCAGCAGTTTTAGTAACAGCTTTTCCTACTGTCTTAGCGATGGTTTTGCCAGTTGAATCGGAAACAGAAGTACCTCTATTCCAAGAATGGTTATATTCAGCATGTGCGATATAATTCGCTCCTCCTCCAAAAGAATCTGATGAACCTTTGTTGCTACCACTAGTATGACTGCTGTTAGTCCCGTCAGTCTGACCACTTGAATCTGTCGTTGAATCTCCGCTAGATTGTATCTTCCCTAGGGATTGATTAGTCGATTGACTTTGGCCATGCTGAATCCCAGCACTAGCTCCAATATTAACTCCGAAAGTTGCCATGGAAGTCGTTGCGTCAGATTCAGTGAAAGTGTAGCTAGTCTGCCATTTCTCGAAAGGAGCTAAAGCAGAATATAATTCAGAAAGCCGCAACTTGCGATTTTCTACATCCTGAATAGGACTCGCCAAAAGAATCAAGCTATAATCTTGACTAGGTCCCTCAGGAATGATACCATCAATCAATTTTTCAATTGTTTGGCTAATAAATTTTTCAGATTTCGCAGTTGGAAGGTTAGATACTGTTGCTACAGAGTATGATTTTTGATTATTCAAGCAAGGAATACGCCCGCGACCGATCTCTTCTTTGACTGTTGAACCAGGAAAATTTCCTTTTATAGCTTCTAGAAGTCGCTTTTTATAATTGTCAACATTGACATTATCGCTAGCATTCTCCGTATTAATTACAGCTAGAAAGACTTTTGTATCATTCTCTGTGCGATGAAAGACCAGGGCAATATTACATCTTTCATTAGAAAGCACTTCATAGACATTTACTAATTTTTCTAGACTGTTTTCTCGCTTATCTGTAACCCATTTCGTTATATTAAAATAGCGGATATTGTAAGACGGATTAAAATCATCGTTAAATTCAGCTGAATTTTCTAAAGGAACATACAGTTCTTTTATTTGTTCCAAATATGAGCTGAACACTTCAACACCACACAATGCCAATTGCCTGCTAGTAAATTCCTCATCACTAATATCTGGTTGATCTGCAAGATATTTTTCCTTTTGCTCCTCGACAGCCTTTAGCTGCTCTGGACTCAAGGCAGATAATTTTGCTAATTTGTCTGCAGCTTTAGCTCCAGCCTTATTGATTAAATTTTTTATTCCCATAACTTTTCCCTCGAACTACATCTCCACTTATTTCCAAGATATCATCTGCTTGATTTCATTTACATAAGTTTTAATCTGCTTTTGCTGTTCTTCAAGACTGTAAATTTCTTTAATAACCTTTTGAATTCTCTGATCCAGTTCCTTCAGTTCCGGACTAAATTCAATAATATTGCTTTTGATAAGACTTCCCAAATCCTGCATCCAATTGTTAAACTTCCGTTCGTGTTCTGAGCGAATACTTTCACTGAATTCAGTAAATTTAGCTTTAAATTCTTTATTATAAGTATTAGTCAGACCTGAAATATTTATTTTATTTGATTTTAGTCGATAGTCACCAATTCTAAAAATGTAACTTAATTCATCTCTATTAAATTTTCCTAAATCAAATTGATTAAAATCTATTTCTTCATAAGAAATAATGATTTCCGAAATAGCTTTTCTTTTCTCTGGCTGAATATCCAAATCGCCTGAAATAACCTTCTCCAATTCTTTTCGAACATCAGATGTAGCATTAAGCCAAAATTCTTTTGAAAATTGGTTAAAACTCTCCTTTGCTATAACCACATTTTCACTGAACTGCTGTTTGATAACATTTAGCACTTCTGTTGAAGCCTGTTCTTCAAGCTTTCTTCGTCTAGCTTCACCTAACTTATAATTATTAAATGAATCTTCTATACGCCCTTTCAATTTTGAAAAAGCATCTGATTCTGAATGAATATCATCAACAATCACTTCAGGATATTCAAGAGCTATATGTTCATAGAAATCCTTATACAAAGATTCTGCTTTTTCTTTTTTTAAATTCTGGGTCAAACTTTGTAAATAACTCAGCATTTCCTCAGGGTATCGGCTAGTATAGTCTTCCCTTTCATGAGATATGCTTTTATCAATTGTTTCAAGAATTTCAGATTTTTGAGAATCAAGTTTATTCTGTAACTCTACCCTGCGACTACCCAATTCCTGATTTTTCTCTTCGATTTCTTTATCAGTAATACCAATCAATTGATTCAAAGTATCTCTAGCTTGCTGGCACTTATCATAATGCGAATATTTATTTACAAAACTCTTGATTGTATCTTCAATTGTTAATAATCCACTATTAGCATAGATTATGTTAGAATTGGATTCTGCAGTCTCAACCATTGAAGAAATCATCTGCCTAGGGAGAATATTAAAATCAAACAATCTCTTGTAATAATCGTTTTCTGGATCTGAATATTTAGCTTTATAAGTATTGAATAATTCTGAGTAGAATTCCCCCTTAAGATTCCCATCCAGTTTAGCCCCCAAACCAAGTATGGATGAAACATAAAATATCCCTTGAGCATAAAGTTCACGTGGTATCGATTGATTCATAATTTTTTGTTTAAAAGATTCTTTTTTAAATCTTCTCAAGCTAATATCTGCAGTTTCTGCTTTATTTACTACAATCATAGTAAAACGACTGTCTAAACCTGCAACTTTCTTTAACTTATCTTTTAAATTATCATTATCTGTACTGTCCATCGAACTGCTATCTGTCACAAAAATAGGAAGACCATTAGACATCCCTTTCATGGCCTTATCCAAAACATCTGAATGTTGTAAATTAGTAGAAGAATTTGAACCTGGAGTATCAAAAATAGCAATTTTATAATTTATATCATCTAGAGCACTTCTGCTAAAAGGTACTTCTATCTCAATCAAATCTCCTATTTCAGAATCTGAAATATCATTCAATTCCTCTAAAACTAAACGTACCTTTTCAATAATTGAAGCCGGCTTCTCCTCATCTAAAGCCTCTTTGATTGATGTTAATAATTCTTCCCCATCAGTCAAACCATCCACGACTAACTGATAATCTCGAAATTGAATTTTAGCATCTTTTCCTTTAAATGTAATTCTGATACTTGCCCTATCATCATGAGGTGTGGAAGATATTTTGTAAACTTTCGCTGTGACAGGTGTTTCAGCACTTGGTAATAATTCGGAACCAATTAAAGAATTAATAAACGTTGATTTACCGGCACTATAAGTTCCTAAAACACAAATTGGTACAATATCATTAGAAGCATCTGAAAATCTCTTTAATTGTTGCTGAATCTCGCCACTCTCATCCTCAATATTTTTAGTTATCAAAGGATCTAATTTTTGAAAAATTCGATTTATTTCAGGCAAAACATCTCTAGCATTTTCTAAATAATTTTCTGATTTTTCGAGTTGAATATTCTCAAACTTAATATCCGTAACCAAACGTTCTAGTTCTTGATACTCATCGTCACTACCTGAAAAACAGATAGACAATACATCATCGGGATTAGAGTATTCAGTAATTATTTGATTTATAATCTCATAAACTTTAAAAGGAAAAAATCCAATTTGATACTCACTACAAATCAGTTTGCTATTAGAATTACTATCCTCGTCAATAGATGTCCATGAATTCAGCTGATTATTCCAACGCTCAAATAAAACCCTTTTTTCATAAGGATTGCTGATGATTTTTATCTTATTCATAATATCTCCTAAATCGCAATAATCTGTCTAAATTATATCATACAATCCTATTTTTTGTTAGCGTTTTAACATAAAAATGATTTTCGGATACAAAAAAACCAAGTCTTTCGACTTGGTTGATTTCTATGATTGGAAACTCTATTATTTAAGAGTAACTGAAGCTCCAGCTTCTTCCAATTTAGCTTTAAGTTCTTCAGCTTCTGCTGCAGCAACGCCTTCTTTGATAACGTTTGGTGCACCATCAACAAGTTCTTTAGCTTCTTTCAGGCCAAGACCAGTGATTTCACGTACAACTTTGATAACGCCGACTTTCTTGTCGCCAGCAGCAGTCAATTCGATATCGAATGAATCTTTAGCAGCGGCAGCTTCACCAGCACCAGCAGCAGCTACAGCTACAGGAGCAGCTGCAGTTACACCAAATTCTTCTTCGATAGCTTTTACAAGGTCGTTCAATTCAAGGATTGAAGCTTCTTTAATTTCAGCAATAATGTTTTCAATGTTCAATGCCATTGTTATTTCCTCCAAATAATTTTTAAATTTATAATATTTTTTTCGTAGCTAGGCTACGCTGCGTAGCTTAAGATTAAGCTGCGTCTTCTTTGTTGTCTGCAACTGCTTTGACAGCAAGTGCAACGTTGCGAACTGGCGCTTGAAGTACAGAAAGGAGCATAGAAAGAAGTCCTTCGCGGTTTGGAAGAGTTGCAAGTGCAAGAATCTCTTCTTTTGATGCGACAGCGCCTTCAATTGCACCACCTTTGATTTCAAGTGCATCAGCGTTCTTAGCAAAGTCGTTCAAGATTTTCGCTGGAGCAACAACATCTTCGTTAGAAAATGCTACTGCAGATGGTCCAACAAAAACAGATGCCAAGTCTTCAAGTCCAGCTTTTTCAGCTGCACGACGCAAGATTGAGTTTTTGATAACTTTGTACTCAACTTCACTTCCACGAAGCTCACGACGAAGAACGGTATCTTGCTCAACAGTCAAACCACGAGCGTCAACAACGACGATAGATGCAGCAGCTTTCATTTTCTCAGCAACTGCGTCAACCAGTTCCGCTTTTTTAGCAATAATAGCTTCACTCATTTAGTGTTTCACCTCCGTAATTATTTTGCTTGGGAATTTTCCAAAAGAAAAACGCGCCCAAACCTAGACACGAAAGTACAATACGCTTCTTTTTACATGATACGTTTTGTCCTCGGTAGGATCTTTATGAGTCGAGCTCCCCTACTGTCTTAGGCAGTTTTTTCAAACCATTGATAATTATAGCAAAAGAAAAAAAAGATTGCAAGATTTTTATACAATCTTTTTAAATTTAGTCATTATTTTCTGCAAATTTCTTACTTGACTAATATCTACTTCTTTCCCTTAGTCGAAAGTTTCGAGTTCAATATAATCAAAGTTCTCTCTTATATAATCAAATAAGGCATCTTTACAAGCTTTCTGATTAATTCCGGCAAAACTTCGCAACTCATTTGTACGGAGTTCAGATTCACTGCCATCAAGATACCATGCAGAAAAATGAACTCGTCTCACCTTATAACGACTACCTAAACGATACATCTTCATAAATGCATCTATCTTAGAACATTCTGGCAGGTAGGCAATATCAAATGTCCTGTAACAAATGAGATGATCGCCATAAACCAAAACTTGCAAATCTTTGTCAAGGTAGTCCGCATCATTAAGATTTTGCCAGTCCTCCTCAAGCTCAGGATAACAATCTCTCAATTCCTGAATATTACTGTTTAACAAAAGATTATTTTTTATCATTCTATAGATAGACTTGACTAAACTCATATTGAACCAAATAAAGGAAAGAACCAACATAAAATCTTCACGAATCATATCTAGCCAAAATGATAATCCTACTTTTAATGTATGATCAATAAAACTACACGAACCCAAACCAAAGAAGATAGCGCAAAACATTGGACTGACCATCATCAAAATTCTAGCTTTTAGCGGAGAAAACTTAATCCTTTTTCCCATTTCCCCCAGCTCCTCCTAAACTCAATTCTTTATCGCCTTTTATATCGCATTCCTCCTCTTGTGTATTTAACTTTGTTTCCATCTGGCGACTGAACAGTGATCTTATTCATAACATTTGCTTTTGATTGCGTAATATACCAAATTAATTTAACAAACTTAAGCATTTTTTACTGGGGAGGTTAAGTAAAACACATACGCTGTCAATTCACTACTCATTATCATTCACCTCTCTATATTCATTTATTATAGTTTCTGATTTTAGGGAACGCGAAGTAGACATATTAACTTGAACATATTTTCTATCATCACTGATATTTCTGGTAAACGAAAGAACAAAATTTTCATTTTGATTTCTCCAAGATGAATCCAAGTGATTCTTTTTTGCTAATTCCTCATCCAAATAATATGCCAAATGATAGGCAGGAACTTCAGGGGTATATCGACTATTAATCAATTTATAGCCGGCCAATATTTTTTCAGAAAAAACATTGGATTGAAAGAGAAAAGTGATGTTTTTCGTTTCTTCCTCCATAACATAATCTGAATCTAAACTCTCCCACCCTTGAGCAGAATATTGAATATTGTGTTTGTACTCAATCTCACTAGTTTTATCATCTTCAAAAAACTGTCCAGTTTTTTTTTCAATAAATCCTTTAATGGATTTATCAATAGGATTCCCTGAAACATTTATAGAATATTGAACATCTTTCCCAGTCTCGTCAAAATTTGAAACTGTATAAATAATTTCAAATCCTTTTGGATAAAATTTAAACAAGTCCAAAACATTTGCAGTAGAATAAATTTTTTCTAAATCCACAAACTGACTTTCCACATGAGCTCGGCTATTTTTATCACAACCGAACAAATTTGTCATCATTACTAAACCTCCTAAAATTATAATGAATATTTTTAAAAATTTCTTCATAACCTTCTCCTTTTCCTTAGCCATCATCCCATTGTTTGAAAAACCATGGTTTATCCTTGTGATTTTATTCCATTATCTCCTCCTTCATCTTGGTCAGTACCTTAAGCATTTCTTGAACTTGGTGCAGGAAAAGACTGATAGAATCCTGACCAGCAGGTTTTTCACAGGGGTTTATTCATTTATAAATCGTCTGATTAGAGATGCCATACTCTTTGACTAATTCCGAGAATAGCTTACATGAATCATGTAAACGAACAAGGGGTTCCTTGAATTCTTGGCTGTACTTTTGTGATATGTAAACATCTCCCTTAGTTATCTACTATTCTACAAAATGCGTCCGTGCAATCATGCTAACATCATCATTATCTAATAGAAAATAACTATTTATTTCTATATAGTAACGGATATGAAATCTATCTCCCAAATCTTTATACTCTTTACATAAATCTCCTTTTATAACATATTAACCTACATCCTATTATAGATTACTTTGATTGTTTTGTAAATCAATTTGGAAGATAAATACGAACTTTTAATTGTGTTATAATTTTATAGTTCGTGTTTAGAAAGTTTTGCCAATGTCAAAAGGTTATCAAATTTGTCCATAGGGTTCTATTTGTTTTAATGAGACGTCAAAAAAAGGATTCGAAAATCCTTTTTTGTCAGTCCACATAATTACTTTCTTCCTTATTAAACCAAGCGTATGGCAAACCTATGAGTAGGCCCCCACCGATGAGGTTACCGATAAAGGTTACGCCCCAGTGGCGCAGTATATTTCCAATACCAAAATTTTGCACTTCCGCTGCTGCTGAGCTGAATTTCACGATAGCGAAGGAAGCAAAGTTAGCAGCCAAGTGTTCGTTAGTCAGGAATACAAACATATAAATGGCTGATATAACTAAGAAGAGCTTCGCTGTACTATCCTTGACCAAAACGAAGGAAAGAATAGCAATATTAACAAAGATATTGGCCAAGACTCCCTCGAGCAAAATCAACTCATTAGATCGAGCAAGCTTCATCTGCACAACACCTGAAATGAAACTATCTTTGCTAAGTCCCGCATAAGCAGCCGAGTTAGCAAAGAGCCAGCCGGCAATCAAGGCGCCAATCAGATTAAAAAAGGTACAATAAAGCAAAATCATCAAGGCTTTTTTCCAGTCAATCTTCTTCAAAAAGGTACCAGCAGTCAGAAACATCATGTTGGAAGTCACTAACTCTGCATTTAGAAAGACAATGTAAGCCAATCCCCAAGCAAAGATGAAAGGAAAGAGAAAACGCCCAGTTCCTGGAACGATCTTATTCGTCAAATCTGCCGCAATGGCTCCAGCACCAGTACTGAAGGTTAGGAAAGCTCCAGCAAAGATGGAACGAACAGCGTACTTGGCCTTGCTTGTATCAAACAATGCTTCTTTCTTGCGGCAAGCTGCTTCAATTTTCGGGATAAATGTCGATTCAGGCATAAAAGATTCTCCTATTAATTTAAACTATGTATAGTATATCACAAAGTTCTTTCTTTTGATAGCGTTTTCGAGAACCTTTTTAAATTTTCTAAAAAAGGATTGAAAAATAACTTTTCAACCCTTTAATCCTCTTGCTAACTGAGCAATATCTTCTGGCCGTGTTCGGCAGCAACCACCAAAAAGCTGCACTCCTTGCTCTTGCCAAAGTTTACTATTTTCCAGCAAGCTCCGCTCCTGCTCTGGATCGTCATGCCAAGTCTTGGTCAAGCCATTATAAGTTTCGCCAGAGTTTGGATAGGTCAGAAAAGGTTTGTTGCACACTTGTCCAAGCACATCTAATAGCGGAGCAATTAAATGTGGAGCTGTACAGTTAAAACCAACTGCCAGGACTTGTGGACTTTCTTGAGCCAAATTCCCTAATTCCTCAATCTTAGTGCCATCTGATATAGCATTCTCCGACTGGGCGACAAAGGACAAATAAGCCTCAGCCTGCGGAAATTCCTCAGCTAAAAGTCGGAGGATCGCTGCCGCCTCTGCTCCATTTGGAATCGTTTCAATAGCCAACAAGTCACTCCCAGCTTCTAATAAAGCTTGGATACGCGGACGGTGAAAATCTCGAAATTCTTCCTCACTCAGCTGGTAGTCTCCCGTATACTCGGAACCATCAGCTAAATAGGCGGCATAAGGGCCTACCGAGCCTGCAACTAGAGGATAAGGTCTCTGTTTCTGCTCTTCAGGAGATAATCCCGTCCAGACATTTTCGATTGCCTTTTGTGCTAAGAAGACTGTCTCTTTTAAAAGATTATAACCCTTTTCAGGAGTTAGTCCTGCCTCTATAAATGCTGGAATGCTAGCCTGATAACTGGACGTAGTGATGATGTCACTGCCAGCTCTTACATAGCTTTCATGAACATCTTGAATAATCTGAGGCTGGTCTAATAGGTATTGAGCTGACCAAAGCTTGCCAGATACATCATATCCCAGGCTTTCCAACTCTGTACCTAAGGCTCCATCTAAAATAATAATTTCTTGCTTGTCAAGCAAATCTTTAAATTTTCCCATGCTATACTCCTAGAATCCACGATGACGAAGGTAATAATATAGATAGCAAAGACCAACAAAAGGTAGACCAAAATAAAGTCCTGCTCTTTGCGACTTATCCCAAGCAATCCCAACGACAGATAAAACCAAAAGAACTATCGTAATGTAAGGCAAGAAAGGACTAAAGGGAGTTTTGAAAGCTGGTTCCTCTTCTTGGTGATCTTTCAGCCATTCTTTGCGGAAACGAATTTGAGCAATGGGAATAGACAACCAAACAACTACTACCGCAAAACCAGCAATCGAAACCAAAGCTAGGAAAACTGTGTCTGCCGCATAAAAACTTGCAAAAAGTGATAATGCAGCCCCTAACATAGATAATAAGAGAGCTCTCATTGGTACACCATGTCGATTAATTTTTACAACTTTTCGGCTGATCATTCCTTCATTTGCCAAAGACCATAGCATACGACTGGAAGCATATAGACCAGAATTTCCCGCTGACAGAATAGCTGTTAAAATAACAAAATTCATGATATCCGCTGCATAAGGTAAACCAATCTTATCAAAAACAGTTACGAAAGGAGCCTGTGTCACTCCTGCTTCCTTGACTGGTAACAGAGCAGCTAGAACAACGATTGTCAAAACAAAGAAAATTACCAAACGACCAATCGTTGTTTTAATAGCTTTAGGCACAGCTTCTGTCGGATTATCCGTCTCTCCTGCTGCAATACCAATGAGTTCTGTGCCTGAAAAGGCGTAGTTTACTGCCAACATAATAGACAAAAGCGCTGTCCAGCTTTTAGGAAAAGCTCCATGAGCTGTCAAGTTGCTGAAGAATGGTGCATTTTGATGGTGGCTCATAGGAATCAGACCAAATATCGCACCAATTCCCAAGATAATAAAGACAATAATCGTGATGACCTTGATACTTGAAAAGTAGAATTCTGCTTCTGCAAACAATCTAACACTAAGAGCATTCATCCCAAAAATTACAGCTGCAAAAAAAGCTGCAAAAAACCAAGCTGGAACACTAGGAAACCATCGTTGCATCAGCATACCTGCACCCAAGAACTCTGTTCCTAAAGCCACTGTCCAACAAAGCCAATAGAGCCAAGCAACCGCAAAACCTGTACCTGGACTAATAAACTTTGTTGCATAGGTGTGGAAAGAACCAGTCACTGGCATGGCAACAGCAAGTTCTCCTAAAGAGAGCATAACCAGATAAACCACCACTGCTCCAACTAGATAAGACAGGATGGCCCCCAAAGGTCCTGCCTGAGCAATCGTATAACCAGAACTGAGAAAAAGACCTGTCCCAATAACACCGCCAAGCGACAGCATAAAGAGATGCCTGCTCGTCATTTTACGCTGAAATTCACCTTCATTCTCAAAGTTGTGGTTTTGAGAATGTTCATGTTTTGAATCTTTTTTAGTCATCATTTTTCCTTTATTTTTTTGCTATTTACCTATTGTATCATAAAGGAAAGTAAGGAATCATATATATTTTTTATTTGGGCCATAAAGAAAATCTATATATACTAAAAAAGAGGTCTCCCTCTTTTTTGTTGTCTTTATTAAAATCTATTCGCCCAGGCAGTATCGACATCCAAGATATCTTGAGTAGTGTATTGCTGACGATAAGGATTGTAAACGATATAGCCAGCTCCAGACTCATAGAGTGGTGAATCAAAGCGAGTCAAATCATATTTTTCAATAATATAATTCAATTTAGTATTATAGCTAGTATCTGTAGCATAGACACCAGTCAGGGCAGCTGTTGCATCCTGATAGGTTGGCGCATTACTCTTCCATGCGCCTGCAAAATGCCCCTGTTTGAGAACCGTAACATAGTCTTGCAGAGACTCTACATAGCTAGGATATGAACGGAAACTATCGTTGATGGTATAAGCATTTCCCTCTCCATCATCTTCCCAAGTCTCCATATTAGCAGACTGACCATCATAGTTACCTTTGATACCGAAAAGGTTATAATGAGGTTCACCTGACAGACCAGACTGTCCTGAGCCACTTTCTAAAATAGCCTGGGCAATCATAACAGAAGCATAAAGATCGTTGTCCTGTCCCAACTGGCGCGCTGGCTCACCGATTTGTGAGATGAAATAGTCTGTTTGATTCATAGGCTGCTGGTCGCTATTATTGGCACTAGCAGGATTAATATGCTTTGCCAAGACGAAACCAACAGCAATCGTCGTCGTCATGATGAATAAAGCTGAAAGGATTCTCTTACCTTTTTTTGAAATTCTCTTTTTCACAGCACTTCTCCTGAATAAGATGTTAATGATACCATTGTAACATACTAAAGATTAAAAAAACACTATTGATAATTTACAAGTATATGACATTTTTCGTTTTATTTCAAAAAATCCAACTCAAAAACAAGTTGGATTTAATTCGCATTATTAAATTTTTGACAAAATCGCGTCCCAAGCGGCATCTAAGCCATCCTTGGTGACTGAGGAAAAAAGAATGAAATCATCATTTCTGTCAAAGTCCAGCTTTTTCTTAATAGCTGACTCGTGCTTATTCCATTTTCCGCGAGGGATTTTATCAGCTTTGGTTGCAACCAAAATAACTGGAATGTCATAATATTTCAGAAATTCATACATCTGCACATCATCTGCGCTAGGATCATGCCGAAGATCAACAAGGCTGACAACCGCTCTGAGATTTTCACGACTAGTCAGATATTCCTCAATCATCCGGCCCCATTTTTCACGCTCTTTTTTGGAAACACGGGCATAGCCATAACCTGGCACATCAACAAAACGCAGCTTGTCATCAATGTTGAAAAAGTTTAGCAGCTGCGTTTTTCCAGGTTTTCCTGAAGTTCGCGCTAAATTTTTACGATTGAGAAGTGTATTGATGAAGCTGGACTTTCCAACATTGGATCGGCCAGCTAAAGCAATCTCTGGAATATCGTCTTGAGGGTAATGCGATTTATTGGCTGCGCTCAGCAAAATCTCTGCGTTGTGGGTATTGATTTCCATAAGCACCTCGTTAGGCAGTTTCTAGAATAGGCTTATCTGTTCCATCTACTGCTTCTTTGGTAATGCGGACAAGTTTGACATTTTCCTGACTTGGAACTTCAAACATGACATCCATCATAGTTTCTTCAATGATAGAGCGAAGCCCTCGTGCACCTGTTTTACGTTCAATCGCTTTATTGGCAATCTCCTGCAGAGCATCTTCGTCAAATTCAAGCTTAACATCATCATAAGACAGAAGTGCCTGATACTGCTTAATAAGGGCGTTTCTAGGCTCTTTCAAAATCCGAACCAAATCATCAACTGTTAGTTGCTCCAGAGCAGCAAAAACAGGCAAACGACCAATCAACTCTGGGATAATCCCGAACTTTTGGACGTCTTCTGAGATAATTTCCTGCATATAGGAACTATCTTCGTCGATTGCTCGGTTGTTCTGACCGAAACCAATGATTTTCTCACCCAGACGCTGTTTTACGATTTCTTCGATACCGTCAAAAGCACCGCCAACAATGAAGAGAATATTCTTGGTATCTACTTGAATCATTTCCTGCTGCGGATGCTTGCGTCCACCTTGCGGCGGTACACTAGCTACTGTTCCTTCGATAATCTTCAGCAGAGCTTGCTGAACTCCTTCACCCGAAACATCACGGGTGATAGAGACATTTTCGCCTTTCTTAGCAATCTTGTCAATCTCATCGACATAGATAATCCCGCGCTCAGCACGCTCGATATTAAAGTCAGCCGCCTGCAAAAGCTTGAGAAGGATATTTTCAACATCTTCTCCGACATAACCAGCTTCAGTCAAAGCTGTTGCGTCCGCAATGGCGAAAGGCACATTGAGGCTGCGAGCCAGAGTCTGCGCCAGGAAGGTCTTACCTGACCCAGTCGGACCAATCATCAAAATATTTGACTTTTGCAGTTCCACATCTTCTTCTTCACGGCTGTCGTGGTAGTTAATACGCTTGTAGTGATTATAGACCGCTACTGCTAAGGCACGCTTAGCTCGGTCTTGCCCGATAACATAGTGGTTCAAGATATTCAGCAGCTCCTGAGGTTTTGGTACCTCAGATAAATCTGCCAGCACTTCCTCGGCTAGCTCTTCACGGATGATCTCCTGTGCCAGCTCCACACATTCATTACAGATGAAGGCATTATTTCCAGCTATAATCTTCTGCACCTCATCTTGATTCTTCCCACAGAAAGAACAAAAAACCATCATATCATCATTACGACTTGTAGGCATTGTTTACTCCAATTCTAAAATTCTAAATCTATTTATTTTCTTTCGTACATGTTAAAAAAGTGTCATATAAAAAGCATGAATGGAATTTACCAAGTTTGTAAAAGCATTCAGCAAAAATAAAGCTGCCAGTCCAAACCGCTTTTTCCGAAAGGTTTGAACGGCACAAATAAGACAAATGACACATAAAAAGGCCGTAAAAAAACCAAAAATACTACGTTCCATTCTTACGAGTCCTTCCTTTGGTATCTTTTTATAGTAAAATCATAAGGATTCTTTTCATCTTTGGCATGAAATTCACTGCTAACTTCCTGATAAGGAGCCCAGTCAAATGTCTCAGGGAAATAGGTATCTCCTTCAAGTTTAGCAGCAATCTGAGTCTGAATCAATTCTTCCAAAAACGGCTCAAAAGCCCTGATAATCTGCGCTCCGCCAATAATATACAAGTTTCTATCTTGCTTGTGGTACCAATCCAAGACATCTTCCACATTGCTGAACAGCAAGACATTCTCATTGTCAACTTGATAGTTCTTGTCCCTGCTCAAAATCAGACTAATCCGATTTGGCAAAACCCGACGCTGCAAACCATCAAAGGTCACACGGCCCATCAAAATAGCATGTCCAGTAGTTGTAGCCTTAAAATGCTGCAATTCTGCTGGTAGATGCCAGGGCATGACCTTGTCTTTTCCAATCAGACCACCCTCTGCCTGAGCCCAAATGGCAATAATCTTCTTTGTCATCCTTTTATCCTTTGTATTAGTAACTCTATTCTATCAAATTTGCTGTAAAAAGGCATGTTTAAAGTATGATTCAAGCAGAACTTTTGCAGAGGTTGGCGGTTTTCGCATACACTTATCAAAATCGTTAAATGGCCAAATCGAACTTCAGCTGAGGTTTAACGGGATCATAGTCTATTAACTCAAAATCTTCTGCCTTGATATCAAAGAAATTGGTCCCATCGGGTACATTTAAAACGAGTCGAGGTTGACAGTCGCTAGGTTCCCGACGCAATAGTTCCTCCGCCTGCTCGAACTGATTGTCATAGATGTGCAAGTTATTGATAAAGTAAAAGAACTTACCGACCTTCCAGCCGAAATGCTTGGCAATCATCATCTGTAGAGCCACGTACTGCATAGCATTGATGTGGTGAGCAACCAACATATCATTTGACCGCTGAGTCAGAGTCACATCCAGATAAATGTCTCCATCTACACGCCGAACGTCAAACATGGTTTGAAAAGCGCATGGGAGCAAGCCATCTGTTTCTTCAAAAGCTTCATAATCCCAGAGAGAGATGATATTGCGGCGATTCCAAGGATTGGCTTCCAGCTGTTGAAGGATTTTATTGATAATATCGTGCTTCTTAACAATGGCTCCGTAGCGTTGGCCAATAGTTCCCGTATCGCCAACTTCCCAATCATTCCAGTAGTGAACATTATACTTGTCATTGAGCAATTCCAGGCTATTGGACTGGTCTTGATAGATCCAAAGGACTTCCTTGATGGCAGACTTGATGGCAATAGGGCGCAGAGTCGTGATTGGGAATTCTCCCTTGCTCAAATCGTATTCCGCAAAAGAACCAGTGATATATTTGGAATTAGCCACATTTCCATCTTTGTAGCGCGGACGGGCGTTTTCAGAAAAAACACCTTGCTCCATAATTTTTTTAATATTCTCTTTGAAAATCGTATCTGCTAGAGTCATGATTTCTCCTTCATCAGTGAGCTTTTTCTAGTATAGCAAATTTTCAATAAAAATTCTCCTACAGACCTTTCTGCAGGAGAACAAATAAAGCATACTTGTTGAATTATTGTAAGACCAATGAAGCTGCCCCGATAACACCGGCATCATTTCCAAGAGTAGCCAAGGCCAGCTTGGTTGAAGTACGAACCTGCGGGAAGCTATTTTCTTCATAAACCTTGCGCACGCCATCAAGTAAGAAATCACCCGCAGCTGATACGCCACCTCCGATAACAATTGTAGATGGATTTAGGATAGAGCCGATATTGGCACAGGCAATACCTAGATAGCGCGCGAAATTGCGATAGACAATCAGAGCCAGCTCATCGCCCTCTTTCGCCAAGTCGAAGACAACCTTTGCATTGACATCTTCACCATTGTCGATCAGTTTTTTCAGCTCTGCATCACCAGCATACTCATCAGCATAGCGACGAGTCAAATTAACAATACCAGTCGCAGATGCAACAGTCTCTAGGCAGCCATTCTTGCCACAGGTACATTGAATCGGCTGATCGAAGTCAACAGTGATGTGGCCCAACTCTCCTGCTGCTCCAGCAAGTCCATGCAAGAGCTTGCCTTCAGCAACGATTCCTCCGCCAACACCTGTTCCTAGTGTCATGAAGACTACATCAGGCTGGTTTTCTCCAGCACCCATCCAACGTTCACCCAAAGCAGCAACGTTAGCATCGTTGTCAATATAGAAAGGAATCCCAGTCGCTTTTTCAATCTTATCCTTGACCGGCTGCAGCGTCTTCCAATTGAGATTGTAAGCACCGATAACAGTCCCTTTCTCACGGTCAACTACTCCTGGCGAGCCCATACCAATCCCGATAAAATCCTCTGCTGAAAGCTGAAGCAAGTCCAAACGGTGCAGGATTGACTCAATCATATCCTCTACGATGTGGCTACCTTCGTCCAAAACATTGGTTTTAATGGACCATTTTTCCTGAATTTCGCCCTCTGAGGTCAAAATAGCAAACTTAATAGATGTTCCACCAAGGTCAATTCCGATTATTTTTTTCGACATGATGTTCTCCTCTGTGTTTTATTTATCATCATTATATCAGATTTTTTCAGTAAGGAAAAGGTTTGCATAAAGAAAAGTAAAAATCAAATCCATCTTTATTCCCAAAGTAAACTCACAAGTCTTTTGTATAATAATACCTTTCACCAGTATAGGGGTATTCTTTCAACGCAAAGACTTCTGTATAGCCGTGCTTTTTATAAAAATCTGGGGCTTGAAACTGATACGTATCTACAAATGAATATTTGCATTTCCTTTCTCTGGCTTCTTGTTCCGCCTTGCATAGTATTTCTGAGCCAATGCCTTGCCCTCGTAATTTTTCGCTCACATACAAATACTCAATCTCCAGCCAATTTCCAAAAGTTTCGGCCGCCATACCAGCCAGCAGATTTCCTTGTTCGTCTTCTACATATATGTTAAGAGGCTCACTTTTGGAGGGCTCCCTCTTAGATCGATTGTAGGCCCTGATTAAGTTTCCCAGTTCTTGTGTCTTTTTCGAGTTGGTATTTTCCAATCTTAGTTTCATAGATGCCTCCTTTCCATCTCTAAAGGTTTTAGATTAACAGTATATGAAACTGTTCAGACTATATCTTAACCTTAATTATCCTTCTGACTTGCTCGCCATTGATTATGGTAATCTATCATTGTTTCATAAATATGTTTTGGCTTCTCTTTTTTCAGTAACATAAGAGCAATCTCTAGAGGTTCAGGAATACCAAACTTATATCTTTTGCTCTTTCTCGAAGCGAGCCTACTTCTCTTCAAAACTGCAGGATCTACTGAATGAAAACAAATCGTTAAAATATGTCTCTTATTGAATAATTGATATTTTGCATAATGTCGAATACGTTCAATTCTATAATCTATCCTCTGAATTTCTTCCCAACTATAAAACGAAACTTCTCTAAAAAGAAGGGGTCTGAAGTAAAACCCCTGTTCCGTTAGACGCAGAAAACGTTTATCTCTAAACAAACAAATCCATACTAAAATAGAGAGAAAATCAAAAACAATTGTACCTATCACTAAAAACATTTTTTCAATCACAGAAATATTGGAGTCAAATAACAAATATCCGTTTTTAGATGGTAATACAAGAACTGCAGTCATAAAGACTGCAAGAGCACTCGCCAATATAGCTAAAATGAATATTTTCAACCAGCTCTGCCTAAACACTATTTCTTTCATCCGTCTAACCCACTTAGGTATTCATAGCGCTCGTATTTTTCCAGCAATTTCTCGTTCTGCTCATCCAGTTCTTGCTGGAGTTGAGACAGGCGAGTAAAGTCAGAGCCATTCTCCTGCATGGCCGCTTCAATCTCAGAAATCCGCTCCTCCAGCGCCTCGATATCGGCCTCAATAGACTCCCACTCCTGCTTTTCAAAGTAGGTCATGCGCTTTTTATCCTCGCGCACTTTGGCCGATTTTTCCTTTTCCGCCTTTTGGGAAATAGCAGAGCTTTCTGCCAGAAAGGCTTTTTCATCCAAGTAATCCGTGTAATTACCGAAAAACTCTCTGATACTTCCATCCTCAAAAGCCAAAATTTTGCTGGCTACCTTGTCTAGGAAATACCGGTCGTGGCTGACTGTAATGACTGGACCGGCAAAGCCTTGCAGAAAGTTTTCCAAGACCGTCAGAGTTGCAATATCCAAATCATTGGTTGGCTCGTCAAGAAGCAAGACATTCGGCTTTTCTAAGAGCAGCTTGAGCAGATACAGCCGCTTTTTCTCTCCGCCAGAAAGCTTTTCGATTAAAGTCCCATGAGTAGAACGAGGAAAAAGAAACTGCTCCAAGAGTTCTGCAATGGAAGTCGTTCCACTGCCTATCTTGACCTCCTCGGCCACTTCTTGTAGGTAATTAATGACCCGCTTAGACTCATCCAAGCCCTCAATCTGCTGAGAGAAATAGGCCACTCGAACTGTCTCGCCGATAATGAGCTGACCAGCCTGAGGATGAAGTTTTCCAGCAATCAGATTGAGCAAGGTTGACTTGCCGACACCGTTATCTCCGACAATCCCAATGCGGTCCTTGTTCTGGATTAAAAGGTTAAATTGAGAGAGAATGGGCTTCTGATCATAAGCAAAGTCTACATTTTGAAACTCGATAACTTTCTTACCAATACGGCTGGTTTCAAAATTCATTTCCAGATTGCTGTCAGTCGTCTGGCCTGCCAAATCTTTCTTGAGGTCATGAAAACGATTGATCCGAGCCTGTTGCTTGGTTGCCCGAGCCTGAGGCTGCCGTCGCATCCAGGACAACTCCTGCTTGTATAGCTGCTGCTTCTTATGAAGCAAGGCCGCATCTCGCTCATCCTGATCTGCCTTGAGACGGACATAATCTTGATAATTTCCCTGGTATTCAATCAAGCGACCGCCATCCAGCTCAAAAATCCGTGTCGAAATATTATCCAAGAAATAGCGATCATGGGTGATGAAAAGCACGGTCTTCTTTGAATTTTTCAAGAAATGCGTCAGCCATTCAATGGTATCAATATCTAGGTGGTTGGTCGGCTCGTCCAGTAAGAGCAAATCTGCATCACCTAAGAGAACCTGAGCCAGCTGAACTCGGCGACGAAGGCCTCCTGATAGCTGACCAACCTTAAGTGACAGATTAGTCAGACCAAGCTTGGACAGAACCGTCTTGACCTGACTTTCGATTTCCCAAGCATTCAGCGAGTCCATCTCGGCCATAACCGCTTCTAGTCTAGACTGTTGGCTTTCATCATAAGCCGTCAGGAGCAGCTCATACTCTCGAATCAACTGCATTTCCCGTAAATCACTTGATAGAACAGTGTCAAGCACCGTCTGCTCTTCATCAAAATCAGGCTCCTGAGTCAGATAAGCAATTTTATAGCCCGTCTTAGCAGAAAAAGGGCTGACATCTCCGTCAAAGCCCGACTTGCCTGACAAGACATCCAGCAGCGTTGTCTTTCCTGTTCCATTAACACCAATCAGACCAATCCGGTCTAGCTCATGAATGATAAAGGAAATATCCCGAAAAACAGTCTTATCTCCTACTGATTTGGTTAGCTTGTCAACGATAAAATCGCTCATTTCTTCTCCTCGATATAAGCATAAATGGCCTCTAAGTCATTAGGTAAGCAGCCGTCTACAATAGCGTGTTCCAACTCTTTCAGAATTTGACCCAGTTTTGGTCCAGGCTCAAAGCCGAACTCCTGCATCAACATACCACCATTAACCACCATTTCCTGTTTGTTATGAATAGTTAGACTAGCATCAAGATTCTGAATCGCAGAGAAATCCACTGGTAAACCTTGCGCCTGCCGCAGTTCTTCTGCTTGTAGCAATAAGTCAATATCATAGTCATAGCAGTCGCGCTTGGTCAAGTCTCGTTCTGAGCGGATGGCCGCAATCTCAACCAAGTCTTCTACTTTCTTGGCAAATTCACGAGAAGTCTTCCATTTTTTCAGAAAACCTTTGACATTTTGCACATCTAAAGCCAGTAAAAGGGCTGCCCAAGCCTGTTCAGATGCTGAAAAGCGAAAATCTGAAGCCAAGTCAAAGAGCCGTTCTAACTTAGCTCTGCTCCCCTTCAAATCTGGCAAAAATTCTATAGCACCACTTGTCAAGAGTGCTTCTAAACCCTTGCGCCAAAACGGAGCCAGCAAGAGCTTGTCGAATTCGATAAAAATTCGTTCAACTGAAATTTTTTCCAGCAAGGGAGCACAATCCTTCATAGCTACGAAAGTATCTTGCTCTAGGTCAAAATCCAAGGTAGCTTGAAAACGAAAGCCCCGCATGATGCGGAGAGCATCTTCATTAAAACGCTCAGCAGCCGTCCCAACTGCCCGCAAAATCTGATTTTCCAAGTCATCCAAGCCTTGGAAAAGATCGATGACTTGGCCGTTTTCATCCAATGCTAGAGCATTGATGGTAAAATCGCGTCGCTTGAGGTCTTCCTCCAAAGAACGCACAAAAGAAACCTTACTAGGCCTGCGGTAGTCCACATAGACATCCTCGGTCCGGAAAGTCGTCACTTCGTATTCGCGGTTATTTTCCAAGACCAAGACGGTTCCATGCTCAATCCCCACATCAACTGTACGGTCAAAGATACGTTTGGTTTCCTCAGGATAGCTGGAGCTAGCGATATCCACATCGTGAATAGGTCGCTGCAAAAGGGCATCTCGAACAGAGCCCCCAACGAAATAAGCTTCAAAGCCAGCTACTTTTATCTTCTCTAATACTGGCAAAGCCTCCTGAAATTCAGAAGGCAGAGTTTCTAATCTCATAGTAAATGTTCCAATCCATAGACTAATTCTGAGCGTTTGACAACTTCTTTAATAGCAAGATTAACTCCTGTCATAAAGGAAGCACGGTCATAGGAATCATGCCGCAGCGTCAATCCCTCTCCCTGGCTGCCAAAGATTACTTCTTGATGGGCAACCAGACCAGGCAAGCGAACCGAATGGATACGCATGCCATCGAAATCAGCTCCTCGGGCGCCAACTATAGACTCTTCCTCATCAGCAGCTCCCTGCTCCTTGCTTGATCTGACTTGGCTGATGAGCTCAGCTGTCTTGATAGCTGTCCCACTCGGTGCATCCTTTTTCTGGTCATGATGCAGCTCAATGATTTCTACATTTGGGAAATACTTAGCTGCCTGAGCTGCAAACTGCATCAGTAAAACAGCTCCCAAGGCAAAGTTTGGAGCAATCAATCCGCCCAGCTCCTTTTCCCTAGACAATGTGATTAACTCTTCCAACTGCTCAGGAGTAAAACCTGTCGTTCCAACCACTGGGCAAAATCCCTGTTCCAGAGCGAAGTGAGTATTGTCATAAGCTACTTTTGGGGTTGTAAAATCAACCCAGACATGGGCTTCCAGTCCAGCCAATTCTTCCTTGGCATTGAAGACGGGAACACCAGCCACTTCTTTTTCATCCGTAAAAGGATCCAGCAGCCCAACTAATTCTAGTTCAGGATCTTCTGTCACCATTTTATAGGCTGCTTGGCCCATTTTTCCTTTAAAACCAGCAATAATAACTTTGATACTCATGTTTCTCCTCCTTACAGAGACAAGCTCAGATATTCAGACAATCAAATTACAGGAATATAAGCAAGTGCAACACTACCCCTGCCTAGGTGCGTCCCGATAACACTGCCAAAGGTTGCGATAGGAACTTCGCCAGCAATACCACTGTCTAGCAGATTCTGCTGAAGCTCAGCTGCTTTTTCTGGCGCATTGCCATGGATAACCATAATCTGATAAGCACCGCCTGCTGTTCTTTCTTGGACAAGTTCCAGCATACGCTTGGTAGCCTTCTTCTCCGTCCGAATCTTTTCAAAAACCTCTATCACACCATGATCGTTAAAATACAGAATAGGCTTGATACTGAGCAGATTTCCCAGAATAGCTGCACCGTTAGACAGGCGTCCTCCTTTGACCAAGTGGTCCAAGTCATCCACCATGATAAAGGCGCTGGTGCCATCAATCTGCTTTTGAACATTAGCTAAAATTGTTTCAAAATCTAGGCCTTGTTCTGCCCATTCTAGAGCTGATTGGGCCATGATACCGAGCGGAGCACTGGTAATCTTAGAATCTGGAAAGGCAATTTGCAAACCATGAAATTCATCTTTCAGATACTGAATATTTTGATAAAAACCAGAAATTCCGCTAGATAGAAAGAGCCCCAGAACATGGGTATAGTCTTTGCCGTCTAGAATGGTGAGAATCTCTTCTAACTCAGCAATGCTAGGCTGACTGGTCTTAGGCAGTTCATCTGACTGAGCCATTTTTTCATAAAATTCACTGGCTGTTAAATTTCTGCCTTCGACATAAGTCTCACCAGCAATCACGACTGGAATATCCAAGACGAAAAGATTTTCATTCTCCAGCAGCGAAGCCGGCAGATAGGCCGATGAATCTGTGATAACCGCTAACTTCATGATTAAAACTCCAAATTAATGCCCGGCAAATCTAGAGCAATTTCTGTCACTTCATAAGTCAAGCGATTAAGCATGGTTAAGCAAGGCCGAGCCAGCTCTTCTACTTCATCGTGGTCAAATTCACTCGGTTCCTCAATAAGACGACCGTGAATGTGGTTGGCTTGCGAAATAGTTCCGCTGATAACAAAATTCTCAAAAACAATCATAAAAGTCAAAATCACAATCAATGAAGTTGTATGGACTTCGACATCTCTTTTGACCAATTGGAAATTCACATCAACCTTGGTTTCAGGTGTTCCATTTTCTTTTTCCCACTCAAAATTTCGGGCGTCAAAATGGTACTGACTAACAAATTCTTTTTCGCGCTGTATGTTCATTTTTATTCTCCTAAAAATATGCGATAGGCCCATTATACCATATATCGAGCGAAGTTTCCATGCTAAAATTTGCAGGCTGGAAAACACAAAAAAGAATCTCACTGACAAGCGAGATTCTTTTAAATATTATTTTTTAAGTGGTTTGCGCAGGTAACCAAAGATAAAGCCGCTGACTACCGCACCAATCAATACGTATACCAAGTAAAGGATTGGATTGTTTGTCAAACCGATAACGAAGATTCCTCCGTGAGGAGCCATGAGCTTGATACCAGACAATCCTACAAGAGCACCTGTAAGAGCTGAACCTACGATAAAGCTTGGAATAGCACGAGCTGGGTCAGCAGCTCCAAACGGGATAGCTCCTTCTGTGATGAAAGACAGACCCATGACAATGTTTGTCAAACCTGAATCACGTTCTTCTTCAGTGAATTTATGTTTGAACAAAAGAGTTGCAATAAATACTGCCAAAGGCGGAACCATACCAGCTGCCATAACTGCTGCCATAACAGGCGAACCACCAGTTGAAACAGTGCTTGCCAGTGTACTAGTACCGAATACGTAAGCAGCCTTATTGACCGGTCCACCCATATCGACAGCCATCATACCACCGACTAAGAGACCAAGAAGGACAGCAGAGCTTCCGCTCAGACTTGCCAAGAAATCATTCAGGGCTGTATTGATTGCTGACATTGGAATATTGACCGCCAACATCACAAATCCAGTCACAAGAACGCCCAGAAGAGGCAAGAGCAAGATTGAACGGATACCTTCAAGTGAGCGAGGCAGACCTGCAAGAAGCTTACGAAGGAGAAGGATGATACCACCAGCTAAGAAGCCGCCTACCAAAGCTCCTAGAAAACCAGATGATACACCAACTAAATCAAGAGTTTTCTGACCGCCTTCAGCATAGGCAACACCGCCAAATGATGCACCGCTGCTCGCAATTGCTCCAGCTACAAAACCAGAAACCAGACCTGGCTTTTCAGCTATTGAGTAAGCGATATAACCAGCTAATACTGGCAGCATGAAGCCAAAGGCTGCTCCACCAATTGCTTTAAACTGCGCTGCAATTTCATGATAACTTCCCAGATTAGAAAGCTGATCTTTTGGTACACCTAAGATCTGATCCAGCAAGAATGCAATGGCAATCATAATCCCACCGCCAATAACGAATGGCAACATTTGGGAAACGCCGCTCATTAGGTGCTTGTAGAAAGCGCCACCTAGGCTAAGCTTTTCATTGCTGGATTCTGCCGTACCGCCACCATTGGCGGCCTTATAAATCTCAGCATTTCCTGAAAGAGCCAGATTAATCAGTTCTTCTGTCTTACGAATACCATCTGCAACTGGACGATTGATTAACGGCTTGCCGTCGAAGCGATTCATCTCTACCGCTTTATCAGCAGCGATGATAACAGCTTTTGCTTTTTTAATATCTTCTGCAGTCAGCTTATTTCCGACACCACTGGCACCGTTGGTTTCAACCTTGATGCCGACACCCATTTCAGCAGCGACCTTCTGTAAAGCCTCTTGAGCCATGTAAGTATGCGCAATCCCTGTCGTACAAGCTGTTACAGCTACAAGGAAGTCTCCGCCTTCATTAGCAGGTTCGACGACAGCAGGTTCTTCTGCTTTTTCTGAAGCTTGGTCAAAGAGCTCAATCACCTGATCAGGCGAAGTCACTTGGCGCAGTTTATCCGCAAAACCATCCTTCATCAAGTATTGAGACAATTCAGCTAAGGCAGCTAAGTGAGTATCGTTAGCACCTTCTGGAGCTGCAATCATGAAGAAAAGATCAGTTGGCTGGCCATCCAAACTTTCATAATCGACGCCTTTATTTGACTTGGCAAAAAGGACAGTCGCTTCTTTCACTGCAGCATTTTTGCTGTGAGGCATAGCGATTCCGTCACCCAGACCTGTAGAAGTCAAGGCTTCACGAGCCAAAATCCCTTCTTTGAAAGTCTCGAAGTCTGTCACATAACCATCATCCACTAGGCTTTGAATCATTTCTTCGATAACAGCTTTTTTCTCTGTTGCCTGCAAGTCTAGCAACATCACATCTTTTCTTAGTAAGTCTTGAATTTTCATATTTTTTCTACCTCTACTTTTTCATAGATTTCTTTTATGTAATCAGCTGTCGCCAAATCATCTGAGAAGGTGGTTGCCGTTCCGCAGGCCACTCCCCATTTGAAAGCTTGAATAACATGACCAGACCGGACAAACTCTCCGGTAAATCCAGCCACCATAGAGTCACCAGCACCAACAGAATTTTTTACATTGCCCTTGATAGGTTTAGCGAAGTAGGCACCATCTCGAGTCACCAATAAGGCACCGTCGCCAGCCATGGAAATAATCACATGTTGGGCACCCTTGTCTAAGATTTGACAGGCATAACTCTCAATCTGATCCAAGCTTTCGAGCTTGACTCCGAAAATATCACCTAGTTCGTGATTATTTGGTTTTACCAAAAGCGGCTCAAACTCTAAAGAATCCAGTAGCGTCTGGCCTTCAAAGTCACAGACAACTTGCGCTCCTGTCTTTCTGGTCAGGCCAATCAACTCCTTGTAGACAACGTTTCCTAGATTTTTAGGACTGCTGCCTGCGAAGACTACTGTATCTTCCGAAGTCAGAGAAGAAAGGAACTTCTCAAGTTCTTCTAGTTTCTGACTGGAAATTTCTGGACCAGGTCCGTTAATTTCTGTCTCAGCATCTGCTTTAATTTTGACATTGATACGAGTATCCTGCTCAACTTCTACAAAATGGCTTGAGATTCCTTCCTCTTCCAGAGTATCTGTGATGAACTTGCCAGTAAAACCACCGATAAAGCCAGTCGCTGTATTCTCAATACCTAGACGTTTGAGAACTCGGCTAACATTGATTCCCTTTCCGCCAGCGAATTTATCGTCACTGTCCATCCGATTGACGCTTCCTATAAGGACTTTGTCCAGACGGACAATATAGTCAATGGAAGGGTTTAGTGTGACAGTATAAATCATACCTCAATCACCTCCGTTTTTTCTTTCAGCGCTTGAATCACTTCTGATTCATTTTGAATAGTAATAATGCTTGCTTTGGCAAGAGGAGCGACCTTGACAAAGGACGTCTGTCCTAGTTTAGAAAGATCAGCCAAGACATAAGTCTTCTTAGCGTTCTCTAAAATCGCTCTTTTGACAGCTCCTTCTTCCATATCTGGAGTAGTAAAGAAGCCATCGTCAATGCCATTCATTCCAATAAAGGCTTTATCGAAATTCAACTGACCGATTTGATTTAGGGCAACACCGCCAATGCTGGCATCTGTTGAGGGCTTGACCTTTCCGCCGATAATGACTGTCGGGATATTGCGCTCTACCAACTTAGTCGCATGGTGAATGGAGTTGGTGACAACAGTCACTCTAGGGTCATGCAACTCATTAACTAAAAGCTCATTGGTTGTCCCCGCATCAATAAAAATCACATCATGTTCTTGAATCAAGCTTGCTGCCATCTTGGCAATAGCTGTCTTTTCTTGAATGCTTTTGATAGATTTTTCCTGATTACTCTCCTCTTCTTGTAGAAAATGAAGGCTCTCGGCTCCACCATGAACTCGTCGCAGTTTATGCTCGCTCTCCAACTCATCCAAATCTCTTCTAATAGTTGATTCTGAAGTGTTTAAAGCATGTACTAGATAGTCTAAGGAAACAAATTTTTCTCTTATGACTGTCTCTAGAATAACCTGCTTTCTTTCCGACTTCAGCATAAAGCACCTCCTTTGAAATCGTTTACGATTATTATTATACCTCTTTAATTTTCAATGTCAAGCACTTTCTATCAAAAACTTTCATTTTCTATCTTTTTATCGAACAAAAAAGAGCTGGACTATATCCAACTCCTTTCATATCTTTGCATAGCTGCCCAATAAAAGGCAATTAGCTATTATTAATCAATGATACAAGATAGGCTGCCATGACAGGCAGAAAAGTTCCAAGAAAAGTAAACACAACCAGAACCCAGAACCAGACTGACTTAAATGCCTGTCGGTAGGTCCCTGGGAGCGAACGATTGGCGTCAATGTATTCCTTAAATTTTGGCCATTTCAAGATTAAGAGCAAAAGAAATACTGTACTGCCAGCGATTAATAGGCCGTAAAAAACAATGTTAACAATAGGCTCTGGAGCTTTTTTTGAAAGAAAAGCTATACCTTCTGCTATGACAAAGTTATTGAGAGCATGAAAAATGATAGACCAGATAATCGAATACTCAAAAGCGATATAACCAAAGCCCAAACCAATCAAACTAGCAAAATAAAACTGATAAAGATTTTCGTGAAAAAGACCAAACAAAATCGCAGTCAGAAGAATGGCAAAAATCTTTCCATGCTTCTCTAAGGCTCGCAAACCAGCTCCTCTGAAAATAATTTCCTCTGTAACTGGAGCCATCAAAGATGAATAAATCAGCATGGTCAGTGTCTCAGAACCGCCGCTCCCTGATTCCATACCAGAAAGATTCAGATTGAAGAGCTGAATGATAGCCTCCATGAGTTGATTAACAACAGCTGTGAATAATTGGGCGAATAATAGGAAGCAAATCATGTAAAAGAAAACTTTAGGAGTCATCTTCTGCCCCTTATGACGAAGGTCATATTTGAAGAGCTGCTTGCCCCTAGACACCGTGAAAGTAAGAACACCAAGACAGGAAGCTATAATATAGGCTCCACCGTCCTTTTCCATGAATTTAGTGATAATGTCTTGCGTTTTTTGAATATCCATACCTTGCCCAGGTAAGACGATAAAAAAAGCCACAAATACGTAAAAGAAAACTGCGCCAAGCATGACCCACAAATAAGTAAAGCAAGTCGCTGAAAATCGTCCTAGATCTTTTTTAGGATTTAAAGGTTCGGGTATATAATACATAAAATCTCCTATATTAAATTTTCTCTTTACCCTTTCTGCTCAGGAAATACAAGGTCAAAAAGATTCCCTCATAAAGCAAAGCAAAAAGAATAAAGGCGTGCATGAAAAATTCTTCTGGCAGAATCCAAATGACTGGATCCTTGGCTGGATCAAACATCCAAGTATTGTCTCCGGCAAAAAGAACTTGATGAAAGAGTGTAAAAAAATTGTTAAAACCAATCAGAAAGGCCAGTCCAGCAAAGACAAACGGCAAGAGACTAATCACCAGAAAAGCCCGTCTGTAGAGACCTAAAAATCCCTTTTTGACTACTTTTTTGATAAAGAAAATCAAAGCAGGCAGAGCAACTAGAAAAATAGCTTGCGCCAAGTGAAAAAGATACTTGACCGCCTGAAAATGATGCAGACCTGCTGCTGACGAACGAAAATCCGGCATCGCCAGCTTTTGACTAAAAGGATTGGTCAGGTAATCCATTAAAATATTAAAATTATACTGAATGGTCTTAGCTTTCAGATAAACCTTATCCGGCAAGTTGAAATAAGAAATCTCTATTGGGTATAAGAGCCAAGCTAGATAAATGGTTAGTAATATCGCTGCTGCCAGCAAGCACAAAACGCTGGCTGAAAATCTCAACTTATCACGCATCGAAGTCCCACTCCGCTAGACTGGACAAGACATGCGTCGGTTGGATCGGCAGATTGGGCACCTCTTCTGGCAAGGTAAAGCCTGTCGTAACCAAGAGCGTCGGAATGCCATTATCGATTCCTGCTCGAATATCTGTCAGATAGTTATCACCTACCATGACCACTTCTTCACGCGCCAGTCCTAGATGCTCTATGGCTTTTTCCATGATGATGGCATTTGGCTTGCCGATAAAGGTCGGCTCAACCCGAGTGGCTGCTTCCAAGAGGGCATTGATAGCACCCGCTCCTGGCTGCAGACCTCGCTCAGTCGGAATATTGAGATCAGGATTGGTCCCGATAAAGTGAGCACCCTTTTGAATAGCCAGAGTCGCTATTGTCAGCTTCTCATAGTCCACTTCCCAGTCCAGACCCACTACTACATAGTCAGGATTTTCCGTGTCCTCTATATATCCAGCTTCTTCAATGGCATGTTTAAGACCAACATCACCGATAACATAGACTTTCTTGCCCAGATTTTTCTCCTGCATATAGTCAATGGTAGCTAAAGTAGCTGTGTAAATTGTCTCAAGCGGCGTCTCAATATTGAAATTTTCAGCCAGCATGGTCTGCACTGCTTCTGGCGTGCGTGTGGTATTATTGGTCACGAAAAGGTAGGGAATCTTACGCTTCTGCAAGTCATGCACAAAAGCTTCACCAGCCGGAATCCGGCTCTTGCCCTTATAAATCGTCCCGTCTAAATCAATCAAATATCCTTTATAATTCATTTCTACTCTTGCTAATTTTCTTGTTTAAACTCTTGCCAGGTCACCAAAGCCTGAGCATTCACTTCACCGTCACTGGAAATTTGGTGATTGCTCTGCAGACCTTCTAGGTCGTAGCTAGAAGCAATCATGCCGCCTGGTCGAACTTCCTTGACATACTTGAGATGGACCTTCTTAGGAATATGTTTCGTGAGGAAGTCTGCACCCATGACCTCAAAGATCCAGTCCAAATACTTGCTGTTGTTGACATGTCCATTCATATCCAAGTCGTAAAAGCGCACATGGTAGTCCTTGCTGACAGGATTTTCCAAGTCTGGATACTTAGGACCGCGCAGTAATTTCTTGGAAAACTCTGATTGATATGGTGCCACAATCTCCGGATCAACAGCACGAACCTTGCGGCTATCCCGATCCATAAGGACAAAGGTTGCCATCATCTGAATAATGGCCTGACCTGCTTCATCAAAAATCGTGAAGCGACGGTAGCAAAAGAGCCGATTATAAGTTAAGGCTTCTGTTTCGATAGTAATCTCCTCTGCAAATCGTGGCAAACGTGTCACATCAATATCATAGTCCGTGATAATCCAAACCAGATTATGCTGCTCCAGCATATCCTTATCACTGACACCAAGCTCAATCGACTGCATCCCTGATACCTGCAAGGATAGCAGGATGACATCCGGCAGCTTGATATGGCCATTCATATCTGCCATATCAAAAGGAATTTTCATTTTCATTTGATAAGTTAAGCCCATGATTTACTCCAATATAAATTTCTCAGCAACCGTATCGCCCAAAAAGAGGCCTTGTTTGGTCATGCGTACGATATCTCTGTCTGGCACTAGCAAGCCCTGCTCAGTCAGTTCAGCCACAACAGCTCCGTACTGATCTTCAAAGGAAATACCGAATTTTTCCTCAAAACGCTTTTTAGAAACACCTGACTTCTTCCGCAATCCTAGAAACATCTCTTCTTCCATCTTTTCATTCAGTGTCAGCACTTCTTCCTGCACACGGGCATTGCCCGCTTCCACTGCCTGCAGATAATGACGAATCGGTCCATGGTTTTTATAGCGGACACCATTGACATAGCCAGACGCTCCTGCTCCGATACCATAATACTCCGCATTATCCCAGTACATGAGGTTGTGGCGGCTCTCAAATCCTGGCTTAGAAAAGTTAGAAATCTCATAATGCTCAAAACCCGCCTTTTCCAGCTCAGCTATAATGTAGTCAAACATCTCCGCTTCCAAGTCTTCCTTGGGTAGAGGCAGCTTCCCTCGCCGCATCCGATTCATGAAGACCGTATGATTTTCCAAAATCAAGCTATACAAACTCATGTGGGGAATGCCCAGAGCAATAGCCTTGGCTACATTGATTTTCACATCTTCCATAGTCTGCTTGGGCAGGGCATAAATCAGGTCAATCGAGATATTATCAAAACCTGCTTTTTTGAGATTGGCAATATTCTCGTAGATGTCCTTTTCTGAGTGACTGCGGCCAATCTGCTTGAGCATGCGGTCATTGAAAGTCTGTACGCCCAACGAAACCCGATTGACAGGCGAGTCTTTAAGTACAGCAATCTTCTCCTGATCCAAGTCCCCAGGATTGGCTTCAATAGTCAGCTCTTCTAGATAAGACAAGTCCAGCTTGTCTGTCAGCTTTTCCAGCAAAAAAGCCAACTGACGCGCCGATAGAGCGGTCGGAGTCCCACCACCGATATAGAGGGTACGGAGCTTTTTGATGTCGTAAGAATCATACTCCTCAATCAAATGCTCCAGATAACTATCTACCGGCTGATTTTTGATAAAAACCTTGGAAAAATCGCAGTAATAACAAATCTGAGTACAAAAAGGAATGTGCACATAAGCAGAAGTAGGTTTGGTTTGCATAGTAAGATTATAACATAAATCACAAAGACAAGCGGGATAAATATTGGATTAATAAGGTTAAAATCATAATTGCCAAATCCCTGCTTCAAGCTTTAAACATTTTTATTAAGCAAGTATTATTCAGTAATTTTCGATATGAGAAAATCAATCATTTCTTCTTCTTTGTTGAATTTTTCTTTTTGATACTTGATTAAGCCAGCTTCTTTTAGATTTTCATTCAGATAATACAAATGAATATCTAAAAATCTCTGCAAGGCATAACGAAAACAAACTGTTTTATCGATTGGTCTGGAATAATATTTAAAAAAACGATCTAGCATTTCTTCATATTTTGACCTTTCAACTTTCTGCAGGATTCCCCAAAACAAGGTTCCAATATCCTCTTCAAGCAATGAATATCTGCAATCTCCAAAATCCAATATGACTACTTCCTTTTCGCAAAGCAGCAAATTTTCATTATGTAAGTCGTTATGAATAAAAATATTCCCCCTCTCAGATTTCATTGACTTCAAAATTTCTGTGTTCTCTTGAAATATTTTCCACAATGCCTGATAGCCTGGAATGATTCTTTCAAGCTGAGGATTGTAAGAAAAAGCTCTGAAATGCAAAGAAGAAATCAAGTCGTCATAAAAGGAGACTCTTTCAAATGTCATCAAATATCTCTGAGAAAAATTATGTATATTTGCTAATTTTCGAGCAAGTTTTGTCAAATTATAGGAAGAGAAAGTCATTCGTTCACCTCTTAAATAAGGATATTTCAGAAAAAAGAGAATTCCAGCCTTCACATCCAGCCGATGAATGAACTTCCCATCTGGAAAAGACAGATACCGAAGCGGATTTAACTTGTTCTCGTATAAAGTATTGACAAAATACACTTCTCTTTCTAGATACGGAAAGACTTGCGAAAAAATTGGCGAACTTTTGGCCAAATAAAGCACACGAACCACCAACTGGCCATCAATCAAATAATTTAGATTTTCACTACCTTTTGAGAGCTGAGAAATCTGACAATCATGACCATACCATTTATGAAGATTATTCAAGATAAAATTTTCATCCGCAAATTGTTGAAAGAACATAATTCCCCCTCTGATTTGACTACCAACCTATACAAAATCTACCAGCTTAAAACTGGTAGATTTCTTTATTTCCCCAACTCCTGCGTCCTCTTGTAGGCAGCTTGAACGGCATCCATGACCGTTCCTCGAAAGGCATTTTCTTCCAGACTGGCTACCCCGGCGATGGTCGAACCGGCCGGACTGCAGACCTGGTCTTTGAGCTGAGCCGGATGTTGCCCACTGACCTGACTTAGCTTGGCAGCGCCTAAGAGAGTTTGATTGGCTAGTTCAAGCGATATATCGCGACTGAGTCCTGCTCGGACACCAGCGTCCGCTAAGGCCTCTATAAATAGATAGACGAAAGCTGGTCCACAGCCAGCAAGAGCTGTAGCCGCATCTAACTGTTTTTCCTCTAGTTTTACTAAAAGGCCAGCTGAAGACAGAAGCTCACGCAACAAGTCTTCATCCGCTTGATTCGCCTGCTGAGATAAGCTATAGGTAATAACACCCTCACCTACAGCTACCGGTGTATTAGGCATCATCCGAATCCAACGATGGTGGCTAGGTGTCAATTTTTCTAATAGCTCCAAGCTCAGACCCGCAGCCATCGAAACCAGCAGAAGAGACTCGCGTTTTTCTAGAATTTCCTGATAATCAGCCAGCAAGTCAGCAAATTGAGCTGGTTTGATTCCCAGAAAAATAATTTCTGCCTGAGCAAAAACTTCTGCATTACTAACCGGTTGTCCACCAACTTCCGCAGCAATCTTTTCAGCCTTGTCACGACTGCGATTGGCCAGGAGTAATTCGCTTCTAAATCTTTCATCTTGGGCAATTAGGCGAGCCAAACTGCCACCCATATTTCCCAAACCGATAAATCCAATGTTCATCTTTATTTCCTCACTTGACCAGTCCCTTGGATGACGTATTTATAGCTGGTCAACTCTTTCAGTCCCATAGGACCTCTGGCATGTAGTTTTTGAGTAGAAATCCCCATTTCGCAACCAAGGCCAAACTGACCGCCATCTGTAAAGCGGGTTGAAGCATTGACATAAACGGCCGCACTATCGACCTGCTCTGTGAAATAAGCTGCCGCTGAATCGTTCTCCGTCACAATGGCATCCGAGTGATGGGTGCTGTGAGCCTCAATATGCTCCACCGCTTCTTCCAGCGAAGAAACTAGCTTGACCGCTAAGACATAGTCCAAAAATTCGGTATCAAAATCTTCCGGTCTAGCTTGCGAGCCTGAGATATACTGAGCCGCTTTCTCATCCAAACGTAATTCAATAGTTTTTTCTTGCGCAGCAACACGATCAGTCACCAACATCTTCTGCAAACGTGGTAAAAATCTTTCTGCAATCTCTTCATGAACCAGCAGTACCTCCATGGCATTGCAGACAGAAGGGCGACTGGTCTTGGCATTCTCAATAATCGCCAAAGCCTTGTCTTGATCAGCATCCTTATCTACATAGACATGGACAATTCCAGTACCTGTCTCAATAACCGGCACAGTCGCATTTTCCACGACCGCCTGAATCAGTCCAGCACCTCCGCGAGGAATGAGTAAATCCAGATATCCCTTGGCCTTCATCATGGCCTGGGCGGAAGCCCGACTGGTATCAGAAACCAACTGGATACAATCCGGCGAAATCTTCGTCTGAGCCAAACCTTCTTTCAAAGCTGTGACAATGGCTAGCGCTGTCTGATAGGCATCCTTGCCGCTTCTGAGGACGACTGCACTACCACTCTTTAGAGCCAGAGCTGCTGCGTCAGAGGTGACGTTAGGCCGGCTTTCGTAGATAATCCCAATCACGCCCATAGCCACCCGCTTTTTACTGATGACAAGGCCGTTATCAAGCTCAGTCCTTTCCAAGACTTGCCCTACAGGATCCTCCAAGTCAATCAACTGGCGAATGCCCTCTGCCATGGCAGCAATCCGCTCCTCATCCAGATAGAGGCGGTCCAGCATCACATCTGAAATCCTACCTTTAGCCGTGGTCATATCCAATTCATTGGCTGCTAAAATATCCGCACGAGAAAGCCAGAGCTGCTTTGCCATTTCTTCTAAAGCATGGTTTTTCTCAGCAGTTGTGGCTGTATTAATCGTCTTCTTGACTTTCTGAACCTTTTCAAAAATCGCTTGTGTTGAGGTCATAGCTTCTCCTTTCCTCGTCTTCTAAAATTCTGCAAATAAATCATTTAACTCCGGTGTCAGAGAAATCCAGTCATCCCGATGAATGACAACACCTTTAGGTTTATTTGACTTGAGCATATCTTTAAGAGCAGACTTGCCAAAACGCACGCGCCCTTTACCAAGAATAGCTCCACTGCCTTCTTCATAAACCGTCACCGTATCTTGATAGGCAAAGTTACCCGATACAGATACAAGACCAGACACCAACAAACTTTTTCCCTTATTTCTGAGAGCATCAGCTGCTCCTTGGTCTACATAGATTTCCCCTTGACTTTTAGCATAGAAAGCAAGCCATTGCTTCTGCGTTTTTAGACCCTTTTCCTGGGCTAAAAAGAGACTGCCATCCTTGGTTTCCTCCGCTGCTTCAAGCAGAGCATCAGACTTGAGTGAAGAGCAGATATAGACCGGAACACCAGACATGGTTGCCAGAGTTGCAGCTTTTATCTTTGTCAGCATACCGCCAGTCCCATTGCTCGTTCCTGCACCGCCAGCCATATCAATCAGCTCAGAGCTAATCTTCTCAATCTTTTCCAGTCGACGAGCATCTGGATTGGTAGAGGGATTGGCCGTGTAGAGTCCATCGACATCTGTCAAAAGCACCAAGAGGTCCGCCTGAACCATGGCTGCCACCTGAGCACTCAGTGTATCATTATCCCCAACCTTGAGCTCCTCGATGGCCACCGAGTCATTTTCATTGATGATAGGAATGGCGCCGCGATTCAGCAAGACAGACAAGGCCTGATGGGCATTTTTGTAACGCCGCTTATCTGCAAAATCATCCTGGGTCAAAAGAATCTGAGCAGATATGATTTGTTTCAAAAGAAGATTGGTTGTATATTCCTCCAAAAGCAAACCCTGTCCAACCGCAGCTGAAGCCTGTTTGTCCGCCACCTTGGTCGGTCGCTTTTTAAAGCCCAGAGAAGAAAAACCTGCGGCAATAGCTCCTGATGAGACCAAGATTAACTCATGTCCCGCCTCGTGCAAGAGCGCCAACTGCCGTGTAATTTCCTTTACCTTGGCGCGTGACAGACTGCCATCTGCGTTTGTCAATGACGAAGTCCCCACCTTAAATACGATTCGCTTTGCTTTCATTTCCTTTTCCTTCACTGCTAGATTGTCTTATTATACCACGATTTACGGAAAATAAAAACGACCGCGGTTGAAGCGGCCAAAGGAAAATTTGTATTTTAATAATGAATGAACCTGACTATTCTTGTCGTAGCTTTTCCAAGGTTTCTTGGAAAATAGCTGGTGCTTCAGCCGTAAATTCCAGCACTTCACCAGTTCGAGGATGGGTGAAGCCCAAAGTTCGCGCGTGCAGAAATTGGCCATGTCCTTTTAAAGTCTTGCGCGGTCCATAGACCTCATCACCAGCTACAGGATGTCCGATGTAGGCCATGTGAACGCGGATTTGATGAGTCCGTCCCGTTTCCAACTGAAGCTCAACCAAGGTATAGTCACCAAAACGTTCCAAGACTTGGAAACGCGTCAGAGCTGGCTTGCCTTTAGCCGTCACAGCCTGCTTCTTGCGGTCTTTTTCACTGCGGCCAATAGGAGCCTCAATCACCCCACGGTCATTAGGCAGATTTCCATGAACAATAGCCCAATACTTGCGTAGGGATTTCTTATCCTTGAGCTCATCAGCCAGAGCCACATGGGCTTGGTCATTTTTTGCAATCATGAGAAGCCCTGAAGTGTCCTTGTCAATTCGATGAACAATCCCCGGCCGTAGGACTCCGTTGATGCCAGAGAGGTCATTGATGTGGTACATAAGAGCGTTGACTAGTGTGCCGCTGGTATGGCCTGCAGAAGGATGGACCACCATTCCCTGCGGTTTATTGACGACTGCCACATCCTCATCTTGATAGACGATTTCTAGCGGAATATCCTCTGCCACATACTCAACCACTTCCGGCTCAGGCAGCTCATAGGAGATGACATCGCCTTCTTTGACAGCGTATTTGGCTTTTTTGGCTTGTCCATTTACCAAGATCCTGCCGTCCTTGATCTGCTCATGAGCCAAACTCCGCGATAGGTCTGTCAGCTCTGCCACCGCTTTGTCCAATCGCTGACTGGCTACTGAAGCCTCAATTCTTACTTCCATCTTTTTCTTCCTTCAAAATCATCAGCAGTAAAATAGCTACACCAAAGGTTAGATACATATCTGCCACATTGAAAATAGCAAAATTAATAAAATCTAACTGAAACATGTCCACGACAAAACCTTGGCGTATCCGGTCAATAAAGTTTCCCAAACCACCAGCAATCACCAAGGTCAGCCCAGCCAACATCCACTTTGAGGCGTGGAGGTGCTTGATGAGGTAGTAAACTGCTCCGCCAATAACCAGAAACGTTACCAAAGTAAAAAGCCATTGCTGATTTTCCAGCATGGAGAAGGCTGCTCCGGTATTCTGAAGATAGGTCAGACTCACCAGATGCGGAATGAAACTCTTGACCTGCCCCAGCTTAAAACCGCTGACAATATATAACTTAACCAGCTGGTCTACAGCAATAAGAACCAAGACTGCAAAAGGAATAATAATTTTTCTTTTCATACTTTATTTTTTCTGTGCAAAATACTCTTTCATAACTGATACAAAGTCTTCTCCGACCTGGGTCAACTCCACATCTTCACGCTTGACATAGACCATGTGATTGTCCAAGTTGTCACGAAGTTTGATGACAGTAATACCATTCACACTGTTGCTGTCCAAAAAGCCAGATCCAGTCGCATAAGCATCAGTACGCTCCAAAATCCCATTCAAAGTCGCCCGGTCCGTCACATTAAACATCTGTGAGCTGGCACTGGTATCGACAAAATTCTCTGAATAATAGAGATACTCGTCCTTTTCTTGAGTGAAGCGAACAGTCGGCAAAGCAGCCAAATCTTCCATGACCAACTCCTTCTTCTGAGTCAGAGGATGATCTTCCCTCAGGTAAATGTGGGTCTGAAAAGGAATCAGCTCAATCACTTCCAAACCAAGCTTTTCCACCCGCTGCATAATCCCCTTGGTATTCTGATTATTGAGGTAGATAATGCCGATTTCACTGTGGCCTTGCGCCACTTCGTCCAGAATCTGTACGGTTGTTGACTCAAAAATTCGGAAGTTCTTATACTCTGGATAGGTCTGAGAAAATTGGGTAATCAAAGGCGGCAAGAAATCATAGTGCTGGCTTGCAATAGAAAACTCATCACGCTCTTCCTCGGGATTGGCATATTGGTTTTGGAAGACATCAAAACCTTTGACCAAGTCTTGAGCTTTCTCGTAAAACTCCATTCCTCGGCGAGTCAGAAAAGTCCCGCTGCTGGTCCGACGAAAAATCTTGAAGCCCAGCTCTTTTTCCAGATCACGGACAGAGATAGACAGACTAGGCTGGCTGACATACATTTTTTCCGCAGCTTCTCGAAAAGTCCCACTGTTAGCAATGGCGACCACATAACGCAATTGTTGAATATTCATAACACTTTCCTTCTTTACATATCGTCTCATTATACCATAAACCAAGGCAGAACAAAAGAAACCAGCTGTAAGAAGCCGGCTTCTCCTTTTAAGTTCGTGAGTAATCTGAGACAAATTTGCTATTTTTCTTTTAGATAGACAACCTCTGTCATCTCTTTGAAACCTAGCTTTTTATAAAGTTTCAAAGCTCGACTATTCTGCTTTTCTACGACAATCTGAAACTCCCGTTCATTGAGCTTATTCAAATCCTGCATACTTGCAAGCAAGAGATAGCTTCCTAGCCCCTGCCCCTGAAAATCTTGATTAACTGCCAAGCCGAAGAAATAATTGGTACCAAAATCCGTATCAACTGACACAGAAGCTACAACCCGACCATCTTTCTTCAAGATGTAAAGCAGACTGGAGCCACTGCTAACGGCTTCTCTGGCGTATTTCAAAGCAACATCTAGTGGTGTCTCAAAGACTTGTGACTGAAAGGCTGCAATCTCTTCAGCCAAGTCCAAACTCCCCTGCATGACCTCTATCCCTTCTCTTTCTTCCAGAGGAAAAGTTTGAGCAGGCTGTGCCAGCCAGATTTCTGCTTCATCCGCTTGGTAATCAAATCTCCGAACAAAATCGGGATGACCGTTCAAAAATACCAGCTCTGCTACATACTCAATCTCGGTCAAATCATACTTATCAGCTACTTTGGCAAAAGCAGCTAGAAGCTGATTAGCCATACCCTGACGGCGATACGTCGGCAGAACATAGAGAGAAACCTCTGCTTGACCAGGTTCGTCCGCATAGACTGATAAAAATCCGATGGTTCGGCCATCCATCTCAGCTAAGAAAAAGGCTGGCATTTCAGGAACTGCATTATAATTATTATCCAGATAGGGCAGCCGATAGCCTCCATCTACCTTATTACACTCTTGAACTAATTCAAATAATTCCTGCTTTTCTTTCTCGGGCAATGCACTATAAATTCTTATTTGCATCCGTCTCACTTCCTTCCAGTATTTCTTTCTATTTTACTACAAAAACCTTAGTCAAGCCATTCAAAAAGGGACTGGAAAAATCCAGCCCCAATGTCGCTAAGTTAATCATTTTTTATTTTTCAACGTGGTCAGCAAGTTCTTCCTGGGCTTTTTTATTTGCCGCAGTAGCTTCTTCTTTCCATTTTTTCTTAGCCGCTTCGTATTCTTTAGTCGTTACTACATCTTTCTGAAGCTGGGTCAGCTTGAAGTTGTAAGCTGAACCTTTGACACCAACTGGTGAGTAGGCCTTTGTAAATGGCACTGATTTAGTAACAGACGGTGTTGCTCCTTGTGAAACAGTCGGGATAATCAGGCCGCTATCTAGCAACCAAGCTTCCGCTTCTGCATACTTTTCGTAACGCAGCTGCACATCGTTGGTTTCAGCATTGGCTTCTTCCAGCATCTTAGTATATGTATCCAAGCCCAGCTCTTTAATCTTATCATTATCCTGACCTGGCTCAAAACCAAAGTTTTGCAAGCTTCCGCCGTTCTTGATATTGAGAGTATCAAGGTAGGTAGATGGGTCTTGGTAGTCACCAGTCCAGCCACCAGTAGACATATCATAGTCTTTCTGAGCAGCAGAGTTAGCAAAATAGGTGATATTATTAAGATCGTCTGTGCTCATCTTTTGCAGGTCAATGACGACATTTTCTGCTCCAAGAGCCGATTCGATAGACTGCTTGGTTGAGCTAGCCCATTGAACGCCAATCGTGCTAGACTGATCCACAGGCATATCTAAGTGAATTGGGAATTCAACTCCCTTAGCCTGCAAGGCTTGCTTCGCTTCTGCAAATTTCGCCTTGGCTTTTTCAGGATTGTAGTAAGGATCTTGAGCGTCAGAGAGGTCAATTCCTTGCCATTGGCTGCCATAGTTGACTAATTTTTCTCCAACAACAGTTCCAAAATCCTTGTCGCCAATTTGGACAAAGCTAGGTGGTACCAAGGTATTTCTCAAGACCTTAGTCGCTCCGTCTTCACCATTTCCTTGCGCACCATAAGATGTACGGTCAAAGGCAAAATTGATAGCCTGACGGAAGTCCTTGTTCATGATTGCTTCGTTAGTAGCAGATTTTTGAGCATCTGTTGTTTTAGAAGTATGATTGTAAGACTGACGGTTGTAGTTGAAATTATAGTAATAAGAAGTAGAATCCTGCGGGCTATATACAATATTGTCCGCATATTTCTTCTTGACTGAAGCAAAGCCTGAGCTATTCGGATAGAGACGAGCTGTGCTGTAAACGCCATCGCTGAAGTTACGAATCAGCGCTTCCTGATCATTTCCATCATAATAGGTCAGCTTGATACTATCCAGAGTGACATTATCTTTATCGTAGTAATTTTGGTTCTTGACAAATTCCATCACAGACTTGGAAGTCAGAGACTTGAGCAAGTAAGGACCATTGTAGAGGATGCTAGATGGCTTGACAGAGCCAAAATTGCTTCCTTCTGCTTTCAGAAACTCTTCATTGACTGGGAAGAGAATTGTGCTGGTTGTTTTAGAGTTCCAGTAAGGCTCAGGGCGGGTCAGAGTGTATTGCAGGGTATGGTCATCAATAGCTTTGACACCAACATTGTCAAAATTCTTATCTTCACCCTTGATATAAGCATCCAAGCCCTTCACAGAGTCCTGAACTAGATAAATAGCTTCAGAATTTTCATCCGCTGCATATTTCAAGCCAGTCACAAAGTCCTGGGCCTTTACTTCTGCATATTCTTCACCATCGGATGTGTACCATTTAGCATCATCACGCAGCTTATAAGTATAGGTCAGACCGTCCTTAGAAACTGTCCATGACTTCGCGATAGAGGGAACCAGATTCCCGTACTTGTCATTTTCAAAAAGTCCATCAACCAGGTTGGAAATGACATCACCTGTCGTTGCACGATTTGTAGCAAGATAGTTCAAGCTGTCAGGGTCTGAACTATAAACGTAAGTATAATTATTTGTGCTAGATGAAGACTGGCTACAAGCCGTCAGCAATAGCCCGGCACTCAGTGCAACTCCAGTCGCAATCAGCCACTTTGATGCTTTCATGGATAGAACCTCCTTTGATGTTACATTTTATAACATGAACTATTATACCAAAAAGCGTATAAAAAGTAAATAGTAAACCGATGACAGATGAGTAAAATATTCAAGTCAGTATGCTTTTAGGAAACACATAAAGCTCTCAGCTACCGCATTCCTACTAATTTCCAAATAAAAAAAGAAGAATCCGTTTTTACTGCAAACTTGCTTTGGATTCTTCCTTTTTGTTATTTTATCAAGAATAAGTAAAACTGTAAGCTCTTCAACACTGCTTGCTCGTTCTTTTATTGCTTATAGTCTGCGAGAGGACAAGTCATACAGATAGACAGCCCCAAACAAGAACAAGGCACCCAGCAAGACTAAGAACAAACTGCTGCCGTCTCCTGTTTTAGGAAGCTGGCTTACCTGTGTAGCCTGCTGACTTAGCTGCCGACGAGAACTTACAGGTTCAACAGAACGTAAACTCAGCTGAGGAGGATTTTGTTGACCTGGAACCATGCTCTGCCTAGCTGCAGTAATCTGAATAAGCTCCTTATAATAACCTTCTCCCATGCTGAATTCTCTATCTTGACTGTCAATCAAGGTCAGAGAAAGTACCGGACTGAACTGACCCTCTACTAAACCTTTCAAGCTAATCTCAACCGGATTGGTATCATTGGCTTTTTTAGAAATCAGAACAGTATCGCCAGAGATGGTATAGTCAGGACTTGGCAGGATGTTGAAATGCTGACTATCCATCTTAAGGGCAAGACGGTAGTCATTTTTTTCTAAACCGTTCAGTCCACTCAGGGTAACAGTAGCTGTAAAAGGCTGAGCTAGCTGAGCAGATGCAGGGATATTGAGTTTGATATCCTTAACTGGATCGGTATAAAAGAGACCATGCCCGATAGGATAGGCAACCTCTGTCTCTGACATGATACCATCCTTGATACTCGGCACATTTACCGGTAACTTCCCAACATGAATTTGACCATTGAAAATAACTTCCACACCTGCTGGGATATTAGGACCGAAGGCATTGTCTGGCTTCAGAGACTCAGTTGGATCCATACCCTTGTTTCCATAAACTGCTACAATAGCCTTGGCATTAGGATAATTCGCTACATCATAAGGTTTGGAAATGCTCATGACAGCTGCCTGTTTTCCAGTTGCATTTGCATAGTCCACGACTTCTGTCGGAACTCTTGTCAGCCAGAAATCGCTGGCTAGTTGAGATTGACGTCCAATTTCAGAAATTAAGACAAGGTGTGTCGCTTGGTCAATCTTCTCTTTCAAATCTTCAAGCTTAGTTGTTTTGCTATAGTTTAGCGCTTCGTATGTGACACCTGCTGGAATCACTCCGTCCGCTATCAGACGCTTGACACCCAGCTCTAGTCCAGGCACTTCATCGTCATAAGCAGCTAACAGCAAAATCCTGTCACCAGATTTGACCTTAAAAGGCAGAACAGTATCGTCGTTTTTTACTACTGTCACTGCACTAGCAGCGATTTTTCGTTCAGTATCTCTGTTTAACTCTGAACCAACAGTTGCTTCAGCCTTAGCTTGGGTACGTTCAGATGGGTCAAAGTCTAAAATACCCCGTTTTTCTTTTAGGTTCAAGATGCGGGTCACTGACTCATCCAATCTGCTGACTGGAATATCATCTCTCTGAACCGCCTGTTCAATATCGTTGATAATCTTATCAATCTTAGCTAAATCACTCTTGCTACGTAAGACGGTTGGCATCAGCACCACATCTACACCTGATTTGATAGCCATGATAGCCGCTTCAGATTCTCCGAAGTTTTTGGCAATTGCATCCATCCCCATAGCATCAGATACCACCACTCCCTTGTAGCCAAATTTCTTGCGAACAATGCCGGTAATAATGTCATCAGACAAGGTAGCAGGGATATAGATGGTTTCCCCAGTTTGTTTAGATATAACCGTGTCTTTTTCAATCTGAGGATACTGAATATGGGCTGTCATCAGCATATCAGCGTTTTTGTCAATGGCAGCCTTGAAGGGCAGCAACTCCAGTGCCTCTAACTCCGAATAGGACTTATCTACCAGAGGCAGACCAGTGTGAGAATCCACCGCCGTATCACCATGCCCAGGGAAATGCTTAGCCGCTACTGCGACATTGTATTTCTGAATCCCCTCCATCATAGCCGTTCCCATACGAGCAACAACCTTAGGGTCAGAAGAGAAGGAACGCAACCCAATAACTGGATTCTGTGGATTATTATTTGTATCAAAAACAGGAGCAAAGTTGACATTCAAACCTAGAGCTGATAGCTCCCGTCCGATGATTTGACCTGCTTGATTAGCCAATTCCGGATCACGCGTCGCGCCAACTGCCATGTTGCCGGGAAGAGCTGTCCCGCTGCCCAAACGATAGACAATACCACCTTCTTGGTCAATAGCGAGCAAGAGCGGCAACTTACCATTATTAGCTTGGTTACCGATAGCTGCTTGCTGCAGGGCTTGCGTCAAGGCCAAGGTTTGAGCAGTTCCTTTCACATTCTCAGCAAAAAGAATAACTCCGCCAAAGTCGTATTTATCAACCGCTTCCGCCACTTCTTTATTAAGCTCCGTCATATCGGACTGGGTGGCTTGGCCCTCTTGCTGCCATTTTCTGAAGTCTGGCATCAGCATCTGGGTGATCTTCTGACGAAGCGTCATATCCGCCACAAGCTCCCGCACTCTCTTAGAAGCAGACGGTGCATCACTCGCTGCCTGATCCTGCGTCTGATTGGCAGCTGAGAGAACTTCTGCAGGCTGGGCAGTCGCTGGTTTGGCAGAATCTTCTACTAAATTACCAGTATTGCCTTCTTTGGTTGAAGCAGCAGTTTCAGTAGCTGCAACTGACGGAGCATCAGAGACTGGCAAGGCTTTTTCGGCAATCTGACTATCCTGACTTGGCGTACCACTAGCTCCTACACCACTATCAGAAGAGTCCGTTACAACTGCAGCACTTGCTTGTTCAGACTGGTTAGCAGATTCCGGCGGCTGATTGGCTGTATCCGCTTTTATGGCTCCCAATGGCCAAAAAACCAGCAATGACAAGGTAAGTGCCAATAGCAATTTATACCTTTTCATCATAGGCATTCTCCTTTCATCCCTATAATAATAGCACAAAAAATGATGTTTGTAAACGTTTACATATTATCTAATGATTGTTCGTTTTTATCACCAATTAGTAATATAATCTCTATAAAAATGAAATAGTATTACAATATTATAGAAATGTTACAGAGGTATAATTTTATAGAAATAACATAACCTAACTGTTAAAAACAAGATTCTTTTATCTTGTGCTAACAGTTGCATAGAAAGGATTTGCTATGAGACAAGAAAAGAACACCAAAGCAATGTTCAACCGCCGCTACTGGCCGGGGCTTTCCCTGGCTTCTGCTGCGACTTTGGCCGCTGCTTTGATTTCCACCGGAAGAGTTCAAGCGGAGAACAAGTCAATCCCTGACTGGGCTTCTAGACGTGAAGTTGGTATTTACGATCCTAGTGTACCAGACATTGAGGACGACCCTACTATCTTTGATGATCCAGGACCTATCAAGGTTCCGGAGGCTCCTAAGAGTGAGTTCCCTAATGCTTTTTATGATGAGTCTGGCGAAAGAATTACAAATAGAATCGTTCTTCACGAGGGTAAATACTACGGCGCGGACCTCTCTGGTTATACATACAAAGTTCAAGATGACCCAGCAGAACAAATTCCGACGAATCTAAAAAACTCCTTCTATACCAGCCCAACTGGCAACGTCTATTATTTTGATAACAAAGGACAAAGGGTCATTAACTTTTACACTGTTGATGGAAAGCAATACTTCTTTGATTCTTACGGACGACTGGTTAAAAACAGATTTATTGATTTCACTGAATACACCTTCTATATCGGAGGAGATGGATCGCCTTATAAAAACGGACTTTATAAGATTGGCAAGTACTATTATTACTTTGGTGAGTACGGTGAACTTTATAGGGAAACTATTGTCAACTACAACGGAAAGACCTATTATGCAAATTGGTATGGCGTTGTTAATATAAAAGATGAAGAAGTTACACCATAACGAAAAATACCAGAAATGAGGACGTATGTCTTCGTTTCTGGTATTTATTTTATTCAAAATCACTCAAATAGAAAATTCATTTTTTATAAGCAGATGGTTATTGTTCTTTTGATTTTCTTACACTAATACCTAGTCCCAATCCAGCCAGAAGCAAACCAAGCCCCACAACACTATAGACTGCCTTTTCGCTACTTCCTGTTTTAGGAAGAGACTGTTCTGATTTAGCCAAAAGTGTTGGTGCCTGAACATGGTAGACGGTAGATGTAGGCATTGTAGTACGACGCTCAAGATAGAATTGATAACTATCTTTTATGATTTTATAGTAACGAGCTTCATTGACACTTTCAACAATCCATGAAGTGGTTCCCTTTGTCAGAGCATCAGCCAAGTTATTTTCGATATCAAGCACTCTGCCTTCTGTTGCAAAATTTTTGTAAATTCCCTCAATCGCTTTTACCGTCGCTACAGTTCTTTCTATACCAGCAGCTTTTAGAGCCGCAAGTGTATCAGCAACCGTTGGAATTGAAGGATCTTCTTTCATTTCAGCATCTGTCAATAAAACGACGAATTTCTTATTTTTAGATGACTTAGACCAATCATAGGTTGAAATAATCTGGTTCAGGGCAGTAGTTGGTGTTTCTGGAGTATCTCCTCCACTCGCTATACGAATTGCAGCCAATGCTTTTTCGAGCTCAGCCGGATCAGTTGTAAAATAAGATGACCCAAACCGTGTTAGAACCGTATCTTCATCTTTGCTGCCAGAATTACGACCGTAGACTTCATCACTAAATGTCGCCAAGCCAAAACGTGCTGTAATCCCCTCTTTAGTAATATTTCGCACAAATTCATTAATATTTGCACGAACAATATCAATTGTGCCACCCATGGATCCTGAACGGTCGACAACAAAGACAATATCAGCTGAACCAGCTTTTGTCACAGTTGGTGGCGTTGAGGTGTAGGTGATGGTTGTAGTCTTATCTACTCGCTCATACTGCGTATAGGGATTCCCATTTTCATCTGTGCCAGATAAAGTATTTTCAGTACGTCTAGTTATTGGCTCTGGCGCCTTATCAACCTTTGCCGGAGCCACTTCTGTCTTTGTAACATCAACGGTTGCCGTTTCTACACGGACTGTTTGATTGCCTTCTTGACTTTCTTTGACATCAACAGGCGATACATTTTTTGAGACATCAATCAAATCTCCTGGTTTCGCTGCAGATTCTTCAACAACAGGTTTCGTCGTATCAGCAGCAATTTCAGCACCAGCAGCTTCAATCGGAGAGCTTACTGCTTCAGTTTTTGCTATACCGCTTGAAGATGGTGTCCCAACCTGGTCTGCAAAAACATGCGAAGCTTGTGAAAAGGCAAATAGAAGAGTTGCTGATGCTAATCCAACTTTCAATTTGTACAATGAAAAGCCTGGAAGTTTAAATGATTCTTTTTCCATAATTTCTCCTTATCTTTTTAGATTTAGAAACATGATTGCATCTATTTTATATAGAATAACATAAAAAAATAGGACCTGCAAGCGATTTCAGATATTTATTAGTCTAAAAATTAAAATTTTAGAATATTATCAGAGTTTGTATGCTAAAAATGATGAGCATCATCATGAATCATTAAACAAATGCTTTATCGTGCCGTCTCTAATAAGAAATCCCCAT
>NZ_GL878507.1:697962-1343067 GCF_000194945.1 Streptococcus sanguinis SK1 = NCTC 7863
ATTTCTTATTAATTATTTAGCGATTGGGTAAACAGAAACTTGTTTCTTATCGCGTCCTTTGCGTTCAAAGCGTACTACGCCTTCAACTTTTGCAAACAAAGTATCGTCTCCGCCGCGTCCAACATTGACACCTGCATGGATGTGAGTGCCGCGTTGACGGTAAAGGATAGAGCCGCCTGTTACGGTTTGACCGTCAGCTGCTTTAGCTCCCAGACGTTTCGCTTGTGAATCACGTCCGTTAGATGTGGAACCTCCACCTTTTTTGTGGGCGAATAATTGCAAGTTAGCAAGATTCATTTTTAACATAATGTTTTTCCTCCGTGTTAGTTTTCTGTGATAACTCTGGTTTGGACGAACTCAGATGAGTCCTCCGATAAGTTTGCCATTCCTAGGAAAAATGATTCAAAGAAAAGCTGAGTCATTTCTCTTTGGTGCGACGGTATATCCTGAGGAATTTCAACCTTCAGATAACCGCCTTCTATTTCGTTTAATTCTAAGTTTGGTTCGTAGCCTGCGAATTTCTCAACTGAATTGACAAAATTAATGGCGAGCGTCGAAACGGACGCACATACGACATCAAAGCCGTATTCACCACTCGCGGCGTGACCTGTGATTTCTGCACGCCTCAGTTCGCCATCTTCGGCTCTTTCAAAGACTGCTTGTATCATTTAATCTCCTTAAAATTAAGCGTTGATAGCGTTGATGACAACTTTTGTATATGGTTGACGGTGACCTTGTTTACGATGGCTGCCTTTTTTAGGTTTGTACTTGTAAGTAACAACCTTCTTTTGCTTGCCTTGTTTTTCAACAGTTCCGACAACAGTAGCTCCAGCAACAAGCGGAGTTCCTACAACAGTGTTTTCACCACCAACAAGAACAACTTCGTCAAAAGTAACGTCTTGACCAGCTTCAGCGTTCAACTTTTCAACGTAGATTACTTGACCAACTTCAACTTTAACTTGTTTTCCGCCAGTTTTAATGATTGCGTATGTGCTCATTATGCACCTCCTATGATTTTTTGGGGTTTCCCCGAATTTTGTGAAGACTCGCCTAGCATCGTGGGACGAACCGCTTCTATCTCACTGAGTGAGCAACGATGATCGTGCGGTTGCACAGGAATGTGCATAGTCAACTCTATAAGTATAGCACTTCTGCAGCTCTTTAGCAAGCTTTTTCATCTCATGAAAACGGATTTTTAAGAATTGTTTTTAGATTTTGTCTGCTAATGCACAAAGAATACTTCTGGTATCTGCTAACTGCTTTATTAAAAAAATATTAGTTCAAAAAATTTCTAAATATAACGCCTCACCCTATCTTGATAGTCTTGATAAGATTTCCCGAATTTTTCAAGACACCAGCGCTCTTCAGAGAGGATAATCCAGTGGGACGCAGTCTGAAACATGACTAGAATCAAAAAGAAAATCACTGACTTGGTCAAAAAAGCTATTCCCAAAAAACAAACAAGGTAAGCTACATACATGGGATTACGGGAATAGCGATAAAGACCCTTTGTATTCATGCCGTTTGCATCTGGTCTAGCGAAATCCCTCATACTGATAGCACACAAAGCCAAACCAAACAGGTAAATAGCCACTCCAGCATAAAAGAAAACAGAAGAATGAAAGTTGATTTCAAGGAAAAAAGAAATTATGAACAAGGCTAGATTGCTCAATTGATAAATCATATAAGCTATCTTTTCTTTTCCTTGGACTGGTGCAAAATAAGCTGCGCGTGACAAAGCGTTTTTGCCGAAATGACTCAATAAAGGAAAACGAATCAGCAAAAAAGGAATTAAGAGAAAAACAGCAAGCATAAACGTCACCTTCTCTCGCTTTTACAACAGCCCTTCAATCAACTCGTCAACTTCATCAGCCACTGCTTGTGGTGTGATTTCTGTAATCATGATGCCTGCAACAGCGCGCTCAACCAAGCCTTCAACATCTAGGTAAGTTTCGTACTTCTCAGCATTCTTGATTTTCGGATTGGTCTTAGGACGGTCTGGAGCAAAAATAGTACAGCAGTCTTCAAATGGCTGGATAGAGATTTGGAAAGTATCAATTTTCTCTGCAATCTCAATGATTTCCAGCTTGTCCATCGTCACGACAGGACGGATAACCGGTGTATTGGTCACTGCGTTGATAGCCTGCATACTTTCGATGGTTTGACTTGCCACCTGACCAAGACTTTCTCCATTGATAATGACTTGAGCGCCCCGCTCCTCCCGAATCCGGTCTGTAATGCGCATCATAAAGCGACGAGTCAGTGTCATCAGGTAGGCTTCTGGAGCTTTAGCCTTGATTTCCTCCTGAATCTCTGTAAAAGGGACTTCGATAAACTGAATATTGCCACCAAACTTGGTCAGTTTGCGAGTCAAATCTTGAGCCTTTTTCAACGAACCTGGACTGGTATAAGGCGGACTGGCAAAGTGAACCGCCTCGATATCTACACCGCGCTTGAGAGCTAGATAACCAGCCACCGGTGAGTCGATCCCACCAGACAGCATGAGCATGCCCTTGCCTGAAGTCCCGACTGGCAGACCTCCAGCACCACGAATTGTCTCGTAAGAGATATAGGCCGCTTCTTCACGGATCTCGACACGTAGCTCAATATCCGGCGCTTTCATCTTGACCTGAACATTTGGAATGGCTTCAAAAACAGCATCACCAAGCGTCTGGTTAAGCTCGCGGCTATCCAATTCAAAGCTGTGGTCACTGCGCTTGCTGGTAATCTTAAAGGTCATACCCTCTTGATAGACTTCTTTCATGATGGATTGGACAGCTTCGATTAGGGCTGGAACAGATTTTTCAATTTTATAAGACGGTGAAAAATTCTGAATTCCAAAAATCTGCTTGAGCGACTCAGCGACCGGCTGATAGTCTGTTCCGTGCAGATAGACATGAGTTCGGTCACGGTCAGCCTTGACATGGACTTTGGGATAGACTGACAAAACAGCCTGGATATTGCGTTTGAGTTTGTTGATAAAGCGCATGCGGTTCTTGCCCTTAGTAGACAGCTCACCGTAGCGCACCATAATTTCTGAATATTGCATTGTTTACCTTACTTTTCTGGTTTTTTCGTAAATGATTTTAAAGGTTGTCAAAAACTGCTCCATCTGGCTCATATCACTGTCAAGATCCAAACTGATACGAACAGCAGTCTGAGCGAGAGATTTCTCAACGCCCATAGCGATTAGGGTTCCTGCTGGCTTACCGGCCTTAGAAGAGCAAGCACTAGTAGTCGAGATATAGATCTCGTAGTCTTCAAATGCATGAACGACGACTTCACCCCGCACTCCCTTGATACCAAAGGTTAGTATATGAGGCGCAAAATTTTCCATGCCTGAGAAAATCACCACATCTGGATACTTCTGCAGCTCTTCAAGGAGAATCTTCTTCATCTGAGCCGTCCGCTGGGCAAATGCTTCTTGCTTTTCCATGGACAAACGCAGAGCCTTGGCTGTCGCTGCAATACCAGCTAAATTTTCTGTTGTAGAGCGCTTATCCGACTCCTGGCCGCCACCAGTCAAGAGGGGACTGATTTTCTTGCCAGACTTGATATAGACAAAGCCTACCCCCCGAAGACCGTGAAATTTATGACTGGAAAATGTCGCAAAATCCACACGATCCGTCAGATAAGCAGCCGTCGGAATCTTCGTAATAGCCTGTACAGCATCCACATGAAAGGAAATGGTCGGCTTATCTGCTAGCAGTTCGGATATTTTCTGAATGAGCTGAATACTGCCGATTTCATTATTGACAGCCATGATGGAGATCAGAGTGGTGTCTGGTCGAATCAGCTCCGCTAGCTTGTCTACATCAACAAAACCTGCCTTATCAACTGGGGCAAAATCTATTTCAAAACCTTGACTCTGCAACCAGAGGGCTGATTCTTTAACCGCGGGATGCTCAATGTTGGATACGATGATGTGTTTGCCAAAGGGAACTTTTTCAAAAGCAACTCCTTTAACCACCCAGTTGTCCCCTTCTGTCCCTCCTGACGTAAAAAAAATCTCCGACGAAGACTTGCCTAAAAGCTCTGCTATTTGCCGGCGTGAAGCTTCTAAGAGACGGGTTGCCTGATTGCCTAAACTGTGCAGACTGGATGGATTTCCCCAGATTTTAGAAGCAACTTCCGTGTAAGCGGCCAAAGCCTCGGGATAAGGCTTGGTTGTCGCTGAATTATCTAAATAAATCATGTTCTTTCCTCAAAATTTCAATACTCCTATTGTAACACGAAAGAGAAACTGGAACAAGAAAGAAAAAGCCCTAAATTCTGCTAAAACTTAGGGCTAAACTTCACCGGTCATAAAACTCATGTAATAAGCCAAAGAGTTCCTGTTGTTGAGCTAACAAGCTCTGACCGATGGTAGTAGATTTGATGAGGGTTCGTTCCTCTACATTTTCAATTACCTTTTTCAGGGAGGTTTGAGCAAACGGCGATTCAACGACTTTTTGAGCGTTTTGGAAAGGCTGATGGGTCACCAACTGGAAGCCATAGGAATTATTGAGCAGTGAATAGCCAGCCGTTCCAGTCTTCTTCTGATAGGCCTTGCAGAGGCCACCATCAATGACAAAGAGCAAGCCACCACCACGGATAGGCGACTCTCCCTTGCCCGTCTTAACCGGAGTATGACCATTGACCATCCTAGACTCTTGAGAAAAGAGGCCAAATTCTTCCAAAATCAGCTGGCAGACTTTCTCAGAATTACGATAAGAAAAATAAGAATTTTCCACTTCCTTGTGGGTGCCCTTATCTTCAATGAAATAGCGCTCCAAGGTAGTCATCTTTTCTTTGCCAAACAGAGGAGACAACTTGCCTTTCCAGCAATACCAAATCAAATCAGTCGACAAATCATCACCCACCTCCTTGTTCTTGGCCGACTGTCGAATATGATACTCAAAAAAATCCAGCAATTCCTTGCCCGCATAATGGGCTTGATTAAGAATGAAAGGCTGGAATTCTCCTGACGGCTCCAGCGGGATGCAGCCGTGAAAAAGCAAGTGCTGGTTGTAAATCTTATACATAGAGCCCTTGTTCATCAGAAGACTCATATGCTCAGCCATCTTTAGAGAACTTTGGAATGAGGCCAGCATACTGTCTACAGCTTGATTTTCTTCTGGTGTCAAAGCTGATGGATTTTCCGGATTGATAGTTTGGAAGCAGGTATTAACCAGGGCATGTTTAGTATCGTCAATCGTAATGCTTTCTTCCCAATAGTCAATCTTGTCCAACATGACATGGTCCTGCATCTGGAATTCAGGCCGTCGTTTGATGAGTTGATTTTCCAGCTTGAACTGGATAATCGCTAAGGCTTGGTGAACCTTTTCCAGCTGCAGAATTTCCTCATCTGAAAATTCCTGCTCTCTGCCTCCAAGAATGGGTCTAAACTTAGGATTAGACTGGTAAGTCTTATCCGCAAAAAGAGTCAAGGAGCGTAGGTTTAAACCATAATCTTTCTCGATATCCCAGAGATAGCCGTAGCGAGCTGCGATGCGCAGCACATTGAGCAAGCAGGCCTTAGAGCCAAAAAAGGCTCCCATCCAGATAATGTCGTGATTGCCCCACTGAATATCAAGCGAGTGAAAATGCTGCAGTTCATCCATGACCTGAGCACTGCCAGCTCCTCTGTCAAAAATATCTCCAACCACATGCAGATGGTCAATCAACAACTGCCGAATACTTCGGGCCAAGCCTAGAATAAAAGGCACCGCTTCCCGCAATTCAATCACATAAGTCAGGATATTCTCAAAATAGGATTTTTTATCAGCTAAAGCCCGGTCACTATAGAGCAACTCCTCGATAATATAGGCATATTGTGGCGGCAAGGCCTTTCTGACCTTGGACCGACTGTATTTGGCACCTGCAAAAGCCAGCAAGTTCAAGAGCTGGGGAATGGTTTCCTGATACCAGTCTTTGCCTTTAGTTTCTTCCCCCAGCACAAGCTCAGGATAGGAAACCAGCGCTGACAGGCGGTCTTTGTGATCTTCTGACAAGCTGTCTCCAAAACAGTCCTTAATCTTCTCATTGAGGATACCTGCACAGCTTCTCAAAATATAGTCAAATGCAGCAAACTCCCCGTGAATGTCACTGATATACAGCTCCGTTCCTTTGGGCAGATTCAAAATTGCCTCTAGGTTGGTCAGCTCTGTAATGACCTTCTGCCGACTGTCAAATTCTTTCAGTAAAATACGCTTATATTGCTCCATCATATGCCCTCACTCTATAACCGCTTTTTGCAATCTTCTCTCTTATCTCAATTTCTTCAAATGATCTTCAATCAAGAAAGCCGTCTCCTCGATTGACTTATCGGTGATATTGATGACATGAGCCCGATACTTTTTAAAGACTTCTTTTGAGTAGTCTAGTTCTTCGTATATCTTTTCCAGATCCGTGTAGCTGGTCGACTGGGTTAATCCCAGAGAATTCAAGCGATTACTGCGTATCTTAGACAGTTTTTCTGGCTCACATAAAAGGCCGATAATCCGCTCCGGATCAACCTTATCCAAAACTTGAGGCAGAGGGACTTCTGGAATCAAAGGCAGGTTAGAAACCTTATAGCCTTTATTAGCCAGATAAATACTGAGTGGCGTTTTAGAAGTACGTGAGACACCCAAGAGGACCAAGTCTGAATCTAAAAATCCTTGTGGTGCCTTGCCATCGTCGTATTTGACTGCAAACTCAATAGCAGAGATTTTATTAAAATACTCAGTGTCTAGCCGGTGCAGAGTACCCGGCACCTCTATAGGACTGGTGCCCGTCTTTTCTCTGATAATCTCAAAAAATGGATGCATCAAATCCAGATAAGCAAGGCCATTGGACTTACTGAACTCCCTAGCAGCTGCTGCCAAGTTGCCATCAACCAGTGTACTGATGACAAGGGCATCATCCTTGATGGCATCACGTAGAATTTCCAGCAATTCTTCTTCCTTGTTGATAAATGGGAAACGATAGCTGTTATTAAAAATAATATCTGGGTACTGGGCTGTCACTGCAGACAACAGCTTCTGCGAAGTCCCCCCCAAAGAATCCGAAATGCTGTAAACAATAATTTCTTTCTTCATATTTATTCCTCTTATCTATTAACCTCAGCGCTTCTGGCCTCTTGAATAATATAGTCCAGCAGAGCTGACTTGGTCACAGTTCCTAAAATTTTACGCTCATTATCCTTATCCACTACCGGCAGTGAATCAATCGCAAAATCCTGCAAAACCGCTGCCGCTTCCAAAATATTCATATCCTTGTAGCAAGTTTTTATATGGGGCATTCGGGTCATGCAGACCGCTACGGGAGTGCTGTCAATGTTAGTATTGAGCGAAGCCCGCAGCAGGTCCTTACGCGACAAAATCCCCAAGAGCAGCTTATGCTCATCAATGACATAGAGAACATCCGCATCATACATAAATAAGGTGATAATGGCATCTTGAATAAAGGAATCATGAGATACCAAAACAGGAGATGTCATAATTTCCGCCACTTCCTTTCGAAAGGTATCGAAAAAGAAAAGCGTCTCTAAATCTGAGCCCGAGTATGTGTAACCAACTTTAGGCGTAGCCTTCAAAATCCCAACCAAGGTCAGAAAAGACAGGTCCGAGCGCAGTGTCGCCCGAGAAATATCGAGTAATTCAGAGATTTTCTCACCGCTGAGTGGCTGGTGTTCTTTTACAATTTCTACAATTTTCTTTTGCCGTTCACTTAATTTCAAATAGGTCTGACTCCTTCTTTCTTTATACAGATGATTATCCTGATTTCGCTTAAAATTTAGGAATTATTGCTCATATTTCATTTTCAGACGTTTAAATAATCATCATTTTGTAACACATTATAACAAAAAAAGAAAAATTGTCAATAAAATAGAATCCTTTTTTCGGTTGACAAATATATGTGATGTATATTACAATGTAGTTGTCCTACAATATGACACATATTTCATAATTTTGGAGGTAAATATGGCGAAATGGATTTACTCCTTCGAGGAAGGATGTGCAGATGACAAGGCCCTGCTTGGCGGAAAAGGTGCCAACCTAGCTGAAATGACCAATTTGGGACTGCCTGTCCCTCCAGGTTTTACTATTACTACAGAAAGCTGTATCGAATATTTAGAAAGCCCTTATTTCTTTGAATCTTCTTTAAAAGAAGATATTTTGAAAGCGGTTACTGAATTAGAAGAAAAAACCGGTAAATATTTCAGCGGCAACGACTCTGCCTTGCTTTTAGTGTCTGTTCGAAGCGGAGCCAAGTTTTCCATGCCGGGCATGATGGACACTATTCTCAATCTAGGCCTAAACGATTTAAGAACCCAGACTCTGGCTGAGCAGACCAATGCTGACTTTGCCTATAACTGCTACCGACGTCTGCTGCAAATGTTTGCTGATGTAGTTTATGGCATTTCCAAGGATGAGTTCGATGACCTCTTGGGCTATTTTGAAAAGAATGCTGGCAAACAGGCCAAGGATTTCACATTGGATGAACATCAAGCATTAATCGACCAGTACAAGCAGCTTTATCGTGAGCATCATCAAACCTTCCCCCAAAGCTCGAAAGAGCAGCTTTATGCTGCTATCAAGGCGGTCTTCAAGTCTTGGAATAATCCCCGAGCTCAGGTCTACCGCAACTTGAATGATATTCCTCATGATTTGGGAACAGCGGTGAATGTCCAAGCCATGGTCTTTGGCAATAGCGACCAGTCCAGTGGTACAGGAGTTGTCTTCACGAGAAACCCTGCCAGTGGTGAGCATCAGTTATTTGGCGAATTTTTGCTCAATGCACAAGGGGAGGATGTCGTAGCCGGCATTCGGACCCCTGAGCCTATTGCTGCACTTGAGACGGCTCTCCCTCAGGCCTATGCAGCCTTCCAAGACTATGCTAAGATTCTCGAAAACCACTACAAGGACATGCAAGATATCGAATTTACCATTGAAAAGGGTAAACTCTATATTCTCCAAACTAGAAACGGTAAACGTACCGCCAAGGCATCTTTGAAAATCGCTTTAGATTTGGTAGACGAGGGCATTATCAGCAAAAAAGAAGCTCTCCAGCGTGTATCTCCTGCTACGATTAGCCAACTCATCCATCCTGTATTTGAAGAAAAAGCTCTGCAAGATGCTCCTTTCTTGGCTCAAGGATTGCCAGCAAGCCCTGGTGCTGCAACTGGCGAGATTGTCTTTACAGCTGAGCGTGCCAAAGACTACCACTCCTTAGGTAAAAAGGTCATTTTAGTACGGCAGGAAACTTCCCCTGAAGACATTGAAGGTATGGTCGTCAGCCAGGCCATCGTAACCAGTCAGGGCGGTATGACCTCTCACGCAGCTGTCGTAGCCCGGGGAATGGGAACCTGCTGTGTGGCTGGCTGCGGTGAGCTGACCATCAGCGAGGACAGCAAAACTGTTTCCTGCGGAAATCTTGTCTTGACCGAAGGTGACGTCATTTCAGTTGATGGCAGCTCGGGGCGCATTTATAGCGGTGAGATTCCGACCGTCCTAGTCGAAAATGACCAAGAACTCCAACGCTTGCTTTCATGGGCAGACGAAGTCGCACAGCTCAAAGTCCGTGCCAACGCAGAGACCGTTCAAGATCTGAAAACAGCTATCAAGTTTGGGGCAAAGGGCATCGGTCTGGCTCGTACCGAACACATGTTCTTTGGCCAAGAGCGGATTCTGGAAATGCGGCGTCTGATTCTAGCCGACAACGAATTGGAAACCAGATCCGCCCTCAAAAAACTGCTGGAGTTCCAAGAAAAAGACTTCTATCAAATGTTCCAAGCAGTTCAGGACAAACCTATGATTATCCGTCTTTTGGATCCGCCGATGCATGAATTTCTACCTAAAGATTCACAGGAAATCAAGGCTTTGGCTGACAAGCTGCACAAGTCACCAGAAAAACTGACTCGCCGCATTGAACAACTGCAAGAAAGCAATCCTATGCTAGGCCACCGCGGCTGCCGTCTGGGGATTACGCAACCAGAGATTTACAAGATGCAGGTCGAAGCCATCTTTAAGAGTGCTATCAAGCTGAGCCAAGAAGGATTAACCGTCAAGCCAGAAATCATGATTCCGCTGATTGCAGACAAAGCCGAGCTGGACTCTGTCAAAGCCGTTCTCAACCAACATATCAACAAATTCTTTAGGCATCAAGGTCAGGAGCCCTTCCCTTATGAAATTGGCACCATGATTGAACTTCCGCGTGCCTGTCTGGTTGCAGACCAGCTGGCTCAGGAAGCGGACTTCTTCAGCTTTGGTACTAACGACCTGACCCAGATGACCTACGGTTTCTCACGGGACGATATTGGAAAATTCATCGGCCATTATAAAGAGAAAGAAATCCTTCCTTTTGATCCTTTCCAAAGTGTCGACCGAGCGGGTGTTGGTGAATTGATGCGGATTGCTATCCGCAAAGGGCGTCAAGTCAAGCCTGAACTTCCTATCGGCATTTGTGGCGAGGTCGGTGGCGATCCTGCTTCCATCCCCTTCTTCCAAGAAATTGGTGTCACCTACGTCTCCTGCTCTCCTTATCGGGTTCCAGCAGCAAGACTGGCTGTCGCTCAAGCGGCACTCCAAGATGAGAAGGCGTAATTACTTTGCTATTCTAGCTCTAGAAGCTGCTCAACCAAAACTTGAGCAGCCTCTTTTCTTGACAGCAATCTTCTGTGTGCGTTTTCATAGATAAAAATTTGATTTTTTTAAGACATTTTCAAATAAAAAACGTATAATGAGAAATAAGAAATCATTGAAATTTTAAAAGGAGATTCTTTCAAGCATGGAAAACTATTCTCGCAGCAATAAAAATAAGACAAAATCATCTAAAAAACCTACTAAACAGCATATTAAAACCGGCCTTTCAGCCTTCCAAAAGACCATTGCAACGGTTGCCAGTATCTTGTCTATCATCATTGCCAGCATCACGATCATGAATCTGACTGGCCAAAAGGATGAAAAATCAAAAACTGATACCAGCAGCTCTACTGCAACGACTACCATTATCAAGGAAATCGAAAAAGAAACAAGCAGCCCTGCTTCAACAACTGCAACTGATACAGCAGCTTCCAGCAGTGATACAGCAGCCGTTGAGACTAGTGCGTCTAGCTCTGCTGCAGATACAGCAGCAGGCGATACTACTGCCTCTAGCTCTGCTGCAGATACAGCAACCAACACTCAGACAGAAGCTTCAAACTAAGAAAGCAGAAAACGCCCGGCTCATTGAGCTAGGCGTTTTTTTGTATTCATCAAGCAAGCTTGTTTGATGATCACTTCCGATACATCTTGACTTGAAGATAGAGGTCGTTGTAAGTCCCCAGCCATTTAGGGCCCAACTGCTCATAAACTTCCAGATGTTTCATCGTTTCCTCAGTCGGATAAAAAGCCTCATCTTCCTGAATTTCCTTAGGCAACATGGCCTTGGCAGGAAGATTTGGTGTCGAATAACCAACATAAAGGGCATTTTTATAAGCATTTTCCGGTCTCAGCATAAAGTTAATAAACTGATAGGCTGCTTTTTTATTTTTGACTGTTTTAGGAATGACAATATTATCAAACCAAAGATTACTGGCTTCTGTTGGCACGACATAGCGCAGGTCTTCATTGGCCTCCAGCATCTGACGAGCCTCACCAGAAAAGGTCACACCAATAGCTGCATTGTTCTGAATCATGTATCCTTTCATCTCATCAGCTACAATCGCCTTGATATTTGGCGTCAGAGTGTAGAGCTTATCAACAGCTTCCTGCAACTGATCTGCATCTTTGGAGTTAAGACTATGACCATCTGAGTTCAGACCAATTCCCATGACTTCACGGGCTCCATCAATCATCATGATAGAGTTTTTGTATTCAGGACGCCAAAGGTCATTCCAATGCTCAGGAGCTTTATCAACCATTTTTTCATTGTAGACAATGCCCAGCGTTCCCCAAAAATAAGGAATCGAGTACTGATTTCCTGGATCGAAAGGCTGGTCTAAAAAGTCAGATCCGATGTTTTCCAAGCCTTTAATCTGGCTATGATCTAACTTCTCTACCAAGCCTTCTTTCATCATCTTGGCAATCATATATTCACTGGGAATAGCAATGTCGTAGGTTGTGCCGCCCTGCTTCACTTTCGTATACATGGCTTCATTGGAGTCAAAGGTATCGTACTGGATTTGGACACCAGTTTCCTTAGTAAACTCAGTCAGCAGCTCAGGATCGATATAGTCACCCCAGTTGTAAATGACCAGCTTATCGCTCTCCTTGCTCTGCGTCCGACTTTCGATCTGGTAACTGACACCCCACAAGACTAGGATAATCAGTAGAATTCCCGCTAAAAATGAATAGAGCTTTCTCATACGGTCTCCTCCTTCTCACGGGTGATAAAGTAATACCCAATTACCAAAGCAATGCTGAAGAGAAAGACCAAGGCTGATAGGGCATTGATTTCCAGAGAAATTCCCTGACGAGCGCGGGAGTATATCTCAACAGACAGAGTAGAGAAGCCATTGCCTGTAACGAAGAAGGTCACTGCAAAATCATCTAGTGAGTAGGTAAATGCCATGAAGTAACCAGCGATGATGGCTGGAGTCAGATAAGGCAGCATGATTTCCTTCAGCATTTGCAACTGACTGGCGCCTAGGTCATAAGCAGCCTTAATCATATCATCATTCATTTCTTTCAGACGCGGAAGAATCATCAGCACCACAATCGGAATGGAAAAGGCCACATGGCTAGCCAGCACAGACAGGAAGCCCAGCTGGAACTTTGCAGTAGTAAAGAGAATCAGAAAACTTGCCCCAATCATGACATCCGGCGCTACCATTAGGATATTGTTGATGGACAGAAAGGCATCCTGATATTTCTTGCGGGCTTGATAAATATAGATGGCTCCAAAAGTTCCAATCAGCGTCGCAATCAGTGATGACAGGAAAGCCAGAAAGAAAGTCTGAACCAAAATCAGAATCAAACGTGAATCCTCAAAGAGATTCTGGAAATGGCTGAGACTGAATCCTGTAAAACGATTCATGTCTTCCCCTGCATTAAAGGCATAAGCAATCAGGTAAAAGATGGGGATGTAGAGCACCAAAAAGACAAAGGCCAGATAGAGATTTGCAATTTTTTTCATCGCCCTCTCCTTTCCTTGGTTGCCCACATGGTAAAGAGCATGGCAACAATCAGTACCACTCCGATAGTAGAGCCCATGCCCCAATTTTGAGTAGTCAGGAAGTGCTGCTCAATGGCAGTTCCCAGAGTAATCACTCGATTACCCCCGATTAAGCGGGTCAGCATGAAGAGACTGAGACTAGGGATAAAGACTGACTGCACTCCACTTCTGACACCATTCAAGGACAAAGGGAAAACGACACGACGGAAAGTCTCCCAGCGATTAGCTCCCAAGTCATAGCTGGCATTGATAAGATTAGGATCCAAATCATCCAGAACATTGAAAATAGGCAGAATCATAAAAGGCAGCTCGATGTAGCTGGCTACAAAGATAAATGAAAAGTCCGTAAAGAGAATCTGCTGCGGTCCTACTCCGATAAAAGTCAGAAATTGATTGATTGAGCCATTCTGACCGAAAATACCAATGAAAGCATAAGCTTTGAGCAGGAGGTTGATCCAGGTCGGCAGCACAATCAGCATCAGCCAGAGCTGCTTGTGCTTGAGCTGAGTCAAAAAGAATGCAGTCGGATAGGAAATCAGCAGTGTTACAACAGTAATAATCCCTGCATAAAGAACCGAATTCAGACTCATCTTGAGATAGGTCCAGTTCTGCGATGTGAAGTAAGTCTGGTAATTTTCCAGAGTAAACTGGCCTTCAATGTTGAAGAAGGATTTCCAGATAATCATGACAACAGGTGCCAAGACAAAAAGGAAAATCCAGAGCAGGTAAGGCAAGAGAAAAAGATTAGAGGTTGTTTTCTTCATCTCGTTCCTCCTCAATAGCATTGATCAGACCCGCTTCTTGCTCTTCTACTTCTACATATTCTTCGATACGGGCATCGAATTCTTCTTCAGTTTCATTGAGACGCATGATGTGGATATCCTCAGGCTCGAAATGCAGACCAATTTCTTCACCGACAATGGCCTTGCGAGTCGAGTGAATCATCCATTCATTGCCCAGTTCATCATAAGCGATAATCTCATAGTGAACGCCACGGAAAAGCTGGGTATCAACTTTAACCTGCAGCTTGCCTTCTTCTGGCAGAGTAATCCGCAAATCCTCCGGCCGAATCACCACCTCGACAGCTTCATTTGGGCGCATCCCACCATCCACTGCTTCAAAGCGCTTGCCATTAAACTCAACCAGATAGTCTTCAATCATCTTACCTGGCAGAATATTGGACTCGCCAATGAAGGTTGCAACAAAATGGTTAATGGGCTCATCATAAATATCGACAGGCGTCCCCGACTGAACAATTTCACCGTCATTCATAACGAAAATCCAGTCGCTCATAGCCAGGGCTTCCTCTTGGTCGTGCGTGACAAAGACAAAAGTAATGCCCAGACGTTGCTGCAATTCCCGCAGCTCATACTGCATATCTGTACGCAGCTTCAAATCCAGAGCAGACAGCGGCTCATCCAGCAAAACAACCCGCGGCTGATTAATGATTGCCCGCGCGATGGCTACACGCTGGCGCTGACCGCCCGACAGTTTGCGAATAGAACGGCGCTCAAAGCCTTCCAGCTGAACCATTTTCAGTACTTCAGCAACCCGCTCTTGAATTTCTTTTTTATCAACCTTGCGCAGACGCAGCGGAAAGGCAACATTTTCAAAAACATTCATATGCGGAAACAGTGCATAGGACTGAAAAACCGTGTGGACGTCTCGTTTATTAGTTGGAATATCATTGATGCGGACTCCATCAAGAAAAATATCCCCGTCCGTCGCGTCCAAAAGTCCAGCAATGATGTTCAGAATCGTTGATTTGCCAGAACCAGAAGACCCCAGCAAAGTATAGAACTTTCCTTCTTCCAGCTCGAAATTAATATCTTTCAGAACGACAGTATTATTATCTTCAAAAACTTTTGAAACGTTTTTAAACTCGATGATTGGTTTTTTCAATTGTCATAAATTCCTTCTTTCTCGTATTAACAGATTAAGGGTTCTGTCAGACCGCTGCTACCTCGTGAGGGCTGTAAAGGCCCTTTATAAATTCCGTGTCGATAGGCTTTCACCCCCTTACTAAGTTGCAGCCAGCTGCAGTTCCTTATCCAGCATACTTCTACTGGAAATCATATCTGTCTTACAGAGATTCACCAATGATGCGGACTTCGCGCTCCAGAGTAATACCTGAATTTTCCCGCACTCTTTCAATCACATGGGCAATAAGATTTTCATAATCCTGAGCCGTTCCTTTATCAACATTAATCATAAAGCCGGCATGTTTCTCAGATACCTCTACACCACCGATACGATGACCCTTGAGGCCTGCTTCACTAATCAGCTGACCAGCAAAGTGACCCAAAGGACGCTTGAAAACAGAACCGCAGGATGGATATTCCAAGGGCTGCTTGAGCTCTCGCAGATGGGTTAAGCGCTCCATTTCCTGACGAATCGTTCTGTGAACACCAGGAGAAAGAGCAAACTTAGCAGAAATAACAATGTCGCCTGTTTCCTGAACAAGTGAGTGACGATAGCCGAACTTCATATCCCGAACGTCCAACGTTTTGACTTGGCCCTGAGGAGTCAGTACCTTGCAAGATACCAAGACATGAGCAATCTCGCCGCCATAAGCCCCGGCGTTCATAAAGACAGCTCCGCCAACGCTGCCTGGAATACCACAAGCGAACTCAAAGCCAGTCAGACTATTCTGCAGAGCGATATGGGTTGTCTGAATCAGATTAGCTCCGGCCTCTGCCTCAATCATATAGCCATCCACCGCTACATTGTTGAGCTTGTCAAACATAATCACGAAACCTCGGATACCGCCGTCTCGCACAATGATATTACTGGCATTTCCCAGCACCATCCAAGGAATGTCTTCTTGATTGGCAAAATTAACAATACGAGCCAGCTCATAACGATTGCGGGGAAAAACTAAGAAATCGGCTGCGCCCCCGACCTTTGTGTAGGTGTATTGACTCAAAGGCTCATTGAAGCGAATGTCGATTCCTTCTAATTCGGTTTTTAATTTCTCTAGTTTTTGCATGATTTTCTCTCTTTTATGTAAACAAAATACACTCTATTATATCAAAAATCTATGGCATTTACGATAGATTACAAAGAAAAAGCTGAGAAAGGTCAGCTTTTTAACGCTTATAATTGTCTAGTAGTAAAACGCTGTGTTTGAGTAGAAAGAGCATTCCTGATGGCACCGAAAGCTAACTCACTCGCCAGAGCCTGTAATTCTAAATAATCCATAAAGTGAATTATCCTCCTTTAAGCTAGACCCATTATAGCACAGTTAGGTATAAAAAGATAGGGATATCCACTCCTTCTATTGTATACGTGTTCCTAGAAAAGAAAAAAGAGGCTCATGGAAAACCTCTTGATGATTTATTTTTCTACCTGGACACCCTCAGTATCCACCTGAAGCCGGAAGATTTGCCCCTTGAAATTCTGTTTTTGCAGAAGCTGATAAATCGTCTCCGTCTTGTGCTTAGGCGATAAGACCATAACAGTCGGTCCCGCTCCTGAGATATAGGTTGCGTAAGAGCCGTTTTTTCTGGCTAAGAACTTAATATCTGAAAATTCCTTGATTAAAGGTTGACGGTATTTTTCGTGGAACAAATCTGACTCGATAGCCCGACCAGCGATTTTCATATCACCTTTTAAAAGAGCTGCAATCGCAACATTGGCAATGGAACTAGCCGCAACAGCTTCCTTGTAAGAAAGCCGATTTGGTAAGACTTGGCGGCTCTCAACCGTCCGAAGCTCATAGTCTGGGATATAGGCGATGAAGTCTGCATCCGGAAAGTCCGCTACCACAGCAGATACCTGATTTCTAGATGAGCTAGATACGACCAAATTACCATAAATCGCTGGCGCAACATTGTCAGGATGACCTTCAATCTTTGTAGCAATTTTTAGCTTCTGATAATCCGACAAATTAAGATGAGCCAGCTGGTTGGCCAATTCAATCCCAGCCACAATGACCGAACTAGAAGACCCAAGTCCACGAGCCAATGGAATATCACTGGTCATTTTCAAACGGCGTGGCTGAATATCTGGAGCCAACTGCAGGGCAATCTTAACCAGTAAATTGCGTCGGTCCTTAGGAATTCTCGGATTGAGGTCATGCTCAATCACCCACTCCTGACTTTCTTCCAAGACTTCAATTTCCAGATATTTTGACAGGGCTACCCCAACGGAGTCAAAGCCAGGACCGATATTGGCACTGGTCGCTGGTACAATAATTTTCATCTTAATCTCCTAATACTTTGAAGGTATTGAGCAAGTCAAACTCAGCAACTTCTTTGAGCTTAGCAGTGACATTTTCCAGCTGTGTCTTACTGACAGCATGGGTAATAATCACCACGCGAGCCTTCTCACCATCTGTACCTTCCTGCAGAATCTGCTTAAAGGAAATATCCTCAGCATTGAAAATCTCAGCCAAATGCAGAACTTGGCCTTTAGAATCAGGTGCCAAGATAGAGAAGTAATAGCTACTCTTCACATCTTCTGGCTTAGCTAGCACAAGCTCACGGCTGAATTCATTAAAGGCCTTGCCAACTGTTCCTTCATTCAAACGGCGGCTGATACGGACAATATCTGCCACAACACTAGTTGCAGTTGGTTTTTGACCTGCTCCTGGTCCGTAGTACATGGATTCTCCGATGCCGATGGATTCGACAAAGACGGCGTTCATCACCCCATTAACACTAGCCAGGGGATGAGCTTTTGGCAGAAAAGTTGGAGCCACTTCTGCTGCAATACCTGATGCTGTTTCTTCGATAGAACCAACCAGCTTGACTACATAGCCCAGATCTTGAGCAACAGCCACATCTTCTGGTGTGATATGACGAATTCCCTGATGACCCACATCTTCAAACTTAACATTCATACCAAAAGCGAACTGACTAAGAATGACCATCTTGTAAGCCGCATCAATCCCATCTACGTCATTGGTTGGGTCGCTTTCAGCAAAGCCAAGGCGTTGTGCTTCAGCAAGAGCGTCTTCATAAGACCAACCCTCTTCCACCATCTTGGTCATCATAAAGTTAGAGGTTCCATTGACCACACCCAAGATACGGGTAATTTTGTCAGAAGCTAATGAATTAACCAAGGTACGCAGGATCGGAATCCCACCGGCAACAGCTGCTTCATAATAGAGAGCTACATTTTGCTTTTGAGCAATTTCCAGCAACTCTGCTCCGTGAACAGCCAGCAAGTCCTTATTGGCCGTTACCACATGTTTGCCAGCTTCAAGAGCACTAGTGATGAACGTTTTCGCTGGCTCGATTCGTCCCATCAATTCTACAACGATAGTAATCTCAGGATCCTTCAGAATTTCTTCAACATTTGTGACAAAGTTAAAGTCATTTCCAGCTGCTAAAAGACGATCTTTTTCAGCATCATCTTTGACCAAGACTTTAGCAACCTCAATCTCTGAATGAGCCGCTTGAACGATTTTTTCTCCGTTTTCTTTCAGTAAAAAAGGCACACCGCTTGCCACTGTTCCAAAACCAAGTAAAGCTATTTTAATAGACATGAAGCACTCCTTGAAAATTTCTTGTATAAAAAATATTATAACAAAATTATAAAAAAATGCCTACAAAACTACTTCTTTATTTGTTATAATAGATGTAAATTTCCGCAAGGAATTGTAATTTTTTAAAAAAAGGAGATATTATGACAGGAAAACACAGAGGAAATCGCATGCAGCAACGCAAAGCTAGGAAAAGAGCTATTTTGCTTTCTTTAACGAGTTTATTACTTTTTCTCGTCCTGATTGTAGGTGGCTTTTCTTTACTAGCTAAGCTGCAAAACTCGCACAACCAAAAAGAAGCTAATAACGTGTCAACGAACCAAGTCAATACTTCATCTAAAACTTCGTCAGCACCGACTCGGGAAAAAAAGACGACTTCGGATGACAGTAGCAAAGACAAGGTCAAATGGGTCAAGCAAGACCAGCCAGTTCAAGTTCCTATCTTGATGTATCATGCCATTCACGTCATGGACCCATCAGAAGCAGCTAATGCTGGTTTGATTGTAGATCCAGCTACATTTGAAAGCCATCTGAAAGCCTTGAAAGACGCAGGCTACTATCCACTAACACCGGCAGAAGCATACAAAGTCCTGACGGAGAATGTCCTGCCAGAAAACAAAAGAGTCGTCTGGCTGACCTTCGATGATAGTTTAAAGGATTTCTATACTAATGCCTTTCCACTTCTCCAGAAATATGACATGAAAGCAACCAATAATGTCATTACCGGATTTGTTCAAGCAGGGCGTGAAGATATGCTGACGCTAGATGAGATAAAGGAAATGAAGGAAAAAGGCATGTCCTTTGAAGACCATACCGTCAACCATCCTGACCTCTCAGCGACTGCAGAAGACCAACAAAAAATTGAGTTAAAAGACTCCAAGTCTTACTTGGACAAAGAACTGTCTCAAACAACTACTACCGTTGCTTATCCATCTGGACGTTACAGCGATGCAACCTTGCAGATTGCTGAAAGCCTTGGCTACAAGATGGGACTGACAACCAATAACGGTCTAGCTTCTCTATCCAATGGCTTGCTCTCACTCAACCGAGTACGCGTAAACCCAACCACCACTGCAGAAGACCTGCTAAATGAAATCGCAACAAACTAATCTTAAAAAAACCTGTTTCAGACGAAGCAGGCTTTTTCTATTCCTATGATTGTATCTTCTTCAAATCACAAAAAACACCAGTTCTTTGGAACTGGTGTAAAGGTTTATTTAGACTTGATATAGTTGATACCATCCGCTTTTGGAGCAACTGATTTACCAAAGAATGCGGCTAAAACAATGATTGTCAAGGCATAAGGCGCGATACGAAGATAAACCGCAGGTATATGAGCAAGGAAAGGAATCTGAGTAGAAACAACAGCTAGGGCTTGGGAAAGTCCAAAGAAAAGACTTGAAAGCATAGCACCTATTGGATTCCATTTGCCAAAAATCATGGCAGCTAAAGCGATAAATCCAGGGCCAACAATCGTCGTAGCAGAGAAATTAACCGAAGCAGATTGAGCATACAAAGCTCCACCTACTCCTCCCAAAAATCCTGAAATCAACACTCCGTAGTAACGCATGAGATAAACGTTAATCCCTAATGTATCAGCAGCTTGAGGATGTTCACCTACTGAGCGTAAGCGAAGCCCAAATTTCGTCTTAAACATGATGAACCAAGCTAAAAATGAGAATCCAACAGCAATGTAACCCATCAAGCTAGTATTCTTAAAGAAAATATCTCCAATAACAGGAATATTAGACAAAATTGGAAAATCAAATTTACCAAAGGACAAATCAATATTATTAGTTTGTCCTTTTCCATAAATAGCTTTCACAAGAAAGACAGCTAAAGCTGGCGCCAGCAAGTTCAGTACAGTACCGCTAACAACATGATCAGCACGAAAATTAATGGTTGCTACTGCATGAATCGCAGAAAAAATAAGACCAACTAAACCACCTGCGAGAAGAGAAAGCCAAATAGTCATTCCTCCTAAGCTTTCAGCGAAAGTCAGGTTAAAAACAACTCCTGTAAAAGCTCCCATGACCATGATGCCTTCCAAGCCAACATTAACTACACCAGCATGCTCAGAATAAGCACCTCCAATACTGGTGAAAATGAGAGGAGCGGCATAGACCAGCATATTTGATACAAGTATTGTTAGAATAGCAACAATATTCATCTTTACTCTACTCCTTTCATTCGTTTTTTAGGTTTGATATATTTTTCAATAATGTAGTGAGCACTTACAAAGAAGATAATGGAAGCTGTTACAATATTGACAAGTTCTGGAGGAATAGTAGCCGTTGTCATACCAGGCGCACCAGTTTGCAATGTCCCAAGTAGAAACGCTGCAAAAATGATTCCGATAGGAGAGTTGCTAGCAAGAAGAGCAACTGCCATACCATTAAATCCAACAGCCAGAGATCCTGCTTGAACATAAACGTTCTGGAAAGTACCTATACCCTCAACTGCTCCTCCAATACCACAAAGAGCTCCAGAAATCACCATTGAAAGAATAATAGTACGTTTCGCCGACATCCCTGCATAATCTGAAGCATTTGGATTGAGACCTACTGAGCGAATTTCAAATCCAAGTGTGGTTTTCTTTATGATAAACCAAATTACAGCAACAGCAATCAAAGCAATGAAAATTCCAATATTCATACGTGACTTAGTAAGCTCTGTAAGAAAGTCTAGACGATAGCTAGCGTTTGCCGAAACAGGAATACTCGATTCGGAATCAACCATTAGTTTTTTAGGAAAATTCCGAATAATTTCATTTCCAGCAAAAAGAACAATATAGTTCATCATAATGGTAACAATAACTTCGCTTGTACCTAAAAATGCTCTTAACAAACCCGGAATTAAACCGATTAAACCACCGGCAACTGCTGCTACAAGGACAGTCAGCGGTAACATTGCAAAACGAGGAATGGTTGGAAAAGATAGGGCAAACCAAACACCTGCAATCCAACCTGCCAAAGCTTGACCAGGTAAACCAACATTGAAAAAACCAGCACGACTAGCCACTGCAAACCCAAGAGCAATCAAAATTAGAGGCCCCATGGTTCGGAAAATTTCTCCAATATTTTTAATGGAACCAAAAGCTGTTTTGAACAACTCTTCATAACCCCACAAGGCATCATAACCAAAAATCCACATGATGATGGCGCCAAGTAAGATTCCTAAAAGAACTGAAATAAAAGGAATAGCAATTTGCTGTGTTTTTTTATCCATTAGAACCCTCCTTGATTTTTCCACCAGCCATGAGAATACCAAGTTCTTGCTTATTAGTTTCAGATGGCTTTACAATTCCTTGAATCTTTCCATCGTGAATAACAGCAATACGGTCTGATAAATTAAGAATTTCGTCTAATTCAAAGCTTACAACAAGAACGGCTTTTCCTTTATCACGTTCAGAAATTAAGCGCTTATGAATATACTCAATCGCACCAACATCCAATCCGCGAGTAGGTTGACTGACAATTAATAGATCTGGATTACGATCAACTTCTCGAGCAATAATAGCTTTTTGTTGATTTCCCCCTGACAAAGCACCTGCTGGAACAAGTTCACTAGCTGCTCTAACGTCAAATTCTTCCATCAATTTACGGGCATATGAATTAATTTGATTATAATTCAAAACACCTTTGTTACTGAGCGGTTCTTTATAGTAAGTCTGGAGAGCAATATTTTCAGAAAGCATCATTTCAAGTACCAAACCATCACGATGACGATCCTCAGGTACATGACTTACTTGCATTTCTGTAATCTTTCGTGGAGAAAGTCCTACAACTTCCCTTCCTTTGATTTTAATACTTCCTGATTTTACTTTTCGAAGTCCTGTAATAGCCTGAATCAACTCACTCTGACCGTTACCGTCAATCCCAGCAACTCCTACGATTTCACCTGCATGAACATCAAGAGAAAGCTCTTTAACAGCTGGTACACCACGATTCTCATTCACTATCAAATCAGAAATTTGAAGTACAACGTCTTTCGGTTTAGCTTCTTCCTTTTCAGTAACAAAAGAAACCGAACGTCCAACCATCATTTCAGCCAAATCTTTATTTGAAACGCCCTCAATGCTAACGGTTTCAATTGATTTTCCACGGCGAATAACTGTGACACGATCCGCTACTGCTCGAATTTCATCTAGTTTATGAGTAATCAGGATAATTGATTTCCCTTCTTTAACAAGAGTTTTCATAATATCCATTAATTCCAAAATTTCAGCAGGGGTCAATACTGCCGTTGGCTCATCAAAGATCAAAATTTCGGCACCACGATAGAGGGTCTTCAGGATTTCTACACGTTGTTGGGCACCAACAGAAATATCTTCAACCTTAGCTGTTGGGTCAACAGCTAAGCCATAGCGTTCTGATAATTCAAGGATATCTGCATTAGCTTTTTTCAAATCTAATACACCTTTATTCGTTATTTCGCTACCAAGAATAATGTTTTCAGCAACAGTAAATGCTTCAACCAACATAAAGTGCTGATGAACCATTCCTATTCCGAGAGCTGCAGCCCTAGAAGGAGAATCCAATTTTTCCGATTTTCCGTTGACAAAAATTTCTCCACTAGTTGGCTCTAAAAGACCAGCCAACATATTCATCAAGGTAGATTTCCCAGCTCCATTTTCACCAAGAAGTGCATGAATCTCACCTTTCCGCAGTTGTAGGTTGATTTTGTCATTTGCGACAAATTCACCAAAAACTTTGGTTATCTCACGCATCTCAATGACATTTTCATGTGCCATTAGAGTATTCCTTTCTAGAAAATTATATTTTATTTCAGTAGAGCCTACTAATCAAGTTAGTAGGCTCTATTGAGACAAAATGTCTCAATACCCTAAAAAAGCAACCCAAGAAGGTTGGGTCGCTTCTGGATCTTTATTATTTTTCAGGTGCTTTTACACTACCATCAATAATCTGTTTCTTAGCATCTTCTACAGCTTTTTTAGCATCTTCAGATAGGTTGGAAGTTGTCAATTCAACTCCACCATCTTTCAAACCAAATGTAATTACTTTCCCACCCGGGAATTTACCATCAGCTGTTTGAGTAGCAATCTCTTGAACAGTTTTGCCAACTTGTTTTAAGCTGGAAGCAAGTACAAAGTTAGATTCCTTGCCATCTTTAGACTTGTATTTACCTTCTTCAGCTTGATCACGATCGACACCGATTACCCAAACTTTTTCATCTTCATTTTTCTTCTCATTCAAGTCTTTTGCTTCTTTAAAGACACCTGCTCCAGTACCACCAGCAGCTTGATAAACCACGTCAGCTCCTGCGGCATATTGGGTTGCAGCAATAGTTCTTCCTTTTTCAGGATTATTAAAGTCTTCAGCATATTGAATATCAACTGAAATATCTTTGTTAACAGACTTCACTCCTGCTTCAAAGCCTTTTTCAAAACGAGTGATAACTTCGCCACGTGCTCCTCCAATAAAACCAACTTTGTTAGTCTTAGTAGTTTTTGCAGCAGCAACACCGGCAAGGTAAGCAGCTTCATTATCAGCAAAAACAGCAGATGCTACATTCTTCTTGTCTTTGATAACAGAATCAATAATAACATAATTAATATCAGCATTTTCATCAGCAGCAGCTGTAACAGCAGGTGCTAATTTATAACCAACGCCATAAACTAATTTATAGCCATTTGTAGCTGCTTGACTGAAGTTATTCGCAAAATCCGCTTCACTTGTAGACTGGTAGTAAGTAAAGCCGTTATCTTTAGAAAGACCGTTTTCTTTACCCCAAGCTTGCAAACCTTCCCATGCAGACTGGTTAAATGACTTATCATCAACACCGCCAGTATCAGTTACGATAGCAGCCTTCAGATCAGTTTTCGCGTCTGAAGAATCTGAGCGAGAAGCACGGTTTCCACATGCAGCAAGTCCGAATGCTGCGACAGTTACTAGACCAAGACCTAGCCATTGTTTTTTGTTCATTTCTGAACCTCCTAAATAAGATGTGCAACACAGTTGCAAGTTTGAGTTTGGTCAGATGACCGATAACAGACTTATGTTAAATCTGTAAAAGAATATGGAAGTAATTCCTTGACCGTCATCACGACCGTCGATTTATCTTTAGCGACCAAGGTCACTTTTAGATCCTCAGCAAAAAATTCTGCCATTACTTGGCGGCAGGCACCACAGGGTGATATGGGTTTTTCCGTCTCACCGTAGACAATCAGCTCCTCGAAGTCTAAAGCTCCTTCTGAAACCGCCTTAAAAATAGCTGTCCGCTCTCCACAGTTGGTCAAGCCAAAACTGGCATTTTCAACGTTAACGCCGGTAAATACCTGTCCGTCTTTTGCGACCAAAACCGCTCCAATCGGGAAATGAGAATAGGGGACATAAGCATTTTTGCTGGCTTGGACAGCCAAGTCAATCAACTCAGTAGTCGCCACTAGCTTCTTCTCCCTTCATAATCGCCACTCCAGCCGAAGTTCCGATACGAGTCGCACCTGCTTCAATAAAAGCCAGCGCATCTTCATAAGAACGAGCACCGCCAGAAGCCTTGACGCCCATGTCAGGACCAACTGTTTTTCTCATAAGGGCAACATCTTCGACTGTCGCACCGCCAGTTGAAAATCCTGTAGAGGTCTTAACAAAATCAGCTCCAGCTTTCTGAGCTAATTGGCAGGCCTTAACCTTTTCCTCATCTGTCAGCAGGCAAGTTTCCAGAATTACCTTGACCAAGGTACCGTTTGCAGCTTCTACAACCGCACGAATGTCTCGCTCTACCAAATCATAATCTTTAGATTTCAGAGCACCGACATTGATGACCATATCCACTTCGCCAGCACCCTTTTGGATTGCGTCCTTGGTTTCAAAAGCTTTCACATCGGAAGTGTTGGCTCCTAAAGGAAAACCAATTGGCACACAAACCTTGACATCTGAGCCTTTTAGCTGCTCCGCAGCAAACTCTATCCAGGTTGGATTGACACAGATACTGGCAAAATCATAAACTTTTGCTTCTTCAATTAACTTCAGAATCTGCTCTTCTGACGCTTCTGGTTTTAAAAGCGTATGGTCTATGTATTTGTTTAATTTCATGTTGACTTCTCCTAGAATTAAGCAATAACCTCGATAATTTCGCTTACTGCAACGCTTTCATCACCTATTTTAACATTTTTTTGAAATTCTGTAACTAGTTCTTGAGAAATTTTTTCATTTGAATAAATTTTTGCGAAAACTTCTCCAATTTCAACCTTGTCTCCGACTTTCTTTTCGAAAACAATTCCAGTTTCATAATCCAAGTCGTCAGATTTAACTGCACGTCCTGCTCCAAGTCTCATAGCAAAGAGTCCGAATTCCATAGCAGGCAGTTCAGTGATATAACCTGCCTGTTCTGCTTTCACTTCTATAATATGAGCTGCACTTGATGGACGATAGAGGTCTTCCAAGTCACCGCCTTGAGCAGCAATCATAGCTTCAAATTTCTTCAAAGCAGCACCGTTGGTCAACTGTTCTCTTACTTCTTCCACCGTTTTCTCAACATCTGCCAGTCCGAGCATAATCTGAGCTAATTCACAAATAAAAGTTGTGATGTCTTCACGGCCCTTGCCCTGCAAGATATCCAATGCTTCTAAGATTTCCAAACGATTGCCAATGCTGGTTCCCAAAGGCTGACTCATATCTGTCAGAACAGCTACTGTTTTTCTACCGACAGCCTTGCCCAAATCCACCATAGTGCGTGCTAGTACACGAGCGTCATCAATATTTTTCATAAAGGCGCCTTCACCGACCGTCACATCCAGAAGGATACTGTCTGCACCAGCAGCAATTTTCTTACTCATAACAGAGCTCGCTATCAGCGGAATCGTATCAACAGTTGCGGTTACATCTCGCAAGGCATAGAGTAACTTATCCGCTAGCACCAACTGATCAGACTGACCGATGACGGACAAACCGATTTCCTGCACCTGCTTGATAAAGTCTTCCTGACTGCGCTCTACCTGAAATCCTTTAATGGATTCCAATTTATCAACGGTTCCTCCAGTATGGCCCAACCCACGGCCGCTCATTTTAGCAACGGGCACACCAAAGCTAGCCACCAAAGGTACCAAGACCAGTGTTACTTTATCACCAACACCGCCGGTGGAATGTTTATCTACTTTTATTCCCGCGATTTCCGACAAGTCAAACTGTTCACCGGTTCCAACCATAATCATGGTTAAATCCGAAATTTCCCGAGTTGTCATGCCCTTAAAATAGACAGCCATCGCAAAGGCTGCCATCTGATAGTCTGGCACAGTCCCATCCACATAGTCCTCAATCAGCCACTGGATTTCCTGCCTGGTCAGTTCCAGACCGTCTCTTTTCTTTTGGATAATATCTACAGCACGCATCCTATTTTTCGCTCCTTAGTATATAGTAGCCTTTGTCCTTCTTGACAATCTCACAATTACTGAAGACAGCTTCCATCTTCGACTTGGCACTGGGCGCTCCTTGCTTCTTCTGAATCACAAGGGTCAAATCACCGCCTTCTGTCAAATGCTCATAGCTTCCGCTGATGACTTCGTGCACGACTTGCTTACCAGCACGAATAGGCGGATTACTGATAATATGGTCGAAAATGCCACTGACCTTTTCATAAACATTCGACTGGAAGATATCAGCTGAAATCTGGTTTCTTTCAGCATTCTTCTGAGCCAAGTCCAAGGCTCGCTGGTTGATATCCACCATGGTCGCAGTCACTCCCTGCGCTTTGGCTAAGGTCAAACCTAGAGGCCCATAGCCACAGCCAACATCCAGCACCTGTTCTCCAGCTTCAAAGTCCAAGACAGACAAAAGAACCCGACTGCCATAATCAATCATCTTTTTACTGAAAACACCAGCATCTGTCAAAAAAGTCAGCCGCTGTCCTAAGAGTTCCACATTTAATTCATGAATATCATGTTTGGCATCAGGATTTTCTGCAAAATACATTTTAGTCATACAACCATTTTATCATAATTTTCCTAGATTTGTAAATCGTTTTCATTTCTCCAAAAAGTATGTTATACTAAAGTCCATCATACAGGAGCAACTTATGACTAACGAATTTCTTCATTTTGAAAAAATCAGCCGCCATACATGGCAAAACCTGCATCGTAAAACAACTCCGCCTCTGACCCAGGCCGAGCTTAATTCTATCAAGAGTTTCAATGACAAAATTAGCCTGCAAGACGTGACGGACATTTACCTCCCCTTGACCAATCTCATTCAGATTTATAAACGTTCTAAGGAAGACTTGGCTTTTTCCAAGGGGATTTTTCTACAAAAAGAGAGCCGGAAACAGCCCTTTATCATTGGTGTTTCTGGCAGTGTGGCCGTTGGGAAATCCACCACCAGCCGTTTGCTGCAGATTTTACTTTCTCGGACTTTTTCAAATGCGACAGTCGAGCTGGTTACCACAGACGGCTTCTTGTTTCCTAATCAAATTTTAGAAGCTAACGGCATTTTAAACCGCAAAGGTTTCCCAGAAAGCTATAATATGGAGCTGCTTCTTTCCTTTCTAGACAGCATAAAAAACGGTCAGGATTTCCAAATTCCAGTCTACTCGCATGAGACTTACGATATCGTTCCTCAAGAAATGCAAGAGGTAAAGGCAGCTGACTTTGTTATTGTCGAAGGGATTAATGTTTTCCAGAATCCTCAGAACGAGCGCCTATATATGACAGACTTTTTTGACTTTTCAATTTATGTCGATGCAGAAGTCGAAAATATTGAAAACTGGTATCTGGATCGCTTTAAAAAAATGCTGACGTTGGCTGAAAACGACCCAAAAAACTACTACCACCGCTTCACCACGCAATCAGAAGAGGAAGTAGTAACCTTCGCCCATAATGTTTGGAAAAGCATTAACCTTGTCAACCTGCTAGACTACATTGAGCCAACCCGCAATCGAGCAGAAATTATCCTGCATAAAGCCGGAAATCATGAAATTGATGAAATTTACTTAAAAAAATAAAAAAGCTTGTCAAATCCTAATTTTTCATATATAATTAGATAGTTAGTATTTTCAATGGAGGTGAAACAACTTGGCAAACATTAAGTCAGCTATCAAACGCGCTGAATTGAACGTGAAACATAACGAAAAAAACTCAGCTCAAAAGTCAGCTATGCGTACTGCAATCAAATCATTTGAAGCAAACCCATCTGAAGAACTTTTCCGTGCTGCTAGCTCAGCTATCGATAAAGCAGAAACAAAAGGTTTGATCCACAAAAACAAAGCAAGCCGCGATAAAGCACGCCTTTCAGCTAAACTTGCTAAATAATGCATACAAAGGGAGCTCTCAGGAGCTTTTTTTGTTTCTCACACAAAGGAGGTAGGGATGAAAATAGCAATCATCGGTTATTCTGGTTCTGGCAAATCCACTCTAGCAGCACAACTGTCCAAGCACGGCTCCATTCCCAAACTTCACATGGATACATTGCAGTTCCAACCCGGCTGGAAGGATAGTGATCGTGATTGGATGCGAGAACAGATGGACAATTTTTTGTCAAAAAATACCGACTGGATCATTGATGGCAACTACTCTTGGTGTTTTTATGAACGGCGGATGGCAGAAGCCGACCAAATCATCTTTCTGAACTTCTCTCGCTGGAACTGCCTCTATCGAGCTTTCAAACGCTATCTAAAATACCGAAATCGGACCAGAGAAAGCATGGCTCCCGGCTGCCCCGAAAAGTTTGACTGGGAGTTTATCTGCTGGGTTCTTTGGAAAGGACGACGTCAGACTGCACTGGCAAGATATAAGAAAATCCGACAAACTTTTCCTCAGAAATTCTACGAATTAAGTAACCAAAAAGAACTGACCAACTTCTTACAGAACCTAAAAACAAGCGAGCCCTAATGACTCACTTGTTTTTATTTGATTTTCTTTTTCTGGGGAAAGAGGGGCAGACCTAAAGAAGCTATTTTTTCAGCTGGAACTTTCATACCGTCCTTAATCCACTTGGAAAGAACGGAAACAACTGCCGAACTCCAGAAGGAATTCATGTAAGAGTTAGTCGTTTTCTTAGCATTGCGATTGCGCTTTTCCAAAAAGTCAAACACGGCCTGAGTCAGCAGCTTTTCAAAATTATAGTCAATGGCTAGACTGATAACCCGAGCTTCTTTCTTGGCTTCCTTAAAAAGAAAAAGCCAAATTTGGTACATCTCAGTTTTAAAGTTAAACTCTTCCAATTTATCCGTAATACCTCGAACAGTGTTTTTAAAAATCTCTTCCAGAATCTGCTCTTTAGAGCTATAATTGCGGTAAAATGCAGCGCGGGAAACCCCTGCTCGCTCAACCAGCTCTGAAATCGTAATTTTTTTGAGTTCTTTCTTCTCCAGCAGCTGCATGAGAGAAATTTCCAGAGACTCTCTCGTGATTTGATTGGATTCCTGATTGTATTTCTTTAAATTCGCGAGTGATTTTTCCGATATTTTCTTTTCCGACATAACAATTTCTTCCCTCTTGTATCAGCTGACAGTTTCCGCTTTCTAGTAAGCATCCTTCATGTTATAATTTTAAAAAAAGACAGGTTTTTTGTCAATTTTTTTATTGTACATACTTGACAAAAAAGGAGAAAAATATGACTTGGAAAATTATAGCTGACTCTGGCTGTGACTTTCGTGAAATGGCAAACTTGGCCAAAGACACTCAATTTGAAAGTGTTCCCTTGACCATTCAAGTGGAAAATGAAATCTTTGTAGATGATAAGCAACTTGAAATTGACCTGATGATGGAGAAGATGTATGCTTCTTCTGCTGCTTCAAAGTCTGCCTGCCCTAGTCCAGATGACTATCTCAAAAGCTTTGAGGGAGCTGATAAGATCTTTGTGGTGACTATCACTGGAACTCTATCTGGCAGCAATAATAGTGCACAGGTTGCTAAGAAAATCTTTTTGGAAGAACATCCTGACGCACAGATTCATGTCATTGATAGTCTTTCTGCTGGCGGAGAGGTGGACTTGCTTGTGACTAAACTCAATGAACTCATTCAGCAAGATCTCAGCTTTGATGAAGTCGTTGAAGTCATTAGTCGCTATCAAGAGAAAACCAAGCTTCTCTTCGTTCTGGCAAAGGTAGATAACTTGGTCAAAAACGGTAGGCTTAGCAAACTTCTGGGAACCGTTGTCGGCTTGCTCAATATCCGCATGGTCGGTGAAGCTAGCCAGACCGGCACGTTAGAGCTTCTGCAAAAGGCACGCGGTCCGAAAAAGGCACTTGCTTCTGCAATCGAAGAGCTACTCAAAGCCGGTTACAAGGGTGGCCGACTCATTATCGCTCACCGAAATAACGAAAAATTCTGCCAACAATTTAGTCAACTGGTACAAGAAAAGTATCCTCAAGCTCAAATCGAAATGGTGCCGACTTCAGGTCTCTGCAGCTTCTATGCTGAAGAAGGCGGAATCTTAATGGGCTACGAAATTTAATAAGGTATTTAAAAAAGTAAAGAATTAGGCTAAGATAATTGACCTAATTCTTTACTTTTTCGATTTAATTCGCTATAATAAAACCAAGTAAAGGAGTTGATATTATGGCCAGAGGAAGAGGCGCAGCAAGCCCCCAAGACAAGGAAGCAAGTCTTCTCATTTCTAAAAAACTCAAAGAACTTCTCAAGGAAACAGGTAAGAAACAAGTTGAGCTATCTCGTGAAACAGGCATTCCTGCTAGTACACTCACTGGCTATATCAAAGGAACATCTCTGCCTATCGCAGCCAATCTAGAAAAGATTGCAAGATTTTTCGACGTAGAGGTTGAAGAAATCGACCCTCGTTACCGACTAATTGCAGATATCCCTCAACAATTTCCCGATTTAAATCGTATTTATCAGCAACTTGACCAAGACAGACAGGAGAAAGGATTAAAGCTACTAGAAGCTAGCCTGACTGAGCAAGAAACACAAGCCAGCTTAAAGGATGACTACTTCCCCTACTTGGTCTATGAGAATTACTATCTCTCTCAGCATAAGCCTGAACAAGCTGATTTAGTCTGGCTGGACAGAGAAATTGACTACGATATTGCCCTTTGGGTACGAACTGACTCGTTAGAGCCCAAGTATCCGAGAGATTCCGTAGCCCTAATCAAGCAGACTCATTTCGAACTTGCTGGCGCAATCTATGCTATTGACTATGACGGTCAAACCATTATAAAAAGAGTCTTCAACGATCCATCCGGTATTCGTCTAATTTCCCTTAATAAAAAATACAGTGATAAGTTTATCCCGCATGAGGAAGAACCTAAACTTATCGGTCGAGTTATGGCGACTTTCATGCCACTGGATGTAGAAAAAATAAAGAAAAACAAATAACAGTTCTGCAAATGTACAGAACTGTTATTTTTATGATTATCAGTCAAAAAATCAGAAAGTCTTTCGACTTCCTGATGCTTGTTTAATAAAATACTGCTAACTCTTCATTCAGCTTTTTCATGTAGTATTTGTGGACTATATAAGACAACACAGCTAATCCTACTAGAACTAGAGCCGCTATCATATAAATTACTAGAGGCGCAAGAACATTGGATATAAAGAAGAGAAGAGTAATGACAATCATCATTCCTAAAATAAGAGCGATGGCTAGGAGAGTTTTCACTATATTGTTATCTCGGCTCATCAATTCTGTGACATTGGACCAATTAGTCACCAGATGCTTGTAGTCTCGGTAGTAACCCCAAGAACTCCACATTAAACTAATCAAGACCCAAACAATCACCATGCCCAAGAAAGTGACTGGATGCATACCGGAAACAAGGCTGGTTATGAAAAACAAGGTCAGAGGCAGGATAGACTGGACGGCAAAGAGTTGCCAAAACTTCAGATGAATATATTGCTTCAAATCAAAGGGTAAAACCTTGAGATAATCAAAATTTTCCCTTTCCAGAGAAATCCCAATAGCCGTGAGGTTGCTGCCGCCTGAGTTTAGTGTTGCAATCAAAACAGCCAAGGCCATCATTGGCAAGAGGAAACGTGGTCCCAGATAAGAAGTCAAAGACAGGCCGCCTTGTATCATGCCCATTCCCATACTGAAAATGACAATGTAAGGGAGAAAGGCCGACATAAAGATGGCTTGCATAATGACAGAACCCTCGCTCAAGAGCCTGATATTGTAACGCCAGACAAACTTTTTAAGATTTTTTGCTTCCGCAATATTGATGTCATGCACGCGCTCCCGCTTTCCTACTGAAGAGCCCGTCATCAGGGCTGCCTCATAAAACTCAGGAATCACCTTGGTCTTTACGATGAAAAATAGAAGAGCCGCAACTGCCACCCATCCCAAAAATCCCAGCAGGGAAGCTGTATGAAAAGGATGAAGAATAAAATCATAAAAGGCTTGAACTGGCAGGAAGAAAGCTTTAACCTCTGTACGATTTACAACGCTTCTGCTATTCATTTGATTAATCATAAAATAGAGGAAAAAGGATCCGACGGAAACAAGAGCCAAAATGACATTGGACAGGATGGTCTTGTACTTTCTGAAAAATGCTGTCTTGGTAATAAAGTGGACGGCAATCAAAATCAGAAAGGTGATAACTGAACTTAAAATCAGAATAGCAAGCAGAGCCAAGGGCAGGCCCAAGAAAGGATTGCCACCTTGAAAAGCCAGAACCAAGAAATAACTGAACATAGGCAGAATGGCAATCAGCAAGGTCAGGATAACTGAAATGCTTTTGCCGACGATGATTTCTGCTTCGCTAAAAGCGTAGGGACGGTAAGATTGCAAGTCTTTGCTTTCATAAAAGACATTGTAAAAAACCAGGAAGCCCTGAGACATTGAAAAGAGTGCAAAAGCGGAAACCAAATTGGCAAAGAGACCAGGATTGCCAACCAGTTGGTTCAGGGAGCCCATCAAACCGAAAAGAAAGAGATAGACCAGTCCTAAGATCAGATACATGCGGATAGCCTTCAGCGATACATTGACCTTACGCTCAGGATTCTTAGCTTGCATCTTGCGGTACTGCTGCAGCTGAGACGGCTGAATGGCGTATAGGATATTGATATCGACTAGTTTTTTTATAGCTTTAATACGCATCAGGACTCACCTCTTCTCTGCGGCCCGCTAGGCCAAGATAAATGGTTTCAAGAGACTGTTCTGGATGTTGGCCTTTTAGTTCTTCAATCGTTCCATAGAAAATCAATTTCCCTTTTTTGAGAATGGCCACCTTATCACAGAGCTGCTCTGCCACTTCCAAGACGTGGGTTGAAAAGAGAACTGTATTTCCTTTATCTGCATGTTGGCGCATCATCTGCTTGAGGTCAAAAGCTGCCTGCGGATCAAGACCCGTCAGCGGCTCATCCAGCACCCAAATATCCGGGTCAGACAAAAGCGCAGCTATGACAAAAACTTTTTGCCGCATCCCATGAGAGAATGAATCAATGACCTCATACCGATGAGAGCCAAAGTCGAAAAGATGGAGCAGATTTCCCAATCGCTCTTCTACTTCAGCATTTGTCATATCGTAAGAAGTCGCTACCAGTTCCCAAAACTCATTGGCAGTTAGACGCAAAAATAGATCTGGTGAATCAGCTACATAGCCAATTTTTTTCTTGATTTCCAAGCGATTAGCGGATAATTCTTTCCCATCCACAAAAATCTGACCACTGCTAGGATTGATAACACTGACCAATGACTTAATGGTAGTAGATTTTCCGGCGCCATTGTGACCAATCAGACCGACGATTTCTCCGCTTTGCAAGGTCAGATTCAGCTGATTGAGAGCTACCGTTCCTTCATAAACTTTAGTGACATCTTTAAATTCAATCATAAGAGAGCTCCTTTACCGATTTCTATACAGATTAGTATACTCTTTTTGCGGCTTTTTGTCTCGTCTCTGCCTAAGGTCAGATACAAGATAAAGCTAAAAGCAGCTGAACTTCATCTAACTATGAAATTCTAGCTGCTTTTTTAAACAGAACCTCTAACGTTGTGAGTATTTCTTTGCTAAACTAGATAAACCTAGTGTGCTGACCAGCAGAGCCAGGCCAAGATGCAGAATTCCCTTATCTGAATTACTGCCGGTTTCAGGTAAGGTAGCTGGAGCTTGCTGCTTGCTTATCTTCTGAACTTTTCCTACTGCCTGATCATAATGTTCTGCATAGTGAACCGCCAACTGAACTGACGGAACTTCTCCGCCTTCCTCGCTATCTAAGATATACTCAGGAACTTCTAAAATTGCTGGTGCGACTAATTTTGCACCAATAATCTCTGGTAGAGCTGCATAAACTGTATCAAGAGCATTCGGTATATAGTTTGCCTTTTGCAGGCGACTAGCTTCCAAAGTAGGTATTAGGGCACTGATAGAGTCCGTCTTGAAAGTCACTTCATATTGACGATCAATCGTGAGATCGCTTGGGTCGTACGTGTTGAAAACCAGAGCCAGCTTATGGCCTTTTTTCATCGTATAGAGATTAGGCTGCAAATAGACTGTATAGTCATGGAATTGACCAATTTGAGGATCAATACTATTTTGCGAGCTAGACGGCACATAGCCCGATTCTGGATTAGCCAGATTGACCCATCCTTTGGCAATGACTTTGTATTTGGTTTTGACAGTCGCAAAATTTTTGATATCCATATTGTTGAGATTGCTGCCCATCCAGAAGCCATCTTTCTGACTTTCATCGCTGGCTGCGCCGTGTCCAACCACATCAAACTCTTGGTCTGATACATCTACTAGGAGAGCATTGACCTGCAGATTACTGCCACCCCCCTTTGCTAGAGCCGCCTTGAAATGGACTGGGATATGTCCTTTAATTGTCATATTCTCTTTGACATCTGTCATAAAGGTCAAATTAGCCTTAGAAGAAGCTTTGCTAACCGCTTCATCACGCTTGCTAGTATCAATTCCCGATCCTGAGTAGTCACTGGAAATCGTTTCTTCTAAGCGCTTGGACTGAGCTGTCAGAATCAAGCGATTACTGCTTTTCCAATCATCATAACTGGTCCATTTATTTGGATCATAGTTATTTTGCGCCAAAACAGCAGGCAGTTTGCTGACATCATTTTCTACATCATAAAGGTAATGAGAGAACCAAGTATTGAGCAGGTCATAAAAATCTTGCTTGTTAGCTGTAATACCAAAGCCTCTAGATATGGCAGCTGGATTGATATGATTTCCTTGGTGAAGATAAAGTTTCACATCTTGGCCGGCTTTTTTTAGCGCATCATACATGAGCTCAAAGTGCTTGGTTTTGACATTGTCATCATTCAAACCATGAACTAGCAGGGCACTGGTCTTTATCTTTTCTGGATGTAGCGTGTAATCCCGCTCCTGCCAGACCGGACTGTAATTGCGGCCGTGGGCATTCTGGTCCTTATTTAACTGATTAATGTAGTCAGCATACTTGTTACTGATAGCAGCCCAATCCTTTTGATCCAGCAACCGTGTAGCAACATAGAGCGACAGCCAAGATAAATCACTGTAGGGCGGATTGGTGTAAGCCGACCCTTGACTATTGAAATAATCATACCAGCTGGCAATTCCAGCTGCTGGAACAATGGTTTTCAAGCCTTCAACGCCAGTCGTTGCCACACCGAAAGTTGTCGTACCAGCCCAAGACAGACCAGTCATACCGACCTTGCCATTAGCCCAGTCGGCCTTGATTTCGATATTGTTAGTTCTGTCTGTGTAGGCCGTTCGTTTACCATTGACCCATTCGACAATATTTTTAAATGCTTCAATTTCTAAATCAGAGCCAGTTGTATTAAAACCTTCAGAACCTTTGGTTCCTAGACCAGCGCTAGAAACAAAGGCATAACCTCGGACGAGGAAATAATCATACCAGTTCAAGTTTTCATAGTCATAAATCCCCTCATATGGACTGTAATAATACCAATCCGATGACATTGCTCTTTTTGCTGCATCAATACTGCTCATGCTAGAAACTGGCTGGCGCTTAGCTGGCTGATTGCGCAGGCTCTTCATGTCATAAGAACCGTTTGTCGGCAGATTGAGACTTTCTAGCGTCACATGGTCTTCGTCCAAGGTTCCAGCGACATAGGGACGAGCTTCCAAGATTGTCGCAGCCTTATAATCACCCTTAGCAGCTGCTTTAGGAAGCTGCACAATAGCCTTGACTAAATCTCGCTTACCGTCACCATCCGTATCGTAGTCAGTCTCTACATAGACTGGGAAACGAACAATCTCACTGCCTTCATAAGTATACTCCTCATATCTGTCTTCACCACTACTATATGGAAAAATTGGCTGTGAACGACCATTCAAAAAAAGGGGCTCTTTCTTTTCGGAGCGATAAGCATCATGCAGTCGCTTGGCAACCGAATACATAGATTGCAGATTAGCACCCTGGACACTGGCTGTCAAATCAGCCTCTTTTTCAATCATCCCCAGACTCTTTGCTAGATTTGCTCTATCCTCGGCACTGCTACCCAACTGAGAATCACTGACTGCTGCCCACTTGAGCAATTCATCTACAGCCTCCTGCAGGGTTAGTTCCTTATCTGAGAGTGAAGGATTTGAAAGACCGCCGGTATAGGCAGATAAATCTTGACCTTTCACAGCAGTTGAGGCAGCGGAAGGTGCTGAGCTGACATCTTTAGCCAAAGCAAGAAGCTCCTGCTCCTGCGCTGGGCTAAGGCTAGGTACCGTTCCCTCAGCCGCAAGCGGTGCCTTGTCTTGCTTTTCCTGCACCGAATCTTCTGAAGAAGTCTGATTTGAAGTTTCTACTGCCGTTGACTCTTGGTCCTTGGAGCCAGTTTCAGAAGCCTTTACAACTGTTTCTGTCTTGAGATTGTCCGTGCGCTCGCTGCTAGCTTGAGTCGCCTCATCCGCCTGAACAGCTTGCGCCAATACCAAAGGTGCAAGTAACAAACTTGGCAGGAGTAATGTAACTAGTCTTTTCTTTCTCATAAAGACACCTTTCTTTAGATAAAATCTTTTATAACAAGTCCATTATACTATGTAAGCGCTTTTGTTTCAATCTATTCTATCTTTTATCTATGAAAGATGTCAAAACATCTATAGAAGCAGAAAGACGCAAACGATTGCGCCTTTCCCCTTCTTTTGGTACAATAAAGCCAATCAGTAAGAATTAGAGGAATCACAGTATGGAAAATCAAACCTTAATGCAGTATTTTGAATGGTATCTGCCAGATGACGGTCAGCATTGGAATCGCTTAGCGGAAGACGCACCAAACTTAGCAGCGAAAGGAATTCGCAAAGTCTGGATGCCGCCAGCTTTCAAAGGAACAGGATCTAATGACGTCGGCTATGGTGTATACGACCTTTTTGATTTGGGCGAATTTGATCAAAAAGGGACCGTCCGCACAAAGTATGGATTGAAAGAAGAATACCTCCGAGCGATTGAAGCACTTAGCCAGAACGGTATCGAAGCTATTGCTGATGTGGTCCTCAATCACAAGGCCGCAGCTGACTACAAAGAGCGTTTTACTGTCGTTGAAGTTGATCCAAATGACCGAAATGTAGAAATCTCAGAACCATTTGAAATAGAAGCGTGGATGCATTTTGCATTCCCAGGCCGCAAAAAAGCCTATAATGACTTTGAATGGCACTGGTACCACTTCACTGGCACTGACTACGATGCCAAAAACAACAAGTCAGGCATTTTCCTCATTCAAGGCGACAATAAAGGTTGGGCAGATGATGAGCTGGTGGATAACGAGAACGGCAACTACGACTATCTGATGTATGCGGATATTGATTTCAAGCACCCCGAAGTCATCCAAAATCTCTATGACTGGGCTCATTGGTTCATTGAAAGCACTGGTGTACATGGCTTTCGCTTAGATGCTGTTAAGCACATCGATTCCTTCTTTATGAAAAATTTCATCCGCGATATTACTGAGAAATACGGCGATGATTTCTATGTCTTTGGGGAATTTTGGAATAGCGATGAGAAGGCCAATAATGATTATTTAGAAAATATTGACTACCGCTTTGACCTAGTCGATGTTAAACTTCATCATAATTTATTTGATGCCAGCAAATCTGGAGCAGACTATGACCTGCGAACTATTTTTGACCAGACACTTGCAAAGAATCATCCTGAATCAGCTGTAACCTTTGTGGACAACCACGATACTCAGAGAGGGCAGGCCCTGGAGTCTACAGTTGAAGAATGGTTCAAGCCTGCGGCCTATGCTCTCATACTTCTAAGAGAAGCCGGATTGCCTTGCGTCTTTTACGGAGACTACTATGGCATTAGCGGAGAATTTGCCCAAGAGAGCTTTCAAGAGCTACTGGATAAACTCCTAGACATCCGTCTCAATCTAGCCTATGGTGAGCAGATTGACTACTTGGACGATGCCAATTGTATCGGCTGGACTCGCCAAGGCAAGGACGATGGTCAACCAATCGCTGTTCTTATCAATAATGACCAAGCAACCAGCAAATCTATGCTGGTCGGTACGGAATGGGCTGGCAGAGAATTCAGCGACTATCTAGGCAACAGCTCCCAAATCGTAACTATTGACGACCAAGGCTGGGGAGAATTTCCTGTGGAGGAAAAATCAGTTAGTGTCTGGAGTGTCAGATAAGTCACAGCAAAAATATGGAAAAAGAAAAATAAGACCAAATTGGCCTTATTTTTTTCGTTCTTTCTTGGAATGTAGTAAGCCAACGGAAGCCAAAAGGCTGATAATTGCTGCTCCCAAGAATGATGAATTTGTGTTTCCAGTATTTGGTAATTGATGTTTGGACACTCGAGACAGAACAGGAGTAGTCTCAGAGTTTTCAACCTTTACAGGACTCTTCTGCTCAGAAGTTTCTGTTCCCAAAGCTATTTGAGTATTCGTTTTTGGCACGTATACATAAGTTCGAACGCCATTTGCTTCCGTTACAGAAACAAAACCATATTTTTCAAAATTCTTAGCATCTAGCAAACCAAATTCTGCTGCTGCCAATGGCCGTCCATCTACATCTAGGAAAAGAGTGATTTCAATAGCCGGCTTGTCCACAATCGGAGCGTCTGTCGGTAATTCATGAACACTTGCTCGGTAGACATGGGTGCGAATGCCATCCTCATCACTGCTGGATTGGAAATCATAACCAGCGATGGTCTTAGACGCCACCAAACCACGCTCTGGGTCTGATAACTCTTGACCTGATTCATCTACAAAGCGAGTCATCGACATGACTGGGCGCTCTTCACTTGGTGCATCTGTCGGTACTTCGTGCACACTTGCTCGATAGACATGCGTACGAATGCCGTCCTCATCACTGCTGGATTGGAAATCATAGCCGGCAATAGTCTTAGACGCCACCAAACCACGCTCTGGGGCTGATAACTCTTGACCTGTTTCATCTACAAAGCGAGTCATCGACATGACTGGGCGCTCTTCACTTGGTGCGTTTGTCGGTACTTCATGCACACTAGCACGATAGACGTGGGTGCGAATACCGTCCTCGTCACTGCTGGACTGGAAGTCATAGCCAGCGATAGTCTTAGAAGCTACTAAACCTCGCTCTGGATCTGATAGCTCTTGACCTGATTCATCTACAAAGCGGGTCATTTCCAAGACAGGCTTGTCCTCGCTTGGAGCGTCATTTGGAAGCTGGTGCTGGCTGAGTTCATACTCATAGACGATTTCTTTGGTTCTTCCTGCTTCATACTCTCCCGATTCAGCATCATAGGCAGTTAGCCGAGATTTATAAGTATAGAGCTTGTTATTATAGGAAATTAGAGGTTTAGGACTGACTGTATATCTAGTCTTACCTGGTTGCTCATCCGTAATAGGGTTAGCAATAGCATGCCCCTGCTCGTCTTGGTACCGGACAAGAACCTTGCCCGGTTCGGTCTCTCCTTCCCCAACCTTCTTAACATCCGAAACTTTAAAGACGAAACCTTCAGCTTTGACCGTTCTGAAAAGTTTATCTAGCTCTCCTTGATCAGGTTCATAACCACCTGTTGTCTGTCCACCACCAGGGATAGTATCTTCTATAAACTTGAAGCCACCATCTGGTGTTTCAGCAATATTAGGAACTCCTGCGATATCAATCGTATAGTCTCGATCAAAATAATAACGAGTCTTATCATTAGGTTTCATCAGATATAGTTTATAGTGGAAGGTCTTAATATTATCCTTACCAAACCAGGGTCTCTCTAGAGAAGGATTTTTACCCAGCCAATCAATATGTACAAAGGGCTTTTCATATAGATTATATTTTCTCAAAATATTATCTGCAACATCATCAATGGCACCATTATTTAAACCTCTATAAAACCCCCAAAATTGATTGCCTATAGGATATAGAGTGTTATAATCAAAAGAATCAAAATAGATGTGATTTGTAGCGAAATTATCCCTTGAATCTACAAGTGAATAATTTTTTCCTTTCCAGTAAGTGTATTCATCTCCAGCTTCCTTTCCACTGATAAGCAATTTTTGAAAGAAAGGGTTCATATAATAACTAAATTCTTCAGAACTTGCTTGAATTTGGAATAAATTAGGATTAGTAAGAATAATCTGCTTAATCTCTTCCATAGACAATACTCTATTATCTGACTCAGGTAAATACTTTCTAGAAAATGCCTCTTCAAATGTTAAACCTGAGTGTTCCCATACCTTCATCTGCAAAAATCTCTTTGTAGGAAAGGTTTCCTCGACAGTCAAATCCAACTCAGAACGCGGAATGATGGCTTTTGGTATCTTCGCTACTTCTTCTGGACTTGGATTTGGATTGAATATAGCCTCCCACTTATTCAAAAAGAAGAGGGCAGTATTATTTTGAATTAGCGATTGACCATAATAAACTTCTCCTGAAGGAACTTCTTGAAAGTGTTCATCTCTGACTAGATTTAAATCTTTTACTTGCTTTAAATCAATGTATTTAAAGACACCATCCATCTTACGGATCGCATAAGCATGATCATACTTTTTAGCTGCTTCTTCTATTTGCTCCACCGACTGTATCTCAGGCATGACAGATGTCATGGTTGCAGCCTTAGTTATTTCATCTCTCTCTCCCTTGGTATGATAGTCATAAAATTCTTGAGCTAATTGTTTGATTTCAGGCGTGACTTGGGCCGCACCCTTCTCTCCTTCTTCTGAGATGGTCAGACCGGAAGCTTCCTCTGCTGGTGTATTTTTGATTGTCCCATCATTTGGCAGTTCTTGATTGACAGGAGGTGTCGCCTGGTTATTCTGGACTTGATTCCCCTCTGTTTCACTACTTACCTCCTCTGCTTGTACAGTAACTGCCATTGTTCCAGCAAGCAGCAAGGACAGAGGAATTGGGACTAATTTCATTCCCAGTTCTAATTTTTTCCCTAAAGTCTTTTTCATCTTCTTCTCCTTTTAATCTCCTATTTTAGACATTTTAAAAACTTTTTCCCATAAATTGACTAGTAGCTCTCTGTTATAGCGATTGGCAAGTTCTTTGGATCTTGCCGACAATCCCCTCCATTCTTTTTCTCCAAATTGGCTAAATTGCTCCAAATGGACAACATATTGATTAGCGTCATTTTGCGGTATAAGCCATCCATTCTCTCCATGCTTAATATAAGCGCGATTAGCATAGCGCACATCCAGACCAATCAGAGGCAAGCCATTGACCAGAGCCTCATAGAGCGATGTCGCAAAGGCTTCCGATAAGGAAGTGCTAATATAGGCATCATAAGCTTGATAAGGTATTTGAGACTGATAGCCCTTAAAGTGAACCAAGTCTTCCAAATCATTGAGCTCAAGGACATCTTGCAGCATGGCCATGTCAGGACCATCTCCATAGATGTCAAGAGTAAACTGCCTATGACCTTTAAATTTCAATAAAGCCATAATTTTCAACAATAACAGAACATTTTTCTCCTCAGATAAACGACTGACTGTCACCAAGTGAATATCCTTTGAATCAAATACCCTCTCTCTTGGATATTGGACTACTTGTTCTGCATAGGTGGTTGGAATAAAGAGGGCCTTATCCCTCATCTTTTGAGGCAGATAGGCCTCCTGACCTTCGCCAACCAAAATCAAAGAGTCTAATACATCCTGATCAAGCCAGCCCATGACTTTTTTATTTAACTCTTGTCCCAGGGCAATCATGTGATCCTGATGAAGGACGCGTGCTACATGAAAATCTTGCTCACGCCTCAAGAGAATATTTTCTGGAATATCCAGACGCTCCATCATCAGCCAGTCTTCTGGCTCAAGCTCCTCCTCAGCAAACTCCTGAAGACTCCTACCAGCTAATTCTATGCCCAGAAAACGGACTTTACTCCTATCAATTCCCAAGGCTTTATAACTATCCAGCACAAGCTGCCTAGAAGAGGCATTAGCATATATATCTGTATCCGCTTCAGAAACCCACAATTCATAAGGGACTTTCATTTCTTCAAAAAGCTCAAAACGATTGCGGAGGGCAATATCAATCCCAAACGCCCTAGAGCGGATACAAGCATCCACACAAACTACTTTCATTTTCTCCCTTTTAACCTAAAGTAATTCTATATAATAATATCTCACAACTTACAATTTTATGCAAGCGTTTCAGATGATTTTTTCTAAAATTTGATTGCTCACTCCACCAAGCCACTCCTTAGATAAGCATCCACCATGCGCTCTGTCGCAACAACTGAATCAATATGGGTACGCTCATAAGAGTGGCTGGATTCGATGCCGGCACCTAGCAGAGCATGCTTGACTTCTGCTCCTGCACTCATAGCTGCAGAGGCGTCTGATCCGTAAAACGGATAGATGTCCAGTTTGTAAGAAATGTCCTGCTCCTTGGCTAAATTTACCAAATGCTGGCGGAAGCCATAGTGATAAGGTCCTGATGCGTCCTTGACACAGATGGAAACCGTATACTCATCTGTCTGCTGGTCGTCACCCATAGCGCCCATATCAACAGCCAGATACTCCACAGCTTGCTCCGGCAAGCTGGAGTTAGCCCCATGACCAACCTCTTCAAAAACACTGAAAGCAAAATGAGTCGTCACCGGAAGCTGAATATTTTCCTCTTTATAAACTCGCAAAAGATTGAGCAAAATAGCTGCGCTGACCTTGTCATCCAAAAAGCGAGACTTGATAAAGCCAGACTCGGTAACTGTGGTACGAGGATCAAAGGAAATAAAATCACCGACTTCGATTCCTAAATCGCGAGTTTCTTTCTCACTTGTCACCTTTTCATCCAAACGAACTTCCATATTGTCCTGAGTACGTTCAACCGTCCCAGCATCCTTATAGACATGGCAGGAAGTCTGGTGAACTAAGATAGTCCCATTGATAGTCTTGCCACTGCTGGCCACATGGACTAGGCAGTTTTCTCCTTCAATCATGTTCCAAGGGAAACCACCAATCCGATCCAGCTTGAGACGACCGTCAGACTTAATAGCCCGAACAATAGCCCCCAGAGTATCCACATGGGCAGTCACTACCCGATGCTGGGCATCATTTTCACCCTTAACCACAACATGGACGCCGCCTTTATTGGTCCGGACAGGCTCATAGCCCATTTCCCCCAGCGTTTTCACCAGATAGTCTGCCACCTCAGCCGTAAAGCCTGTTGGCGAAGGGATAGCCGTTAATTCTTGTAAATATTGAACAGTTTGATTCATGAATGTCTCCTCATCGTTTTTCTTTATTATAGCACAAAGAAAGCCTGAGCAAATAGATTTTCAGCAGGCTTTTAATGATCAAATGCAAGAAAAACTCCTCAATTACTATCGCTGTACTGCTGCTCTTTATCCTCCTGGACTTAATTCTTTTTCAACTCCCAAAAGAATAGATTGCCCAACAATCCTAAGAGAAAAAGCAAGATAGGAATGGCATAAGCTGCTAGGGGATTATAAGCTTCTCCAGCACTAATTTTCATCTGAGAGCCATATGGAGCTATCAACTGATAATAATTAAGACCGCAAAACAAAATCGAAAAGAAAAAGATAGAAAAATAAAGCCGATAGAGATGCCCTAGCAGCTGTCCTTTGAATAAATAAGTAACTTCCCCCATCAGTGTTGCAAAATTCATAACAGCAATTACAAAATAAACAATGACAACAGGAACTAAAAATAGAAAAAGGTAAAGATAACCATAAACAACCCCCGGCTCTGGCTCAATTCCCCAATAACCGTACTGAAAAACCAGTAGATACAAAAATAGGGGCAAAAAAGGAATCACCCTAAACTTCTTATTTTTCATCCACATCTCCCTTTAAATAAAGAAACTTTTTCTTATTTTATTATAACAAACCTTCTTTATAAAACAAGAATTCTCTTTTATTTTAAAGTATTCATTGACTGTGAAATCAAGCTTAGCAAATTTCAGCCACCGTAAAAAACAGCCATTCAAATGCCTGCTTACTTTAGAGTTTATATGTTTAAGCGTCAGTACATTATCAAGGATAGATGGTGACAAAGACAAAAAAATCATCTCAGCTAGCTGAGATGATTTGTCTGGCTAAAATTAATTAGCTTTTTTGAAACGATAGACAAGAGCTGATAAAAGAATCAGTGCAAATCCTGCTGCTATCGCAAAGATAGATGTTTCACTGCCAGTTTTCGGCAAAACTTTTTTGCCAGTTGCTGATCCACGAACATCTTTTCCATCTTTATCTGACGAATTACCTGGGGTTCCATCCGTCGAACCGCTTGGTTTATCACCAGATGATGACGGTGGTGGTGTCGAATCTGAAGAAGATGGTGGTGGTGTTGGTCCTTGTGGACGTCTAGCTTCAAATGTCCATGTGCCTGTAAATTTGACATCTGAGCCTGCAATAGTTTTACTATCCGCGTCATATTTAAGGAATTTCCAAGTACCTCCAGTTACTTCAATAGAATCCTTAGCTGGCTGAACCGCTTGAACTGCAGTACCATCTGTGTATTCATTGGCATCGGTCGGCAGCAATTCTGTTACCTCTGCAGGTAAGGCGCGATTCGGATCTTCGCTTACAAATTCATACGTCACCTTATATTTCGGCGCTGGAATGAAATTCCATTTACCAGTAAATTTAAGGTCCTTATCCGCAACAGTCTGTGCATTCGTTTCTGCATAGCCTTCGAAAGTCCATGTGCCTTCAGTAACTGTAACACTTGTTTTAGCAGGCTGCTTAGCGTCTACATTAGTACCACTAGTGTAGCGATTAGTATCTGCTGGAAGCAAATCAGTTACTTCTTTTGGCAGGTTTGGATAGGCTGGGTTAGAGCTGAGAAACTCATAGCTGACACCATAGTCTTTATAACTGTTGGTGAATGTTGGATTGTTACCTGCGACAGCAGCTTCCAATTTAGCATTGTTTTCAGTCACTGTGACAGTCACAGTATGTTCTTTACTGTCATACGTTACTCCAGCTTCATTTCCAGCCACTTCTTTCAGCTTGTAGGTATAAGTCCCTTCTTTATCATAGTTGATCTCAGGAAACTTGATATTACCATTGGCGTCATTTGTTGCTTGAAGTTCCACGTTATTTCCGCCAACCTCAGTCAGCTTGAAAGTGTACTTACCAGCTTCAAGTGCTTTACCATCCAGAACTTTCTTAGCGGTAATCGCTGCAGTTGCTGGCTCTAACTTGTAGGTATTGGTGAAAGCATCACGGTCATAGGTAACCGCTGCTGTCTTGACGCCGTTGTTGTCTGTTACAGTAACAGTAACATTGATGTCTGAATTTGCATCGTTTGTCACACCTGGCAGATTGCTTGCTCGTTCACGAATGACATAGTTAAAGGTTCCCTCATTTTTGAAACGAAGTTTCTTAAAGGTGACGGCACCGTCTTTGTTTGTTACCGTTTGAACAACTTTGTCGTTGTCATCCTTATTGATCAAATCAAAAGTAAATTCACCATCTGCCAAATTGCGGCCAGTCAATTCCTTTTTGACTTTGAAGATAACTTCATCCGAACGGGTACCTTCCCCGACACCATCAAGAGTTGTCAAAGGTGCAAATGGACGTGATACTAAATCTGGCATCTTTTGTCCATTAGACGTAACGGTTACATCGTTAAAGGCTTTTTTGGTCACCTTATCAACTGGCTCTGTCAAACGTGTCCGATAGATAACATAAATACCTCTTCCACTCAAATCCCCAGCATTGACTGTGAAATGATTGGAGTCAGTGATTGTCACAATCTGGCTCGGATTAAAGGATTGACGTGTGCCAGAAGCACCTTCCCACTCAGTAAAGTAGTAACCTGTAATCCCTGAATCTTCATCCAGCTCTTGGCCTTCTGGAATAGCGTCCTCAATGACAACTTGACCAAGATTTTGGACATCACGATTGACACGGATACGCCAGTTGACGTAGTTTGGATCCTTAGAATCCTGAACCCCCCACTTGGAATACCCCTGAGGTTCTTCATCAACCTTGATACGCTTCAGCCTATAGGTTCTAGCACCTGGGAAATTAACTTCTTGCTCTTGGTCATAAGGCATATTATCAGCCCAAACCACTGTGAAAGAAGATTGAATACGCTTGGTATCTGGCATTTTCGCAAAATACTCAGCATTTGTGACTGTAATGGTCGCTGTATTGGTAACAGGATCTGTCACCAACTTGGCAACAACAGTACCATCCGGTGCACTTATGTTTTCCTCCAAAGTTCGCTCAATTTTGAACTGTGATGGAACACGATAAACCATGGTATCACCATTATTTAATACTTTGCTATCCTCAAATGTATAGGTCGGAGCAATGTAAAATTTACCTTCACCGTAGCCTGTATCCTTTAAAGGATTAGTATTAATGGTAACATCTGTAGTTAGCTGATAATCACTTTCACCTAACTCTGCAGCAGAAACCCTAGGACTTGAGCTTAACAAGGGAAGAAAGGTTGATACCAAAAGCAGCAAAGTCATCAGAGCATGAGACACTTTATGATAAGTTTGTTTCACCTTGAATGCGGTCCTCCTTCTTTTTATATTTTATTTTAGACAAATGCTGGCAGGCACACCATCACCTGTCTACCCCCTCATTTTCAGCCGGTTCTAAATCAAGATTTATTACCAAACTAAAAATGATAGTACTCGTATATGATAAGCAAATATGACATATACATATCAATTATAACATAAAAATTATAATTTACGCCTTGTAAACTATAATTTTTATTAGCATTTTTCTATTCTTTGTCTACTTTCGTTACAAAAAAGTTACAAATTGGTTTTTAATCTAACTCGGATGGATTATTATTGTTTTATTAGAAATAAATGGCAAAAAATACCTAGACTTTTTATAGTCTAGATATTTTTAGTATTTCTGAAAAACATTTTGCCGCTTACTTATTAAAGATTGACTGTCTGAAGTCGTCTGTCTCACGAAGATAAGCATTGTAAATCTTCTTCTTGAGCAGGTTGACCCAGCTAGCATCAACACGGCTGGTAGCATTAGTAATGTTGCGTACATCCTCTGCCACTGCTTCGTCCATTAGCTTCTGCATCTCTTCATAAGAATGAATGGTTACTTTCTTAGTACTGTTTGGATTTTTAAGCTCGTACTCAATAGTGATTGGCTTGAGCTTAGTCAGCTGATCAATCCGCTCCTTATACATAGCTTTCTTGAAGGCTACCCAGGAATCATATTCACCCTTGAATACATTTTCCAAGACTTTCTGGTCAGTTACGAGACCAACATCTCTTCCGGACCATCCATCCCACGTTTTCTTACCTTCATCAAAGGCTTCCTTAGAGTACTTACCAGAAACATACGGGATAAATCCTTCATGGTAACCCTTAGCTGCTAGTAACTCATAGGCTGTACGGCGGAACATGACATCACCCGGAGCTCCATTTGGATTGCTCAAGGCTGAGTAGATTGGTGAGAAGAGGCTGAGACTGAGGTAGCCATTTCGACCGTATTTCCCACTATCCTTATTCTCCCGACGAGTGATGACATCATTTTCAATCAGAGAGTCAAAAGTCTTCAGATGCTTGATTTCCTCAGCAGTAAAGCTTCGCGTCTGGTTACCTGCATGGGTCTCCTTACCATACTTATCTGTAATATAGTAATTCTCCATCTTTCTGAACCACTGAAGTTTAGCATCATCGCTCTGCTTCAGCATAGAAGTACCTTCTAGGTAATCTAGGGTGTAGATCATGTCAAACATACCATGGACATAGTGCTGCAGGTCTTCTGCATTTTGAACGCGTTCCTTGAAGTTATATGTGTGTAGACGCGTCTTAGAATCCTTGTCCACCTTGAAGAGGGTATTGAGAGTAATGGTAGCTTCGTCTGCACTTGGAGTGGACTGCAAGAGACCGCGAGCATAAAGCTCAGCTCCCAGACCTTCGCGGCGGCCATTGCCCTCAAAGTAAATGCCACCGTCAGAATTATGGGTCATTTCATGCGTGTAGACAGAGTTACCATAGTCTTCTAACAATTTAGCTGCATCAAAGTGGGTTACACTTCCTGTAGCATAGGCATTATAGCCCTTGCTAGGATACCACTTGCCGGCTGGTCCAAAGAATTCCTGCATAGCCAGTGATTTTTTGTCATTAGCTGGAGCCCAATATTTTTGACCATTCTTGTCAACCAATGAGAATCCATCGTAAACCAGAACAGAACGGAAGAGCTTGTCCTTGCTTTCATCGCTTAGAATCTTATACCAGAAGTCATAGTGATCGCGCTGGTATTCAGCAGTTTTTCTCACTCTGTCTTCGACAAATTCAGCTAGCTCTGCATCTGTCCGAACCCTGCCATTGGCATCAAGGCGATAACGGTCATAAGCCCCCATGGAGATGGTAGACATATTGGAGATAGCATAGACACCCTTCTCAGTCATGGTCAAGAGTGGCAAGAGCATGCCCTTGTGTTCCCAGTTATCAGCAGTAATCTTGTCGTAAACGCCGACAGAATACTTACTCTTGTCCTCAGCTGCATCCTGAAGCTGTCTCGCTTCTGCTACATCCGACTTAGCCTCAACGATGTAGGCTTTTGTATTGGTCTTGAGCCATTCATTATTGCTCTTGTCCGGCAGGAAGAGCTGACGATAGCCTTCTAAGTAGTTAAAGAGCCCTCGCTTACCAGTCGCTTCAGAGAGAGAGGTATCATAAGCCATATAGTTGTTCTTGGCTTTAAGATTATTAAAGCCTGACTGACCTAGTGAAATGATGGTATCCAGCGTTGAAGCATTATGATTTCCAAAGAAGTCAAACTTATAGGCCGACAAATCCTTAACATTGATATTGTCATAGTTGATATTATACCAACGGTTGAGATAGGTCAGACCCAACAGGAAGGCTTCCTTATTGGCTGTAATCTTCTGAGTTACATAGTCAGCCACGACATCGCCTTCAGTATTGATGGACTTGTCCATAGCCAGAACCTTGCGTAACTCTTCTGACAGCTTGGTCTTGACTTGGTCAAAGGCCGTATCTAGATAGAGATCATCCAGAGAAGTGTCAGCATTCACGCCTAAAACAGTTCGCATAGCCGGTGAGTCCAGGACAACCTGGTTCAACTCCGGCAGCACTTGATTGAGAACCCTGCTATAGTCTGATAGGAAGGCTTCTGGTGTATAAAGGAGGTCTAAGCCATTTACACTGTACTCTGCAATTGCCTTATATTTGAAATCTCCCTTATAGGTCAGATCCAGGTAGTCAACTGTATTATCCTCAAAGTGCAGCATCAAGCGGTTAATTCCGGTCTTATTGCTATTGATATCAGTGATAATCTGGTCGCCCTTCATCGGAACAACGTCCAGCAAGTACTCTGTATTGAGCTTGTGATTATCTGGAAGTTTATTTCCATAGGCAACAATGGTCTCCTTATTGTAGAATGGAAGGAGTTTTTCCATGTTAGCATAAGCTATTAAACGGTCTTCTCGAGCATTCTTTTCCAGAGCATAGTTGACAGAATAAAGGTTGAGATTCGTGTCTTCCAGCGTGGTCGTAATGTCTAGGTTAGTCAGCTTTTCTTCTGCCTCGTTCAGAGTCAGTGTCGAAGTGACAAACTTGTCATTTTCCAGTGTTTTATTTCCTTCAACAGCATAAGCTTCTGTGATACGGTTATTCTCATATCCCTGATCGCCAGAAATACTGTAAACATTTGTACCACTGACGTTACTGATAACATTATCAATCAAGCCATTGAAGTAATTGGAACCTACTACGCCACCAATCTGACCGTTCTTAGTAGAATTTTGAATCTTTCCAGCTACATAAGAACGGCTGATGCGGGCATTGTTTTCTAAACGGCCAACCAGACCGCCGAAGCGTTGGTTGTTGGCTCTAGCGCCTGCTAGAATAGTCACATCTGCCCTGCTTTGGCTAATCAAGGAGTTTCCTCCCTTAAGATTGGCAACCAAACCACCGACATTGTATTCTTTGCCCTGCTTATCATTTGATACGATAGTTCCAGTAAAGGAACTATTGGTGATTTGGGTATTGTTAGCAATAACGACCAAACCTGCCACCTGCGAAGCATTTTCTTTTACTTCTACTCTACCTTGGACAGAAACATCTGTGATTCGAGCATTTTCTGCATTGCGGGCCAGGGCAGCTGAGTCATAAGTACCAACAATATTGACCTCTTTCAGGTCCAGATTAGAAATAGAGGAACCACTCTTGAGGTTTTCAAATAAAGGCTTGGCTAGATTATAAATCGCGTACTGCTTGCCATTATGACTACCAGTCAGACTGCCTGTGAAGTTTCCTTTGAGGTAGACATAATCCGCAGGTGCCAGACTAACCTCGCTAGCATCCAAATCAGCTCCCAGAACGTAGTTGCCAGCCATATTTTGTTTCATAGCGTCTACCAAACTAGCAAAGCTAGTGTAGATATTTTGCTGACTAGGAACAGCTGCCTTACTGATATAGAAGTCATAGCCAGACTTATAGCCTGTCTCACCTTCTTGGACCAGCTCAGGCAGAGAGACTGTCACCTTATAGACATCCCTGCCATCCTTATGACTTTCCGCTATGCTGTAAACCGGCAGGAGCATTTCCTTAGATTCACTTGATTTGACTTTGACGAAGTAGGTAGACAGATCCGTAGGCATAGAGCTCATGGACACGACGCGCTTAAACTGGTCGTTTTCTTTTCTGTAAAACTCTGCCGAATCAATATCTCGGAAGGCAATCTTCTTGTATTCCAATTCAAAATTGCGGCTGTCCGTTTCAAGTTCTGTGAAGCTGCCATTATCCAGTTCATAAGTCAGCTTGGTTTTCAGGGTATAGCCTGTGTAGTAGTCTAAGTCGCCAATCTTCAGACTTCCTGCGAAATTGGTAATCGGAAGAGTGCGAACAAGCTGATCCCCCTGGTATAATTCAGCAGTCGCTGAACGGAAGGACTGGGACTGGTCTTCTAATCTATATTGGACTGTAACCGACTTGTCATCTGCATTTTCTGTCAGACTTAGAATGGAAACCGTTGGCTTGACTTTAGGCACTCCATTTAGAGCATCTTTGGCTGCTGTCAGGCTAGCAAAAGCTTGATTGACCTGCACTTGTGTGGCAGTTTGATTGTTCAGAACTACTTCTGCCTTGGCTAATTCGTCAGTATAAGATGTCTGCTTCTCTGAGTCAGCATTTTTATATTTTGGAGCTGCTTTGATAGTTGGATTTAAATCGTATTCATTTTGAAGAGCCGTTTTGACAACCTCAAGACCGCTTAACTGAGTCTTGGCTTGATTGATTTGTTCCACCAGTTGGTTGACTTCTTCTTGGCTAGCATGTGATCGGTTCAGGATTGCTTGACCTGCTGTCAAAGCAGTATCATAGCTAGATTGATGGCTCTGACTATCGTTGAAATAACGTGCCTGAGCTTTAATCTGATCCGCTTCTGCTAATAGATTGTGAAGTGGAATTAAATCGAATTCTTCTAAAGTTTCTACTTTTGGCGCATCGTTCGGTACCATGCTTGGCTTAGCCGTACCAACTTTAACAACTTGCGTTACTGGAGCTAGAGTTTCCTCGTTGGACAACTCCTGGCGGTCAACTTCTTGGCCGTTGGAGCTGTAAACTCGGGTCTTGATAGTTCGCTCGCCCTCAACACCTGGAGTGGCAATTTGACGGGCATCACGAACCAATTCGTCCGTTTCTTCTTCTCGAATGCTGAAGTTGATTTTTTCTACGCGGGTTTCGTCTGTGTAAGTCAGCGGATACTCTGGCAAAACATCTGCTTTTGGCGCATCGTTCGGTATCATATGCGGCTTAGCTGTTCCGACTTTGACAACTTGCGTCACTGGAGCGAGAGTTTCCTCATTGGACAACTCTTGGCGGTCAATTTCTTGACCATTGGAACTATAGATGCGGGTCTTGATAGTCCGCTCGCCCTGAACGCCCGGTGTTGCGATTTGGCGAGCATCTCGAACAAGTTCGTCCGTTTCTTCTTCTCGAATTGTGAAGTTGATTTTTTCTACTCGAGTTTCGTCCGTGTAAGTCAGCGGGTACTCTGGCAAAGCGTCTGCTTTTGGCGCATCACCTGGTACCATGGTTGGCTTAGCAGTTCCGACTTTAACAACTTGTGTTACTGGAGCCAAGGTTTCTTCATTGGACAACTCTTGGCGGTCGATCTCCTGACCATTGGATCTGTAAACACGGGTCTTGATTGTTCGCTCGCCTTGCACACCTGGAGTCGCGATTTGACGGGCATCACGAACTAGTTCGTCTGTCTCTTCTTCACGAATGCTGAAGTTGATTTTTTCTACACGCGTTTCGTCTGTGTATATCAGTGGATACTCTAGCAAAGCCTCTGCTTTTGGCGCATCGTTCGGTACCATGTGCGGCTTAGCAGTACCAACTTTAACAATTTGCGTTACTGGTGCTAATGTTTCCTCGTTAGAAAGCTCTTGGCGGTCGATTTCTTGACCGTTGGAGCTGTAAACACGTGTCTTAATCCTCCGCTCGCCCTGAACGCCAGGAGTCGCGATTTGACGAGCGTCTTGAGGCAATTCATCAGTATATTGCTCTTCAATATTGAAGGCGATTTTCTCTACACGCGTCTCATCCGTATAAGTCAACGGGTATTCTGGCAAAGCGTCTGCTTTTGGTGCATCATTCGGTACCATATGCGGCTTAGCTGTTCCGATTTTGACAACTTGCGTTACTGGCGCTAGAGTTTCCTCATTTGAAATTTCTTGGCGGTCAACTTCTTGACCGTTGGAACTGTAGACACGAGTCTTGATTGTTCGTTCACCCTCAACACCTGGAGTCGCAATTTGACGGGCATCCTGTGGCAACTCATCAGTGTATTGTTCCAAAATATTGAAGGCTACTTTTTCAACACGCGTTTCGTCCATGTAAGTTAATGGGTTCTCTGGAAGAGCATCGGCTTTTGGTGCAACGTTCGGTACCATATTTGGTTTAGCCGTACCAACTTTGACAACTTGCGTCACTGGGGCTAGAGTTTCCTCATTCGATAACTCCTGACGGTCAACTTCTTGACCATTGGAACTATAGACGCGAGTCTTGATTGTTCGCTCACCTTGCACGCCTGGAGTCGCGATTTGACGGGCATCACGAACCAATTCGTCCGTTTCTTCTTCACGAATGGTGAAGTTAACCTTTTCAACACGCGTTTCGTCCGTGTAAGTTAATGGGTACTCTGGAAGAGCATCGGCTTTTGGTGCATCGTTCGGTACCATATTTGGTTTAGCCGTACCAACTTTGACAACTTGCGTCACTGGGGCTAGAGTTTCCTCATTCGATAACTCCTGACGGTCAACTTCTTGACCATTGGAACTGTAGACACGAGTCTTAATAGTTCGCTCACCCTCAACACCTGGAGTTGCAATTTGACGAGTACCTTGGACTAGCTCGTCAGTCTCTTCTTCACGAATAGTATAGTTAATTTTCTCTACTCGAGTTTCGTCCGTGTAAGTTAGCGGGTATTCTGATAGATCTTCTACCTTTGGTGCGTCAGCCGGAATCAGACTTGACTTACTTGTACCGACCTTAATAATTTGAGTGACTGCTGCAAGAATTTCTTCATCCGATAAAACTTGGCGGTCAACCTCTTGGCCATTCGAGGTATAGATACGAGTGGTAATCGCCCGCTCACCCTGGACACCTGGTGTGACAATTTGGCGACTGCCTTCTGGAATCTCATCAGTATACTGTTCTTCGACGGAAAAATCTATCTTTTCTCTTCTTGTTTCATCCGTCGCAGTCAGCTCTAATTTTGGGGCTTGATGCACAGGTGCTTCATCTGGTGCGGTACCATAAGTTGTTAGTTCCGGAACTTCTTGTACTGGAGCAGTGTCTGGTGCAGTGCCATAAGTCGTTAGCTCAGGCACTTCTTGAACCGGTGCTGTATCGGGCGTTGTGCCATAGGTTGTCAATTCTGGGACTTCATTTACAGGTGCGGTATCTGGTGCAGTGCCATAGGTCGTCAATTCTGGAACTTCTTGTACTGGAGCGGTGTCTGGTGCGGTACCATAAGTTGTTAGTTCCGGAACTTCTTGTACTGGAGCGGTGTCTGGTGCAGTGCCATAATTCGTTAGCTCAGGCACTTCTTGAACCGGTGCTGTATCGGGCGTCGTTCCATAAGTAGTCAATTCAGGGACTTCTTGAACTGGCGCCTCTTTTGGCACAGATTTTACTGCAGCAGTTCCAACCAGCACAATTTCTGAAACTGGCTCTGCAGTTACCTGGTCTGAAATCACTTCACTTTTTACAATTTCTTTACCTGCTATATAATTGCGAGTGACGACAGTGCGTGTTCCAGCGACACCTGCACGAATGACCTGAGATTGCCCCTCTGCGAGTTCATTTGAATATTGGTATTCTGTTCGATAAGGCAGGACTTGGGTCTGGCTACTTTCTTGGCTCTTGAATTCCAGTTCTGGTACTTCAGTGACTGGAGAAAGCCGAGCAAATTCACGCTCTTTGGCAGCAATAATCTCTTTTTCTTGCTCAGTCAGTTTCTCTGTTTCAGTAGATACTGGCTTGTTGGCAGCACCCGGATTCCCAGAAAGACTAGCAGATTTACCTGCTTGCTGATCGACTTCAACAGCTGATAAGTCCTTTTGTGCCGTAGGAAGCTGATGACTTCCTGCTACATTCTCCTTGCCCTGTTCACCGCTTTTTAGATAGCCGACATACTCAAAACCAGCAATCTCTAAAGGTTCCGGCAGTTTATCTCCCACCGTCAAATTCAGCCTTTGATTGTAGGCGGCTAATTCAATATTGGTCACCGCAAATACAGAAGGAGCTAGGAGAATAGAGCCTAGACCTGTCACCAGCAAAATAGAAGACAGGTACCGCTTACCATTTCGACCTCGTGCAATTACTAAGACTGCTAAGGTCAACCCAACAGCTGCAAATGTCGCTTCCCACAGACTTGAGTAGCCCGTCTTTGGCAAACTTTTTGCCGAAAGGCCCTGGGTCTTAGGACGGTAAACCAGATAATAAGCATCAGAGTTTTCTTCCACAAACTTTGGAAGCTCCTTAACAACTGCATTCTTCTCAGCTTCAGTCAGTTCAGACTCTACTACGTAGTGATACTGAACTGGAACGGTTTTGCCGGCTGAGACTTCTGCAGCCTCAACCGTGCTTATATTTCCCCCTATGGCGGTACTCAAAAAGAAGCTTCCGATAGTGGCGGAAACCAATCCTACTGATAACTTTCTAAAAGAATAGCGCTGGAGCGTATCGCCAGTGATTCTTTTTTCCATAATAATTCCCTTTTCTTCATATAATAATCTCTTAAAATTTTACAGAATTTCCTACAAAAATTCAATGCTTTTGCTTAAAAATATATCTTTGAAGGCTGAAATCATCCAGTTTTTGAACAACCTGAAAATAGTGTTCATTTTTAACTAAAAAAATAAAAAAACAAATCTTCGGTTAGAAAATTTGCTTTTTAAAATGTGATTTACTTTGTTAGTCAGGGGTTCAAATTCAACTCAAAGAGACCATACTCATGCTTGTCTCCTTGAAGTTCTGCCGCATAGTGGCGCGTGACAGTTTTTTGATGAATCAAGGCTCCAATAGCTGAGGCTTGTCGCTTCTGCGCTTCTTTAAAAATCGGATAGGCCAAGGCAGAGCCCAACCCCAAGAATTGCTCATCTACTCCTAGATACATAATCGTATAACGTTTTGGAAAACGCTTGGTCCAAAAAAGCTTGGCTAGGTTAAGAGGAGTCAGTTTTTGATAAACCAGAGAACCGTAGTCCGGCATGGCAATCAGAAAACCAGCTAGCTTGCCCTCCTTATAGGCCAGCTTAACCATAGAAAAATCAAGAATGTACTGGTATTTCTGAAAAATCTGACTGAACTGCTGACTGGAAATAGACCGATAAATCGGAAAATCTTGATAGAGACGATTGAGAAGCTCAAAAACCTGCAGCGAGGCTTCTTCCCAGTCCTTCTTTTTGGGAGAGCAAATGGTGAAACCCGCTTCTTCAAAAGACTCAAAGCGATGAGCCAGCTTGTCCTGATGAGTTTTATTGCTGACCTTGGGATAAAAATTGGACAGATAGAGTTCTTTGATCTCAAAACCAGCAGCCTGCCACAGCTCAGGATAATAGGCTGGATTATGAGGTTCTCCAGTAAAAGGGACCTCCTCTGTTCCAGTCAGCTGCATTCGATAACCCAGCCAAAAACTTGCCTGTACCGGACCGATAATCCTGCTAGCTCCGAGACTTCGAGCAAAACCTGCTAAATGCTCGATAAAAGCAGATGCAATCTGTTGATCATTGATCGACTCGAAAAATCCCAAGTAAGCAGCCTCATCATCTGGATAGAAGGTCAGGAGGCCTCGAATACAAGGCTGGCCCTCCTCATAGCCAATAAAGGCATAGGTTTCTAAGTCAGAACTCAGCGGGTGACTGCCCTCAATCAAAGCCATCTCTTCCTCTTCCGACTGCATGAGGTGATCTGGCTGGTAAATCTGCTTGGGCAGAGCTAGAAAATCGGCCAGCTCTGTCGTATTAGGTTTGACTGGTTTAATTTCAAGCATAACCTTCCTCCTTGATCAGTCGAATCTTGCCAGTAAGGCCATCCATCTCAATCCAATCACCGTTTTGCAGCTGGCTGCAGGCGCCTCTGACATTGACAATGGAAGGAATACCCAACTCGCGGGAAATAATGGCCGTGTGCGAGAGCAAAGACCCCTGCTCGGCAATGACACCCTTGGCTTGGGTCAGAAGATAGACCCAGCCCGGATCGGTCATCTTGGTCACGATAATCCGGTCCTGAGCAGACTCAATCTCCTGCACATCTTCCACGACCAAAACCTGAGCCTTGACGCAGCCAGGTGAGCAGCCAATCCCTTGTAAGGCTTGATTGCCCGTATTATGACTGCTGGTACGGTTTTGCGGTTTCAGATATTTCTCAAAGACCTGTCCAGCAAAAACGTAGCGACTAAAGGTTGGCAGCTCCTTATCAGCCTCCAACTTCTCTCGACGCTCGGCTATCAAGCCGCTAACATCTCTGGGTTTTCTGGTCAGCTCAAACAATTCTTCCTTTGTCAGGTAAAAAACATCGTCAGGCGTAGCCAGCAGTCCTTGCTCGGCTAATTGCTGCCCAAGCGTTCGGAAAATCTGTCGCATCATGCCATAGATTCGTGTGCGGTTTAAGCGGGAGCTCTCCCGATATTTAACACCAGTCATGGCTCGCTTGCGAAGAAAATTCGTCCACCAGCCTGATTTTTGCTCAACTTCTTCAAGTTTCTGAGGGGCCAACTTTTTCTCCTCTTGTTGGTACATTTGCAGCAGGAGCTTGAACAGACGCTCTGGGTGCGTTCGGAAGGTTGGTGTTTCTAACTTCAACTCTTCCGGAGCTCGGTCACCAAATTCATGGATAAAATGAGTAATTTCTTGGACCAAAGGATGATGGCGACTTAGAAAAACTGCTGGACTTTCAGTTTCCATAGCCTGTCTAATCTCTGCATTTTCTTCTGCTTTCAGCTGAGCTGTTAAAGCCTGCAGAGCCAAAGCCGGTCTCATGCTTTCAATCTGCTCAATTCCCGCAATCTCAGCCTGAACCGCTCCGCCGCGCCGCGACTTCTTCAGGAGTCCAGTATAGACAAAAGCATAGAGGTCATTGACCAGTGTAATGTCCCAGTGAGCCAGAATATCCTCTTTCAGCTTGCTGACCAAGCCAATCAAGGTCTCCGCATCTGCATCGGGAGAAAAGCTCGCTTCGTATTGGCGCTGAATCTGGGCGAACTGCTCTTCCAATTGCCTCATTTGTTTGGGTGCCGTCCAAAACTCTCGGATGATTCGGAGCATGATTTGCAGGCGTTTGAAAGCAGACAGGTGCACTGGCATCTGAGGCACCTCTGTCTCTCTCACTCCCAGCATATCCTGCCAGATAGGAATGATTTTCTTAGAAAAAGGCAGAAGCTGCAAGAGCTGATACCAGCTCTGGATCTGGTAATAAACCCGACTGTTGACTGGTTGTAGCATATTTTGAAATGTGGATTCATAAGCTGCCAATTCAGGGGCATTCTTGCCAACCAATCGCTGGGCCAGACTGCGGAAAATGCTAGCATAGGCCTCCTGGATAAAGCTAATGGTCAAAGGACTAGAAACGCCCGGATAGCTCTCGACAATGTTGCTGTTATCCAGAATAATCTGCTGGCCTTCTAGCAAGGTAGTAATAGGTCGTGCTTGCAAAAGATAGAGCTGGCCATTTGCGAAGGTAAACTCCATATCCATATAAGGTCCGAAAAGCTGACTTACCTGACCAGCCAAGGCCTGTAAGTCCTCGAGTTGTTCCTGTGATAATTCTGGTGAGTCCTCCGTCTGCTCAGTATAAAAGAGCTGGTCCTTGGGATGGAGCGTCACCATGGTTGTAGGAATCTTATCCTCGACAACCTTATTGCCCAAGCCCCGACCGATGACAATGATGTGCTCGTTCAGAATGCCCTTGGGATTAGCTGTGAAGTAAATCCCAGACAGTTCTCCCTCCTGCATGACCTGAACAAGGCAAATCATCTGTGCCTGCTTCAAGGATAGTCCCTGCTCAAATAGATAACTAAGAGCCGACTCCTGATAAAGAGAGAGCAAAGTCGCTTGGACGGCTTCTTTAAGCCCCTCTGGCTTCACATTGAGCTGGCTCTCAAACTGACCGGCAAAGGATGAAGCCTTCCCATCCTCAATGGTTGCTGATGAGCGAACCGCAAAGCGACAGTCTGTCTGAGAAAACTCCTGATGAATCCAGTTTTCTGCTGCTGTCAGATCTTCTTGCGCAAACTGCTCTTTAGCCCAATCCTGAAATTGCTGACTGAGTTGGGACAATTCCAACTCTCCGGACCGATAGGCTACTTCCATCTGCTCCAAGTCAGCAGAGCTGGCAGATTCTTGAAAAAAGTCAAAAGCAAATACTGCAAAGTCAGGAACCGGCAAACCAGCAGCCTGCATTTTCAGCAAATGATAGGCCTTGCCTCCGACCTGGTCAAGCCCTGTCTGCTTGATTCTTTTCATCAAAGTACCCCCATCAAGAGATAAACAGCAACGGACAGAACCATTGTCGTCTCTGTGATATAAGTATAACGCTCCACCCGCTCCCGGATATTAAAGCGAGTCGGATCCTTGATAAACTGCTCAAACTGGACGGTCATCCAAATGACATTCAGCACCAAGATTACCACTCCAACATGGGAAATATTCCAGAGAAGGGCAAAATTGGTCAAGATATCCAGCAGAGTCACCACCTTGATAAAGCGAGTAGCTTTTTTGTAGCCAAAAAGCTTAGAATAGGTCACATACTCTGTCTCGTCTTTTGGCGCTCGAATCTTGCGGCAGACTTCCCAGATCAGACTTGGGAAATACATGGTAAAGGCCAGCAAGACAGTCGGCAGGGACAAGAGAGGCAGATTGTACTTGTAGCAGACAAAGGAAATAGTATAAAGATTCAAAATCATCATGACCGGATTATGGGTTACTAGAGCCAGTGGCAGAGAATTTTGAATCTTATCACGCTTAAAGAACCAGAAGGACATGAGAGTTCCGTAGATGTAGAGAAAGAGGAACCAGCCGATATTGTTCATAAAGAGGATATTGAGAAGTACAGATACAGCTACGATAAAGCTGAGGGCAATAGCCAGGTCCTTCTTTTTCACCCGGCCAGATGGCAGAGCCCGATGAGGAAAGAGGCGTCTGTCGGTCTCATAGTCCTTGAAATCATCCGCGATCCGCAGAATCATCAGAAAGACGAAAATGGTAAAAATTCCGATCAACTCCTGATGGTCAAAGCGAAACTTGGTCACTCCGTCATTGAGCAAGAGGACAAAATAAATCTCAAAAAACATGATAGCAGCCACAAAAAAACGCGGCAGCAAGGGAAACATTTCCTTATAATAAACAGCTAATCGTTTAAACATAGCTTTTCTCCAATCTTTTCACCCATTTGAATCTGGGTTTCTATTCCAAGGTCTGAGTAAGTCAGGATATCCTGATCCAAGCGAATCGTGCATGCTGGATAGAGGACAAGAATGGTTGAGCCGCCCAGACCAAAGCAGCCCTTCTCCTGTCCCCTGACCAAATGCTCCTGACTGTGATTGTATATTCTTCCGACCAAGAGAGCCCCTACTTCCATCTGCAGGACAGGTCCTAGGTCGGTATCTAAAAGACAGTATTCTCTTTTATTTTCCTTGTAAATCAAGCGCCGCTTCTGGGCTACCTGCCTGACCGTATGGAGGCGTCCCTTGATTTTTCGTCTTCGGGTAATTCTGCCGGATTCAGCCGCCAGATAGCGGTGCAGGTCTTCTACTCCCAAGCGATAGACCAGCGCTGTTCCGCCAGTGAACAGCTGAGCTAACTCTTCATCCAACAGTAAGTCAGCTAGCCTGTATGTCTGACCCTTTATCGTCAGCTGCAAGTCCTGACTAATGGTAAAAGCCTCCAGCTTGGCATCTGTCACAGCCAGTACTTGACTGTCAGGACAGACCGGACGTAGAGCGGGCTTGATTTTCCTCTGGAAGAAAGCCGCGAAGCTAGGATAGGGGCTATCTTCATAGTCAGCCAGATTCAGCTGATAATTTTCAACAAAAGCTGCTATTTTCTTGCGAGAAAAAGGAGTGTAGTCTTTCAAAGTCAGAAGATAAGACAGGCTAGGTCGGGTCAAGAAAGGCAACAAGATGCGGCCCCAAGCAGTACCATAAAGCTTGTCTAATAGACCCGCCTTGTATTCTGTCGGTTCAACTACTTGGCCAGTCCTTCTCTGATAGACCTTAACCATGCGGGAGAACCCCCAGACCAATCAAACTTGCAACAGCCAGAATCGCAAAGATCAGATAGGCCAGCTTATTGGGCTTGGGAATCCGGCAGTTGTAAACAAATAAGAAGGTCAGCAAAAGAGACAAGCCCAGCCACACCCAAGGAAAGAAACCAGGCGCCAGCCATTGACAGACCAGATAGGTCAGAGGAAAAAAGAGGGCGCTGTAGGTCACGGGCAAGCCGATAAAATAAGAGCCAGAGCCTTCATCATGCTTGGCCAAGCGATTAAAATGAGCTAAGCGCGTGACCGCAGCCAAGACATAGAGGACAGCCAAGATGATATTGGCCGCTCCCAAGGGCAGCTGAGTCATGAGGAGCACAGCCGGGAGAGCCGCAAAGCTAATCATGTCGCAGAGGGAATCAATCTCAATGCCGAAGCGCTTCTGACTTTCAGTCCGCTTCATCCGTCGAGCCACCACACCATCAAAGAGATCACAGATACCGCTAACGATAAAGGCCATCATGGCCAGCCGCCGCTGGGACTGAATGATGGCATAGACCGCCAACAGCGAAAAAGCAGCGCCCATATAGGTCAGGATAACAGATTTGTCGTATTCACCAATAAACAAAGGTTCATTCTTCTTCATGAATTCTTATTTCTCCTCTTCTTCCATCTAAAGATACAAGCATGCCAGTTTCTAGCAGCTGAGTTGCATTCTTAGCGCAGACCAGAGCTGGAATCCCGCATTCCCGAGCGACAATAGATGCATGGCAGAGAACCCCACCGTACTCTGTCACAAGACCGCCTAGAATACCGAAAACATAACTCCAACCCGTATCTGTATAGCGAGTGACAAGAATTTCTCCCGGTTCAATCGTCTCAATATCAGCCAAATCCAAGAGGACTCGAACCCGACCGGTCACCTGACCACTGCTGGCTGGCATTCCCATCAGCAGAGCCTGACTATCATGTGCCACCTCTTCCAAGCTCATCTCTTTGTCGGTCAAATCACCCACTGGTTCAAAATTCCGATAGGCCTGGCAATAATGCTGATTATCAGCAGCCTCTTCTTGAAGCTGGTCAGCAGTCTTTTGCCCTTCCATAAAGGAAGTCAGGTTTTCTTTCTTAATGAAAAAAATATCTTGTTCATTTTTCAGAAAACCTCGCTTTTCGTAGGCTCGGCCAAGTTTAAGGCTAATCTGGCGAACGAGGTGGTAATAGCGCGTGGAAATATCCTTGAACTCCTCCCGCCACCAGAGCAAGTTCCGCAGATCTTGACTGATTTTTTCTATCTTTTTCTGCTTGGCTCGAGATAGATGAGCCAAATCCAGCTCAGACTCTGAGACAGGACTGAGCGAAGCTTTGGCCGCTTGGTAATACGCTGAATCAGCAACCAATTGCTGAACCGCTGTCAGAACCTGATGAGCATCTTCTTCGTAACTCGCTACTCGTAAGTCCAGCTCCCGAGCCGAGTGATAGCCAAAGTCCTTTTGGAAATCCTGAATCTTGATGAAATCTGATCGCTCAGGATATTGTGCAGTCAGTTCCTGCAACTCTTCCACCGATAGCTTCAACCAATCGTCTGTCAGTTTCTCGTCTGCCAAAACAAGATCCGCAGCTTCCAGCATTCGAGCCAAAGGCTTGGTATGCGAAACATTTCCTAACTTAGCTATTAGTTGGAAAAATTCATCAATCGTCAGCCATTTGAGCAGACTGGTCTTTTTCATAGACAACTGGACCGTATTGATGTAGGCCTGCCAGAAATAAGTTCCCTCACTGTCTAAATAAGCCTGATTTAGCACCAACTGCCAAAGACTTTCGACCTGCTGGAGCGGGCTTTGGTCGTTCAGTTCTCGTATTTCCTGATTCAGGCGGGTAAATTGCTGGCGCAGCTCTTGAAGCTTGTCTGGTGCCTGATGCAGAAAAGTCTTAGTTACTTTTTGCGTTTTCAAAGCTACCCGCAGGAAATTCAAGAGCAAGGCTGGACTTAATTTGCTGGTAAAACCTTGACCTTGGTAGTCTTTATTAACTCCCAGCTCATCATCAAAGTCTCGCTCAATATAGCCCGGAATCTGCTCCATACCTTGCTTGACCACGCCTAAGTTCCAGAAGGGCCGTGCATAGTGCAGGCGCATCAGCGGTGGCATCACACCATCTGGCTCTAGGCCAATTGCCAGCAAAAAGCTGGAGAGTGCCTCTTGCCAAGAATGACGGTAAAGGCTCCACATCAGGTTTGGACAGGGCTGGGCCGCCACGCCTCCATCCCGAAAATTCGCTGTCGTCCAGCGGCCACTGTCTATTTTAGTTGGTACTGTTGTGATGGGCCGAGCCTGCAGCAGATAGACTTGCTCTTGGACAGCGCACCACTCAATATCCATCGGCCGACCAAAATACGCCACAATCTGCAAAACTTGCTCGTGCAGCTTCTGCAAGACTGCCAGAGGGATTTCAGTCTTTTCAAACTGGAGCCAGTCCGGCTTGTACCAAGCAAGAGTCAGCTGCTCAGGATTGACTTGACCGCTAACCAAGCTCTCAGCCGAGCCTTTTACATACTCAAGCAGCATAGACTGGTCCTGATTAGTCGCCACATCTAGGGAAAAGCAGACACCGCTGAAGTCGGGCTCTATCTGCTCCTGAATCAGCACTGCCATGGCAAAATTCTGCTCCGCCAGACCCTGACGCTGCCAGTAGGCCAAGGCTTCTGGATTAAAAAGAGAAAGCAGACAGGAACGAATGCCCTGCTCAATTTCTGACAGTGTCCGGCAGTCACCAATCGAGTCATATTGACCAGCAAATGACATGGTCTGTCCGTCTTCTAAGATGGCACTGCTGCGAACGATATAAGCTTGATTTTTCTGACAAAAAGCTGCTAACTCCTGTAGCCAAGCTGGCTCCAAGGGATATTGCTGCAAACGCTCGGCAATTTCCTCCTTGCCCAGTTTGATTAACTCTTCAAGTCCCTCTTTTGAATATTCTGGCAGAGCCGCTCTTAGCCAAGCCATTACTTGATCCGCAGGCAAAATCAAACCCTTAGGAACCGAAAGCCCCAGCTGACAGAGGTTGATTAACTGATTGATTTTACCGCCATAGACGACCGAAGGCTCTTTTTCCAGCCATAGTTCTTTCATCAAATACTCCCATCTCACATACGATTTTTTCTAAGCTTAGCCCAGTAGAGCAGACAATTGACTCCTAGATGCGTGCCCGCCCCTAGGATGAGTATGCCCAGCATCTGCTGCCAGGACAGAGGGATATAGAAAAGCAAGAAAATAATACAGCCAATCAAGGAATCAATCTGGTCTATCCAGATAAAAGTCCATTTCCAGCCATTCTCCGCCGTCTTGCCCTCTCTGATTTCCAAACGGCGCTTGATAAAACTATTGGGCAGCTCAAACAAAACATAAGCCAGCCCCAAAAGAGCGCCAAGCATCAGATTAAACAGCACGGTATTTTCGTAGAAAGCATAGACCAAGTGCAGCGTCTCTAGGGTAGGAATACTCTTCAAGAGCAATCCCCAGAGAATCTGAGCCAAAGCTCCCCAGAGAATCATGCCAAGGAAACCTTTCCAGGTCTTGTTAGCCCCAAAAAGCCTCTTCCCATCCTTTAAAATCAGCCCAGCATCCATTGGTCGATAAGCCGCCTCTAGCAGTGAAGACTTGCAAAAGATCATATTCAGAACTCCAGCCAGAATGACCGGCATCAGGGTGATATATAAGGCAAGAATCGAACGCATACTTATTTCCTATTCTTTTTATGAAAATCAGTTTGAAAAGATTAAGAGACTTCTCAAACTTTTATGACTTCATTATATCATAAGTCACTAAAGCCCTTACACAACAAACTGTCAACAACTGTCACATCTGATTATGGTACAAAAATTCGTTATTCTAAAATGTTGCTTCCCGTCGCATCTGTAACTACCTGATTTTTTAAGAAATACTAAGAGTTAGTAGCAACTAAACAAGATTTCAGATAATATGTCAATCAATCTTCTTTTTATTATAAAATGCTTTTAAAAATTTGTAAAGAAGGGTTTTATAATAAAAATTAAAAAACCAGCTTTTCTAGCTGGTTTGTCAGTTTATCCTCTATCATCATAGCCATTTGGATGACTGGAGTGCCATTTCCAAGCAGTTTCGATAATGGTTTCGATATTGTCAAATTTCGGCTGCCAGCCCAGAATTTTTCTTGCTTTCTCAGAGGAAGCAATCAGCGTATCCGGATCGCCTGGGCGCCGCTCTGCTATTTCCAAAGGAATAGGATGTCCGGTCACCTTTCGAGCTACTTCTACAATCTGCAGGTTGGAAAAACCAGTCGAAGAGCCAAGGTTAAAGGCATCTGAAGGCTGTCCTGCACGCAGATGCTCAACAGCCAAAATATGAGCGTCAGCCAAGTCGAAAGGATGGACATAATCTCGGACATTGGTGCCGTCTGGAGTATCGTAATCATCGCCAAAGACGGCAATCTTCTCACGTTTGCCCTGAGCCACTTGAAGCACAATGGGCAAGAGATGAGTTTCAGGTCCGTGGTCCTCGCCAATAGAGCCGTCGGGCTTGGCACCCGCCACATTGAAATAACGCAGGGCTACAAACTTGATGCCATAGGCCTGGTCTGCCCAACGCATAATAGTCTCCATCATAAGCTTGCTCTCACCATAAGGATTAATCGGCTTTTGCGGGGTCGTTTCCAGAATCGGCACTTCCTCAGGAATGCCATAAGTCGCAGCGGTTGAAGAAAAGACAATGTTTTTAACGCCGCATTCCTGCATGACTTCCAAAAGAGAAACCATACCGGCTGTGTTATTGTCAAAATACTTGAGCGGGTCCGCCATAGACTCTGCCACCAGTGAAAAGGCTGCAAAGTGAATGACTGCATCGATGGATGGATGCTTAGCAAAGACATCACGCATAAAGTCCTTATCCGCCAAATCCCCCTCATAAAAGACTGCTTGCGGGTGGACGGCTGCCCGATGACCAGTCACCAAATTATCAACAACGACTACCTCTTCCTTACCTGCTGCTATCAAACGGTCAACCATGTGCGAGCCGATATAGCCAGCTCCACCTAATACTAAAATTGCCATAAAACCTTCCTTTCCCTGTTACGCTAGATTCATTATAACACATTTCCTAGGGCTGGATGCCGACGGATTGGACGAAGCGCATGAAAGCCTCCTGCCCTTCCTCTGTTCGCTTGTAAACTCCCGCGTCTTCCAGTACTCGGCTGAAAATTTGTCCAACCGATGCCTGAACTACTCCTTCCACCGTCTCAGCGGTAACATCTGGATTCTGGTCTTTGAGTTGATTGACCCAATCCCTATGATAGGCAGCGACTTGACAGTCATCTCCCAGCAAGAAAAGTTCCACTTGCTTGAGTTCTTCCTTGAGCCGAGGCGGCAGAATAGCCAGCCCCATAACCTCAATCAGGCCGATATTTTCTTTCTTAATATGCTGCACATCCCTATGAGGATGGTAAATGCCGTCCGGATGTTCTGGGGAAGTTTGATTGTCCCGCAAGACCAAGTCCAGCTCAAAAGATCCATCTTTCCTGCGGGCAATCGGTGTGATGGTATGGTGAGGCTCAACCTCAGACTCTGCCAACACCTGCACACTTGGGTCAGAATAAGTTCGCCAAGCTTGCAAGATCTTGTCAGCCAACTCAATCAACAATTGCTTTTTCTCAGACCTTAGACGAATGACGGACATGGGCCACTTGACAATGCCTGCCTCCACCTCTTCAAATCCGCTAAAAGTAAAGCTGCAATCCAGCTCTGCTATTTCCATAGGGAAGGTATGACGTCCGCCCTGATAGTGGTCGTGGGTCAGGATAGAGCCGCCGACAATAGGGAGGTCGGCGTTAGAACCTGCGAAATAGCCTGGAAAGGTCTCAACGATGTCCAGCAGACGCTCAAAGGTCAGCCGACTGATAGCCATGGGAAGGTGCTGGCTGTGGAGAAAGATGCAATGCTCATTAAAGTAGGCATAGGGGGAATACTGGAAGCCCCACTCCTGTCCAGCCAAGTCAAATCGAATAATGCGATGGTTGGCACGGGCTGGGTGGTCCAAGCGCCCTTGGTAACCTTCATTTTCCATACAGAGCTGGCAGGCTGGATAATTACTATTCTTAACCTTTTTAGCTGCCGCAATTTCCTTGGGATCCTTTTCTGGCTTAGAGAGATTGATGGTGATTTCCAAATCTCCATATTCAGTCGGTGCTTTGAAAGCAATGTTTTTAGCAATGGCCTTGACCTTGATATAGTCATTCTTTTGACTAAGCTGGTAAAAATCAGCTACAGCTTGCTCAGGATTGGAGGCATAAGTCGTCCAGAAGTCCCGATTGAGCTGGCTAGGGGCAGGTGTGATTAAGTTCATGAGCTCAGCTCCCAGTATATCCTGCTCAGCCAGAGTATCACCAATCTTCCCATTCTTGACAGCCAAAGCTACCAAGTCATCCTTCAGGTCAATTAGCTGCTCAGCCTCAGTCTCCTGCTCTGCCACTGCCTCTCCAACTAAAGCCATGACACGATTGCTCAGATAGATGGTGTCCATTTCTTCAAAAGTACTATTGTCAATCACTGCAGATACAAAAGCAGTCAGTAACTTCTTGGACATAGATCTTCCTTTCTTTTGCTAGTAAAGAGAGTGGGACAGAAATCGGTAATTCGTTAGAATTCGATTTCGTCGTCCCACCTCCGCACAGTTGATTAGGGCTGTAAAAGCTGATGAAATCAGCGTAATAGAGCCCACTCAACCACTGCGTCTTGCTCGACAATCCAAAGACAATTGAGAGGCTAGGACTTTTGTCCCAGACCCAAGTTTCTTTTCTGTGAATTAGTCCAGCACTCGGCTTCCGCCAGCTACTTCTGCAATGTAAAAGCTAGGGGCATAGCCGACAACTTCTTGATACTTGCGGCCGACATTTTCTTTGAAAGATTCCACCGCATCCTTAGCAACTAAAGCAATGGCGCAGCCACCGAAGCCTGCTCCAGTCATACGAGCCCCCAGAACACCTTCTTGCTCCCAGGCCGTGTGAACCAAGGTGTCCAGCTCTAGACCAGTCACTTCATAGTCATGCTCTAAAGAAACATGGGACGCATTCATGAGACGGCCGAATTTGTCAAGATCGCCTGCCTGCAAAGCTGCCCGCGCTTGCAAAGTCCGTTGATTTTCCAAAACAGCATGGCGAGCCCGTTTGAGACGATTTTCGTCCTCTATCAGATAGCTATACTCATCAAAGGCCCACTCGTCCAACTCACCCAAGGTAGCGATAGACAGCTTGCGATTGAGCTCTTCAACAGCTTTTTCGCACTCCGCCCGACGCTCATTGTATTTAGAGTCAGCTAACTCACGACGCTTGTTGGTATTCATAATCACTACGACATTATCCTTAAGATCAAGCGGCACCAAATCATATTCGAGAGTATTGGTGTCTAAGTAAATAGCCCGCTGGTCAGCACCCATTCCGATAGCAAACTGGTCCATAATGCCAGAATTAACCCCGATAAACTCATTTTCAGTTAATTTACCGATTTTCACTAGGTCCAAACGTTCCAACTGCAAATCAAAGAGTTTCTCAGCAATGACACCCGTCAAAAGCTCTAGCGATGCAGAAGATGATAAGCCAGAACCATTTGGAATATTTCCATAAACATAGACATCCATACCTCGGTCAATTGTATGGCCTGCCTCCTGCAGAAAATGCAGAACTCCTTTCGGATAGTTGGTCCAGTTATGCTCAGGCTCAAAGTGCAGGTTTTCCAGCGACACTTCAATAATCCCTTTTTCTTCAAAATTCCCTGAGAAGAATCTCAAGAGCTGATCGTCCCGCTTGCGAGCCGCTCCATAAGTTCCTAGAGAAATCGCAGCAGGAAAAACATGGCCGCCGTTATAGTCCGTATGCTCACCAATCAGATTGATCCGACCGGGTGAAAAGAAAGTGTGGTCCGCTTCTACTCCAAAAACCTTGGCAAAATCTGCGCGGACTTGCTCCGCTGAAATTAGGTTTGACATAAGCTAAACTCCTTTAAAATGAATGATCGACATTGTAATCGTTTTCTTATATTTATTATAACTGTTTCCGAGTAAAACTTCAATAAATTTAGTAAAATTTTACTTAACAAAATGTTTACTAAATTCTTCTTTGTTATTTACTAATTTTTAAGTTATAATTTATGTAGACAGTAAATTGAAAAGGATCAAATCAAATGGCTACTATCAAAGATATCGCTCAGGCTGCTGGTGTTTCTCCCGCAACTGTTTCGCGGGTTTTGAATTATGACAAGTCCATGTCTGTCAGCGATGAGACGCGTAGGAAGATTTTCGATATCGCTGAACAGCTCAACTACAAAAAAAGCAACAGACAGAAAAAGACTTTGCCTCAGACCCACCGCATTGCCATCGTTGAATGGTACACTGAGCTGGAAGAGCTGGATGATCTTTACTACTACTCCATCCGCTTAGGCATTGAAAAGAAAGCCCAGAAACTGGGCTATGATATCGTGCGTATTTTCAACAACGACTCTCTAAACCAGCTAGAACAGATTGACGGCATCATTGCCATCGGAAAATTTAGCAGCAAGCAAGTCAAGGAGCTGGAGCAATACAGCCCTGCCCTAGTTTTCGTGGATAGCGATACTCTCGACCAAGGCCACAGCTGTGTGACAACGGACTTTGAGCATGCCGTTACTCATGTTCTTGACCATTTTCTTCAGCAGGGCATTCAAGAAATCGCTATGATTGCTGGACGCGAAGAGACTACAGACGGAACGACAAGTCTTGACGATCCGCGCTTGGCCTGCTTCTGCCGTTACCTTAGTGACAAAGGCCTTTATCAGCCGACTTATGTCAAGACAGGCAAGTTCTCCTCAGAGTCGGGCTACCAGCTGATGAAAGACATGATTGACGAACAAAAAGAACAGATGCCCAAAGCATTTTTCATAGCCAGCGATGCTCTGGCTGTCGGTGCCCTCCGTGCTCTTCAGGAAGCGGGAATAGCTGTTCCCCAAGATGTCCAGATTATTTCCTTTAATGATACATCCATCGCCAAATACGTCTATCCGCCTCTCAGCACTGTGACAGTCTTTACAGAGGAAATGGGCAAGCAAGCTCTGCAGATGCTGGACCAGTTGATCAAAATAGACGAAAGCCCCATCCCTTATATGATCAAGCTCTCAACCAAGCTGACACTAAGAGAAAGCAGCCTTTAAGCTAGAAAGACCACCTATGAAAACCTACGAAAAAATCTTTGACATCCTCAGTCAGGCTGACGACTATGTCAACGGCGAAAAAATAGCCCAAGAATTGGGCATTTCACGAACTTCCATTTGGAAAGCCATCCAAAAACTGGAAAAAGAAGGTATTCAAATTGAATCCGTCAAGAACCGGGGCTATCGATTGACAACTGGTGACTTGCTGATTCCTGATTGGATTGAGGAACACTCACCTGTTCAGGTCTCCTTTAATCCTGACTGCCTGTCCACTCAGATGGACGCCAAGGCTGGCATGGAGGCCGGACGCCCGGCCAACACTCTTTATCTGGCCGCTGCCCAATCTGCTGGCCGTGGCCGTTTCGATCGTGCCTTCTTCTGCCCCAGCCAGGGCGGCTTTTACATGTCTCTCCACCTCAAGCCCAACCTCCCCTTCGACCAGCTCCCCTCCTATACAATCTTGACCGCAGGAGCTATCTATAAGGCAGTAAAAAATCTAACCCTTATGGAGGTTGATATCAAGTGGGTCAATGACATTTACTATCGAAACAAGAAAATTTCCGGCATCCTGACCGAGGCTACAACTTCTATTGAGACAGGGCTCGTCACTGATGTTATCATCGGTGTTGGCTTTAATTTTTTCATTAAAGACTTTCCAGCTGAGATTAAAGAAAAAGCTGGCTCCCTCTTTGAAGAGAAACCAGCCATTAGTCGCAATGAGCTCATTGCCGAGATTTGGAAATGCTTCTACGAAAGTGACCCAGAAGAGCTCATCTATCTCTACAAGCAGCAATCCTTGGTGCTGGGACGACAAGTGACCTTTAGCCAAAAAGGCGCAGACTACCAGGGTTTGGTCAAAGATATCTCAGACAGCGGGCAACTCTTAGTCCAGCTGACTGATGGTCAGGAAATCTGGCTCAACAGTGGCGAAGTCTCACTGACCAGTTGGTAATCAAAAATTTCATTTCAAAAGGACTGAGTCTCATAGCTCAGTCCTGTTTTCATTATTTCGGTCCTAAATGTTTATCGATTTCATCCACAATCCGCCCCATGACATAGGAAATCTGCAGATTGCGCAGCACTAAAACTGCCCAGAAAGCAGCCATAAAATAGCGCCCCGCCATGATAGATTCATTGAAAAAATAGGTTTCTAAGGCCGTAAAAACAGCCATTACAATAAATTGTCGTCTGTTCATAGTTTTATTATAACACGAAAGCCTAGAAAAATCTTTTTTAATCCTCTTGAATGGTAATTTTTTCTGCTAAAAAGTCAAATCCCTCCGGAATCAGGCTTTCCTCTTCCTTCTCTTCAGCCTCTGTCTTGCCATTGCGGCTGCGAGCTGAAAAGTCCGCCCGAATCTTGGTCCACTCTTCCAAGGAAATAGCCAAAATCTCTGGTGAAAAGCCTGCTGCATTGCTGAGGATATTGCCAAACATGGTATTGAGATTGTCCCGCTTCATGGTCTGCTCAGCGTTGAAATTAGACTCAAAAGCTAAGATAGCATGACTTTCATTGGCCGCCACCGGCTGCGAGCCTGCCAGCAAGGCCTTATCAGCTCCAGCCAGACTTTCGATAATCTCACCCCAAGCATTCTGCAGCTTTGTTAGGTTACTACGAGCCAGACTAGGATTCTCAACAGCCTCTTCTAGGATGGCATTGACCTTATTGCGGTCTGCTCGGTAGCCCTTAGACTTCTGCGGTCGAATATCCGAAGTTTTGACAGCTGCTGCAGGTTTCCCATTGCCATTAGCCAGCTGCTGTTTAAGACTATCTATCTCTTGTCTCAGACCCTTGAGCTCATCAGCTAGATTATCTGGAATGACTGCCGCTGCAGGAAGACTGCTGGTCTCTGCCAGTCGAATGGTCATCATTTCTGTATAAATCTTGGGCTGCAGGCTGTTCTTGATGTCTGCCAAACTCTTGGTCGCCATATCTATCATGGCAAAGAGAGTGTCCTGCGGTGTCTTGAGGTTTTCCAGAAAGAGCTCACTAGCATGATGGTTCTCCCCGCCAGTTTTGACAATAATCAAGTCACGCAGGTATTGCAGGAGGTCCGTCACAAAACGAGCCATGTTTTTACCGCTGTCAAAAATCAGATTGAGATTATCCAAGGCTGCTACTGCATCATGAGAAATCAAGGCTGCTACATAGGCATCCAAGGCTCCTAAGCTGATGGATCCAGTGATTTCTTCAGCTATGTATGTAGTTAAACGATTTTCCTGAGTCAAGCTAAGAGCCTGATCGAGGATAGACAAGGCATCCCGCATACCGCCCTCAGCTCGACGGGCAATAATCTGCACACCTTCTTGCTCAAAATTAATACCTTCCTGCTCCAAAATCCACTCAATATGACCAATAATGTCCTGCGTCTCGATAGACTTAAACTCAAAACGCTGGACGCGGGAAAGAATGGTCGCTGGAATCTTATGCAGCTCTGTCGTCGCTAGGATAAAGACCACATTTTCCGTTGGCTCTTCCAAGGTCTTGAGCAAGGCGTTAAAGGCCCCAGTCGAGAGCATGTGGACCTCGTCAATGATATAGACCTTATGCTTAGCTAGACTGGGTGCATAGGTAGACTTGTCCCGAATGTCACGAATCTCATCTACTCCATTATTAGAAGCAGCGTCGATTTCGATGACATCTTCAAGGCTCCCCTCAGTAATAGCCTGGCAGATATAGCAGTCATTGCAGGGCTCACCGTCCTTTTGATTCGGACAATTCATAGCTTTGGCAAAAATCTTAGCAACACTGGTCTTCCCTGTTCCACGAGGACCAGAAAAGAGATAAGCATGGCTGATTTTCCCTTGCTCCACAGCCTGCCGCAGGGTGGTGGCCACTACTTGCTGACCCACTAGCTGTCCAAAGGTCTGACTGCGATACTTTCGATATAAAGCTTGATACATTAGGCTTTTTCTCCAAACATTTCAAAAATCCAAGTCGTTTTTTCAAGCAAAATCTGAACAAACTTTTCCAGATATTCCTGATCTACCTTATCATAATCACCTGTCAAGGATGAGTCCAAATCCAGCACTCCAAGCAGTCGGCCGTCTTTTACCATGGGCACCACAATTTCGCTCTTAGCCCGGCTATCACAAGAGATATAATTGGCATGCTGGGTCACATCATCTACGATAATCGTCTCTTTTTTCTCAGCAGATTCCCCACAGACACCCTTGCCCAGCGTAATATGGACACAGGAAACACCACCCTGAAAAGGCCCTAAAATCAGCTCACTCCCATCAAAAAGATAGAAACCTGTAAAAACCGAATTTGGCAAAGCTTGATTGAGCAAGGCGCTAGCATTGGAAAGATTAGCCAAAGCATTGGTCTCACCCTCTAACAAGGCTTCCAGCTGAGCCAGTAAAAGTTGATAACTTGAAATTTTTTCTTTTGTATTCATAGAGTCTATTATATCAAAAAGCCGGTCTTTCAACCAAGCTTTTCTTTAATTTTGTTATCCAAAAATTCATCAATCAGTCTATTTACAATATCGGGTTGGTCGGTATTAGAATTATGTCCCGCCTTATCAATCCATTGAACAGACTTCCCAGTATTTCTTTCATAGGCCTTCAAATATCGTATACAAGACCCTGCACGATCTTCTTTTCCACATATAACCAATTGTGGACATTTTACTTCATAAGAAAGTTTCTTCTCTACTGCTTCTGAAAATATCTTATATCCGTATCCCGCAAGACGAGCATACCTTTCTTGATCACCATCATAAACCATCATCATATCATACATAAGTTTTCTTCCATAGTCTGTTGTTGATACGCTTTTAGGGCCTGATTTCAAAAGAGATTTCCATCGATAGATTCTATAAATTGCTTCCATATTTTTTAAGAGCCACAACTCTATAGCTGTATAATAGTTCCTTTGCAGAGAAGGTGAATCAATCGTAACAAGGCCTTTTAATTTCTCAGGAAAAAGTTGATCATAAACCTGTCCTACATATCCTCCCATTGACTGACCAATTACTATTGGATTTTCTATTCTCTCTTTGATAAATATTTCATCCAGCCAAGTTGCTAAATCAAATAAAGTAAAATCGAGACGAAATGGATAAGATGAAGCGTGTCCAGGTGCGTCCCAAACCAAGACTCTATATGTATCTTTAAAATATTCTATTTGTTTTTCAAATAACCTATGATCAGCAGTTAGCCCTGGTAAAAAGATAAGAGTACTTTGGGATGATTCAACAGCATCATTTGTCCAATAATGAATTATTCCACTTGGTGTTTCATATATTTTTTCAATCAAAGTTCAATCCCCGCATTCTAATTTGTTTAATCTAGTTTATCGCAATTTCACTCATTCCTTTTATTATAGTTTCTCAAGTAGGTTCACTAGAACATATATTCTGATTACTTATCCTCCAAAACCTTCACTTCTTCACCCTCCACAAGCACAGCTTGGCGATTATTGAGGGAAAGCAGATTCAGCTGGTCGCTGTATGTATCCAGAGTGTCCTGGGCACTTTCGACAAAGGGTTCTTCGCCAAGATGAGGCAGGACATAAAAATCCACCTCGTTTAGTCCCTCTGTATTGCTCAGTTCTTCTGCAACGGACTTATCATCCATAAGCTTGTTATAGTCAATGTCCTTAGCTGTGATGATAGCACCAGCAGATTCGCCCACATAAACCATGCCATCCGCAATCTGCTCTTTTATCAAGGACAGAAGCTGCTTTTTCTTTAGTTCTTGCAGAAGATAAAAAGTATTGCCGCCAGAGACATAGAGGAGTTTGCTTTGGAAAATTTTTGCTTGAGCTGTTTCTCTATCACAAGCTGAAATATCTAAAATTTCTACCTGAAATCCTAAATCTGCAAAGGTCTGCAGGGCTTCGTCAATATAACCTCTGTACTCTTCTACATTTCCAGACGTCGGGATAAAAAGCACATGTTTGCCCAATTGCTTTTTAGATGCATATTGTTTAAATAAGCTCTTAACTCCCGCAAAATAAGAACATAAAAATAATTGTTTCATAGGATACCTCCTTATTTTTTCCTGATTTTATAAAGAATCCATTGACCCTTTCTTTGGCTATTGATGAGATGTAGATTCAAGTCTGTCAAAAAGTTTTCCAGTTTTTCTTGCTTTGTAAAGCCTGGTAGGTAATAAGCTAATTTGCTCCATTCACATGCCAGTAAGATGATTCCATCTGGCTTAAGTTCTAGGAACGCCTGAGTTAGATTCGATTAATAAAAATGAGTTTAAAATGCTGTAATCAAATTCTTTGATTGGTAAATCAAGTAAAGAAAAGCAAGAATAATCAGAAGGCCAATCATTGCTATATAAATCATCTGTCTTCCCCCTCATATCTTCTGCCATAAAGCTTTTTAGCTTTCTCTGTATAGTTCTTGATAAAATCCGTTTTCGCCTCTGTATAGGCATCACGGTTGTGCTCATATTGCTTCCACAAGGATAGCTTGAGCTTTTCATAGTCTTTAGCTACAGCAGGGTGCTCCTGTAAATAGTCTCTAAAGTAAAGTTCATCATGATCACCCTCATAGCGCAGATGCAGATGGAAAACCCGCTCGGCAAAACCACTCGGTGTGTAGCCTTTATTGAATGACATCCGCCCTTGGCTTTCTGACATGAGCAGATAACCATTTTGCAGTAGCAAGTCTTTCATTACCGCCATATCTGTTTCTTTGGGAATTTCCAGTAAAATATCCACTATTGGCTTGGCCCAGATGGTCTCTACCGATGTTGAGCCAATATGGCTAATCCGAACCAGCTGTTTTGCGGGCAAAAAAATCAAAAGCCGAAGCCGCTCCTCCTCATACCAGTCTTTCCACTCATCCTGATGCTCTCTTAAAAAAATCGGAAAAAGCTGCCACAGCTCCTCCAGTGACATTTCCTCTAAAGATGGACTCATAAGCACCTCCTTAGGTAATTTATACAAGCTTTTTCTCTAGTTATGATTATAGGAAAAATACACATCCTAGTCAAACCTAGTACTTATTGAACAGATATTTATTTTTGTAATATTTTTGAAAGGTTTTAGTTGTCAAACAATCTATTTTTTAGTAGAATGATGTCGGAGATATATTATTTAAAAGGAGTTCTTTATGAAAAAGTTTAGGTTTGGCACTTGGCTTGTCCTGTCAGCCGGCTCTTTGTTGTTACTTTCACAGGCTCTTCCTGCAGAAAATGCTGCTGCCAATCAGAAGAACCAGATTAAGGTCCAGCTGCTTAACCATAGCGATGAAACAGCTATCGGGACTCTGGAGTTGAATGGAGAGTATCAGCTAAAGCTTGGGAAAAAGGACAAATACGGTCGGGCTACTGCTGCTCATGTACAAATGCAGGAGCAACACAAAGCCAAAAAGAAAAAGGAGACCAAGGTCACTTACAATCCCATCGGTTGGCACAATTACAAATTTTACTACGGAAATGGAGATGATCGGGCTTGGCTCATGAATCGAGCTCATCTGATTGGCTTCACTTTCAGCGGCCTCAATAACGAAGGGAAAAACCTCGTTCCGATGACCGCTTGGCTCAACTCTGGCAGTTTCCAAGGACTGGATGACAATAACCCAGATAGCATGCTCTATTATGAACATCGCTTGGAGCGCTGGTTAGAGGAAAATCCAGATTATTGGCTGGATTACAAGGTTACTCCGATTTACACGGACAATGAGCTTCTTCCTCGCAAGATTGAGCTCCAGTATGTCGGGCTTGACGCAGAAGGCAATGTTGTCAGCATCCAGCTAGGAGGCAAGGAAACCATAGATGAAGACGGAATGTCTCATGTCCTCTTGGACAATGTTTCTCCAAATGCAGAGATTGACTACCAGACAGGCACTGCTGTCAATACCATGATTGAGTAGAGTTATAGATCAGAACATACAAACAGACCATCGCTATGATGATCTGTTTTTTTATTTTTTTACCAATACAGACAGCCATAAACCAACAAGACTGCAATCATACTGAAAAGCGAGCCAATCAGGTAGTATTCAGCAAAGGACTGGCTTTCTGAAATCTTATTATAGCGGGCAATAGACTTAGCCGTAAAGACTAGCCCAATGGCAGTAAACTGCCCGAAAATAAGAGAAAGTCCCATAATCAAGCGCTCCAAAATCCCAATCATGGCACCAGCCCCCGCAATAGTCTCTCCGCTGTCTTCCCCTGCCTGATACTTACTAAAGAAGAGTTTAAAGAGGATATTAATTGGCTTACCAGTAAGGGCGAAGAAAAAGAGAGCCTGCAGCATGAGGTAACGGTCAGTCAGCCAATTTGGTGCTGGAATTTGCTGCTGCCCTAAGAGAAAATAAAGAGCAAAAATGCTCATCAGATGTAAGAGCTGATCCAGTAAAAAGGCTGACTTTTGAGCATGCTGCCGGACAATCAATGAATTCAGCCTATTCTTCAAGAAGTCAATAAGCGCATGACTGAGCCAGACCAAAGCGAAATATAGCAGATAATTAGGTAAGATGAGCACCAAGAGCAACAGGGGCAAGAGAACAATTCCCAAGTGGAGAATTAAGAAATTCATCCGCCGGCTTTTGAGGTCAGCCATCTTCTGACTTTGAAGCTGAAAATCAGCTAGTACATGAGCCAGCAAAGTCAGTACAAGAATCGGATTCTGCATGAAAAATTCTGAAAATCCCATAAAATTTGTCATTGTTCAGCCTCCTTTGCTGCCTGTAGAATCATTCTCATAGCTAAACGGCGATTTCTCAGATAAATCTTCAAACCAGACGACTTGAGCCGCTTACTAAGCGCACTGGGACTAATCTGCAACAGCTCTGCTATTTCTCCATGAGAAAAATTCTCGTCATAGATATATTCCATGAGCATCCGCTCCAGAACCTCTCTCTGACTGCTATTCCACTTACTCTGGATAAATGAAGTAGCTGCCAACACCGTATTGACCGACTGACTGAGCTCTTCATCTCCCAAGGATACAGCTATACGGCTGCTGCCGTAGTCGTTCTTCTCATGAATAACATCAATGGCCGCGCGTGCCCTCCAGTAGGCCGGACCGTCCGCACCAATACTCTGCTCCCGATTGATATCCGTCACAATCTCCCCCAGACCAAGTCCAAAGCGAATCGGATGAGGAAAGCCCAAGGCAATCTGATCAAGGAGCTGCATGATCTCTGGATTAGGCCGTAGCAAAGCTTGGAACTCATCTCCAGTCGTTACCGTGAAAGGTGACACCAGATAATCCCGATAATCCTGATTTAGCACCGCCATCATGTCCTGCAGGTTCTTCTGAGCCTGCTTACGATTTTTCAGCTGTTTGGATTCTATTAAATCTCCAATAAGAGCAATATAAAGCATACCAAACCTCCTTTAAGTCCATTATAAAAGAAAATTTAAAAAATGTCCATTCAAACGGCAACTTTTTAGAATATCCATTGTAAAGGAAAGACTATTTTTTCTTTTTTGGTGCTGGTAAGGCAGGATAGGAAGCTTCAATCAAATTACAGAGAAAGGCAGCATCTTCTACTTCTTTTATATGAAGCATTGGCTTTGCGCCTGGATAAGGAAACTCATAAACCGGATTTTCAAAAAAATCCAGGGCTGGCTGGACTGACTCAAGCAACAAGCGATTGTCATAAATCCCGCCAAGTAAGCGCCCCCGATAATAGAGCAAATACTCTCCCATCATCTTGCGAAAGCTAATTTCTTGGCCTAAGCCCTGCAGCTGCTTCAGAATAAAATCCAAATATTCTTGACTAGATGCCATCGGAATACCTCCATGAATTGATACTTTATTATACCAAAAATGGATGAAGATTTCCTGACTAAGAGATCAACTCATCTCCTTCAATTCGTAGTTTGTCTATCCTCAGGTAAGTAGAAAAGTTAGACATTATAACGGTGGTTTAATATATAGCAGTTTAAAAATAGCTCTCTCTCCAGTATGATACATACAAACCTATCAAAATAATTATTAGGAGAGCATAAAATCTTTCAGCAGATAATAAAGAAGACATTAAATGATATCTTGTCCTCTTTTTATTTTATATATTCCTTAAAACACTTATAAATTATATAAATTTATCGATGGCTAGTCTGTATGCTCTTGATTTTCTGTAACATATCCATTAGTTCATCTTTATCAATTGGGTTCTCTTCATTCTCAGTTCCATTATGTAATGCTCCACCTGAGCAACGCCCATGAATAACATGTAATGTGTCAATGATCTCCGAATTGTTTTCGATTTTCTTTAATTCTTCCCAGTTGATTCGGCTTTTTTTATTACTATATTTAGTAGGTACTTGCTTATTCAAAATTATTTCATCAATAGCAAATTCAACCGATCTTCTTAGTTTACTGCAAATAAGCTGTTTACTATTATCTGACAATGGACTCTCTAATAATGATTGTTTAATATCAGAAATATAATTAGATAAGTTTTCAGTTTGTTTTATTTTTATGATGCCTTTTCGGTCTTTTCCTTCACTCAAAGTTTCATAAAGATAAACATGCTTACCTTTAGATTTATTACATCCTCCGTTTGTATTTTTACATATATGACCTAGTGAACTTATCATGAATCCATCGAGAAACATTTTATTATGGGTAAATATAATAATTTGGTTTTCTAATGACATTAATAATTCAGAAAAATTATTCATAATGCGATGGTCCAAACTATTAACAGGATCATCAAAAATTATAGCACTTTTATTGTTTGAAAGACTAATTTCAGAGATAAACAAAGCTAAAGCGGTGGCTTTTTGCTCACCCTCACTCAAGATGTCTTCTATATTTTTATTGGCACCTAAAACCAACTCTGTTTGTTGTTTCCCTTTACTGTTAGAACCTTGTAATTCAATAGATAGATTATTTAAACCAAGCAATTTCAAATTTTGTTTAAATGTTTTTAAGAGATTGTCTGTAAGCAAGGCAGTATGTGCTTTTTTACTTAAAAAACTTAATTTTGAAATATTTATCTCAGATACTGATTTTCTTTCTTGAAATAATCTATTTTTTTTCTTAATAAATTCACTAAGTTCGATAAATTGAGAGCTCAGCGACTCTTTCTCTTCAAGTATTATTAATTGCTGATTGTATTTCTTTAAAGATTCTATTCTCTGAGACTGTTCAGAATTTAATTCAGTATGCAATTGTTTGGTGCTATCTATTTCTTTAGACAGGTTATTTAATAACTCTTCTTGTATTTTAGGTGCTTCTATAAGATCTTGCTCTCTCAATTTACTTAAAAGTGATTCTGTATTTTTAATTATCTGCTCATTTAAGGTCATAAGTTCAGACTTTTGTTCAAGGGAAAGTTGAATCTCTTCGCTCTGTAAATCCACCAAAGAAATGGTCTGTAATTTTATAATTTTTTCCTTTATACTTGCTGTATTTTCGTCTAATTGAGTTTGGGTAGTGTCTTTTATAAATTTTGAGTAAGCTTTTGTAATCTCTAACGAGGTTTTATCATAAGAGCGATGACAATATGGACAGGTATCCTTCAATTTAAATTCTTCACAATAAATTATTCCTGATTTAATAAAATTAATCCAAGTATCACTATCGGTACCAGGTATCTTGCTAAAAAGTTCGAACTGTTGTCTAGCAGTTGAATGCTCCTGTCTTAGTTTCAACCTTCTCATAACTAGATTATCTACACTTTTTTGCTCTTCCTCAAGGAACATAATTAAGTTCTTGAATTCTAACTTTATTTTTTTGAGTTTATCAAGTTTTATTTTATTAATCTTAATTGCATCATCTGAGTTTGTTTTTTTAAGATTTTCTATAGATTTTTTAACATTTTCAAGTTGCCTTTGCTCTTCTGAGGAAAAACTTTCAAAGCTTTTTATTTTATCAATATCTTGCTTCTCAAAACTATCTTTTTTTAAAAATTCTCTGAAATCTTCTGTAACCTTATCAAGATTAATATTCGGTAATGACTCCTCATCCGATTTGATTTTTTCTTCTGCTAATTCTTTTATTTTGACTATTAACTCACTTATCTCAGAAAAATATGAAAGTGCATAGGGTTTAATTAGTAGTTCATCTGCGTTTCTTTTCTGTAAATATTTATTAGTATATTCTGTATCAAAAACTCTAATTGATCGTAAATCTGAAATAGTCGAAGTATTTGACCAAGCGCTTGATTTTGGGGTGCCATCTATACTATATCCAATATTAACATTAATATTCTTTGGAGACTCACTAAAAATATTTTGCAAAATATTTTTAGATTTCATATATCCCGTCATATTATTTAGTATTCTGAAGTAACTACTCTTTCCAGTACCGTTAAGGCCATAAATGATGTTAATTTCTGAAGAGAAAGAAAGGCTTTGTTCTTCCGAAAGGGCATTTACACCCGAGTGATGTTCTAATTTTGTTAATATTATTTTTCGTTTTTTGTACTAAAATTAGTAGATGGAGATACTATATTTGGTATTTTTTTTCTCTGAAGTAAATAATCAGCTAAATCATTCTTTGCATTATCATCAATAATTCCTTGTTTCTCAATAAAGAATTTTATAATATAGGATAACCAAGCATTACAATCACCTTTTTCAGCTAGGTCTATTAAATAATCAATGGCGTTGTTTTTCATATATACTCATACCCCTCTTTTTATTTAGAAATAACTTAAAGCTACCGCTTTTATTATATCATATTGTAAAGATAAAGTGAGGCAGAGCATAGCCTTAAGCAACTTTTTAAAAGCTATTTTTCACATGACTTACCGTGTAGTTTATCGTATTCTACTTTAATATTTTGGTTGGAAAAATCAGATAATGTAAAGATTCATTAGAATTTCTAAATTGACGAACGATTCGTAAAATTAAGCCAAACTTACAAAGAAGGACAAAAACAACTTTAGCCTTTCATTTCTAAATTAATCGAAAAACTCTCCAAACAACAAGAAGACAGCCACGATATCTCTAAGTTTATAGTAAGAATTTTGAAATGTACAAAACTTCCAGAATTAATTGACAAGGCTGTAAGTGAGCTGATTGATAAAAATACGATTAATAAGCTAACTAGTACAAAACACAATCGTATTACCCAAATAAAGATTTTTTGCAATTCCGTAAAAAACTAAGTAACAAAAAGTGAGCCAGATGAACTAACCCACTAACATACCTAAATTAACTAAACTGCTTTAAATCAGTCTAACAAAGTCTAACTTTTTTGCTTATTTTTTTAGAAGTCCTTCCTTGACCAGATAGTCACGCGCAACAGCTTCCGCTTTTTTGCCTTCAATGCCAACTTGATAATTCATCTGGCTCATCTGGCTTTCCGTAATTTTACCAGCCAGCTTATTGAGAACACCTTCCAATTCAGGGTGCTTTTCTAGCAATTCAGCTTTCAGGAGAGGTGCCCCTTGATAAGGAGGGAAAAGATGCTTATCATCTTCTAAAATCTGAAGTTGATAACGCTCAATTTCAGGGTCAGTTGAGTAAACTTCCATAATCTGGATATCGCCTGATTGAATCGCATCATAGCGAAGGGCTGGCTCCATAGTTGATACATTGAGATTCAGTCCATAGACAGATTGAAGCCCCTTGTTTCCATCTTCACGGTCATTAAATTCCAAGGTGAACCCTGCCTTGAGCTTGTCTTGAACTGCCTTAAGGTCAGAGATGGTTTTAAGATTGTATTCTTTGGCGACACTCTTGGGAACTGCAATTGCATAGGTATTCTGATAGGCCATGTGATTGAGCAAGACTAGATTGTCCTGTTTTTTGATTCCATCACGTGCTGCTTCAAAAACTTCTTCAGCATCAGTACTGACCTTTGGAGCAGGCTGCAAGAGAGTTCCGGTAATCGTACCGGTAAACTCAGGATAGATATCAATATCACCTTTCTTTAAAGCTTGATAAAGGAAGTCGGTTTTACCAAAGTTTGGTTTGACCGTCACAGTCATATCCGTATTTTCCTCGATGAGGAGTTTATACATATTCATGAGAATTTCTGGCTCTGGACCCAATTTCCCAGCTATAACCAGATGATCCTTCTCCTGCTTGGGAAGCAGACTCGGTGTGTAAGACGCACCAAGTCCGAGTATTAAGACAGCAAAAGCTGTAAATACAGTCCGAAGCTTAGCCTTTTCCATCCATTTAAGGAGACTGTTGAAAAGAATAGCCAAAACTGCAGATGAAATAGCTCCAATCAAGATCAGACTGGCATTGCGACGGTCAATTCCTAGAAGGATAAAGGAACCTAGTCCACCAGCTCCGACAAGAGCTGCTAGAGTTGCTGTCCCGATAATCATAACCGTTGCTGTCCGAACTCCTGACACGATGACAGGCATAGCTAGAGGCAGTTCAAACTTTTTGAGTCGCTCCCACTTGGTCATCCCAAAGGCGACTCCGGCTTCTTCTAAACTAGGATCAATCCCATTCAAAGCCGTGACAGTATTTTCTAAAATCGGGAAAATAGCGTAAATCACCAGAGCAGTCAGTGCTGGTAGTGTACCAATCCCCATAAGGGGGATAAAGAGTCCCAGCAAGGCCATTGAAGGAATGGTTTGAAAGATTCCTGCAATTTGCAGCACCCAATTGGCTGTCTTTTTGTGACTATGAAGATAGATAGCGAGCGGAATGGTCAAGAAGATCGCCACTAATAAGGTCAGAAGAGACAGCTGGAGATGTTGCCCTAAGGCTGCCAACCATTCGCCAAAGCGCTCCTGAAAGGTAGAAAACAAATTAGCCATGTTGAACACCTCCAAACAAATCTGCTACAAAGCTGGTCGCAGGTGCAGATAAGATTTCCTCAGGTGTCGCCACTTGACGAATCTCTCCTTCCTGCAGAACAGCAATCCGATTCCCCAATTTCAAGGCCTCGTCCGTATCATGAGTCACAAAGATTGTCGTCATCCCAAACTGGTCATGGATACTCTTGGTCAAGCTCTGCAATTGCTTTCGCGAGATAGCATCAAGAGCAGAAAAAGGCTCGTCCATCAGCAGGATTTTGGGTTGGGCGATAATGGCACGGACAATACCCACCCGCTGCTGCTCACCACCAGACAGCTCGCTCGGCATACGCTGGGCATAGTCATCAGCAGGCAAGCCTACTAGCTCCAACAATTCATCAGTCTTCTGCTGAATATCTGCCTTGCTCCATCCTTTCATTTCAGGAATGAGAGCGATATTTTCAGCCACCGTTAGATTTGGAAAGAGGGCAATCGCTTGTAAGACATAGCCTGTAGAAAGGCGCAGCTCCCGCTCATCATAGTCTTTGATGCGCTTGCCATCCATATAGATGTTTCCATCTGTTGGCTCTAAAAGACGGTTGATCATCTTGAGCATGGTTGTCTTACCGGACCCAGAAGGACCTACTAAAACCATAAATTCACCATCCTCAATCTGTAAGTTGACATCTCTCAAGACATCCTTTTCTGTATAGCCTAGCGCTACATTTTTATATTCAATCATTCTTTGTCCTCAATTTAAAACTTCCCTCGATTAGTTAAGTCTTCTACCTTAGGCATGACTTCTTTATTGTCCCAATGCTCCACAATTAATCCATTCTCCAAACGGAAGATGTCATACTGGGCATAAGCCACCCCATCTATCTGAGTCTGCCCATAGCTAACCACATAGTTCCCTTGACCCAAAAGCTGGAAAACAAAGTCAAAAGTAAGATCGTGCTCAGCTACATAGTTTTTATAAGCCTGACTTCCTTGGCCAATCTCATGATTATGCTGAATCAAATCTTCTGCCACATAATCACTCCACTGCTCTAGCTCCCCATTTTGGAAAATTTCTGTCAAGAAACGACGAACGGTTTTTTTATTTGCTACTGTCTTGTCCAAATCCTTGATTTCAAAATCTCCAAAGATCTGGTCTAACTGTCCATTTTCTGGAACACGATAGTAGTCAATGACATCCCAATGCTCCACGATACGGCCATTCTCATCCGCACGGAAAGTATCAGTCGTCACCCATTGAGCTTCCCCGCCATTGAGATATTGATGAACATGGACGAAGACTAGATTGCCGTCTTCAATGGTGCGAACAATCTTCATCTCACGCTCGGGATGGCGCTCAAAGAAATTTGCAAAGAAAGCCGCAAACCCTTCTTTCCCATCTGGCACACCTGTTGAGTGTTGAATGTAGGTATCCCCTACAGACTGAGCTTGAGCCTCGGCAACGCGCCCATCTTGAATGGCATGAATGTATAAATTTTGTGCATTTTCAACTTGTTTTGACATGATTTATGCCTCTTTTTCTTTTAAATTCGCTAAGATGCGTTCCTGATAACTTTCAAACTGGCGAATTTCTTCCTCTGAGAAACCTTTATAAAAAATAGCATCCAATTTTTGACTGATACGATGGCCAACTTCTTTCTGGGACCAACCTTGCTCCGTCAACTTGACATATTTTTTTCGCTTGTCTAAACCACACTGACTAAAGGTCACCAACCCCTGTTCTTCCAACTTTTTCAGCATAGTCGTCAGCGTATTATTGGCCAGTCCTGTCGCCAGCGCAATATCTGTGGCCGTCGCACAGCCCGTTTCACTATTCCATAAAACTGTGAGAATCTTGCCCTGTTCACTCCGATAAAGGGCTTCAGGATCCTGATTCAGTAACTTTTGAAAAATCCGCCCATTCAACAAACGAATATGATAGGCTACCAAATGACTGTCTTTCATACTCCCTCCAATTTATTTCTATATCGAATCGTTTTTAAATTGTAACATCTAGAATTATATCTGTCAAGCATTTTGTTCTATTTGGAAATAATTTTAAACTGAATAAAGATTATAAACAAAAAAGCCCAGTATAAACAGGAAATCCCCTTCTTACACTGAGCTTCTTTTTTATATTAGTAATATTCACCCTGACGGTAATCCCATGAGTTAAAGGTATCAGACAGGTGCATCATGATTTTGTCGATGTCCAAGCCTTTGCGGATGACCACTGGTGCTGGTGAGATGGAACGTTGCCCACCTTGTTCTGGAATCAGTTTTCCATCCTTGTCTACCATAGAGACCATAACACCTTGCTCGTAGCGAGTTTCAATGGTCTTGTCTGGCTGGATAGAGGCTACATAGTCGTCTGCTTCAATAACCAAATCAACAGCATTTTCGATGCGCTCGCCAATTCCTTCTACCTTGCCGCGGTTTCCTTTACCAGATGGGTTGGCTGAGGAAGCATAGACCATCTTGCCTTCTTCCCAAAGCTTAGCTGCCAGCTGCTCGCCCGCCTTACCAAACTTAATAACAAAACAGCTAGTGCCACGAACATCTGTCATCAGCTCTTCCCGACCGTCGCCAAAGGCCTTGAGCTTTTCAAAAGCTTCTGGCTTCCATGGAAGGATACAGCCCAAGAGGATGTCTTCATCCCAATGCTTTTGATAAAAAGCTTCAATTTCCGGATTTAGCTGAGCCAAAGCACGGAGCTCATCCATACTGCCACAGAGGACAACACCTGGCTTATTACGGTTACGAGCCTTAGCTTCGAACTTACGCTCCAAGCCAGCTTTATCGCTGGTCATGATGATGTAACCCACCTTGGTCGGGCAAACGATACAGCCACCATCGCCTTTCAAGATATCATAACCTTCTTGTGAAAGCTGTCCGTTCCATTGAATGTGTTTTGTCATAAGTTTCTTCCTTTTCTATTAAATTAAGATTTATTTTACCATATATTTTTATCGGAGACAAGGTTTTTTCAGAATTTTCTCAATATAGAAAAAATAAGGTTACTGCCAATAAGATGGACGATTTTTTTCATATTCTGCAATCAAATCCTCATACTGCAGTGTAATGCCAATGTCATCTAGACCGTTGAGGAGCTTGTGCTTCCATTCTCCATCAATGTCAAAGGAGAATTCTCCAACCGGCGAAAAAATCTTCTGCTGCTCCAAATCCACCGTCACTTCATCTGTCGGCTTCAGATTCGCCAAGGCTTGCCGTACTTCTAGCGGCTGGACGATAGGCAGCATACCGTTGTTAAGCTCATTATTGTAGTGAATATCTCCGAAAGATCCAGCAATGACTACCTTGAAGCCATAGTCAGCCAAGGCCCAGGCAGCGTGCTCCCGAGAGGAACCAGCCCCGAAATTATCCCCTGTAATCAGAATAGTTGCCTTGCGGTACTCCGGTCTATTAAAGACAAAATCAGGATCTTCCGTGTACTGATTGTCTAGATAGCGCCATGCGTACATGAGGTACTTGCCAAAACCTTTTTTATCAATCAACTTGAGAAACTGCTTGGGCAAAATTTGGTCCGTGTCAATATTATCGTTCATGAGGGGGACTGTTGTCCCCGTGTAAATTGTAAATTTTTCCATAAACCTTCCTTACTGGACCTCCGGTAGCTGGCGGACGTCTACAAAGCGCCCGGCAATGGCTGCCGCTGCTGCCATGGCTGGACTGCAAAGATGAGTCTTAGCTCCAAATCCCTGCCGATCCTCAAAGTTCCGATTACTGGTCGAGGCACAGTGAACTCCGTCTGGCACCTTGTCTGGATTCATTCCCAGGCACATAGAGCAGCCGGGATCGCGCCACTCAAAGCCTGCATCCATGAAAATCTTATCCAGTCCCATCTTTTCAGCAGCCCTCTTGACCGGACGAGAGCCTGGTACGACGATAGCTGTCAGATTGGGAGCAATGTGCTTACCAGCGACAAACTTAGCAGCCAGCTGCAAGTCACTGAGTCTGGCATTAGTGCATGAGCCGATAAAGATATAACCTAGGTCAATATCTTCTGCTTTCTTACCCGGGGCGAGGTCCATGTAATTGTAGGCGCGCTCGTCGTTCATGTCGCGGATTTCTGGGAAAGCTGCACCGAACTCTACTCCCATAGAAGGATTGGTTCCCCAAGTCACCATTGGTGCAAGCGTGGAAACATCAATCTCAATGACCTTATCATAGACGGCATCAGGATCACTGACCAAAGTCTTCCAATCAGCTACCGCTGCTTCAAAGTCCTTGGGAGCGTCCGGCCGCCCTTTAACGTAATCATAAGTCTTCTGGTCGGGATTCATAATGCCCATCTTAGAGCCAAACTCAATGGACATATTGCAGATGGTCATGCGCTCTTCCATGGTCAGATGATCAATCGCATCACCAGCATACTCGACCACATGACCAACACCAGCGGCCACACCATATCGGGCAATCAGAGCGAGGATAAAGTCCTTGGAATAGACACCTTTAGGTGGCACCCCAGTAAATTTGACCAGCATTTTCTTAGGCTTGACTTGCCAAATGGTCTGCGTGGCAAAAACGTGCTCCACCTCCGAAGTACCAATTCCAAAAGCAATAGCTCCAAAAGCTCCGTGAGTAGCCGTGTGACTGTCACCGCAGACGATGAATTTGCCCGGCTGAGTCTTGCCCGTTTCCGGTCCAACCATATGGACAATCCCCTGCAGTTCCGATCCGTGAGCCGCGTGTTCAATGCCAAAATCCTTGACATTCTCAGAAAGTTTATCAATCTGAGCCTTGGAAATCACATCCCGAATATCATAGATATTGACCGTAGGAACATTATGGTCAAAGGTTCCAAAGGTTAAATCCGGCCGTCTAACTTTGCGACCTGCATCTCGAAGGCCCTGAAAAGCCTGAGGGCTGGTCACTTCATGAATATAATGCTGATCCACATACATAAGCTGGGGCTGGCCTTCTTCACCAGTTATCAGATGCCTTTCCCACAGCTTATCAAAAATCGATTTTCCAGCCATACTAGCTTCTCCATATGTAATATAAAATTCCAATTTCCACTATTATTCCGCAAATCCAAGCCAGCCAGAAATACCATTTTCTGGTCTTGTGGTGAAAGAGTCGACCGCCTAATAAAGCGCCCAAACCTCCGGCTGCCAATGCTGACAAGAGCAAAGTCTTCTCTGGAATGCGGTAGTGATTTTTCTTAGCCTTACGCTTATCCCAGCCATAAAGCAGGAAAACGATAAGGTTCCAAAGTAGGCAAATACCTGTTAATATCCATTTCATAAATTATTAATAATTGACTCCGTCATTTGAGCTGTTGTCGCCTGACCGCCCAGATCTCGGGTTAAAATCCCTTGAGCCAAAGTCTTCTCCACTGCTGCTTCAATAGCTTCTGCAGCTTCAAACTCTGCAAAACTATCCCGCAGCATCATGGCTACAGAAAGGATCATACTGATAGGGTTGGCAATACCTTGCCCTGCAATATCAGGAGCTGAACCATGGATAGGCTCGTAAAGACTGGGTCCTGCAGCCGAATGACTGGCCGATGGCATAACTCCCAGCGTCCCTGACAAGACACTGGACTCGTCTGAGAGAATATCGCCGAAGAGATTTTCCGTTACCACAACGTCAAACTTAGCAGGATTGGCAATCATGAGCATCGCAGCGCTGTCCACCAGCTGGTGCTCCAAGGTCACATCTGGATAATCCTTGGCCACCTCATCTGCTACTCTACGCCAGAGTTTGGATGTCGCTAGCACATTTTGCTTGTCAATACTGGTCACGCGCTTTCTGCGAGCACGCGCAATATCAAAGGCTTTACGGACAATTCGTTCCACCTCTTCATAGCTGTAGTCGTTAATATCACGAGCAGATTTATCCTCCAAAATATGCTCACCAAAGTAAATCCCACCAGTCAGCTCGCGCACGACCACGAAATCCACACCAGCAATTCGCTCTGCTTTCAAAGGAGACAAATGCTTAAGAGCATCAAAAATCTTAACTGGACGGATATTGGCATAGAGTTCAAGCCCCTTACGCAGAGCGAGCAAACCTTGCTCCGGCCGAACTGGGGCATTATCATACTGGGGACTACCGATAGCTGCTAGGAGAATAGCATCCGCCTCCTTGGCTGCTACCAGAGTTGACTGAGGGAGAGGATGACCTTCCGCATCAATACCAGCCCCCCCAAAAGCCTTCTCCGTGACATGATAAGTAAAGCCGAACTTGTCCGCAACAGCAGCCAGCACTTGAAGACCCGCTTCCATGATTTCTGGTCCGATACCATCACCCGCCAGAGCTACAATTTCTTTTGTCATAGTCGCTTCCTTCTAATTATTTGCAGGCAGATCGCGGTAGGATACCTGATGGCCGATTTCACCAGCATTTTCCTTTTGCACAAAGGTATTGGCATGGATATAGGCAATGGCGCTGGCCTTAAGAACATCAAAGTCAATACCAGAGGAGTTGAAAATTGTATCTGTATCCGTATTTTCAACAGCTACCAAGACGCGAGCCTGAGAGTCAATACCATCCGTTACCGCCTCGATGTTATAAGACAAAAGCTGAACAGACTGGTTAAAGAATTGGTCAATGGCATTAAAGATAGCTTCGACACTTCCCTTACCTTCTGCTACACAGCTGACCGTCTCGCCGTCGCCATTAACCAGCTGCACATCCGCTGTGATGGTATGGTCGTCATTGGTCGTCAACTGTAGATCATCAAAGTGGAAGCCTTCAGGATTTTCGACAGTCGTTCCGGCAATCAGAGCCCGAATGTCAGCGTCTGTGACTTCATTTTTCTTATCAGCCAAGACCTTAAACTTAGCAAAGAGATCATTGATTTCAGATTCTGCAAAGTCCAGAGCTAGTTCTTTAAGTTTTTCGACAAAGGCATGGCGACCAGACAGCTTGCCAAGCGGCAGTGAATTGCTCTTGACTCCAACCAGCTCAGGTGTGATGATTTCATAGGTCAGTGGATTCTTAAGAACACCATCCTGATGGATACCGGACTCATGAGAGAAGGCATTGCCACCAACGACTGCCTTGTTCTTAGGCACTGGAATACCTGAGAAGCGGGACACCAGCTCAGAAGTGTTGATGGTTTCATTAAGGACGATATCCGACTCAACCTGATAATAGTCCTGACGAATCTCTAAGGCAACTGCTACTTCTTCCAGTGCTACATTTCCAGCCCGTTCACCGATTCCATTGATAGTCCCCTGAACACGACCAGCACCGTGCTTGATAGCCGTCAAAGTATTGGCCGTTGCCATGCCAAGGTCATCATGGCAATGAACACCAAATACCACCTTATGATCAGAAGTCACATTTGCCACTAGGTAGTCGAAAATATTTGCAAACTCTTCTGGCGTGGTAAAGCCGACTGTGTCTGGAATATTGATATAAGTCGCACCTGCATCAACCGCTGTTTGTACCACCTGAAAAAGGAAATCCAGCTCTGTTCGTGTCGCATCCTCTGGTGAAAACTCGACTATATCAAACTTGGAGCGCGCGTAGGAGACATGCTCTTTCACAGCTTCTAAAATCTCTTCCTTGGACTTTTTCAGCTTGAACTCTCTGTGAATAGGACTGGTCGCAATGAAGACATGAATCTGTGGATGCTTGGCATCCTTGAGCGCTTCATAGCAGGCATCAATATCGGATTTGACCGAACGCGCCAGACCAGTAACAGAAGCTTTTGTAATGACTTTAGCAATCTCGTGCACCGCAGCAAAAGAATCTGGACTCGCAGCAGGAAAACCAGCTTCAATGACTGAAATCCCCCACTTCTCTAACTGCTTGGCAATTGCCACCTTCTCCTTGATAGAGAAATTCACTCCTGGTGTCTGCTCGCCATCCCGGAGGCTGGTATCAAAAAACTCAACTTTGCGTGTCATAGACAACTCCTTTTCTAAGATACATAGACCAATTAGGAAAAATTCTTTCCAAACTTCTAGGTCGTGTTCAATGACTGAGACGGTCTGAGACAAATTGATTTCAGAAAAATCAAGATAAACTCCCACTCCCGTCGCTCCTTTAGAAACCATTTCTTCCTCATCAGAGTTTGAGGTAAGATAGGTGAAATAAAAAACATCTCACTTGAAGAACAAGCGAGATGTTGATTTACTCCCGCTTGGTAAGCCAAACAGGACTAATGCTTTTGCACTAGCCCGAGTAACGCAACAACAAAGCAAAGTTTGAAGATTGGGTTGACTTCATGTTTGACTAACTCCTTCTTGAGATGGTTTCTTATTGTTTAGTATTCTAACACAGTATCATAAACCTGTCAAGAAAAAGTCGATATTTTCTGAAAATTTTTAATATGCTGGATTATTTTTGGGGATTTAAACTGTAAATACGAGAAAAAGGAAGTGAGGTAACTTTGCTTCTTCTATTTTTTCAGGAATCGTAGCATAGTTTATTTACTCACTTCATCCAGCTTATTCTGAAAGCGTCTGTTCTCCTGATAGCGAGCTTCTAGAACATCGTCTATGCGCTTTTTGTATTGCTGATGGTATTGTTCCAGATTATCCTCTATTTGAAAAATATAAGGTTGAGCCGCTGTCAAAGGAACCTCTCTACATGCATAAGAAATTGCCTCTAAGAGTTTGTTCGTCTCTCTGTCAAACTTATAGTAGTATGTATCTAAGTCTGTCTCTACTCGCTCAAACTCACGCATTTTTAGAGCATGTTCATCTTCCAGTTCCTGAAGCTTCTTTTTATCCAGCATTGCCTCACCTCCTATCCCTTAATCGGGCTATCCAAAGAAGGCATCTGCATCGTCTGAGTTAGATGAGTTTCAGCAGCTTGCGCTGCCTTCCCTTCAAATCCACCCTTAATATCATTGACATAGTTAGTAGAAGCATAATTTTTCATATCCAAAGCCGCCGCCTGTAGCTGAGCTGCCAGATCTAATCCTTTTGCAAGGATAAGCAGCTCTTTGGCCACTATCAAAGCCTTGATAGCCTGCCTCTCCTGCTCCTTCATCTTTTCTTTAAACTGTCTCTCTAACTCCACTCTAGTTACGAGCGCATCATCATTTGGTATAAGCATTTTCAATAACCCTCCATGATCCTTTCACATCTGCTAAGAGATTATTGAAATCCTCAGCTTGCTGAGTATCGACTGCTGCAAAATCTCCACTTGCTCTGACCAAAGTCGTTCCCAACTGTTCAATCTCTGTCAGGAATCCTTTTGCGGATGTGTTTGTATTTGTTTCAACCGAATCGTCCCAGTAGTGCTTTATATCGAAATCAATCAATAAACTCTCCACTTCTGAGTCGCTCAAATAAGTAGCAAGACCGAATGCCTCTGTTCTTGCGTCATTAATTATCTTTTGGACAGATTCCTTGGCATCCGACAATAAGGTTTTGACATGCTTAACTTTATCTTCTATTTCAAAGATAGCCAACTGAGCTGCGGTCTGAAGGAGACGAGCACGAACTAAAATTCTCTCTTCACCTGTAAGATTGCCATTTCCAAGCTGTTTCTGATAGCTTGGAATCATCTTCTTGTCCCACTTCATCGACTCTCTACGTGCTTCATCAATGATTGCTTGATAATCCCGCTTAAATTCATAGAAAGCAGATGTAGAAATACCTGCACGCGCAAAATTTGCTGTTCCAAAAGAAGAAACGTCAACAACAGCATTCATGAATTTTATCGCCTCATCATCAGTCAAACCTTGCATACGAAGCAAATCTAAAAATTTCGCTTCTAATCTCGCAAGCTTCTCCCCTGCTCTCAGAAGTTCTGGATGAAAATCTTCTGAAGCGACTAAAAATCCCCCCTTGCCGTCTGCCTGAAAAACACCAAAATCATGAGCACTATCAGACATAAAGTCAAAGCGAGTATAATGAAGAGGCACAACTATATGAGCTGTTCCCAATTCCTTACGAGTTGGCTTTTCTCCAGGTTTCTCTAAATTATAGATTGTATTTTCACGATTGAGCATACTAACAATATCAAAGGGATTGACATAGTATTCAAGTTTTGCGCTAATCGCTTTAATCCTATCATCATCAACTCCCATTTTTTTCAAACTATCGGTAGTATCCGGTCCATCGAAAAGAACGACCTTTCCAATTTTATCAAATTCTTGTTGGCTCAGATTAGCTATTCCTTGAACTGTCACCATAGTCCCCAGCGAGTGGGCTGTAAGATCCATCGTAGCATTGGGAGCTTTCTCGCTCATTTCTGCAATGGTGGCTTTCATTCCCTCCGTTGCTAGTCTAGCCTGAGGTATATGCGAATCAAATAAAGCAAAATTAGCATCATTAACAAGCCAGTCATTCAGATTTAAAGGCTTAATTCCTTCTTTCTTAAATCTCTTAATATTAAAACCATCACTGCCTCGAATAGCCATATAAGTATGCTTTGTATCCTTGCCCAAAGTCGGTGTATCTGTTAGAAAATATGCATTAAAGCCAACTCTCTCATTAGTTAAACGACCTTTCTGGTAAGGGCCTAAACCTGCTTTCTCTTTATAATCAGCAATTTTCTTATCATTATCATCCACAAAGGGTAAATCTAATCCCTTTTCAACATGCAAATCTGGATCTGGCTGCAAGTAAACTTTGCCATCATTATCGAGTTTCTTACCTCCAGGGGTGACTTCTGTTACCTTCCCATCTTCATCCCTTACATAAGCATCATTTGAGAAATCAAATTCTAGAGAGCCACCATTATCTAATATTTTTTGATTATCTTTCAATTGAGACTCATAGGGGAATCTAATTGGTCTTCCATGGTAAGCAGATTGAGCTAAATCTGCATAAAAATTATCAAAGTTTTTTAAATTACTATTACTCAAAAATTCTACCTCCTACTCGCAATGGGCTTCCTTGCATCATAGTATCAAAAGCAATTTGCTCATTTTTAATTCTAAACATAACCTGCCATGTTGATCCCTCTATGTTATTGAAGCCTCCTCCAACTATTACAACCTCACCTCCTCCTTGCGGTGTTCCATTTCCAACTTCTTCCCACATGGTTTCATTCCAATCTATCTGAACAGATTCTATCTTTGAATTTTGAGATTTTACAAACTCCTTAATCTCTTCTTCATGCTTCTTAAGATAAGCCAGCTGTTTTTCATGTGGGTCTTGCTCTTTCTTTTTCTCCTGCTTAGTTCCATGTATAAACAAATTTTTATTTTGAAGTGTCATAATTGTTCCTCCAATAACTAGAGTAGCGGTTAGCGCTACGATTGATAGAGTAGCTATTTTGCCTTTTTTCACCATTTGTCCTCCTTGTGAATAGAAGTTACTATTATTATATCATGAATGCATTAAAAAAATACTTTTGAAAAGTATTCTCATCAAATTAGAAATTGGCTGACTGCGCTAAATCTTCACATAAATTATCAAATGTTTTTAAATTGCTGTTACTTAAAAAGCTCACCTCCTAATCTTATACCATTGCTGATACCCATGCTTTCTAAATCAACTTTTCCATCTTTGATTTCTATTAGAACATTCCAGTCTGAATCTTTTAAATTATTAAATTCACCAAATATACTCACAACTTCCCCTCCGCCTTGTGGGGTTCCATTTCCAACTTCTTCCCAGCGCGTTTGATTCCAATCAATTTGAACTGATTCTATCTTTGAATTTTGAGATTTCACAAACTCCTTAATCTCTTCTTCATGCTTTTTAAGATAAGCAAGCTGTTTTTCATGCGGATCTTGCTCTTCCTTTTTCTCCTGCTTAGTTCCATGTGTAAACAAATTTTTATTTTGAAGTGTCATAATTGTCCCTCCTATGACCAGAGAAGCTATTACTGCTGCCACAGATAGAATCGCTATTTGTTTTTGTTTCATCTTCTAGCCTCCTTGTGCATAATAATAAGTTACTATTATTCTATCATGAATGCATTAAAAAATACTTTTGAAAAGTATTCTCGTTAAATTAGAAATTGACTGACCGCGCTAAATCTCCATAAAAATTATCAAATGTTTTTAAATTATTATTACTCATATTTGTCCCATCCTCCATTTTTTAATACACTAGGTGGATTTAGCATTCCAATTAAATCTATCGAAGGGATAGCATTCTCATTTTCTAGCGGAAAATCTACTGTAAAATCAGAATCTTTTATATGATTGAAAGTTCCTTTCAACGATAGATTAAAACCCGCTCCTTGAGGAGTCCCATTCCCTATCTCTTCAACAATTAAACTATCCCAAATAAGCTGAACTGATTCAATCTTTGGATTTTTAGACTTTACAAACTCTATAATTTCCTCCTCATGCTCTTTCAAATAATCCAATTGCTTTTCATGCGGATCTTGCTCTTCCTTTCTCTCCTGCTTGGTTCCGTCTGTAAACAAATTTTTATTTTGAACTGTCATGATTGTCCCTCCAATAACTAGAGTAGTGGTTAGCGCTACGATTGATAGAGTAGCTATTTTTCTTTTTTTCACCATTTGTCCTCCTTAAGAATAGAAGTTACTATTATTATATCATGAATGCATTAAAAAAATACTTTTGAAAAGTATTCTAGTTAAATTAGAAATTGGCTGATTGCGCCAAATCTGCATAAAGATTGTCAAAACTCTTTAAATTACTGTTACTCATAAATATCCCACACATTCCCTTCCAAAATTCTTATCGGCTGCATTTCATAAATAACTAGCTTATCAGGAACTTCATTTGAATCGTAGTTTAAAGGGATTCCTAATGTAAATTCAGTGTCTTTGTTATTATTTATTCTACCATCCAAGGTCAAAATATATCCACCGCCTTGTGAGGTGCCATTCCCTATGTCTTCGACCTTCATACTGTCCCAATTAAACTGAACACTTTCAACCTTAGAATTCAAAGCTTTAACAAAGTCGGTCAACTCTTCTTCATGCCTTTTGAGATAAGCAAGTTGTTTTTACGCGGATCTTGCTCTTCCTTTTTCTCCTGATTAGTTTCATGTGTAAACAAATTTTTATTTTGAAGTGTCATAATTGTTACTCCAATAATCAGAGTAACAATTAGCGCTATAATTAATAGAGTCGCTATTTTGCTTTTTTTCATCATTTTTTCTTATATTTCTAATACTTTCTATAATTTCACAATATCACTTCTTAAGACACTTCGTTTCTAAGAAAATATACACACTCATCTCCTCATATACTGAATGCCTCAGAAAAGGAGAAAAGCTGTTAGAATCAGGGAAACAAGCCAGATGGTCTTCAGGAGGTAAAATTGAATCAGATAGGTAGAGATGATGGCTCCGACTACAAAGCTTGCCAATAGAGCAACAAAGAAAAGGCCTTCTTTCAAATCTTTCCCTTTCTTGTTTCGAGCATAGCTACCAAAAGCTACCATGGTTTTCTTGATATTCCCCGTCATAAAGGAGTTGTTATAGACAATACCGTCCACCTCGCCAAAAGCCGTCGCGACCAGACCCATGCAGAAAGCCAGTGGCGGCACGATATAGAGATGGGGGACATTTGCTGGTAAAAATCCAGCGATAACTGTCGTCAATATCAAGGGAAAAACACTGGACAGCCTGCGCCAAGAATGCTCAAAATGATGCTGAAAAACGGTCATCAGAAAAATACCCAGCATAAAGGCCAGCATAGTTGCCAATTTTACTTCAATTCCTCTTGTCTCTTGATTGATAAGCTCAACCGAAAGGAAAACGACATTTCCCGTCTGTCCTGCCACCAAGGTGCCTCCCCTCTCAATGAAGGTATAGGCGTCAATAAATCCTGCACAAAAGGTCAAGAGGCAGGCAAAAAATTTTGAACGAGAGTGAAACTCTCTTTTTACAAATTGTTTCATAAACCACCCACAAAATAAGGGAGTGACCAGACTCCGAAAATCATGGATTTCAGTCCGTCCACTTCCCCTTGCTAAATTACATTTCAAAAATCTTGCAGCTACTGCGATTCACCAGATTGACAACTATTTATTTCCTCAAATGACAGAACTAAAAAGCTGCCTGTCCTAGCCTTCTCTGGCTTCCTTAAGGATTTTTTCAATCTTGGTCGTAATCAGGTCAATAGCCACCTTATTAGAAGCTCCCTCTGGAATGATGACATCCGCATAGCGCTTGGTTGGCTCGATGAACTGATGGTACATAGGCTTAACGACACCCAAATACTGCTCAATAACGCTATCCAAACTGCGGCCACGCTCTTCCATGTCCCGCTTAATCCGGCGTATAATCCGAACATCATCATCTGTGTCCACAAAAATCTTAATATCCATCAAATCCCGCAGACGCTGGTCCTCTAAGACCAAAATCCCCTCAACGATGAACACATCCTGAGGCTCCTGACGATAGGTTTTTTTGCTGCGGGTATGCTCCGTATAGTCGTAAGTGGGAATATCCACTGGCCGACCAGCCAAGAGCTCTTTGATTTGCTCAATCATCAGGTCCGTATCAAAGGCAAAAGGATGGTCATAGTTGGTCTTCACCCGCTCCTCAAAAGTCAGATGCGTCTGATCCTTATAGTAGGAGTCATGCTCAATCATGGCAATATTTTCGTTTGGAAAATTAGCCAAAATTGCTCGAGAAACACTGGTCTTTCCGCCTCCGGAACCACCAGTTACACCAATAATAATAGGTCTATTTTGCATTATAAGCTCCATCTCTTGTTATCTTATCTATTTTACCGCAATTCATGTTATAATGAAAGAGCTAAAATAAAAAAAGTACATGCTTAAAAATAGAAAAAAGGAGGTTTTTATGCTCAAACTTGGAATCATCGGAACAGGTTCTATTTCTCATGAGTTCATCAAGGCTGCTCACTCAACAGGCGACTATCAGCTGGCAGCTGTTTACTCTCGGACTCTGGCTTCTGCTGAGCGCTTTGTGCAAAACTATGAAAATACAGCCGTCTATACTGAAATGCTGGACTTTCTGTCATCTGATATCGATGTCGTTTATATCGCCAGTCCCAACAGCCTGCATTTCAATCATGCCAAGGTAGCTATTCTGGCTCGTAAACATGTTATTGTCGAAAAGCCGGCGGTCTCTCGACCCAAAGAATGGCGGGAATTGGTCAAGCTGGCTGACGAGCATCAAGTCTATCTCTTTGAAGCTGCCCGCAACTATCATGAGCAGGCCTTTGATACGATCAGTGATTTTCTCAAGGACAAGACCGTCTTGGGAGCCAACTTCACCTATGCCAAGTATTCTTCTAAAATGCAAGCTCTGCTTGCAGGAGAGCAACCCAACGTTTTCTCAGCTAAGTTTTCCGGCGGCGCTTTGATGGACTTGGGTGTCTATCCAGTCTATGCGGCTATCAGACTTTTTAGCCATCCCCGCTTCGCTCGCTACAGCGCCCAGCAGCTAGCTAATACGATTGATTTAAATGGAGCTGGCTGTCTCATCTATCCAGATTTTCAAGTTCAGATTCAGGCCGGTAAAAATATAAACAGCAATCTGCCTGCAGAGATTTACACAGATCAGGGAACTCTGACTTTAGACGGGATTGAATTTATCAGCTCTGCTATTTTCCAAAATCTGGACGGCCAAGAGGAGGTGCTACCTATCAAGCGTGCTCCCCACACCATGCTGGAAGAGGCTCAAGCTTTCGCGCGAGTGCTCAAGGGCGGACAGGATGCGGCTTACGAGAAATGGTTGGATGCGGCGGCGGCTGTTCATGAAAGCTTATTTGGCATGCGCAAGGACGCTGGCATTAGATTTGAGGTTGATGATGATTAAGGAACAATTTCCCCCGAGCTGGCAAAATCAGCTGGCTAAACTGGGCTTTGAAGATTTGACGGCTATTCAAGAGAAGATGTTTGAGCCTATTTCTGCAGGCGATACGGTGCTGGGAATCAGTCCGACTGGTACTGGTAAAACTCTGGCCTATCTCTTTCCCAGTCTGCTCAGGCTGACACCTAAAAAAGCCCAACAGCTCTTGATTTTAGCTCCTAACACCGAGTTGTCTGGACAAATATTTGAGGTCTGTAAGACTTGGGCGGAGCCTTTAGGGCTGACAGCCCAGCTTCTGCTCTCCGGCTCCAGCCAGAAGCGACAGATTGAGCGTCTTAAGAAAGGCCCAGAAATTATCATCGGAACGCCTGGACGAATTTTCGAATTAATCAAGCTCAAGAAAATCAAGATGATGAATGTCGAAACCATCATTTTGGACGAATTTGACCAGCTGCTCAGCGATTCTCAGTATCACTTTGTAGATAAAATCACCCACTATGCGCCTCGTAACCACCAGCTGATATATATGAGCGCCACCGCTAAGTTCGACCACGATAAGATTACTGAAAATACTCTAGAAATCAGCATTGACGACCAAGTTTTGGACAACATCCAGCACTTTTACATGCAAGTCGAAAAACGTGATAAGGTGGACTTGCTCCGCAAATTATCCAATGTTGAAGATTTCCGCGGACTAGTCTTTTTCAACGCTCTGTCAGACTTAGGAAGCGCTGAGGAAAAACTCCAGTATCGTGAAGCCAACGCGGTTTCTCTGGCCAGCGATGTCAACGTTAAGTTCCGCAAGGTGATTTTGGATAAGTTCAAAGAGCACCAGATTACTCTCCTGCTAGCCACTGACCTAGTTGCTCGCGGCATTGATATTGACTCCCTAGAATGCGTCGTCAATTATGAGCTTCCGCGCGATTTAGAAACCTATACCCACCGCTCTGGACGAACCGGCCGCATGGGCAAGGAAGGCTATGTCATCACCCTCATCAGCCATCCTGAAGAGCTGAAAACATTGAAAAAATACGCTTCCGTTCGTGAAATTCTATTAAAAAATCAAGAACTTTATGTAACGAGTTAAACTGAAAAAGCTTTGGAAATCTAATGTTTCCAAAGCTTTTTGCTTTTACTCATTGCCAACAACGATTTCAAACATCTAACCCCAAGGACCGTCTTAGTCTCTGCCGTAATAAATACGATGCGGCTCTATTTGGCCTTCCAGCAGCTCATCGACCGTTACCAAAGTATAGCCGTTACTCTTCAGATACTCGAGGACACTTGGTAGGGCGTCAATACTGGTCTGGTGAATATCATGCATGAGGATAATCGAACCTGGCTGAGTTTTAGCAATCTCTTGCATAATAGCTTTAGTATTGCGTGTCTTCCAGTCTAGGCTGTCCACATTCCACATGATAAAGGACTGGTCAACCGAATTTTGGATTGTAGTATTAATAGCTCCATAAGGAGGCCGCGTAATCATTGGCTTGATGCCTATGACATTGTTAATAGCGGTCTGGGTATCAAGGATTTCTTTTTTGGCTGACTCCAGAGGTAGTTTGGTTAAGACTGGATGGTCCCATGTATGAATCCCAATCTGATGACCTTCATTGTGCACTCGCTTGACAATCGCTTCATTACCAGCAATGTTTTGCCCAACCATAAAGAAGGTCGCCTTGGCACCGTATTTCTTAAGGATATCCAGAGCCTGCGGTGTTGTCTTAGGATCTGGACCGTCATCAAAGGTCAGAGCAACCATTTTCACATGCTTCTTAGCTTCAAAATTCTGATAAGCAGCCAAGTCATCGCCAGTCAGATAGTCCGCATTAATCTGGTCATAGAAGCTAGACAAAGGAACGTCAATGCTGGTTAAGCCTTGCACTTCCTTACTCAGCTTAATAGAAAAATGGCTGTACTCATAACGGAAGGACCACTGACCCAACTCCGTTCCATTGAGGGTGTTGAGAATTTCCGTCTGCACCGCCTCATCGGCCTGTCTAAAGGTCAGCTGGCTGGATATTTCGTTGATGAAGATTTCCTTAGCTGCATCAGGATCCTGAAAGAGCTTATCCAGAGTGAAAGGGCTGTCGTCTGGACCGAGATAGCTGTCAGCAACTTCCCGCTCTTCTCCTTTACTGATTTTCATCTCTTTAACATGATAGTCCTTGCGATGCACCAGTACTTCTTTGACATCCTTCAGGCTCGTTTCTTTTTCCTCAGCATAGTAGAAGGTCAATTCCTCAATCTTATCGTCCTTCTTCTGATTATCCTTAATCGTCTGGCTATCAGCGTCCATCTGCTCCTTGACGCTTGCCATAACCTGACCATCTAGCAGAGGATAGAAGGACTCCACATAGTGGCTGCCAATCATCTTGCTCTGCTTTTCAGTTTTTTCAGCGTGGTAGGTCTCTTCTTGAGCAATCAACACACTAACTTTCTCTTGCAGTTCCTTTTCTTGGAAAATAGCGTAAATTTTTACAGCACCCAGAAATAGAGCAGCAACAAAAGTCAAACCTAGTAAGCTAAGAACAATGAGTGTTTTCTTACCGTGTTTCTTGTTATTTTGTCTTTTCATACACCTGTCCTAAATGAATAAAAATCATCATTTATCTTGCAAAATTAACTGCAGCTAGATGTTAGAGACTCTTCTCACGAATGACTTCCACCTTGTAGCCATCAGGATCTTTTACAAAATAATAATTAGGCGGGTTACCAGGAAGACCCTTTGGATCTGTCACTTCATAGCCTTTAGCCTTGTGCTCAGCGTGCAGACCTTCCAAGTCTGGCGTGCTAAGTGCCACGTGAGCAAAACCGTCCCCAATCACATAAGGACCATGGTCATAGTTATAGGTCAGTTCCAGCTCATAATCATCACCTTCCAAACCTAGATAAACGATAGTAAACTGATAATCCGGAAAATCCTTGCGACGAAGCTCCTTAAAACCAAAAGCCTCTGCATAAAAAGCGATAGACGCTTCCAAATTCTCCACACGCAAACAAGTATGTAACATTTTTGATGCCATAATTTCACCTCATTCTTTCTTGTTTATTATTATACCCTATTTTGGGCAAAACTTATATTAAATTTTTAAAAAAGTAAATAAAAGCAGATAAAAAGCAAGCCTCAAGGCCTGCTAAGAATTGTTTTTCAAAAAATGTTCAATGAAGTCGCTATACGAATTCCATTGAGGCATGGGAATGCTTTCTTTCTCAGCACTTCTTTTGATTTCAAAATATTGATCAACCCATTCGGCATAGCCTGAATGCATGTGATTTGTGACCATTTCGGCAACCAAAGGCTGACTCAACATGAACTTCATTACTGGAACCAAGAGAAATAGGGGCAGGGATAGATATTTAGTAGGTTTATAACGATGTTTAGGAATGCCATATCGCTGACAGAGTTCTAAACCTTCTCGCCAAGCGCAAATCATCTTTCGAATTGCTTTTTTATCTTTCAAGAGTGCATCAAAAGTCCCCGCTTCTGCAACTGCACCTGCCATTACTGCCTCCTGAAGGCAGTGAACCTTCATCCAAGAAGCCAAGTCAGGCATAGCATCAATGCCTATACCACTAGCTGTGAAGATAGGAGACAACTCTGCTGTGTAAGAATCATCATCAAGTAACGTAGCTTCTTTGAAAATGATAGCTTGGATCCGACCATCACTCTTTCGCCCTCCTCCAACAGAAGAAGGAAAAGCTAACGACACCTGCTTTCTGTTCAAATAAGAAGGAATCTTGGAGTTGATATTCCAGTTATTCTGTAAAATAAGTAAATGAGCTTTTTCCTTTATATCCGCCAAATGATTCAATGCCTGCTCTAGTTGCAAACTATTTACCGTTAAGAGAATCAGGTCATAGTCTTGAGCAATACTCGTCACCAGAGGCGGCTGGAAGTGATGTTCTTTATAGACCTGATCATCTTTTCTTAAATCTTTAATAGAAAGTGTGAAGCCTTGCTCTAAAGTCGACAGCTTATGCTCTCTAACTAAGACAGTAACTTGATGTTGATTAGACAGTAACCAAGCGTATGTCAAACCAATTGTGCCAGCACCATAAACCAAAATGTTCATATTAGGCCTCTCCCGCTATTTTACAGAACGCTTTTTCGTTTCTTTCAGTAGCAGTTTAACTTCAAAGACCGTACCTTTTGGTTTGTTGTCCTTGACATAAATAGAGCCCTTGAAAGCATCGACAATCTGCTTGGCTAGAGAAAGTCCCAGACCAAAGCCACCTTTCTGACGGGTCCGAGCCTTATCCACCCGATAAAAGCGATCAAAAATCTTCTTCTTATCTTCATCGCTGATACCAGGACCATTGTCCGCCACTCGGAAAATAAGGTAGCGATCTGTCGAAGTAGCCATGACACTGATTACGCCATCATCATCTGTATACTTTATAGCGTTGTCAAATAGAATGGTCATCAGCTGTTTGAGAAAAATTTGATCGGTCACAATAGGGTGCTTGATCATATTTTCTGAATGAAAGGCTTTTTTATTCTCCCTTGCGATAATGCAGTAATTAGCAAAGGTCGTATCAAAAAATTCTGGTTCAACTTCACCATATTGAGGCTTGATGCCATCATCGCGACGGGCCAGATTGAGCAGATTGGTCGTCAGCAAGCGCATATTCCGTACTTCATCCAAGCTAGAAGCAATATTTTCACTGCTCTGCATAATTGTAGCTTCAGGCTTACGAAAGAGCGTCTCTAAGCGGCTCTGCAATACTGCCAGAGGAGTCCGTAGCTCGTGACTGGCATTTTCCACGAAAGCCTTCTGCTTCTGGATACTTTCCAGCAGAGGCTTGACACTCATCCGAGCCAGATAAATACTGGCAATCAGGGAAATTCCCCAAAAGCTGACCATAACCATGGCAATCAGTTGCTCATGCTTGCTGCTGGTCTGCTCCAGCTGGCTGATACTAGTCATGACCACAGCGTACTTGATATCAGGGTACTCATTTTTAGGATCAATATCAAAGAGATAAGCCCGATAGCTTTCTGTCTGACCAAAGCTGTTGCCAAACACAATCTCCTTGATTTGATTCAGATAGGACTTGTTAAACTCTAATGAATTAAAGTCCAGAAAACCATCGCTCTTGCTGGTGGAAATATTTTTATAATCATCATCCAAAAGCAGGGCAAAGGTATTAGAGCTGACATTTGGCGTAGTTAGATTGTTAGGCTTAGGCTCTTCATCTGAATCACCATCTGGCTCTTTACTGCTTTTAGGACTTTTAGTGTTGACCTTATTGCTCGGATCAGACTGCTGACCTGTCGTCCGATAGGCCAAATCAGCTACCGAACTAGGATCATTACTCAGATTCCTCAGATTTTCATCAACTGACGTATAAAGGCTGGAGCGCATAACCTGAATAATAATCAAGGTCATGGCTGAGAAGATTAATGTAAACAACCCAAAATAGCGAATGAAATAAGAGAAATCATCCGCATAAAAGGTCTTCTTGATTTTATTCAGCATCTTTTAAAATGTAGCCGACACTACGAAGAGTATGTAGGTTTTTCGCAAATGCCGTTCCTTTCAGTTTTTTACGAATCTTTGAAACGTACACTTCGACAACGGAAACAGTGGTATCACTGTCAAAGCCCCACAGACGGTCAAAAATTTGAGTCTTAGGCAAGATTACATTTTGATTTTGCAGGAAATAAACCAAGAGGTCGAACTCTTTACCAAGCAACTCTACATCTTTACCCGCCTTCGTGGTTGAATTTGTAGATAGGTTGACAGTCACATCACCATAAGAAAGAGTATTCTCGTTGAATTTACCAGCGCGTTTCAAGAGCGCTTGGATCCGCATTTTCAGTTCTTCCAAATAGAAAGGTTTTGTCAGATAGTCGTCAGCGCCGAGCTCAAAGCCATGTCCTTTGTCATCCAAGCTTTCCTTAGCTGTCATGATGAGAACAGGGGTTGTAACCCCTTTTGCTCGGAGATCTTTCAGCACTTGGAAACCATCCTTTTCAGGCAACATGAGATCCAGTAAGATGAGGTCATAAACACCGCTTTCTGCTTCATATAGACCTTCTTCACCATCAAAAACCTGCATTACATCTGCAAAATCATCTAAAAAATCAAAAACTGAGTTTGACAGTCCAAGGTCATCTTCTACCAATAGAATTTTAATCATTTTTCTTTCCTCCAATAAAACTTTCCAAGATTATGTCTTTTGGTTTTTGTTTTATTTGCTATTCTTATTATATCATGACTTGGGTCAAAATCAGTAAGTTTTTTCTACGACTGCGACGTTTTATTTTCTTTTGTCGACTTATTATTGTTCTTGTCCGATTGTTCATTTGTGTTCGTTGAAGACTTTTTCTTGTTTTTCTTCCCGTTGTCATTTTGCTGAGCAGAAGAATTCTTGCTCTTGTCATTGTCAGACTGCTGGCCGTCTTGAGGCGGCATTCCTTGGTCTTGACCGTTCTGTCCTGGACCACCATCCTGCGGCTGCATGCCATTACCCGGTCCACCATCCTGCGGCTGCATGCCATTACCCGGTCCACCATTTTGACCATTCTGACCAGCTTGTGGCGGCATTCCATTTCCTGCATCCTGGCCATTCTGACCCTGCTCCGGTGCTCCAGGCATAGCAGCTGGCTGTTGAATAGCTGATTGCTGATTGTTTGTTCCGTGAATAGCTGTCGCAAGACCATAGCCACCTAGAAGTCCGACTGCTAGAGCACCACCCGTCGCAACCGTCAGCCACCATTTAGTACTTTTTTCTACAACAATCATTTTTTCCATATCCATTTAATACGTTCCTTCTTTCTTTTGTAAATTTTTCTATCTGTTTCTATCAAACAAGAAGCTAATGCAGCTTACAAGTCATCCTATACACATCCTTTCACTTGAATAGCATTATCATATAGATTTTTACTTAAACAGGACTGAATTTTTTCTTAAAAAAGGCTGAAAGATAGGGAAAATGGTTTATGAAAAGTGCTTTTTCAATATACGGCTATATTTATCTAATAAAAGAAAATCAGCTAATCTTGAAGACAGAAGATTGAGTTTAGCAAACAAAGATGCCCCTCGTCCCATTAGGATGACTCTTTGATGAGACTTAATACCTTTTAGCAAAGCTAGGCAAACTTCGTCTGTAGTTGAAATCTTAATTCCCATTTCCTTCCAAACAGGATGGTAAGGCTTTTCTGAGGGTGTGTCCGCAGCATTGGGACAAAAATAGGTTAAATACACCTTTTTCTGCTCCTGCTTTAATTCGCGATTCATTGATTCAATAAAAGAAAAAATCCCTGCACGACTAGCCACATCTACGCTATAGTAAGGGAAAGCGAGCCGCCCATCTGCAAAACCGCCAGAATGCACAATTGTAGCACCTTTTTCATTTGCTAATAAGGGCAGAAAAATCTTGCTAATCAGAATGGCGCCAGATAAATTGATCAATAGTGTCTGATCTATGTCCTCAAGGGAATGCGCTGACAAAGATTTTCTTACATCAAAACCAGTTGCATTGATAACAATATCTATACATTCCGACCACTCTTGTATCTCTGATACTACATTTTTTAGAGACTCTTCACTTGTAATATCCACTGAGCTTATTGGAATAAAAGACGAAAATTCTTGCACAAACATCTTTAACTTCTCTATATCTCTTCCTAATAGATATAACCTAGCACCTGCTTGATGAAAAGCCCGTGTATAGACTCTTCCCAAACTACCACTTGCACCAATAATTACAACCTTTTTATTTTTAAAATAATTATCAAACATATAATTCTCCATTCTCTAGTGAGTCTTTTGTGATAAGTTCAATAAAACAAGTCCGACAATAACTAGACTTATCCCTAAAAGGCTTACAGCTGTTACTTTTTCGTGCCAAAGCAGAATAGATAATATCGTTGTCCCTACTAGACCTATTGCAGACCAAATAGCGTAAGCTAGATTTAACTGAATGCCCTTTAAAGATAGAGATAAAAAGAAAAAGCACAAGCCATAAAACATCAAAGCAAGGCAACCGAAAAATAGTTTCGAAAAACCTTGAGATAGTTTTAAAAGACTTGTGGCGGCAATTTCAAATAGAATTGCGAGAGATAAATAAAAATAGTAAAACATTGTTTTCCTCCTAATATTCTAAATAACTAAAAAGTTAGCAGGAAAATCAATAGAGCTATCCGAGAGAGGAAACAAAGCAAGTCCAAAGTGTACAGGCATTTGTCAAAATCATTGATTTTATGCTCGAATCTTTGGAGATAGATAAAGCTTTTCGACCACATAGCTCATCTAATGAAATCTGGTAAAAATCGGCTAGACGAATAAGACTTGCACTATCTAGAATCGTCTTATCATTTTCCCAGTTCGAGATGGTCTGCCGAGTCGTTCCTAATGATTCTGCAATCTGAGCTTGGCTATAGCCTCTTTGCTCCCGTATAAACTTCAATTGTTTTCCTAACATTATCTTTTCCTCCTCATCATACTTATTTTTTAGTTGTTTGGCTAGATGAAATTCTTTAACATTAGTGATTATTGTAGGTAAAAATTCTTTGACATGGCTATTATAACACGATTTACGTTCATCTTAAAATACTTGCCTATCTAAAACACTTGATACATCTATCAAACATTTGCCCCAAAAATCCGCAGCAAAAAAGACTGGGACAAAATTGTCTCAGTCTAAATTTATCATGTTCAAAATCTCTGGATGCAGGAGCTGTTTATCTTTTTATGACTTTTTCTTAGAAAGACGGAAGCCGGCTGAAGCTAGCAAGGCCGCAAAGCCAAGATAAGTGAGAAGAGAGCTCGAACTGCTTCCAGTTTTAGGCAATTGACCTTGACTGGTTTGGTAGCTGACAGATAGCTGCATGTTGCTTGGTTGCTTACTTGCAGATCTTTGATGCTGCAAAGTCTGGTTTGAAAGAGGCTCAAATTTTTGCGCTGTTTGAACAGTAATCTCTGCAGGAGGTGTCGAAACACTAACCTGATTGGATTCTATCCGGTATTGATTATTAATCAGCAAGCTGAAATGATTGGTATAAGTTCTGCCTGAATACAAGAGTCGACCGACTGCTGCTGGAGCTAGGGTCTCGGTCGCAGAATTCAAGTCAGCATTGTAGCGTTCAAGCAGACCTGGTGCAGCAACAAAAGTCAAGACTCTGGTGCTCGGGTCATAAGAAACCTCGTAACCAGAACTTTTCGCTCTAGTAGCTTCTAGATCTAATTCAAAACCTTCCGGCAGGCGATCTTCCAATACGAAAGAATGAATTGGCAGGCGATAAGCAGGCAAAGCATCCGTTACCAGATTAAGGACAGCAAAACTTCCCTGGCTAACCTCTTGTTGATGAATATTCTTCTTGGACTCATCCTCCAACTCTTCTCTGACTTTTAACTGGATAAAAAGCTGGTTATAGTGATAAGTTTGAGTCGGCGCTTGCGGACGGCTTGGCAAAGCTTGATAGCTAGGTTCAGCCGGCTTTTGAGGAAGCTCTTTATAGTTCGGCTTGTCAGGCTCAGCAATCAAAGGCAAGTCACTTTCTCTGATAGGTGACTGGGGTTCAGGCTGAAGAACTGGTTCTTGAGGAAGCTGTGGTTCCTGCAGATAGCTTGGCTCCTGAGACAGCTCCTCTAAAGCAATTTCTTCTTCATAAACAGGCGGTTTCGGAGCCTCACCCGTGCTTACTTCAGGATCTTTTTGAGGTTTCTCTGGTTCCTTCAAATAAGATGGGAGCTGTGGTTCCTGTGGCAGCGCTTCTTCAACCGGAGCTTGCGGAAGACTCAGCAAGGACTGCTCCTTCTCATAGGTCGGCTCTTCAATTGCATCCAGCTCTTTCAATAAAGAAGGGGCGCTAGGTTCGTCTGGCAACTCCTGATAAGCTGGCGCCTGCGGTTGAAGCGGCTCAGCCTTATAAGTCGGCTCTTGCGGTAAAACTTCCAAATCTCTTTCCGGTAGAGCTACTAGTTCCTCAGGCCGACTTGGAAGAGCAAGAGGCTGAGTTTCTGTCGGCTGGCTAGGAAGTTCTTGATAGGCTGGCTGAGCTGGCTCTTCTGGCAAAGGTTGATAGACTGGCTGACTCGGAAGAGGCTGCAAGGCCTTGACTTCCTCATAAGCCGGTTCCTGAGGTTGAGCAACTTCTGTCGGAGCAACAGGCTTCATTGGAACACCTTTGGCTTTAATATCAGAGTTAAATACAAACCAAGCAGAACCCCGATTTCTTGAACCAATATCAAAGGAAATGACATCTCCCTGTGCCTTACCTACGATAGCGCCATACCAGTTATAGGGACTGTTCGGCGAGTCCCATTTGTTATACTCAAAGCGAGAGCCTTCCCGCTCAAAGTTAATTGAAATATCAGCGTGAACACTAGTATCTGGGTGAACATTAATGGCAGAGCCTGTAATAGGAATATATTCACCATTAAAATTCTTGATATATTCAATCGCAACTTTGTTCGTATTTAAAGACGAGAAGCTGACAAGCGAACCTGTCATATCAAGCTTTTCTCCAGCCTCATCGAAAAACTCAGCTTGAACATTGACCCGAGAATGGCCATGAAAATCCAAGGTCCAGACAGTCAAGGTCGGATCCTTAACTAAGAAAACTGGCAGCTTATCCTGACTCTTCGTTGATTCTTTCAGAGTATAAGTGTAGACAACTTTAGCGATTTTCTTGCCCTGAATACTGGAATTTTTGATATTGGTATAAGTAGCTACCAGAGGCACATCTTTTTGCAAAATGACTTTAGTCTGATGCTCTTTCCCTTTTAAAACACTGGTCAAAGCAGTTATTCCTTGTTGATCCATTCCCCAAGAACGCACCTCATCAGTCAGCTCATCATTGGTATAGGTTCTAATAGACGGATCAAGCGTCAAGACAGCCTGGGGCTCAGATTTGAAAACAAAAGGCTGGCTTTCAACCTTACTGAGATAGCCTTCTTCATTTTTCTTAGCTTCAGCTTCCTGCAACTCTCTCTCAAAAGTTACAAGAGCTACATCATACTTAGTTTTGGCTTTATCATAGGCAGCTTTTGCCTTCTTATATTCTTCCAAGAGCTTATCATAGTCAGATTTCAGGCGGGCATTTTTTTCCTCAATGTTTGCATTTTCCTGCTCAATCACTGCGTTCTGTGCTGAAATAGAAGCAAGGTTTGCCTCATAATCTTCTTTTAGTCTTTGATTTTCTGCTTCAATCCTTGCAAGATTTGCTTGGTAGGTCGCTAAGTCAGCCTGATAAGCAGCTAATTTATTCTTGTTTTCCGTTTCAATCCGAGCAGTCGCCTCCTGATAGGTAAGTAAGGCTTTCTCATATGCTTCTCGATTTTTCTGGTTGCTTTCAGTGATTCGAGCCACATCCTGCTCATATTGAGATAATTGATTTTTATAAAGCTCTTGTTTTTCCTGATTTTGCTGACGAATCTGGGCATTTTCAGCTTGAATGGCAGCATTACGGGCTGTTACTTCTGCTTTTTCTGTCTCATAGGCAGTTTGCCGCTTATTATTTTCAGCTTGGACACGCTCAAGTTCAGATTGATAGGCAGTCAAAGCTGCTTGATGATCTCTCGCTTTGGCATCATTGGCCGCCTCGATTTCAGACCGATTCTTTTGATAAGCAACTAATTTGCTCTCATAGTCTTTCTCTGCCGCTTGATTTTTTTGTCGAATCTCAGCCAATCGCTCTTGATAAGCGGCTAAATCAGCCTGATACTGCTCCTTTAAGGCTGCATTTTTCTTCTGAATAGCTAGATTTTGCGCCTCAATCTCTTTATTCTGCTCTTGGATTTTAGCCAAGACCGTCTCATAAGATTGTTTTGCTGCTTGATTGGCTCTTTGAATGCGTTCTACTTCCTGTTGGTAAGTCGTCAATTCTGACTGATACTGCTGTTCTAGCTCGGCATTATCTTTATGAACTCTAGCCAACTCTTTCTCATAATCAGCCAAGGCAGCTTGATAAACGGCTTCTTTTTCTGCCTTAACCTGAGCCAGTCTGGATACTTCAGCTTCATACTGCTTGACTGCTTCCTGATAGCCTTTTTCAGCTGCCTGATTTCGTTCTGCAATGGCTGCATTTTCAGCTTGAGCAGCTTCATTGTGATCTGAGACCTGAGCAAGCTTTGCTTCATAGCGACGCTTTGCTTCTGCATTCTTCTCCTGAGTAGCTTTCAGCTCTGTAGCATAGCTCTCCATAGCAGTTTGGTAGTCTGCTTTTGCTTGAGCATTTTCTTGTAAAATCCGTGAACGCTCCTCTTGATAGGCAGCTAAAGCTGCTTGATAGGAGGTTTCTTTCTCTTGATTGATTTTTACTATACGGTTCAATTCTGCTTGATAAGCAGCCCGTTTCTGCTCATAGTCCGCCTGTAGCTGAGCATTTTCAGCTTGAATACGACTGGACTCTTGTGCATGGTAAGCCAGAGCCTTGTCATATTGGTCTTTCAAGGCTTGATTGGCAGACTCTTTCTGACTGAGTTCTTTCTCATAAGTCTTCAGTTGCTCTTGATAAGCTGCTGTGGTTTCACGTATTTCCTTGACTTGGGTCGCATAATCTGTTAGGGCTGTCTCCCGTTTACTAGCAGCTTCTTCTGGATCTCTAGCTGTTCCTAAATCAACAGTCGGCTCCTGCTTTAGCTGAACTCCTGCTTTCCCGGCCTCTGCCAAAGCTTGGTCAATTTCTGCATGAGAAACCTCCAAGGGAAGCTTGTCTTGATTAACTGGCTCTGACTGAGCAGGCGCAACAGTTGGCTGGGACGCTTCGGTTGGCGAAAGAGTAGCTTCAGAAAGGGCAGACTGTCCTGCTGCTGAAGATACCTTTTCCTCTGCTTGAACTGATCCGGCAGCTACCAACAAAGCCGCACCCAAAACAGCTCCGCACAAGCCCTTAGAAAGGCGGCTCTTGCGGAAGCCATAGACTATTTTCTTTTCCATTATAAACTCCATTTCTCCTTTAAACAGTTTCCTGTTTATTTCACATACTTTTCTATTTTATCAAAGCAAAGGCATATTAGCAATGTTTAAATACTCAAAATGATAAAGAAAAAGCCTGAGATAGGCTACTATCTCAGACTTTCTAGTCAATTTAATTAAATCCATCAGATCGCAGCTCGAATTGCTTTTTCCACTGCTTCTTTCTCACGCTTAACCAGTTCAACACGCGCAGCGATTTCCTTGATTCCCATGCTGATGTTTCGGCTAATCGCCATATCGTCCAACTGCGGTTCAAAGAAGGCTTTGTACTCTGCCAATCTCTTCTCTGTCTTGAAGACCACTGCTGGGCTAATGACAAAGCTATCAAAGCTCATGTCGCCACCTAGTGCTGCCTTGATCCAGTCCCAATTTTCACGCGCCCAAGTCCACACTGCTTCTTGAGTAAAATCTTGGCTGAGGAAACGGGCATACCAAGCTGACAAATCCTGCGGTTTCACAGTAAATTTATCCTTCCAAGTCGCTAACAGTTCATCCAAGGTTTCCTTGTTCTTCGTATAAGAAAGGGCTGTAGAAAGAGCATTTTTGAAGCTTCCATCATTTGAAGCGACATAGAGGTCCAGATAAAGCTTAGTCAGCTCCTTGCTTTCATGATGCTTGATTTGGTTGACCAATACCTGCAAACGAATAGCAGCAGGGAGTTTTTCCAAATTATCACGATAGCGGTCAAAAATCTGGCTTGCTTGAGCTTTAGCTGTCTCATCGTCAGCCTTAATCATATTACCCACAATTAGCTGACGAACCATCTCATCTTCATCGCTCTCTCCCTCCTGTTTTTCAAAACCAAGACGGTCGAAATTACTTTGACTAAGTACTTTCAGCAGGGCTTTGTAATCTTCTTCAGTCTGACTGCCCTCATCCACAAAGCGGTTCAATCCTTCTAGCACTTGGGAAACAGCTGAAACCACCATATAAGAAGTTTCGTTTGCCAACTTGCTGATAACTGGCAGCAGATCCGCATAGGAAATCATACCTGACTCTGCCAGAAGTCGGCGCTCTTGCACGATTTGCAGCTTGCTGATATTGTCCAAAGAGCTAAGATTATTCAGAAGAGCATCCAGCAACTCACCCTGATAATCTGTAATATAGTGGGCAGTGTTTTCTGTATTGAGACGCAGGGCCCCGTCATTTTGCGCTGCCAGGGCTGCATAATTAGGAATTTCCAGTCTTTCTGTCGTCAGAGTATCAGGAAGTCCTTGCCAGTTACTGTTAAGAGGCACTGGCCAGAGACGACCTTTGTCTTCGTGCTCCCCAATGAAGAACTGCTTCTGGGTCAAAATCAAGCAGTCATTTTCGACCTTAGCAGTGACAACTGGATAACCCGGCTGCTCCAGCCAAGCATCCATAAAGGCAGCTACATCACGGCCAGAAGCTTGAGAAAGAGCGTCCCAAAGATCACGACCGATGGTATTGCCATACTGGTGCTTCTCAAAGTAGGCACCTAGCCCCTTACGGAAGGCATCATCTCCCAGCCAACGGCGCAGCATGTGCATAAGACGACTACCCTTGGCATAGACAATCGCTCCATCAAAAAGAGTATTGATTTCATCAGGATGCTTGACCTCTACATGGACCGACTGGACGCCATCTGTCGCGTCACGCTTGAGGGCATAAGGAGCTCCACTGGTCTGGAAATCTTCAAAAATCTTCCAGCTAGGCTCAATCGCATCAACTGAGACATACTCCATCATATTGGCAAAGCTTTCATTGAGCCAGAGGTCGTCCCACCACTTCATGGTCACTAGATTTCCGAACCATTGGTGGGCTAGTTCGTGTGCAACAACCAAGGCAACTGTCTGACGGCTCAGAGCTGTTGAATTTTCATCCACCAGCAGATAAATTTCCCGATAGGTCACCAAACCCCAATTTTCCATAGCACCAGCAGAAAAGTCTGGCAGGGCCACATGAAGTGACTGAGGAATAGGATACTTGACTCCATAGTATTCTTCATAAAATTCGATACAGCGAACCGCAATGTCCAAAGCAAACTCTAGATTGCTGGCTGGGTGGGCCTTGGTCGCATAGACTCCTACCAAGGTTCCATTCTTGGTTTTAGCAGTAATTCCTTGCATATCACCTGCAGCAAAAGCCAAGAGATAGGAAGACATACGTGGAGTCGTTTCAAACTTCCAAACGCCAGTCGCTTTGCGGTTTTCAACATCAATTTCTGGCATATTAGACAGAGCCAACTCACCCTCTTCTTGGTCAAATTTCAAAGCCAAATCAAAAGTTGCCTTAGCCTCTGGCTCATCCACACTCGGAAAGGCTTCGCGGGCAAAATGGCTCTCAAACTGCGTAGAAATAATCTCTTTTTTCACACCATCTACCGTGTAGTAGGATGGGTAAATTCCCGTCATATTATCCGTAATCTTACCAGTATAAGTTATTGTCATCACTACAGGCCCAGCTGCTTCCAGCTCGATATAAAGAGCTTCATTGTCCTTATCAAGAGTGAAAGGACGAGCTTGGCCAGCCACCTCTACAGCTTCAACTGTTAAATCTTTTTGATGTAGGGAAATCTTACTCGTCTTAGCTTCCCCAGTAATGGTCACGTTGCCTGAAAAAGTCTTGTCGGCACGATTCAGATCCAAAAAGAGATCATAGTGCTCAGGAACAAATGTTTCAATAAAATGTTTAACTGCTTGCATCAGCTTCTCCTCATCTAGCGAACAACGAAGCAAGATTACTCTGCTATCCTTATCCGCTTATAATCTGTTATTATTGTATCATATTTAAAAGATTTCGTTGCAGAATAAATGCAAACAAAAAGACAGGGGAATAACCTGTCTATGTAGTTTATGAAAATGGAAGAAAGGTCAAGAGTTCTTCTTTTCTTTCTCAAGTTCCTCTAATTTTTTATTATAGATTCGATTTTCTTCGTGATAAGTTTTGTTTAGCCGTTCTTCATAACGCTGAATTTTTCTGTCAAAAATTTCTCTATTTTCTTCTATTTGTCTTAATTCATATGAGGGCACGGTATCAGGACTATTGCAACAAAAAGAAAATATCCATTCGCTCATTTCCTCTGAAACATTTTTAGCCTCTCGTCTCATATCTTGGTAATCCCATTCATACTCACTAACTTTCTTTCGAAAAGCTATGTGATCGTCATCAAGACGATCAATCTTTTTCTGAATATCCATAAAGCCTCCTATAAGATAGGGCTGGTCAAACTAGGCTTAGGAACAGCGCCTAGTACCTCCTTGATTGAATCTGCTGCTCCACCTGTGAAAGCTCCAGATAAGTCAGCAGGTACTTGAGTAGAGGCAAAAGTTTTCATAGTATCTGCTTGACTATCTAGCCAACTCTGCAAAGCTTGACTTTCTTCAAGAAGGACAGCTATTTTAGCTGAAATTAAACCACGAATAGCAATACGTTCCTGAATCTTTAAATATTCTTTTTTTATACGTTCGGCTTCAGCTCGATCTTCTGTATTTGGTTCAATCATGCGTTTCCTCCTATTTTTTTGTGAAAATCTGGGCGCCTTTTTGATCAATCGCTACGATATTATCAGCGGCCTTGTTTAAATTACCAGCGATTTCCGTCATTTTAGTCGTATATTCACTTGCTGAGGCGAGAGTAGAGGCTTCTGTTCCGCCATTCCAAGTTTTGGATAAGGTCAGTTCAGACAAGAGATCTTCTACTTCTCCAGATGAAAGGTTGTGAGCTAATGTAAAAGATGCGTTTCTTAGTTCTGAGATGTGCGCCTCAACTTTTGATTTTGCACTTGCTAACTTATCTTTAATCTCTTGCTCATAGACCTCAGCTTGAAGCTGAGCAGTTTGAGCACTTGTACGAACGAGTTCCTCTCTTAAACTAATTGTTTTGTCGCCAGAACTGGTTCTTAACGAGGCATGCAATTCATCAATGTATTCTCTATTTATAGCGATTAAATCCTGCTTAGAAGGCTCAGGAGCGAAGTCTCCATATTCCTTTAAATACTCAAGGACATAATGATCAGGATTTTTTTTGCATAGTCTAATCCATAATTTGCGGTTGCGGCATTTATTTCGTACATTTTTGCTTTAAGTTTTGCAATCTTTTTGACTTGCTTTTCGGTCATGCCAGAGCAGAAAAGACCATTTTTTTCATACCATTCAAAATCTGGCCTATTACCTTTAATCTTTGGTAACCCAGCATTATGATGTTTTCCCTCTACAGTAAATACTTTTCCATACGGAATGTTCCCTCCATGACCATCCCAACTTGTTAAATCTTTCCCTTGATCACTGTATGAATGTAAATGTTTATTAATATATGCTAATTCTTCATCACTAATACCTCTATAGTCGGCTGTATTTTTTGTCAACGAATTCCACGCACCCCAGTCCATGAAATTTGTAATCTTTCGGACTTTCATTTCCGCAGCTACTTTAGCAACTGCTGGTCCCGCTTGACTAAATCCCGACATATTACTGATATCAACTTCTTGTCCTTTGCCAGCCATTTTTTTAGCACTAGCTAATGATTGATTATAAAATTCTCGAACGTCCTTTGTCTGTTCTGTTAATTGATTTCTTGCCATTACTGCATTGAATCCAGATTCTAAAACATGATTATTAATATCTCCGTTAGGTGCCTGAGTTCCAGCTACCACGATGGTCGTTTGACTGTAGTCTGGTTGTCCTTGCTTATTAAGAGGCGCAACGGCAATGGCTTGGGTGGTTTCGTTGACTTCGTTGATTAAGACATATTTTTGTCCTCCCCTTTTTAACGAAAAATCTTCACCAACATCATGGTCTTTAATTATTTTTAGAACTCTTGTTTGCAATTGCTGTACCTGTTCATCATTCAACGCCATTCCCACTCATTTCCTTTCCTAATTTCTGTATTATAGGCAACTTCTGCTTCTAGGCTGCCTTTTTCACTTTTAACCACATCTTTTAGTTGTCCATCTTTAACAAGTGCTTCAATATTTTCATCCATTGCGGGGTTGATTGTTAATTTAGCTTTTGGAGGCAAACTTTTGTAATTCGTTATATCAAGAAATTTACCATCTACATCAATTTCAATCACTTCCTCATCAAAACCATTAAAATCTAACCGTAGATCTCCTAAAAGACCGTAGCTTGCATATCCATGCTTACCAACTTTTCGCCCTAAATAAGCCTTATTCCCATGATTGTCATAAATTACGGGAACGATATTAGCATCGAACATAGTCTGCCCATCCCCACCTTGCACAAAAATTGGTGAAAACTCAATTTTACTAACTCCTGAATAGTGTTCTTTGATATAAGTTGCTAGTTGTTCTTCCAACAAACGAAATCCGCGTTTGTAAAGTTTTACTCCTTTATCGTCTAAAACATCACTAACATTATACGGCGAGTTTTGATGTTCAATCCATTTTGTCATACAGTATCCCCCTCCTGAAACTAAGGTAATTAATACAGCTATAATTGCAAGTTGTTTTTTCTTCATTAACTGTCACCTCTATATCTAAATGAAAACGAATCCATTTTTTCTGTTTATAGTATATCACAATATTGTATTTTTTGCCGAGTACTTCTGCCATATTATCCATAAACAGAAACCTCCCCATTTAATCAAAGATTATCCCCATTCTGAATAACTCCCTCTTTTAATTTATAAGTTGTAGTCTAATTTCGGCATTCGGACTTCCTACATCTGATTCCTTAACATCTTTTAGCCTTACTAAGTGTTATTTAATATAAACAATGCCATTCTGTCAACGCCAATCCAAATAGTCTCCTTTCTTAATTTCTGTATTATAGACAATTTCCGCTTTTTGACTACCTTTTTCACTTTTAACCACATCTTTTAGTTGACCAGCATTGACAAGCGCTTCTATATTTTCATCCATTTCTTTAACAGAATTAAGTTTTACATTTTCAGGTAAACATTTACTATCAGATATATCAATAAATTCACTACCAACTCTTATTTCAATGATTTCTTCATCCCAGCCATTAAAATCGAGTCTAATACTACTAAAATCATCATAATGAGCAAATGTTTGATTTCCAATTTTTTTACCTAAATACGCCTTATCTCCATATTCATCATAAACTATAGGAACAATATTGGCATGAAACATATATCGTCCGTCACCTCCTCGAACTAGTATAGGTGAAAATTCTATTTTAGTGACTCCGGAATAGTGCTCTTTAATGTAAGTTGCCAGTTGTTCTTCCAACAAACGAAATCCTCGTTTGTAAAGTTTCACTCCTTTGTCGTCTAAAACATCACTAACATTATATGGAGAGTTTTTGTGTTCAATCCATTTTGTCATACAATATACTCCTCCTGAAATTAAAACTATAAGAACTGCAATGATCGCAAATTTTTTTTTCTTCATTGTTTACCTACCTCACACCTTTATGAAAACGCTTTCATTTTTTATTTATAGTATATCATAATATTTCTAGTCATACCATTATTTCTGGTTTCATTCATTTTTTATAAAAGCGCTCTCAATTATCTGTTTATAATACCTGGAGTCTTTTACATAAAAAAGTTTTATTTCAAATCCTATAAATAACTTCGCTTTCATTCTTTACGTCTTTCTTAAGATCTAACTACATTCTTCGAACCTCTTGATCGGGCAAAGCCACATCATTCTTCCTCTTTACTTAGCTTAACATTGTAAATGATTTCAGCTTCTGGGCTTCCTTTTTCATCCTTAACAACATCCTTTAACTGACTGTCTTCAACCAATAAAGAAATATTTTCATCTGTACTTCTAGCCTTCGTGAGCCCTGAACCATCAAAATCAAGAAATGTATGAGTAAGCAAACCATAGCTATTAGGTGTGTAGTTCTCTATTGTTGTTCCTAATGTTGCTTTATTCCCATATTTATCATAAATCGTCGGACGTACATAGGCATTTAGCATAGAACCACCATTATCCCCTTCAATATAAATCGGAGAAAATTTAATCTTCTCAATACCTTTATAGTGTTCTTTGAAATAGGTTCCATATTGTTCTTCTAAGAGTCGAAAGCCTCGCTGATAGAGCTTGGTTGTTTTGGGACCTAAGTTAGGTTTTGTTAGTTTGTTGTATATATAGATTCCGCCTGAAATTACAATGAATAGAATTGTTAAAACAATAATAATCTTCTTTTTCACTAATATACCTCCATTATAACGCGTTTTCATAGTTCTTTTCTAATAGAATAGCATAATACCTTAGTATTGTCATATAAAATCTTTTCATTATTTTTAGCAAACTTCTATCCTCAACTACCTAAGAAAATAGTTGTATTTGTCGCTTAGTTCACGCCACATCATCCTTCCTCTTTGCTTAGTTTAACATTGTAAATAATCTGTGCTTCTGGGCTTCCTTTTTCATCCTTAATAACATCCTTTAACTGACCGTATTCAACTAATAATTCCATATTCAAATCAATCCCTTTAGCTCTTGTGAGTTTAGCTTCATCAGGTAAATGTTGCGCGTTAGAAACATCAATGTTATTCCCGTTTGAGTCCTTTAAATCTATAGCTTCATTTCCACCTCCATCAAAATTAAGAATTATATGTGAGACGATACCAAAGCTACTTGGATACACATTATTAACTTTAGTGCCAAGAGTGGCTTTATTTCCATGCTTATCATAAATAGTTGGACGGATATAGACATTTGAGAAAGTTGACCCTTCCTCAGTAACGTAGATTGGGGAAAACTCAATCTTTTCAAGCCCTGAGTAATGCTCTTTTATATAAGTTCCTAGTTGCTCTTCCAGAAGTCTAAAGCCTCGCTGATAGAGCTTGGTTGTTTTGGGGCTAAAGTTAGGTTTGGTTAGTTTGTTGTATATATAGATTCCGCCTGAACCTAACATGACCAAAACAGTAATCATTATAAGGATCTTTTTCTTCATAAATATTCTCCATTATGTACCCATATAAAAATATATAAATTTTAACTCTACTCTTGTAGTATAACATAGTTAGTTGTAAGTTAAAACACAAAACAGAATGCTAACCATACTTGAGATTATACAAAAAAGACACGAAATAAATCGTACCTTTTTTATCATCACAACTCAATAATTTTACCTGTTTCAAAGTAAACAACCCATTCACAGATATTCTTGGCATAGTCGCCGATTCGTTCCAAGTAAGAGATAACTTGGAAGTAGTCACGGCCAGTCACAATCAGCTCTGGATTTTGTTTGATTTCCTCAGTAGCGAGATCGCGAATATCATCAAAGTATTGGTTGATTTTCTCATCCATCGCTGCTACGGCATAAGCTTGGTCTACATTTCCATTGAGGTAGACGTTCAGGGTTTCTTCGACGAAGTTCTTAACATCGCGACCCATCTTGCTGATGGCATCTTCTACAGACTCGATGCGAACTTCTCCCTTCATCCGAACAGTAGCTTTGGCGATAGATACGGCGTGGTCACCCATGCGTTCCAAATCACTGCTGGCTTTCAACACGGTAATAACGGTTCGCAAATCCTGAGACACAGGCTGCTGCAAAGCGATGATTTCTAGAGATTTCTTCTCCAGTTTGACTTCGTATTCATTGACTTCAGCGTCGTCTTCAATGACCTGACGAGCCAGTTCACGGTCATGTGTGACAAAGGCACGCACCGTCCGGTTAATCTGCGATAGGACTTCGTTTCCCATCGCGTAGAATTGATTATGAAGTTTTTCTAAATCTTCTTCAAATTGTACTCTAAGCATAAGATTCCTTTCTGTTATCCGAATTTACCAGTAATGTAATCTTCGGTCTCTTTATGGGCTGGATTGAGGAACATCTTCTTGGTTTCATTAAATTCAATCAAGTCTCCACCAAGGAAGAAGCCGGTCTTTTCAGAAATCCGAGACGCCTGCTGCATGGAGCGAGTGACCAAAAGCATGGTATATTTGTCTTTCAGGCTGTAGAGGGTTTCCTCGATTTTCCCAGCTGAGATTGGATCCAAGGCTGATGTCGGCTCGTCCAAGAGAATGATCTTAGGACTAGTAGCTAGCACGCGAGCCACACAAACCCGTTGCTGCTGACCACCGGAAAGACCGATAGCGGAATCATGCAGACGGTCCTTGACCTCGTCCCAGATAGAAGCACCAATAAGGGAGCGCTCTACTGCTTCGTCTAAAACTGCCTTGTCCTTAACACCATTAATCCGAAGTCCATAGACCACATTTTCATAGATGGTCATAGGGAAAGGATTGGGCTGCTGGAAGACCATTCCGATTTCCTTGCGAAGCTCTACCGTATCTGTCCTCGGACCATAGATATTGTGACTGTTATAAATGACCGTTCCTGTAGTTGTTACTTCTGGATTCAGGTCGCCCATTCGGTTGATAGCCTTGAGCAAGGTTGACTTACCTGAGCCTGACGGTCCAATCAAAGCCGTAATCTCATTTGGCATGAAATCAAGTGAAACGCTATTAAGGGCTTTCTTTTTATTATAATAAACCGACAAGTCCTTGACTTGCAAAATAGGTTCTGTCATACGTTTTTCCTTCATTTTATTTTACATTCAACCAAAGACTAAGCTTGTTGAATCGTGATGAATACGGACAGCTGCTTAACCAAAATGACCTGAAACATAGTCATTAGTGGACTGAAGCTTAGCGTTTTGGAAAATATTAGCCGTCTTATCATACTCAATCAAGTCGCCCAGATAGAAGAATCCAGTGTAGTCACTAGCACGGGCAGCCTGCTGCATATTGTGGGTCACAATGATAATGGTATAGTTGTTCTTAAGTTCGAACATGGTTTCTTCCAGCTGCATGGTCGCAATCGGATCCAAGGCTGACGCTGGCTCATCCATGAGCAGAATGTTTGGCTTGACCGAGATAGCACGGGCAATGCAGAGCCGCTGCTGCTGACCGCCAGAGAGAGTCAGGGCTGACTTGTGCAAGTCATCTTTGACCTGGTCCCAAAGAGCTGCTTGCTTGAGCGAAGTCTCCACAATCTCATCCAAAACCTTTCTATCTCTGACACCAGCCCGTTCATGGGCAAAGGTGATATTTCGATAGATAGACTTGGCAAAAGGATTTGGTCTCTGGAAAACCATGCCGATATGCTTGCGCATTTCATAAACATTGATTTCAGGGCGATTGACATCAATCCCCTCATAGAGAATCTCTCCAGTCACATTGGCAATATCAATGGTATCGTTCATGCGGTTGAGGCTGCGAAGATAGGTTGATTTACCTGATCCAGAGGGGCCAATCAAAGCAGTGATTTTGTTTTTTTCAAACTGCATATCAATGCCCTTGATGGATTCCTTTTTACCGTAGTAAACATGCAAATCCTTGGTCGACAGGGCTACCTTTTCTTCAGGAAAAGTAATGATATGTTTTTCATTCCAATTATATTCTGTCATTTCTTCTCCTTTAAGCAGAGGTTAATTTCTTATGCAGATAGCTGCCCAGTTTGCGGGCTCCCAGATTGAAAATCAAAATGAAGATCAGGAGAACTGCTGCTGAACCAGCAGAAACAGCTGTGCCATCAGGAATAGTTCCTTCACTGTTGACCTTCCAGATATGGACAGCCAAGGTTTCAGCCTGACGGAAGATAGAGATAGGGCTGGTAACGCTGAAAATATTCCAGTTGGACCAGTCAAGAGCCGGCGCTGACTGACCTGCTGTATAAATCAAGGCTGCTGCCTCACCAAAGATACGACCGGAAGCTAGTACAATCCCTGTCACAATACTAGGCAAAGCTTCTGGGATGACCACATGCAGGACCGTTTCCCATCGGGAAATTCCCAAGGCCAAACCAGCTTCACGCTGGGTATGATGGACATGGCGCAGACTGTCTTCGACATTGCGAGTCATCTGTGGCAGATTAAAGACAGTCAGAGCCAAGGCACCAGAAATGATTGAGAAGCCATACTCAAACTGGACAACAAAAATCAAATAACCAAAGAGCCCAACTACTACCGAAGGCAGGGAAGACAGAATTTCAATACAGGTGCGGACAAAGTTGGTCACTGGTCCTTTCTTAGCATATTCTGACAGATAAACCCCAGCCCCCATAGAAAGAGGCACAGAGATAATCAGAGTAATCACTAGCAGAAAGAAGGAATTATATAGCTGAATCCCAATACCGCCTCCTGCTTGGTAAGAAGAGGATTTCCCTGTCAAAAAAGACCAGGAAACATGCGGAAGACCTCTAACTAAGATATAGAGGATAAGAGAGGCAAGGATGGCAACAATGATACTCGCTATTGTGTAGAGAATACCAGTCGCCAATTTATCTAATTTCTTAGCGTGCATAGTTTTTCTTACCTCTTTCTTTTGTAATTAGTTTAATCACACTGTTAAAGGCTAAGCTCATCATCAAGAGCACCAGAGCCAAAGACCAGAGAACGTTATTGTCCACTGTTCCCATAACGGTATTTCCGATTCCCATGGTCAGGACAGAGGTCAGTGTAGCTGCTGGTGTTGTCAAAGAGGTTGGAATCACCGCAGAGTTCCCAACGACCATTTGGATAGCTAGGGCTTCACCAAAGGCACGTGCCATTCCAAAGACCACAGCTGTAAAGATACCTGAGCGAGCAGCCTTGAGTGTTACCCGCCAAATGGTCTGCCAGCGCGTTGCGCCCATAGCCAGACTAGCTTCACGATAGTGACGTGGCACAGCACGCAGACTGTCCGTCGTCATAAAGGTTACTGTCGGCAAAATCATAACAAAGAGCACAAAAATACCAGACAAAATCCCAAAACCAGTACCGCCAAAGACTGTACGGACAAAAGGAACCACGATTTGCAGACCGATAAATCCATAAACAACAGACGGAATACCAACTAAAAGCTCAATAGCCGGTTGCAATATCTTTGCTCCTTTTGGAGAAACCTCTGTCATAAAGACAGCAGCTCCAATCGCAAAGGGAGTTGCTATCAGGGCTGACAGAATGGTAACGATAAAGGAGCCTAAAATCATTGGCAGGGCACCAAATTCCTTACCAGAAGGATTCCAGACACCACCAAAAAGAAAATCAAAAACATTAACGCCGTTGACAAAGAAAGTAGATAGACCTTTCTGAGCAACGAAGATTAGAATCATAGCCACAATCACCACAATCAGTGACAGACAGGCAAAAGTCAGATAGCGGCCAAACTTCTCCAAGCGAGAATTTTTAGAAGGCGATAACAACTTTTTGGTTAATTCCTCATTTTTCATTTTGAATCTCCTTCTATTGCTGTGACATTCCCATCAGCGTCCTTGCTGACTTTCATATCGTTGATTGAGATATAGCCCATGCTGGTAACTACCCCTTTTTGAACATCATCTGACAGCATATAGTCCAGAAACTCAGCTGCCAGACCAGTCGGCTTGCCCAGTGTATACATATGCTCATAAGACCAGAGCGACCAATTATTGGTAGCAACATTCTCTGCTGTTGGTTCGTAGTTGTTGAGTTTCAAGGTTTTTACAGACTCATCAACATAAGCAAAGGCAAGGTAAGAAATCGCACCAGGAGTTTGCGAAACGATATTTTTCACCATACCGTTGGAATCCTGCTCTTGACTCTGCACAGCTGATTTCCCATCCATGATGACACTGTCAAAGGTTGCTCGGGAACCAGAGCTAGCAGCACGATTGATAATCGAAATCTCCAAGTCCTTACCGCCCAGCTCTTTCCAGTTGGTGATTTCACCAGTGAAAATTTTCTGCAGCTGCTCGGACGTTAGATTATCCACGTCAACTTCTTTATTGACAATCACAGCAATACCAGCCACAGCGACCTTATGGTCCACCAAGTCAGACGCTTTGATTCCTTCCTTCTCTTCAGCGAAAACATCCGAGTTCCCGATTTCAACAGCTCCTGACTGCACTTGAGACAGACCTGTACCAGATCCACCACCCTGAACATTGACTGTTTTACCGATGTTGTTAGAGCCAAAGTCATCAGCTGCCGCTTCAACTAAAGGCTGCAAAGCAGTTGACCCTACTGCTGTCATAGATTCACCACGGTCAATCCATGATGAACAAGCTGATAAGGTGAGTCCTAAGCCCAGAGCTGTCAGCGCTAAAGCAAATTTTTTCAATTTGTTCAAAAGATTTCTCCTTTAATAAAATCAAGAGGATGGGAAGTATCTTTAGTATTTCTTACTTAGCAGAAAGAAGCTTTTTTTCAATACATTCACATCTTCAACTATATCATATAATACCAGCTTTTCCTAATATTTTATCTAAATCTCAGGCCTTTTGGGAAATAATTTTTCAGGGTTTTTCCAGTGACTTTTGCAAAGCCCAGGCCGTTTCCGCCAAGGACTAGTTGGTACCAGCCGTTTGGCTTCGTTTCTGCCAGTTCAATCGTCTCGCCAGCCACATATTTCTTGAAGTCCTGATTATTTATTTCAACTCGATTTAGAACTTCGCTGGGCTTCATAGCCAAGCCTAGGGCAAAGCTAGGCTCAAAGCGATTCTTCTTAAACCTTCCTAGATGCAAACCGTTACGAGCAATCTTTAGCTTGGACAGGTCTGGCAGGCCAGAAGGCAACAAATAAAGATTGTCCCCAAAGGTCTGCAAGTCTCCGGTCAAGACTTTTTTTAAATGCTTGCTCTCAAAGTCCTGCCATAGCTTTCTTTGCTCGCTCGTCAAACGATTCTTACCTGATTTAATCTTCTTGCTACAATTCTCACCAGTAAAGCGAAAGTGAGCTGCAAACTGACCTTCACCTTTGAAGCGATGCGGATACATCCGAGCTGTCTCAGGAAAGCCAATCCCTTCAGTCATCCCGTTTATCTTAGGAATATCAATCAATTCAAGAGGAAATTCTTCCAATAACCAAGCAACAATGTCTTCATTTTCCTCAGGAGCCCAAGTACAGGTCGAATAAACCAGACGACCATCCTTAGCAAGCATGCTCATAGCAGCTGTTAAAATCTCTCGCTGGAGCTGGGCGCATTGGGCTGGATAATCCGGAGTCCAATACTGGGTAGCATCCGGCTGCTTACGAAACATGCCCTCGCCCGAGCAAGGTGCATCTAAAACAATCAAGTCAAAATATCCGCTGAAAACCTGAGCCAGACGGTCAGCAGATTCATTGGTAACAAGCACATTTCTAGCACCAAAGCGCTCAATGTTCTCCACTAAGATTTTAGAGCGTTTACTATTGATTTCATTGGAGACCAGCAGGCCCGTATTATCTAAAAAAGATAAAAGATGAGTTGACTTGCCACCTGGTGCTGCCGCTAAATCTAGGACCTTCATACCCTTAGATGGCGCTGCTATCTGAGCCACCATCTGAGCTGCTGGCTCCTGCGAATAAACCAGACCAGTCACATGCTCAGCAGACTTGCCAGACACCTTGCCATAAAAGCCCCAGTCTGTCTGAGGAATGGCATCTGAGAAATTCTGTTGGCCTTCTTTCAGAGGATTGCTGCGAAAGGCCGAAATCGGCTCCTCGTCAAAAGTCGCAAAAAAGTCCGCCACTTCTGCGCCTAAAATCTGCTCATATTTTTCTTTAAAACCTTTAGGAAAGTCCATCTACTGCTTCCCCTTTTCTAAATAAGGCTTCAGAGCCGATAGTTTGCACTTAGGCGCCATCATGACAGGCTGCCGAGTCTGGAAATTTAGCTGACTGCCATCTAAGGTCTGGACGATAAAGCCTAGCTTTTCCGCCATAATCGAAGCCGCCGCATAATCCCAAGGCCAGTTGTAGGAAAAATAAGCCAAGAGGCCGCCAGACAGTACCTTGCTAAAGCTAATCCCAGCACTGCCATAAACCCGAACCCCTAAACATTCCCGAGCCAAGTTTGCCAAGCCCCAATCATTGGCTTGCAGCATACCGGCATTAGAAGCCATGAGAAAATCTTGAAAAGGCCGGTCCTCAAAAGCAGGAAGTTTTTGGTCGTTACAATAGACAGCAAAGTCTCCGCCACCATGATAGAGCTGGTCTCTAGTCACATCATAGATCAAGCCAAAACGACCAATGCCCTCTTCAAAATAGGCAATCATAACAGCAAAATCAGCCTTCTGAGTGATAAAGTTGGTGGTTCCGTCAATCGGATCGATCACCCAGACATTGCCATCAGTAATATTATGTCGGAGTCCATTTTCCTCTGCTAAAATAGCATCCTGCGGATAGCGGGCTAGAATCTTAGCCACCAAATCATCCTGAACCCTCCGGTCCATCTGGGTGACCAAGTCAGTGGCACTGGTCTTTTGACTCACATCCAAATCATCATAGAGATGTTCCCTCAAAAAAGCACCAGCTTGGTAGATGATTTCTTTAGCAAAATGAAATTTATTTTCCAAGAGAAATGCTTCCTTTACCTTTACTTTTTGCCTCTTGAACAGCACGATAAAGCGAATAACCGCTGACGTTTTCAAACTCACGGCCGATTCGCTTCTCTTGGCCCTTGCTAGGAACAACTTGCTTGAAAGCCGCATAGGACTTCAAGAGCTTTTCCGCTTGGACTTTCTGCTCATAAGCTGCTTCTACATCATTAAAAAAAGAGAGCACCGAAGCAAGCTCTTCAGTGCTCCACGATAAATCTAGTGGGTAACTATAATTTTTGTTCATCTTTACTGAATATCTGCCCGCATGGTTGCGGATCTTAACTCTTCCTTACGATAACTACGAGGCAGAAAAGCACGAATTTCATCCTCGTTAAAGCCGATTTGCATCCGTTTGCCGTCTAAAATAATTGGGCGTCGCAAAAGACTGGGATTTTCCTCAATCAACTGAATCAAGGTTGAAATGGACAAATCCTCCACATCCAAATCTAATTTCTGAAAAATTTTTGAGCGAGTTGAAATAATGTCGTCTGTACCGTTCTCTGTCAGAGAAAGAATGTGTTGCAATTCGGGAGCTGACAGAGGGCTCGTCATGATATTATGTTCCTGAAAGGGCACTTCATGATTTAGCAGCCAAGCACGCGCCTTACGGCAAGAAGTACAACTCGGCGATAAAAATAATGTAATCATGCGTTTCTCTTCTAATTCTGTATAATAACTACCTCTATTATACTAAATTTTATTTGGCTTGACTATATTTTTTTGAAAATTACTGCCGAATGTCATGAAAATATAAATTTTTCAACTATTTCGATAACCAGTCCAACTTCTAGCGATCCGTTCATCACTCTGCAGCTGAGCAATCAAGCTGTCAATACCATCAAACTTGACCATCTCGCGAATCTTATCCAGCCAGAAAATCCGAATGCTATCGCCATAGATATCCTGAGAAAAATCAAAGATATTGACCTCAAAACGGAGTTCATCACCGTCAAAAGTTACATTTTTCCCAACACTAGCCATACCACGATAGCGCTGACCATTGTGCTCAACATCCGCGACATAAACGCCATCTCCTGGAAGCAGGACTCGATCCAAAGGAGCTAGATTGGCTGTTGGATAGCCAATCGTCCGTCCTCTGGCATTACCATGAACCACAATACCACGAGTAGAAAGAGGGTATCCTAGCAATTCTTGAGTTTTCAGCATATCTCCGACAGTAATCGTCTCCCGAATCCGAGTGGAAGAAATTTTCCGATTATCCAGATTAACCGAAGGAACGATAACAATCTTACCGTTAAAATAATCTCTCAGCTCATGTGACTCTTTGCGGTCTGAGCCAAAATGATAGTCAAAACCAGCTACCACAGCCTTGGCGCGCAAACGAGACACGTACTTCTCAAAAAAGTCTCGGGCTGTATTCCCCGCAAAATGGCTAGTAAAATCAATCAGGTAAAGATAGTCAACACCTAGACTTTCCAGCTGCGCTATCCGGTCTTCAGGACTAGCCAGATGCAGCATGAGTTCAGGCTGATAGCGGACAAAGGCCAGCTTAGGAGACTCTGGGAAGGTTAGTACTGCAATCTTGAGACCTTGCTCCGTTGCAATCTCTCTCGCTTTCTCAAAGAGTGCCTGATGCCCCTTATGCAGTCCATCGAAATAGCCTAGAACAAGGACCGTATCTTCTGTCTGATCAATCCCTTTTTCATCTATAATTCTCTTGGTTATCATCATTCCTCTATTTTACTACGCATTTGCTATTTTTACAATATCCGTTCCGTGCTAAACTGCAAAATAATCAAAAAGATTTTTACCATTCTAAGACAGGATGTTTTTCAAAATCTGAAAAAGCAAAACAAAAGGACAGCAGTTGTGCAGTTGCTGTCCTTTTGTGAGGTTTAATGAAATCATTATAACATGCAAGCGCACATTTCATATTACAAAAGAGTAACAATCTTTTGACAATTCTACTGCGGATATTAAAGGAAGACTTTGCGGGGCTTGTAGGCAGCTTCCCGCTTTTCCAAAATGGCTACTAACTTCTCCTTATAAAAGCCAGCTAGCTCAGCTTCTTCTGACATCAAGCTGATAAAACGGCCGTTCCTCACGTCCTCAACTTGCTCGTCAGAAAGCTCAACCTTCACTAAATCTCCGATTCCTAATTCGAGTGGTTGGAGGAAGGACAAATCATCTACTGCTACTCGCTCTGCTATTTCATCCAAGGTCAAGGCATCATCTAAGCTCATACCTGCTGAGGAAGTCCGTGTCAGCTGGGACATGTGACTGGCAAAGCCAAGCTTGGCTCCCAAATCAACAGACAGGGTTCGGACATAGGTCCCCTTGCTGCACTTGACTCGAAAACAAAAGCGTGCTTGTTCACCTTCATAGGAAACCGGACTGGTACGCTCAAAACTATAGATGGTCACCTGCCGCTCTGGCCGCTCCACTTCTTGACCCGCCCTTGCATACTCATAAAGCTTGCGACCATTGACCTTGACTGCAGAATACATGGGCGGAATCTGGCGAATCTCACCAGTCATTGACTCCATCGCTTCATCAATGAGAGCTTCTTCTAAAAGCTCTGTCACTGGCGTCCGCTCTAGGAGGTCTCCACTGGCATCCTCTGTCGTTGTTGAGCAGCCTAGTGTAATCTCCCCCTCGTAGACCTTGCCTTCCTCCTGCATAAACTCGACCAAACGCGTCGCCTTGCCCACAGCAATCGGAAGCACCCCGACCACATCTGGATCCAAGGTTCCCCCATGACCAATTTTCTTGGTTTTTAAAATCTTTCGCAGCTTAAATACCGCATCATGCGAGGTCATACCCGCTTCTTTTCTTAAGTTGATAATTCCGTTCATTGGTTAACTTTCTAAAAATAGTAAAACTCTCTTTTGGAAATCCTTATGCCCTTCATAGAGTGCGTGACCACAGTCTGGCAAAATAGTGAGCTGGCTATCTTTGATATGGTGATGCAATTCGAGCGAAGCTTCTACACCTAGAACGTCATCTTCTTCTGCTCCGATAACTAGCGTAGAACAGTTGATCTTTTGCAGAACTACCAGACTATCATGTCTTAAGCAAGATGTGGCCTGAATAGCAATCCGATGTTTATCTTTAATGCGACCAAAGATTCCCATTATTCGATAAAGGTATTTAAACTTTCCAAAGGATTTAGGTGTATAAGAGTGACTTGCAATATCCAACATTAGTTCCTTATAGGATCCAGTCTGACTCAACTCAAGCCAGCGAGTAATCCGCTCCCTACCAAGATTGTTCAGTTTCGCAGTAGTAACTGTCAAAATTAATTTTTCAACTCTTTCTGGGAAATCTGCTGCCAACCATTGGGCAATCATACCACCTTGAGAAATTCCTAGGACAGCTACCGTTTTCAAACCTAAAACATCCATTGCTTCAGCTATATCAGTCGCCATATCTCGTGTTGTATAATTTTCTGGCAACTCATTGATTCTGCTAAAAACATACACTTGGTAAGCTGTTGCGAATTTCCTATAAGATAGAGCAAGCATTTGCGCCATTCCCTTAACAGTCGCCAAACCATCTCCTAGGCCTGGAATGATGAGCAGAGGCTTCTTCCCTTTTCCAAAGGTCACATAATCCATGCTCTTATCGTTAAAATGCAGGACATGATTTTTTGCGAGATAGACCATATTCAGAATCCTCTCAAAAGCTTACTTATAAGAATGGACCAAAACCAGTTGTTAGTTTTTCAAAGCCATGATTTTCGTAAAACTGATAGGCTCCCTGTCTAGCATCCGCAAGCCAACTGTTTAAGGTCAATACCTCGGTCACATTCTGACAGGACGATTAAGTAGCTGTTCGGCAGTTCGATTTACTTCATGACCACCTTCAAGTCCTAGTCAATCTCCCATCTCTGTCTTGACAAGCAAGGTCGGACAGGAAATCCTTGTCTGCTCTTGCATCATATTCTTGACAGGTCTGAGCCTGAATCAGCAGTCACTTTCTATTCTTGATTTTCTCCAAAAATTTCATCAGTTTATATGGATGTTAATGATTGACTTCAAAAACTTAACGAAACCGTCACACTTCTATCCGACTTTCAAAAATCTGATAAAGCTGTTCAAGGCGGCAGTCCTCAGTAGTCGTTATTTCTTCCTCCGATAGGAGAACATTTTCCAATATTGGAAAAAAACCTTGAGCCAGTTCCCGACTGTTCAGCCAATCTGTCATCTGCTGGTTAAAGGCAGGATTGTCCGAAAAAATATAGTCAAAGTGGGCATAATCCTTGGTGTAATAGTAGTAAATCTCCTCCAGAGCTAGTAGTGCCTTGATGGGATCAGCTTCCTCCAGCCAAAGACTCCTATCTAACAGATGGCTGGTTTCGAGGCCAGCCAGATCAAACATAACCAAATAAACCGCCACACCATCAGCTTGACTGGGTCTAAAATTAATCGTATCAAGGATAAACTGACGTGAGAAGCGCCGCATAAAATTTAACTCCTGTGGCTTCCAACTGTCACTTTCAAAGTGACACCGATCCAGATTAAGAGAATCATCGACTCTGATTTCAATGTAGTGAGCAGTCATCTCTAAAATCCGAGGCAGAAAATGCCTGATTTGGTAGTCGTCATCACTCTTATTAACCACCGCGTTGAGGTATTCATAGATTAACACCTCACTCAGTTCCCTGACAGGAATGGTTTGCAAAGCTCTGAGATTCTCCTCGGAGATGCAGACGGGGCAGGTACAAAGGGTCAGAGGAAAGTGTAAATCGCAATTAAACAGGGTGTAGGCCTCTTCTAAAAGGGCTTGCATAGCAGGGCTGAGGTCGGGCTCCTTCGGTATTTCCGGTCTAGTCTTAGCTTTTTTCTTTCCCATACTCATCCTCCTCTACATTAGCTAAGCTAGTCTGGCGAAAGCCATGTTTTTGGTAAAAAGCATGCGCAACCAACCGTTCATCATTAACGCCGTTGTTTAAGGCCATAGCTTTTGCACCATCTTGACTAGCTATCTTCTTGACCTTGTCCATCAGAGATGTCGCAATTCCTTGCCACCTGGCATTTCGACTGACCGCCAGAGCTAAGATCTGATAGTAGAAAGCTGTGGACACGAAAAAGTAAAGCTTGGCATAGCCAATAAAGCCAAGAATCTGAGATTCTTTCTCAGCAACTAAACAACCGTAAGCTGGATTAACAAGAATATCCCTGAGTCTGCTTTGCAATTCATCTTTTTCTGCTGAATAGCCCAATACTTTATACAGGGGCGGCAGAACTTTTGTGTCTTCTTTCTGATATTCTTGAACAGTCAATTGATCTATCATTTTTCTATTTTTCTTTCAAAATACTGCTTATAAATAGTTACCGCTATCTGACGTTTTTTCTTAATAACTAAGTCAGTCGCCTCTTCATCGTCCATAAATCCAATCCCTGAAAAAACTAACAAACCCAGTCCAAGATAAGGTAAATCCTTAACAGATAAGGACATCCCTTGAAAAAAGACTAAATAGCAAAGTACTAAAAAATAAACTACATTAGCTAACAGTACTTGTTTGCCTCGTTCAATCCAAATTTCTTTACGTAATTCGGAAGAAGCAGCTTGCCATTGCTGATTAAAAGTTTCCTTCCCTTCTTGTGGCAGTCTTTCTATAATTCGATCAATCTCAGCAAATTTGGTTGATTGTATCCAACGGGTTGTTAAGTCCATTTTTCTCACTCCTTCAAAGCTTCAAACTTAGCTTTCATGGTAGGATTTTTGCGCGTCATTTTTTTGACAGAGACGTCGTCCAGTTTGTTATTTGCTAAGCGCAGCTGGTTTTCAGAGGTCGTCAGGAACTTCTTGATTTCTTCCATCCGGCGGATGGCCTTATCAATCTCCTCGATAGCCTTGCCAAAGTTGGTCGAAGCGGACTGATAGTTCTTGGCGAAAGCTACTTTAAAGGCATCCAAATCTTCCTCAAAATGCGTAATATCAATATTCTGCTCCCGCACCAAGGCCAGTTCCTGCTTATACTGGAGCGAGTTGAGCGCAGCATTACGCAGGAGGGTAATCATGGGCAGAAAGAACTGAGGCCGGATAACATACATCTTCTCATAGGCATAAGATACATCGACAATACCCGAATTGTAGAGCTCGCTGTCAGCCTCAAGAAGTGTCACCAGAATAGCATACTCACAGCCTTTCTCCCGCCGATCCTTATCCAACTCTTTGAAGAAATGCTCATTTTTCTTCTTGGTCGCTGTCTCATCGCCTTCATTTTTCATCTCAAACATGATGGAGAGAATTTCCACGCCATTTTCATCCACCTCACGGTAAATGTAGTCACCCTTGCTGCCTGTTCTGGCATCATTGTCCTTGCCAAACTCAGCTCGTGGGAACATCCCCATACGGTTCTTGTTAAACTCGTACTCGCAGTGCTGTTCCAAACTCTCACCAATCATCTTAGTGGACTGCTTGGCTTTAAAATCCTTATAGAACTCTATGGTCTCATCTTTCTGCCGCAGCTCTACCTCATAGCGCTCTTTAAGCGAGGTCTGAGCCAAAGCTGCTTCCTTTTCTTGCAAGACTAGCTGGTTCTTAACCTCGTCTCGCTCTTTTTCCAGCGCAGATAAGGTCTTTTGCAGTTGATTTTCATGCTCCAAGCGCAGAGTAGTCAACTGACTTTCCAATTGCTGAACTTCCTTTTCCTTCTCCTGCAATTGAAGACTAGCTGCTTGCTCTGCCTCTTTCTTAGCCAACTCCTGCTGGGTCTCAAACTGAGCAATTTGACTTTGAAGATTGCTAATCTCCTGCTCTTTCTGCGATAGCAGGGCTTGTTGGGTATTCTGGAATTTTTGCTCTGCTAAAGCCAGCTCCTGCTCAATCCGAGCATGAATCTCCTTGTCAAACTCTGCAGTTCGAACCTGCGACAAAAGCTCACTGTACTGGCTCTCATTAACAGTAAAAACCTCCCCGCAGTTGGGACATTTGATTTCGTTCATAGGGTACCTCTTTCTCTGTAGTTAAACTCTTTATTCTTTTTCTTTTCCGACCCGACAGTTCATGCAGCCTTCATACATTATTTGGAGCTGACAAGGAAAAATCTTATTTCCCATTGATAATTCTCCCTGCCAAAGACACTTTTTATCACTGTAATATTCGTGAATAATTGTAATAATAAATTGCGGATATTCTTTTAGAAAATGTTCTAATGGATAGTAAACACCAGTGAATGCCCGATTTTCTTGACTGTCCAAAATGTAGATTTGACAATAATCAAGCTCAACATTTTCAAAGCAAATGCCAGCATCATAATACTTTTCGCCCTCCTGACTATAATCAATCATATAATCAAACTGAACATGCAAATGATTGCTTTCCAGCCAAATCTTCCGAGTGCTCAAATCATGCAAACTAAAGGCCCGGCCAGGAGGCCGCTTCTCTGCTCTTTCCATCTTTCTCCTATTTCTGCTCGTTAATCTTTATGATTATTATACCATCCTTTCTCGAAATTAAAAACAGCAAGCCGTTGGCCTGCTGTTTCAGATTATCACTCCTCCATATCAATCCGCCAGCTGGCGGCTGTTTTTCTTTCTTGGATAAATTTACTGTAGATACCTTGTTTGGCCAGTAAGTCTTGGTGTTTACCTTGCTCGACAATGCGGCCTTGATCCAGCACCAAAATCTGGTCTGCATGCTCAACCGTCTTGAGTCGGTGGGCAATCATGATAATGGTCTTATCGCGAGTCAGAGCCTGAATAGCCTGCATGAGGGCTTCTTCGTTTTCTGGGTCAACATTGGCTGTCGCTTCATCCAGAATGATAATAGGCGCATCCTTGATAATTGCCCGAGCAATGGAAATGCGCTGGCGCTCACCTCCAGAAAGACTGGCACCTCCTTCACCAATCTTAGTGTCATAGCCATCAGGCAGCGAGAGTATAAAGTCATGACAGGCGGCTTTCTTAGCAGCCTCTATTACTTCTTCTTGACTGGCCTCCGGCTTGCCAAAACGAATGTTATTGGCAATGGTATCCTCAAAGAGATAGACGCTTTGGAAGACAAAGCTGAAATTACGAATCAGGCTGTCATAGCTGTAATCCCTGACATCATGCCCGTCCAAACTGATACTTCCCTGATCCACATCCCAGAAGCGGGCGATGAGGTTACAGAGCGTTGTCTTGCCTGATCCAGAAGGTCCGACCAGAGCAGTTGTTGTTTTTTCGGGAATGGTGAGGGAAACCTGGTCAATGATTTTCTTATTTCCATAAGAGAAGCTAACATCTCTCAGCTCAATCCTGCTGCTCTTAGGCTCAATATCCTGACCGCTGATGTCCATCGGCTGGATAGCCAAAACTTGATTGACCATATCAACCGACAAATCAACAATGCGCAGGAGAGAAGAGAAAGAGCCAACGCCGTCTAGATTTTCATAAATCATAAAACCACTGACAATCATCATAATGGTTACCAACAGCTCCATACTGCCATTGAGATAAAAGTAGATAGAGAAAAGCCCCATAAAGAGACCGGTCAGCTTGGTCACCATACCCTGGAGGGCGATGTAAGGTGAGGTCACGAGTGTCATTTTGGTATCTAGCTGACTCTTGCCTTCAATAGCCTTGGACAGCTTCTTGGCAGAACGGTTGACCAGATTGTAGTTCTTAACTTCAGCAATCCCTTGGCTATACTCCAAAACAACGGCTACTAGGTCCGTATCCGCCTGATACTTGTCATCAGAAACCTTGCCAACTTGCCAACGCATAAGGGTATTTGGCAGGAGAAAGAGGACAAGACCCACCAAGAGAACCAGACCAACCCGCCAGTCATAGAGAAAGACCAAAATAGTGATGAGACCAGTCGTCAGAAAGCCCTACACAGTCATCATAACCACTCGCGTAGCTACATCAGACAACCCTTCCAGCGTATTAGTCGTAACACTGGTAATCTTGCCCAAGCTATTTTGATTAAAGTAACCCATGGGCAGATAGCGCATGTGCTCAGCAATTTCAATCCGCTTCTAAGCACAGGTATGATAGCCCGCTTCCGTCTGAAGCATGGTGATTTTCAGGGTAATCCAGACGTTTAGCACTGTGGATACCAGCATGATGCCCAGAGCCAGCCAGAAAGTCTGCATAGAGAGATTCTTCTCAATCAGTCCCATAACGACTAGGCCGATTGCTGGAATACGCAGAGCGATGATAAAAGACTTGATGATGCCCAGATAAATAGATTGATAAAATTTCCTACGATCCTCTGCCGTACAGAAATCAAAGAATTTCTTCAGTATATTAAGCATGAGTCAGCCCTCCTTCCATCTCACCACTATCCCTAGTAGCTATATGGGCCTGCCACATGGAAGCATAAAGCGGACTGCCTGCCAGCAACTCTTCATGCCGACCTCTAGCTTCAATCCGACCATCATTGACCAGGACTATCTGGTCTGCACTCATAATAGTAGACAGCCTGTGGGCAATGACAATCAAGGTCCGTCCCTCAATCAGACGAGCTAGACTGGACTGAATCCGTGCTTCATTTTCCGGATCTGTATAAGCAGTCGCTTCATCCAAAATAAGAATCGGCGCATCCTTGAGCATGGCACGGACGATAGCAATCCGCTGACGCTCCCCACCAGATAGATGCCCGCCGCCAGATCCGACCTGCGTCTCAAAGCCGTTTTCTAAGTTCATGATAAAGTCATAACAGCCGCAGCGACGGGCAATTTCGATGACCTCTTCATCAGAAGCTGCTGGATTTCCCATCCGGATATTTTCCATAATAGTCTCATCAAAGAGATAGTTATCCTGTGTCACATAAGCAATCTGCCGACTGTAATAGTCTAGCGGAAGCTGGCGAATGTCCAAGCCACCATAGGTAATCTGACCAGAAGTGACGTCCCAGAAAGAAGCTAAAAGCTTGGCAATTGTAGACTTGCCTGAGCCTGATGGACCGACTAAAGCATTGATGCTGCCAGCCTTAATATCTAGCGAAATGTCGTGCAGTACTTCCTCTTCATCTGTATAGCCAAAGCTGACATCCGTCATGACCAGATCCCTTCCTTTTGGAAGTTCTCTCAGCTCCTGAGGCCTTTTCAAATCAGGCTTTTCCAAAATATCAATGACTTGACCAAAAATAGTCCCGATTTTCCGTAAATCGTCCATGTAGCTAGCTACTAAAATCAGAGGAGTCAGAAGACTGAGCGACAGAATAATCATTAGAATGAAATTGCCGGCAGTCAAGCTACCTTGCAGATAGAAATAACAGCCAGCCGGTAGTAGAAAGAGCAAGCCTGATGGCAGAAAAGCAGTCACAATCCCCATCTCCAGATTGAACTTGCGCATCCACTCAATAAAGCAGTCTGCTCCTTCTCTAGCAGCTGTCACAAACTTATCATAAGAAAATTTTTCCTTGCCAAAGACCTTGATAACCTCAATCCCATTGATGTATTCCACCGCTGTATCATTGAGCTTTTTGGTCTTGACCAGAGTATTTTGATAGTCCGCTTCGCTATTGGCAGCCATCCGAACATAGGCCAGCACCACAATAGGAATAGTCAGGAGAGACAGCAAGGTCAGCCGCCAATCAATGATCAGCATGGCAATGAGGACAATAATCGGACCAAAAATTCCAGCAGTAAACTCTGGAATCAGGTGAGCCAAGGTCGTTTCGGTCGCATCCACCCGCTCAACGATAATGTTCTTATAACTTCCTGATGACTGACTGAGTACTGTACCTAGAGGCAGCCTCGCTAGCTTGTCTGTCAGGCGATGCCGCATTTCCGCTAGAATCTTAAAAGTAGCCGTATGCGACAGCATGGTGGAAATACCATGGAATCCCCAGTAGCCAATCCAGGCCAGACCTGCCCACGCTGACTGCTGCAGGTAGAAATCCCAGTTTTTATTGCCAGCCAAGAGCTGATTAATCATTCCACCAATAAAGAAATAAGGCAGAAATCCTGAAAGCACAGAGGCAAAGGCAAAGATCAGACTGAGCACAAAATATATTTTATGAAGGGAAACAAAGTCCCAGATCCAAGCAAGGACAGATTTTTTCTTCATAGAATTTCCTTCTTTCTATCAAAAACCTAGCAAACCTCCCCAGTCAAACAAGTTCATGATGGAATGGCAAAATTCCAGCGCCTGCTCTTGGGGCCAGTCTTGAGCCAAGGGCTCAAATACAGCAGTGTAATAAGCTGTCATGCACGATCGCAGAAACTCGTGTTTGACCAAATGATTGATCTTCCCCTCTTTGTAAGCCAGCTCCAAATAGCGATAAGTCTCGTCTGCAGCCAAATGAGGCAGACGCATCCTAAAGTCCGCTTGCGAAGATCCCTGAGATTTAAAGAGCAAGAGCTGCATAATATCCTTATGTTCATAGAGAATCCGCATCAGGGACTGGAGATCCTCCAAGCGATGGGCCCACATATCAGACAGGTGTCCCACTTCTAGGAAAGCATAGTCACGTCGCTTCTGCTCTTGTCCATACTGGTCTAAGGCTATCAGAGTAGGCTCAAGCAGGGCAGCAAAGAGACTGTCCTTACCCTCATAGCGCTTATAAAGAGCCCCAGTCGTCAAGCCAGCCGCGCGACAAATTCTCCGCAGTGAAGCATCCTGATAGCCATAAGCCAAGAACTCACTCCTCGCGCTTTCCAAGATTTTTTCATTTAACTCATCTGTTTCTTTTTTCATGATTTTAATTCGATAACACTGTTATCGCCCTTCTTCTTTTATTATAAATTCTGACAATTTAACTGTCAAGGAAAAACAAAAGAGACCGAGAAATATTTTCATCGGTCTAGTTCTATTCCTTTTTTTATTGTAGACATGACAAAAGGAGCTTGCGAACAAGCTCCTCCAGAATTTTAATTTTTATTGGGTGCATAAATCATGCCAGTACAGTCGAAATCTTCCTGTCGGCGAAAGCCGAGCTCTCGATAAAAAGCTAGATTTTTATCTGACTGCTCCGTTGCCAACTGGATTTGGTAAACATCCTTAAAACTTTCCAACGTCTGCTGAAGAAGGCTCCGACCAATCCCCTGACGCTGGTAGAGTGGATACACCAGCAAATCCTGAATAAAGACAATGGTAAGCCCATCTCCGACCACTCGGATCAAACCAACCAACTTGTCTTCGTCATAGGCCGCCATCACAAACAAGGACTGATGGAAGGCCTGCTCTAACTGCTGAGGACGATTAGTGTAATTGCTCCAACCAACCGAAGCGTAGAGGTCTAGCACTGCCGCAAAATCTAGCTGAGGATTTATTTTATAATGAATCATGGCTATCTCCTTGTTTTTTCTCTGTTTGATTGCATAAACCATTCTAACGCTTTATCGAACTTGAGTCAGCACTCCGTCTTGCATCTCATAAACCTTATCAACCTCGTCCAGCAAGCGGGTATCATGGGTAATCATGACCACGCTCTTATGGAATTTCTGGGTCACCTCTTTGAGTAGATGGACCACGCGCTTAGCCCGCTCTGTATCCAGACTAGCTGTCGGCTCATCAGCCAAGATAATATCAGGGCTATTGTAAAGTGCTCGGGCGATAGCAGCTCGCTGCCGTTCTCCGCCGGACAACTCTTTCGGATACTGCTTGAGTGTTCCTTTAAGATCCAGCAGCTCAATCAGACTGTCTAGATCTGTTCTTTCCTTTTTAGATAAGCGGTCAATAAGCTGGAACTGGTCTTCGATTTTCAAAAAAGGTATGAGATTGGAAGACTGCAAAATAAAGCCAAAATCATTGAAACGCAGAGCAGCCCGTTCCTTTTCCTTGAGCTGGGAAGTATCTTTCCCATGCAAGAAAATCTGTCCTTTTGAGGGAGTTTGCAAATGGCCCAGCAAGGTCAGAAAGGTTGTTTTACCCGAGCCCGATGGCCCAATAATAGCTACAAACTGCCCTGCTTCCAGTTGGAAATCAGTTGGTTTCAGGGCTTGAACCAGCGTATGCCCCTGGCCGTACTCTTTTGTAACACCTTTTAGTTCTATGATTGACATTTACTCACCTCCGATTGCTGTGATAGGGTCAATTTTCAGAACCCGATGAATGGACAAGAGTCCGCCAGCCAGTGACATGAAAACAATCAGAACAATCAATCCTGCATAAGCTCTCCAGTCACTATAAAAAGGCATAGAAGCCGGCAAGACTAGCTGGGTTCCCAAGAGAGCCAAGACAGCTAAGCTGATTCCCAGAGTGGACAGGATGAAAATCTGCCAAAAAATAGAAGCAATAATCTTCCCACTGGCAATCCCTTGGGCGCGCATAATGCCGTAAAGATGCGTCTTTTGGATGGTAATGATGTACATGAAAATTCCCAATACCAAAAATGTAATCAGAACCATGGCACCAATCATAAAGGAAAAAGTCAGTACCTGAGGCTGATAACCAGGGATATTTTCTATAAAATCGCTCATAGAGAGCTGACTAAGTCCAGCTTCTTCAATCTTCTGACCATCCTTGACCACAAGTGCACTGATATTCTTAACCTGACTAGAGCCGTACTTTAATTCCCTGAAATCATCTAGATCCATAAAAATTACAGGTTGCGTAAAGAAGCTATTATCCTCTGTGAAACCAACAACCTGATAGAGGCGCTCACTTCCATTAAGCTGAAGCTGGTCGCCTAGTTTCACACCTTTTTGCTGCAGACGCTTATCCGCAATGACTTCATAAGCAGTCTCAGCAGGACGTCCCTCAATAATGTCAGGCGCTAGAAAACTATCCCAAGAGAGACCAAAAACCTGAGCATTGAGTTTATCAGTCCCATCTTCATAATTGGCCACTGCTGACGTCTGACCTAAAGCCGCAATTGAGTCCCCTTGAAGCAGACGGCTGTATTCCTCTTCCTTGAGAGTCGAAGCTATTAGATTCTTATTGGCGTACTCCGACAATACGATTGACTCAGCCTGCCATTGGTCCAAAGCCAAGCGATTGAGCCTAGCCAAACCAACGGAAAGACTGGATAAAAAGAAAACCATATAGGTAATGAGAAAGACCACAGCAACCACCAAACGATAGCGTCCGCGGCTGTAGACAATCTCTTTAAAAGCTAAAAACAAAGCTGTCCTCCTTTGAGATATTCGAGACTATTATACCATAAAGAAACAAACTGGAAAAACTATCCTGTCAATCCCCCTCCATATGCTCTCTGACAAAACCTGCTAAACCAACAGCGGTCACCCTAGCATGAAAATCACTCATTTGCTGAACCTGATAGCGAGGATGAGCCAGCCAGTAAGTCAGAGTTCCCATAAAGGACGCGGCTTGATGATTCAGGAGCAAGTCCACCTCAACCTCCTCTAAATGTGGATCAGCCAAGGAAATACTCTGCCAGAAAATCTCCCTCACAGCTTCCTGCAACCTCCTCGAACTAGTTGGACTGCCATTTGGTCCCAAAAGAATGGCTAAGTCTTCCAAGTAAGGCTCAAAAAAATGAAAAAGATTTTGTTTCTCATGGATAAAGTCTTCTACTTTAAAATCCTTTTCTAACTTGAACAAGCAGGCAGATTCTAGAGCCTCTTGATAATAGGCCTGCAAATCATCTAGCAAGCGGTCTTCTATCTTCTCCAGCAAATCATATTTATCCAGATAATGCCGGTAAAAAGTACTGCGATTCACCTCCGCCAAATCAATCAATTGGCGAATACTGATCGTCTCAAAAGTATGCTCTTTCATCAGCTGCAACAAGCTAGTCTCTATCTGCTTTTCTGTCTTTCTTCGTTTTTTCTCATACATGCCATTCACCTCAAAATGCAACAGTCTATCTAAAATTGATGCTTGTCTACCATCCAGCTCCCACTATATAATAAATATAAGCAGAAGGCAAGAACAGGAGGATTAAAAGATGAAGATTATGATCAATCAAAAGGAAGTCAGTCAAGAAAGAATTGAGCAATGGCGGAAGCAGAGAATCTACAAAGCAGCTAAGATACTTAATCTACAGCTGCCCAATACTGACAACACGGAGATTTTAGACCAAGCCCTACTGGAAGCAAAAATGAAGCTGACATACGAAGTGCTAATCCAGCAAATCGGAACCAAACTCAAATGGAGCCAATATTTGATGAAATGGGCAGCCAAATGGTCCAAGAAACCACGAAAACGAGCTGTTGTAACGATTTTTGCAAGTGGACTGACTGCTGCTTCTTTCAGTAAAAGGCTAGAAAAATTGATGTTAGAAAAGACAAATGTTCATAAACGAGTCAATCTTGGTGCCTGTCCAGACCATTATGCCTTGCAGCCGCACGGCGATAAACTAGAAGTCATTGAGACCGCAGGAAACAGCCCGCTGCCGACACAGTTTTTTCTTAACCTTGGTGGTGAAGCTGAGATAGAGGAGCCTCGTGATGCGTCTTATCCCTTCCAAACTGTCGGTGCCGCCAGTCTAGCGAATGGTTGCAATATCGGTGGTATTCGCCATCAGTTTCGCGACACAGAAAAAGGCCTAGAAGCCCGATTCTGTGTTGAATTCCCCAGCCTTTGTCCAGACAGCCTTATCAAAGAACACCAGCTCCACCTGGCCGCCGAATGGTCAAGGTGGATAGCTTGGTGCAAAGAGCATAAAGAATGAATTTCCTTCCAAACAAAAACTGCCTACTGCCATCTTAAAGAGACCGCAGCAAGGCTGTTTTCTTCTTTACCTAATCAAAGACAATCATGGACTTAATGGTCTTGCGTTCATCCATATCTTTATAAGCTTGATCGATATCTTCCAGTTTGTAGCTTGAAGTAAAGACCTTGCCCGGATTAATATCGCCGTCAAGAACTGCCTTGAGCAAGATTTGCTTGTCGTAAGTCGTGACAGAGGCTGCTCCGCCTGCCACTGTAATATTTTGAGCAAAGGTAGAACCAAGTGCTCGGTTATTATAGTGTGGCACACCGACAAAGCCTAAGCGGCCGCCGTTGTGAAGAACTCCCAGAGCTTGATCAACAGCTGCTTCTGTTCCAACACATTCCAGAGCTGCATCTGCACCGCCACCAAGGATTTCACGGACCTTGGCAATTCCTTCTTCACCACGTTCTGCAACAACGGCTGTTGCACCGGATTCAAAGGCCATTTTTTGGCGATCTTCGTGTCGGCTCATAAGAACGATTTGGGAAGCACCACGCATTTTAGCTGCGATAACAGCGCATTGTCCAACAGCTCCGTCACCAATCACGACTACCTTATCACCAGGCTTGACGTCTGCCACACGCGCGGCATGGTAACCCGTCGGCATGACATCTGCCAGTGTCAAGAGGGATTTGAGCATACCTTCTGTATAATTAGAAGGCTGACCCGGAATTTTGATAAGAGCCCAGTTAGCAAATTCGAAGCGCATATATTCTGCCTGCACCCCATTTGACCAGTTATTCCCAATATGAGAATCACAAGTGCCATCAAATCCTGCTCGGCAGGCATCACATTGCCCGCATCCATGAGTAAATGGTGCAATAACGAAGTCACCAGGTTTAACAGTCGTTACTGCACCGCCAATTTCTTCGACAATTCCAATTGCTTCATGCCCGCTATTTTGATGGCCTGCTTCAATATCTGGACTGCGGTAGCGCCATAGGTCAGAGCCACAGACACAGGTCCGAACAATCCGAATAATGGCATCATCTGCCTCAATGATTTGCGGACGGTCAATGTCAGCGAGCCCAACTTGACCCGCTTTTGTATAAACTGCCAATTTCATCGTTTTTTCTCCTCTGATATCTTTATAGTAACTATTATACAACTTAGGGCACCCCATAAGTCAAATTTTTGGTATCATTTACGATAAAATTCTCATAAAAAAGGAAACTCCTTTCTCAGAGTTTCCTAGTTAGATTTCCTCACTGCTCTTCCTGTTGTCCTGAGCAGAATGAGAAGCGCTTTACTGCTTGTTAAAGGTCAGAGTGTCTGGATCATCATCCAATTCGTCCACAATCAGCTGATTGCCATTTTGGCGGTAACTTTTGACATCATCACCAACTATCAGTCTTTGATTAGCACTATCTACTTGTACCTGCTTGATTTCCTTACTGCCATCGACCTCGGTCTCAGTCCAAGTACCAGTCGTACCATTGATTTCTAGGACATGCTGGTCACCATCATGGTCGGTTGCTTGGTAGCGCCCATCTAGATTTGTAGCCTGCCCTGTATTTGATGATGACGAAGGCTGATTAGAGGAAGATGCAGCTGATGACTGCGAAGTCTGATTTTGCGCAGATTGTGATGTCTGGCCTTGCGTATTCTGTGATGAACTAGTATTCCCTCCTTGGTTGGTATTGCCTGAGCAAGCAGCCAATAGGACTGCCACTGTCAGAGATAGAATTCCGATAAAGGCTTTTTTTGTAGTAGTCATATCGCTTTCTCCTTTTTCTACATTTGTAGTTTATACTTATATTCTACACTTGTCTGTTTCATTTGTCAAGAAAAAGCAGTTTTTATTATAAGGAAAATACACATTAAGCGCTAGCAATAGTTTTCGACTATACCCTACCAGCAGAATTAACTATTTTATTTGCCGAGGGATTTTCGATACAATAGACCATAATCCCTAATGAAAGTGAGAAATCTTATGACGAAATCAAAATTTCAACTGGTTGGATCTCTTCTGCGCCCAGAAAATCTCCGCCAGTATAAGACAGAAATTGAGCACCGCGATGATATTCAATACCCCTTCTATGACAGCTTCCCAGGCTACCATGAGACGGAGACAGCTGACATCAAGGAGATTTTCGCTGAGCAAAAGGCTAAGGGAATTGACATCCTAACGGATGGAGAATACTCCAAGTCCATGTGGCATCTGGACTTTGTCTGGGGACTTAAGGGAATCGAGCGCTACATTGCTGACCACGGCTATACCTTCAAGGACCACGACGGCGGGCAATACGAGACCCGCAAGGATATTGGTATCCGTATCACAGCACCACTATCTGGTAAAAATCACCACTTTATCGAGATTTATAAGCTAGTCAAGGAAGAGGCTGCTGGTGAAGATACTAAGCTGACTGTCTGGGGGCCTGCCCACGCTTATACTGAGTTAGCTGTCTTTGACCGCTTGGCTGGACCAGGACAAGTTTATGAGACCAATGAAGATTTGAAAAAAGGCTTGATTCAAGCCTATAAGGAATTTTTGGACGACTATAAAGCTGCTGGCGGACAGATTATCCAGTTTGACGACTGTCTCTGGGAACTCTTTGACGAATCCAATCCTGCTAGCTTCTTTGCGGAGGGCAATGCTAGTCTGGCTGACCTGGCAGACGAGTTTGTCGCTATTAATAACGAAGTCGTAGACTACGCTCATGAGCTTGGACTGACTGTCTGGACCCACAACTGCCGTGGTAACTACGAAAGCCGCTCTGCTGCTGAAGGTACCTACGAAGCTATCGCGGAAAAATTCCTGCGCGACCAACACTATGATCGCTACTTCCTAGAGTGGGATAGCGATGTAGCTGGTGATGTATCAGCCCTAGCAGCTTTGAAGGACAAGAATGCGGAAGTCGTTTTAGGACTGCTTTCCAGTAAGACGACAGGCTTGGATGACGAAAAACGTGTCCTAGACCTCCTCGAGAAAGCAGCAACCGTTTTACCAAAAGAGCGACTCCTGCTCTCCCACCAATGTGGCTTCGCCTCTTGTGACTCTGGAAACGAACTCACCATTGAGCAGCAGTGGGCCAAAATAAAACAAGGCCAAGAAATCGCCCAGAAATTCTGGGGATAATAAGCAAAAAAAGCGGTGTGACCGCTTTTTTCTATGCTCTTAAAATCAATTTGGGGCTGAATTAGATTTCTTTGATGAACTCCAGTTTCATCTACATCTGTTCAACATATTAAATCTTGGAGTATCAGGAAAGTTCAATTCGCTTGAGCCAATTTTCAACCAAGGCCGTAAAGAGAGCCTCTTGATCTATCTGTGCATTGTGGCCAGCAAGATCCATTACAGCATGAGTTGCCCTTGGATAATAGTGAGACAGCTGGGCTAACTGCTGGAAGCCCACGACTTGGTCCTGCTTTCCTGCTATAAAAAGACTGGGCTTGTCATAGCTCTTTTCCTGTATCTCTTGATCCACTTCAAACGAAAAAGCATAGTTTTCTTGCAGCTTTTGGACAAAGGGAGCATTCATCATCTGAAGCCCTACTAGGATTTCTTTTGCAAACCGTCGATAAGTTTCTTTAGTCTGCAAAATCGCTAAATCAACAAAATCTTCGCTTTTGCCTGCTATATCAAAACCTACCTCTCTAATTAGCAAGCTGTCTTTTGGCAGAATTCTTTCTTGCGGATTGGGTGCAACTACTGGACAAATAAGCAGCAAACCATCAATCTCTGACCTTTTCTTAGCCAAAATTCCTCTAGCAAGATAGCCACCATAAGACTCTCCAGCTAAGAGAAAGCTGTGTCCGCCGATTACAGTCTCTATAAAGTTCAAGAGCATCTCTAAAATCGCATCCGCACTTGCAAAAGCAGGATTGCCATCAGACCTACCCATGCCAGGTAAATCTAAATAAATCCTTTTATAGTCAGCATGTTTCTCAAAAATAGGTTCCAAACATCCTTCCATCAATTCAGATGAACAGCCCAAACCATGAATTGCCAAGACTGGCTTTCCTTGACCAATCACTTTATAATATAATTTATTTCCCTGATAAGTAAAAAACATTATTTCTCCAATCATACCTTAAAGACACGTTTTGCTCGAGGTGGAGCCTTTATCGAAACCAGTCAAAATAATATTGTTTATGAGACTAACAAATTATTCTTATCATCTACACCCCTCAAAGCTACTAGACGAGCAAGCTTATTCTTTCCCCTTGATTTCAGAGCTTCATGCTTCATCCCCAAATAACAAAGTGGATTTTTGCAGATAAGGGTTGGGATACTTGACTAGCAGCTCCTTTACAGCTGTTACCAAGTCTTTTTGCTCAGCCTGTCCGGATTGGTAACGAAGCAAAAGATGCATAAAATCTTCTTTTTCAATCGTACTGGCTTTTTTCTTAAAATATCCCCAGATATGTTGAAAGGCATTGCAGACCTGACCGCGATTTTCAGGCAAGGCTACCGCCTGATCAATCAATCCTTGAACATGTGCTGCTTCCACCGAGTCGCTTTTTAGATATTGGCGGATTTCCAGATAGATCTTACTGGAATGACTGAGAACCAGATACTTATTTCTAGCCCAAAGAGTCTGACATTGGGATATTTGGTTTGAATTTTCCATGATTACTTTTCCTACTGATTTTTAATTTCGAATACTTCTCGTTTCGTCTACATCATTGTTCGCAACTCAGTAATAAGCTTGCCAAGACAGAAAGCTAATCAGCTATGATTTAAATAGGTTCTAGAAGAGTATTAATCAAAATCCCCAATCACATGACTGGGGAATCGTTCATTAACGGACCTCTGCGCCGAGTTTTTCAGTCAGGGATTTTTCGATTTTTTCCATGTATTTAGCTACTTCTTCGTCAGTCAGGCTAGATTCTGGATTTTGGAAAGTCAGGCTGTAGGCCATAGATTTGAGGCCAACACCCAGCTTGTCACCAGAGAAGATATCAAAGAGCTTAATATCTGTCAAGCGTTTAACACCAGCCGCTAGGATTGCATCAAGGACCTCTTGGTGCGTGATTTCAGCCTTGAGCAAGAGGGCCACATCACGGCTGACAGCTGGGAATTTAGTGATTTCTGTAAATGGCTGGGCTGGCTGAAGCTGCTCTTCGATAGCAGACAGATTGAGCTCAACCACATAAGTTTCAGGAATATCGTAAGCCTTGGCTGTCGCAGGATGGACTTGGCCGACAAAGCCAACAGGCTGGCCATTGATAGAGATTAAAGCAGTCCGACCAGGATGCAAACTCTTAATCTGGTTGCTAGCCGCGTATTCAGCTGTCAAGCCCAACTTAGCAAAGAGTGCTTCCACTACACCCTTAGCATAGAAGAAATCAACTGCTACTGGCTTGGTCTGGAAGTCTTTTTCATTAACCAGACCTGTCAAAGCAAAGGCAAAGCTATTGATTTCATTTGGCAGTTCTTCCTTAGGATTGCCAGTCTGCTCAAAGATTTTTCCAATCTCATAGAGAGCTAGATTCTTATTCTTACGAGCTACATTGTAGGCTAGGGAGTCCAAAATGCCGGAAACCATGTTCTGACGAAGAACAGAGCGCTCCACTGTCATCGGCCACATGAGCTCAGTCAAGTTGCTAGGATTGAGAGTGAACTCAACCGCCTTTTCTGGCGTCGTCAAAGCGTAGGTGATGATTTCTGTCAGTCCAGCTCCCTCTGCTAAGGTCCGTACTCGACGGCGCAGTTGTTGCGTTGCAGTCAATTCACCAGCAGTTCCGTCATCTTTTGGCAGGCTAGCTGGCAATTTGTCATAGCCGTAAATACGAGCAATTTCTTCATAAAGATCTGCTTCAATTGAAATATCCCAGCGCCGGCGAGGCACGCTGACAGTGAACTGTTCAGCATTTCCTGACAAGCCAAAGCCAAGTCTGCGGAAGACATCCACAATATCTGTATAAAGCAAGTCTGTTCCCAAAACTCGGTTGACATCCGCAAGACTGGACACCACTTCTACATCGCTAGTATCCAAGCTGCCAGCGGATACAATCCCAGCCTGAACAGTCGCTCCTGCCAAGTCCGCAATCATGCTTGCTGCCGCATCCAAAGCTTCATTAACAGTTGCTACATTGATGCCTTTTTCAAAGCGGGAAGATGATTCCGAGCGCAGGTTAAGGCGACCGCTGGTCTTGCGAATTGATTTTCCACCAAAAACAGCTGCCTCCAGAACAACACGAGTGGACTGGCCAGAGATTTCTGTTGCTTGACCACCCATAACACCAGCCAGTGCAACTGGCTTATCCGCCACAGTGATGACTAAATCGCTGGCTTCCAGCTCGCGCTCTTCGCCGTCCAGCGTTACCAGTTTTTCACCAGCACGCGCTTCCCGCACGACAATCTGGTCACCCTCAAACGTATCCAGATCAAAGGCATGCATGGGCTGACCAAAGTAGAGCAGAATATAGTTGGTCACATCCACTACATTGTTAATCGGACGGATTCCTTCGTTCATGAGGAGATTTTGCAGCCACTGAGGACTTGGGGCAATAGTGACATTTTCCAAAATACGAGCTGCGTAGTAAGAGGCTTTCTCTGTCTCAAGGGCAACTGAAAGGCTGTCAGCTGCTTGCTTTTCATTTTCCACCAGCAGAAAATCTTTGAAATGTACTGACTTATCATAAATCGCAGCCACTTCATGAGCCACCCCACTCATAGACAGAGCATCAGCCCGGTTTGGTGTGATAGAAAGCTCGATAATCTCATCGTCCAGGTCCAGATAAGAGAAGACTTCCTCACCTGGCACTGCTTCCTCAGGTAGGATTTGAATGCCATCCGCAAATTCCTTTGGCACGACAGAATCAGAAATGCCCAGCTCACCGAGAGAGCAGATCATGCCCAGTGACTCCAAGCCACGGATTTTTCCTTTTTTAATCTTATAATTGTCGGCAATGCGAGCACCTGGCAAAGCCACCATAACCTTGATGCCTGCGCGAACATTTGGAGCACCACAGACAATCTGACGGTTCTCCTCTTCTCCGACATTGACTTGACAGACATGCAGGTGGGTATCTGGAACATCCTCACACGATACCACCTCACCAACAACAATTTTCGACAAGCCAGCAGCTGGTGATGTCACACCTTCCACTTCAATTCCTGTCGTTGACATTTTCTCAGCCAGCTCAGCGCTCGCCACATCAATGTCTACTAACTCTTTTAACCACTTATAACTTACTAGCATATTTAAGATACCAAGGGCGTCAAAAACGACTGAAAAATAGGAGATTTGCTAAGCATTCGACGAATGATCGCAAGTCTATCTTTTTTTCGAGTTTTTAGCCCGGGTTCAATTCCTTTCTCTATTCTATCGCTGAGGAACTTGACCGACCAAATTTTAGGGATTTGTCTGAAAGTCTGATTTCAGAAACAAATCATCTAAATTTCGAGCTTTTAGGTCGTATCATTTCCTCTCTTTAAATTTTCTTGTTTATTTCAATTTCTTGCGCAGTAGCCAGTCTGTGTCTACCGTCTCACCAGTGATATAGTCGTGCTGGCTGAATTTTTCAAAGCCATATTTGAAGTAAAAATCTTGAGCTCTAAAATTCTTTTCCCAGACGCCTAGCCAGACCCAGTCAAAGCCTCGTTTCTCGGCTTCATCTAAGGCAAATTCAAACATTTCCTTGCCCAAACCTTGACCATGGTAGTCTTTCAAAACATAGATTCGCTGAACCTCAAAGGCCCGAGGCAGTTCTTGCTCTGTTTGAGCCTGTCCCCAGTTAAACTTCAGAAAACCAGCAATTTCACCGTCTTTGACAACAAAATAAGTCTCTGACTCAGGATCTTCCAGCTCCTTTTCGATAGTTGCAAGCGACAACTCATTGTCAAAATAATGAGCCATATCAGCTTCCTTGATAAATGGACCAAAGGTTTCTTGATAGGTCGCGACCTCCAACTCCCGTAGGAGGATCGCTTCTTCTTTTTTGACTCTGACTAACATACTGCACTCCTTTCTCAGAAAAGCTGCATCTATGAATACAGGTTTCTACTTAAACTGCTGAGAAAAACGAATATCTCCTTGGTAGAAGCCACGAATATCGTTGATACCGTAGCGGAGCATAGCTACCCGCTCTTGACCGAGACCAAAGGCAAATCCAGAGTATTTCTCCGCATCAATGCCGCTCATTTCCAGCACGCGCGGATGCACCATACCAGCTCCCATAATCTCAATCCAGCCGGTCTTCTTGCAGACATTACAGCCTGCACCACCACACTTGAAGCAAGAAACATCCACTTCAACAGACGGCTCTGTGAATGGGAAGTAAGACGGACGCAGACGGATACTGCGGTCCTCGCCGAACATCTTCTGGACAATCAGCTGCAGTGTTCCTTGCAAGTTTGCCATGGAAATATTTTCTCCAACCACCAAGCCTTCAATCTGATGGAACTGGTGGGAGTGAGTCGCATCATCGGTATCTCGACGGAAGACGCGCCCTGGTGAGATCATCTTGAGCGGCCCTTTAGAAAAGTCATGAGCGTCCATAGCTCGCGCCTGTACCGGACTAGTGTGGGTTCTGAGCAGGATCTCCTCTGTAATGTAGAAAGTGTCCTGCATATCCCGTGCCGGGTGATCCTTTGGCAGATTCATCCGCTCAAAGTTGTAATAGTCCTTTTCCACTTCAAAGCCGTCCACGACCTGATAGCCCATCCCGATGAAAATATCTTCGATTTCCTCACTAGTCTGACTAAGAATATGACGGTTCCCTACCGGAATTTGACGGCCTGGTAAGGTCACATCCAAGGATTCTTCAGCCAGTTTCAGAGCTACTAATTGCTCTTCCATCTCTTGTGCAGTCTTTTCAAAGGCTGCTGTCAGAATGTCACGCGCTTCATTGACATGCTTCCCGATAATCGGCCGCATTTCAGCTGAGATATCTTTCATCCCTTTCAGGACTTCAGTCAGCGAACCTTTCTTACCTAAGACAGCTACACGCAAGTCTTGCAGTTCCTTTTGATTCTCCGCCTTGAGCTGCTTGAGAGAAGCTAGAGTCTCTTCACGCAAACTTTTTAGTTGTTCTTCAATCGTTTTCGTCATTTTCCCTCCAAAATAAAAAGCGCGCCAATCTCCATAAGCGGAGCGTTGACACGCGGTACCATCCGTTTTTTATCTGGCAAGCCAGACCTTACTTATCAATCCTTGAGCAAGTGAATTCACCTAGCTTTCATCTAGAGAGCTTTCAGTCGATGGCTCCCCTCCCTGTTAAACTTCCCCTAGGTTACTGGTCTTGCGGATTGCTATTCAGTTATATTTCATTCTAACAGATTTCTAAACATTTCGCAAGCTAATCCAGCTGAATTCTAGATTGAACTAAACCTCTACCCTTTCATCCTCTTTTTGAAAATCCAGACAGAAGGGATGAAGAATAGGAAAGCATAGAGCAGAACCCAAAACAGATGAGGCAAAAGTGAATTTAAATCTTGAGCCAATGCCAACTGAACAGCCTTTGCTGCATGGGCAAATGGCAAGGCATTGCAAAATGCTTCAAAACCACCTCCTATCATCTCAATCGGAAGCACTGCTCCACTGAGAAAAACCGTGGCATTGACAAGAATAGTTCCAAAACCACTGACTGAATTACTGCTAGAGAAGGCTGAGCCTAAAAGCAAGCCCAACGAAATAAAGAGCAGAGCTACTGGAATCAAAACCAAGAGAGCGTAAAAAGTTCCCAGATTTAAGGATAAGCCAAAATTCATTGCAGTCGCAAAACTAGCTATGCCCTGTAAAAGAGCCAGAGGCAGAACTGGAATCGAATACCCTAAGATATAATCCACGCTTCTAAGCGGTGTAGATAGCAGCCGCATGAGAAAAGAGCTATTGCGGTCCGTAGCCATTAAACTGCCAACAAAAATAGTTAGCCAAGAAGCACCAAACACCATCATACTTGGAGCAAAATTTTCAATGGAAAATATAGCTGGCATCCCTTTGAGGCTCTGTTTCATAAGGGACAGGGCGATAATCAGAAAGACAGGAAAACCAATTCCCATCAGACTGCTGACATAATCACGCATGATTTCTTTGAAATTACGCTTAGCAAAAATGAAGGCTCTCATGCTAATTCCCCTCCTTCCGTATAGGACAAAAAGGCCTCTTCAAAATCCTTCTTGCCGGAATCTTGGATAATTTCCTCGGCTGTCCCCAAAATCTGCACCATTCCCTTATCCATAATGCAGAGTCGGTCGGCCAAAGCCTCGGCTTCTTCTAGATAATGGGTGGTCAGAATCACTGTAACTTTTCCCTTTAGTTGCTCAATATTCTTCCATAACTCCCTTCTAGCCCGTACATCCAGCCCCAAGGTCGGTTCGTCCAGAAACAGAATCTTGGGCTGACTGATTAGAGCCATTGCAATACTGAGCTTGCGCTGCCAGCCACCTGACAGGGACTTGGCCCAATCATGCTGCCTGTCCGTCAGGTCAAATGTCTCCATCAGATGCTCTGTCTTTTGCACCGCTTCTTCCATAGAAAATCCATATAAACGAGCAATCATCTCCAGATTTTCCCTAACTGTCAGCTTGGGAGCAACAGCTGTTTCCTGAGGCGAAACATTAATCATTTCCTTGACAGCATTTTCCTCCTTGCGAATGCTATAGCCTAGCATTAGGGCATCTCCTGCTGTCGGCTCAACTAGACAGGACAGCATCTTAATCGTTGTTGTCTTCCCCGCACCATTAGAGCCCAGCATGGCAAAGAATTCACCCTCTTCAATTTTTAGATTCAAACCATCAACAACCGTCTTTGAGCCGTATTGCTTGGTCAAATCTTGCATCTCAACTGCATACATAAGGACATCTCCTTTCATCAGATATGAGGAAATAAAAAACGAAATGTAATTTAAAGATATGAGTTTGACATCTAAAGTTAATCACAACTTACTCATTTAGCTAAAAACTGAGCTATTCTAACTCAATCTCGAAAGAGTTTGGTATAATTTGTATAACTTCTTATACTTATTATACACCCATTCATTAGTAGTAGCAAATAAAAGCAAAAGAAAAAATCTGCTTAAGCAGATTCCGATTTTATAAATCACTTTTTGAATTCTTATCTCCATTGAAGGTCTGATTAAATAGATCTTCATAGAGCTCGTAACGCTGGATGGCGATGCCTTGCTGGGCATCTGCAAAGAGGACCAGAGCATCCCCAGGTTGAATTCCAAACATATCTCTCACTTCTTTTGGAATGACAATCTGCCCCTTGGGACCAACCTTGACCGATCCCATATAGCGGTTTTTTTGAATATCTTCTTCCATTCTTTCTTGACTAACTCCCTTTCCGCTTCTATTTCTTCGTAAAATCCACTGGAGCAAACTGCACTTCATTTGCTCTTCTCATTCACTTGAGCCAATTCTATTATACAACTGCGAGAAGGGTTTTACAAGAAGAGACTATCGAGAAAAAGAAGCCTGTCAAGCAACAGACTTCCTTCTTTCTATTTGATTACCTGACCTGCTTCTTTCAGAACATCTTCTGGTACAGTAATGCCAAGTTCTTTGGCATTTTTTGTATTAATGACAGATTTACCTGTATCGAAAATATCTACTGCAGTGTCAGCAGGTTTAGCACCTTTAAGGATTTTAGCTGCCATTTTACCAGTCGCAACACCTAGGTCATACTGGTCTACAACGACAGAGGCAAGACCTCCTTCTTCTACCATGGCCGTCGCACTTGGATAAATCGGCTTCTTAGCTTCTTTATTGCTGGATACAACTGTCGCAAAAGCTGAAGCAATGGTATTGTCAATTGGAATCCAGATAGCATCAACCTTGCCAGTCATGACATTCATGGTTGAAGCAATTTCATTGGTTGAAGGAACAGAGTATTCCTCTACCTTGTAGCCTGCCTCTTCAGCTAATTTTTTGAACTCTTCTACCTGAGCTTTGGAGTTATCTTCACTGCTAGAGTAGAGCGCACCGATAGTCTTAACATCTGGAGTCAATTTTTTAATCAACTCTAGTTGTTGCTTGGCTGGATTGCGGTCAGAGACACCAGTGATATTGCCCTCTGGCTTGTCCAGATTTTTCACTAGGTTTGCTCCGACCGGATCTGTGATAGCTCCCATGACAATAGGCTTGTCCTTAGTAGCTGCAGCCAGTCCTTGAGCAGAAGGAGTCGCAATCCCAATCAGTACATCATTGTCATTGGAGACTAGCTGCTTGCTCATAGTAGAAACCTTACTCTGATCGCCCTCAGCATTCATAAAGTCAATCTTAATCTTGTCGCCCTTATAGCCTTCCTCAGCCAGACCATCCTGAATCCCCTTGTAAATCAAATCTAGCGAAGGGTGGCTGACATACTGCAGCACGCCTACCTTGACTGTCTGACTGTCACTGTTAGTCTTCGTGGTGTTGCCTTTGCTGTTCAAGCTGGAATAGACAATCCCACCGATTGCCAAAACGGCCAAAAGGCCTAAGATAGTTACTAATCGTTTGTTTTTCATGTTCTTTCTCCATTTCTATGTTTTATATTTTCTATCAATCCCTAGGGACGCCATCGTTTAAACATAGGTAATTCTCCTTGTTTTTTATAATAAGCAACAAAAAACCTCACACAGGCATTCTGTGTGAGGGCGAAAATCGCGGTACCACCTCAATTATGGAAAATAACTAATATTCCCCATATCTCTGTCTTGTCATCAAACAAGCTGCACTGTAAGGTGTGCCCACCGAATTCTTATTGTTTCAAATTCATTTTATCCATTAGCCCAATTTCGTAAAGATTTGCTGCTCATTTCCACCAACCACAAGCTCGCTAAAAACAAATACATTTACTACTTTTCTAATTTCCTATATTTTAAGTTTTTCCTGAAAGGATGTCAAGACCTTTTTGAAAATTTTTATAAAATGTTCGGATTTGGTTTATAGAAGCAATTATAGACAAAAATTAAATTGCTTTTTGGCGAGACTTTAGAAGCTTTTAGCTTGGTTTTTTGTTATAATTTTCTTTAGCAAGTTTCAAGGAGAAAAACATGTCTTTCGACGGATTTTTTTTACACCACATGACAGAGGAGCTCCGCCGCGAATTGCTGGGCGGCCGTATTCAGAAGATTAATCAGCCCTTTGAACAGGAGCTGGTTTTACAGATTCGCAGCAACCGTAAAAGCCACAAGCTGCTCCTATCAGCCCACTCGGTCTTTGGGCGCGTCCAGCTGACAGATACCACGTTTGAAAATCCAGCTGTTCCCAATACCTTTATCATGGTCATGCGCAAATACCTGCAGGGAGCCGTCATTGAAGCAATCCAGCAAGTGGAGAATGATCGGATTTTGGAAATCAGCGTCTCCAATAAGAACGAAATCGGCGATAGCGTGGCTGTGACTCTGGTCATCGAAATCATGGGCAAGCACAGCAATATCATTCTCTTGGACAAGTCTAGCGGTAAGATTATTGAAGCCATCAAACATGTCGGATTTTCTCAGAATAGCTATCGAACCATCCTGCCTGGCTCAACCTATGTCGCACCTCCTCAGACTGGCAGTCTCAATCCTTTCACTGTGGGTGATGAAAAGCTCTTTGAAATCTTACATACTGAAGACTTAGAGCCCAAACGCCTGCAACAAATTTTTCAGGGTTTGGGCCGGGATACAGCTACTGAGCTCAGCGGCCGTTTGACAGCTGACAAGCTCAAAACTTTCCGAGCGTTCTTTGCCAGTCCAACTCAGCCAAGCCTGACCGAAAAATCCTTCTCTGCTCTGCTATTTTCTGACAGCAAGACCCAAATGTCCACGCTATCCGAGCTTTTAGATACTTTCTATAAGGACAAGGCTGAGCGCGATCGGGTCAACCAGCAGGCTAGCGAACTGATTCGTCGAGTAGAAAATGAGTTGGAAAAGAACCGAAAAAAGCTGGTCAAGCAAGAGGAAGAACTTCTAGCAACGGAGAATGCAGAGGAATTCCGTCAAAAAGGGGAGCTCTTAACTACCTTTCTCCATCAAGTGCCCAACGATCAGAATCAGGTAGAGCTGGACAATTACTACACAGGTGAGAAGATTAGCATCTCGCTTGACAAGGCCCTAACCCCCAACCAAAATGCCCAGCGCTATTTTAAACGCTACCAGAAGCTCAAGGAAGCCGTCAAACACCTGACCAGCTTGATTGAGGAAACACGGACTACGATTCTCTATCTAGAGAGCGTGGAAACAGCCCTTGCTCAGGCCAGCCTGACTGAAATTGCAGAAATTCGGGAGGAACTAATCCAGACTGGCTTTATCCGCCGACGCCAAAGAGAGAAAATCCAGAAAAGACAGAAACCGGAGAAATATTTGGCAACAGATGGCCAAACTATTATCCTAGTTGGACGCAATAATCTACAAAATGACGAGCTGACGTTTAAGATAGCCAAGAAGGACGAGCTTTGGTTTCACGCCAAGGATATTCCAGGTAGTCATGTGGTGATTACTGGCAACCTCCAACCTAGTGATGAAGTCAAGACAGACGCTGCCGAGTTAGCAGCCTATTTTTCCAAAGCCAGACTCTCCAATCTGGTCCAAGTAGATATGATTGAGACTAGAAAGCTCAACAAACCAACCGGTGGAAAGCCAGGATTTGTCACCTATACGGGCCAGAAAACCCTGCGCGTCACACCGGATGAAGAGAAAATTAAAAGCATGAAGATATAAAGTTACCCTCTTTAACTATCAAACTGACTTAGGAGCAGGACAGTCATTAGCCAGCTGAAGCATTCTATTATCTCCATCACTTTCAAGAATTTTTTGATAACAAAACAGGTAGAACTTATGTTCTACCTGTTTTTGCGCTCTCCTGAAATTCTTCTAGTTCATTGGCGAAATTTCTTCAAGCCTATTTTAGTCTTCAGACTTTTTCTTTCTCTTCTCTAAGCCCATCAGCCCCAAACCTGATACTCCAGCAAGTAAGATTGCTGCTAAGTATGACGTTTCTTCTGTACCTGTCTTAGGAAGGGCTTTTGCACCCTCACTCTTGGAAAGAGACGGTGGTGCAGGTGTAATCGTCCGCTCTGGCTGAACAGGAGCTTCTTTTACAGTCGGAACGTAGACTGCTGAAATCGTCTGACCATTGCGGTCTTTGCGAATCACTGTCACACCGTCAGCTTGGCCGACAAAGCCAGTTTCCGGTACAAAGGTCACAGTGCCATCTGGCGCAATCGTGTAAGTTCCTTGGCCTGGAACAACCTTTTCAGTACTGCCATCCTCGAAAGTTGGCGGAACAGTTGGATCCACGTCGCCTTCAAAGATTGGTTTACCAGTCTGCGGCTGGCCTTTGAGACCCGTGCTGCCGGTATCTTCTGTGGCAGTGCTTCCCAAAACAGTTGGTGTATAGGTAGCCGTCACGGCATTTCCATAAATATCTGAACGCTTCACGACAACTCCACTAGCAGTTCCGACAAAGTCGGCTTCCGGCACAAAGGTCACTGCCCCTAGCATAGTGAACCGATAAGTTCCTTCTCCTGGGACAACCATTTCGGTGCTGCCGTCCGCAAAGGTTGGTGCTACTGCCTGGTCAATCGCTCCTTCAAAGCTTGGCGTGCCCGTTTGAGCTTGGCCCTTGCGGCCGCTAGATACACTGTCCTGACTGGTTGATGGTTCAACTACGGTAGGAACATAACGAGCCGTAACTGAGGTGCCATTCTTATCGCGACGGTCAAGAGTCACACCAGTACCCAGACCAAGGAAATCAGCATCTGGAGTGAAAGTGACTGTACCGTCTGGTGTGATGGTATAAGTTCCCTCACCTGGAATGGTCTTCTCCTTGCTGCCGTCTTCAAAGGTTGGCGCAATCGTTTCATCAATTGGAACCAATGAATCACCTGCTTCGAAGACAGGTTTTCCAGTTTGAACATGGCCTTTGATATTCGTAGAGGAAGCATCTTTACCAGTTGGAGTTACCTTGGCGAACTCTGGACTGTATGTCGCAGTTACTGGAGTGCCATTTTTATCTACTCGTTTCACAGTGATGGGATCAGGTTTGCCTACAAACTGCTTATCTGGGGTGAAGGTCACTGCGCCATCTGGAGTGATGGTATATGTTCCTTGACCTGGAATAGTCTTTTCCTTGCTTCCGTCGTTGAAGCTTGGCTCTACTGTCTCATCAATTGGAACCAGTGGATCACCACCTTGGAAAGTTGGTGTACCTGTTTGCGGAACACCCTGCGGACCGGTGCTAGTCGCTGTGGTGCCGGTTGGAGTTACCTTAGTAAACTCTGGGCTATATGTTGCAGTTACTGGCGTACCATTTTTATCCACACGTTTTACAGTGACTGGATCTGGCTTCCCTACAAATTGCTTGTCTGGGGTGAAGGTCACTGCCCCATCTGGAGCAATGGTGTAAGTTCCCTGACCTGGAATGGTCTTTTCTTTACTTCCATCTGCGAAGGTAGGCTCTACTGAGTCATCAATTGGAACCAGTGGATCACCACCCGCAAACGTTGGAGTACCGGTTTGTGGAACACCTTGAGGACCAGTGCTAGTCGCATTGGTGCCAGTTGGAATCACTTCTTTCACTACTGCTTGATATTTGACGGTGATAGGAGTACCGTTGGCATCCACACGAGTTAATTCGAGTTCCGGTGTTTCACCCTTGAATTGTTTGTCTGGTGTGAAAGTCACCTTTCCATCCGCATTCACTTCGAACTTGCCGACATTTGGAACTTCTTTCACTGTTGAATTGTTATCAAACAGCGGAGTTGAACCAGCTGGGAATGGAACAGAGTCATGGCCTGGGGTGAAGCTTACTTTACCTTCTTGGACTTGACCTTGAAGACCTTCTGTCTTATCACCAGTACCAGTTGGAGTTACCTTGGTAAACTCTGGACTGTAGGTCGCTGTCACTGGTGTGCCGTTCTTATCCACTCGTTTTACTGTGACTGGGTCTGGTTTACCTACAAATTGCTTGTCTGGAGTGAAGGTCACTGCTCCATCCGGAGTGATGGTATACGTTCCTTGACCTGGAATGGTCTTCTTCTTGCTTCCATCTTCAAAGGTCGGTTCAACTGTTTCGTCAATCGGAACCAATGAATCACCACCTGCAAAGGTCGGGGTGCCGGTTTGTGGAAGGCCCTGAGGACCAGTGCTGGTTGCGTTGGTGCTGGTTGGCGTAACCTTAGTAAACTCTGGGCTGTAGGTAGCCGTTACTGGCGTACCATTCTTGTCCACACGTTTCACTGTGATTGGGTCCGGTGTGCCTACAAATTGCTTGTCTGGGGTGAAGGTCACTGCCCCATCTGGAGTAATGGTATAAGTTCCCTGACCTGTAATAGTCTTCTTCTTGCTTCCATCTTCGAAGGTTGGCTCCACTGTGTCATCAATTGGAACAAGTGGATCGCCACCTTGGAAGGTTGGGGTGCCGGTTTGTGGAAGGCCCTGAGGACCAGTGCTGGTTGCGTTGGTGCTGGTTGGCGTAACCTTAGTAAACTCTAGGCTGTAGGTAGCCGTTACTGGAGTGCCATTCTTGTCCACACGTTTCACTGTCACTGGTTCTGGTGTACCAACATATTGTTTTTCAGGTGTGAAAGTCACTACGCCATCTGGTGCAATGGTGTAAGTTCCTTGACCTGGAATCTTTTTCTCCTTACTTCCATCTTCGAAAGTTGGATCAACTGTTTCATCAATTGGAACTAGTGGATTGCCTCCTTGGAAAGTTGGTATACCAGTTTGCGGAACACCCTGAGGACCTGTGCTGGTTGCGTTGGTGCCAGTAGGAGTTACCTTGGTAACAGTCAGCGTATAGCTAGCAGTCACTTCCGTGCCGTTCTTATCTACTCGTTTCACTGTCACTGGAACTGGGGTACCCACATACCGCTTATCTGGAGTAAAGGTGATGGAACCATCTGAGTTAATAGTGTATACCCCTACTCCTGGAACAGTCTTCTTAGGTTGACCATCGTCAAAGGTCATTGGAGAATCCATATCAATCGGAACAGCAGAGTCGCCAGGAGTAAAAGTAGGTGTTCCATTTTGTGGCTGACCTTGAATGCCAGTCGATTCAGCATTGGTGCCAGTAGGAGTTACCTTGGTAACGGTCGGTGTATAAGTTGCAGTTATTTCTGTACCGTTAGCATCGACTCGTTTAACCGTAACAGGTGTCGCCTTGCCAGTAAATTGCTTATCTGGAGTGAAGGTAATGGAACCATCTGAATTAATGGTATAAGTTCCTTGATTAGCCACTACCAAAGTGTCAGTCCCATTTTCAAATGTCATTGGTTTCGTCATGTCGATTGGAACTGCTTGGTCACCTGGGCTAAAAGTTGGCTTGCCACTTTGCGGTTGACCTTGGAGACCGGTTGATTCAGCATTTGTACTAGTTGGCGTTACCCGTGTTACCGTTGGCGTATAGGTGGCAGTAACTTCCGTGCCATTCTTATCTACACGTTTAACAGTCACTGGAGCTGGGGTACCCACATACCGTTTGTCTGGGGTAAAGGTGATAGTACCGTCTGAGTTGATGGTATATTCTCCTACTCCTTGAACTGTCTTCTTAGGTTGACCATCTTCAAAGGTCATTGGAGAATCCATATCAATCGGAACAAGTGGATCACCACCTTGGAAGCTTGGACTACCTGTTTGCGGAACCCCCTGAGGACCTGTGCTAGTCGCGTCGGTTCCTCTTGGAACCACTTCTTTCACAACTGCTTGGTATTTGACTGTAACAGGAGTGCCATTAGCATCGGTGCGAGTCAATTCAAGTTCTGGTGTTTCACCCTTGAACTGTTTATCTGGAGTGAAAGTTACAGTGCCATCAGCATCTACTTCAAACTTACCGACATTCTGTACTTCTTTCACTGTTGAATGGTTATCAAACAATGGAGTTGAACCAACAGGGAATGGAACAGAATCATGACCTGGACTGAATGTAACTTTACCTTCTTGAACTTGACCTTGCAGGCCTTCTGTCTTGTTTCCAACACCAGTTGGCTTTACAGCTGTCACTGTTGCTTGATATTTTGCCTTAGCAAGGGTACCGTTGACATCTGCACGACTGACTTCAATTTCAGGTGTTTTACCTACAAATGTCTTGACCGGGGTAAAGGTAATATTGCCATCAATATCCACTTCAAACTTACCAACATTTTCAATTTCTTTCACATTGGTACCCGTGTCAAAAACTGGGGTATTGTCTGCTGAAAAACCTACTTCTGGTCTTCCAGCTTCAAAAGTAATTTTACCATTCTGAACCAATCCTTGTGGACCTTCAGTCTGATCGCCAGTTGCGTTTGGAATAACTTCTTCAACAGTAGGAGTGTAAGTGGCCGTTACTTCTGTTCCGTTTGTGTCAACTCGTTTAACCTTGACTGGGGTCGCCTTGCCAGTAAATTTCTTCTCTGGCTTAAAGGTGATGGAACCATCTGAATTGATGGTATAAGTTCCTTGATCAGCCACTACTAATGTATCAGTTCCATTTTCAAAGGTCATGGGCTGGGTCATATCTATTGGGACTGCTTGGTCACCTGGACTGAAAGTTGGCTTGCCGCTTTGCGGTTGACCTTGGAGACCGGTTGATTCAGCATTGGTGCTGGTTGGTGTGACACGCGTCACGGTTGGTGTGTAAGTGGCCGTCACTTCGGTACCATTTGTGTCTACGCGTTTGACCGTCACTGGAGCTGGCGTGCCCACATATTGCTTTTCTGGAGTGAAAGTAATCGTACCATCTGACTCAATGACATAAGTCCCGACCTTGTCTACCTTCTTAGTTGTTTGATTATCTTCAAAGGTCATTGGTTGAGCCATATCAATAGGCACAGCTTTGTCACCTGGTGTGAATGTCGGCTTACCACTTTGTGGTTGTCCTTGCAGGCCACTTGAAACGGCATTGGTACTGCTTGGTGTAACCTCCGTCACGGTTGGCGTATAGGTTGCTCTTATTTCGGTGCCATTTTCGTCAACTCGTTTGACCGTCACTGCGGCTGGGGTCCCTACATATTTCTTATCTGGTGTAAAGGTAATGGAACCATCTGAATTAATGGTATATTCCCCTACGCCCGCAACCGTCTTCTTAGGTTGATCATCATCAAAGGTCATTTGCTTGTTATAATCGATTGGGACCGCTGGATCGCCTTCCTTGAAGACTGGCGTTCCTGTTTGTGGAACCCCTTGAGGACCTGATGAAGTAGCAGGTGTGCTGGTTGGTGTAACCTTGGTCACGTTAGGTGTATAGGTTGCAGTCACTTCGGTGCCATTGGTATCAACACGTTTGACTGTCACTGGAGTCGCCTTGCCAGTGAATTGCTTAAGTGGCTTGAAGGTAATGGTATCATCTGAATTGATAGTATAAGTTCCTTCATTAGCTACTTCCAAGGTGTTCGTCCCATTTTCAAAAGTCATGGCTTTGCTCATGTCAATTGGGATTTGTTGGTCACCTGGGGTGAAGGTCGGCTTACCACTTTGTGCTTGACCTTGGAGGCCAGTTGATTCAACATTGGTGCTTCTTGGTGTTACTTGGGTCACATTAGGTTGGTAGCGTGCTCGGTGTGCTTTACCATCGGCATCACTGACTTGAACTACCACTGGGTCTGGCGTACCATAAAAAGTTTTGATAGGTTTGAAGGTCACTTGGCCGGTATTTGGATCTAATTCATAGGTCCCGACTTGCTGGCCATTGGACATGGCTGGCACCGTGTTGCCTGCTACTGTCTGACCGTTAGCATCCACAAAGCTGGCAGGATGGGTAGCGTCTGGCATGACAGGGGTCGTATTCGCATCATCATCGTTAAAGACTAGCGTTTTATTTTGGTCCAGTCCCTGAAGACCACTTGATTCGTAGTTTGGAATCTTACGAACTGTCGGCACATAACGGCCGTCCATACTAGTCAATTGATCATTTTTATTAGGGTCAGAAGCATCCGTCGAAGTCCAACCAGTTGATGTACCATTGCTGTCAGTCAAGCGAATATTAACTCCGTCAGCAGTTCCAGAAAATTCCGCATTTGGTGTGAAGACTACTTGAACATCATTGCCATTGACGGTCAAGCGATAGGTCCCTTCTGGACGAATATAGTTGCCATCAACAGGCGTCAGAGCATTGCCTTGTTTATCCAGAACCTGAGGCGCTTGGGTACTCATAACTGCATTGACACTGTCGTCTGAACGATCCGTTCCTTTAGGTGTGAAGTGAAGGACAGCAGTTTGAGTCTCACCTGTAAAGCCGTCCGTAGTCTGCTTTTCACCTTTAGGAGGATAAATGTGGTGTAAGAGCATATCTTCTACTTCACCACTAAAGGCAATACCGGTTGGTTGTTCAATATCACCTTTATTAGTCGCAATTCGGAAACGCATACCCAATTTGTCTACTTGACCGCCAGTAATATTTGGGTTGGCATTGAAGGTCAAGGTATAGTCACCAGCAGCTGTAATCTCTTGTAGGTTGCTACCTTCGCTTTCATTGAAGACTCCATCATTGTTGAAGTCTATCCATGCCTTGACATAGGATTTAGCATTGCCATTTGGATTAGCTTTGATTTTAATTGTGTAAGTTCCATTTTTTGCTTTGTCTAAATCAAGCAAATCATTAGAAGCGCTTAATTGATCGTCCGCTAGTAATTGGCTGGCCCCCTCGTCCTTATGCTCCTTTTTATCATCCAGAACCCAGTCATTAGCTGACTCAACATCAATATCAGCTGGCGTTGTTCCCAAATAAGGTTGCTTAATAGGAGCATCAGTCACCGAATCACGGCCTGAAATGGTATGGAAGGCTTCGCCATAAGTCGCTGGTGCATCACTGCCATCTACCACTAAGAATCCCATCATCATAGCCTGTTGCCCAGATGATGCTACATAGAAACCTACTTCAGATGCCCCACGCGTCATCACCACAGGAACCGTCCGTTCGTTAGAGCGGTTTGGCCCAAAGACCTGAGTCCCCAAGCCACCTGTCACTGTATCCGGACTGAGGTACTTATACCAGTCTACGCTTGTATCTCTTAAAATTAAGAGACCTCTTCTCTTTACATTTTCATCATCCAACATTTGCTTGGTAATAACGGTATAGGCTTCTTTGGCAGTACTCTTATTCTTCCATTCACCGAGATATTCCCATCCTTCTCCGTTAGTAGTGAAGATAGCAAATTCACCTGGGTTGGCATCTTCACCATCGGCCATAACCACCGTAGGGGCTACGCGCTTGCCTAGATAGGTAGCTTCAATTTGGAATTTTACTCCCCAGTTGGTTGAGTTCTCTGGGTAAACCAGCTGGGTCTTTCGTCCTTGCGTATTGAACCCTTGATCACGGATAGAAGTCCATTGGTTCTGGATAGCTCCTGTCACCGAAGGAGGGGTTTGACCATACTTTGCTGCAGACTTTAAGTATCCATTCTGAGCATTTGGGTCATAAGTATTTGCTGTCGGTGTTCCTTCAACCCGTTTTCTATAAGTTTCAGTCGAGTTAAAAGGTTTAAGCTCAGTGACCGTCAGGGTTACTTCATAGCCAGGTGAAATTTCCTTCTTGAAGGTCGTTCCTACTTGGAGTCCGCCTCGTGAATCCAATCCTTTCCAACTTGCAGTATCCGAAAAATCAAGCCAAGTAATTTGTTTGGCTAATTGGGTACTATCTTTCTTGACAGATTCCTCCAAGCTTGGTTTAGGTACTCGTGGCGTAGAGGTAGCATCATCTGCCCCAGCTGGTCCAGTACCTATCGGAACTCCTGTTGTTACGCTGTTCTGTTGTCCAGTAGGTGTAGCATCCCGTCTCACACGACGAGACCGATTAGGCTGAGCTAGATCTGCGGTTGCTTCTGACTTTTCAGCCACGACAGCCGCGTTGGATGTTTCTGGTTGAACAGTGATTGGTTGAGTATTCTCAACTGGTTTAGTTGTTGTAGATTCAGTAGGTTCTTCAACTTTCTCAGAATCTGAGCTTCTTGGACTAGGATTATCATCTGATTGAGAGGGCTCAGTAGCAAAAGGAAGTGCTGAACTTTCTTTTGCATGTAAATGTTCAGAAGCCACAGTTTCAGCAGAATTCACTGATGATTCGGCTATTCCTGTTTGCGAAACTTCGTTTTGGGCACCAGAATCACTAGCTTCATCAGCACTAACTTGTGCCGCTGCTCCCAAAAGAAGCAGGGTTGACAAGAGCACAGAACAAACACCGACGTTTAGTTTCCGAATCGAAAACTTACGCAGGTGAGGATTAAATAAATCTTTTCCCATAATAATCTCCTAAATAATCATCTAGTTACAATAGTTTTATTATACAACATTCCATTTTAGTTAGCTATATATATAACTATAATTATATAAAAAATTTTTAAAAAATTGACACAAAGCATTTTATAGTCTATTTTTGAAAACAAAAGAAAAAATAGATCGTAGAAAAATACCTATAAATTAAATAAATCTAGGAACATTTCAGATTCTACTTTAATGTTTAACATTTTAGAAATGCTATTATTATGAAGTTTTTAAGATTTATTTCTTTGGATATAAAGAAAAAAGATTCACTAATGAATCTTTCCTCTTTTAATTCAGTATCTGAAATCTAAATTCTTAATTTTTAGTCTTCAGAATTCTTCTTTCTCTTCTCTAAGCCAATCAGTCCTAAACCTGATACTCCCGCAAGTAAGCTTGCAGCCAAGTAGGAGGTTTCTTCTGTACCAGTCTTAGGAAGGGCTTTTGCACCCTCACTCTTAGAAAGAGATGGCGGTGCAGGCGTAATCGTCCGCTCTGGCTGAACAGGGTTTTCTGTCACAGTCGGAATGTAAACCGCTGAAATCGTCTGACCATTACGGTCTTTGCGAATCACTGTCACGCCGTCAGCTTGACCGACAAAGCCAGCTTCCGGTACAAAGGTCACAGTGCCATCTGGCGCAATCGTGTAAGTACCTTGGCCTGGAACAACCTTTTCAGTACTGCCATCCTCGAAAGTTGGAGGAACTGTTGGATCCACGTCTCCTTCAAAGATTGGTTTACCAGTCTGCGGCTGGCCTTTGAGACCGGTGCTGCCGGTATCTTCTGTAGCAGTGCTTCCCAAAACAGTTGGTGTATAGGTAGCCGTCACAGCATTTCCATAAATATCTGAACGCTTCACGACAACTCCACTAGCAGTTCCGACAAAGTCGGCTTCCGGCACAAAGGTCACTGCCCCTAGCATAGTGAACCGATAAGTTCCTTCTCCTGGGACAACCATTTCGGTGCTACCGTCCGCAAAGGTCGGTGCTACTGCATGGTCAATCGCCCCTTCAAAAGTCGGCGTGCCTGTTTGAGCTTGGCCCTTGCGACCGCTGGATACACTGTCCTTGCTAGTTGATGGTTCAACTACGGTCGGAACATAGCGAGCCGTCACTGAGGTGCCATTCTCATCACGGCGGACAAGGGTCACACCGCTTCCCTTACCAAGGAAACCAGCTTCTGGAGTGAAAGTGACTGTCCCATCTGGTGAGATTGTGTACGTTCCCTGACCTGGAATGGTCTTTTCCTTACTGCCATCTTCGAAGCTTGGTGCAATCGTCTCATCAATTGAAACCAGTGGATCACCTGCTTCGAAGACAGGTTTTCCAGTTTGAACATGGCCTTTGATATTTGTAGAGGAAGCATCTTTACCAGTTGGAGTTACCTTAACAAACTCTGGACTGTAAGTTGCAGTGACTGGAGTACCATTCTTGTCCACTCTCTTAACGGTAACTGAATCTGGTTTACCTACAAATTGCTTGTCTGGAGTGAAGGTCACTGAGCCATCTGGGGCAATCGTGTAAGTTCCTTGACCTGGAATCACTTTTTCCTTGTTGCCGTCTGCGAAGGTTGCCCCTACGGTTTCATCAATTGGAACTAGTGGGTCACCACCCGCAAAAATTGGGGTGCCAGTTTGTGGAACACCTTGAGGACCTGTGCTCGTTGCACTAGTACCAGTTGGAGTTACTTCTTTCACTACTGCTTGATATTTGACGGTTACTGGAGTGCCATTGGCATCGGTACGAGTCAATTCAAGTTCCGGTGTCTCACCCTTAAACTGCTTGTCTGGAGTGAAAGTCACCTTGCCGTCCGCATCAACTTCAAACTTACCAACATTCGGTACTTCTTTGACAGAAGAACCATTGTCAAATAACGGAGTCGAACCAGCCGGGAATGGAACAGAGTTGTGCCCTGGAGTGAAGCTTACTTTGCCTTCTTGAACTTGGCCTTGCAAGCCTTCTGTCTTAGTGCCAGTACCAGTTGGAGTTACTTTCGTAAATTCTGGACTGTAAGTCGCAGTCACTTCCGTGCCGTTCTTATCTACACGTTTCACAGTGACTGGATCTGGTTTACCAACATATTGTTTTTCAGGTGTGAAAGTCACTACGCCATCTGGTGCAATGGTGTAAGTTCCTTGACCTGGAATCTTTTTCTCCTTGCTGCCATCTTCGAAAGTTGGCTCTACTGATTCATCAATTGGAACTAGTGGATCACCACCCGCAAACGTTGGAGTACCGGTTTGTGGAACACCTTGAGGACCAGTGCTAGTCGCATTGGTGCCAGTTGGAGTTACCTTGGCGAACTCTGGACTGTATGTCGCAGTTACTGGAGTGCCATTCTTATCAACACGTTTAACAGTGATTGGATCAGGTTTGCCTACAAACTGCTTGTCTGGAGTAAAGGTCACTGAGCCATCTGGAGCAATGGTATAGGTTCCTTGACCTGGAATGGTCTTCTTCTTGCTGCCATCTTCGAAGTTTGGCTCTACGGTTTCATCAATCGGAACTAGTGGGTCGCCACCCGCAAAAGTCGGAGTGCCCGTTTGTGGAACACCTTGAGGTCCTGTACTTGTTGCGTTAGTGCTGGTTGGCGTTACCTTAGTAAACTCTGGGCTGTAGGTAGCCGTTACTGGTGTTCCATTCTTATCAACACGTTTCACAGTAATTGGATCTGGTTTACCTACAAATTGCTTGTTTGGGGTGAAGGTCACTGAGCCATCTGGATCAATCGTGTAGGTTCCTTGACCTGGAATAGTCTTCTTCTTGCTGCCATCTTCCAAGGTCAGCTCAACGGTTTCATCAATTGGAACTAATGGATCACCACCTTGGAAAGTTGGTGTACCAGTTTGAGGAACACCCTGAGGACCAGTGCTAGTCGCATTAGTACCTACCGGTGTAACCTTAGTAACAGTTGGTGTGTAAGTTGCGGTAACTTCCGTGCCATTTTTATCAACACGTTTTACTGTAACTGGTGTTGGTGTACCAACATACTGTTTCTCAGGTGTAAAAGTGATAGAACCATCTGAATTGATGGTGTATACCCCTACTCCTTGAACAGTCTTCTTAGGCTGACCATCTTCAAAAGTCATTGGAGAATCCATATCAATTGGAACCGCTTGGTCACCGCCTGCAAAGGTTGGGGTACCGGTTTGTGGAACGCCCTGAGGACCTGTACTAGTCGCATTGGTGCTAGTTGGGATTACTTGAGTCACTGTAGGTTGGTAAACTGCTTCTGCTGTAGATCCGTTCTTATCCCTTACACGAAGACGCGCAGGAGTTGGCGTCCCATAAAAATCTGGTACAGGTTGGAAGCTAATATCTCCATTAGCTTGAACAGTGTAGGTTCCTTGTAGCTTGCCACTTGCATCATGCACAGGCAGACTATTAGCTTGTTGAATTTGCCCATTAACTACAAATTGTGGTCCCTCTGGCGCTAAAGGCACCATCGCATTCTGTCCATTAATACTTGCTTGACCTGGAGTAAAGTTTAGGTGACTCGTTTGAAGTTTCCCTTGTAAACCAGTAGACTGTGTATCTTGACCTGTTGGGGTTGCGGCCTTAACTTCGGCTTGATAAGCAGCGGTTACTTCTGTCCCGTTCATATCAACACGTTTAACAGATTCAGCACTTGGACGGCCAGTGTAGCTAGGAACCGGTTGGAAGGTTACACGACCTGAGTTATCAACCATATAAGTTCCGACATTCGGAACAACCTTAGTTGTTTGACCGTTATCAAAAGTTGGAGCAACTGCCTCATTAATTGGCACACGATTATCACCTGGCGTAAAAATCAAATTACCAGATTGTTCAGCACCTTGAATACCCTCAGAGCTTGCTCCTTGTGCTGTTGGAACAAGACGCGTTACTGTCGGTTGATAGGTTGCGCGGTGCTCTGTTCCATCGGTATCATGCAATTGTAGGTTAACAGGGTCAACTGTCCCAACAAATGACTTATTCGGAGTGAAAGTCACACGCCCAGTAGCTGGATCTAACTCAAATGTCCCCACTTCTTGGCCTTGCGAGGTTGCCTTCGCACTTGTTCCAGCAATACGATTGCCATCAGCATCCAAGAAAAAGACAGGATTCGTTGCAGATGGTTGAGCAGGTGTCTTAGCAGGATTGCCATCATTAAAGATAATATCTTGCACTTGTTGTAAGCCTTGAGCATCTGTTGAACGATGCTCGTTAAAGTTGAGTACAGTAGGGATATAGCGGGCATCCATATTATTCAACTTATCGTTGATAACAGGTTCTCCATTATTCTTCGCAATCCAATCTGTACTTGCACCATTAGTATCAACACGGCGGATATTAATTCCTTGAGTAGTACCGATATAGCCAGTGCTAGGTTCAAATACCACATCCACATTTGCACCCTTAGCTGTTACTTTATATCGTCCCTCAGCAGTACTGTACCAACCGTCGCCATCTGCTGTTAATGTATTGCCAGCATTGTCCAAAACAAGAGGTGCTACAGTTGTATCAATAGCCGCTTTCTTGCTTTCATCATTTTGATCGATACCTTGAGGTGTAAACTGAAGAGTAGCTTTCTGAGGCTGGCCGATTATTCCTGAACTTTCCTTCTTTTCTCCCTTTGGTGGATAGGTCAAGATGACTTCTAAGTCTTCAACTTCCCCACTAAAGGCTGTTCCATTAGGTTTTTCAATATCTCCCTTATTTAAAGCGATGCGGACCCGCATTCCCAGCTTGCTAACTTCAGGATTGATCATCGCTGGATTATTCTTGAAATTAACAGTATAGTCACCAGCCGTTGTTACTTCAGTAAATTCGCTGGCCTCATTTTCATCAAAAACACCGTTTTGATTGAAATCAATCCAAGCACGAACATAGGCCTTGCTATTACCATTGGCAGAGGCTTGCAGGCGAACTGAGTAGTCACCATTTTGAAGACGATTGACTCGGAAAAGGTTATTCGTCTTACCGGTCAAATCAGAAGGCAAGAGCTGATTAACCCCTTCGTCTGCGTGATCAGTATTGTCATCATGCATCCAGTTATTACCCGAAGTAGTATCAATATCAGCTTCAACTCGACCCAAGAATGGCTGAGGAGTTCTTGCACCTGTATTGGCATCATAACCAGAAATAGCATGAACAGCATTTCCATAAGAAGCCGGAGCATCTCCCTCATCAACTACCATAAAACCAATCATAGCAGCTTGCTGACCAGAAGAAGCAATATAAATCCCAACTTCTGAAGCGCCACGTGTCATCACAATCGGAACTGTGCGATCTTTAGAAGTATTAGGACCAAAGGCCTGGGAGCCTAAGCCTCCTGTTTTTTGATCTGGATTAGTAAAAGCAGTCCAGTCAATTACAGGTATAGTCGCATTATCCCCTATGTATTGACCATATCTATTAGGGTTCATCGGTGCATAAGTGTCGGTAATTACAGACCCATCTGGCCGAACACGTTTCCACTCTGCCAAGTGTTCCCATCCTTGGCCGTTGGTCGTGAAGATAGCATACTCTCCTGGGTTGGCTTCTTCTCCATCTGCCATGATAACCGTCGCTTTTACAGGTTTCCCAAGGTAAGTCGCTTCTACCTTGAACTTTATACCGTAGCTAGCACCATTTTTAGGAACTTGTAATTGAGTCTTTCGGCCATTGGTGTTAATCCCTTGGTCTCGGACAGATGTCCATTGATTCTGCTCCGCTCCTATAATTTTCGGTCTAGCTGAATCTCCTTCGGCTTCTTGCTTTCTATAGTCTTCGTTTACATATCTGAACCAAGTGTTTTTCGCATTCGGATCATAGCTATTTTCATACGCAGTACCCTTGACGCGGTCACGATAAATCTCTGTTGAGTGGAAAGGTTTTAATTCCGTCACTGTCAGTTTGATACGATAGCCTGGTGAAATTTCTTTTTCATAGACAGTACCAACTTTAAAGGAATCGTCCGTATCTAAGTTGCTGATGGCACTTTTATCACCAAGATCCAGCCAGTTAATCTGCTTCATCAAGTCTGTGGGATTCTTTTTTTCAGAGTCAGCCAAAGTAGGCTTCTCAATGGTGTTGTTAGGGTCACCATCTCGCAGACCAGTAGGTGCCGCATCCCGTCTTACGCGACGAGAGCGACTAGGCTGAGGAGTCTCTGTAGTTCCTGCCGGTTGAGCAGGAGCTGGTTGGCTGTTTTCCTTAGACTTAACTTCTGCAGGAACAGTTGTTTGCAAAGAGGTAGTTTCTGCAGCTGGCTGCTCACTTGTTGGCTTATCAACTGAATCAGGCTTTGCAGTCGCTACCGCAGACGCATCTTCTGCTTGAACTGCAATAGTGTCAGGCTTACTTTCCTCAGCTGGTGAATTTACTGATTCTGCAGTACTTCCTGCGGAACCTGCTGTACCTGTTTGCGAAACCTCGCTTTGGGTATCAGAACCAACAGTTTCATCAGCGCTAACCTGCGCAGCTGCTCCCAAAAGAAGCAAGGTTGATAAGAGCACAGAACAAACACCGACGTTTAGTTTCCGAATCGAAAACTTACGCAGGTGAGGATTAAATAAATCTTTTCCCATAATAATCTCCTAAATAATCATTTAAATTGCAGCTTTTATTATACACTATTCTATTTTAGTTATCCATATATATAACTATAATTGTAAGAAACTAAGATTATAATTGGACACTTTATTAAAAACAGTCTATTTTCAACAAAAAATAGGAAAGATCCATAAACGAATCTTTCCTATTTTGATTTAGCGGTTGGAAGCTAAGTTCTCACCTCTTAGTCTTCAGACTTTTTCCTCCTCTTCTCTAAGCCAAACAGTCCCAAACCTGATACTCCCGCAAGCAAGCTTGCTGCTAAGTATGAGGTTTCTTCTGTACCAGTCTTAGGAAGGGATTTTGCACCCGCACTCTTAGAAAGTGATGGCGGTGCAGGTGTAATCGTCCGCTCTGGCTGAACAGGGTTTTCTGTCACAGTTGGAACGTAAACCGCTGAAATCGTCTGACCATTACGATCTTTGCGAATCACTGTCACACCGTCAGCTTGACCGACAAAGCCCGTTTCTGGTACAAAGGTTACAGTGCCATCTGGCGCAATCGTGTAGGTACCTTGGCCTGGAACAACCTTTTCAGTACTTCCATCCTCGAAAGTTGGCGGAACAGTTGGATCCACGTCGCCTTCAAAGATTGGTTTCCCAGTCTGCGGCTGTCCTTTTAGACCTGTGCTGCTGGTATCTTCTGTAGCAGTGCTTCCCAAAACAGTTGGGGTATAGGTTGCCGTCACGGCATTGCCATAAATATCTGAACGTTTCACGACAACTCCGCGAGCAGTTCCGACAAAGTCTGCTTCCGGCACAAAGGTCACTGCCCCCAGCATATTGAAACGATAAGTTCCTTCACCTGGGACAACCATTTCGGTGCTGCCGTCCGCAAAGGTCGGTGCCACTGCCTGGTCAATCGCCCCTTCAAAAGTTGGCGTGCCCGTTTGAGCTTGGCCCTTGCGGCCACTGGATACACTGTCCTTGCTAGTTGATGGTTCAACTACGGTCGGAATATAGCGAGCTGTCACTGAGGTGCCATTCTTATCACGACGGACAAGGGTCACACCGCTTCCCTGACCAAGGAAATCAGCATCTGGAGCGAAGGTGACTGTACCGTCTGGTGCGATAGTATAGGTTCCCTCACCTGGAATAGTCTTTTCCTTGCTTCCGTCTTCGAAGGCTGGCTCGACTGACTCATCAATTGGCACCAGTGGATCCCCTGCTTCGAAGATAGGTTTGCCAGTCTGAACATGGCCTTTGATATTTGTAGAGGTCGCATTTTTACCAGTTGGGACTACTGCTTTCACTATCGCTTGATATTTGACAATAACAGGAGTTCCGTTAGCGTCTAAACGAATCAATCCCAATTCTGATGTTTCACCCTTGAATTGTTTTATTGGAGTGAAAGTCACCTTGTTATCGGCATCCACTTCGAACTTACCAACATTTGGTACTTCTTTAATATTCTTTCCGTTACCAAAAAGTGGAGTCGAACCAGCGGGGAATGGAACTAATTTATGTCCTGGCGTGAAAGTCACTTGACCTTTTTGAACCTGACCTTGCAAACCTTCTGTCTTAGTACCGGTGCCTGTTGGAGTTACCTTGGTAAACTCTGGACTGTAGGTCGCTGTCACTGGTGTGCCGTTCTTATCCACTCGTTTTACTGTGACTGGATCTGGTTTGCCTACAAACTGCTTGTCTGGCGTGAAGGTCACTGCTCCATCCGGAGTGATGGTATACGTTCCTTGACCTGGAATGGTCTTCTTCTTGCTTCCATCTGCAAAGGTTGGCTCAACTGTCTCATCGATCGGAACTAGTGGGTCTGCACCTTTGAAAGTTGGAGTGCCGGTTTGCGGAAGACCTTGTGGGCCAGTGCTCGTTGCGGTGGTGCCTGTTGGAGTTACCTCTTTGACTACCGCTTGGTACTTAACTGTAACAGAGGTACCATTGACATCAGTGCGAGTCAATTCAAGTTCTGGCGTTTCACCCTTGAATTGTTTGTCTGGAGTGAAAGTAACCTTGCCGTCTTCGTCCACTTCAAACTTTCCAATATTTGGTACTTCTTTAACTGTGGAACCATTGTCAAATAACGGAGTCGAACCTGCTGGGAATGGAACAGAATCATGGCCTGGAGTGAAGGTAACTTTGCCTTCTTGAACTTGGCCTTGCAAGCCTTCTGTTTTAGTGCCGGTACCTGTTGGAGTCACCTTGGTAAACTCTGGACTGTAAGTCGCAGTTACTGGAGTACCATTCTTATCCACACGTTTCACAGTGATTGGATCTGGTCTGCCTACAAACTGCTTGTCTGGAGTAAAGGTCACTGAGCCATCTGGAGTAATGGTGTAAGTTCCCTGACCTGAAATAGTCTTTTCCTTGCTACCATCGTCGAAGCTTGGCTCAACTGTTTCGTCAATCGGAACCAATGGATCACCACCTGCAAAGGTTGGGGTGCCAGTTTGAGGAAGGCCTTGTGGGCCAGTGCTAGTTGCGGTAGTTCCTATTGGGGTCACTTTCTCAACAGTAGGCGTGTACTTAGCCGTCACTGGGGTACCATTCTTATCTACTCGCTTAACAACAACTGGATCTGGTGTTCCAACAAATTGCTTGTCCGGTGTGAAAGTGACAGATCCATCTGGTGTTACTTCGAAGATTCCGACATTTGGAACTTCCTTGCGTTTGCTCCCATCATCGAAAGTCGCTGGAGTATCATTATCCAGTGGTACATTCGGGTCGCCACCAACAAAGTTTGGTTTACCAGTTTGTGGACGGCCTTGTGGGCCAGTGCTGGTTGAGGTGGTACCTATTGGAGTTACCTCTTTCACTACCGCTTGGTACTTGACGGTTACTGATGTTCCATTGGCATCCACACGAGTCAATTCGAGTTCAGGTGTTTCACCCTTGAATTGTTTGTCTGGAGTGAAAGTTACCTTACCATCTGCGTCCACTTCAAACTTACCGACATTTGGTACTTCTTTAACTGCGGTACCATTATCGAATAATGGAGTTGAACCAGCTGGGAATGGAACAGAGTCATGGCCAGGTGTGAAGGTGACTTGTCCTTCTTGAATTTGACCTTGCAAGCCTTCTGTCTTAGTACCGGTTCCTGTCGGAGTTACAGCAGTCACAGTCGCTTGATAGTTAGCCTTAGCTACTGTACCATTGGCATCGGCACGGCTGAGTTCGATTTCTGGTGTCTTACCGACAAACGTTTTAACTGGAGTAAAGGTGACATTACCCTCTCCGTCTACTTCGAACTTACCGACTTTGGCAATTTCTTTGACATTCGTGCCAGTGTCAAAGACTGGCGTACTGTTTTCTGGGAAGCCGACTTGCGGATTTCCTGCTTCAAAAGTAATCTTACCTTTTTGAACTTGGCCTTGAAGCCCCTCTGTCTGAGCACCTGTGGCTCTTGGAGTCACTTTCTCAACAGTTGGTGTGTACTTAGCCGTCACTGGTGTACCATTCTTATCTACCCGCTTAACAACAACTGGGTCTGGTGTGCCAACAAATTGCTTGTCAGGTGTGAAAGTGACAGATCCATCTGGTGTTACTTCGAAGATTCCGACATTTGGAACTTCCTTGCGTTTGCTTCCATCATCGAAAGTCGCTGGAGTATCATTATCCAGTGGTACATTCGGGTCGCCACCAACAAAGTTTGGTTTACCCGTTTGTGGACGGCCTTGTGGGCCAGTGCTGGTTGAGGTGGTGCCTGTTGGAGTTACCTCTTTCACTACCGCTTGGTACTTAACTGTAACAGGGGTGCCGTTGGCATCTACACGAGTCAATTCAAGTTCTGGCGTTTCACCCTTGAATTGCTTGTCTGGAGTGAAAGTCACCTTGCCATCCGCATCCACTTCGAACTTACCAACATTTGGCACTTCTTTAACTGTGGAACCATTGTCAAATAACGGAGTTGAACCTGCTGGGAATGGAACAGAATCATGGCCTGGAGTGAAGGTGACTTTGCCTTCTTGAACTTGGCCTTGCAAGCCTTCTGTCTTAGTGCCAGTACCAGTTGGAGTTACCTTAGTATACTCTGGGCTATATGTTGCAGTGACTGGAGTGCCGTTCTTATCAACACGTTTCACAGTGATTGGATCTGGTTTTCCTACAAACTGCTTGTCCGGTGTGAAGGTCACTACGCCATCTGGAGTAATGGTGTAAGTTCCTTGGCCTGGAATATTTTTCTCTTTGTTTCCATCGTCGAAGCTTGGCTCAACTGTTTCATCGATTGGAACCAGTGGATCTCCACCCTCAAAGGTTGGGGTACCAGTTTGTGGACGGCCTTGTGGACCGGTGCTGGTTGCATTGGTACCTGTTGGAGTTACTTTAGTAAACTCTGGACTGTAAGTTGCCGTCACTGGAGTGCCGTTCTTGTCCACTCGCTTCACTGTGATTGGGTCCGGTTTACCTACAAACTGCTTCTCTGGTGTGAAGGTCACTGTGCCATCTGGTGCAATGGTGTAGGTTCCCTGACCTGGAATGGTCTTCTTCTTGCTTCCATCTGCAAAGGTTGGCTCAACAGTCTCATCGATTGGAACTAGTGGGTCCGCAGCTTTGAAGATTGGAGTTCCTGTTTGTGGAACACCTTGAGGACCGGTGCTGGTAACGGTAGTACTTGTCGGAGTTACTTCTTTCACTACCGCTTGGTACTTAACTGTAACAGGAGTGCCGTTGACATCCACACGAATAATTCCTAATTCTGGTGTTTTACCCTTGAACTGTTTGTCTGGAGTGAAGGTCACAATGCCATCTGCATCCACTTCGAACTTACCGATATTTGGTACTTCTTTAATATTTTTTCCGTTACCAAAAAGCGGAGTCGAGCCTGCTGGGAATGGAACTAATTCATGGCCTGGCGTGAAGGTGACATGACCTTTTTGAACCTGACCTTGTAATCCTTCTGTCTTATCACCAGTACCGGTCGGAGTCACAGCGGTCACAGTCGCTTGGTAGTTGGCCTTGGCTGCTGTACCGTTGACATCTGTACGGCTGAGTTCAACTTCTGGTGTCTTACCGACAAACGTTTTGACTGGTGTGAAAGTAACATTCCCCTCTGTATCAACCTCGAACTTACCGACTTTGGCAATTTCTTTTACAGTAGTACCAGTATCAAAGACCGGTGTGCTGTCGGTTGGGAAGCCGACTTGCGGACTTCCTGCTTCAAAAGTAACCTTGCCTTTTTGAACTTGGCCTTGAAGCCCCTCCGTCTGAGCACCTGTCGCTCTTGGAGTCACTTTCTCAACAGTTGGCGTATACTTGGCTGTCACAGGAGTGCCATTTTTGTCCACTCGCTTAACAATAACCGGATCTGGTGTGCCAACAAATTGCTTATCTGGGGTAAAGGTGACAGAACCGTCTGGTGCCACTTCAAAGATACCGACATTTGGAACAACCTTGCGCTTGCTTCCGTCATCGAAAGTAGCCGGAGTATCATTATCCAGTGGAACTCCCGGAGTGCCGCTCACGAAGTTTGGCTTGCCTGTTTGTGGACGGCCTTGCTCACCAGTGCTGGTGATATTTGTTCCCGTTGGAACCACTTCTTTCACCACTGCTTGGTATTTGACGGTAACAGGAGTGCCATTCACATCTGCTCGAACCAATGTCAGCTCAGGAGTGATTCCCTTAAACTGCTTGTCTGGCGTGAAAGTCACCTTGCCATTCGCATCCACTTCAAATTTACCAACGGTTGGAATCTCTTTAACAGTCAAACCATTGTCAAAGAGCGGAGTTGTTTCAGCTGGGAATGGAACTGAGGCATGACCAGGTGTGAAGGTAACATGGCCTTCTTGAACCTGACCTTGCAATCCTTCTGTCTTATCTCCAGTACCAGTTGGAGTGACTTTAGTAAACTCAGGACTGTAAGTCGCAGTGACTGGTGTACCATTCTTATCAACACGTTTCACTGTCACTGAATCTGGCTTTCCTACAAACTGCTTCTCTGGTGTGAAGGTAACTGTGCCATCTGGTGCAATGGTGTAAGTTCCCTGACCTGGAATAGCCTTTTTCTTACTGCCATCTTCGAAGGTTGGCTCAGCGGTTTCATCAATTGGAACCAGTGGATCACCACCTTGGAAAGTTGGGGTACCAGTTTGCGGAAGACCTTGTGGGCCAGTGCTAGTCACATTAGTACCAGTTGGAGTAACTCTGGTGAATTCTGGGCTGTAAGTTGCAGTAACCGGTGTGCCGTTCTTATCAACACGTTTTACAGTAATTGAATCTGGCTTTCCTACAAACTGCTTCTCTGGTGTGAAGGTCACTGTGCCATCTGGTGCAATGGTGTAAGTTCCCTGACCTGAAATAGTCTTTTCCTTGCTTCCATCTTCAAAGGTTGGCGTGACTGCTTCATCAATCGGAACTAGCGGATCACCACCTTGGAAAGTTGGAGTACCTGTTTGCGGAAGACCTTGAGGACCTGTGCTAGTTACATTAGTGCCCGTTGGGGTTACTGATGTAACCGTCGCGATATAAGTGACTTTCGCTGCAATACCATTTGCATCTTTGCGAGAAATGCTAATTTCTGGTGTTTCACCCTTGAACTGTTTGTCTGGCGTGAAGGTGACATTGCCCTCCGCATCTACTTCAAACTTACCGACTTTGGCAATTTCTTTTACGTTCGTCCCTGTGTCAAAGACTGGCGTGCTGTTGGCTGGGAATCCGACTTTTGGATCGCCAGCTTTAAAAGTTACACGGCCCTTTTGAACTTGTCCTTGCGGACCTTCTGTCTGATCTCCAGTTCCCGTCGGAGTCACAGCGGTCACAGTCGCCCGATATTTGGCCTTGACTACTGTGCCATTGACATCTGCGCGGCTGAGTTCAACTTCTGGTGTCTTACCGACAAACGTTTTGACTGGAGTAAAGGTGATATTACCCTCTCCATCCACTTCGAACTTACCGACTTTGGCAATTTCTTTGACATTCGTGCCGGTATCAAAGACCGGTGTGCTGTCGGTTGGGAAGCCTACTTGCGGACTTCCTGCTTCAAAAGTAACCTTGCCTTTCTGAACTTGACCTTGAGGGCCTTTCGTCTGAGCGCCTATTGCTCTTGGGGTTACTTTCTCAACAGTAGGCGTATATTTAGCTGTCACAGGAGTGCCATTTTTGTCCACTCGCTTAACAACAACTGGATCTGGTGTGCCAACAAATTGCTTGTCTGGTGTGAAAGTGACAGATCCATCTGGTGCCACTTCAAAGATTCCGACATTTGGAACCACCTTGCGCTTACTTCCATCGTCGAAAGTCGCTGGAGTATCATTATCCAGTGGTACATCTGGGTTGCCACTGAAAAAGGTTGGCTTACCTGTCTGTGGACGGCCTTGTTTACCAGTACTTGTAATGTTTGTTCCAGTTGGAGTAACAGCAGTGACTGTCGCCTTGTAGATAGCTGTAGCTGTGCTACCATTCCTATCTGTACGAGTAATCCTGATGTCTGGCGTAAGGCCTTTAAATTGTTTCTCTGGAGTAAAGGTTACATTTCCATCCTCATCCACTTCAAACTTACCAACAGTAGGCACTTCTTTAACAGTCGAACCATTGTCGAAGAGCGGAGTTGAGCCAGCTGGAAAGGCCACCGTTTGTTTTTGACCGTTGACTTGCGCAGAACCTTCTGTGAAGCTGACTTTTCCTCGCTGAACTTGACCTTGTACACCACTTGTTTCAGTATTCGTTGCACTTGGTGCTGCTGCTTTCACATCAGCCTGATAGGTAGCTGTTACTTCTGTTCCATTGACATCTACTCGCTTGATAATCTCTGCCGCTGGCCGTCCAGTATAAGTCGGTAGTGGAGTGAAGGTAACTAAGCCTTGATTATCCACCTGATAGGTACCAACACCAGCAACTGTTTTAGTCTGGCTGCCATTATCAAATGTTGGAAACTTCTTGCTATCAATAGGCACACGATTATTGCCTGGATTGAAGGTCAATTGCCCTGTCTGAACTGCACCTTGAATGCCCTCGCTGCTGGCACCTTGAGCAGATGGTCTAACAGGAGTCACCTTTGGCTGATAAACAGCTTGGTGCGGAATACCTTTGCCATCAGTCAGCTGAACGGAAATAGGGTCTACAGTCCCAACAAAGTTTTTGTTTGGTTTGAAAGTAATCTTACCTGTTGCAGGTTGGACTTCAAAACGACCGACTTCCCGACCATTTGATAAAGCTGGAACTCTAGTATCATCTGTAGTCGTTCCATCCGCTTTCACAAATTTTACTGGATTTGCTGCAGTCGGATTTGCCGGAGTTTTGCCAGCATCACCATCATTAAAGACAGGCGTCTTTTCTTGCGTTAGTCCTTGAGCATCTTTTGTTTCATACTTAGGAACATTGAGCACAGTTGGTACATAGCGTCCATCCATGGTGTTGAGCTGGTCATTGATGACTGCTTCAGCCTGATTCTTGGCAATCCAATCCGTACTTGCGCCATTAGTATCAAAACGACGAATGTTAATCCCCTGAGCAGTACCGACAAAGCCCGCCTTAGGCTCATATACCACATCTACATCAGCACCGTTTGCTGTTACTTTATAACGGCCTTCAGCAGTGTTATACCAGCCTTCTGCATCAGCTGTCAGGGCATTTCCTCTCGCATCCAATACAATCGGAGCTTTAGTAGTATCAATCGCTACTTTCTTATTTTCAGTATTTTGAGCAATCCCCTGCGGAGTAAAATGAAGAGTGGCTGTCTGTCTCTGATCACGGATTCCAGTACTTTCCTTCTTCTCACCTTTTGGTGGATAGGTCAGTTCAACTTCTAGGTCTTCCACCTCACCACTAAATGCAGTTCCGGTAGGCTTTTCAATATCTCCCTTGTTCAAGGCGATACGAACACGCATTCCCAACTTGCTAAGTTCAGGATTGGTCATAGCTGGATTCTTCTTAAAGTTGACAGTATAGTCTCCCGCAGTTGTTACTTCGGTAAATTCACTGGCTTCGTCTTCGTCAAAGACACCATTATTATTGAAGTCAATCCAGGCACGGACATAGGCTTTTTCGTATCCGTTAGCTGAAGCATGGATGCGGAGAGAATAATCTCCGTCGTGCAGACGGTTTACTGGAAAAAGACCATTAGTTTTCCCGACTAAATCATCAGACAAGAGCTGATTAATACCTTCATCGGCTAAATCATTCTGATCGTCATGTTTCCAGTTGTTGCCAGACGAGGTATCAATATCAGCCTGAACACGGCCCAAGAATGGCTGTGGATTTTGACCGCCAGTTTCAGCATTGTATCTTGAAATAGCATGGATAGCTTTTCCATAAGAATCCGGTGCATCGCCTTCATCCACTGCCATGAAACCAATCATCGCAGCCTGCTGACCAGAAGAAGCTATATAAATACCAACCTCTGATGCACCACGTGTCATGACAAGCGGAATTGTATTGTTTCTAGAAATGTTCGGTCCGAATACTTGACTTCCCAATCCGCCTGTCTTTTGGTCCGGACTGACATAGGCCTGCCAATGAACCCCAGTACCGTCATTTCCAATAAATTGGCCTTCTGTAGTAGGCTTCATTGGCTTATAGGTTTCTGTAATCTCAGTAGTCACACCATTTGCGTCTGTAACTGTACGCTTCCACTCGGCCAAATGTTCCCAACCCTTACCATTGGTTGTAAAGATAGCATACTCGCCAGGGTTTGCCTCTTCTCCATCAGCCATGACAACGGTTGCTTTAACAGGCTTCCCACGATATCTAGCTTCAACTTTGAACTTCACACCGTAGTTGGCTTCATCTTTAGGAACCTGCAGTTGGGTCTTACGGCCTTTAGTATCAATTCCTTCTGACTTAATAGCAGACCATTGATTTTGAGCAGCACCAGTAATTTTAGGGCGGTAATCATCACCATACCAATACTGATAAGCATAATTATTGCTATTGGTATATTGAAGCCAAGTATTTTTTGCATTGGGATCATAACTGCTTTCGTACTCAGTCCCCTTTACTCGATCACGATAGATCTCTGTCGCATAGAAAGGTTTCAATTCCGTCACAGTCAGTTTGACCACATAGCCCGGCGAAATTTCCTTCTCATATACTGTTCCAACTTTAAAGGAGCCATCTTTATCTAGATTTCTCAGTGATTTAGTATCACCAAAATCTAGCCAGTTCACTTGCTTCATCAACTCATCAGAGCGTTTTCTTACTGATTCTTCCAGTGTTGGTTTAGAAACTGTAGGATTAGGTGTTGCATCTTGTATAGCAGAGCTAGCTTGACCAGCAGGACTTGTAGTACGGAATGATGTTCCTGTCTCCATTGGCTGGCCGTTACGATCAGACCTTGGCATAGCCGCAGAACTTGGTTTTGGCGTATATTGCACTGAATAAGAGCGCGTCCGACTAGCTTCAGCTGGTCTGGCTTCATTAGAGGTCTCAGCTGTTTGATTAGCTTCTTGCGCCTTTTCAGGTGTCGCTTGCTCTGGGGCAGCAGCTGGGCTTACCAGCTGATTTTGATCAGCACTTGCTTCTGAGTTAGCTGTTTCAGGAACAGCAGATGTTGCTGTATTCTCAAGAGCAGGCTGACTGACTGGCTGACTCACAGCAGAGTCCGTCGGCTTTTCTGGCAGTGAGATATTTTCATCTACAGATCCGCTGGCAGTTTCATCTGCATTGACCGTAGCCGCAGTACCTAAAAGGAAAACGGTAGATAATAATACCGAGCAAACTCCGACATTTAATTTTCGAATTGAAAACTTATTTAAATGGGGGTTAAATAATTCTTTTCCCATAGAATCTCCTATATTAATATTTAATAGCAATTGGTATTATACAACATTTATATATAGTTAGCCATGGATATGACTGTAGTTGAGGGGCATAGTGTCCAAAAATAGACACATAAAAAAAAGACTCCATTTTTATAGTAAAAAAAGAAGACTCGCAAACGAATCTTCTCACTTTTAACCTTCTGATAAAACCTTATCTAATTTTTCCTGTAGGGCTGCTAATTCCCAACCATCAATTTCTTTTAGCTCATGATTGGTTACTGCCAGCCCCTCATATTCGAGTCCGCAGTTCTGGCAAAAGCGGCTCATCACGTAGTCCAGCATTTCAATTTCTTTGCTGGGCTGAGAACCTTGCAGGAGGAAAAACACCCTTTTGCCCTTGAGTACTTCCTGAGGCTCATGCACATCAGCCAATCGGTCCAACAGGGTTTTTAGCAGACCCGAAAAAGACCACCAATAAATAGGACTGGTAAAGACCAGTACATCAGCCTGACTCAGTTGCTCATAGACTTGAAAGAACTGGTCGTTTTCTGCTGACTGGCCATATTGCTCAATGTGGTAGTCCACTAATTGAAGAGCCTCATAATCTCTATCCCGCAGAAAAAAGTGCCCCAACTTAAAACTATTACCATTCCTATTCGGGCTGGCGTTTACCAAATAAATCATAGCTTCTTTTCTCCTTTATTTTTTCCAATTATATCAAAAAAGAGGGAAGCAAACAATGCTCACCCCTACTATTTATTCCGACTTTTCCATATCTTCTTTCATCTCATCCATATTAAACTTAGCAAAGAGATACTTACGATCTTGTACTGGGAAACGCTGATCCAGCTGGTCTACAGCACCCAACTCGACGACACCTTCTTTGATAACAAAATCCATAACATGTCCGCCAAAAGTCAGATCGTCTGATACAAAATGCAGATGATAGCCTGCCAGACTGACTCCGTGAAAAATCTCAGGTGTCCAGATACCAACGATGGTGCCCGTGACATTTTCCTTACGATACTCAGGCTGGTTGACTGCTACTTCTGCAAACTTCCGCTCCGTCGTAGACTTGGGAATCATCCGAACATGCATATGGGCGAAATCGCCATGAATCTTGATAGAGCGGAAAAGATTTTCCCCATCATAGTAAGACTCAATCCGCTTTTCCAGTTCCTTATCGTTCATCTCAAAGCGCTGACGGAAAATGACCTCCGCCTGATGGGGAACCACTGCCGCGTAAGGCACTGTCATATCTGGTGACACCTCAACCACTTCTGGCACTTCTCCAGATCCCTTTGCCTGATAAGCCTTACCATTGAGAACAATGAGCTCACCATCAATAGAGTCCAGCGTTCCCAAGCCCAAATCTCCATACTGCAGCAGCTCTCCAACAGTCATACTGCCATCGTAAAGACCAGCCATCAAGGCTCCCAAAGTATTATATTGAAATAATTTGATTGGTTCTGCCATTCTTTTTCCTTAATCTTTCTCTTCCTAAAAATATTATTGCCCATCCAGCTAAGTTTTTATCATCTTTATTACATGTGCTTACTGAATTTCTACCGCCAATCATTATACCATAAATTGTGGGAAAGGGCTGAGCAAGTGCTTCTTGAGCTTTTATAAGCTTTCATAAAGCTCCTGCATACTCCCATCATCAGGTACCAATCTCAGGTAAGAAGCAGCAGCCCTTTTAGCTTCTTCAAATCGGCCTAGCTCTCGCAAAAGATAGACATACTGCTCCAGAAACTCTGGATTATCTTGCAATTCACGAGCCAGTTGATTATAGAGTTCCTCAGCTTTTTCCAGATTTTCCAAGGCCTGATAAGCACGCGCCAGATTCCAGCGGGTCAAGGCATTATCGACTTCTTGCTCTGCAAATTCTAAAATATCCTCATAGCGCTCCTGCTCCAAGTAAAGAGTAGTCAGTCGCAAGGTAATCTCTTCCAAATCATCCGCATCTTCCTGAGCCTGCAAGAGATAATGTTCAGCCGCTTTCTCATCATGAAGTTCATAAGAAAGCTGTGAGGCTAAAAGCAAGAGCCGAGTCTCAAAAGGATTCTTAGCCAAGCCCTGCTGGGCAAGGGTCAGGGCTTCAGCCGTCCGATGATCCGCATGAAGAGATAGGGCATAGCCATATTCGTAGCCTTCAAAATCCGGTGACAGAGTATCCAATTGCTTGAAATAAAGATTGGCCTTTTGGTATTCTTCCTGGTCCGCTAATATAGTTGCCAGCTCATAAACCGCAGCATCGTCGTATTCCAGATCAACAGCTTTCTCCAAAAACTCAATGGCCGCTGCAAATTTTCCAAGACTGGCATAGCAGACCCCAATCCGCTGATAAGTTGAGACGCCTGTCTGCTCAAAGATTGTACGATTATCTAGCTGGGCGTATTCCTTAATCGCCTGGGAAAAATCCCCCAGCTCCAAATCTATCTCAGCCAGACCAAAAGTTACCAAGGGCTCATCAGTCAGCGCTGCTGCCTGAGCCAGTTTCTCACGAGCTACATCAGGCAGCCCCTCTAGCTGATAGAGATCAGCCTTAGCCAAGAGAGCAGCAACATACCAGTCACTGCCTGGCTGAATCTCCTCCAGATAGGCAAATGCCTGCTCCAAGTCCCCATCATCACTGGCAATAGCTGCCAGACTGATATAAGAAGCTGGATAGTCAGGAGCCAACTTTTCAAAAATACGCTTGGCCTGAGGGAAAAAGCCGATACTCTCTAAGTAATCGGCCAAGTCCAATAATTCTTCTTCGCTGTCTGTAGTCAGGGCTTGCTCGAAATAGCGATCAGCCAGAGCTAGGTCCTGCTCCTGTAAAGCTGCCAACATTTGCTCACTCTTGCTCACTAATTTCTCCTTCTTGTTCAAAATCGGCTTCATAGAGGCCACTTACTTTCTGATACCACTTAAAGATGGCTGCAATAGCTACCTTGGCTGAAGCATAGGCGGGAATTCCCAGGAAAACGCCCCAAATGCCAAACATGGTACCAGAAGTTAATAATACGAATAAAATCGTAATTGGATGAATACTGAGCTGACTGCCCAAGACCAAAGGAGAAACAAAACGCCCCTCGATTGTCTGCTCAACGATGAAAACGACAATGACTTTAGCCAGCATCACTGGACCGCCAGCAATCAAACCGATTGCCAGAGCCGGAAGCATAGCTAAAAAGCTGCCCAAATAAGGTACCAGATTGAGAACTCCTGCAATTACTCCAAGAGTGACACCATAGCGCAGACCAATAATCTTGAAGAAAACGATAAACATCAGAGCTACAATGATAGCGACCGTCACCTGACCGCGCACATAGTTGGCCAGCTGGCTGTTGATATCCGTCATCACTTGACCAAAGGATTCGCGGAATTTAGTCGGCAGAAACTGGGTCACATAGCCTTTCAGATTTTTTCCGTCTCTCAGCAGGTAAAAAAGGATAAAGGGCATGATGATAATAGCCACGATAATCTGCGAAGTTGTACTGATTAAGTTCCCCGCCCAATTAACTGCTCTAGATGAAAAATTGCTGGCCCAATCGGTAATCTGGCTAGATAGATTGCTAGTGTATTCTTCAATCTGCGGCTTAAAATCTGCCGAAATATACTTAGTCACGACATCATCGATGAACTTGTCAGCCTGCTTCAGATAAGCTGGAACATTTCTGACAAAGGCCATGACCTGATGCTGCAAACTTGGAATAGCAACAGCCAAGCCCCAGATAATCAAAAAAGCAATTAAAACAAAGACAATGGTAATAGCAACCAGTCGATTAATCTTATGCTTTTCCATCCAGTCGACGATGGGATTTAACAGATAATAAAGCAGGCCAGCTAAAATAACCGGCAGCATAATCACTCCCAAAAATTCAATGACTGGACTAAAAATAAAACTGATTTTACTAAGTATAAAAATATTCAGCCCCATCAAAAGGGTCACTAGAAATACTGTAATGGCCTTGTTATCTAAAAACCATTTAAAAAACCAAGATAGGCTAAAATCTTTTTCTTTGTGCTCCATATTCTCCTCCTTTAACTCGTCATTTCATTGTAACATTTTTCAGAGAAAAATTCTTTGCTCAGCTATAGGGAAAAGCAAAAAAGAGAGGAGACAGAAGACTTGTATTTTTCGCAAAATACAGCTTCTGACTTCTCTCTTCGGTTCCTGCAAGGCCAGCTAGAATCCAAGGTTATTTCTCGACAGTTGGCAGATAAATGCTAAAGCGCATTTTCCGCCCATCAACAGCTTCAAACTGATATCGCAGACCATGCTTGTCCAAAATCTGCTGAACGATAAAGAGTCCCAGACCAGTCCCGCCATCCTTGCGATTGCGACTGTAGTCTGGCCGATAGAAAGGCTGAAAAATCTGCTGAATTTGGTCTTTGTTTAAGACTCGTTCTGCTTCATTTTCGATGACTAGCTTACGCTCTTCCAGCCTAAGTAGAATCTGTCCGCCTTCTACTGTATAATGAAAGGCATTGTCCAGAAGATTTTTGATAGCCTTGAGCAGATAGGTGCGGTTACCCTTGACCTTCGCTTCTGCCAGCTCAACCTGAAAATGGTAGTGTCTGACATCTGCTAAAACTCGATAGGTGCTCAGATTTTCCTCCAAGACCTGCTTGAGTGAAAAGACTTCCTGTTCGGTTTCAGTCTTCATCTCCAGTTTAGAAATGGCTAAGATAGACTGGACTAACTCCGACTGCTCCTCTAGGATTTCTCGGCACTTCTGCAAGTACTTGTCGCGATCCTTGAACTCTCCTACACCATAAATCATGCCATCAACCATCCCCATCATGCTGGTAATGGGCGTCTTGAGCTCATGCGATGTCATTCGCAGAAACTCAGCTTTCTCTCGCTCGCTTTCTGCTACCTTTTCATTTTCTAGGCGCAGAGCCTCAATACTGGTCAGCAGATTAGCATAGAGATGATTGATGTCTTGGGCCAGTTCGGCAATCTCATCACGCCCCTTGACTTGACAGGTCACATCTGGAGCCAGACTCGTCATTTGACGGGTGCTTTTAGAGATGGCTTTAATCCGCTGACTGGAAGTCCGGCTGTAGAGATAGGCAGCCAGACCACCCAAACTCAGAGATACCAGCAAGACAAATGGATAGAGATTGAGCAAAATCCGACTAGCATCAGAAACAGGCTGTAAGGAATATTCTCCTCTCAGGACAACTTCTTTACCATCTGAAGTTCGAAAGCGTTCTGATAAACTCTTGCTCTCATAGTCACTGTTGGCAATTGTTGGGACGATAGTCAGCTGCAGAGAGCTTTCATCGCCAGCTTCGAGTGAGGGATAGAGAATAGTATTGTCTTTCGCTAGCAAGGTAAACCAAATCAGATTGCTCTTTTTACTATAATCGCTCAAGAGCTCGCCGATTTCCTGACTGGACTTTCCTTTGACTTGCTTGGAAACTTGGTCAAATTCCCTCTGAGCTTCTCCACTCTTAACCTGCTGATAATACACCGGCATGGCAAAGTAAAGACTGGCTAGAACGATAGTCACCACCACGAAAATGATAGAGGAAGTCAGAAGAAAGTTCTTTTTGACAATTTTCACTTGTCTTCTCCTCCAAGCTGGTAGCCCATACCCGTAATGGTTTTCAGCGGCACACCAGGAATCTTTTTACGGATATTCTTGATATGATTATCCAGTACCCGACTATCCAGTTCGCTGTAGCCCCAAATGGTATTCATCAGCTGATCTCGGGTCACCAAATGGCCTTTCCTCTTAGCCAGAGTCTGCAAGATTTCATATTCTTTCTTGGTCAGAGGCATCTTCTCACCCTGCCAGTAAACCGTGCAGTCATCAATAGAAACCGTCAAATCTCCAACAGCAATCTCTGAAGCAACAGTATTTCTGCGCAGAATATTCTCAATCCGTTTGACCAAGATTAGCGGTGAAAAAGGCTTGGTTACATAATCACTGATGAGATGGTTAAAGCTGACCAGCTGGGTATACTCGTCATCCAGAGCTGTCAAAATCATGACCGGAATCTGAGAAGTCTTGCGGATTTCCTTCAGTACTTCCAGACCGCTCTTGGTTGGCAGCATCATATCTAAGATGACTAGATCAAAGGGCTCTTCTTCAAAAGCCTGTAAGGCCTCGCCTCCGTCAAAGACTGGCCTTACCTCATACTGACTTTCCTTTAAAAACTCGCAAATCACTTGATTAATCGTCGTATCATCTTCCACCACTAGAATCTTGTGCATACTTAGATTTTTCTCCTTTACCTATTCAAATCGCAGGGCTTCGATCGGATCCAACTTAGATGCTTTCACAGCTGGCAGGAGCCCAAATACTACTCCTATTATACAACAAAAGAGCAAACTTACAAAGACAGAAAAGAGGGATAGAATATACGGATAGGCTAGAGACTGGGTGATGGCAAAGCCCGAGGCGATACCAGCCACCACGCCAATAATTCCTCCCATCAAGGTCAGGATGACTGCCTCAATCAGGAACTGCTTGAGAATGATCTTCCGCCGAGCTCCCAGAGCCTTTTTAATCCCGATTTCACGAGTCCGCTCTGTCACTGAAACCAGCATGATATTCATAACACCGATACCTCCGACTAGGAGAGAGATGCTGGCAATACCAGCTAGCAATACGAAGTTAGACTTGTTGAGATTGTCCAGCTGCCGTTCAAATTCCTGCAGGTTGAGCACACCAAACATATAGTCTGACGGTGGCATTTGCTGATTGAGATAATCACTGACCTTCTTGGCCACTTTCTTCAAATCATCAGCCTTGTGGGTTTGGACAGTCACTTCAGGACTGACATTAATGGTATCAAAAATCCGATGCCACTGCTGCAGGGGAATATAGGCCACCTTTTCCGCACCAGCTGTTAAACCACTCTGCTCAGTCGACTCAAACACGCCAATAACCTTAAAGGGATTTCCCAAGACTTCCACATACTTGCCGATACCATCACCCTTTGGAAAAAGACTGTCATAAAGTGACTTTTCCAGATAGGTCACTTGCTCTTGATTTTTAAAAGCTTCTGAGTCAAATCCTTCACCTTCCAGCAGACGTTGCTGCTTGATGTCAGCAGCTGTCTGCGAAACAGCCTGAATCTTCCCAGATGACTTTTGGCTCAGATAGTAAATCTTCTCATCTGTACCATAGGTCAGCATAGCATTCTTGACTCCAGAGATTTCCTTAATCTTACTCAACACATCCTCTCCCATAAAGGGAATATAAGAAGGCTTCTGAGCTTGAGATTTCTCTGGAATGGTCGGATCGATGGCGCTTTTCTTGTCATAGACGACCTTGATTGTGTTATTATTCCCGCCAATGAGCTGACGCTTGGTATTTTCCGTATTTCCCTCAATGATGGAAAAGATAGCGATAATAGCGCCTATCCCGATGATAATCCCCAACATGGTCAGCATAGAGCGCATTTTATGCGACAAGATTGAATTCAGAGCTACAAAAATATCTTCCATACAGCTTCCTTTCTATCCTATCGCTTTGCTCTCTATATTACCGTCCCGCAGGATAACCGTCTGCTTGCAGAGTTGGGCTACTTCCGGCTCATGGGTAATGATGACAATGGTCTTGCCCTCATCATTAAACTGCTTGAAAAGGTCCATAATCTGCACACTGGTCTTGGTATCCAGGGCCCCCGTTGGTTCGTCACCAAGGATGAAGCTGGGATTGGTTACCAAGGCTCGCGCAATGGCTACCCGCTGCTTCTGACCACCGGACAGCTCCATAGGCTTGAAATCACTTCTTTCTTCCAGCCCGACCAATCGCAACATTTCCAGAGCTCGCTCCCGTCTCTCTTTTTTAGGAATTTTCATGTAAGTCAGAGGCAGTTCCACATTTTGGCAGGCCGTCAGCTTGGGCATGAGGTTAAAATTTTGAAAAACAAAGCCAATCTTCTGATTACGCAAATCGGACAGCTGATTGTCGGACAGTTCAGACACATCGGTTCCTTCAATATGATAAGTCCCAGAACTTGCCTTATCCAGACAGCCGATAATGTTCATCAGAGTGGACTTACCAGATCCAGACGGTCCCATGATAGCTAGAAAATCCCCCTCTTTCACATGCAGATCAATTCCTTTTAAAATTGGAAATTCCTGACTGCCCTGCTGATAAGATTTGTGGATATCCTTAAGCTTTAACATGCTGTCCTACCTCCATCCCTTCTTCCATCCCTGCTCTCGGTGTTGAAATGGTATCCTGCATAGTCAGACCTTCTGTAATCTCTACTAAACGGTCAGAAACTTTCTTGGTCTTGACTTCCTGCAACTTCAGAGTCTTGCCTTCTACCTTCCAGACATAGGTCTTGCCATTTTTATTGAAAGTATAAGCCTTATTGACGACTACCTTTCCTGCCTCGGGAGCATTCTCCACGATGTTGACATAGGAATGGGAGCCCACTAGCGGCATTTCGCCACCCTGATCCAGCTCAACTGTATAAGGATACTTACCTTGGTTGGGATTTTCCTGTTGCTTATTCCCACCATTATTATTGGAAGTATTTTCTGCTGTCAGGCTGCCGACCTGAGTTACCGTACCACTCCAGCGTTTCTTAGGATCCTTGCGATCCACCACTTCCACTTTCTGACCGACACTCAGCTTTTCACGGTCAAATTCACTGACAGTACCTTTGACCAGAGTTTTGGACTTGTCCATAATCTCGATAAAGTTTTCTTCTTCCTTTTTGGCCTTGGACTGATTGGGCAAATCTTCATTCATAGAGGTAATTGTTCCTGCTGTATCGGCAGTCACAGTATCATACTTCATCCGATCTGATTCTGTCTGAGCTGTCACCTGAGCCTTTTCAGCCTCAATCTGAGCTGTCGTTACTTCATTATCTGCCGTCTTGGCATCGCTCAGCGCCTGAGCCAGCTCGTCTTCAGCAGACTTAATCTGCTCTAGCAGTGACTCATCCTGACTGGAATTGTATTTGTCTTTGAGAGCATTGAGACTGGCCAACTTACGATTATAGGTTTCCCATTTAATCGCAGCGCTGTTTTGAGCTGCTGTAATGCCATTAGCCTTGGACTGGGCATCATATTGAGCCGACTGGGCTGTCAATTGCTGCTCTGTCGCATAGGAAAAGAGCGGCTGTCCTTGTGTAACGGTATCACCATTTTTGACAAATACTTCCTTGACTTCCCCTTTAGACGGGTCAATCTTGACCTTACTGCTATTGTTGGCAACTACTTCCCCAGATAAAACCAGGCTTGTTTTTTTGCTGTTATTGACAGCTTCTTGGACTGTCAGAGAATCAATCGCCTTATCTGCCATTTTCATGGCCTGTTGTTGATTGATCTGTCTAAAATACAGATAGCCTCCCAGCCCAGCACAAGCAAGAATGACCGTGCTGCCCAATAGAATGGTCTTACGATTCATTTTTTTTCTTCGAAACATATTGCCTCCAACCTACATGTTTTAACCTTTATTCTGCTTCTGAGCTAGATCCTGATCCATCTTCTGGAATTTCCTCGCCATCTGCTGGGATTTGGATAACGTTCCCATCAGGCATCGTGTATTCAGTCACTTCTTTGCCATCGACTGTCTTGGTCTTCTTATCAACAGCATCCTTCTGGAAGTCCACTTGTTTCCCGTCCTTAATTTCTGAGTTATCTGCTTCTTTATTTCCGCATGCGGCTAAAAAGAATCCTGACATTCCGATAAGAGCAACTAGCATAGCAATTTTTTTTACGTTCATTTGATTTCTCCTTTGTTTGACAAGCAGGAAGTTTGTTGCTTCCTGACAGTAATTGTTTTTTTGAACAATTCTATTCTAACAAAGCCATCTATCCCCTTCCTACCCGCTATCTGTTTTTTATCTGTTTTTTTTAAACCAATACTATTCTTTTGAAAATCGGGCAAATTCTACGCTCTAAGCCCTATCATCTGCTTTTATGATATAATAGTAGCAAGCAATCTAAATATATACGAGGTAATATCATGACACAAACGGTTTACTTTGGAACCTATACTCGCAGAGATTCCAAAGGAATTTACAAAGCAGATTTTAATTCTAACAAAGGAACTTTAGAAAACTTGACCTTGGTTGCTGAAGAGCCCAGTCCAACCTACCTAGCCTTTGATAAGGCTGGACATCTCTATTCTGTCGGAGCAAAGGACGAACAGGGAGGAATTGCAGCCTTTGACAAGTCAGGCCAGCTCCTCAACCATGTCGTTGAAGAAGGAGCTCCGCTCTGCTATGTGTCAGTTGACGAAGAACGCGACTTGGTTTACGGTGCCAATTATCATAAAGGACAAGTCTTGGTCTACAGACGCCTAGCTGATGGCAAACTGGAACTGGCTGACTCAGCTAGCCATCAAGGTCAAGGACCACACGCCAATCAGGCCTCTGCTCATGTCCACTACGCTGATCTTACACCAGATCAATACCTGATCACCTGCGACTTGGGAACTGACGAAGTAACCACCTATGATGTTGCTGAAGATGGAAAGATCGCTCCTCTGGATACCTACAAGTGTGCCGCTGGAGCTGGTGCCCGCCATATCGTTTTCCACCATCATTACAAAATCGCCTATTTGATTTGTGAGCTTAATTCTACTATTGAAGTCCTAATTTACGATGGAGTCGGCCATTTTGAACACCTGCAAACTGTCTCCACCTTACCAGAGGACTTTGAAGGAGCTAATGGAACAGCTGCTATCCGTCTGTCTGCTGATGGCAAGTTTCTCTACGGTTCCAACCGCGGCCATGACTCTCTTGCCGTTTACAAAATCTTAGCTGATGGCAGCTTGGAGTTAATCCAGATTGCACCTACCAATGGCCAAAATCCGCGGGATTTCAACATCACACCAGACCAAAACCATATCATTGCTGTCCATCAAGACTCTGATAATGCAACTATCTTCAAACGCGATGCGGAGAGTGGAAAATTAACAGAAATCTCCCACGATTTCTACGTTCCCGAAGCTGTTTGTGTGACCTTTAAATAAGCAGAATTCTTGTCTTTCTATTAGAAATTTGATTAAATAATATAAAAAATTACTAAGGAGTAACAACTATGAATCCAGTAGATTTATTTAACCAAGTAAAAGAAATGATTGAAAAGAAAGACTTTGATGGCGCCAAAAAGTTTATCGAAGAAAACAAAGACAAACTCGGTGAATACCTAGAACAAGCTAAAAAATTAGTAGCTGGAAATGAAATGGCCAGCGGTGCTATTGATAAAGTTAAAGGTTTGTTCGACAACTAAGAAAACAAAAAACGCTTGATTTTTCAAGCGTTTTTTGTGTATCATTTTTTATACAATCAATGGTAAGAAAATTTGTGCTAAGCCTAGAAAAGCTAGATAACCTAACACATCTGTTGCCGTGGTAATGAAAATGGTTGAGGCTAGAGCCGGATCCTGATGCAGGGTCTTGATAATCAACGGTACAAAGTAACCAAATAGAGCACCACATGCTAGATTGATCATCATAGCCAATACCACAATAACAGACAGATAGAAATTTTGATAGAAGACAAACATGACAATCGCTGCAATCAAGCCAGTAAAGAAACCATTAACCAAAGCTAGCACGATTTCTTTGAATACTAAATTCCGATCTTCTTTCAGATCCAGTTTCCCCAAGGCAATTCCCTGGATAACCAAAGCAAGTGTCTGAGAGGCAGAATTTCCTCCCATTCCCGTAATAATAGGACTAATCGCTGCTAATGCTACAACTTTTGAAATCGTATCATCAAAAAGTGCTACTGTCGCAGAAGCTAGAAAGGCTGTTACTAGGTTAATCATCAACCAAGGTAAGCGTTTCTTGAGTGATTCTTTGAAAGGTCCTCCAATTTCTTCACTTTCTTGGACACCACCCATCCGCAAGATATCTTCTTGATACTCTTCTTGCAAAACATCGACGATATCGTCAATAGTGATGATTCCTAACAATACCTGCCGATGATTGACGACCGGTACGACAGATAAATTATATTTGGCAGAAAGCTGTGCCACTTCCTCTTGGTCAACCTCTGGCGTTACACTCACTATCTGAGTATTCATAAATTCACTGAGTTTCATCTCCGCATCATGAATAAACAAATCACGGATATCAATCCAGCCAACTAGCGAATGATGCACATTTCTAATAAATAAGGTATCAATAACTTCCGTATTGGGCGAAATCTCCCTCAATTTATTGAGAGTTGCTGAGACGGTCAGATTTTCATTTAAGGTAATGAATTCTGTCGTCATCAGACCACCAGCTGTCTGAGGATCGTAAGCCAACATAGCTTTCAAATTCTCTTGACTGGTATTTTTCATCATACTTAAGTATTGCTTACGCAAGTCCACACTCAAGTACCCCAAAATATCTACCACATCATCATCTGGCATAAGATGAAAAAGAGTGCTGGTACGTTTGAAAGAAATCGATTGGATAATCTTTCGTTGCAACTCTGGCTCGGCTTCTTTTAAAATCTCTACTAATTGATCATCACTAGCCATTTCCGTAAAGGTTTTGAGGAGATTCCCTTCCTCATCCTCCAAAGCCTCCAAAGAAAGAGCAATATCAATGGGATAGTAATCATCAAATATCTGATTGAAAACTTCACTATCCTGTGATAGTAAGACCTGATTTAATAATTCTTCCATTGTACTCCTCCTTCCACTTTGCTAGTATACCATAAAAGACTGATTTTGATACAAGAAAGCTATAAAATCTTCAGTAAATCGCTCACTTTTTCAAGCATGTAGTCACAAGGAAACGCAGGGATCTCTTGATTATATTTTCCGAAAGAAAAACTGTCATCTTGTCCTCAATTTTTTCAAGGGAAAGAGCATGACCAGCCCTACACACTACTTCTAAGCAATATTCTCGGAAAAGATGATAAATCACCCTCTCATCAACTAGGGTGGTTCCTAAATCAAAAAATATCCATTGTTATATCTTTACACATCAAAAAAGCTAGGACTAAGTCCTAGCTCCTCTTAAAGGTTGTTAGATTATTTTTTCAAGTTATAGAAAGCTTGAAGACCTTTGTATTGAGCAACTTCACCAAGTTGATCTTCGATACGAAGCAATTGGTTGTATTTAGCAATACGGTCTGTACGTGAAAGTGAACCAGTCTTGATTTGACCTGCGTTAGTTGCAACTGCGATGTCAGCGATTGTTGAATCTTCAGTTTCACCAGAACGGTGTGATACAACTGCAGTGTAACCAGCTTCTTTAGCCATTTCAATCGCTTCAAAAGTTTCAGTAAGAGTACCGATTTGGTTAACTTTGATAAGGATTGAGTTAGCAGCACCTTCTTTGATACCACGTGCAAGGTAGTCAGTGTTTGTTACGAAGAAGTCGTCACCAACAAGTTGTACTTTCTTACCAAGACGTTCAGTAAGAGCTTTCCAACCATCCCAGTCATTTTCATCCATACCATCTTCGATAGTGATGATTGGGTATTTGTTAACCAACTCTTCAAGGTAGTCGATTTGTTCTGCAGATGTACGAACAGCAGCGCCTTCACCTTCAAATTTAGTGTAGTCGTATACTTTACGTTCTTTATCGTAGAATTCTGATGATGCACAGTCAAATCCGATAAATACGTCTTTACCTGGAACATAACCAGCAGCTTCGATTGCAGCGATGATAGTTTCTACACCATCTTCAGTTCCTTCAAAGCGAGGAGCGAATCCACCTTCATCACCAACGGCAGTTTCCAAACCACGAGATTTAAGGATTTTCTTAAGAGCGTGGAAGATTTCAGCACCGTAACGAAGAGCTTCTTTGAATGTTGGAGCACCAACTGGCAAAATCATGAACTCTTGGAATGCGATTGGAGCATCAGAGTGAGATCCACCGTTGATGATGTTCATCATTGGAGTTGGAAGAACTTTAGTGTTGAATCCGCCAAGGTAGCTGTAAAGTGGCACTTCAAGGTAGTCAGCAGCAGCACGAGCTACAGCAATAGACACACCAAGGATTGCGTTCGCACCCAATTTACCTTTGTTAGGAGTACCGTCCAAAGCGATCATTGCACGGTCGATGGCTTGTTGGTCACGAACATCGTAACCGATAATAGCTTCAGCGATAACGTTGTTTACATTATCAACTGCTTTTTGTGTACCAAGACCACCGTAACGAGATTTGTCGCCATCACGAAGTTCAACTGCTTCGTGCTCACCTGTAGAAGCTCCTGAAGGAACCATACCACGTCCGAAAGCACCTGATTCAGTATAAACTTCTACTTCAAGTGTTGGGTTACCGCGTGAGTCTAGGACTTCGCGAGCGTAAACATCAGTAATAATTGACATTTCTTACTCTCCTTATTATTTAAAATTATTTACTAGTCTATGATACCTCAAAAACGCTTTTTTTTCAAGGAAAAAAAGAGAATCTAAGCAAATTTGAGAATTTTTGCACAAGAAAACGATTCCAAATTTACTATATAAAAGCTTTTCCAGCAAATCAGAACAAATATTCAACCTTTTAGAAATTCTCCTTTTATGGTACAATTTTATTATGACTGATATTAATAAAGTAATCATGGAAAAAGCTCAGGGCGGAGTCAAGCTCAATCCTGATGAACAGCGTAGATTTTTAGGGACTTTTGAGGAGCGAGTGCTAGCCTCCTGCTCTATTGAGCAAGCCAACGAGACCCTCATTCGCAGTCATTTCAAGGAAATGCTCAGTAGCATCATGAAAAACTGCCAACCTGTAATTGTTAAAATTTCTCCGGAAGTCGAGTCTAGCAATCAAATCTTTTATCTAAAAACCTCCAAGGAACTTGGCTGCGAGGCTACTATCGTCTCAAGCGATTACCAGTCTTCTCCTTTTGGCCTGATTGTCCATAGCGACCATCTTGTCCAAGTAGATGATAAGGACATGAGCCAACAGTTTGCTAGTCTCCTTCAGCCAGCAGAAAAACCAGTAAAAGAAAAGCGCTCCCTATGGAAAAAATGGTTTGGATAAAATGACAAATTTAGAAAAACTTTTTGCCTTTTTTGAAGCTGAAAACCAGCGTGATTGGCAAACCTATCAGACCTTTCTTTCTGATCATGTTAGCTGGGAATTAGAGGGTGACACAATCGAAATCATCAAAGGTAAAGCAGACTACTTGACTAATATTCAAAAAGTCTACCATAAGAACCCCGTCCAATTTTCTTGCACTTATTATCAACTTAGTCCTGACCAGAATCGGATTGTGACCATTTTAGAAAATGACTTGGGTGACCTGTCTTGTGACATCTTCTTCTTTGAAAAGGGCATGATAGTCAAAGAAATTGAATACCTACTAAAAAAAGCGGACTAACCGCTTTTTTTCATTTTTAGTACATTGCCAATATTTCTTGCTGTTCGAATCAAATTTCGCTCCGCCTGCTCTAGTATCTTATCTAAACTATCTGCTTGTGCAATAATCGGAAAAGCTGCCTGAATATTCTCAACTGGGAAATCCGGTAAATCATCTGCCAGACTACCGCAAATAGCCAGTACAGGGATGCCTTCTGGTGTTCGTCTTGCGACTCCGACTGGTGCCTTGCCCGCCAAAGACTGACGGTCCAGCCGTCCTTCGCCCACTACGACCAAGTCCGCTTTTTTGACTCTTTCATCAAAATCCAGTAAATCTAGACAGGTTTCAATACCCGAAACAATTTTTCCTCCAGCAAAAGCAACCAGTCCTGCTGCCATCCCGCCTCCGGCTCCAGCTCCATCCATATCAATCGCCTGAGGATCGACCAACTGATAGAAAGCAACCATTGCTTGGTCTACTTGAGAAAAGAGTAAGGGAGATAGACCTTTCTGACCTCCGAAAACAGTTGTCGCACCGCGCTCACCACAAAGAGGATTGTCAACATCCGTCAAAATCTCAATCTCAACTTCTTTCAAGAAAGCAGGAACCTGCTCAGCTGATATTCGAGCGACCTTTCCCAAAGACGAGCCAATGGGGCGCAGTCTATGGTTATCCGCATCGAAAAATTCATAGCCCAGGCCCGCTGCTAGTCCAATCCCACCGTCGTTGCTAGCCGAACCCCCAACACCAACTAAAATCTTTCTGACACCGTCTTCAGCCAGGTGCACAATCAATTCTCCCAATCCTTTGGTTTCTATGGCCAAGGGATTTCGTTTTTCCTGAGGAATAGAGCCGAGTCCAACCAAATCAGCCATTTCAAAAAGCGCTTGCTGACCATTTCTGGCGTAGGGCATTTTTACTGGCTGGCCAAAGGGTCCGGTTACGGTGTGGTAAAATTCAGCCCAGCTCAAGGCTGCTGTCAGCGCAGCCATTGTCCCCTCGCCGCCGTCACCAACCGGCAGCAAGTCAAAGCTGGCATCTGGCAAGGCCTGAGAAAATCCTGTCTGCAGAGCTTGAGCAACCTGAGCAGCTGACAAACTTTCCTTGAATGAATCCGGTGCAATTAGAATATGCATGCCTCTCTCCTATACTTTTCTATTGTCTAAAAGATCAATGACCCGATAGAGATTACATTCTTGAATCTGATAAGGAGCCTGCTCTCGCACAATTGGCTTGGCCATAAAGGCAATTCCTATTCCTGCTGCCTGAATCATAGGCAGATCATTGGCACCATCCCCCATAGCGATTGTTTGATTTAATTCCAACATATTTTCAGCTGCCCATGCTTTTAACATGGCAAGCTTGGTATCCTTAGTGACAATCTCTCCTAAGACTTGTCCTGTCAAAAACCCCTGTTGAATTTCCAAACGATTTGCCTTGACATAGTCAATTCCAAGCTGCTCAGCCAGTCTGTCCACCGTCTCATGAAAACCACCTGACACCAAGCCTACTTTATAACCACGTTTATGCAGCTCCTTGACCAAGTCCTCGGCTCCTGGCGTGAAGTGGATCCTTTCAGCAATTCGAGCAAAAATATCCTCTGGCAGACCTTTTAAAAGGGCGACCCGCTCACGTAAGGCAGCTTCAAAGTCCAACTCTCCTCGCATGGCACGCTCGGTAATAGCCGCAACCTGAGCTCCTACACCCGCTTCCTCTCCTAGCAGGTCAATCCCTTCTTCCATGATTAAGGTGCTGTCTACATCCATGACTAACAAACCTTTGACTGTTTTCATTGTCCGACCTCATTCTTTCTATTTTTTTGTATTATACAGGAAATTCTATTTCAAAACAAGCTGGGAAAAATTGAAGTCTCAGAATCCTTGTTACTAACTGTTCTCTAGCGTTCTCTTTGTAAAAGAAAAAAAGTTCCCGAAGGAACTTCTTTTAAAAACGAATATTCTCGCGTGTTTTTTCGTAGGATGTCACAAAACGCTCTGTCACGCCTGGCTCGACAAGATCCAAAGCTTTTGAAATGATTTCCAAGGATTGAGCGTAGTCGTAGTCATGTTCAAAGACATACAAGGACTTGTTGAAAGCTGCTTGTACGTTATCATCAAAGGAACGATAGCGGTTTGAATACTGCAGCAGCTGCTCAGTCAAGGTAGCATCTTGGACGATACGATAGGTTTCTTCTTCCAATTGCTCCATATCATTTCCTAGAATTTCCAGCCAACGGTTAACTGATTCGATATTGACTCGTGTAGCTTCCAATTCCTTCACCAACTCTTCAATATTATTGCTGGTTGAAAAGAAAATTTCTAAGAAAGCGTCTGGAATACCTGGCAAATTGCGTTTTTCCATATATCTCTTAATGGTATGCAATTTGTTAGCATAGATATTGACCTTCTGGCGAGCATTGGCATCATCTTTTTCAATCTCTGCCAGTGCTTCACCAAGAGAAATCTGCTCATCTTCGATTTCTTTCAAACGCTCTTGGATAGCTTCCAACTCTTCCTGAACCACAGAATAAGCTTGCTTGGTTTCAGAAGAATCTTCTACCGCGCTAAGTACCACATCTTCCTGGGCTGAAAGCTCAGCCTGCAACTCCTTGACATGAGAAGTTTCCGTATCAGAGAGAAGGAAAGTTTGAGACAAACGTTCTATCTCTTTTTGGAGTTGCTGGTTGTTTTCCTTTGTATGAGCCAGATAGCTAGGCAAGTTCTTAATCAGCTTCTCCACTACTTTGTGGGCTTCTATTTCTCGGGTAAAAATTTCATAGAGAGCGTTAATCTCTTCTTGCGCCTGCTCATTTTCATACTCAGCATTATCCAGCTCTAGGGCTGAAATATTAGCTTCGTTGCGTTTGAGACTTGCATGGAGCTGCTGGAAGCGAGACTCTATATCTGTTTCAATAAAGTGATAACCAGATTCCAAGAGCTTACGGTGACCAGATTCTAAGTCTTCCAACTGATCTGGCAGATTCACAGTCAACTCTTCGACAATGGCAGGAACTTTCTCAACGATATGCGTCAGAGCAAGAATATGATCCTCTGCCTTGTCCAAGATTTCAGCTGCTTCAACCGGGTCACCCGAAGAATTAAGAGTCACAAACTGAGAAAATTCTGACTGGATATTTTCCAGCTGTTTCTCAATCTCAGCTAGGGCTTGCCCATACGAGTCAGCATTCTCAGCCACCTGAGTTTGCAGTTTTTCAAACAAATCCAAGGCATGGAGCACTCGGCCACTGTTCTTAGACTCTTGCTCTTTAAGATCTTCCAAGGCAGCACGAATCATCTTGATATCTTCGTCAATCAAATCAATCTGACTCTCAATATTGCCGATGGCATGCTTGGCTTTTATGAAACGGAAAGAATTATTGTAACCTTCTGCTTCAAATAGATTATTTTCGATATCAGCAAATGAATTTAAGGACAAGTCTACCCATTTTTGATTCCATTCACGGAAGGCTACCTGACTCTGTCCAATCAAATGCATATTTTTTACTTCTTCAACTTCATCATTTACAGGGAGATTATAGAGTGCTTCTTTTCTCTCCTCCAAATTTTGAAGTAAAGCTTCATTTCTCTTTCTCATCAGAACTGCAGTACCATAGCCGACAACCAAAAGCAGAGCTACCACAGCAACGAGAATAACTAGTCCAATAGACATATAGAACTCCTTCACATTGTTACTATAAAGCAAACATAATGATTATATCATATTTTTGCCCATAATGGTTGATTTTTCTGATTTTTTTAGACGTCGAGCGTACTGTATACAGCATTTTCTTCGATAAATTCACGACGAGGTTCAACGCGATCCCCCATCAGCATGTCAAAAATCTTGTCAGCTTCCGCTGCATCATCCACTGAAACCCGTGCCATCAAGCGATGTTCAGGATTCATAGTTGTCTCCCACAGCTGATGGTCATCCATCTCTCCGAGCCCTTTATAGCGCTGAATGGTTGGCTTGGAGCGACCTTCACTGTAGCGAGCCAAAGCAGCTTGAAGCTCTTCTTCTTGGTTGGCACCTGGCTGGATGTATTCTTTGACTTCACTTCCGACCTTAACACCATAGATTGGCGGCTGAGCGATATAGACAAATCCAGCTTCCAGAACCGGCTTCATATAGCGGTAAATCAAAGTCAAGAGCAGGGTCCGAATGTGAGCACCGTCTACATCGGCATCGGTCATGATGACTAATTTTTGGTAGCGGGCCTTGCTGACATCAAAGTCAGCACCGAAACCAGTTCCCATAGCAGTAAAGAGACTGCGGATTTCTTCATTGGCCAATATCTTGTCCATGCTGGCTTTTTCAACATTGAGAATCTTACCACGAATTGGCAGAATGGCCTGAAATTCACGGTTACGACCGGACTTAGCTGAACCACCCGCTGAATCCCCCTCCACGATGAAAAGTTCAGTTTCCTGTGGGTCGTTGGACGAACAGTCAGCCAATTTACCTGGCAGATTGGAGATTTCCAAACCAGACTTCTTGCGGGTTACTTCCCGAGCTCGCTTGGCAGCAATTCTGGCCTTAGAAGCCAAAATTCCTTTTTCAACGATTTTTCGAGCCACAGCAGGATTTTCCAAAAGAAAATCTGAGAAAGCTTCACTAAAGAGGCGATTGGTAATCTTGACCACTTCGCTATTGCCCAGCTTGGTCTTGGTCTGACCTTCAAACTGAGGATTGGGGTGCTTGACAGAGATGACCGCTGTCAGTCCCTCACGAACATCTTCCCCAGTCAGATTGTCCTCGTTTTCTTTGAGAAGCTTGTTTTTCTTGGCATAGTCATTGATAACCCGAGTCAGGGCAGTCCGGAAACCTTGCTCGTGCGTTCCACCCTCGTGGGTGTGGATGTTATTAGCAAAGCTCATGACTGTTTCATGGTAGCCAGTCGTATACTGCATAGCTACTTCAACCGTAATGTCGTCCATTTCGCCGTCAGTATAAATCGGCGTTTCAAAGATTACATCCTTGTTTTCATTGATGTATTGGACATAGCTGGCAATCCCACCCTCATAGTGGTAATCCTTGACCTGCTCCATTCCATCTCGCTTATCAGTGATGGAAATTCTGAGACCACGATTGAGGAAGGCCAGTTCTTGTACCCGCTTATTGAGCTTTTCAAAGTCAAATTCTACTGTTTCAGTGAAAATCTCTGGATCCGGTGTAAAGTGAACTGTCGTACCAGTACGGTCTGTCTCACCGATGATTTCTAGGTCCGCGACTACATGACCGCGACGGTATTCTTGGTAATGAATCTGGCCGTTTTTATAAACGCGGACATCCAGTTGAGTGGACAGGGCATTTACAACGGAAGAGCCCACACCATGCAGACCTCCTGATACCTTGTATCCGCCACCACCGAATTTTCCTCCGGCATGGAGGACGGTAAAGACGGTTTCCACGGCTGGGCGGCCAGTTTTCTCCTGAATATCAACAGGAATTCCCCGACCGTTATCTACTACCGTGATGGAATTGTCTTTTTCGATAAAGACTTGAATGTGACTGGCAAAACCAGCCAGCGCCTCATCAATTGAGTTATCAACAATTTCCCATACTAAATGGTGAAGACCTTCCTTGGAGGTCGAACCGATATACATTCCTGGACGCATACGAACGGCTTCTAAGCCTTCTAAGACCTGAATCTGACTGGCATCATATTCCTGGGCCTGTATATCTTGCTGCTTTTCTTCTGTCATAGTGTTCCTTTTCTAATCAATATCTATAAATTCTTCAAGATGCTGCATATTATCAAAGAGATAGGTATCAAAGCCAGCTGCCTGCCCTGCTTCAATATCCAGTGGACGGTCACCAATGACCAAGCCAGAGGAAATCTGATACTTGTCTTTTAGATAGAGCATGGAGTCTGGTGAGGGTTTCCTTGGAAAGCCATTCGCCGATGTCACCACTTCTGTAAATGCTGATGCAATGGCCGTTTTCTCCAAGATTTCCAACACTTGGTTGTCCCGGTGGGAGACCAGAAAGTTCCGACCACCCTTGGCCACAATCTGCCTAAGCAAGTCTGCCGCTCCGTCAAATAAGACAGGATGAGTCAACTCTTCTGCTTCATTGGCCTTATAAAACTTTAAAAAGTCTTTTTCTTGGGGAGCAAACTGCTGGACTGCATAGTCCGTAGACACCTTGAGGGCCTTATAAACTTCGTCGTGACCAGCTTGCAGACCAAACTCTTTCAAGGTTTGAACAAAAGCTGCTGTCGAAGTTTCATAATTATCCAAGAGTGTTCCACCTAAATCCCAGATGTAATCTTGATAATTCATACCTTTCATTATACCATAATTTTCATGAAAAAGGGGCTAATATTTGCCCGAATCCAGCACTTTTCCGACTTTTTCAGCCCTTTTTCTAAACAAAATATCTCAAAAAATCCAAAATTTAAAAAGGATGATGGTTTCGTTCTTCTCAACAGCTCTAACCCCCTACCAAATAGAGGACGACAAAGGTGCATAAGGGTTCAAAAAAGCTGGGACATAGTTTGAGTCCCAGCCTATTTTTAGTTTCCAAATACATCTGTATAAAGCATGGCATCAGCCAACTGGTCAGCGTCTCCGCCCAGCTGACGAACCAGCTCATAGGCAAAAGCCAAGGCAGTTGATGGACCACGACTAGTAATCAACTTCCCATCAACAAGAACTGTTTCTTTACGGTAAGTTCCATTTTCAATATTGTCTCGAGCACCATCATAGCAAGTGAAATACTTACCAGTCAAGATACCTGCGCGATCAAGAGCAATGGGAGCAGCACAGATGGCAGCGATGAATTTGTCCGCCTGCTGAAATTCCTGCAAAAGCTGCATCAGGCGGTCATCATCACGAAGATTGGCCGATCCTGGCATCCCACCTGGCAAAATGACCATATCGTAGTCATCCAGTCGCCCCTTCCAGACCTGATCCGCTTGAACAGTGATGGCGTGAGAGCCAGTCACTGATTCATCAAAACCAATCATATCACAGACAAGACCTGCACGGCGCAAGACATCCACAACCGTCAAGGCCTCGATTTCTTCAAAGCCGGGAGCTAAGAGTAAAGCTGCTTTTTTCATGAAAATATCCTTTCTGATATGAGCCAATCACAAAAAACACATCTGATTTGTGAGTCAAAAACTTGCTTTTTTATTTTAATTTCTTCAGTACGACTTTTTTACGGACAGCTGGAATTCGCTCCTTCTTTTCATCCGTCAGGCTGTTCTGATAGGAGACGGATAGTAGGAGACCAACACCGATAAGATTACTAATAATGGAAGAGCCCCCCTGTGAGATAAAGGGCAGCGGAATCCCTGTCAGAGGCAGAATTCCTGTCACCGCTCCAATATTTTCAAAGATATGGAAGAGCAGCATCATGATAAAGCCGGTTGAGATATAGGTATAAAACTGATTGTTGGATTTAATCGTAATCTTGAGCATGCGATAAATCAGCAGTAAATAGAGCATGATAACCAAGGTTGATCCTAAGAAACCAAAATCTTCTGCAATGACAGTGAAAATCATATCACTTTCCCGAACAGGCACCAAGAGATTAGAGACATTAAAGCCTTGACCAGTCAGACCACCGCTTCCGACAGCGATTTGTCCCTGTGCTTGCTGGAAGGTGGTCGTCTGAGCGTAGTCAAAGGGATGAAGCCAAGCCAAAATCCGATTGATTTGGTAGGTTGGCATGCCTAGATTATGCAGAAAGGCACGGCCGCCATCGGAAATAAAGATAAAGAGAAATCCTCCCAACAGCAGGACTCCCGTCAGAAAGACCGGCAGAATAATCTTCCAAGAAACACCTGACAGTAGAACGATGCCGCCGTATATAGCAACAAAAACCAGAGCCGTCCCCAAATCACTCTGAAGGGTTAACAGAACCAGAACAGGCACTGTGTAGAGCCCAAGCTTCAGGATCAGAAAAAAGTCTAAAGCCAAGGTTCGCTCATCCTGCTTGTGCTGCTGGAGAAAATGAACCACCAGCCGCGACAGCATGAGAATATATGAAATCTTCATAAACTCCGAGGGCTGAAAGAGGGTCACACCACGAATAGCAATCCAGTTTTTGGCACCAGTGGAGGCTACCAGCGATTCACTGTAAAAAATCAGAGGCAAGACCATGAGGCCTAGACCAAAAACATAGAGATAAGGCGTAATTTTCCAGAGAAACTTGGTGTTAAAAAACATGAGGATAAAGCTGAGCAGGAAGCCCACCGCAATCCAGGCAATCTGCTGACCAACCATGGGCCAGGCATTGTCAGGATAATCATGACTAACAGCAATGTAAATAGCTACAACACCGATTGAGAGCAGCATCAAAACAGGCAAAATTAAACTATAATCAATCCGAGACTCAAACGTCCGTCTTTGATAGGGCATAGTCCCTCCTTTTTAGAAAAAATACTGGATAATCAAGCTAGAAACAGCGACGCAAAACCAAGCGAAGGCACCAGTCAGCAAAGGCGCTGCTCCTGCTTGCTTAAACTGCTTAAAGGAAACCTTGGCACCAATAGCTGCCAAGGCCATAGCCATCAGCCACTGAGAAATGAATTTTGTATAGGGGATGACAGCAGCCGGCAGAAACCCAAGACTGCTGATAAGTGAAGCTAAGACAAACCAAGCTATAAACCAAGGAAAAATCTGTTTCAAGTTTGTCTTTTGTGCTGACTGCTTAGACTTGATATAGCGATAAGCTGCGAAGAGCAAGCAGGCCGGTACAATCATCAGAGCCCGACTCAGCTTGACAATGGTCGCCAAGTCGCCAGCTGACTGGCTATATGTATAGCCTGCCGCCACTACTGACGAAGTATCATTGATGGCTGTTCCAGCCCAAGTCCCGAAAAAGGCGTCCGACATCTGTAACAAATGCCCTAAAAAAGGGAAGATGAATACTGCTAAAATATTGAAAAAGAAAATAGTGGAGATAGACAGAGCGATTTCCTCTTCATCAGCTTCCAAGATTGGTGATGCGGCCGCAATGGCAGAACCGCCGCAGATGGCTGTTCCAAAACCAATTAAAATAGTCAAAACGCGGTTCATCTTAAAGAAACGCCCGGCCAGATAGGCCGCCAGAAAGGCTATCAGAATCGTAATAAGACTGATACGAAGAGAAGAAATCCCCGTCTCAGAAACCTGACCAATGGACATGGCAAATCCCAAAAAGATGATGGAATACTGCAACAATTTCTTCCCCGAATAGCTGAGTCCTTCCTGAAAAACAGACGGCAGCTTAATGCTGTTGTTCAAAACAATCCCCAAGACAATAGCCAAAACACTAGAGCCTATCAAGGGAAGCAAGCCGCCTAAAAAGATAGAAACAGTCGCTATGCCAAAGGATAACAGAATTCCTGGTAAATATTTTTTCACGAACACCCCTTCTTTCCTATGCCTCTCATTATAACAAATTTTGTCCCAAAAATCTGAATGAACCTAAAAAATCAGCCAATAAAAATCAGCTGATTTCAGATAGTTTCAGTCAAAAAATTCTTGTAATTCCTGCATAATGGCTGCCTCTGGCAGAATATCTAAAGAAGCCAATTGTGATAGATGATGCTGAATCTGCTTGCCATAGCGTTTACTAGAAATGCGATTGTCCAAAAGAATAACAGCTGACTTCTGATGTTCATTGCGCCGGGTCCGGCCAATAGCCTGCTTAAGCCGTAAGATGGCAAGAGGCAGTTGATAATCATAAAAGGCATTCTTACCTTCCGCTTTCAAGCGGCTGTTAATCTTCTGCACGAAGAAATCCTTGGGATTGTCAAATGGAATCCGCGTGATCAGCTGAATAATCTGATCTTGCTCAGCAAAATCCGCCCCCTCCCAGAAGCTGCCAGAGCCCAAAAGGATACCTGCCTCTCCTCTATCAAAACGGCGTTTGATATTGCCGGCATCGCCATTTTTATATTGGGCCAAATGCGGCAGAGCCAGCAAGTCCGAAACAGCCAAAAGCAAATCTTTAGAGGTGAAGAGGACGACGATAGGCAGACCAAGTTCTGCCACTTTCTGCAGGCAAGCAACAATCTCTTGAGCAAAATCCTCAGTTGACAAATCCACTACTGCTGGAAAATTTTCATCTAAAAAGAGCTTCTGCAGTGGCTTCTTCTTGCTTTTCAGCTTATAAAAGTGATAACATTCAAAGCCTAGCAACTGCGCCAGATTAACCTTAGAGCTAATTTCCAGAGTAGACGAAACCAAGATAACCTTAGCATTTTCAGGCAGGAAGTCAGTAAAATGCAGCAATTCTGAACGACCAGCATGCAGAGTCATCAAGCGATGATCCGCCAAAACTTCATCAACCAACCAATAATACTGGTATTTGCCACTGAACAAGTGCTGCAGCTCAGGCAGTGCGCTAGTCTTTAACTCGGACACATCCTGAAGCAGTCGGGCAATCTTTTCCGGACTTAGCTCAGATGCTTTCCTGCGATGCTTCTCCGCAGCATCAGCCAGCTCAAACTGAATGCTTTGCAAGAGCCTCTGCTGCAGAAGCTCCCCTTCTTCCTGAAGGAGATGATTTATCTGCTGCAGCGTTTTAGTTAGATTTATACTGGCTTGAGAGAAACTTTCCAAGGCAAAAAACATCTTCTGAGCTTCATCAACTACCAGAACACGATTGTCCAGCAAAGACTGGTCATCCTCTAAACGCGTCAGTAGATAAGCATGATTGGTAATCACGACTCGACTGGTAGCTGACTTGACCTGTCCCAACCGCCAAAAATCTTCCTCATAAAAAAGAGAATGTTTGCTTAGCTTGCCATCATGACGGATTTCATTGAAGTAGCTTGAGAAGCGATGAGCTTGCCCGATTTCGTTCAAATCACCTGTTTTAGTTTCTGTCAGCCAAACCAAGAGTTGCAGCTTGCAGCGATTAACCAAACGGTTGTCATATTCCCTGTCCAGTGTCTGATAGAAATGATCCAGCTTGATATAATTCTCCGGACTCTTTAGACTGTGAAAGGAAATACCAAATACTTCCTCCAACAATCGCCCTTCCTTTCGCAGCAGCTGGTCCTGCAGAATCTTAGTCGGAACCGTCACTAGTACTTTTTCCCGGCCTCTAGATAGAATGGGCAGCAAGTAGCCAAAGGTCTTACCTAAGCCTGTCTGGGCTTCTAAAAAACTAGGCTCCTGCTGGTCTAGAGCTTCCTCCATAAAGCGAGCAAACTTGAGCTGTTCTGGCCGCTCTTCTAAGCCCAGCAGGTATAGATTGGTGAGGAAATCCTGCGACAGCTTCTTTTCCGAAGTCAGCTTTTGGGGAAGTCGCAGGAAAATACCATGGCAGGATTGCAGTTCCTTATCTTGCTGATCCGGCATCGTCTGATAAACTTCCTCGATAGCCAAGCGCGACTCATAGATAATACTGTCCGCCAAAGTTAGCATTTTCTCAACCAAGGCCTTGGGCAGGCTCTTGATTTTGTCTTGTATTTTTAAAAATAGCTGAGCCGTTGCTTGAGCATCTGCCAGAGCAGTATGGGCGTTTTCCAAAGAAATATCCAGTAAATTACAGAGATTGCCCAAGGAGTATTTATCAAAAGTCGGGTAGAAGACCTGAGCCAACTCTACCGTGTCCACACGCGGTGTCAGCAAGTCAAAACCTTCCCAGAAAAGGGCCTCTGCTAGTAGATTAGCGTCAAACTTGACATTATGAGCGACAAAAATCGCATCCTGAATCAACTCATATACCTCAGCTGCTACCTGAGAAAACTCCGGTGCTCGGCCAAGCCGTTCATCATCCAAACCTGTCAGCTCTTTGATATGCTCATCCAGTTCCTCATGAGGATTGACATCTGTTTCATAAGTCTTGGTAATAATTCCATTCTCAATCAGAACAATGCCAATCTGGATAATCTTTGCATTGCTGCCCGTTCCTGTAGCCTCCAAGTCCACAACGGCATACTTATAATCATTTTGTGTCATACTGCTATGATTATATCATAAAAGCCATTCAGAGACATCTGAAAATTTTTAGCCATAGCCTATGAAGCAATTCTGTGCAAAAAATCCGCTTTTCTGTTACACTCAATAGCAGAATACATTTTCCGAGGAAATCAGATGAAGATTCATAAAATTATCAACCTTGTTGCTTTTGAAAATACCTATATCTTAGAAAATAATCAGGGTCTCCTAGTCGTCGATCCTGGCAGTGACTGGAAAAAGATTGAACGCAAGCTGGAAGAACTCACCAAGCCTGTGATTGCTATTCTCTTGACCCATACCCATTATGACCATATTATGAGTTTAGAAAAGGTCCGGGAGCACTATGCTGCCCCACCTGTCTATGTGGCTGAGAGTGAAAGCAGCTGGCTCTACACACCGACAGATAACCTATCTGGTCTGGCGCGCCATGCTGATCTGGATGATATTATCTGTCGACCAGCAGAAGAGTTTTTCTCCTACGAAACAGACTATGATCTTGGATGCTTTCACTTCTATGTGCTTTCAACACCTGGCCACTCCATCGGAGGTGTCTCTCTAGTCTTTCCAGAAGACCGCCTTGTTTTGACAGGTGATTCCCTCTTTCGGGAAAGCATTGGACGAACGGATCTGCCGACTGGAAACATGGAACAATTGCTGACGTCCATTCGCCAGAAACTTCTGGTATTGCCTAAAGACTACGCTGTTTATCCCGGTCATGGTCATGATACCACTATTTCACATGAAAAAATCTTTAATCCATTTTTAGCTCAGTAGCCATTAAAGCAATTATCTATAACAAAAATAGAGTTTGAAATTCTTCAAACTCTGTTTTTTTACGATTTATTAAATCTTCAAGAAACGTCTCATAGAGATGATAGATCCCAATGATCCGATAAGAATTCCCAACACAAAGAGTGCTGCTATCATAATCGGACTAAAGAGTTTTGGATCAATCATAGAAAGTCCTTGACCTACCAAGCTCTTATTCATAGTCTGGTAGGCTATACCATATGTCAAATACACTACAAGTGACGGAACTGTCGCTCCTAGCAAGCCAATCCATGCTCCTTCAAACAGGAATGGTCCGCGGATATAGCTATTCTTAGCACCAACCAAGCGCATGATTTGAATCTCGCGACTTCGGGAAATAATGGTAATCCGGATAGTATTGGAAATGAGAAGGATAGCAATGAGAATCAGAAGCGCTGTCCCAATCAATCCCCATGTTTGGATGAAATTAGAAAACGCAAAGAGATTTTTGGTATTGGTACCCCCATTTTGAACCTCTGATACACCATCAATCTTACGAGCATCTTTTGTAACAGATTCTACATACTTAGGTGCCTTGGTCTCAACAATATAAGCATCGTAAAGAGGATTATTTTCTTCATCAAAAACATCCCACTCACTACCCATGGTCTCTGTTAGCTTATTATACTGCTCTTGCTTGCTAGAAAAAGTAACCTTCTCTACATTTTTCATAGAAGTCAGAGCATCGTAGACCTTGTGGTAGTCCTCATTCTGAACTGTTTGGCCTTCTTTTACAATCGTTTCGCTATTATCGAAAACATCCTTACGCATGTATACCATGACGCGGACATTATTGGAAATATCATTTGCCAGCTTGGCTGTATTTAAAATTACTGAAGCAAAAACAGCTACTAAGCTCAGGGTAATCATAACCGAGCTGACAGCCGCTACAGTCATCCAACCATTCCGCGTAAGACTCTTAAGCGACTCAATCAAATGACGAAAAAATCTTCTAATCATCGTATCCGTATTCTCCTTCCGCTTCATCACGTACCACACGGCCATTTTCAATAGCAATAACGCGGTGACGCAGAGTATTTACAATCTGGCTGTTGTGGGTTGCCATCAGGACAGTTGTTCCCTGAAGGTTAATCCGCTCCAGCAGGTTCATAATCTCCCATGAATTATCTGGGTCCAAGTTTCCTGTCGGCTCATCCGCAATCAGGACTTTAGGGTTGTTAGCAATAGCACGCGCAATGGCAATCCGCTGCTGCTCACCACCGGAAAGCTCATTAGGGAATGAGCGAACCTTGTGCTTAAGACCAACCAGATCCAGCACTTCCATAACCCGCTTTTTAATATTGCGGCGGCGCTCACCGATAACTTCCATAGCGTAGGCAATATTCTCATACACCGTCTTTTTAGGAAGAAGTTTATAGTCCTGGAAGACAACTCCAACCTGACGACGCAGCATTGGAACATCACGCTTCTTAATCTTAGCTAAGTCAAAATCAGCTACTTTCAGACTTCCCTTATCCAGCTTTATCTCCCTGTAAAGCAAACGAATAAAGGTTGACTTTCCTGCTCCCGAAGGGCCTACAATATAGGCAAACTCCCCAGGTTCTACGTTAATAGACACACTACGTAAGGCAGTGGTCCCGTTGCCATACTTCTTGACAACATCTTTCATTTCAATTATTGACATCTATTGAAATTTCCTTTCAATCTAATTCTAATCTCTTACATTTCCTAGTTCAAACGCCATTTCAAATAAGCGTCGATGAAACCATCCAAATCTCCATCCATCACCTTGTCCACCTGTGCTACTTCGTAACTGGTCCGATGGTCTTTGACCATAGTATAAGGCGTAAAGACATAGGAGCGGATTTGGCTGCCCCAGGAAATCTCCTTCTTATCTCCCTTGAGTGAGTCGACTTCGGCTGCTTGTTTCTCTTGCTCTAGCTGATAAAGCTTAGCCTGTAGCATCTTCATCGCCCGATCGCGGTTTCCATACTGAGTCCGGTCAACGGTAGACTGCACCACAATTCCTGTCGGAATATGGGTCAGTCGCACACCAGTAGAAACTTTATTGACGTTCTGTCCGCCGGCTCCTCCCGAACGGAAAGTGTCCATCTTAATATCGTCATCGCGAATTTCCACCTCAATGGTGTCATCCAACTCCGGCATGACCTCTACTGAGGTAAAGGAAGTATGACGACGTTTAGCTGAGTCGAATGGCGAAATCCGGACCAAACGGTGGACTCCCATTTCTGACTTGAGCAGACCATAAGCGTGCGGTCCTTCAAATGAAAGTGTAACCGACTTAATGCCTGCTTCATCTCCAGCTTGATAGTCCAAGACCTCAACTTTGAAGCCCTTGGCATTGCCAAAGCGTGTATACATACGCAGCAGCATATCTCCCCAATCCTGGGCCTCTGTACCACCAGAGCCCGGGTGAATTTCAAGGATGGCATTGTTATTATCATAAGGCTCAGATAGGAGCAGGGTCATTTCATAGCTGGTCATCATTTTCTCGAGTTCAGCCAGCTTTTCTTCCAACTCACCCTGAACCGACTCATCTTCAGCCAGAAAATCAAGCAAGATTTCCGATTCATCAAAAAGCTCGGTCATTTGATGGAAATTTTCATAGGTTTGCTTGAGTTCATTTAGCTCTTGAGAAGTCTTCTGGGCTGCAATGTTGTCATCCCAAAAGTCGGGTTCTGTCATCTTATTTTCTAAGATGGCAATTTCTTCTTCCAGACCTTCTAAGTCAAAGAGACCCCCTGAAAGAAGCTAATTTTTCACGATTTGCGTCAATCTTTTGACGAATTTCTGAAATGTCCATAAATACCTCTTTTCACATATCGTTTAATTATAACATAAATTAAACAGTTTGCCTAATCTCACATTCAGCAGCTTACATTTTATCGGATTTTCCCTAGCTAGGCAAGACAAGCGACTCCTTGTCACTTAATTGTTAGAAAAGTAATATAATGACATGGGGTTGGAAGAATTATTTCAAGCCTTCCTAGACTTCATCTATGGATAAACGAAATACAAAATTACGATAATTTATGAGGTGTTTAGATAAAAGGGAGAAACTCCATAGGACCTTAAGCATTTTCAAGTTTTGAAAAATATGCTAGACTAAAATTATGACAAGAATCGGATTTATGAGCGACCTCCATCTGGACTCCAACCAGTTTGGAGATTTTGAGCGGCAAGTTCTTCGCCAGCTTTTAAAAGAGGAAGGGATTGACCACCTACACATTGCAGGAGATTTGTCCAACGACCTGACCAAGATCAGTTTGCCCTTTCTTGAAACTTTGAAGCAAGAGATTCCCCTCTCTTTTAATCTGGGAAACCACGATATGCTGGGACTTTCTGAGCAAGAAATTTCAAACTATGATTTTCAGATCCAGCAATTTGGCCAGACCAAGCTCATCAGCTTTTCTGGCTGGTACGACTACAGCTTTGGTCCAGAAAAAAGCAAGGAAGAGCATCTGAGAACCAAGACTAATTTCTGGTTTGACCGCAGATTGGAGCGTCAACTCGACGACCCTAGCATTACAGCTCAGACACTGCAAGAGTTAGAAAAACTGCTGATGACTTTAGATGGTCCCATTATTGTTGCTCTGCATTTTGTCCCCCATCAAGACTTTCTATACGACCATCCCTACTTCCAGCGCTTCAACGCCTTCCTAGGAAGCCAAGCTTTTCATCGGCTCTTTGTCAAATACAGGGTGAAAGAAGTGATTTTTGGTCATCTCCATCACCGCCACCAAAGCCGTGTTATCGAAGGTGTCCGCTACCATATGCGTCCTCTGGGCTATATCCGCGAATGGGAACTGACTCGAAACTTTTTTAATGACTTTCCTCAGTATAAAATTCCCCAGATGTACCGCCTGCACAAGCGTTATAATGCTGTTAAAGATTTAGCCGAATTTCGAGACTATAAGAAAAAACACCTAGCAGACGAACTGCGAGATGCTTTAATGGTGATTGAAGTTCAGTAATGGAAATGTTGAATTGCAGCTCTCAGCTCATCTGAGAGCTGTTTTTGCTGTCCAACTGCACATAGACTTCTAATAAACAGGAACGAAAATTGGAAAAAGCAATGAAATCTTGGTTGCTATAAAAAAAGCCATCCGTAGATGACTTTTTGCTGTTAAATAGCATTCTTATCCATACCTAATTTACGTTGGATGAACTTAACAATTTCAACAATGACAATCATGGCAAAGCTACCAACCAAAACAACTGCCCATTGTGACAAGTCCAGCTTAGTCACATGGAAAATCTTTTCCAGTGGATCAATTACAATGGTTGAAATCAATAGGATGAAAGAAACCAGGATAGACCAGTTAAAGGTCTTAGACTTGAATGGCCCAACTGTAAAGATAGATTGATAAACAGATTTTACATTGTAAGCATGGAAGAGCTGGATGAGGCCAAGCGTTGCAAAGGCCATTGTCAGAGCATCCGCATGAATAGCCTTGACATCACCGACATGGACGGGATTAGAGATAGCATAACCATAAACCGCCAGAACCAAAGCTCCTTGCAGGACACCCTGATAGATGATAGAGCTCATCACTCCGCCTGAGAAGAAACTTGACTTACGACCACGAGGTTTATGATTCATAGCACCAGGCTCAGCTGGTTCAACTCCCAGAGCAATAGCTGGGAAGGTATCTGTTACTAGGTTAATCCAAAGTAGGTGAACTGGCTGCAACACATCCCAACCAAATAACGTTGCAAAAAATATCGTTAATACTTCTGCTATATTAGCTGAAAGTAGGTATTGAATAGTCTTTTGAATATTAGAAAATATTTTCCTTCCCTCTTCAACAGCTACGATTATTGTCGCAAAATTATCATCCGCTAAAATGATATCTGAGGCACCCTTAGATACTTCTGTACCTGTAATACCCATACCAATACCGATATCAGCTGTCTTCAAAGCTGGTGCGTCATTGACACCATCACCTGTCATGGCTACGACCTTACCTTGGTTTTGCCATGCTTTGACAATCCGAACCTTATGCTCAGGCGAAACTCGGGCATAGACAGAGTATTGGCCAACAACCTTTTCGAATTCTTCATCAGAAAGCTCATTGAGCTCTGCACCAGTCAGGACATGGTCTTCAGTATCTCCCTCTTCGATGATACCCAAGCGCTTGGCAATAGCTTCTGCTGTATCCTGATGGTCACCGGTAATCATAATCGGACGAATACCAGCTTCCTTGGCTACGCGAACAGCTTCTGCTGCTTCTGCACGTTCTGGGTCAATCATACCGATTAAACCAGTAAAGATTAAATCATTTTCTAGATTTTCAGATGTCAAGTCAGTCGGAACTGCATCAATAATCTTGTAGGCGCCAGCCAGTACACGCAGAGCTTGGTGAGCCATCTCTGAGTTGTTCGACTTAATCAGCTGTGAAGTAGCATCATCAATTGCTGCAACATCTCCATCCTTATCACGGGCAACACAGCGTTTCAAGAGTTGATCTGGTGCTCCCTTTACTGCCACAAGGAATTTCCCATCTGGCAATGGATGAACGGTAGACATGAGCTTACGGTCTGAATCAAATGGCAACTCAGCTACACGAGGATATTTCTCTAAAAAGGCCTTCACATCATAGCCCTTGTCCAAAGCATACTGGATAAAGGCTGTTTCTGTTGGGTCACCAATCAGTTTTCCTTCCTGGTCGATCTTAGTATCATTAGCTAAAACAACTGAACGTAAGAGAGGTAGCTCCAAGCCAAGTTCAATATCTTGTCCAGCTTCATTCAGGACTCCGTCATAAAAGACTTTTTCGACCGTCATCTTATTCATGGTCAGGGTACCGGTCTTATCTGAAGCGATAATCTCAGTTGAACCCAAAGTCTCAACAGCTGGAAGCTTACGGACAATCGAATTCCGCTTAGCCAAAACCTGAGTTCCCAAAGCAAGCACGATGGTAACGATAGCAGGCAGACCTTCAGGGATAGCCGCAACTGCCAAGGCTACAGAGGTCATCAGCTCATCCAATGGATTTTTACCTTGAATGAAGACACCAACCACAAAGGTCACTGCAGCAATCACCAAGATAGCATAGGTCAGAACCTTAGACAGACTATTAAGATTTTGCTTGAGCGGTGTGTCCGTTTCATCCGCATCCTGCAACATACCTGCGATGTGACCGACTTCCGTATACATCCCTGTATTGACAACCAATCCAACCCCACGACCATATGTCACATTTGAGTTTTGGAAGGCCATATTCAAACGGTCGCCAATACCAGCATCTGCAGCTACCTCAACAGTCAAATCTTTCTCAACCGGAACAGACTCACCTGTCAGAGCCGCTTCTTCGATTTTCAGTGAATTAGCTTCTAAAAGACGCATATCCGCTGGGACAACGTCGCCGGCTTCCAGTCTAACGATATCGCCAGGTACCAAGTCCTTAGAATCCACTTCTGTGACATGGCCATCACGCAGGACACGCGCAGCCGGGCTGGACATAGACTTGAGAGCCGCAATCGCTTCTTCAGCCTTGCCTTCCTGATAGACACCGAAGATGGCATTGATGATTACGACTGCTAAGATGATCAAAGCATCTGCAATGTCTTCACCACCTGATGTGACAACAGACAAGACAGCTGCTACCAACAAGATGATAATCATCAAATCCTTAAACTGCTCCAAAAACTTCATTAAGAGAGTTTTTTTCTCCCCTTCCTCCAGTTCATTACGGCCATAATCAGCTAGACGCTTGGCTGCTTCTTGACTAGACAAACCTTGCTCTGAAGCGTCCAAAGTTTTGAAAATTTCCTCAGGACTCTGGGTGTAAAAAGCTTGGCGCTTTTGTTCTTTTGACAATGTATTCCTCCTCTTGGCCTCTTTTATTTCTGAACTTTTCTGACCACTACGACTTATCATCTCGAGCCACATCAGTCATATCCAAAAAGTCAGAAACAAAAAAGAGACCTGTTTATTAACAAGTCTCGCTATTTCATACAAGGCCGGAAATTTCTTTCGTATTGACGACCTTGTAACGGTTATTCCGTTAGCTACTCCCTTGAGTTAGAAACTATTATACCAAATTTTCACGCTTTTGCAAGGGGAAACATTATGATTTTCAAGAGTTTTCTTGGAGAATAGCAATTAACCCCAGCTAATCTCCATTTCATAGCTGGCAAAAATCTGCTCTCCATCAACAGTTTTCAGCTGATAATGAAGTTGCAGAACCTGCTTTGTAAAATCAACCTTGTAGAAAGGAGTATCGGTCACAAACTGCTGCAAGCCCACAGGTGTATGGATGCCAACCAGCGCCTGCCCTTGACTGATGAAGCGCATGATGGACTTGGGCTCAGAAAAGCGCGTCATAACCAACTCTTTATCATGAAATTTCAGAACTACTTTCTCTCCTTCTTCATTTTTGTATAGCAGATAATGAAAGTCTCCTTTTTGCGTCCAGTCCGTATCGTAGACCTGATCGATTAGCTCGGTATGCCCGTCCAGTTGGATGTGATTTTTTATTCTGATTTGCATCTTTATCTCGTTTCTCTTTTTCTTTCCCTATTTTATCAAAAAAAGGACAAAATTGCTCTTCTTTCAGTTGCAGCTTTGATTTTTTTCCTACTATGATTTGTGGTATAATGGTAGCATGATTGAAAAAGTATTTCGGGACCCGGTTCATAATTATGTTCATGTGGACCATCAGGTTATTTATGATTTAATCAATACCAAAGAATTTCAACGGCTGCGCCGCATCAAACAGCTGGGTACTTCCGGCTATACTTTCCACGGCGGGGAGCACAGCCGTTTTTCGCATTGTCTGGGAGCTTATGAGATTGCCCGGCGCATCACCAAGATTTTCAATGAAAAATACCAATCCAACTGGGACAGCCATGAAAGCCTACTGACCATGACAGCCGCTCTCCTGCATGACTTGGGACACGGAGCTTATTCACACACTTTCGAGCGCCTTTTTGATACTAATCACGAGGACATTACGCGGCAAATCATCACCAGTCCAGAGACGGAGATTCATCAGGCCCTGGTGCAGGTTTCACCAGATTTTCCAGAAAAGGTAGCTAGCGTCATCAACCATACCTACCCCAATAAGCAGGTGGTCCAGCTGATTTCCAGCCAAATTGATGTGGACCGGATGGATTATCTCTTACGCGATTCCTTCTTTACTGGCGCTTCCTATGGGCAATTTGACTTAACCAGAATTTTACGAGTGATTTGTCCTGTAGAAAACGGCATCGCCTTCAAGCGCAATGGCATGCATGCGGTAGAGGACTATGTAGTCAGCCGCTACCAGATGTACATGCAGGTCTATTTCCACCCGGCCAGCCGTGCTATGGAAGTTCTGCTGCAAAATCTGCTCAAGCGGGCTAAATTTCTCTATCCGGCTCAGAAGGATTACTTTGCGCTGTCATCGCCCAATCTCATTCCATTCTTTGAAAACAGAGTGACTCTGCAGGATTATCTGGCCTTGGATGATGGTGTTATGAATACCTATTTCCAAGTTTGGATGACTAGTCCAGACAAGATTTTATCTGACCTGGCTCAGCGTTTTATCAACCGCAAGGTCTTTAAGTCTATCGTCTTCTCTCAGGAAAACGAAGCGCATTTGGATATCATGCGAGACCTAGTTGGACAGGTTGGTTTCGACCCTGATTACTATACTGCTATCCATCGTAATTTTGATTTACCTTACGATTTCTACCGGCCTGACGTTGAAAAACCTCGGACCCAGATTGAAATCCTACAAAAAGATGGCAGCTTAGCAGAACTGTCCAGCCTGTCTCCTATCGTTCATTCGCTAGCAGGGACCAGACAGGGCGATAATCGCTTCTACTTCCCCAAGGAAATGCTGGCAGAGACCGGACTTTTCAGCGAAAAAAACCAGACCTTTATGCACTATATCAAAAACGACCAATTTACCTACGGAGAATAAAATGTCTATCAAATTAGTTGCCGTTGATATTGACGGTACCCTTTTAAATAACCAAAAAGAAATCACTCCTGAAGTCTTCAGCGCTGTTCAGGATGCCAAGGCTGCTGGTGTCAAAATCGTTATTGCAACCGGCCGTCCTATTGCAGGAGTTCAAAAGCTTCTCGAGGAGCTAGAGCTTAATCAGCCAGACAACTATGTCGTTACCTTCAACGGCGGACTGGTGCAGGATACTGTTACAGGTCAAGAATTAATCAAGGAAACACTGACTTATGACGACTATCTCGATATCGAACTGCTCGGGCGAAAATTAGGCGTTCACATGCATGCCATCACCAAGGACGGCATTTATACTGCCAATCGCAACATCGGCAAGTACACTGTTTACGAGTCCAATCTGGTCAGCATGCCTATCTTCTACCGCACACCTGAAGAAATGACCAATAAAGAAATCGTCAAGTGCATGTATATTGATGAACCGGAAATTCTGGATGCGGCCATTGCTAAGCTGCCACCAGAATTAGCCGAAAAATATACACTGGTTAAGTCAGCTCCTTTCTATCTGGAAATTGTCAAAAAAACTGTCAATAAAGGAGCTGCTATCCTTCATCTGGCTGAAAAACTTGGCTTAAGTAAGGAGCAGACCATGGCTATCGGTGATGAAGAAAACGACCGCGCCATGCTGGAAGCCGTCGGCTCTCCTGTTGTCATGGAAAACGGCAAGGAAGAACTCAAGAAAATCGCCAAGTATATCACCAAATCGAACGATGAATCCGGCGTAGCACACGCTATTAGAGAGTGGGTATTAGACTAATGTTTAGTTACAAAATTGGAATTTCAGCTCAGGAACACGACGATTTTGTCACGGCTCATCCACAGGCCAATCTTCTGCAGAGTTCAGCCTGGGCTCAGATTAAGGATAACTGGGCCAATGAGCGCTTGGGCTTCTATAAAGACGACCATTTGGTTGCTGCAGCCAGTGTCCTGATTAAACCACTGCCCTTGGGGATGACCATGCTTTATATTCCGCGCGGCCCCATCATGGACTATGGTGACAAGGAGCTGCTGACCTTTGTTTTGGCGTCGCTCAAGAAATTTGCCAAGGAGAAAAAAGCGCTCTTTGTCAAGTTTGACCCTAGCCTCTTTCTAGCAGAAAGCAAGATGGGCGGTGAATTGCAAGACAAGGCAGAGACGATTGAGTTGATTCAAGATTTGCAGCGAGCAGGAGCTGTCTGGGTCGGACGGACTGAGTCTCTGGACGAAACCATCCAACCTCGCTTGCAGGCCAATATTCATAAAGAAGACTTCAGCGAGGATCTGCTTTCTAAGAGTACTCGTCAAGCCATTCGTACAGCCCGTAACAAAGGCATTCAAATCCAATTTGGCGGAGCAGAATTACTGGATGACTTTTCAGACTTGATGAAAAAGACAGAAAACAGAAAAAACATCCACCTGCGTGGAAAAGACTATTACCAAAAACTCTTGGACACTTATCCTGAGCACTCCTACATCACCTTGTCTAATATTGATCTAAAGGCACGATTGGAAGACTTGCAGGCTCAGCTGACCAAGACACTTAAAGAAGCAGAGAAATTTACCGAGAAAACCAAGCCTGGCAAGATTGAGAATAACCAGCAAGAACAGAAACGCCTCCAGGAAGAGATTGACTTCCTACAGGACAAAATCAGCCAAGGTGCTACTGTCGTTCCCCTGTCTGGCACACTGGTCTTGGAATACGGCAAAACCTCTGAAAATATCTATGCCGGAATGGACGAGGAGTACCGTCGTTACCAGCCTGCCATCATCACTTGGTACGAAACGGCCAAACATGCTTTTGAGCGCGGAGCGGATTGGCAAAATATGGGCGGAATCGAAAACGACCTCAAGGGTGGTCTCTATAGCTTTAAATCCAAGTTCAATCCGACCATTGAGGAATTCGCTGGTGAGTTTAACCTGCCAACTAATCCCCTCTACCACCTCTCTAATCTGGCCTACACTCTCAGAAAGAAACTGCGCAGCAAGCATTAAAAGAAAGGAAGCCTATGACCTTTAAACTTCTCAACCAAGAAGAATTCATCCAGCATACCTCAGCTAGCTCCCAACGCTCTTTTATGCAGACCGTAGAAATGGCAGAGCTGCTGAGCAAGCGGGGCTTCAGTACCCAGTATGTCGGCTACACTGACCCGCAGGGACAGGTCGTGGTGTCAGCTGTCCTCTATAGTATGCCTATGACTGGCGGCCTTCATATGGAAATCAACTGCGGTCCTGTCTCTACTGATGCTCAATACCTGACTCCTTTCTATCAAGCTTTGCAAGCCTATGCTAAAAAAGAAGGTGCCCTAGAGCTCATCATCAAGCCCTATGAGACTTATCAGGCCTTTGACAGCAATGGCCAGCCCACATCTGATGAAAAAGTCGAGCTTATCCAGCAACTGACTGATTTGGGCTTTGACTTTGACGGCTTACAGACAGGCTATCCAGGCGGGGAGCCTGATTGGCATTATGTCAAAGATTTAGCTGGTCTGACGGAGAAAGACCTACTCAAATCCTTCAGTAAAAATGGAAAGGCGACCGTCAAAAAGGCGAATACCTTTGGCATCAAGCTAAAAAGGCTAGAACGTGACCAACTCAGCGTTTTCAAAGACATCACAGCTTCTACTTCTGACCGGCGAGAGTACGATGACAAGCCACTAGACTACTATCAAGATTTTTATGATAGCTTTGGTCAGCAGGCGGACTTTATGACAGCCAGTCTCAATTTTCAGGACTACCTTCAGAACTTACAAAAAGACCAAGAGAAACTGGGCCAGAAAATCCAGAAACTGCAGGTTGACTTGGAAAACAATCCTCAATCTGAAAAGAAGCAAAATCAGCTGCGAGAGCTTTCTAGTCAGTTTGACAGCTTTGAAACCCGCAAAGTAGAGGCCCAAGATCTGATTGACAAGTACGGCGACCAAGACCAAGTCCTGGCTGCCAGCCTCTTTATCTATACCCCCCAGGAAGCAACCTATCTCTTCAGCGGCTCCTATCCTGAGTTTAATAAATTCTACGCCCCAGCCCTGCTGCAGGAATACGTTATGACCGAAAGTATCAAGAGAGGCATTCCATTTTATAATTTCCTCGGCATTATGGGAATTTTCGACGGTTCTGACGGTGTTCTGCGCTTCAAACAGAACTTCAACGGCTTCATCGTCCGAAAAATGGGAACTTTCCGTTATTATCCTAACCCACTCAAGTTTAAGCTGCTTCGGCTCATAAAAAAAATTCTAAGACGTTAAAAAACCAAGGAAAACCTTGGTTTTTTGTATGTTTATCTATAACGAGGTGTCGCAAAACCACGGATATTTCCATGACCGATGCGGTAAGTATTGCGTTTAACTACGTTATTGCTGTTGCCTTCAATCGTGTGAATGATGCCATTTTCAACTTTTTCGACAATACCGATATGATCAGCCCAGCCATCGTTTTGCTGGGTATCTTTGTCCCAGTTAAAGGTGATGATATCGCCTGCGCTAGGAGTCGAATTACCATCTTCATTCCAGATACCTAGTCTTTGGAAAATATGAATATGGCGCTCTACACCGCACTCACGGCCGATAAGATCGCTCAAGCCTTCTCTTTGGAAAATAACCGTCGTGAAAATGTCGCACCAGTCATCTGTGTTTTTTACAGCGTAGCCAACTGGCAGCGGTCTGACACTGTTATAATCGTTGACCAAGCGCTGATGCTCAGCACTACCTCCCCTGACACCTACCATAGCAGCTGCCGCCGCAAGAACACGGTCTCGCTGACTAGCTGCCTGAGGACGGTTTACAGAGATAGAGGTCTTTTCTCCACCAGCTCCCTGCAGCTGATTTTGATTATTTAAGTAATACAAGTGAACATTGTACTCGCCTGCATTATTCTTATGGTCACGCGCATATACATGCTTACGATAAGTACCATCAGCCTGACGATCCGCTGTGTACCACTGGACATCATCTTGGCCATTCGCTTCTGACCAAGTCGGCAGGTAAACTGTCTTGAGACCTTCTGGTGCCACAATACCTGATACTACAATATCAAACTCTCCAGTATCATTATTCTTATTTTGAATACTGATTTTACCTTGCGGCTTACTGATAGAAACGTTGGTCTTGATGCCACCTGCTCCTACCAACCTGCCATCATTTTGCACATAGTAGAGATGGACATTATACTCGCCCTGAACGTTGTTATGGTCGCTCGCACGAACTCGCTTACGATAGGTACCATCCGGCTGACGCTCTGCGTTGTACCACTTGATATCATCTTGACCGTTGGCCTCTGACCAGGTTGGCAAGGAAACATTCTTAAGACCGCCTGGAGATACGATACCTGAAACTACAATATCAAAATCGCCGGTTTCGCTGTTGCGATTCTGGATGCTGATTTTGCCCTGTGGTTTAACTGCTGACACATTGGTTGTAGTACCACCAACACCGACTAACTGCCCGTCGTTACGGACATAGTAGAGATGGATATGATACTTACCAACTGAGTCTTTATGTTTACTAGATTCAACAGTAACTTTATAGGTACCATTAGCCTGCTGAGTAGCTGTATACCAGATAATATCGTCTTGACCGTTAGCTTCAGACCAAACCGGAACACTGACAACAGACACTTCATAAGGGGCAGAAACGTTCGAAATCACAACATCAAAACTGCCGTTGACATTATTCTTATTTTGAATACTGATGTTGCCCTTTGGCTTACCTAGAGAAACATTAGTCTTTATGCCACCAGCACCAACCAGCTTGCCATCATTTTGCACATAGTAGAGATGAATATTGTACTCGCCCTCAACATTTTTGTGATCACTCACACGGACTCGCTTACGATAGGTACCATCCGGCTGACGTTCTGCGTTGTACCACTTGATATCATCTTGGCCGTTGGCTTCAGACCAGGTTGGCAAGGAAACTCCTTTCAGACCGCCTGGCGATACGATATCTGAAACCACAATATCAAAATCGCCAGTTTCGCTGTTGCGATTCTGGATGCTGATTTTGCCCTGCGGCTTGCTGATAGAAACGTTGGTCTTGATACCGCCTGCTCCTACTAACTTGCCGTCATTTTGCACATAGTAGAGATGCACATTATATTCGCCTTGGACATTGTTATGATCGCTCAGGCGAACTCGTTTCCGATAAGTACCGTCAGCCTGACGTTCTGCATTGTACCACTTGATATCATCCTGACCGTTGGCCTCTGACCAAGTTGGTAGGGAAACAGTCTTGAGACCGCCTGGCGATACGATATCTGAAACCACTATATCAAAATCGCCAGTTTCGCTGTTGCGATTCTGAATACTGATTTTGCCTTGAACTTTTGGTTTTTCTATAGAAATAGTCGTTTTAGTGCCATTTACACCTACCAAGCTGCCATCATTTTGCACATAGTAGAGATGCACATTGTACTCACCCTCAACATTTTTGTGATCGCTCAGACGGACACGCTTACGATAGGTGCCATCAGCTTGAAGCTCAGCGTTGTACCACTTGATATCATCTTGGCCGTTGGCCTCAGACCAAGTTGGCAGGGAAACTTCCTTCAGACCGCCCGGAGATGAAATACCTGAAACTACAATATCAAAATCGCCAGTTTCTTTATTTCGATTTTGAATACTGATGGTGCCCTTAGGTTTTCCAAGAGAAACGGTCGTTTTAGTGCCGCTTACACCAACTAAGCGGCCGTCATTTTGGACATAGTAGAGATGGACATTGTACTCGCCCTGTACATTATTATGGTCGCTTATGCGGACTCGCTTACGATAGGTGCCGTCGGCCTGACGTTCTGCGTTGTACCACTTGATATCATCTTGGCCGTTGGCCTCTGACCAAGTTGGCAGAGAGACAGTCTTAAGACCACCTGGGGATGAGATACCTGAAACCACAATATCGAAATCACCAGTTTCGCTGTTACGATTCTGAATGCTGATTTTGCCCTGCGGCTTGATGAGAGATACATTAGTTGTAGTACCGCCGACACCGACTAATTGACCGTCGTTGCGGACATAGTAGAGATGGACATTGTACTTTCCAACTGAATCCTTATGTCTGCTAGAATCAACAGAAACTTTATAAGTACCATTGGCCTGCTGAGTGGCTGTGTACCAGATAATATCGTCTTGACCATTAGCTTCAGACCACACCGGAACACTAACAACAGACACTCCATAAGGAGCAGAAACGTTTGAAATTACAACATCAAAGCTGCCGTTGACATTATTCTTATTCTGAATACTGATGTTACCCTTCAAAGGCTGCTTAGCAAGAGCAGACTGCTGGGTAAATCTTCCGGAATAGTCAACGCTATGGTCAAATACATGTTTGCCAGCTAACAGCTGAGCCTGAGCTGTAAACTGCCATGCTCCAGCGCCACTGTTGTATTTGAGAGATTTAGCTCCATCAAGATTTAAATTAGAAGACGGATACTGGGCTACCCAGAAGTTGCTATAGCCAAATTGCGATGTATTAACCGGTCCCTTGCTGCGAAGATTATTTTGATCCAGCCAGCTGGCGCTAGTATAATACATCAGGTTAGAATAACCCAGTCTGCGCATCTCATCCGCCCAAGCCTGGGTATGCTGGTTGATCCCATTTTGCATTTTAGGATCTTCCATGTCATTGACCATGACTGTGTTTTTAGGCAGGCCTAGTCTATTAGCAAAGGCAACGTAATAACGAGCTTCTGCTCTCGCTTCTTCATCACTGGTATAGTGCGAGAAGGCATAGGTCGATACTTGTAAACCAGCTCCCTGGGCATTTCTCACCTGAGACTCGGCAAATGGATTAGTGTAATGGGTGCCTTCAGTCAGTTTGACAACGACACCGCCAACCCCTTGCTGGGCTAATTTACGATAGTCGTCTATGCTGATATGGCCATTGTGGCTGCTGACATCTACAAAGGAAGTGCCTTTTATCTCCGCTTGGGAATTCCCGCGGGCTGCCTGAGCCTTTGAACCAGCATTGTAAAATACAGTTTTTCCAGCATTATTAGCTTTTGGTGCTGATGCTACTGCAGGACTGGCCTTGGGCTCTGAGGCAGTAGCAGAATCTGTAACAGAAGAGCTTGCTTTTGCTGACTGATCAGCTACAGTTTCATTCTGATTAGAAGCATTTGCTTCTGACTGACTTTGCCCTTCTAGCCTATCAGGTGCTACCTGAGTTTCTACAGTGGCTGATTGAGCTGCTCCTCCAGACTCAACAGCTGTTCCTACAGCGTTCGTTACTTGCTCCTCTTGCTTAACAGCTTGAACTGACTGTTCTACAGTTGACACTGCTACAGTCGACTGATTAGACGTTTGTGATGCGGCCGCATTCACTGTCTGATTCTGGGAACTAACAGACCTTTCTGTTTTTAAAACTCCTGACTCAGCGACAGTATGTTCCTCGGCTTTTGCAACATTGGCAGTCGCTGCCAACAAAATAGCCGTACTCGCTAAATAAACTAATTCTTTCGATTTCAACTTTTCTCTCCAACTTTTAAAAAACTTGTCACCTTTGGGAGGACAAGTCTTTTTTCAACATTTTTTTATTTTACAAAATCAAGCAATGCCAAGAAGCTTTCAGCTTCAAGTGATGCACCACCAACAAGAGCACCGTCAACATCTGGACAAGCCATGTAAGACGCAACATTTTCAGGTTTTACAGAACCGCCGTACTGAACGCGAACCTTGTCCGCTACTTCTTGACCAAAGTCAGCTGCTACAACGTCACGAACTGCTTTACACATCTTTTGAGCGTCGTCTTGAGTTGCTGACTTACCAGTACCGATAGCCCAGATTGGCTCATAAGCGATAACCAATGATGCAACTTGCTCAGCTGTCAAGTCTTTCAAAGCAGCTGATACTTGAGCACCAACGAAATCTACAGCTTTACCAGCTTCGTAAGTTTCAAGCGACTCACCACAGCAGATGATTGGCACCAGACCATTGCGGAAGATAGCGTGCGCTTTTTTGTTGATGTCTTGGTCTGTTTCATGGAAATAATCGCGGCGTTCTGAGTGACCGATAACAATGTAGTCAACTCCAACTTCTGCAAGAACTTTAGGGCTGTTTTCACCAGTGAAAGCACCTGCATCTTCAAAGTAAGCATTTTGCGCTGCAACCTTAAGATTGCTTCCTTTAGCTGCTGCCAAAACAGTTGTCAAATCAAGTGCTGGAGCAGCGATACCAGCTTCTACTAAATCTGAAGAAGGTAGCTTAGCAGCAACCGCTTCTACAAAAGCCTTTGCTTCTTCAGGATTTTTGTTCATTTTCCAGTTACCAGCAATAAATGGTTTACGTGACATATTCACACACCTCTTCTATTTTATTTATAGTAACATTGTAACATAGTTGAATGAAATAATAAAGGTTATCCACAGAATTTCATCAAATTGAAACATCTTTATTTTAAGGGGATAAGATCTGTGGAAAATTCTTCTCATTATCATTTCCCACCCGCATCTTCAAGCCAGCTCTTTCTCCACCAGAGCACGCACCTCAAAATCACTTCTTGAGTCTGCTAGAAGAAAAAACAGAACCTAGTCTGAGACTAAGTTCTGTCGCTGTTATAAACTTCAAAGAAAATCACTGTTTCTTCTCTTGCTTGTAAAACTCTTTTAAGGCATCTTGCCAAGTCGGAATGACAAAGCCTGTAGCCTTAGCCTTGGTCAGGCTCATAGTTGAGTTGAAAGGTCGCTTAGCCTTGGCCGGGAATTTGCTGGAATCAACCGGCTGGACTTCCACATCTGTATCTTTGAGAATTTCCACTGCAAAGTCATACCAAGTGGTGTCCTCAGCCGCATCATTAGACAGATGGTAATAGCCAAATTCCTTTTGATTTTCAGCCAGATGAGTCATAAACTCAGTCAGCGTACGAGTCCAAGTCGGACGGCCATGCTGGTCATTGACTACAGTCAGAGTTTTGTACGTCTTAGCAAGATTTTGCATGGTAAAGACAAAGTTTTTACCGTAGTTACCAAAGACCCAGGCAGTACGGATAATATAGAAACGGCTGGAATATTTCTCAACCAGCTCCTCACCCATGCGCTTGGTACGGCCATACTCTGTCTGTGGATCAGGCCGGTCATCTACTTCCCACTCCTCACCGACTGGCTTTTGGCCGTCAAAGACATAGTCTGTTGAGATATAGACCAAGGTCGCTCCGTGAGCTTCTGCAGCTTTTGCCACATTTTCGGTCCCAGTCACATTGATGGCATAGTCCAGCTCTTTTCCTTCGTCCTCAGCAGCATCAACTGCTGTATAGGCAGCGCAGTGATAAACCAAGCTTGGTTTGACCTCCGCAAAGACATTGTCCACCACTTGGGTATTGGTAATATCCATTTCTGCCACATCAACAGCCACATACTCTTCATTACGCTCATCCAAAAGATAGCGAAGCTCTGTACCCAGCTGTCCATTCGCACCTGTAATTAAAATCATTTGTCTTTCCTTTCACATCATAAACATTCAATGAGTTTATTATAACAAAAAAAGCAGAAAAAATCTGCTTGATTGAATCATACCTCTAGTCATTTTTAGAAAATAAAATCTCATACTTTTTACACTCCATATATAAATGATGCAACATTATGCAAGTAATAATCAGAAAACTTAGCATCATTTCAAATTGACAGTATAAACTTTAACAATGCATAATCATATTAAAATGAATCTTTTCTTTATTTCTCTCTTAGAAAGAATCTACTTCATGATAACAAATAATTCATTATTTTCAAGATAAATATTATATAACTTTGTTTCTTCAAGTAATGTATAATTTTCACTACTAAAATCTATATTAGCAATATCGATTAATTTGAAATCGACGTTTAAGTTCGTTATGCTATTAAATCTCAATGTCATATCCCAAGAAACATTTGTATTTGGCATAATCAAACTTTTTAACATTGGATAAACAGAAGCTGTATTGTTAAACACTGGCGAATCAGAAAGAAAGCGATTCACATTAATAACTGTTTTTTCGGGTGTAATGTACTTGTTTAGAGAGGAAGCTAGCAATATGCTCTGCGCTTTGAACATTTCATTTTGTTGTTTTAAACTGCTCACATAAGTAAAAGAGAAAGATAAGAAATAAAAAACTAATAATCCCGAGACGAAGGACTTCCCTCTACGTAGAATTTTACTCTTTTCAACGCACTCTAAGCTAACAATTAAGATAATCGCTAAAAAAATTCCGAAACCATATTCATATCTTGGTCTCATAAGATAATAAGGATTAGACAAAATCAAATAGGTTCCATAGCTAAATACACTTCCTAAACTTAGCCAAATCAGCATGTAAACAAAGTTTAAAAGGAATTTAGTACTGGATAAGCGAATCACACTGATAGTTAAGAGAAATATAGCAATTATCGTTAATAAAACCCAGATAGTTGAACTTTGAAAAAATATATTGTTCAAATATCCTGTAGCATTCACCCCAATTATTTTAATCATCTCTAATCCCTTTGGAATATCAGCTTGATCAGCAAAAATCGGTGGCTTTATAAAAATTTGTATACGATATAAAAGCAAACCAATTACATATGACAACATTGAGATGAAAATTTTAGGAATTTTTTCTTTAAAATAACTTCCTTGCAATAATTCTAAAAATACTAGCGTCATGGTTACAATAATGTACACTCCTGAAGAAGCTTGGTATGAATTGCACATTAAGAATATACCAAGAACTGACATAACTCCAAATATTTTTTATTATCCCAAAAAATAAATGGAATGATAGAAACTAATATACTTAAAGTCATAAAAGGATTGTCAAATCTAAAACTTAATGGCTCTAAAAACCACGGATTAATCCCTATAATAGTTGAAACAGATGCTGTTATGAAAGAAATCTTTTTATTGGAATATAAGACAAACAATAAAATTAAGCTCGCTAAAGTTAAAAAACAAGCTGACAGAATATTTGAAGTCAAGCCTAGTTCTGTCAGATGATCCCCACCTTGTATTAATCGAGCGGAATACTCACTTAAATATCTTGAATAATGTTCAGAGAATTTTGAATAGCCTTGTAATTGTCTTCCAATATCATCAATATAGGGATACTCAGCTAAACCGATATTAATATTGACTACTGAATAAATAATAAAAATAACTAGGGCAGACGATTTATTTAAAAGAAGATAGTTTTTAAAATCAGAAAAACGTTTATGGAAAATCATTTACTCTTCTCCTTAATCACATAAATCGGCCGATGCTTGGTTTCCATAAAGATTTTGCCAATGTATTTGCCTAGGATACCGATGGTCAGCAGCTGGAAGCCACCGATGAGTAAAATGACGGTCATAAGGGATGGCCAGCCAGATGTCGGATCACCAAAAACCAAGGTACGAATAATAATCACTGCCATCAGGATAAAGGCTAAAATCCAAGACAGGATACCTCCTAAAAAGGCGATGTTGAGCGGCGCATCAGAGAAATTGACGATGCCTTCCAAAGAGTAGTTGAAAAGAGACCAGAAATTCCAAGAGGTCTTACCAGCTACTCGTTCAACATTTTTGTATTCTAAATACTCGGTATTGAAGCCAACCCAGGCAAAAATTCCCTTGGAGAAGCGATTGTACTCTGAAACTTCCAGAATTGCTTCTACCATCTGGCGGCGCATCAGTCGAAAGTCACGCGCACCATCTACCATCTCTACCTGACTAATCTTGTTAATCAGCTTATAGAACAAATTGGCAAAAAAGCTTCGGATAGGCGGCTCTCCCTCGCGAGTAGTGCGACGGGTACCCACACAGTCCAACTCAGGATTCGAGTCCAGCAAAGCCTTCATCTCAATCAGGATCTCTGGCGGATCCTGCAAGTCCACATCCATGACCGTCACAAAATCCCCACTCGCCTCTTGCAAACCAGCATAGAGGGCTGCTTCTTTTCCGAAATTACGAGAAAAGGACAGATAGTGCACGTCTGGACAGCGACTGCTGAGCTCACGCAAAACAGGCAAAGTCTGATCCGTCGATCCGTCATTGACAAAAATATATTCAAACTGGTCACGGATTTGATATTTGACCGCTTCCATAGCTTCATGAAACAAAGGAATAGATTCTTCTTCATTGAAACACGGAACAATCACCGAAATTGTCATTTTAATCTCCTACTATTTTATATATTTCATCCTATTATAACAAAAAACTAGGCGAAATGCACTGCACCCTAAAAGTTAGACACAAAAAATCTAGCTTTTGGGGTGTAGCTTATTTCCAACCTAGTTTTATTCTTATTTGCTCTGTCTAGAGGCATTGAAAATTAGATAGATTCCAAGGCTAGCTTGAGATCCTCTATCAAGTCATCTACATTTTCCAAGCCGATAGAGAGACGGATTTGATTTGGTGTAATGCCTGCTGCCAGCTGAGCCTCTGGCGACATCTGTCCGTGAGTCGTTGTAGCTGGATGGACGACCAGAGACTTGGCGTCTGCTACATTGGCCAAGTCAGAGAAAATCTCTAGGCCATCAATAACCTTACGAGCTTCTTTTTCTCCGCCATTGACATTAAAGGTGAAGATAGAGCCCACTCCTTTAGGGAAATATTTTTCTGCCAAAGCATGGTAAGGACTCTCAGCAAGCTTGGGATAATTGACCTGCTCAACCTTAGGATGCCCTGCTAAGAATTCCACAATCTTCTCGGCATTGGACACATGGCGCTCTACACGCAAAGAGAGTGTTTCCAACCCCTGCAGGAAGAGAAAAGCATTGAAGGGAGACATGGCTGCACCCGTATCGCGCAAGAGCTGAGTCCGGACAGCAGTAACAAAGGCTGCCGCTCCGACATCGCGCGTATAACTGATATCGTGATAGCTCGGGTCCGGATCAACAAACTGCGGAAACTTGCCAGAAGCTTCCCAGTCAAAACTACCGCTGTCTACAATCACACCACCGATGCTGGTTCCGTGACCACCGATAAACTTGGTCGCAGAATGCACCGCGATGTCCACTCCATGAGAAAAGACATTGATAAGATAAGGAGTGGCAAAGGTATTGTCGGAAATCAGCGGAATTTTATGAGCATGAACCAGCTCTGCCAAAGCATCAAAGTCAGGAATATTAATCAAAGGATTGCCCAAGCTTTCAATCAGAACCAGCTTGGTATTGTCCTGAATAGCTGCTTCTACTTCAGCCAAGTTTTCGATATCCACAAAAGTCGTGGTAATGCCATAGCGAGGCAGGGTTTCCTTGAGCAGATTAAAGGTACCGCCGTAGATGGTGGAAGCTGCTACTACATGATCGCCAGCATGCGCCAAAGCTAAAATGGTATAGGTAAGGGCCGCCATACCAGAAGCTGTCGCTAGAGCTCCGACTCCACCCTCCAAAGCCGCAATCCGTTCCTCAAAAGCAGACAGGGTCGGATTGGTAATCCGAGTGTAGATATTGCCCGGCTTACGTAGGGCAAAAAGATCTTCTCCCTCCTGAGTATCGTCAAACACATAGGAAGTTGTCTGGTAAATAGGCAGAGCTCGCGACTTGGTTGTCGGATCAACTGTCTGTCCGGCATGAAGCTGCAGAGTTTCAAATTTAAATTCACGTGTCATAAGGTCACCTCACTATAGTTATGTGATAAGTCTACCACTAAACGCCCCGCTTGACTAATAGAATTTCCTTATCAAAAGAAATAAAGAGAAGCTATATCTTATAGCTTCTCAGATATAATCTCAAAAGTCGCCTGATTGCTGGGCCAGTACAACTGCGACGAAACTTTGTCTAAAGCTACCCACTGAGCTCCCACATGCTCATCAGAAATCCGGATTTCTTTCTGCTCTGTCAGAACTAGAAAGAGATTTTTGTGGATGGTCAGATTTTCATCAATCTTTACCGTAAAATCTCCAAGACTAGTCAGATTTGAACAAGCTAAGAGCAAGCCAGTCTCTTCTTTTATTTCACGAAGGCAGGCCTCTTCTGGACTCTCGCCGCTCTCAATCCCACCAGTAATAGGCTGCCAAAAGGAAACTTTCTCAGCTTCCACTTTCAAGAGCAAGATTTCTCGATCCTCTGGATGATAGATCCAGGCTTCAATCGACTGCCTCATCATGATTTTTTCTCAATCGGTGCTATGCTGGCCAGCACTTTCTTCAGACCGACTTCTGGGAAATTAATCTTGAGCTCTTGGCTATTGCCGTTGCCAGAGACTGCTAGAACTGTCCCATCGCCCCATTTCTTATGGTGGGCAATATCTCCAATAGCCCAAGCAACTTCTGGCTTAGATGGCTGGCTCTGACCGCTCTTTCCAAAAGGCAGACTGCCTGTAGAAATGGAACTTAGTGCTGCCTGACGCTTCCGTTCTTGCAGGGCCTGGGCCAGACTCATGCCTTGACCGAATTGACTGGTATCACTATTGGTATAACTAACCTTAAAGGAGCTATTTGACGGTCGAGCCAGTCCCTGATAGTCTAGCAAGTCTGAGCTGATTTCTCTCAAAAAGCGTGTAGGATGATTATAGTTGGTTTTACCATAAAGCATACGGGAATTGGCATTGGTCAGATAGAGAATCTTCTCTGCTCGGGTGATACCGACATAGGCCAGACGCCGCTCCTCTTCCAACTCATCTTCATCTTCAGATGCCCGGCTAAGAGGAAAGACATTTTCCTCCATTCCAACCAGAAAGACGACCGGAAATTCCAATCCCTTGGCTGCGTGGAGGGTCATCAAAGTCACTTCAGAACTCTCCGTATCTCCGTCATCTGTGTCTGCAATCAAGGCTAAGTCATTGAGAAAACGGCTGAGCTTATCAAGACCAGACTCATCAGTAGGATTGTCTGGACTTTCGTCAAAATTCTTGGTTACAGACAGGAATTCTTCGATATTTTCAATCCGTGCTTTGCTTTCCAAGGTTGCCTGCGCAGCCAAAGCTGCAGCATAGCCTGTCTTTTCTAAAACGGCTTCTACCAGATCCGTCACTGTATAATCATCCAAGCACTCCCGCAAATCCAGAAGCATATTGGCAAAATCATAAACCGCCTGAGCCGCCTTGCCCTTGACTGGCGACAGCAGGATATTGGCCGACGCATCTAGCAAGGAGATTTCCTGACTGGCTGCAAAATCCCGAATTTTCTCCACCGTTCCTGGTCCAACACCACGCTTTGGCTCATTGACCACGCGCTCATAGCTGATATTATCGCTAGGATTGGCGATGAGATTGAGATAAGAAATAACATCGCGGATTTCCTTACGGCTGTAGAACTTGGTACCACCGACCATGGTATAGGGAATATTGGATTTGAGCAGGGCTTCCTCCACCGTCCGTGACTGGGCATTGGTCCGGTAAAGAACTGCAAAATCCTTATGACTGTATCCTTCTCGGCTCAGCTGATCAATAGTTCTGGCGACAAAAAGAGCCTCATCCTGCTCGTCATTAGCCCGATAGTAGACAATTTCCTCACCGTCTTCGTTTTGAGTCCAGAGATTTTTAGGACGGCGGTTGCGGTTGTTTCGGATGACTTCATTAGCTGCCTGAAGAATGGTCTTGGTGGAACGATAGTTTTCCTCTAGCAGAACTACCTTAGCTTCTGGATAATCCTTTTCAAAGTCCAGGATATTCTGCATATCGGCTCCCCGCCAGCCATAGATAGACTGGTCAGCATCTCCGACTACGCAAATATTCTTAAAGCGGGAAGCCAAGAGCTTGACCAGCTGATACTGAGCATGGTTGGTATCCTGATACTCATCCACATGGATATACTGGTAACGTTGCTGGTAGTAGGTCAGAACATCAGGATTTTGATCAAAAAGCCGCAGGGTCAGCATAATCAAATCGTCAAAGTCCATAGCCTCAGACTGGCGCAATTCCTTTTGATAGGCTGTGTAGCACTTGGCCACAATTTCTGTATACATATCATCAGCTAGATTTGCATAGGCCACCTCATCAATCAGGTCGTTCTTAGCATTGGAAATAGTCCCAAGAATGGCGCGCTCATTCCACTTTTTAGGATCCAGATTGAGATTTTTGAGAATCCGTTTCATCAGAGTCCGCTGCTCACCTGGATCAACGATAGTAAAGTTGCGGTTGTAGCCAATATGATCTGCTTCTCGCCGCAGAATGCGTACACACATGGAGTGGAAGGTAGCGATTAAGCAATCTTGAGCTTCCGTTTTAAGTTTTTCAGCCCGTTCTCTCATCTCCCGCGCCGCCTTATTGGTAAAGGTAATGGCAAGGATATTCCAAGGATTGACCATTTTTTCATCAATCAAATAGGCAATGCGGTGGGTCAGGACACGGGTCTTACCCGATCCAGCTCCCGCCATAATCAGCAAAGGCCCTTCTGTTGTTTGAACCGCCTCAGCCTGACGGTCATTCATACCGTTTAATAAAGGATGCATTTTTCTTCCTCTTTCAAAGTCAATGCTACTATTATAACAAAAATCCTGATGAAGCTAAACCAGAAAGAAGAGGAATTCCTGATTTTAGATTAGATTTTCGACAAAGTCATCTAAGGCACCCTAAGCCCGACGCAAATTGAAAATCAGGCCTATTTTTGCTATAATATGCCCATATGAGACTTAGAGCAACTGTTCAGAGATGACTTTTTCGCAAGTCTCTTTTCCATTCTACTGCCCCGCATAAAAAGAAAGGCTGTCATGAAAAATCCTAGTAACAATCTGAAGCTAGCGGAGAGAGGAGCCATCCTTTCCATCGCTACCTATCTGATTCTCTCCGCGTTCAAGATTATCGCAGGCTCGACCCTCCAGTCCTCCAGTCTGACGGCCGATGGCTTCAACAACGTCTCTGATATCGTGGCTAATATCGCCGTTTTAATTGGCCTGCGTATGGCTAGAAAACCAGCCGACCGTGACCATCGCTTTGGCCACTGGAAGATAGAAGATCTGGCCAGTCTCATCACATCTTTCATCATGTTTTTCGTTGGATTTGATGTCTTGATTGAGACCATTCAGAAGATCATCTCCAATCAAGAAACCAAGCTTGACCCTGTTGGTGCCGTGGTCGGGATTATCTCGTCAATCATTATGTTGGGTGTTTATTTTTACAATAAAACGCTAGCTAAAAAAGCTCACTCCAAGGCTCTGGATGCCGCAGCCAAGGATAACCTATCAGACGCTGTCACTTCTATTGGCACTTCAGTTGCTATCATTGCCAGTGCCTTCAATTTCCCAATCGTTGATAAGCTAGCAGCCATTATCATTACCTTCTTCATTCTCAAGACTGCCTATGATATCTTTATGGAATCTTCCTTCAGCCTGTCCGACGGATTTGATGAAAGCTTGCTGCAGGACTATAAGCAAGCTATACTGGAAATTCCTAAAATCACTCAGGTCAAGTCGCAGCGTGGCCGGACCTATGGCAGTAATATCTATCTGGATATTATCTTGGAAATGAATCCGGATTTGTCTGTTTTTGAAAGCCATGAGATTGCGGACCAGGTTGAGGATATGTTGATGGAGCGCTTCGGAGTCTTTGATATTGACATTCATATTGAGCCTGCTCCCATCCCCGAGGATGAGAGATTGGAAAATCTTTACCCAAACCTACTCATTCGTGAGCAACTCGTAGAGCAAGGCAGCCAACTGGATACACTTCTGTCCGCCGAATTTCTCTACATTTCCCAAGATGGCCGACAACTGAACAAAGCTGAGTTTCAGGCAGAAAGAGCCTCAAAAACACCTATCAAAAACTTTGAACTGCTCTCTGTCAGCCAGAAAACCAAGCTCATCCGCTATGAAATGGACGGTGTTATCCATACCAGCCTCTGGCGCCGCCACGAAGTATGGCAAAACATCTTTCACCAAGAGACACGAAAAAACCAGTTCGATGATTAAGTCAGTCTGGCTTTTTCATTGCAACACATCCTTCATTTCCCTGTATAATAAATAACAGTAATACTATCTAGACTTTGCAAATTTGTTGGTTTCTCTTTAGCTTTCAGGCCGTCTTTTTCAGGATTGTCAGACAAATAATAGTTGTCATAGCTATCATCTAGGTCGGTATAAATCTTTATCTTATCATTAACAAGTAAAGCAGCATATCTTGCCTGTCCAAAAGGCTTTCTTGAAATCTTTGTAAATTCAATTTTTTCAACATTTTCATAGTGATTCAGTAAAAATAGAGCCATCCCCTCTTCCTGGTTGCGTAACTTTACTTTTTCCTCAGTCGTCAGCCAAGCATTTTCTCCAGAGTAAATAACATCTGTCTCACCCGTATCATTAAAATTTGTGACCTTCTCTTTCTTTTTCAGACGAAAAGTCAATTCTGTAGAATCAGTGCGAGAACTATCATTTATATTATAGTTTTTATCCTTTGAGTCCAAAGAAATGTGTGGTATATAGCTGGTGTCATTTACAATCACACTAACAGAACCTGCTTCCCAGAACTTTTTCTTGGAAAATTCATCAAATTCAATTTTTTGAACATCTTCATAATGATTAATGATATAAAGTGCAAGCTTTTTCTCTTTCTTATGAAGCTCAGTCATTTCTGTTTCTGACATCCATATTTTTTCACCATCTCTATTTACTATGCTGCTACATGCAGTCAGAAAACTCAGTGCAAGTATAGCCAAAAATAATAATTTTTTCTTTCTTGACTTCAAGAGCAGTCTCCTTTATCGGTCTTTTGATATTAGTATACCACATTAAGACAAGTATCTTTATGTTTACTTGTAACTTGAAAGTTGATTTTCAAAGAAAAAAACCAAGGCTTGCCCTGCCTTGGTTGAAAATAGACTTCAATTTATTTATTCTTAATAAAACCAAATTCATTAAGCGGTGAAAGTCGGAACTCCACCACTCCCTTGATTTGACTGGCTTTGATGAGCCCAAATTCTCGGCTATCCTTCGTATTTTCACGTCGGTCATTAAGAATCAGATAAGAATCTTTAGTAATTTTATCAGACTTTGAGTCTTTTAAATCCATAATAGAGAAATCATGAGTGTAGTAACCCGAACTTCCTGCTGAAGCCAAATATTTCTCGCGCATTTTCTCGATATATTCTTCCGACATGACCTGACCGTTCAGGTAAAGAAGATCATCCATATAGGTTACCTGATCCTTTTCCTGGGCAATGACCCGGCCGACATAGTCTTTGCCGTCCACTTCATAGAGGACAAAATCCCCACGCTTGATGTCTTGCTTTCTCGTCGCCAAGACCAAGTCATTCTTTGCCAAGTAAGCATTGCCGTCTTGCTCAGTCACCCGATAAGGCGTATAAATAAAAACTCTCAGTCCTATAATAATAGCTGCCAGTACTGAAAAAATAATGATATTTCTTAATAAATCTCTCTTTAACATTCGTCTCTCCCATCTCTTTTATACCATTATATCATTTTTAGATAAAATAGACAAAGGGACAATCTTATTTCAAAAATCAAAACGCTTATGTGTCCTTCTTCCCACATAAGATAATGGTCGTCACTTCGACAAGAGAAAAAACCGATGATTTTTCAATCAACGGTTCTTCTTATTATCTTAGATTAACGTACTGTACGGATGCGCATTGTGTTGGTACGAACTGCTTCACCAAGCGGCACACCAGCAACGATAACGATATCATCACCAGATTCAACCAAGCCTTGCTCAACTGCAATCTTTTCAGCGATTTCAAACATATCATCTGTATTAGATGGAGTTTCAGTAGTCACTGGAATAACACCCCAGTTCAGCATAAGACCGCGTTGAGTCAATTCGTCAAAAGTGATAGCCAAGATATCAGCGTTTGGACGGTATTTAGAAATCAGGCGAGCTGTGTGACCTGTCTTAGTAAGGGTAACTACTAATTTGATATCCATTGAGTTTGTAGCATCTTTAACTGCTGAAGCCATAACTTCAGTCTTAGAGTTGCGCTCAAAGTTATCAGTTGTCAAACGGCCATATTCGTTAAGAAGGGTTTGAGCATTCTTATCGATAGTAGCCATTGTTGTTACTGACTCAAGTGGGTATTTACCATTTGCAGACTCACCTGAAAGCATAGTTGCGTCAGTTCCGTCGATAACAGCGTTAAACACGTCTGATACTTCTGAACGAGTTGCACGTGGTTTTTCTGTCATGGTTTCAAGCATGTTAGTTGCTGTGATAACCACTTTACCAGCTGCATTTACCTTAGTGATAATCATCTTTTGGTAAACTGGAACCATTTCGAATGGCACTTCGATACCCATGTCACCACGGGCAATCATGATACCGTCAGCAGCTTCAATGATTTCGTCCAAGTTATCGATACCTTGTTGGTTTTCGATTTTCGCGAACAGTTGAACGTGTCCATTACCAGTTTCTTCACAGATTGCACGAACTTCGTTGACGTCTTTTGCAGTACGTACAAATGAAATCGCGATGAAGTTGATTCCTTGCTCAAGACCAAAGCGGATATCGTCATTGTCACGCTCAGCAAGTGCTGGGAAAGGAATCTTAGTGTTAGGGATGTTCACACCTTTTTGCTTAGCAATGATACCGTCATTTTCAACTTCTACTTCAAATTCACGAGTAGCATCGTCTTTTGCGACAACACGAAGACCAAGTTTACCATCGTCAACCAATACTTGACGGCCAACTTCAACATCATCATAGATGTCCAATCCACCAGCAACGTTCAAAGCAATTACTTCACGAGTAGATTTGATACCTTGCTTAGTAGCAACACGGATTTTTTCACCAGTTTTGTATGAATACTCTTTTGCATCGCCTTCGAACAATTCTGTACGAATTTCTGGTCCTTTTGTATCAAGAAGGAAACCAACTTTTTGACCAGCAATTTCTTCTGCACGCTTAACAGTTGCCATGCGCTCTCCTTGCTCAGCATGGTCACCGTGTGAGAAGTTGAAACGGAATGTGTTTGCGCCAGCTTCAATCAGCTTAGCAATGTTTTGAGCTGATGCTTCAACATCCAGCTTTTCTCCCCAATATCCGTCATCACCGAATTTTTTTCCACCGCGGATTTCTACCGCAGGACCTAATGTTGCAACGATTTTTACACGTTTATTCATGATTGTATGAAACTCCTTCTTCTATTTGGCCTCTTGGCCTGAATAACAAATAATAATTAAATATTGATGCTGCGGTTCAAATCAGCCAAGTCCAGATCAGCCTTGTGCGGATTATTGACAACAATCTTGCCTTCAGCAGTCAAGCTAAAGAGTGCTCCTTCTTCAGCAGTTCCCAGAATTGGGCTTTCAACCATCTGCTCATTGCGGATTCCAACAGCAACTCCGCCGATACCTTCTTTAAGCAGTTTAACAGCATGTGCTCCCATACGAGATGCAAGAACACGGTCACGCGCAGTCGGTGAGCCCCCACGCTGGATATGTCCGAGCTCTGTGACACGTAAGTCGCTCATATCACCAGCTTCTTTTAGCTTCTCAGCGAATTCATCCGCTGACATGACACCCTCAGCCAAGACGATGATGTTGTGCTTCTTACCCTTGGCATAGCCATTCTTAATGCTTTCAACAACTTCTTCGATCTTGAAACCTTCTTCAGGAACGATGATTTCGTCCGCACCAGATGCAATACCTGCCCAAAGAGCAATATCACCAGCATTACGACCCATTACTTCGATAACGAAAGTACGGCGGTGACTGGATGAGGTATCCCGAATCTTGTCAATCGCATCCATAGCTGTAGTAACAGCAGTATCAAAACCGATAGTGAAGTCTGTTCCGACGATATCATTGTCAATGGTTCCTGGAACACCGACAGCTGGGAAGCCATGCTCTGTCAAGCGCATCGCACCGTGGTAAGATCCATCTCCACCGATAACAACGACACCTTCGATTCCATGTTTTTTAAGCTGCTCAATCCCTTTCAGCTGCCCTTCAACTTGGGCAAACTCAGGGTAACGAGCAGAGTGAAGGAAAGTTCCACCGCGAGAAATAATGTCACCAACTGATGTTGCATCAAGTGGGTAAATCTCGCCAGCTACCATTCCAGCGTAACCATCATAAATACCGTAAACTTCCATTCCTTCGGAAATTGCTTTACGAACAACCGCACGGATGGCAGCATTCATACCAGGGGCATCACCACCACTAGTCAAAACAGCAATACGTTTCATTTCGCTTTTTGCTCCTTTTTCTTTTTAACATTCTTATAGATTATACCACAATCATCATGAAAATTCTCTTATTTTCCATATTTTTTAACGAAAAATCGTTTTCATAGTATAATTCTTTAATTCCTCTTGCAGCTGCTCCGATTTCTCCACTCGAAAATGCGGTGCATACATGGTTCGCTTCTCATCTTCATAACGCAGGACAACCGGAATATTACCGGGGTATTTCTGCAAAATCTGAGATATTTCCCGATCATGTTCATGGCCCGCAAGCTTTATCCAGAAGCGTTCTGTAGTGGTTTCTTCGATATCTGACAAGACCAACTGTAATCGTCCATCCCGTTCCTGCACCTTGCCAGTCAAGTAGTAAATCCCCTTCTCCTTAATACGTTCGGCCAACTGACGATAGGTATCAGGAAAGAGGGTAACATCCAGTTTTTTCTTCGTATCTGAAACCTGCAAGAAGGCCATATTCTCACCCTTTTTAGTCCGGATAGTCTTGATAGTCTGGACTTGAGCTAAAATCTTAGCTCTGCTATTTTCCGTCAGCTCACTAATCCAGCTAAAGGGCTGGTCCGCTTCTTTGGCCAGTTTAACCAAGGGGTGATCGCTAAGCCCCACACCGATAATGCTCTGTTCCAGCTCAAACTTTTCAGCATCGCTAAAATCCTGAGCCTCTGTCCAAGAATAAGTCGTATCCGCAAAGAGACTACCTAGCTCATCCGCAAATACAAATAGATTAGGCAGATTGGCTAAAATTTTTTGGCGATTTTTCTCAAAACTGTCAAAGAGCCCCAGCTGGATTAGAGGAGTCAGCAGTGGAATCTTATGGTAATTCTGAGGTAGGCGCAGAATAAAGTCTTCTACCCCAGTAAAGGCAGCATTTTGTCGCTCTTCGATAATCCAGTATGCCAAATCCCTAGGCAAGCCTTTGATATTTTTCAGACCCAAAAAAATCTTTTTATCCTGAAACTTATCATGGTAGGGAATATTATTGATGCTAAGGGGTGCTGTTTCAAAGTCAAAACTCAGGGCATCGGTGATATAGTCACTGCTAGAATAATTAAGCATGACATCAAAGAAAACATCTGGATAGTGAGCCTTGAAGAAAGCCAACTGAAAGGCCAGAGCTGAGTAGGCATAGGCGTGGCTGCGGTTAAAGCCATAACCAGCAAACTTCTCCATAATAGCAAAGACTTCCTTGGCTTTGGATTCCGAATGCCCTAGCTTGAGAGCACCTGCAACAAAGTCCTCCTGCATGCGATGCATTTCAGCAGCATTTTTCTTACCCATTGCTCTTCGTAAAATATCGGCTTTCCCCAGACTAAAGCCACCAAAACGCTGGGCTACCTGCATAACCTGCTCTTGGTAGAGCATGATACCATAAGTCGGAGCTAAAATATCAGCCAAACTGTCATCAATCAACTCCACCTGCTCCAGTCCATGTTTTCTCTTGACAAAATTGTCAATATAATCACTGGCTCCAGGACGATTGAGAGAGGTTGTGGCCACTACTTCCTCAAAGCAAACTGGCTGAACCCGATTAAGCAGGCTGATTGCACCTGGCTGCTCAAACTGGAAAATCCCCTTGGTCTGGCCAGCCGCAAAGAGTTTCAGAGTTTCTGCATCCTCCAAGTCAATCTCAGCAATCTCAATATCTACCTCATATTTTTTCAGGGTTGCTTCTTTCATCCGCTGGACAAAGGTCAGATTGCGCAAGCCCAGAAAGTCCATCTTGAGAAGACCGTTGCTCTCCACACCGTGGGCATCATATTGGGTGATATACATGTCCTCACCGTATTTGAGCGGTATCTGGTCTGTCAGGTCATTGTCGCTCATCACAACGCCAGCTGCATGGATAGAAGTCTGACGGGGATGACCTTCGATCTTTTTAGCAATATCAAAGGCTTTTTGATATTCCAGCTTACTATTGATAATCTGACGAAAGGCCATATTTTTCTCATAAGCAGTGGTCAGACTATCCCCGAAGCGGATTTTCTTGGTGATATTGGTCAGTTCATACTCTGGCAAACCAAAGCGCTTGAAAACATCGCGAATGGCCTGCTTGGCTCCAAAGGTCGAGTAGGTCACAATCTGAGCTGCATGCATACTGCCATAGCGGTCGCGAACATAGCGGATAAACTCTGGCCGGTAAACATCAGGAATATCAATATCAATATCGGGCATGGTATAGCGCTCTAGATTTAGAAAGCGCTCAAAGAGCAGGTTGTTCTTGACTGGGTCAATCCCAGTAATCTCCAAAGCATAGGCCACCAGACTGCCGACAGCAGATCCTCTACCCATGCCCATATAATAGCCCTGACTGCGACCAAAGCGCAGCAAATCCCAGACGATGAGGAAATAATCATCAAAGCCCATCTGATGAATGACATCCAGCTCCTGGTCCAGCCGTTCCTGATAAAGTTTACCTGTTAAACCGCGTTTTTTTAAGCCAGCTTCGGAGCGCTCCCGCAACTCTTCCACGGCTGGTCGCTCCCGATTAAAGCGGGGCAGTTTCAGCTCCCTATTGATATCATAGTGAACATGACGGACTAGCTTCTCAAGATTAGCCAGACTCTCTGGGAAAGTTTCCTTAAAAGCTCCTGCCAGAGCATCTGGTGCCAGCAAAAACTCATGATTGGGAAGGCTGCCAATCTCCCGCAGGCTGGCATTTTCTCGAATAGCCCGGAGCATCTGCAAGGTTTCCAAATCCCCCGTGTCAAAATATCGGACGGTATGCAGGGGCAGGGTTGGCCAACCGAACTCCTGCTTAGGCGTTGCTGGAAAGACACCAACATAAAAATCCAACCCCAAATCCAGATCTGCTACTCCGTCAAAAGCAGGAACAATCACAGCCAATCCCTTAAAGAGATGCTGGAAATCCTCCCAATTTTTTTGTCCCATCATCTTGAGAGTCGAGACTTTCATCAGATTGCGATAGCCCTGACTGTCCAAGGCCAGCAGACGGAGATGAAGCTCCCGCTCTTCCTTAATCAGACTCAGCTCCAAGCCTAAAAGCGGCTGCAGTCCCGCAGATTCGGCTTCCTCTAAAAAATGATAGGCTCCATAGAGATTGTCCACATCCATCATGCCCAGATGGCTGTATCCTAACTCCTTGGCTTTTTGCACATATTTCTTTATCGGGATCAAGCTATCCATAAAACTGTAAACAGTCTTGGTATCAAGTTGTATCACCACATTTTTCTCCTTGAACATGCTTTGCTTCTTCTTACAACTATTATACCGCAATTCACTGAATGAGGGAAATAGGAGTTTGACTGAACAGAAAGATTCCATTCCCTCTTTCCGGCTTTCTTTGCCATTTTCCTAAGGAAAAGGTATAATAATTGTAAATTGAAGAAAATAAAGGAGATATGTATGAATCAGTATCCTCTGGTCTATCTTGACCATGTCCATAAAAATTATGGCGACGCACCCGCCCTGTATGATGTGAGCTTAAACATCCAACCTGGCAGAATTATCGGACTTCTAGGTCCTAATGGAAGCGGCAAGACAACTATTATCAAGCTTATCAATGGTCTCTTGCAGCCGACCTCTGGTCATATTTATCTCAAAGGCGTCAAACCTTCTCCTGATACCAAAAGAATCGTTTCCTATCTGCCAGATACGACTTATCTGAGCGACAGCTCCAAAGTAATCGAAGCTGTAAAATATTTTCAAGATTTTTATGATAATTTTGACAGCACGAAAGCCATGCAGCTTCTAAAGGATCTTCATATCGATCCTCAAGCACGCATCGGAAGCCTTTCAAAAGGAAATAAAGAAAAAATGCAGCTCATTCTGGTCATGAGCCGCCATGCGGAACTGTATATCCTAGACGAGCCTATCGGTGGTGTTGATCCGGCTGCTCGCGACTATATCCTGCAAACCATCATTCAAAACCGCACACCTCAGTCTTCTGTCATCATTTCCACCCACTTGATCGCAGATATCGAGCCAATCTTGGATGAAGTAATCCTGATTAACCAAGGTCAGATCTTTTTGCATGAAAATGCTAATCAGCTGCGTCAACAGTACAATCAATCCATTGATAATCTCTTCCGCAGCCAGTTTCGCTTTTATTAGGAGGTCTTCATTATATGTTTGGAAAACTGTTTAAATACGACTTTAAGTCTAATTACAAATGGTATTGTATCACCTTTGCCATTCTTCTCACTCTATCAGTCTTTATGGGAATCATAGCTGGCAGCATCCTAAGACCTGAGGCAATGAATCGCTATAGTGAACATCCATTGTCTATTAGTGGTGTTATTATCACTTTCTATCTACTATTTCTCTTGCTGTTTTCTGCATCTTGCGCAGTCTTTCTATCCAATACCATCATTATTATCCGCCGATTTTATAAAAATGTCTTTGGGAGAGAAGGCTACCTGACTTGGACCTTGCCGGTCACCCCGCATCAGATTCTTCTGTCCAAGCTTCTTTCCGCATTTGTTTGGACCCTCTTGTGTATGCTGACCATGTTTATTAGTGGTTTAGTCATCTTTGGCATTGCTCTTCCCCTTGTAGGCTATTCATTCGATGAGATTTTTAAATTTATAGACGGAATACAAAATTTCTGGCTATGGATTGTCAAATACGGCTTCCTTAATCTCCTTCAAATCCTTTCTGGTATCCTCTTCTTTTACCTAGCAATCTCAGTCGGACAGCTTTTCAAGAAGAATCGGATTATGATGGCTGTGCTCTTCGGATTTTTGATTTGGACTGTTCTAGCAGTCTTGTCACTCTTCTTACCTAGTTCTTTTGATTCATATGGACTACTTAGTTTATATGATTACAGTTACTCCTCTTCGGACTTTGAACAGATGCTAGATGGCTTCATTATTATCCGAATCGTCTTTGAACTCGTCAAAATTTTCGGTTTCTATTTTACAATCTATGCCATCGTAAAAAACAAACTAAATCTGCAATAAGCAAAACAAGGTTGAAACAAAACGTTTCAACCTTGTTTATTTTTACTTCAGAATAATCGCTGCCACGATGGGGCTGACCAGAACGTACATGAGGCCCGTCACGCCAATCGCAAGTCCTGCCATAGCTCCTGCGACCTGACCGTATTTAAAGGCGGTCCCCGTTCCTACCGCATGGCCTGTTCCCCCTAAAGCTAGACCAATAGCTACCGGGTCTGTGATTTTTAAGAGCTTAAGAAGCGTTGGTCCTAAGACACTGGTCAGAATGCCCGTCGCAACCACCACCACTAATGTCACTGTAGCAAGACCTTGCAGCTTGTCTGTGATACCGACAGCCATGGCCGTTGTGACAGATTTCGGAAAAAGAGAAACAGCCAGAAAGAAATCCATGCCGAAAAACTTAGCCAGCAGAGCCGTAAAGCTGGTATTGACTACAACCGCCGCAAAGGTCCCAATCAAAATACTGCGCGCATGGTGCTTCATCAAATGAAAAGTCTTGTAAAGCGGAATCCCCAAAGCAACCGTAGATGGCACAATTAGGTTGTTTAAATAGGAGCCGCCGACATAGTAATCCTTGTAGGAAATACCGGTTAATTTCAAAAAAGCAATAACCAAAACTGCTGCAATCAGCAAAGGAGTTGTCAAGGGATGAGGAAATCTCCGAAAAATCAATAGGCCGAACAGATAGGCCAAGATAGACAAGGCAAGGCCAAAGAGAGGGTTGCTCCATAAATCAGACATTGCTGGCGTCTCCTTCCTCATAATCTCCTTCGAAACGAGTCTTAATCAGCTGCACCACAACTGCAATCACGCAGACATTAAGCACAATTGCTCCTAAAACAATCAAAATAATCGGCAGCAGATAAGGTGCAATGACCTGAAATTTATCCATGATACCAACTGCTGGAGGCAGAAAAAGAATGGTCATATTTGCCAAAAGAAAATTGCCAACCATGCTGATATGACGCAGGCGCAGAAGCTTGAACTGCAGAGCCAAAAATAGCAAGACTAAACCAATGATACTGCCCGGAACAGGCAGTTGGAAAACACTTGAAATCCCTTCTCCAACGAGGGAAATCATAAAAATAATCATCAACTGAACGTATAATTTCATACCAAACCTCCATCACTTGTATATCCAGTTTACTCCTTTTCAGAAAAATATCAAGGTGCTTTCAGAAATTAAAACCTTTACATCTAAAATTTGCTTATAAAAATTCCCTCCATTGTCTGCAATAGAGGGTCTTTCTTATTTAGCAGTCGTCTGAGTAACTTCCTAAACAGATGCTAGAGGGATTGAATCATAAAGAAAATCATGAGAATAATCAAGGCAAGGCTTGCCAAAAGAACTAGGATTTTCTTTGCGAGATAGGTTTCCCAGTAGCCTGACTTGCCGATTGATGTATTGGTGTCTCTGTAAAATTGCTGGCTCTCTCTGGGAAGAAGACTAACCAGTAAAATCAAGACAAAGGTTGCTACAATGGTAAGTGTAATCAATATTGTTTGCATTTTATTTCCTCAAGGCTCCAATCAATGTAAAAATCAAGCCAATCAAGATCATCAAGCCCAAGGCGATGACAAAGGTCTTGTTGAGATTTTCTCCCAAGCTAGCCTTTTCTTTCTTGGGCTTGCCATGCTTAAGCTCATCTAACCGTCCCTCAATATCCTTATGAAATAAATCTTTTTTAGCCATGCTGACCTCCTAACAAACTTTGGAGAGTCTCCTGATAAAGAATGACGGGTACATCGTTGGCATGCCGGCCTTGAGCTTGCAAGGCTGATCGCATCTGCTCAACACCAGATAAGGCTTCTTCCAGAGTCGACGCCAGTTGATCTGGCTGGCTGCTGTCGAAAATATGCTGCTGGGCAATGTAGTGCCTGTCATGCAGGGTCTGCTCAAAGCCAAGGATCAAGAGATTATTCTCAAAAGCCTTACGTACTGCCTGCAGGACCTGACCGCCGTGATTGATATCCAGATAAATGTCCGATTCCAAGTAGAGCTGCTCGATCTGCTTGAGACTGGCATTTTGATAAAGGACAACATTCTTATAGGACAGCATAGATAAGAGTTTAGGTGACATTTCCGTGAGGGCAGCAATGCGAAAGACTAGCTGCGGCAGGGACTGAACCAAGGTCTCTAAGCCTTCAATCTGATCCGAATGGGTCAGGATTAAGGCATCTTTTCGTAGGTAGTTGTCCCGCTTGAAGTCATAATGATAGCCCATATGCAGGAACTTATGCTGCTGGTCAGCTGCAGCTAGACTCATGGCCTTTTCATAAGTCGCCAAGTCTGGAATGACAATGGTCTGCGCCCGCAGCTGGCTATTTTCCAGAATCAGCTGCATATTGCCCGGAAGCTCGTCATACAGAGGTTCCTGCCAAAAAAGAATATCCTGGCCAGCTCGACCTGTCAAGCTGTGGGAAACCAGGAAAGAATAAGCCAGCGAATTAAAGAGAATGTGATCCAAGTCAAAGTCTAGCCGCTCTAAAAAGAAACGGATAAAATCCACTCGGCTTTTAAAAATCCGCAAGGGCTCTTGGTCCAGGGTCAGGATGATGTCACCGGTGGCGTGATTTTCCACGATACGCTCCTGACCATCAGTGCTGTAGTAGGTTGTGTTGAAAGCCTCCTGGCCTGATTTATAGGCTGTTTTGGCAAAGCAGCGGCCTTGCTTATTATAGCGCTCACTCAGTCGCAGCTGGCCTTTTTTATCCAGCCAATCTACCTGTTTGACCAGCCGGCCCTTGGCCTGACTTGCATAGTGAATCCGTGCCCTTTCTTCTCCCATGTCACTGACACGCGCCGCCTGATGGTCGCCTGTGATTTCCCAGAAAGGTGGCACTGGCACTTGATTGAAAAAGAGCGGGTGGTCTACTCCCTCTTCATCCCCTAAAAAATAAGTATAGGGGGAAATCATATCGTCCGGGAGAAAGCCATTGGCCTCAATGACAATGGTCGGACAGTCATAGCCAGCTGCAAGGAGGGAATCATGCAGATCCTGAGTTTCCTGATTGTAATAATCAAAGAGCTGAATCATCTCTGACCTCCTTTAAAAGCTGGGACCAAGCCGCTTCAACCCGGCTGGTCAAATAATTCTCGGCCACTTGATAAGAGTGTTGGCTCATCTCCTGCTTTCGTCCTTGGCTAAAGAGAGCTACTATTTTCTCCACAAAAGCAGCAATAATCTGATCCTCGACCTGATTGGAACTGACCGGCAGCAGATAACCATTTTTACCATCATCGATAAAAGTCTGATTGCCATAGCGGACATCAAAGCCGATGAGAGGCAGACCCGATCCAACTGCTTCCATGAGCGTTAGACCAAAGCCTTCACTGGTTGAAGCCGTCAGATAAAGCTCATAACCTACATAAATCTGGCTCAAATCTGCATGCCCCTTGAGCCGAATGTAGTCCTGAGCTCCTGCTTCCTCAATCCTGCGGCGCAGCTTCTCCTCTTCGCCCCCCTTACCGTAAATGTCAAGAGTCAGCTCAGGCAGCTGGGCATGGGCTTGGACAGTCGCTGCCACTAGCCAATCGATATGCTTTTCCGTAGCGAGACGCGAAGCCGTAATCATAGAGAAAGGCTTGCGAGGCTCTTTGGGATAAGTCAACTGGTCGAGACTCCCCACCGGTATGGTGACAATCTTGGGCTGCTTGTCCGAGTAATGCTGGAACTGCTGCTCTAGAATCCTTTTCTGAGCCTCTGTGGCCACAATGAAGAAGTCCACCTTGTCAGCATTGGTAAACTGGTAGTCATAAAAATTGTTCCAGAGAATGTAGTCGTCACTGCTGGCATTTTCACTAAAATGCTCCGCATGGACCACCACTCCCAGCTTAGCCTTCTGACTCTCCTCAAAGACAACCTGACCAATCCCTGTCTCTCTATCTAAGATGACCACATCATCTGCCTGCAGCTGCAAACACTGAAGAAAATAACGAACCAGCTCAGCCTTGGAATAGAAAATCCGATCTGGAAAGCGATAGAGCTCTTCCTGACCATCTTCTATCAGCATGTCATAGGCAACACTGCCGTCTTCGTTGTAGAAACGGCGCTGGTAGAGGGTTGCGGCGTCATTGTGGGGGGCGAAGTACTCGCTGGCATAGCGGACATAGGAGAAATAATCCTTGCGAATCAATCTCCCCCGCGAGACATACTCCACATGCTCCACAAAGTCCTGATCTTCCTGCCGCAGATAGCAAGTGATAAACTGATCATCCTGCGGATAGAAATAACGGACAATCTTGCCCTCTCTCTCCGAGCGCTCCGGCTGACCTGCGACTTGAGCCAGCACCTGATCCAGCGTCACCGTCGTCGGTGCAATCTTGATATCGGTAAAGTAATTATAAAGCCAGATAACTTCCTCATCCAGAAAACCAATATTTTCCGTCAGATGCTGGATATTATCCGCTAAAATCATATCCATAAAGATAAACTTAGCCGGCTGCTGGATTCTTCGCAGAAGCTGGGCCCGATAAGCTTGGGCGTATTCTACACCGCTGCTGGCCCAGCCGATGCCTAAGTTGATGTTATATACTGTCATATTCTCCTCGTCTTACGGGAAGTACATGATGACTTCTCCTTTAGGGTTGAGTGCCAATTCACTCATCAAAAGATTCTTGACAATCTGCTGTTTCATGCGCTCCTTCATATATTCAAAGCCATCGTAAGCCTCTTGATAATATTCTACCAGAGGATTTTTCATAGAGAAATGCTGACCGTTCAAGGCTGTCTTGAGCTGCTGCAGATAGTCCACCTGCTCGACCCAGTTCTCATCAATAGCCTTGAGAACGGACACCCGCTGAAAATGGGTAAAGAGCTTGTCAGACTTGAGATAGGCTTTCTTTGCCTGCAATTCCTGCTCGGCAATATCCTGCAAGAGCTCTGCAATTTTGTCCGACGAATAAATATCGAAATCATAAGGAATACGCTCAGCATGATAGCTAAAATGGTCTAAGATAAAGCGATAGAGGTCAGCCCGCGTCCCATAGGACTGCTCATAGGCTGCCTGATGAATGACCTGACTGAGGACACGGCTGATTTCTTCATCAATCCGCTCTTCAGCTTGAATCAAGCGATTGCGCTCAGCATAGGTAATCTCCCGCTGAATCTTCATACACTGGGCATATTCCAGCGTCATTCGACGGGACATCTTGGCACTGCTTTCGCTGGCTCTCTGAGCATTAGCCACTAAGCGTCTAAAGCGGCGCTGTCCCAGCTGGACTGGATGCTGCTGAACTTCTTCAGTTGAGTAGTCCTTGTAGAACTTCTTGAGCCAATCTGGCCCCCACTTCCTGAGCAGATCATCCTCTAGCGAGATGAAAAACTTACTAATCCCCGGATCACCTTGGCGGCCTGAACGGCCACGAATCTGTAGGTCAATCCGCTGGTTCTCCATCCGCTCAGTACCAATCACCACGAGACCACCCAAATCAGCGACACCCGGTCCCAGCTTTATATCCGTACCGCGGCCGGCCATGGATGTAGCCACCGTCACCGCACCTTTCTGTCCAGACTCAGCGATGATCTGCGCCTCACGCGCCGCATTGTTGGCATTGAGCAGATTGTGGGCGATTCCTTCTCTCAGCAGTAGGGATGAGTAAATCTCTGACATCTCCACTGAGCCGGTGAAAATCAAGAGCGGATTGCCTTGGGCATGGTAGTGCTTGACCTCGTCCAATGAAGCAAAGACTTTTTCTGGCAGGGTCTGATAAAGCTGGTCTGGCAAATCCTGTCGAATCACTGGCTGGTTGGTCGGGATCTTGATGACAGACATGGAGTAAGTCTCCATAAACTCGCTCTCCACCACCTTGCCGGTTCCGGTCATACCAGAGATTTTCCGAAATAGCCGGAAAAGATTCTGATAGGTAATAGAAGCCATGGCCCGCGTTTCCTCCGTCAGCTTGACATGCTCCTTGGCCTCAATGGCCTGGTGCTGCCCTCCCTGAAGCCGGGTCATTTCCAGCAGACGGCCGGTCGAGCGGTCCAAAAGTACAACTTCAGCTTCTTTGTCACCCTGGCGGACAACATAGTCCTTGTCCTTCTTATAGAGTTTATGAGCCCGCAAGGCTAGATTGAGATGGCGGACCAACTCTTGATTTTCCTTGGAGAAAAGATGCTCCAAATCAAGAAAAGACTCCGCCGCTAAAATACCTTTCGACGTCAGCCAGACTTCATTCTTCTCATCATCGTAGTGATAATCCTCGTCTTCTTTCAAAGTCGTAATGAAGGTATCCATGATACTATAGAAGTTTGACTGAACCCGAGGAGCACCAGAGATAACCAAAGGCACCTGAGCGCTATCCAAGAGAATGGAGTCAATCTCGTCTATGATGACATAGTTGAAAGGGCTAAGGTATTGGCTATCCTTATTCTCTGCTAGATTTTCAATCAGATAGTCAAAGCCCAAGGCACTATTGGTCGTATAGACAATATCCGCCTGGTAAATCAGCCGCTTCTGCTTGGGCGTCAAATTTCCAGACCCATCAGCTACCACCGCTGCCTCAATAGTCAACCCAAGAAAACGATAGACCTGCCCCATTTCCTGAGCATCCCGCAGAGCCAGATAGGTATTGGTGGTCACCAGCATAGCTCCTTGTCCAGACAGGGCATTGAGATAGAGCGGCATGGTAGCCGTCAGAGTCTTGCCCTCTCCCGTAGCCATCTCAGCGACATTTCCTTCATGGAGAACAATCGCCCCCATGACCTGCACATCGTAGGGGAACATGCCCAGCACCCGCTTGTCCGCTTCCCGCACCACAGCATAAGCCTCCGGCAGCAGGTCGTCTAAAGTCTCACCTGCGGTCAGTCTCTCCTTAAATTCCTGTGTTTTCTTTCGCAGATCAGCGTCTGACAAGCCAGCCATTTCTGACTCAAAGCTCTTGACTTTGGCTAAGATTTTCTTTAAGCGCTGAATTTGAAAATGATTTTTAATCATCAGACTCCTCTATGATTCGGTCAATGTCTAGGCAATGAAACTCTAAGGACTCAACTCCTGCACTCAGCAGCTGAACCTTATAACTATAGGCTTCGTTGGGATAGGTGAAGATCATACTCTCCGAGCGCTCCACTTGATTGCTGATTTCTTTCTCATAGCGGTCAAAGAAGATGATTTTCAGAAAGACGCTGGATTCAGGATAGGTGGTCATATCTCTAGACAGGCAATAGCGAGCTCCCTTTTTGAGCAAGGGGAGAGCAGGCACCTGCCGGTCTCGCTGATAATTCCATTGGGAAGACCATTCATGGATGGTCTGTCCGGAGGCCATCAGTTTATTTTCAAAAAATATATGTGAAGGGGAATGAATAATAAGGGTAGTTCCATAGAGATAGGTAAAGTCAGTCATTTTACCAGCTGCCGAAACCCCTCTCAGCTCTCCCCAGTAAATGCCCTTTCTTTTTTGAATGTTCATTTCTTTCTCCCAAATTCCTTTTCCAATATCATTCGATAATAATTCATAAACCAAGACACAGACACAGCTAAGTCGTCATTATGCCGTCCTGGGACACCTCTGCTAATCAGCTTAGCCTCAGTCAGATGAAGAGCCGCTACCAGGTCCTCATAGGCCGTCGGATCATAGTCTTCTTCCTTCATATAGGCGATACCAAAGGTCGTCCGACTGAAATCAGCCTTCTCAAACTTACGCCAGTAGCGTTGATTCAGCTCCTCTACATGCTCCTTATCTTTGCCACCCGTGTGACGGTGAAGGACATCTAGAGCCGTCGGAAAGACCTCGGGCAGGCGTAAACGGCCACGTTGGGCAATAGTGCCTAGATTTCCCAAGGGCTTGGACAAAACGATAGCCCGCGGACGAAACTCCGATCCGTAATAAACAGCACCGTAGGTCCCCATTGACATCCCCGACAGGATTAGGTCCCGCTCGGTAAAGCCCAGAAAGTCCAAATGCTCTTGGATAATCTTATGAATACTGCTCTCCAGCTCCTGACTGCCCAGATAGAACATACCGCCATCCACGCGCGGATCTGAAAACAAGAGAAAAGGACAGCCCAGACTCCGCATCATTCCGAAGCCCTCGAAGCCTTCCGCCCGACGGTAACCAGAGAAATAAACAGCCAAAGGTGGCTTCAAATCTCCTGGATAAAAGAAGTAATTAAGCTCTTGTCGATGGCTATCGCGGAGAATCTTTCCACCCAGGACGTACTTGCCAAACTCATAGCGGGTTAAGCGCTGATGCAGAGCCCCGACCTGAATCCGTCCCTCGCCTCTAGCCTCCAGACTGACGCCCAGATAGGAAGTAAAGTCATTGTCCAGAACCATGGATTCCCGCATATCCTCTTCTGCGAAAATAGTCTCGCGAGCAATGTCCGCAGTCGAGCCTTCCTGGATATTATAGAGGCGCAGCCGCAGCTCACAGCTGCCTGACTTTTCATATTCAAGCCAGAGTTCAACTGGATTGAACTTGTTGGCAATAATATTGTATTTCCATGACAGGATTGGCTGAAAGTCCTGACCGAAGTCCCCTTCCAGCTCTAGATTTTCATAGCCATTGTAGCAAATCTTGCCCCGAAATCCGGGGCTAACCACCATATCAAGCGGAGTCATCTTGTCCCCATACTGGCCGGAAAAGAGAGCCTTGGACAGCTTGCGGATCAGGTCAGCTCGATCGCTCATATCCGTTGGCTGAGCGCAGTGACGCTTGAGAAAGTACTCAATATCCGCTTCCTGGGTTTCCTGTTCCTGATCATAGAAGACCGTATAAGGGATAATCTTGGATTCAATCATAAACAAATCTGGAATCCGACGCAGGTCGTCCACCAGAATCGCATCAAACTTGACAATCTTATCCATTTCCATGACCTTTTTGATGGCTAGATTGGAGTTAGGAAAGAAATAATACCAGGCCATATTGTCTGGAATGGCAAGCTCCTTGCTCCAGTCGCTTGAGCCAATCTGTAAGATTTTCAGCTTATTTTGCATTCTCAGCCTCCTTGAGCCACTGCTCCCACCGGCCAATCAGCTCCAGACCAGTATTATGATGGATTTTTTCAATGGAATAAATCAAGGCCTGGTTCCAATTTTTCAAACCTTCCAAGTAATAGTCTGCAGCAGTTGGTAGATCAGAGATAGAGTCCAAGATGTAGCCATTTTGCAGATGGGTCACATAGTCCGAGCCCACCAGATTGATCTGCGGAATCCCGGCAGAAATCCCAGCAATCTGCGTATAGAGATTGGGCTGCTCACTCAGGTCGATGATTAACCGCGTATCATCCAGCTCCTGAATCAAGCTGAGCTCGTCTGTGATATTTTTAATGGTGAAACGGAGGTCCTGCTCCTGATTTTCCAGCAGGGCATTCTCAGCCTGCTCACTGCGCCGGTAGTTCTTGACAAATTCATATTGATTCAGATACTCATCAATAACCTCCTGCACCTTGGTCTCCACCTTTTGGATTCCTTCCTGCCAAGCATTGTAAACACCGATAGTCAGCTCCGTATCCGGATGCTTGGCCACATAGTGGAGAACCTTGAAGATGGCATAGTCATTAAGCCCTTCTTCCAGATTAATCTGATAAAAAATCTTGGATTCACGGCGGCGCTGACTCTTGCCCAACTGCAGACGAGTATCAAAAGGCGACAGGTAATGCACCTTCTGAGCCTGCCCAGGCAGGTAGCGCTGAATAGCCTTCTTGAAGTCCATACGATCAGTCAAGACTAAATCTGCCTGCTTCAAATCTGCTTCTAGAGCTGACCAATCCACTGTATGATTGCGCTCGTGGAAAAAGCTGAGAATGACTTGAACCTGCTGGGGCAATAAGCGCAAAATGGCTTGAGTGTATAAGGGATGCGTTGCTAGGACAAACCGGCTGTCAGCTCTTGCATTACGCTCGATATAGTGGCCCAATTTCTCCAAGATCAAGTCCGGCATCCGCTCATACTCCAGCTTATCAAAGTCCAGTAAGTAAGCAGGATTGACCTCTACCCGGCAGTCGTCAGGCTTGAGATGCTCACGAATCCGCCAGTCACCATCCGGCTGCAGGTAGTCCTGATACAGAGGCTGACCTTCTTCATAATAGGTGATACTGGAGACAAAGCCCCGATCATCAAAGATATAAAACTTCTCCAGCTGGTCATCCTTGAAAAACTTGATGAAGCTGATAAAGCCTTCTACTCCAAACTCGACATGGGCATAGAGCTGCCCCTGCCTGCGGACCATGACTAGAAACGGTGTATAGACAAATTCACAGTCTGGCTCCCAGTCCAGATCCTTGATTTGCAAGACCTGCATTTCTTTAGACTGGATTCCCTGAATCTCATCAAAGACCGAGTAATAGTCCGTCTCAAAAATATCCTGCCGATGCAAGAGGTAGCGGGCATGCGGCATATAGGCTGGCAAAAGCAGCTGGACTGGCAGATTTTCACTTTGAAAAATCCGAATCTGATGAATCGAGTCATCAAACTCCAGTCGTTGCATGGAGCGGTACCAAGGGACAATATCCCGGTGCCAAACCCGATCCCCACTGCCACTCCATGAAGGAATAAAGTAATACATAGTTTCTCCTACAACAATGAACGATAACGGTCATTAAGCGTCAAGGCATCCACCTCGTCCTTAATAGAAAAGACCATTCCGATAAAAATCATAAAAATCCCCGGAATCATACTGAGCCGCAGATAGCGAATGTCCAGAAGCACCACCATCATAGGCAGACCAGAAATCAGGATAAGATAGAAAGCCCCCACTAGTGCAAAATAGGTCACCAAACCATTGATATAGCGGCGGGTTGCTCCTCCCGGATAAACATTTTCAATATACTCTCCACTCTTTTGCATCCGCTCAGCAATCTGGTCGCCACTTATATTGATAAAGGCGAAGGCCAGCGCCAGGATGAAAATGGTCAGCAGATAAAGGATAAACCAAGCAGGACTTCCCATAGACAGCGCTTCTATCCACTGCTCAATTAGCTGATTGTCTGGTTGGAGAAAGTGGATAATCAAAAGGAAATACTGGGGAATGCTGACCAAGGTCATAGCGTACATAATCGGCATACCACCAGCAGGATTAAGACGAATATCCAGATAAGAGTATTTCTTAAAACGGTTATGGATATTGATCTTATTGACTGGAATTCGGTACTTAGACCGCTCAACTGTAACAGCCAGATAGAGAAAAACTAGGCTGAAAACCAGCATCAAGGCTAGCCACAGAGAAGAAATCTTTAGCTCCTGAATGGAGTTCCAAATATCCTGTGGAATGTAGGCAATCATGCTGGCCATGACAATCATGATGGAGCCGCCAAGTCCCATGGCAGCATTCAAATCCGTCAGCCAGATGAGAAAGTAGGTCCCAGCCATCAAGACCAAGGTATCTAAGACCATAATCGTAGTCATATCCGCCCCAGCTGCTTCTTGCAGTGGCAGATTTAGGACCAGTGCCACAGACTGTATCAAGGCAATAACCAAAGTCAGCAGCATCCGCCGCCTTTCCTGTACTTCCAGAGGGAGCTTACTCAAGCCTAGGCGCTTGGACACAGCAAACATCTGCCAGATCAGCATAGAGGACATCCAAGGAGACAGGCCGACAGAAAAGAGCGACATACTGCGCAGATTTCCCCCCATCAGGGCTGTCGCATAGTTCAAGGTCGTAGAGGTTCCGTCCATGGCAACTGCCTTACTCATATCGACGAAGGGCAGGGTCAGCTTGGTTCCCAAGACATAGATAAATAAGAAAAATAAGGTCCACAGAAATTTCTTGATAACGATCGCTTTAAAAAATGACTTCACACTGACTCCTCATGACGATGGCTGGAAAAGCTCTAAGATAAAACTTCCATCACCGCATCTACTAAGACTTTTTTGCTAAAATAACCTTCCTTGAGCAAGAAAGAGAACTTTCTAACCCGCTCGACCATAGCCTGATACTCCTCAGCAGTCAGATTTTCAACAATCCGACTGGCCTCTTCCAGACTGTCTACGACAAAGCCCAGACCGCGATCGCGAATCAACTCTGCATTGGACAGGTAAGAAGGGACGATGACCGGAATACCTGCCGCCAGATAGGTAGCTGACTTATGAGAGATATTGAGACCATAGTATTCCGGCTCGTCTGCTGGATTTTCCTCAACCCCCCAGACCAGACCTAGACCGCCCTTGGACAGATCCAAGAGCAACTCTGGCCGGCTGACCCAGCCACGATAGCTGACATTGGCCTCTGGATTTGACTCTTCCTCAGGCGAAAAAATCTCCAGCGGCGTAGCATAAGACCAATTGATCAGATGTGGAAAACGTTCCACACTTCCGGCAAAATAGAGCTTGCGGGCAAACTGAGGCTGGTGCAGGGGCAAATCATAGGGATGATCCCACATGCGCTGGACCAAAATCTTGTCCACAGTCAGACCCTCTGCCAGAAGCTTATCCCGCATCTGCTCAGAAGGGACGATAACCACATCGGACTGATTATACATGTCGATATATTCCGGCATCAGATAGTAGTTTGACGGGAACATCAGCGGCGGTACATCATGGATAAAGGTCACCAGCTTGGCCTGCAAAATCTTCAGCTTGCTGATAAAGGCCTGGTCAAACTCCCGGCCGTTCCAAGTCGGCGACTGATAGATAACCACATCGCCGTAGCCCACACTAGCCATGATGCCGTCCAGACGCCGACTGAGCTCCGACTGGCTGTCGCTGTAAATATCGTAAAAGTAAAAACTCAGTTCATTAAAGCCCAGCTGCTTGGCTAACTTGGTCACATCATTCTGGGCAATCAAGGCCGTACTCTGGCCAGACATACCGTATAGATTGGTAATATTAACTTTCATATTCTTTTTCTAATCTTCATTCCTGAGCCAGATTGGCAACAATCTGACTGTCATAAGCTTGGTCGTCTCTAAACTCAATATCCTGATCAAAGTTGTGCTCAGCCGTATGCTTGTGCGACAGCTTGACCTTGTGCCTAGCCCCCATCTGGAACCACTCATACTCTGAGTCAATATGCCCAATATCCAGCGCTCGATAACCTTCCTGAACCAGATCGTAGACCAAGACCTTGGCCGTCGGACCCAGCATGGTCAAAATCAGACGATTATCCGCATGCTTACGAACTGCTTGCTTGATGGCCTCCAGTTTGCTGTAGGCATTGTGCGAAGGACAGATAATCCGCTTGATGGATTTAGCCCCGTCAAAGAGGTCATTGCCCACACCAGAGCGAGAAGTCAAGCCCTCTACGATCAAGAGGTCTTTGTCCTGCCAAAGCTGCTTAAGCTTTGCAAAATAGCCCGCAGACGGCGTCTTATCTTCCAAGTCAATATAAGGACGGGAAATAAAAGTCGAGCCGTACCAAGGTGCTTGGCAAATATTTTTATATTTCTCAAGGAAATGTGGCAAATGATTTAGACTCCAAAAATTCTGGGCATCAATGGAATAGCGCTCTAGCCCTGTAAAAACATCGGGCAGACAGATCATCAAATGCTCATCGCTCTCCATAGACATAATCTCTCTCAAGCGCGCTGACAGTTCTGGATCAAAATCCTGATAGACGATACTACGGCCCGCAATCAAATCCATCTCCCCATCTCCAAAGCGAACCACTGAAGCACCTTTCTCTAAGAGATAATCCAGTGATTGGTCGATAGAGAGTACAGAAATCTGCCGCTCCTCAGGCTCGGCCAAGGCTAGTTTCTCAATAGCCTGCACCATGGCTTCAGGATTATCAGCTGGAAAGACTTCCTGCCCCTGCTGGCCATGGGCTGTGCTGTCAAAGGCAAAGACTGACTTGCCAGCAGACTTAAAGCGAGCAATAATATCCCCCACCTCATCACCGGCATTGATATCCAACAGCAGCTGAGACTTGGCTTCCAGCGACTCCAAGAGAGCCGGAATGCCCGCAATATCTGAACTGACGCTGACATTAGGATACTGGAGCAGACGCGTGATTGGCTCTGCTACCACTACCGGTGCCGCGATGTAGAAATGACAGGCAGGCAGGGCTTGAATCAGATAGTTGATATGCATCAGGTCACAAGAATAGGTGTAGACTAGGCAGGACAGGCTTGAGCCCTCTTCCCCTTCCACCATCTTTTGAGTCAGGGCTCCGACTGGCTCCTCCATATCCGACCAATCCAGTCCCTGATAGAACCACCAGACCTCACGATAAATGGACTGGGTGTACTCTTTCCAAGGCTTGCGCTCGGTCAGATAGTGGATAACCGGCGGATAGAGACCTTTTTCAGGCTCATAGTCCGAAAAGGTCGTGTGCAGCGTAATGCAGTTATAAGCAAAAGGCAGCTCCATCCAGCGATTTTCAAAAAGCATATTGAGAATGCTTTGGTCATCCTGAGTAACTTTATCATGTAAGTTATCAGTCATCTCAATCAATTGACCCGCAATATCGTTTTCTCTCCAGTAGTTCACATTAATTAGTAAAACACCTGAATTAAAAATCTGCTCGCCAAAGTATACTTCTCCACCCAGATCTCTTACCGCGCCAAGCGGATAGGAACCTAAATCAACTGCAAAAATTTCTGATAAGTCACGTGTAACTACAATATCGCAATCCAAATAAAGAGCTTGATCTTCCTCTACAAAAGTAGCCGTAAAATATCTCAAAAAAACTGAATAATGGATATTTGTCTTATATTGACTAATATGACTGCCATCCACCCGAGCATTGACGATCTGGCAGTCCAGCTTGGCCAGTTTTTTTTGCATGCTGACAAACCACTCTGTCGGAAAGTCACTATTGATGACATAAAACTTGATAAAGCGATTGTGGCAGACGATGGACTTAATGGTGGTTAAGACCTGCTCACTATAGGCAGCATTAGCCGCCAGCACCACAGCCCGAAAGGCTTGCGGCTTCTCTTTTTTCATCAGACTGCGCAGCTTTCTCACCATCTCCTGAGGGTGCTCATGGGGATAGACCAGTTCTTCGTTTTCATTTTTCTTAGTATTGTCAAAAGCCAGAACTGGCTTGCCAAGTGCCTTGAAACGACTGCTCAGCTGATAGTGCTCACTTCCATGGTGAATATCCAAATAGACCTGGCACTTATCAATGAGCTCATCCAGCACTGCATGAATAACCTGCGGATAGAGATGGATATTTTCATAGCGATCCAAAGAGCGCAGATAATCTCCCATATCTGTGTAACAGGCTATATAAAAATGAACGCTAGGCAGGGACTGAGCTAAAAACTCAATCTGCTCTAACTCTTGCACATCTGTCAGGAGCATGCAGTTCAGAGCTGCCTTCTCCCAACGGTCTTGCATCTCAAACTCTCCCCGATGATGGGCTGAAATCTCCGCCAAGCTCAAGGCCTGAAAGTCCCACCAAAGCTGACGGTAGCGATAGCTAACTTCCGAGTTCCAAGGCTTGCGGAAGGTGGTATAGTGGATAATCAGAGGTTCCTGATCCAGCTCAAAATGACCATTCCAGCCGCTGTAAAAGGCCACTAAGTCATGGCCTACCTGCAGATTGTAAATCTTATCCAAGGGCAGCCAATCCTGAGCCAGCACATAATTTAAAACCGTCTGATCGCCGTTAAAATCCTCCATCTGGCCAGACTGGACCAAGCCCATGATGCGGTCCGTTTCCTTGATAAAGGTCTCCTGCAGCTGCCTTTCTTTCCATGCTCGATTATCAATTAGCAGAACTCCAGAGTTAAATCCATAACCGCCGGCATCTCCAACCGCTGCCACAAGCTTGCCTTCCAGAGGAATATCAAATAAAGGTTGCAAATCTCTATTGACCACCAGATCACTATCCAGATAAAGGACACGCTCCTCTGCTACAAACTGCGGAATGAAATAGCGAGCATAGGCTGCTGAGCTGATATGGTCCTGAGTCAGCCACTCTGAACTGATAGTCACTTGGTCCAAGCTAACATTGACCAATTCACTGTCCAGCTGCTCGGCCAGCTCATTAAAATCACGGAACCATTCGTCACTCAATCCCTGATTGAAAACATAGATTTTTACATTTTTATTGTAATATAAAATCGACTTAATCGTAGTCGAAACTTGCTCCTGATAGGCCTGATCACCAACCAAAACAATCGTTTTCATCTCCACCCTTACTCTTTCATTTCATAAACTCTAAAACATCATTTCTATACTTGATATTATATAAAATATTGTTCAAAAAATCTATATTCTCAGGGACTTTCCTGCAGAATAAAGGACACTTTTTTCTACTAAATTGTCAAAAAAACAGGAAGTTGTCAAAACTTCCTGTTTCTATTGCCTCTCGGTTTCTTTTTACTAATTCCTAGTCTAGGATTTTAGGAAGCAAGCACCAGAAATAACCAAGTTATTTCCTTATAGCTTGCTTTGTCCATCACTTCCACAGCTCACTAGCTGAGTGAAATTTCGACGGACTAAAAGATAAACTGATCGGCTCTACTTACTGCTACTCCTCAGAGTCGCTTTTCTTTTTACGTCTCTTGAAGGCCAAGCCCAATGCTCCTAAGCCCAGAGCCAGGATGGAAGCCTTGCTCTCCGTTTCCCCTGTCTGTGGCAGACGACCTCTGGAAATCAGATCCAGCTCAGACTGTCTTGCTGAAGCGGACAGGCTTTCAGATGTGCTCTGACTAGCTGACAGGCTCGTAGACAGGCTTTCCGATACAGACTGACTGACACGAGCAAGCTCGCTGAGACTGACTGCTGCTGACAGTGACTCGCTTGTAGAAAGGCTGAGTGAGTAGAATTCCTTCTCATGAACCAGGTCCAGCTGACTATGCAAGACTGAGGTGCTGGTGCTTACTGAGGTTGACTCACATATTGACTGAGAATCGCTAATCGAAGCACTTTCTGAACCAGATAGACTAGCCGAAGTGCTGGCAGATTCTGAGGCACTTACTGAAGCGGATATACTTGCCAACGCTAAAGCAGATGCACTTACTGAAGCGGATTCGCTCGCAGATACGGATGAACTAGTTGAAGCTGACTCACTTGCACTCACTGACGCACTTGTCGACGCTGATTCACTTGCTTTCGCAGATGAGCTAGTTGAAGCCGATTCACTTGCACTCACTGAAGCGCTCGTAGATGCCGATGTGCTTGCTGAAACTGATGCACTCGTTGATGCAGATTCACTCGCTTTTGCAGATGAGCTAGTTGAAGCTGATTCACTTGCACTCACTGACGCGCTCGTGGAGGCCGATGTGCTTGCACTCACTGACACACTCGTTGAAGCTGACGTACTTGCGCTTACGGATGCGCTCGTCGACGCGGACGTACTTGCGCTTACGGATGCACTGGTCGATGCGGACGTGCTTGCTGAAACGAACGCACTCGTCGATGCGGACGTGCTTGCACTTACTGATGCACTCGTTGAGGCGGACGTGCTTGCCGATACTGATGCACTGGTAGATGCAGATTCACTCGCTTTCGCAGATGAGCTAGTTGAAGCTGATTCACTTGCGCTTACCGACGCACTCGTCGACGCGGACATACTTGCACTTACTGAGGCACTGGTTGAGGCTGAGGTACTTGCGCTCACTGACGCACTCGTTGATGCAGACGTACTTGCGGATACAGATGCACTCGTCGATGCGGACGTACTTGCAGAGACAGACGCGCTTGTCGACGCGGACGTACTTGCTGATACAGAGGCGCTCGTGGACGCTGAGGTACTTGCGCTGACTGATGCGCTCGTCGATGCGGACGTACTTGCACTTACTGATGCACTCGTCGACGCGGAAGTACTTGCGGATACAGATGCGCTCGTTGATGCAGATGTGCTTGCACTTACTGACGCACTCGTGGAAGCAGATTCACTCGCTTTCGCAGATGAGCTAGTTGAAGCTGATTCACTTGCACTCACTGACGCGCTCGTGGAGGCCGATGTGCTTGCACTCACTGACACACTCGTTGATGCTGACGTACTTGCAGATACAGATGCACTCATTGACGCTGACGTACTTGCACTTACAGACGCACTTGTCGAAGCGGACGTACTTGCGCTTACAGACGCACTCGTTGAAGCCGAGGTGCTGGCACTTACAGATGCACTGGTTGATGCGGATGTGCTTGCTGATACAGATGCACTCATTGAAGCAGACGTACTTGCGCTTACTGAGGCACTCGTTGAAGCGGACGTACTTGCACTTACAGACGCACTTGTCGAAGCGGACGTACTTGCACTTACTGACGCACTTGTCGATGCTGAGGTACTTGCGCTCACTGACGCGCTTGTTGAGGCCGATGTGCTGGCGCTCACTGAGGCACTTGTCGATGCTGAAGTACTTGCACTTACTGAGGCACTCGTTGATGCGGACATACTTGCTGAAACTGACGCACTCGTGGACGCAGACATACTTGCGCTTACTGATGCACTTGTGGACGCTGAAGTGCTTGCACTTACTGACGCGCTCGTTGATGCGGACGTACTTGCACTTACTGACGCACTCATTGACGCTGACGTACTTGCGCTCACTGACGCGCTTGTTGAGGCCGATGTGCTGGCACTTACCGATGCACTCGTCGATGCGGACGTACTTGCACTTACTGAGGCACTCGTTGAGGCTGACGTACTTGCACTTACCGAGGCACTCGTCGACGCTGAAGTACTTGCACTTACCGAGGCGCTAGTTGAAGCGGACGTACTTGCGCTCACTGACGCACTCGTGGACGCAGACATACTTGCGCTTACTGATGCACTTGTGGACGCTGAAGTGCTTGCACTCACTGACGCGCTCGTCGATGCAGACGTACTTGCTGAAACTGATGCACTGGTTGATGCTGACGTACTTGCTGATACAGATGCGCTAGTTGACGCAGACGTGCTAGCGCTGACTGACGCACTTGTGGACGCGGACGTACTTGCTGAAACTGAAGCACTTGTGGACGCAGATGTGCTTGCACTTACTGACGCACTCGTTGAAGCCGACGTACTTGCACTTACTGATGCACTCGTCGATGCCGAGGTACTTGCGCTTACTGAGGCGCTCGTCGATGCAGACGTACTTGCACTTACTGATGCACTCGTCGATGCCGAGGTACTTGCGCTTACGGACGCACTCGTCGACGCGGACGTACTTGCACTTACTGAGGCACTTGTGGACGCGGACGTGCTTGCTGACACAGATGCGCTAGTTGACGCTGAGGTACTTGCAGATACTGACGCACTCGTCGACGCTGAAGTACTTGCACTTACTGAGGCACTCGTCGACGCTGAAGTACTTGCACTTACTGAGGCACTCGTTGAAGCGGACGTACTTGCACTTACCGATGCGCTCGTTGAAGCGGACGTACTTGCGCTCACTGACGCTGACGTGCTTGCAGATACAGATGCACTCGTCGACGCTGAAGCACTTGCACTTACTGAGGCACTCGTTGATGCGGACGTACTTGCACTTACTGAGGCACTCGTGGAGGCAGACGTACTTGCTGAAACGGACGCACTTGTTGACGCGGACGTGCTGGCACTCACGGATGCGCTAGTTGAAGCAGACGTACTTGCTGATACAGAGGCACTCGTTGAGGCTGACGTACTTGCACTCACTGACGCACTCGTTGAGGCTGATGTACTTGCGGATACAGATGCACTCGTTGAAGCAGACGTACTTGCACTTACTGATGCACTCGTCGAGGCTGATGTACTTGCTGAAACGGACGCACTTGTTGATGCAGACGTACTTGCGCTTACTGATGCGCTCGTTGAGGCCGAAGTGCTTGCACTTACGGATGCGCTCATGGATGCTGAGGTGCTTGCACTTACTGATGCGCTCGTTGACGCAGACGTACTTGCACTTACGGAGGCGCTGGTGGACGCTGACGTACTTGCACTTACTGACGCACTTGTTGACGCGGACGTGCTTGCACTTACCGACGCACTCGTTGACGCGGACGTACTGGCAGATACTGATGCGCTAGTTGACGCTGAGGTGCTGGCAGATACTGACGCACTCGTGGAAGCTGACGTACTTGCGCTCACTGACGCTGACGTGCTGGCAGATACTGATGCGCTAGTTGACGCTGAGGTACTTGCACTTACTGATGCACTCGTCGACGCTGAAGCACTTGTACTTACTGACGCGCTCGTTGATGCAGACGTACTTGCACTTACTGAGGCACTCGTTGACGCTGACGTACTTGCGCTCACTGACGCGCTAGTTGAGGCCGATGTGCTGGCACTCACAGACGCACTTGTCGATGCGGACGTGCTGGCACTTACCGATGCACTCGTCGATGCGGACGTACTTGCACTTACTGAGGCACTCGTTGATGCGGACGTACTTGCACTTACAGATGCACTCGTCGATGCGGAGGTACTTGCACTTACCGACGCGCTAGTAGACGCGGACGTACTTGCGCTTACTGACGCACTCGTAGACGCTGAGGTGCTTGCGCTTACGGATGCGCTTGTTGACGCGGACGTGCTGGCAGATACTGATGCGCTAGTTGACGCTGAGGTGCTTGCAGATACTGACGCACTCGTGGAAGCTGACGTACTTGCGCTCACTGACGCTGACGTGCTTGCAGATACAGATGCACTCGTCGACGCTGAAGCACTTGCACTTACTGACGCGCTCGTTGATGCTGAGGTACTTGCACTTACTGACGCACTCGTTGATGCGGACGTGCTTGCACTTACTGAGGCACTCGTTGAAGCGGACGTGCTTGCTGAAACTGATGCGCTTGTTGAAGCCGAGGTGCTTGCTGATACAGAGGCGCTCGTCGATGCGGACGTACTTGCGCTCACGGATGCACTTGTGGACGCTGAGGTACTTGCACTTACTGATGCGCTCGTGGACGCTGAGGTGCTGGCACTCACGGACGCACTCGTTGAAGCAGATGTGCTTGCTGATACGGACGCACTCGTTGAAGCTGAGGTACTTGCTGATACAGATGCACTTGTTGAAGCAGACGTACTTGCTGATACGGACGCACTTGTCGATGCAGATGTGCTGGCAGATACGGACGCGCTCGTGGACGCGGACGTACTTGCACTTACGGATGCGCTTGTTGATGCAGATGTACTTGCAGATACAGACGCACTCGTCGAGGCTGACGTGCTGGCTGAAACTGATGCGCTCGTGGAAGCTGACGTACTTGCACTTACCGATGCACTCGTTGACGCTGAGGTACTTGCACTCACTGACGCACTCGTAGACGCGGACGTGCTTGCACTTACTGATGCACTCGTTGACGCTGACGTGCTTGCAGATACGGATGCACTTGTCGACGCTGACGTACTTGCGCTTACTGATGCACTCGTCGAGGCTGACGTGCTTGCACTTACTGATGCACTCGTCGAGGCTGACGTGCTTGCAGATACAGACGCACTCGTCGAGGCTGACGTGCTGGCTGAAACTGATGCGCTCGTGGAAGCTGACGTACTTGCACTTACGGATGCACTGGTTGAGGCGGACGTACTTGCACTTACTGATGCACTCGTGGAGGCTGAGGTACTTGCGCTCACGGACGCACTCGTAGACGCGGACGTACTTGCACTTACAGACGCACTCGTGGAGGCTGAGGTACTTGCGGAAACTGAGGCGCTCGTGGACGCTGAGGTACTTGCGGAAACTGAGGCGCTGGTTGACGCAGATGTGCTTGCTGAAACTGAGGCACTCGTCGACGCAGATGTGCTTGCACTTACTGACGCACTCGTCGATGCGGACGTACTTGCGCTCACTGACGCGCTCGTTGAAGCAGACGTACTTGCGCTTACGGATGCACTTGTCGATGCTGACGTGCTGGCACTCACTGACGCGCTGGTTGATGCAGATGTGCTGGCACTCACTGACGCGCTGGTTGACGCTGACGTACTTGCACTTACTGATGCACTCGTTGAAGCCGAGGTGCTTGCTGATACAGAGGCGCTCGTCGATGCGGACGTACTTGCGCTTACGGATGCACTCGTGGAAGCTGAGGTACTTGCGGAAACTGAGGCGCTCGTGGACGCTGAGGTACTTGCGCTCACTGAAGCACTCGTTGAAGCAGACGTACTTGCACTTACGGATGCACTCGTGGAAGCTGAGGTACTTGCGGAAACTGAGGCGCTCGTGGACGCTGAGGTACTTGCGGATACTGAGGCACTCGTTGAGGCCGACGTACTTGCTGACACGGATGCACTTGTTGAGGCGGACGTGCTGGCACTTACTGATGCACTTGTGGATGCCGATGTGCTGGCACTCATAGACGCGCTAGTAGACGCGGACGTACTTGCGGATACGGATGCGCTGGTTGACGCGGACGTACTTGCACTTACTGACGCACTCGTGGAAGCCGATGTACTTGCGCTTACTGATGCACTCGTCGACGCAGATGTGCTTGCACTCACTGACGCGCTAGTTGATGCGGACGTACTTGCGCTTACTGACGCACTCGTGGAAGCAGACGTGCTTGCACTTACTGATGCACTTGTTGACGCGGACGTGCTGGCTGAAACTGATGTGCTCGTGGAAGCTGACGTACTTGCACTTACCGATGCACTCGTTGAAGCAGACGTACTTGCTGATACGGATGCACTCGTTGAGGCTGAGGTACTTGCACTCACAGATGCACTGGTAGACGCTGACGTACTTGCGGATACTGAGGCACTGGTGGATGCAGATGTACTTGCGCTTGTAGACGCGCTAGTCGATGCTGACGTACTTGCGCTCACTGACGCACTCGTTGAAGCCGATGTGCTGGCACTTACGGACGCACTCGTCGATGCTGACGTGCTTGCGGAAACTGACGCACTAGTGGAAGCCGACGTACTTGCACTCACCGATGCACTCGTTGAGGCGGACGTACTTGCTGATACAGATTTCTGTGCTGAAGTTGATGCACTAATGGAAGCCGATTTACTAGCCGCCGTAGATTGGCTCGCAGACGTAGAAGCGCTTACTGACGCACTCGCTGATAAACTAGGACGTAAATCTTGAACAGTCCTATCAGCTGTTATTGTATCTCTTGAACGGCTAGCAGGAGTATCATCTGGATAAATAACCGTCACAGAACCATCATTGTTAACAACATATTGGACATTGTTAGGCAGATTCCCTGTATTAGCCGCCCTAACTTTTTCTTCAATAGCTGTTTTTTCACTTGTTGATAGTTGCTGGGGATTCAGAACCCCAGTTAAACTTCCAGGATTGTTTGGTGTATATTTATCTGTCTGGTTAGCAAAAACAATTCTGAAAATTTTTGCTTCACTAGTTAAACCACTAGCATCTGTCGCTCTAACCTTGAAAGTGTATTTACCACCAGGTCCTGCTGGTAGACTTTTCGGTATCGTCCCTCTAATAGTTGTCACAAGAGGATTTTGTTCCGTAGCATTATTAGGATTGTTTATATTCGGTGTATTAAATGTAAAACCTAAGCCTAGCAAAGTGTTATAAGTGCTACTAGCAGCAAGATCTCCTGCAAAATTTACATTGGTAATCTTACCACTATTATCATAAAAGTGGAGTTCAGCAGTACCTTCTTCTCCACGATAGAAGATATAGTCTCTACCCTCATCAACAAAGACTGGGGCTACCCTATCTGTATCAACTGTCTGTGCAGCAGCAATAGTGTCTGTTGAACCATCCGGATAGGTAATTGTTACGGTACCATTTTCTGAAACCGAGTAAGTTGAGGTGGCAGGAAGATTTGGATTAGCACTTTTGACTGCAGCAATGACAGCATCTTTGTCTGTTTGGGTCAGACTATTCGCATTCTGAACATAGGTTAAAGTTGGAACTTGAGGAGTATATTTTTCTGTCTGAGGTCTTATAACTAATACAAAACGCTCACTTTGTTTGTCTACTAATGCAGTGATATTCCCTGCAGCATCTTCTGCTCGGACATATTTAGTATAGCGATCCCCAGGTCCAACACCATGATTAATTGGCACAATACCGTAGACACGAGTCCTTAGAGGATTAGCAGGCGTTGCATTACCTGGAACACTCAAGTTATCAGTAGAATATCTTATCCAATTTGGATCTAAGTAAGTAGAGTTATCTGCTCCTTCAATATTTCGAACAATGACTCGATTAACTCGACCACTATCATCAGTTGTTTCGACAAAAAACTCAAACTCTTCTCCTCGATAGGCTATTACCTCTTGAGGGAGAGTGATTGTAGGAGGGGTTGTATCTGTAGCCCGACGCGTTCTTCTACGCCCAGTCTGACTAGAGGATTCTGTAGACTGCTGGCTGCTTGTAGAGTTGCCGGTTTCTGATGCAGACGATGCAGAGGTCTGACTGGCAGAAACTGATTGAGAAGAACTGGTTGGCTGACTAGTACTAGCACTCACTGAAGCCGATGCACTTGAAGACACCGAAAGAGACTCAGATACACTTAAGGAATCTGAGACTGACTGAGATGTGCTGGCACTGATAGAGGCAGAGCTAAACTGTGACATTGACTCTGAAGCTGAGATGCTGGCTGAGATAGATGCACTGACAGAAGCACTGGCACTGGCTGAAGATGTATCTGATACAGACTCTGACTCAGTATGTGAGCTTGCCGTTGCGGTTGCTGCTTCAGCAGCACTGCTTTCTTCTCCTAAAACTGTTTCACCACGTGTCGCTAAAACGTCTGTCGTATCAATGACCTTTTCCAGAGCCTGACCTTCTTCTGCATGGACAGTTGTGCTTGTCACAACAGCTCCGCCCAGCACGGCTCCCGTGGCGACAATGCCCCTCAAAAAGTCTATGCCGCTCTTCTTATCGGTAACTTGTTCTTCCGTTACCTTGAGCTCGATTGATGAAAGGCCTCCCCCCTTCATTGATCTAAAAAGGCCGAACTGTGATGTCGCAGCACGCAGCCAATGCTTACCCGATTTAATCAGCTTAAAACGAGTCACACGCTCTACTTCGTGGTACTTACCTTTTTGACGTTTAAAAAACATAATTCTCCCTTTAATTTATATCCTTTTAAAACTCTATTACTCTCATTTTACCACACTATTATATAAAATGAACAATAAATTACTTATTTTTTTTGCTGAAATTGTTTTCAAGCATTTCCAAAAAAATCATTTTCAAAAAGAATCACCTTACTTTCATGCCTCTTTTACAAATAGAAAAAACGCCAAACAGCGTTTCTTGCATCTTATGACGGAAGACATGGGATTCGAACCCACGCACGCTTTTACACGCCTACTGCGTTTCCAACACAGCCTCTTAAGCCTCTTGAGTAATCTTCCACAAAAGAGAAAGTCCAGCTTTCTCAAAACTTTAACCATTATACCACATTACAACACCAACCGCCATAGTTTCCGTTAAATTTTTTCACAAATTCAACCAAAGTCCAAACATTCTGGTTCAAATCAAAGATTTCCGTCGTATCCATACGAATCACATGCAGCTGATATGGTTTGTCCGCATCTTCTATCTTTTCAGCGGATACGAGGCTATAGCCCAGTTCTTCGACTTCCTTTAGGAAACCATCCCGTTCTTCCTCCGAATCAAAATAGGCCCAATGGTCAATCTCACGCTCCTGACTATGATCATCGCCGTCCTGCTCCAGCTGATACCAGACCCGCTGGTTGAGAATGGTCTGATACTCGTATTCATTGGGATAGAGAAAGTCAAAGTACTGATTCCATTCCTCGTCTTCTAGGGTTGCTGAGTCATAGCGGCGGTCTGGAAAGTCGCGCATCACGTTTGCAATTGGCTCCAGATGGCTTTTCTTGTCTTGCAGATAGTAGTAAAACTCAATATTTCCATCTGTCGTAATCACACCGACATGAATGCCACCGACTTGCCCTAAAGCCTCAGAAAGCCGGTCCTCAATCACATTCAGCTCTTTAAACTCATCACTAGATGGAAAACCTGTCTCCCCATCGTACTGGAGGAGCGTTACCTTGAGCCTCATAGCATAGTCATAGAGAGGATAGGGTGCCTCGTCAAAAAGAGCTAGATTCAGACGGATACTAGCCAACTTGTCATCTATATAGGTTGAGAAAGATCCCCACTCACTCGGAAAAGGATCTTCAGAAGGCACATCGAGCACTGCTTCTTCCACCTTTTCTACTTTCTCTTCCTCTTGCTCTTGTTTCTTACCAAACAGATTCTTAAAAAAACTCATATCCAACTTCCCTTAATACTTATGAAATCAACCCAATAGAAATACAAATATTTCCTTTGCCATCACTAACATCATTGTATTACTTTTTCAGACAGAAATCAAGATTTCCTGAACATCGTAAAAGCAAAAAACGCTGATTTCTCAACGTTTTAGAAGGACTTTAAAATAATGGAGCCGGTGGGAGTCGAACCCACGTCCAAACACCTGCTAACACATTTGTCTACAACCATAGGCTATGTATTGATTTAACTTCACCTTGACACATAGCTCAAGCCCAAGTCAAGCGAGTCTATCAATCTCTTGCAAAATCCCTAGACCAGACTTTGCCGTAGCTTGCTCATAATAAGACCTGTCATCAGACACAAGCAATCCGAATCGGGTCACGCTGGCTGGTTTTTAGGCAGCTAAAGCGTAAGAATTGTTATTTTTTGCAGTTATATTTAACTGGCGTTTTACATCCGCTAGATGGGTTGCAAAATGTGCCGCATAATGCCTGTCGAATCCGTAACGACCCCAAGACAATAGGAATATTATAACAGAATCCACTAAAAAAAGCAAAAGCCTGCATACAGCAGGCCAGCACTTACTATCTGTTCTTAACGAATTCCCAAAGCAATCCGAGCATAGCGGCTCATCTTTTCCACCGTCCAAGCTGGGTACCAAACCAACTTAACATCCGTCTTGGTAACCTCTGGAACATCTGACATGGCATCATAGATCTGGTCAGTCAGAAGATCCGCCAGAGGGCATCCCATGGTTGTCAAGGTCATATCGATTTCCGTCTCCCCATTGGTCTCGTCAAAACGGATTTCATAGATTAAGCCTAGATTGACAATATCAATCCCCAGTTCTGGGTCGATGACCTGCTCCAAGCTCTCTAAAATACGTGTTTTAATCTTTTCAACTTCTTCAGGGCTGTATTTTTGTTCTGACATGCAATATCCTCCTTATAGATATAGCAGAAATTTCAAGTTAGCTTGAGGGGGCTTTTGCTTTCAGTTAGGATTGCCTACTTGACGCTTTCTACTGAAGGCTTTCCGCCCCTCCTTGCTCTTCATTTCTTAATCTTCAATAAAGTCTCTGAGTGGTTTGCTGCGGCTTGGATGGCGAAGTTTACGCAGGGCTTTGGCTTCAATCTGGCGAATCCGCTCGCGGGTGACATTGAAGACCTTGCCGACATCTTCCAGCGTCCGCATTTTTCCATCGTCCAGACCAAAGCGCAGACGCAAGACGTTTTCCTCACGGTCTGTCAGCGTATCTAGGACTTCATCCAACTGCTCACGAAGAACGACACGAGTTGTATAGTCGACTGGATTTTCAATCACTTCATCTTCGATAAAGTCTCCCAGATGACTGTCATCTTCCTCACCGATAGGCGTCTCCAGCGACACTGGCTCTTGAGCAATCTTGAGAATTTCACGAACCTTGTCAGGTGTCATATCCATCCGCTCAGCGATTTGCTCAGGCGTAGGATCTTGACCTAATTCCTGCAATAGATTACGTTGCTCGCGGACTAGCTTGTTAATGGTTTCCACCATATGGACCGGAATCCGAATGGTCCGAGCTTGGTCAGCAATCGCACGGGTAATGGCCTGACGAATCCACCAAGTCGCATAAGTTGAAAACTTAAATCCTTTGGTGTAGTCAAACTTATCAACGGCCTTCATCAGCCCCATGTTTCCTTCTTGAATCAAGTCAAGGAACTGCATACCACGGCCGACATAGCGCTTGGCAATGGAAACAACCAGACGAAGGTTGGCCTCAGCCAGACGCTGCTTGGCTTCCAAGTCTCCCTGCTCTACCAAGATAGCCAGCTCCTGCTCTTCTTCATTGCTGAGAAGGGGCACAACCCCGATTTCTTTCAGATACATGCGGACTGGGTCATTGACCTTGGCTGAATTGCTGCCTAGGAGTTCTTCATCCGTCAGTTCTGCTTCTTCCTCTTCGTTATTTAAGACGCGTGCGCTGGGATTTCCTTCCTTATCTGTAATTGAGATGCCAGCATCCTGGATGCGCTGCAGCAAATCCTCAATTCCATCAGCATCCAAAGTGAAAGGGATGACCAGCTGGTCATTGATTTCATCATCTGTCGCAACCCCTGTCTGCTTGTGGTTACGGATAAATTCTGCAATTTGAACGTCTAATGTTGTTACTTCTTTTTGTTTTGTAGCCATTCCTACTCCATTCTTCTTTTTTTCTCAATCAAGCGCTCCAGCTCGGACAGGGCTGTATCCGTATCTCCGCTGTGAGAGGCTTCTCGAATCTTCTTACTAATAAACTGATTATGCTTGCGCAAAATCTCCCGCTCTCTGGTTTCTTCCACTTCTTTCAACTCATCTTCCAAAACCTCATCCGGCAAGTCTTCTTCTAAAACGCGGTACCAAGCCTGCTGAACATGATCTGGCAGCTGGGACAAATCCTGCGGTGTCACCTCACCATTTGCCAGCAAAATCTCATACAAGGTCTGCAATTCTTCCGAGTCAAAGACAAAATCTTCTCTCAGCCGATATTGGTTCAATATCAAAGGATGATGTATCATGCGGTGGAAGATATGATTTTCCGCCCTCATGAGACGACTCAGCCGGTTCGAAGGCGAAAACTGCATGACGACTGGTTGAGACTGCTGAGTGGGCGCCTCCTGACTGCGACTAGAGCGCTCAGCCAGCCGGCTGTTATTCACCGTCTGCTCCACCTGCTGATAGTCAAAGTCCGGCAGCAACTCAGCCAGCATGTAAATATAGGAGTTCTGCGCTGTGATGGACTTGGTCTTCGCAATAATCGGTGCCATCTTCTCTACAAACTCAATCTGAGCCTGTAGATTTTCAATATTATCTGGTTTCAGATGATGCAGCAGAAACTCCACATTACTTATTCGCGTTTTGCTCAGTAAATGCTGCAAATCTTCCTCAGAATTTTTAGCGAGAAACTCATCCGGATCCAAATTATCCGGAATCCGAACAATTTCCACCGTCATATCTTTCAGCTCATCCAAAGCCTTTGCAGTCGCTGCCTGCCCTGCCCTATCTCCATCATAGGATAGGATAATCTTCTTGCAATACTTGCTCAGATGCTGGACATGCTCAGGCGTCAGAGCTGTTCCCATCGAGGCAACCGCATTTTCAATCCCGGCCCGATAAGCCGCAATCACATCCATGAAACCTTCCATCAGATAGACCTCATGGCTCTTCTTGATAACCGGCTTGGCCTTATCCAGATGATAGAGCTCGTAGCTTTTATTGAAAATAGCGGTGCTGCGACTGTTTTTGTACTTGGCCTGATGGCCGTCTGAAGCCGCCGCTTGCCAAATCCGTCCGGAAAAGGCCACAACCTGCCCGCTGTCATTGGTCAGGGGAAACATAATCCGGTTCTGAAAAGCATCATAGACCAGATTATTCTCCGCCAGATTGAAGAGGCCCGAGTTCATGATGGTATTCTCATCAAACTTTCCAGCCATACTCTTATGAAGATAATTGCCTTCATTTGGAGCCAGGCCGATTTGAAAATGCTTAAGAACATCATCTGTCAGACCCCGCTGGTAGAGATAAGCCCGCGCTTCCTCTCCCATCTTGGTCGTCATCAGAACCGCATGATAAAATTTCGCTGCCTCGGTATGGATATCGTAGAGAGCCTGGTGCGGATGGCTTTGTCTCAGTCGGTCATTGCCCGCTGTCTCTACAGCCAAGGGAATCCCTGCCCGATCTGCTACAATCTGCACAGCATCCATAAAGGAAACGCCTCGATAATCCTCAATGAATTTGAAGACATCGCCCGACTTGCCGCAGCCAAAACAGTGATAAAACTGCTTGTCCTCTACAACGTTAAAAGAGGGCGTCTTTTCGCCATGAAAGGGACAGAGTCCCAGGAAATTCCGCCCAGCCTTGGTCAAGGCCACCGTTTCTCCTATGACATCGACGATATTGACGCTGTTTTTAATTTCAGAAATGATTTCTTTATCAATCAAGAGACAATACCTCCAATTTATCATAGAATATCATTCTATATTTTATACTAAAATGAAGCAAATGTAAAATATTTGACAAACAAATATCTTGTAGATGTCATATAAATAAGCTATAATATAATCTCATTAATAAATTCTTGAAAGGAAAGAAAGAATGTTAAAGGATCTTAAAGAATTCTTGCTGCGCGGGAACGTGATTGATTTGGCAGTCGGTGTGATCATCGCCAACGCTTTTGGAGCAATCGTCACTTCATTGATTACTGACGTAATCACTCCTCTCTTCCTCAAACCAATTTTGGATGCTGCACACTTGAATCAAATTGCTGATCTGAAATGGAACGGGATTGCCTATGGTAACTTCTTGAGCGCTGTAATTAACTTCTTGGTAATCGGTACTGTTCTCTTCTTCATCGTTAAGTCTGCTGAAAAAGCACAAAGCCTTGCTAAGAAGAAGGAAGAAGCTGAAGAAGCGCCAGCTGGACCAACTGAATTGGAAGTCCTGCAAGAAATCAAAGCTTTGTTGGCTGAGAAAAAATAAAGAGAATTCACTGATGAAAATCAGTGTTTTTTTCTTGCCTATTGCTCACAATCATCCCCTTCTCTCCAAAGAGTGAAAACAAAAAACAGACCGGAGTCTGCTTTTTTGTTCAATTAGAATTTTTTACGTTTACGAGCTGCTTCTGATTTGCGTTTGCGTTTTACAGAAGGTTTTTCATAGAATTCACGTTTGCGTGTTTCTTGAAGAGTACCAGCTTTAGTAACCGCACGTTTGAAACGACGAAGTGCATCATCAAGTGATTCATTCTTGCGTACTACTGTTTTTGACATTTTTTTCACTCCCTTCAAGTCCAAAATCTATATAATCATACCACATATAGAAAAGAGTGTCAAGTATTTTCTGTAAGTATGATGTATCCCCTTTTTATGATACAAACAAGAAGACCAACTGCTCTGCTGCAGCTGGTCTTCTTTTGCTTAGAGGGTTTTACGCTTCTTAGCAGCTTTGGAAAGGGAAATGTCCTGCACCTTATCATAGAACAGGAACTGCTGAATGAGCTCTCTGTCGCTCATGTCAGGATTCAAGTCAACAACATAGTCCAGCTTGATAGACTTCTTTTCAGCCGACTTGAGAGATGTCAGTTCGGCTGATTTACAAGTCGTTTCAAAGATAGCATCAAAGAGTACTTCGTAGTCAAAATCAGCTGGAACCTGAACCTGGACATAACGTCTGGTCGGACTGACTGAAGTAAAGCTCATCTTTTCAAAGAGCATCCAGATGCCTGAAATAGCTAGAGTAAAGACAATTCCCAATGCTACAAAGCCCATCCCCGTTGTAATCCCGATAGCTGTCGCCATAAAGATGGCTAGAAGCTCCTTGGAGCCACCTGCGGCCGACCGGAAGCGAATCAAGCTGAAAGTCCCTGCTACGGCGACACTGGTACCCAGATTTCCATTAACCAAGAAGATGATAATGGAAATAATGGCTGGCAAAAGGGAGAGGGTGACGACAAATTCCTTGGTATAAATGGTTTGGCGCTTATAGACCTTGGCCAAGATAATTCCTAAAACCACACTAGTTGCTAGTGAAAAAATCAATGCTAAAGGATTTATCTTGACTTCCGTAGAGGAGTAGATACTGTTAAATAACTGATTGAGCATAAACTACCTCCTTAGGCCTTGACTGTTTGAGTCAGCCTTTCTTTAGTTTTCAGGTAGGCATTGCCGTATTTTGAAAAGGACTGGTCTTCAAGACCGTATTTATTCAGAATATCAGCCAGCCACTGAGGATATTGACCAGGAACCTTGATTTCCATAATCACCTTGTCGTCTTCCAGCAAGGGCAGTCCATAGCGGCCTAAAGCCAAGTCTACATCATAATCTCGGTAGCGGATGTTGGAATCAACTGTCACACGTACCTTTTTATCTTCCAATCCTCTCATAGAGTAGCGGTCATAGCTAATCACCATTTTTGGCTTCAAATCTATATAGCGCTCCTGCAACTGCTCCACTTCTGCCTTGACCCGATCATCAAAAATAGTATGGTCTGCCACACCGTTCACAATATAGTTGGTCACAGAGAGAGGATTCGAAACCAAACGGTATTTGAAACCTACTTCATCGCGTTTCTTCTTGATTTCCAAGAAAACTTGACTATCATCATTCGGCTGCTCAGCATAAGTCCGCATCCGCATCTTTTCACGACCGCCTTTTCTGGCAATGGAATCTTGAATCATCTGGAACTCATCATTATCAAAATACACATTAGAAATGGTGGATGTCGCATAATCATCTGCGGTGAGGTAAGGTCTCATATCAGCTTCAAGACGAGCTAGCATTGCTCGGTCAAGAATATACTTCGTTTCGATTCGTTGGAAGTTTGTTTGGATTTGCTTTTGTTTCATTTGAATTCTCCTTTGATTCTACAAATGTAGTTTGTGCTTTTAAAAGAAATAGAGCTTCCGCTCTGCATCCTACAAGCGTATGGATAAGCTTTGCTTTCTTCTCCTTTCCAAGCAGTATTTTTCAAAAACATTCTACAAATGTAGTTTATAAACACATTCTACAATTGTCGTTTGTGAATGGCAAGAAAAAAGATAAATAATCTTTCAGTTTTTTTAGCATTAGGAAACGAAGTACAAACTGTAAGCAAAATCGACCTAAAATAAAGATAAACTGATGACAAACTGCTCTTGGAGGATTGTCAAATCCCCCTTTGAGAAGATAATAAAATTCTACCAGTCTAAGCTTTTAAGAAACTTAAACTGGCAGAATCCTCTATTTAATCGTCATCATGGTCATCATCATCGTCCGGATCATCAGTGTCTGTCGTATGAGAGGAACTGTTCTGAGACGGAGTTTGAACTGTCGCTGTATTAGCCCCTGTAGAGCCCGCTGCTCCCGTATTTCCTGTACCTGCAGTAGAGCTGTTATCAGCTGGAGTTGATGCAGCAGACGAGGATGGATTGACTTCTTTTTCAACCGTTACCGTCTTTTCGACAATGGTATGCTGCTTGGATTGGATCAGTTTTCCATCCTTAGCATTGACAATGGTTTCATGAGCTGTTTGCCCGTGCGAGAAGCGAATGTTATAGCTGTCTTTCTCACGCGAAATTTGTAAATCTTTAATATCTTTTTCAGAAAGAGACAGCTCTTTTAAGACGGACGCTAGAGCCTGATGCTGACTGAGCCCTTGAGACTGTTTTTGCCCTGCAACAGGTCTGCTTTGTTGAGCAGCTGGACTTTCTAGAGCAAAGACCGAGCTAGTCAAGAGCAAAAGTAGAGGAACGGCCACTACAAAAGCAGCAGACAGAAACCTCTTAGGCAGGCGGTTATCCATAATACCAACAATCCGCCGCTTGAGATTAAACTTGTCAGAGTAAAAGCAGGTCGTCAGAGCAATTGGGGTCTTCTTACTGCGGTCTATCATGGTCAAAATCGTTTCACCGTAGAAAGTCCGATACTCTGTATCTCTACTGCTCAGAACATCGTAGTCACAGTACATTTCTCCTGCTTCCTGGGTTTCACGGCAGGCAAAGCGGACAACCGGGTTAAACCAGTGCAGACTCTTGGCAAAAATTCCCAAAAGATTAACTAAAACATCGCGGTGCTTATAGTGAGTCAGCTCATGCTTGAAAATCAGCTGCAGCTCTTCTTCTGTGTAGTCCAACTCTGGCAGCACGATTAAAATATCTCTGAAACCTAGCAGCATAGGACTTTGGGACATAGGATAGTGGAGCAGACGAATCCGGCCCTTAACTCCCATCTCCTGCTGAACAGCCCGCAGCTGAGCCATCGCTTCTTCGTCCTGAAACTCCGTGCCCCAGCGCTTCAGCATCTTTCTGAAGCGAATATAAGAATAAGCGTATCTTCCTATGCTAAAGACAAAGCCAATCAGCCAGATGGTAAAGAGAATTTCAAACCAAGGCAGGTTTAGAAAAGCCTCCCACAGATTTGTCTGGGCAGCCTTTTCAACAGTTTGAGAGGCGCCCTGCGTTCCACCTGTCTGGGTGGCAGTCACTGCTGTCTGAACTACCGATCCTGTATTCAGCCGAATCAGGCCTGAGCCAAATTGGGGACGGAACGGAAACAGAAAACTCAGCAATATCAGAAACCAAATAAAATACTTCACTCTGACCGAAATCTTAGTCTTAAAGGCCATAAAAAGCAGACTAAGCAAAAGCACCAAAATGGAAGTTGACAAACTGGTCAGCAGAAAAGAAAGAAGGAACTGTTTCATGCTTATCCCTCCATCCTACTTTCCTTGGTTGAGCAAACTGCGCAGCTCATCCAATTCATTTTCCGAAAAGGAGTTAGAAGAAAAGAGTGTTTTTACAAAACCGCCCATTGAACGGCCGCTGTGACGCTTCAAGAAATCCGAAGCCTCAACTTCCAGATACTCATCTTCTGAGATCAAGGCTGTATATACTGCCTTTCACGCCCCTTACGGACACTTTCTAAAAAGCCCTTTTCAGTCAAGCGAGCCAAGACTGTCAGCAAAGTTTGGGGCTTCCAGTGATTGTCTGGTCCCAGCTTTTCCATGATACGGGCAGAGGTCGTCGGGGTAGGCAGCTGCCAAATTACCTTTAAAATAGTAAATTCCCCGTCCGGCAAACGTTTAATAGATCTTTTCATCGTTTCCACGCGCTTTCTAAATTAATGCTATTTCTATTTTTATTCTACACTTGTCTAACATAAAAGTCAATCATTATATAAAAAAGAGTGGGAAATCAATTTCCCTCACTCTATTTAGAAAAATAAACTAAGCAGGGTCAGCATCGCCAGCCCTCCCTGCTTGAACAGGATTCTCGGGTCACTGGTCACTGCACCGTATGCTGCCACTAAGATGATATAAACCATAAAAATTCCCAGCCAAAACGGACTAGACTGTACAAAGGCCGCAATCAAGACCAAAACAGCTATCAGACCGTTGTAAACTCCTTGGTTTTTGAAAAGAGTATTGACTGACTGCTGCTCCAACTCCTCTTGTGACATACCGAAAACCCGAGCTGTCGCTGCAGAAGTCGTCGCGACGGTCTCCAAGTACAAGATATAGAAAAATTCCAAGGCAACCAAGCTTGCCAAAATAAGTGTAACAATAGACATTTTGACCTCCTAAAATAAATAACGAAACTTAGTATAACACAGACTGACTGGAACTGCGAAAACATTGCTCAAAAATGGACATTCTGTATAAAAATAAACACTAAAAATACTGAAGAAAAAAAGCGTAGCAGAAATCAGCAATTTCTGACTAGATGTGATACAATCTTTTTTGAAAAATGGAGGTAAATTATGTTAACCTATGATTTAATTGTCATCGGCTTTGGGAAAGCCGGTAAAACATTGGCAGCCAAAATGGCGGCTCAAGGAAAAAAAGTTGCTTTGATTGAGCGAAGCAAGGCTATGTACGGGGGAACCTGTATCAATATCGCCTGCATCCCAACCAAGACCCTGCTTGTCGCAGCTGAAAAAGGCCTGGCTTTCGACCAAGTCATGGCTGAAAAGAATGCTGTAACCAGCCGTCTCAACGGGAAGAACTACGCAGCAATCAGTGGTGCTGGTGTTGACATCATTGATGCGGAAGCTCATTTCCTTTCCAATAAAGTCATTGAAATCACAGCTGGCGATGAGAAAGAGGAACTGACTGCTGAAACTATTGTCATCAATACTGGCGCTGTTTCCAATGTCCTGCCAATTCCTGGATTGACTGATACTAAAAATGTTTACGATTCAACAGGTATCCAAAACCTGAAAGAACTTCCTAAACGCTTGGGAGTTCTGGGTGGCGGTAACATCGGCCTAGAATTCGCTGGACTCTACAACAAATTGGGCAGTCAGGTGACTGTGCTGGATGCTGCTCCTGCCTTTCTCCCTCGAGTTGAGCCTTCTATCGCTGCTCTAGCTAAGCAATACATGAAAGAAGACGGAATCCAACTCTTACAAAATGTACGTACTACACAGATCAAAAATGATGGTGACGAAGTTGTAGTTGTGACAGAATCTGGAGAATTCCGCTTCGATGCCCTTCTCTATGCTACCGGCCGTAAGCCCAATATTGAACCACTACAGCTGGAAAATACAGATATCGAGCTGACAGAGCGCGGAGCGATTAAGGTCGATAAGCACTTGGAAACATCTGTACCTGGTGTATTTGCAGCGGGCGATGTCAATGGCGGTCTGCAGTTTACTTATATCTCATTGGATGACTTCCGTATCCTTTATAGCTATCTAGCTGGCGATGGCAGCTACACACTGGAAGACCGTAAAAACGTCCCTACCAGCATGTTCATCACACCGCCTTTAGCTCAAATCGGATTGACAGAAAAGGAAGCCCAAGAGCAAGGATTGCCGATTGCAGTGAAGGAGATTCCTGTCGCAGCAATGCCTCGTGGACATGTCAATGCTGACTTACGCGGTGCCTTCAAGGCTGTTGTCAACACTGAAACCAAGGAAATCGTTGGAGCAACTATCTTCTCAGCGGGAGCTCAGGAAATTATCAATATCCTGACTGTAGCCATGGATAATAAGATTCCTTACACCTACTTGAGCAAGCAAATCTTCACCCACCCAACGTTGGCTGAAAACCTCAATGATTTATTTGCTATCTAATTTTAAGCCCCTAGTGGGGCTTTTAAGATGTCTTTAAAACATTTGCTTACATTTCAACCCCTTTTTGTGGTACAATAATGCTAGTTTATTTTAAAAAGATTGAGGAAGATTATGTCTGAACTGTATGATATTACGATTGTCGGCGGCGGTCCAGTTGGCCTATTCGCAGCTTTTTACGCCCATCTGCGCCAAGCCAAGGTTAAAATCATTGATTCTCTGCCTCAGCTGGGTGGTCAGCCAGCCATTCTCTATCCAGAGAAGAAGATTCTGGATGTACCGGGCTTTACCAATCTAAGTGGCGAAGAACTGACACAGCGTCTGATTGAGCAGCTGGAAACTTTCCAGACTGAGATTTGCCTCAATGAAACAGTGCTGGATATCGCCAAATCTGATGATGGCTTCACCATCACGACTTCTCAAGCTCAGCATCAGACCAAAACCATTATCATCGCCATGGGAGGCGGTGCCTTCAAACCAAGGGCTTTGGAGCTAGATGATGCTGAAAGCTACAGCAACCTTCACTATCACGTTTCAAACATCAGCCAGTACGCAGGCAAAAAGGTTGTTGTTCTGGGCGGCGGTGACTCGGCTGTTGACTGGGCGCTAGCTTTTGAAAAGATTGCAGAAACCAGTCTGGTTCATCGTCGGGACAACTTCCGAGCTTTAGAGCATAGTGTGGAAGAACTCAAGGCTTCTAGTGTTGAGATTAAGACACCATTTATACCGAGCCGATTGGTTGGTGAAAATGGCAAGATAACCCACTTGGAAATCAGCCGAGTCAAGGGGGAGGAAAGTCAGCTTCTGCCTCTGGATCACCTCTTTGTCAACTACGGTTTTAAATCCTCTGTCGGCAATCTCAAAGATTGGGGCTTGGAACTCAACCGTCACAAGATTTTGGTCAATAGCAAGCAAGAAACTTCCGTGCCAGGTATCTATGCAGCTGGAGACTGCTGTAGCTACGAGGGGAAGATTGATCTGATTGCAACTGGGCTGGGTGAGGCACCTACTGCTGTCAACAATGCCATTAACCATATCTATCCTGAGCAAAAAGTCCAACCTAAACATTCTACAAGCCTATAAAAACAGCTGCCGAGCTCAAGCTCAGCAGCTTTTATAATTCATCTGCGATTTTATTGATTTTTCTCAAGCGATGATTGACGCCGCTCTTAGTCAGTGGCCGGCTTAGACTATCAGCCAACTGCTGGATGGAGTAGTCCGGATGCTGGATACGAAGCTGGGCTACCTCCTGCAAGTCTACAGGTAAACTCTCAATGCCAATATTGTCGCTGATTTTGGCAATATTGTTGATGGTTTTCATACTAGCTGTGACTGTACGAGCGATGTTCGCTGTCTCCGCATTATTAGCTCGGTTGAGGTCATTGCGCGCTTCCCGCATGAGCTTAAGAGACTCAAACTCAGCCATGGCTTCCATAGCACCGATAACAATGAGAAAATCCATGATGTCCTCAGCCCGCTGCAGATAAGTAACAGCCCCCTTCTTGCGCTCAATGGTCTTGGCATCCAGCAGAAAACGCCGCATCAAGGCAGCCAAATCCTCAGCATGATCCAGATAAACAGATAGGATTTCCAGCTGGTACTTACCTGAATCTGGCTCCCTCATGCTGCCATTTGAGAGGAAGGCTCCCCGGAGGTAGGCTCGGCTAGCTTCGTCATCTGACAAAATAGCCTGGTCAATCCCTGCCTCGATACCAAAAAAGGAGTCAGCCAAGTGCAGATCAGATAGGATTTCTTCTACTTTCTGATCCAGGAATACTGTGTATACACGGTTCTTGCGCAGATTGGTCTTCTGATGGTGGCGGATTTCTGACTTGACCTGATAAAGGTCCGATAGCAACTCATAGAGATGGCGGGCAATCTTGGCATTTTCTGTTGTGACAGATAGTGTCAAACCACTACTGGCCAAGCCCAGACTGCCAGACATCTTGATCATGGCTGACAGCTCATTTTTATTTCTGTTTGCCAGACTCAGCAGTTCTTCTTTTACTTTTACTGTAAAGCTCATTTGCGTACCTGTATAATCTGCATCAATTCATCAACGACCAACTCACCGTCATGGAAAGCTCCGCCATTTTCCAAACGAAGAAAGTTCGAAGAAATAACGCGCGGAACCTGCTCTTGTAACCCCTGAAAATCATGCTCCACCTGTATCAGATATTCGTCAAACTGATTACTGTCCATGTACTCGTGAGGGACATGTTCGATATTAACCAAGACTGTATCTACAAACTTCCTGCCTAGATGGCGATGCAGTACTTGGACGTGGTCGCTGTCTGAAAAATGCTCTGTTTCACCTCGCTGGGTCATGATATTGCAAACATAGGCCACTTCTGCTTTGGTATCCAAAAGAGCCTGGCCGATTTCCTCGATAACGAGATTAGGCAAGATTGAGGTAAATAGCGAACCTGGTCCCAGAACCACCATATCGCTTTCCAGGATACTTTCAACCACCTTTTTGCTAGCAGCAGGCTTCTTGTCATCATAGGTATTGGTCACATAGACCCACTCAATCATTCCGCTCTTACTGGTCAGATTGCTTTCACCGACAACTTCCGTCCCATCTGCAAACACAGCATGCAGAGTTAGGGGAGTGTCGCTAGAAGGGTAAATTTTTCCTGTCGTATGGAAAAACTTGGTCAAAAGCTGCATGGCATTATAGGTTGAGCCCTGCATTTCGGAAATACCGGCAATAATCAGATTGCCCAAAGGATGCCCCGCTAGAACGCCATCTCCTTCCGCAAAGCGATACTGGAAGACCTTCTCATAGAATTTTGGCATGTCAGACATGGCTACCAGAACATTTCGCAAGTCACCTGGCGGAGTCAGCTGCTGGATGTTTTTCCGCAGCTCACCAGAACTGCCTCCATCATCTGCTACTGTGACAATGGCTGTAATCTCTACATCCTTTTTACGCAGGCTGTCTAAAATAACTGAAATTCCTGTTCCACCGCCGATGACTGTAATTCTTGGCTTTCTCATGAGCGGTTCACCGTTTCTTTCCGACGGTTTTTGTCGCGGTGACTGGCATTGACCGGCCAATTTTTAGCCAAATCATCTGCTAAGCGCTGAGCAAAGGCTACACTGCGGTGCTGACCACCCGTACAGCCCACAGCAATAGTCAGGATAGACTTACCTTCCTTCTGATAGCCTGGCAAGATCGGCTCTATCAAGCCCAGCAGATGCTGATAAAATTCTTCTGACTCGGCATGGTTCATGACATAGTCAAAGACATCCTTGTCCAAGCCTGTCTGATTGCGTAGCTCAGGTTTATAGTAGGGATTGGGCAGAAAGCGCACATCAAAGACCAAGTCTGCATCCAAAGGCAGACCGTATTTGAAACCAAAACTCATGACCTCAATACGGAAACTATGCATGTCAGCCTGATTTGAAAATTGTTCAGAGATGGTCTTTCTGAGCTCCCTTGGCGTCAAATCTGTTGTGTCCACAACATTCTGGCTGAGATTCTTCAGTGGGGCTAAGAGTTCGCGCTCCAGCTTAATCCCATCTAAAATTCGCCCATCAGCTGCCAGCGGATGGCTGCGACGCGTTTCCTTGTAACGAGCCACTAACTCCTTATCAGCCGCATCTAGGAAAAGAATCTTGAAATCAATGTTCTCATTCTGCTCTAATTCATCCAAAACATTCTGAATTTGCAAAAAGAAGGAACGGCTGCGCATATCGACAACCAGAGCCAATTTATCATTGTCAGTAGTCCCTTCGACCAGCTGCAAGAACGTCGGCACCAGAGTTGGCGGCATGTTATCAATGGTAAAATAACCTAAGTCTTCAAAGGACTGGATGGCTACGGTTTTCCCCGCCCCGCTCATTCCAGTCACAATGACAAGCTGAATTTTCTTCTCAGACATAATAATCCTTTCATCAGATAGAATCCGTCAAAAAGCTGTTTTCTCCAGCCCTTTTTTAGAGAATCTCGGCAATAACCTCGATTTCAATCTTCACATCTTTAGGCAGGCGAGCCACTTCGACTGCCGAACGAGCTGGAAATGCTTCTGTAAAGGCTGTTTTGTAAACTTCATTAAAGGCCACAAAATCATTGATATCACTCAAGAAGCAGGTAGCCTTGACCACATGGTCAAAGTCTGTTCCAGCGGCTTCCAAAATGGCTGAAACATTTTTCAGTACCTGCTGAGTCTGCTCTTCAATAGTTGTCCCAATGATTTCTCCAGTTTCAGGAGACAGAGGAATCTGCCCGCTCGCAAACAAAAGATTGCCAACAATTTTTCCTTGAACATAAGGTCCAATCGCTGCTGGTGCTTTATCTGTATGAATCGTTTTTGCCATAATTATCACTTCTCCTACTTATTTTTTTCATTATACCATAAAATAGCAATCAATGGCCACGACAGATTGATAAGCCTTGACTTTTTCCATTTTTTCATTGATGAGGTCCTTAGAAGCTAAAAGGAAATCGACTTACCTATCAGAACACATTTTTTAAGATTTAAAAACACTGAGAAATTTTTCCCAGCGTTTATAGTTTCAAAATCAGAAGTTTTATTCCTCTTCTGCTTTCGCTAATGCTTCTCTTTCTAAACGCAGCTTGCGTTTGGGATTGAGTTTATTAAAGAGCTCTTCTAGCTTTTCAGCATTCCAGACGTCGGCTGCAGAGACAAAATTTCCATTTTCATCGCGGAAGGATATTGGTTTATCACCCATTGCAATCCTCCTTAGTCAACGAATTCAAACTCAAACTTGCCGATGCGGACCAGATCCCCATCCTTGGCTCCGCGAGCACGAAGGGCTTCATCAACGCCCATACCACGCAGCTGACGGGCAAATTTCATAACTGCCTCATCTCGATCAAAGTTGGTCATATTAAAGAGTTTCTCAAGCTTATCACCTGACAGCACCCAAGTCGCATCATCATCACGAGAGATTTCAAAAGCTGGTGCTTCTTCGTCAAAGCCATAGTAAGCTTCTTCTTCCATTTCAGACTCATCATAAAGCAAGAACTCAGGCGTTTTATCTAATAATTCTGCGGTCGCATCCAAGAGGGTCGCAAGCCCCTGCTTGGTCAGACTGGAAATCGGGAAGATTTGCGGTAGTTCCGCAAATTCGTCATAATTAGCCGCTAATTTCTCTTTGAATACCTTGAGATTTTCAGCACTTTCCGGCATATCCATCTTGTTAGCAACAATAATCTGCGGACGCTCCATGAGACGAAGATTATAGGATTCCAACTCTTTATTGATAGCTAGATAGTCCTCATAAGGATCACGCCCCTCACTAGCTGACATATCGATAACATGCAGGATAACCCGTGTCCGCTCAATATGACGGAGAAACTGGGTTCCCAGTCCCACTCCTTGGCTAGCCCCCTCAATCAAACCCGGCAGATCTGCCACCGCAAAGGACTCTCCAGAATGAGTGCGAACCATGCCTAGATTGGGCACGATTGTCGTGAAATGATAGGCACCAATCTTAGGCTTGGCTGCTGTAATAACACTAAGCAAAGTGGATTTCCCGACAGATGGGAATCCGACCAGACCAACGTCTGCTAGGACCTTGAGCTCCAGCAGAAGCTCTCGCTCTTGACCCGGTTCTCCGTTCTCAGAAATCTCTGGAGCAGGATTTTTAGGCGTTGCAAAGCGAATATTTCCACGACCGCCTCGGCCACCACGCGCTACGATAAATTCTTGACCATTTTCTACCAAGTCCGTCAGCACCTTGCCAGTCTCAGCATCACGAACCGTCGTCCCCTGCGGCACACGAACAATCAAGTCCTCAGCCCCTCGGCCATGCATTCCCTTGGTCATGCCCTTTTCACCAGACTGAGCCTTGAAGTGGCGATTGTAACGAAAATCCATCAGGGTACGCAGGCCCTCGTCTACAACAAAAACAACATTGCCGCCTCGACCGCCATCGCCACCCCAAGGACCGCCATTAGGAACATATTTTTCACGGCGAAAGGCCACCATGCCATCGCCACCATTGCCAGCCTTAACTTGAATCTTGGCCGTATCTAAAAACATACTCATTTTTTCTATTCTCTTTTTCTAGTCTAAAAAAACGCCCTGAAGCGTTTGGATTAAAAGATTGCGCTGAGAGCAGAAGCAAAAATCGCTCCGACTGTCACGATAAGCATGATAATCACGACCAGCATCGTCAATTTTTCAAATCCTGTTTTTTTGCGTTGTCCGTTATCTCCAAAAGCCACGATAACACCTCTATCCTTTAAAAATTACTAGGTCTATTCTAACACGATTGCTCCGTTTTTTCAAATGGAAAAGTATGCAAAAAGGTTTTAAGAGAAAACTCTTAAAACCTTTGAATTTTATCTAGTCTTTTTTTGAAGAAAGACATAACTTCCAAAGCCAACTAAGATTGCCAAACCTGCAACTGACAGCCAAAGTGTAGTTTCTTGACCAGTCTTAGGCAGAACTTTTTTGTTGCCTCCTGCAGCACCCGGATCATTGGTACCATTGTTTGAATTGTTATTTCCATTCCCTGGATTGTCTGTTCCACCCTTTGGATTGTCGGAACTGTTACCAGGGGTATTGTTACCATTGCCTGGGGTATTATTTGGATTATTGTTTGGATTATTATTTGGGTTGTTGTTTGGATTGTTGTTATTGCCAGGAGTTGGCGGCTGAACTGACTTGCCTGGATCATTACCTCTATAAGTATTTGTAAAGACTGGATCCAAGTCATACTTGACAGAGCCTAAAAGCTCACCATTAACGTCTGTTACAGTAACTGTCAGCTGTGCTTCCTTGTCATCATAGACGTAGTTAGGATCATTTCCTGGGATTTCCTTGATGCTGTAGCGGTAAGTACCAGCAGCACTGTAGTTTAAAGCCTTGAAGTTGATAGAGCCGTCTGCTTCATTGGTAACTGTTTGAAGCAAGTTACCACTTTCGTCAAAGAGACCAAAGGTAAATTGACCTTTTTCTAACTCTTTATTAACAAGCTTCTTCTGAGCCTTAATCATTACGTCTTTTGCTAGCAGAGCGCTTCCTTTACCAGAACCATCTTCTAAGCGGACTGACTTAGTAATAGTACGCTCTGGGAAGCCTTTAGCTGTCCAAGACAAGGTGTTGTTAACCACATCGCCTACTTGAACACCATCTGGTACACGAGTAGAGTACTCGATGTACATTGGCCAGTTGTAGTTATCACCAAAGTTAATGGTAAATCCATTGGCATCACCATTAGCATTTTGCGTAAGAACTGCCTTGTTAGTGAAGTTATCCAAAACAGGCAGAGTCAGCAAGTGCGCTTCATTGCGGATGCCACCTTCTACAGGAGCATAACGAACTGCGCGCAGTGTACCTGGTACCAATGTCAGACCATCGCCAAAGTTGTCTGAAATCACCATGTTACGAAGCATGTCCTGTCTTGCATTCAGGATAATGCGCCACTTGACAATCTTTGGATCGCTACTGTCTTGGTAACCATATTTCATTTCATACTCACCAGCAGTTCCTTCTACCTTTTCGTATTGGAAAGAAAAATCTGTCTGGCCAAATTTGAAGGAAACCGGCTCTGAATTTTGTACCTTGTCGTTATTAACTCGTACATTAAAAGTCAGGGACATTTCTTTTTGTTCGGTGTAGTTAGTAAAGTAATTACTAAAGGTTACCGTAACAGTCTGACTTGCTGGATTCGCTTGAGCTTTTCCGACTACTTCTCCCTTGTGATTGACAACATCAGATACTTGGAAGTTTAAGGGAGTAATCAGGGTTAATTCCTGCGGCAGTGAGAAAGTAAGGGTGTCGCCTTCAGCGATAGTTTGAGATGACGGGAATGTGAAACTAGTTGTTACAGACAGAGTTTCATTGGTCATAACTGTTGAGTCACTTGTTAATGGCACACCATCTTTGGTAATGCTTGTTTGCTGGGTATAATCTGTTACCTCAGCAGCCTGTGTCCTAGCAGCCAAACCAAGACCTGTAACAATAGCCGTTAACAAGATTAAAATTTTAAGAATAAGTGTTTTCTTATTTTTCATCTTATACTCCTTTCGTAGCTTATTATACCAAGAGTATTGCAATTTATCAACATTTTTATTCAAAGTGTTTAAAAATTCATACGAATATAAAAAAACCAAGACATTATGTCTCAGTTTCTTTACATTTATTAGTCTATCCCAATTTCATCTCGAACAACATTAGCAATGGTATCTACATAATAATTTACTTCTTCGTCAGTTGGTGCTTCAGCCATGACCCTCAGCAGAGGCTCAGTTCCGCTCGGACGAACCAAAATCCGGCCATTGCCAGCCATTTCAGCTTCCATTCTCTCAATCACTGTCTTGATAGCTGGAACTTCCATCGCCTTATCCTTCATGCTGTTTTCCACACGGATATTGACCAGTTTCTGCGGATAGATGGTTACTTCAGCAGCCAATTCGGATAGTTTTTTACCTGTTTCCTGCATGACCTTGGTCAATTGCACAGCTGAAAGCTGACCGTCACCTGTCGTATTGTAGTCCATGATGATAACATGTCCAGACTGCTCGCCACCTAGATTATAGCCATTCTTGCGCATTTCCTCTACTACATAGCGGTCACCAACTGCTGTCACAGCCTTTTGGATACCTTCGCGATCCAAAGCCTTATGGAAGCCAAGATTGGACATGACGGTCGTAACAATGGTATTCTGCGCCAGCTCGCCTTTTTCAGACAGGTATTTACCGATAATGTACATAATCTTGTCACCATCTACCAGCTCACCATTTTCATCCACAGCAATCAAGCGGTCGCTATCTCCATCAAAGGCCAGACCAATTGCTGCACCAGACTCACGGACAACTTCCTGCAAAGCTTCTGGATGTGTAGAGCCGACATTCAGATTGATATTGAGGCCGTCTGGATTTTCTCCAATAATCGTCAACTGAGCGCCGAGGTCTGCAAAAATCTGACGAGCGCTGGTAGAAGCCGCACCGTTAGCCGTATCTAAGGCCACATGCATTCCTTCTAGTTCTAAGCCAGTTGAAACCAAGTATTGTTGGTACTTGCGCAGTCCTTCTGGATAATCCACCAAGTCACCTAAACCTTCGGCACTTGGACGTGGCAAGGTATCTTCTGCTGCGTCCAGCAAAGCTTCGATTTCCAATTCACGCTCATCATCCAGTTTATAACCGTCACCACCAAAGAATTTGATACCATTATCCAAAGCTGGATTGTGGCTGGCAGAAATCATGACTCCGGCGCTGGCTTTCTCTGACTTGACCAGATAAGCCACACCAGGCGTTGCAATGACACCCAATTTATAGACATGAATCCCAACGGACAAAAGTCCTGCAACCAAGGCGCTTTCCAGCATTTCTCCTGAAATTCGAGTATCCCGGCCAACAAAGACCCGAGGAACTTCACTTTCGTGCTGGCTCAGAACATAACCACCAAAGCGACCGAGTTTAAAGGCCAATTCCGGCGTTAATTCCACATTTGCTTCTCCGCGAACACCATCGGTTCCAAAGTATTTACCCATTATAAATAGTTTCCTTTCATAAGACCTGGATGTAAAGATTTAGGCTGCAAGCAAGGCAGACCGCTTTAATCCAAGTTTATTTTCAAAATTTTATTTAGTTTTTATTTGATGAGCTCGTATTTGAGCTACTGTTAGAGGAGGACGAGCCTGAACTGTCTGCTGTTTTAGTGTTGACACGCATAGTCGTTTCAAATGGTGTCACCACGCTTGGCATGACATTTCCCTGCCCATCAACAGCCTGCAGCGGTGCTGTTCCGCTGTAGTTGCCAGTGATAATGACATTGGTCGGAAGAATAGCTACGACAGACTCTATCTTAGACAGGGTCTCCTCGTCACTGGTTACAGTAGCTTCCTTATTTTCCAAGGTCACACCACTGATAGACACATTTTCAGCCACCTGGCTGTCTGTGATGAGGTAGCGGACTTCAACCTTCTTGCTAGCCTTTTTACCAATCTTAACCGAAATCTTCTGCGGAGTCACTGTAGCAGTCAGACCGCTTGGCAGGTTTTCAACCTTTAGCGGAATTTCTACTGTGCCTTCTGTAGCCTTGGAAAGATCAGCAACGACTCGAAACTTCCGAGTACTTTCCTGCATTTCACTGGCTAGATTGACTCGGTTGGAGCCTGTCAGGGCGACGGAGACTTCAGAAGTGAAGCCGCTGATAAAGTAATTCTCGCTGTCATATTTGATGTCAATTGGCACATTGGAAACCGTATTGGTATAAGTTTCGGATGTGACCTGTCGAACTCCAGTATTGTTTTGATAACTGCTAGAGGTTGCATAGACAAACAGCACTAGGGCAAAGAAAAACGAAGAGATGATATAAAGAATTTTTTTACGTTTTTTCATTTCTTCCATCCTCCCATGAAGCGTTTTTTCAAACCTGCTGGCTTGTCCTGCTCTGATAAGAAGACCTTTCTCAGCTCTATCTCAAACTCATCCAAAGTCAGATCATGCTTGAAAATTCCATTGTGCGTAGTGGAAATCCCACCTGTTTCTTCTGAAACAACAAAAGTAAACGCATCGGATACTTCAGACAGGCCAATAGCTGCGCGGTGCCGGGTTCCAAACTCCTTAGAGATGCCGCTGCTTTCTGTCAGAGGCAGGTAGGCACAGGAAGCCGCAATCTTATTGTTTTTTATGATGACAGCTCCATCATGCAATGGCGTATTGGGGATAAAAATGTTGATTAGCAGCTCTCCAGACACATCTGCATCCAAAGGAATCCCTGTTGCAATGTACTCCTGCAAGGTGCGGGTTCCCTGAATGGCCACCAAAGCCCCGATTTTCCGCGGACTCATATAGGCAACAGACTTGACAAAGGCCTGAACCATTTTTTCTTCGTTACTGATGGGCGTTGTAGAAAAAATATCTGTTGCTCGGCCGAGCTTTTCCAATCCTGCCCGAATCTCTGGCGAGAAAATCACCACGGTCGCAATGACCCCGTATGTGATGACCTGATTGATCAACCAAGAAATGGTGGTCAAGCCGATGATATTGGCAAAAAACTGTGCCAAGATAAAGAAGAGCACCCCGCGGACCAGAATCATAATCTTGGTACCGGCAATGGCCTTGATTAGATAATATAGAATCCATGCGACGATAGCGACGTCAATAATATTAATTACAATCCTCCAAGGGTCAGAAAACAAACTGGCCCAATATTGGAGATTGGTTAGTTGTTGAAAATTCATACTTAGACTTCCTACTCCTCTACAAGCAAAATCAAACAGCTGTAGCAACAAATCGAACTTATTAAATCTAGTAACAGCCTGATTTTGTCTTGTAGTCAGAGTTTACTCAATTAACTTCTCTCTTTTTATTTTACAGTGGGTCTTAACGCTTAAAGACTTACCAACCCATTATATCACGTTTGTCAATATTTTTCTGTAACCTTCTTTACTTTTTTATGATAAAATATTTCTTATGAAGATAAATACAGCCTTGGGCCTCTTGGCGGGCAAGTCCTCCCACTTTGTTCTCAACAAAATGGGGCGTGGATCGACTCTGCCAGGGAAAGTTGCCCTGACATTTGATAAAAATATTTTGCAAAACCTAGCAAAAAACTATGAGGTCGTGGTTATTACCGGAACCAATGGTAAAACACTGACTACAGCTCTGACAGTAGGCATTCTCAAGGAAGCCTTTGGAGAAGTGGTGACCAATCCCAGCGGTGCCAATATGATTACCGGAATCACGACAACCTTCCTGACTGCTAAAAAAGGCAAATCTGGCAAAAATATCGCTGTGCTGGAAATAGATGAAGCCAGCCTATCTCGGATTTGTGATTATATCAAGCCTAGCCTCTTCGTCTTTACCAATATTTTCCGTGACCAGATGGACCGCTATGGGGAAATCTACACGACCTACCAGATGATTCTGGATGCTGCAGCTAAAGTGCCTGAAGCAACTGTACTGATGAATGGTGACAGCCCCCTCTTTAACTCCGTAAGCCTGAAGAATCCTGTACGCTACTATGGATTTGATACCGAGAAAGGCCAAGCTCAGCTGGCTCACTACAATACAGAGGGCATTCTCTGTCCCAAGTGCGAGCATATCCTCAAATACGAGCTCAACACTTATGCCAATCTGGGGGCTTATATCTGTGAGGACTGCGGCTTCAAGCGTCCTAAGCTTGACTACAGCCTGACCGCTCTCAAAACACTTGAGCATAACCGCTCGGCCTTTACCATTGATGGTCAAGACTATCAAATCAATATCGGCGGTCTTTATAATATCTACAATGCCTTGGCCGCTGTATCAGTGGCTCAGTTCTTTGGTGTTGAGCCGGCTACTATTAAGGCTGGCTTTGACAAGAGCCGAGCTGTCTTTGGCCGTCAGGAAACTTTCAAAATCGGCGATAAGGAATGTACCTTAGTCTTGATTAAAAATCCAGTCGGTGCCACCCAAGCTTTGGATATGATTGGACTGGCGCCCTTTGACTTTAGCTTGTCTATCCTGCTCAATGCTAACTATGCGGACGGCATTGATACCAGCTGGATCTGGGATGCTGACTTTGAGAAAATTCTAGAGATGGAGATTCCTCATGTCATTGCAGGCGGTGTGCGCCACTCCGAGATTGCTCGTCGACTGCGGGTAACGGGCTATCCAGCAGATCAGATTACCGAAGTTAAGGACTTGGAAGCAGTGTTCAAGACCATTGAACAGCAAGAAACCAAGCATGCCTATATCTTAGCAACTTATACTGCCATGCTGGAATTCCGCGAGTTACTAGCAGAACGGCAAGTGGTCAGAAAGGAGATGAACTAATGGTATACAGATCCCTCACTTCTCCCGAAAACCAGGACTATCGCTACAATGTAAAGATTGCCCACCTCTATGGCAATCTCATGAATACCTACGGTGACAACGGCAATGTCCTCATGCTCAAGTATGTGGCTGAAAAGCTAGGCGCTAGAGTTGAAGTCGATATCGTCTCTCTAGAAGATGACTTTGACAAGGACAGCTACGACATCGTCTTCTTTGGCGGAGGTCAAGACTATGAGCAAACGATCGTGGCTCGTGACATGCCAGCTAAAAAAGAAGCTTTGGAAAGCTTTATCAATGAAAACGGCGTAGTGCTAGCTATCTGCGGTGGTTTCCAACTCTTAGGCCAATACTATATCGAAGCTTCTGGCCGACGTATCGAAGGCCTAGGTATTATGGGACATTACACCCTTAATCAAACCAATAATCGCTATATCGGTGACATCAAGATTCATAACGAAGAATTCAATGAGACCTACTACGGCTTTGAAAATCACCAAGGACGGACTTTCCTCTCGGACGATGAAAAACCTCTGGGCAAAGTCGTCTATGGAAATGGCAACAACCAAGAGGATGGTTGCGAGGGTGTTCATTATAAAAATGTCTTTGGCTCCTACTTCCATGGCCCTATCTTGTCCCGCAATGCGAACTTGGCCTACCGTCTGGTGACCACCGCTCTGAAAAACAAATATGGCTCAGATATTCAACTAGCCGCTTATGAAGATATCCTTGCCCAAGAAATCCCAGAAGAATATGGAGATATCAAGAGCAAGGCTGAGTTTGAATAGATAAACAGGAGAATCACTATGAAAGAAAAATTGCATTATATTCTGCTTTTAATTACCATTCTATTGGTTGCTGGTATTTCCTTGGCCAATATGCAGAGTGTCAACGTCAGCTTTATCCTGTTCAGCTTCAAACTTCCCTTAATCATATTGATTTTAGTCTCAGTGCTCCTAGGCTCTGTCACGACCTTTCTCATCAGCATGCTAAAAAACTTCTCGCTGAAAAAAGAGCTTAAGAAAACCAAAGAAGCACTTAAAAATTCCCATACAGAAAACTAGGTTGGAAATTATTCCAGCCTAGTTTTTTTGTATTCTCTTTTGATAAAGGTAGGAAATCAAAGCCAATCCCATCACTCCAAAACCAATCAAGAGAAAGGAAAGGGTGCTGACACTCGGCAGAAGAGTCATTAGAAAAGTCGCAGGAGGCATGAAAAGAATTGCCAGCGTGTAGATCGTTGAGAAAACGCGGCCTAGATACTGCTTGTCCACCTTGGTCTGAACCTGGCTGAAGAAATGAATGTTGAACACAGTCATAAAGAGCTCACAGATAAGATTACCAGAATAGGAGAAATATGGATGAACCGGTAGCAAGGCTGAGACACCCATGACTGCGACTCCAACACCGGTCAATAGCAGGGCTACAAGTAAATTGCCCATACTGGCCTTAACCTTGCTGGCTAGAATGGCTCCGATGATTGAGCCTATAGCACCCAAACTCAAAATGGTCGCATAAGAGCCTGTCTTACTGTAGAGCTGATTGGTAAAAGGCAATAGATAATTAAAGGCCGCAAAGAAAAAATTGACTGCAGAAGCTACCAAGAGCAGAAAGAAGATTTCTTTTTGCTGACGGATATAAACTAAACCTTCCTTAATATCTATCAGGATATTTCCAAGATTGATGGGAGACTTCTGCTTGCTTGGCTCATGATTAGGCAGAAAGTAAACCAAGGCAAAAGCCAGAAAGAAGCTAAGAGCATCCAGCTGAAGGGTCACGCGCAAATTTGCATACTGCATCACGATAAAAGATAAAACTGGAGCTGAGACGCTGATAACCTGCAAGGCCAATTCCAGATGAGAATTGTAGGCCACGATGTCTTCCTTGTCCACAATTTCGGTAATATAAGACTTATTAGCTGGCCGAGAAAAAGCAAAGGCTATAGCCTGAACTACATTGGCAAAAATCAACGCTCCAATCATGAGCTGGTCATTTGAAATAAAAGAAATCAGCAGACAAAGACCAGCACAAATCAAATCTGTTACCATCAAAACCTTACGCCTGGAAAAGCGGTCCGTAATGGCCCCACCCAAAGGATTAAATAAGATAGAAGTGACTAGCTCTGATATCTGGTAAATGCCCAAGACCGTCTGTCCCAGAGCTCCCAAAGAAGCAAGCCAGATGCTATTCCCATAATCATAAAGCATATTCCCAATTTTATTAATAGCAGCCCGTGTAATCAGCTGTGCTGCCTGTCGATTCATAAAAATACCTCCTTTCATTTCTGAAACTATTGTATCAGGAATGGAGGGAGGTTCTTTATTTTTCCCATATTTGGGAAATTATACTTTTACAAACTTATGGAAATGCTCTTGATAATAGGCAACTTGCTCAGGTAAATTCAGCACTTCAAAGATGTGCATGGCTTCCTGCATTTGCTTGATGCCCTGCTTCTTCTGCTCCTTCTGATAAGCAGCAAACCCCTTGAGATAGAGGAACACATTGCGTTCATAGAGTTTAATGCCCTTGCCAATGATTTTCTCCACGTAAGCCTCAAAATAACTAGCCTTATCAAAAGAACGACTTTCCAAACAATGCTGGTAACAATTGAGAGCTATAATCAAGACTAGTCTCTTATGGCGACCGATTTCTTTGTAGTAGTCCTCCCGCTCCATGACTTCCTTGCCCAGACGGTAGACGTAGTCCACATCATAAAAGCTATAGAGATTGCCAAAGAGAATCAGCTCATACATAGTCCAGTCTTCCACTTGGAAAAGATAATCAGCCACCTTATCTAAATCCTCTTGCCTCATGCGAAACTGGCTGTCTCGCTGACAAATCAAGCCCTGCATCAAAATCCAATTCAGCTCATAGTAAAGAGGCGTGCTACTAGCTTGGGCCTTTTCCAACTGCTCCGCTTGCAAGTCTTGAAATCCCTTGATGTCATTTGAGTAGTAAAGAGGGATAATTTTACCCATCATGGCCACGTGCTCATGCTGCTGGAAATTCCGTGCCTTGTCCATAAAATTTTCAAGAGTCACATGAATATTATCCAAGAGATCTAAAAATTTCGAGAGGGTCATGTCCGACTCACCCAGCTCAAAACGAGACAGCTGAGAAGTCGAGCAAACCTGACCAGCCGCTTCCTTCAAAGAATAATGCCCATTTAAACGAAAATCACGAAAAACTTTACCTAAATCTTCCATTTGTTTACCACTTCAATTCCTTTAATTGCTGTTTCGCTTCCCTAGTCGCTCTTTCAAAACTATCTTCACCGATCATTGTTCGGATTATACTTTCGGACGAGCCTCTTTTCGTCAAAATCTTATCGGCCGAAAATCGGAAAAGGCAGATTCTACTAAGAATCCTGTCTACTTTTCTCTATTACCCATACCAATCGTTCTTTTTATCTGTTTTTTAATAAATCCTTGTGTTTTTTTTAAAATATTTTTTTCCATACCACTCTTCTACAGTTTTCCCTTCCCACTCACGGTATTCTTCGGGATATTTCCATTTGTAGAAAGCTTGTAAATAACTAGGAAATTCGATGTAGATTAACATAGCAATCACAGCAATATTTAGGATAATCCATGTTATCAAAAGACCTAAGCCTTCCAACGAAGTTGAAAATTTTATGGAAAAACCCTTTATTATAAAGTTTATAATTACTCCAATTCCCAAAAAGCTCATTCCATAAATCGCTATCTTATTGGCAATTTTATTGCGAAGAGAAGAGCCACTTCCATTACCATACATCAGTTTTTTAAGACTTTCAATTTCAAGGCTAAACATAAAATAGGCTAATATAGAAATAAAAACAAAAATAGCAGCAATCATCCAAATAGATAAAGTTGGTAATGATATATCAATAGCTAGCAGGTTAAATTCAAAACTAAGCCAAATTAAAAATGTGATAACATGAAAATGATAACGATAGGGCAGTATAAAAGCTTTTCTAAAAACTTTACCAATCAATATGATAAATACCCAAATTAAGAAACAGACTAGATATACCTCAGCTGTTAGTAATGGATGTTGATAGATAGGCAATCTTAAATCTTTAGGATCAGAGTCGTGCAAGGATAGCGAAAAAACAAGAATCATAAAGTTTATAATGACAGGACCGATAAGAGTTAAAACAATATTCTGAATATGAAGAACTAGTTTAGACTTTCCTTCCCTATAATATATTTCTAACTTAGAGAAAACATTTCCTTTCTGGTACTGTACAAACCCATCATCTTCCAGATTCAAACTCTCTTCAAAACTAGCCTTAAAAATAGATTTTTTCTTCATTTTTTCAATCAAAATACCAATATATTTCCTATTCCATAAGATGTCTAGAAATTACCGCCATAACGCCCACACCTTCATAAGAGTTCAAATAATCTTTCATTTTGGAATTCATTACAGCAAAACTTTTCAAAACTCATATTTTCTATTATGAAATTTTATTGTATCTATTCTTTCTATATCTTTCAACAGCCATAAACCATCTAACCATATTGTTTTGCCATAATAACAGAACTGCTGCAGCTGGTAAAATACCCATAAAGCTTAAAGTGATAATCTCACTGCCGATAGGTGTCCCTATCATATTAAAAACTAGAATAGATATGACTAAAATTGGACCAATCAGTCCCATTAAAGCCATAAATACTGTGAAAATCCAAGCGAATATCTTCTTGCCAAGAGTAACCTTCTTATCGCCAAAATTACCCCAAATAAGATTAGTATCAACTGCCCGTCTAAAATTTTCTTTACTGGTTGGCTGTGCCAACTTAACATTCTTATAAAGGGCTCGCTCTACTATGACCAGCAAAAGAGTACCTTCCAGAAACCAAACAATTAGAAAATAAACCAAAGTACCATAGCCATAGACACCACCAAACAATCGTGTCTCAGGAAAAAGCTGCATCACACCACTAAAAGCAATCAGAAATGATGTAATTAAAATGATTTGTTTCCGATTGCCACGCGATGCCTCTGTATTCAATAGTTTACTTTTAGGAGCTGCTAAGGGGTCTCTTGGCTTTTCTACATTTACATAAATAGCCTGACCATCACTTTCCCCTATATAAATAACTTTCCTAAAAAACATCCTTCATCCTTTCCTCTCTATATACCAACAATTAAAACAAGTCAGGTTGATATAGTTCTCAGCACTTTCTTTTCTTCCTCTTTTTAAACTGATAATAAATAAAACTCCCCGTAGCATCCAAGACAATCGTATAGCCAAAAATTCTTATAAACCATATTAGCCAAATCGGACTATTTTCAGCATCTATATGCAATAATTGCAAACAAGCAATAATACCAAGAAATAGAATAACCTCTGCAATCAAACGGGGCTTAGTCTTTTTGAAATCTAAAGTTTTAAAAATGCTATGATTATATAATTCTTCTGGTACTTCTTCCCAGTAAGTCTTATCTTTCGCTCTCAATTTAAGTAAATATCCGACTTCAACAATGAGTCTCGAGAAAGCTGATATAAACACTAGATTACCAAAAATACCTAATATTTGCTTATAATAGCCGGTTATCAAACCAACCATCATTCCGCCAAGCAAGGTAGCTCCTAGAATTATCCAAATAGAGGGTTTACTATAGACACTCGAAGCAGCAACATAGTTGGCATTAGTCCGTTGCTCGGAAAAGCCTGTTTCTAATTGTTTCTTTAGCCATCTTACATTATAAAGGATTAAACCCAAAAATAGAATCAGAGAACTAAGCCCAAAAATAATGGTATATATAAAAGAATTTCTCAATAAATTATTAGTGAGTACAACAATAACATAATCGGTCAAAACTAATGACAGAAGTAATCCATTAATCATTGCAAAAAGCATGGCTGTACCAAAAAATTGATGTCTATAAATCAATTTTTGATTGAAAGAAATAACTTGACATATCAGCATAAAAAGAAGGTATACGCAAAAAAATAGGAATATAAGATTAGAAAAGGGATTCAATTTGAGTTGATCTTTTATAAAATAATACACATGCGACAAGGCAATACTTAAGGCAAATATACCGGACCAGGCCAAACCAAGCATCCCAACAGAAGCTCGTGTCGCACCTAGTGATTGAAAGTAGTTCTTGTTTAATTCTTCTGGTCCTAAAACTATATTTTTTCACTCATTTTCTACCTCAAAAAATTTGGCCTTTGTATCTCTAAAAGCATTTTTTTAATTCTGCTAGACATACAGACATTACATGGTTTGATCTCAACTGGTTTATGACAACCGAACCAATTGGTAAAATAGGGTTATTATTTTCCATTTTCATTCTCCAATTCATAATTTAATTTATCTAAAATTTTATTATTTATAACAGTTTTGACTATGCCATTCCATATAATATTTGGAACCAAAGAAAGTAGTATAGCAAGTACAACTAATTTTATTATAAACTCTATAATTGTACTTGGCATAAAATAAAACCAATAAACAAAAGGAATAACTGCAAAGACAATAAACAACACTACTAAAATGTTTGCAAGATAAGATGTTTTTATCTGTTTCAAAACATCATTATGTTTTAAAGTTATATCGTGTATAACTTCAAAATATTCTTTCTGGACAGTACTACTAGGAGCTTCAATCAAAGGATAAGTATTTCTAATTGAAATCATCCATAATTCAAAAAGTATAAAAAACCAGATTCCTAAGATCATAGGTAACAGAAAAGAAAAAAGACCGAACTCTTTTTGAGGAACAATGTAATTATCAGAATAACCAGCGATAAAAGCCATAATCGGGACAATCAAAAATGGCGAAGACATCCAAGTTAATCTGCCAATTTTCTTAGCTATGTTTTGGTGATTCCCTATTTTTTCCTTATCGAGCCTTCTCCAAACAATATCTCCTGATAAAAAATAGTACTCTGCAGCTAAGCCTGTTCCTTTTAAATTAGTTCCCATCCCATTATCAACAGCAAATAATAATCTTATCTTTTTCACAATGGACATCTCCATATTAGCTTTTTAGACTTAATATTTCGATCTAGTTCTTTATTGACATCACTTCCTAAAAGCAATAATTTTTTACTCATTTTCTTCTCCATTCTCTTGTGTTGTTTCTTCTTTTAGCTTGCCACTTTTGACCAGCTTTTTATAATATCGTTTGCTGTACCATTCTCGGTCTGAAATCTTTAAGTAGGATTTATACTCTTCTGGGTACTTGTGGATATAATAGGCTTGAAAAATATGCACATTCATCATAAAAGCTATAAAATAACCGCTAATGACAAACCAAACCACCAAAAATAATCCAAACATATAAAAATACCAAAGGACCGGAAGTTGATTCATTAGATGATAGACCAGTGATACCGGAAAGAGCACTACCATCGTTCCGACTGTAATCATCATCACTTTCTTAAGAATTGACTTTTCTTCTTCATCGTTCAGTCTCCTTTTCAGATTCTGGATACTATTCGTAATAATCCAGAAAAAGAGAACGATTCCTAAGACGAACTGAAACCAGAATCCCACCAATGTATAAGCATCGTAAGCTACCGCACTAGCAAAATAAAACCCCGATATAAAAGCACAAATTGACATTGAAAAATAAAAAGGAAAGTAAGTCCAAAGCTGACTGTTCAAGCGTTTCTTGGGCCAAAAAACAGGGATAGATCCAAAAAGGAAAGTTAGATAGAAAACTATACTGATTGGTCGCATTATTTGCCCAATTGTGTGAAACAAAGAAACCGATTGATGAGAAAGATAGTGTACTTCTCCACTTTGACCTACACTACTTGGCAAAGCAATTAATAGAAAGTAAACCATAATTCCAAAAAAGATAAATATGCAAAACACGACCGTAAACAGCCGATTGATCATCCCCATATGAATAGGATTTGGCATACCGGCGGTTAAGGCAAACTTTCCGTTCGTTACGATTTTCTTACTTCGTTCAAAGTCTGCACCGAAAATACTGATTTTTTTCATTTTTAATCTCCAAATTTCATCTGGCAGAAAGGCTCATATCCTTGAGAATCTTCCATTTGAGGATAGGCAACAAATTGTGTCACAAAACAGCAACTGTCGCAGCAGCTACTCCTCGCTTTGTTAAAGATATAACACTTACCTTCTGCGATCGACTGTTTTATCTAACACTTAGTTACAAGTTTCGCTCTCCGGTTCTTTCTTGAACAAGATTTTCCCTTGACTGTACAGCTTCATAATCTTTACAAAACGAACAGGGTTGTTTTGGTTATAAAACAAAAAGGGTATATAGAACATAAATCCAGCTATCCAAAAATCGTAATTGGTCTCAATAGGCTGACCAAACTTTTGAGTATAGCCGTAAAAAACACATACTAAATATATAACAGCAGCAATTATTATGTAGCGAGCAATTCGATAGATTGTTGAAGATGATTTAGCTGGGTCAAAATTCTCGTCACCCACCATCAAATTATGGGAAGCCGCATAATAAAACACCTTCTCTGTTGTCGGCTGAGCCTTGCGAACATTTTTATAAAGCCCTCGCTCAAGAATAGCGACCATTAACAGAAACTCAGCCAACCAAAATAGCAGGATATAGGTCAAACTGGTCCAATTATAGACACCAATGGACAAGGCTGAAAAGAATCCGAAGACCGCAGGTCCACCTGCCATCAAGAGAATCACCAATTCAGGAATATAGGCATTAGTCTTACGCGCTCCTTCCGTATTGAGCAGGAAACTTTTGGGAGCTGCTAAAGCCTCTCTAGTCTGCTGGTCATAATAGACCGCCTGACCATCACACTCGCCAATAAATACTCGACGACGTCTAAGAAAAAACATTCTAACCTCTTTCCAATTAGTTATTGAAGTTCTGTTACCAAACTTTATAATCTCTACTGCTTCACTCACTTTTATTTAATTTCAAATCAGCTAAGCTCCAGCTTTATAATCATGTAGCTCTTTTGTCAAAATAGCTCCATCCGGTCCGACGCTCACTTCTAGATAGACACCTGGATCGTCATCAGATCTACATATCACACTAATTTTCCCCTCCTCAAACTGTTGTGATAATTTCAAGATTCTAACAAAGTAATTTTGATTGAACGCAACAAAAGCAATTCCCAACAAAAGACCTGCAAATATAATCTTAAAAATTTCACCTCCAATCGGTTGCCCCAACAAGTCTTTAAAGCGGGAAATAAAATCATATACATAGTAGAAACCTACTGCAGGAATAGTAAATAAGAGTGCATTAAAATATAAAAAAGCACCTTTACTAAAACCTTTTTCCGTCTTTTCCTCCTCGTCTTGATTTTCGTCATCCGGATAAATCATAGTCGTCAGACAAACCGTTTGGGTAGTCACTTGAGCTTTATTAACATTTCTATACAAGGCTCGTTCTACAAGGAGAGTGACAAAAGCAAACTCTGCTATCCAGATAAGAATAACACTCCAAAAAGCAGTCATGCTATAAGTTCCTTGTAAAAATAGACTAAAGAAGGAAGTAAGACCACCCCCGCTAAACATAAAGAAAACAACTAATAGAGGAATATGCCGATTCATCCTGCTCGATTTCTCTGTATCTAATAGTTTACTCTTTGGAGCTTCTAAAACTTCATGGGTCTTACGATCATAATAAATGGCTTTGTCATAATATTGATTCAAATAAAAACGACGTCTTCTAAAAAACATTCTAGCCTCTTTCTATTTTCTTTATTCTATTTCCTTTTTGACGCGATGATTTCTGTACCGTTCAACTGCCTTCAACCATCGAATCATATTATTTTGCCATAGCAATAGAACTGCGACAGCTGGCACAATCCCCATCACGCTTAAATTGAATATCTCACTGCCGATGGGTGTTCCCATCATCTTCAAAACGAGCATGGTGAAGATAGAAATCGGGCCCACCAAGCCCATGATAGCCATAAAAACTGTGAAAATCCAAGCGAATCACGAAGAACTATAGATTGTTTCTTCATTGACTCCATCCAATTTAATTACACTATTGATCAATCGGTCTATAATGATTGGCCAGTTAACGGCCACTTTTTTGTACAATCACAACTCTTCATATTCTGGATGCTTTCGGATATAGATGGCTGCGTAAACGGCATCCACGATAACCGCAGGAAACGTTAATGTGATTAACATCCCCAAGAAAAGACCGAAGATTCTCTCAACATAGCCTGTCATCACGGCTATGAACAGCAGTATAATTCCAATAACTCCCAAAATGTTGAAAAGCCATTCTTTTTTCTTACTATTCACCTTATAGGTCTCCCATTGGTTAATCTTCCAAATTTTCCCTTGATTTTGAGGGAGGTAATACCAGGCGTAAATCAAGGTCATCCCAAGGAATAAGAGCAAGATGGGAATGAGATAAAACAAGGTGAAACTGGAATCATTGACCGTTCGTGCACTAATAGAATCCTCGCCCGAGGTAAACATCAATAGGCCAATAAAGGTGAAGCTGACGACTATTGTCCAAGCTACCAAGCCGATTAAGATGTAGGTCAGAGATTTAAAGCGATTCACCAAAGAGTTAAAAAGGCCAAAGATAATACTAAATCCATTAATCAGAATACAAGAAAGAAATAAAACCTTGATAATACCAATCCTATCTTCGTAGCTACCCGCAAAATATAAAAATGCCGTAATCGGTAGCATGATCCAAGGAAAAAATTTAATATAGCCTAAACTAACCTCATTTGTAATCAAAGGGCCGTGGTAGCGTTCTTCGATCACTACTTTCTTTTTCTTTGAAGCTTTTGACATGAACTCCCTCTCCTTATCTGGTCAGATTGATTTTATACAAGAAAACTATTTTCCACTCTCTACCTTCTACTTCAAAACTTGGTTTTCATCTTTCTGTAGTTCGGTGATGATAGGTTCTTGATCTGTTCCCATCCTCACTTCTAGATAGACATCTGGATCGTGGTCAGCTCTACATACTACACTCAGTTTTCCACCATAGAATAAATCCAATATATCAAAACTCTTAGTAAGATTATTTTGATTATATAATACAAAAGAAACACCTAATAAAAGTCCAGTTGCAATAATTTTAAATATTTCTCCTCCAATAGGATTACCTAACAAGTCTTGATAATTAAAAATGAAATCATAGGCATAGAAGAATCCAACCAAGGGGACTAGAAAAATCAATCCTTTTATCAAGCGTGTACCATTTCTATTCTCTTTCTTGCTCAAATCCTTCTCCACCTTTTGTTCTTCGTCCAATGTCTCCATAATAACCAAACTAATTGTTTGAGAGGTCACTTGTGCTCTGTTGATATTTCGATACAAGGCACGTTCTACGAGGATAGTAATAAAGGCAAACTCAGCTATCCAAATAAGAATAACACTCCAAAAAGTTGTCATGGTATATGTTCCATGCAAGAATAATCTAAAGAAAGAAATTATTCCTCCTCCACTAGACAAAAACAGGACAACTAAAAGAGGTATATGCCGATTCATCCTGCTTGATTTCTCTGTATCTAATAGTTTACTCTTTGGTGCCTCTAAAAGTTCGTGGGTCTTACAATCAAAATAAATAGCTTTATCGCCATATTGATTAAAAAACATACGACGTCTTATAAAAAACATTCTAGCCTCTTTCTACTTAACTATATACTTCCTATTACCAAATCTCTGGATTGAAAACCAGGAAGACTCATTTTGCGTTTGCAATATAAGCCAATTTCTCAATTCTATCATGAAGGTCTTCTACATTCAAATTTTCTCGAAGGTATTCACAGAGCATTCCATTTTCATAAAACATTTGCTCTGAAAGCTGACCTTTTGGTTCATCCGGGCACTGAATCATAACAATGCTGAAAACACCACCGGGACCAGAATTCTCAATTGCATTTCCCTCAAAATGATAGGTGAAAGCCCGAAATTGAGAACCATTGTAGTTACCTGAAATTACATAGGCAACTTTTACCATATTTCCACGACCAAATGGATAATGATTAAAATTCGCGTATTTTTCTACATACGGATTCTGGAAAAGTTTTAGTGTGAGGTCGTTACTTGTTTTTTGCTTGGAATATTCTCTGTAATAGTCGTTACCTTGTGCTTTATCAAATTGATAGCCGTGCTCGGAAGCGAAGGCTTGGTATACTTTATTCTTTTTGGCGGAATGACTAATCGCCCAATAAACTATCCAACCTACGAAAGCAAAAATTGCTAGCATTAAGACAATAAAAATTATTACAAAATCCATCATTTTCTCCTATTTTTCTTAAATAAAACGATTCAGTCATCACAATCTTTAGTAATACGATAACTGAACCACATTAAATATCATTTTAATTTTCCTGTAAGCTCTAAGAAGTTCATCTCTCACGGAAACTAGGAATTCTTGCACAGGTTCGATTGGCTCTTCCTACACCTTCTCCGCCAGTTCTTCCCATTCTAGCATGGCTTCTTCTTGGGCGGCGGTCAGCTGGTCGATTTGCTGCTGGCTCTCCATGAGTTCACTGGCGTCGTTGGTAGCCTGCATGGCTTCCTGAAGCTGACTAATCTGACTGTCCAAGTCCTCGATTTGCGCTTCCAATTGCTCTAGGCGGCGGGCCAGCCGGCGCTGTTCTTTCTGGTTTTCCTTTTGAAGCTGATAGTCATTGGCAGGGGCAGGCTTATCTAAATCAACCTGCTCCGTCTCCTCACGCAAGGCTTCCTGCTCTGCCTTTTTCTCCAGATAGTAGTCATAATCACCCAGATAAAGGGTGGAGCCTGTCTCAGAAAGCTCGATGATCTGGGTTGCCACGCGATTGATAAAGTAACGGTCATGGCTGACAAAGAGCAGGGTGCCGTCAAAGTCAATCAGGGCATTTTCCAGCACTTCCTTGCTGTCAATGTCCAGGTGGTTGGTCGGCTCGTCTAGGATGAGAAAGTTGTTGTTTTCCATAGACAGCTTGGCTAGAAGCAGCCGCGCTCGCTCTCCACCTGATAGCATGCCGACAGACTTCTTGACATCGTCCCCCGAGAAGAGGAAAGCGCCTAAGCGATTGCGAATTTCGACTTCTGGCGTCAGCTTGAAGTCATTCCATAGCTCATCAAGTACCGTATTGCTGGCAGTCAGTTTGCTCTGGGTCTGGTCATAGTAGCCCACTTCCACATTAGCCCCCAGCTGCTCCTTGCCTCTGATGAAGGGCACTTGACCGATTAGTGATTTAATCAAGGTCGTCTTTCCAATCCCATTTGGCCCGACAATAGCTACCGCATTGAACTTGCGAATGTCAAGGTTAATTGGCTCCGATAGAACTTCCACGCCATAGCCAATAGCTGCGTCTTCCAAAGTTAGAACAACATTTCCCGAAACCTTATCGGATTTGAAGGTCATATTAGCCGATCGACTGCCGGTCTCCGGCCTGTCCAAACGCTCCATCTTTTCCAGCTGCTTGCGGCGGGACTGAGCCCGCTTGGTAGTAGAGGCCCGGACCAGATTGCGATTGACAAAGTCCTCCAGCGCAGCGATTTCTTTCTGTTGCTTTTCGTAGTTCTTGGCTTCAGTGGCCAGCTTCTGCTCCTTTTGGACCACAAAGCTAGAGTAATTGCCCACATAGCGATCCAAGGAATGCTTGGTCAAGTCCAGCGTGATGGTCGCAACCTTGTCTAAGAAATAGCGGTCGTGGCTGACGATGATCAGGGCACCGCTGTAGTTGACTAAGTAAGTCTCCAGCCAAGCAATGGTCTCGATATCCAAGTGGTTGGTCGGCTCGTCCAGTACCAGCAACTCTGGCTTTTCCAAAAGCATCTTAGCCAGAGCCAGACGGGTATTCTGCCCGCCTGAAAGCTCAGAAATCTTCATCTGCCACATGGACTGGTCAAACTTGAAGCCATTCAAAATAGCTCGAATATCGGCCTCGTAGGTAAAACCACCTTTCTGGCGAAAATCCTCTGACAGCTGGTCATACTGAGTCATGAGAGCAGTCAGCTCTTCCGCTGACAATTCTCCCATTTGCAGCTCCATCTGGCGCAAGCGTTTTTCTTGCTGACGCAGACTATCAAAGACCAGCATCATCTCATCGTAGATGGTATTCTCCGACTCAAAGCGGCTGTCCTGAGCCAGATAGGACAGAGACAAGTCTCGTTTTTTATTGATCTGACCAGAAGTAGGCTCTTCCTCGCCCACCAAAATCTTGAGCAGGGTTGACTTCCCAGCTCCATTTTTACCGACGAGAGCAATTCGATCACCCTCATCTACCTGCAGGTTAATATTGTCAAAAAGAAGCTCCCCTGCAAAAGAGCGTTCAATCTTGCTTGCTTGTAAAATAATCATAAGACCATTATAGCAGATTTCCAGAAGCACAGCTATCAGAATTCAAGAGAAAGCAAACTCAGCTCCCCAAAAGAAAAAAGACAGCCATAGCTGACTGCCTTACATAAAACTATTGAGAATAGATTGATTCTGCAAAATCAGATAAATTCCCAGCAGAATCAGAACCGTAAAGACAACAAATTTAATCATTCCCTTGATTATACGAATAGCCAGAAGGATAATCATAGATCCGACTAGCCACATAAAGGCGGAATTGTGAAAAAATCCCTGAACTGCCTCAATATTCTGGCCGAAGAAGACCTGAATGGGCGCCGGAACATGATTTTCCCAAGCCGCTGTCACTCCTAGCTGGTTGGCAATCTCATTGCCGCTTTTCCATAGCCAGACAAAGATTCCTGAGTTAAAAACAAAGAGAAAAACTTGCTCTGGAAAGTGTCGAATCAAGTAAAAAATAGATTTTAACATAGGCTTACGATTGATACAAGTCTTTTACAGCCTGGATATCTGTCGGCTGGATACTGTAAAATGAGCCTGCTGACTGCATCACTGATTCCTCCTCATTATGGTCTAATCCGATAGCATGGCCCAATTCGTGCGCCGCTGTATTGACAATCCGCTCATGAGAATAAGCATAGCGACTGTCTAGCAGGTAGTAACTATTAAGGCGAACTGTGACATGGGTAAACCGCTTGGTTAGGAGATTAGTCTGCGACTCAGCTTCACCAGCTGCACTGACATTGCCATCGTTCATCTCCGTCGCAACAATGTCCGCCTTGTCTTTGTCATTGATGATTTGAAAGGTGAAGGCACCTGTTTGATTCCAAGAATCAATGGCCTCCTTATAGGCTGAACGGAAGGTTTCATTATTTGTATCGATATAAATTGTAGCGCTTGGCTGATCCCAACGAGCCCCTGTTGTTGCATGCTCATCTGTCAGCTGATCCGTCTGCGTCTCCTCACTGCTGTGAAGCCCCGTGGAAATGCCTTGGTGATTTAAAAATTGATCCACTCTGCCAACAGCCGTCTGAACAGCCTGCGTCAGTCCCTCTGTACCCGGTTTTGTCGAAGTGGTAAAATAGAAAATTCCGACAATAACCATAAAGCTCAGGACAAAGGACCAGGCAAGTCCCCAAACCACGCGCCCAATCAAACGCATGAGAAACCGGATGCATTTAAAAATAAGTCCCATCGCAACCTCCTTTACTAGATTGTAAGAGAACGTTGATTTTACCACCGCTTTCTTAAAAAAGACTGAAAAATTAGCCTTCTTTCTATCTATTATTATAAAAGAAAATGACTACAAATCTGCAACCATTTCTTTTCATACTATTGAATACTCTTTGCAAATCTATTTTTGAGTATAAAATTAAGAACCCGTCTCCTGACTGACCTTGCCACTATTATAGTCCAAACGAATCCCTTTTTGCACATTCGGAATAAAGACATTGAATTCTAGACTGCCATCGCTGGACTTGGCCTCTAAATGTGACCCAACCGGTACTAAATCAGTCTCCGTGGCATAAATCAAGGTTACCCGGTAGCGCACCCGCTTGTTCTTATCCAGGGCCTTACGGATCTTTGTCTCATAGTAATTCTGCCCTGTCGAATCCGCTTCATTGGCTTGGTTGGACCAGGCCGTCTGCACAGCGATATTGGCAGGATTGCTAGTAGAAGCATCAAAGCCCTTCAAACCACCGATCAGCGAATAGGCCAAGAGATGTCCGCGGTCCACAGCGTGATTGTACTCACCAGGGAGGTTCTTGAGTTGATGCCAGCCTGCCGGTACCCATGAAGTGTTGGCATTTCTAGTTTCTTCCCGTTTTTTGTACTGGCGGGTAGACTTGGATAAAAAGGCATTCGCCACTGTCGGAAGGGTTTGCCCTTGTACAAGCTTGGTCTTATTGTCAGCGTAGGGCTTACTAGAAATCCCCGCATCCAAGTCTGTCTTATTCCCATTCACGATAAAGGCACCAGCTCCATTCCATTCAATGCTGCCTTTAAGCTGAGCTCGGACAGCATCCGTCAGAACGCTCTCAGCCAGTTCCCGACTAGGGGTGCCCTGATCTTGAACTTGCCCAACTCTGATTTCTGAATTTGGACTCTGAAGTGGCTGCTGACCATCCTGTCCCCAGAAATAGCCAGCCAGCGCCAAAATCAAGGCTAGAGTCAGCCCAGCCCAGCCTTGCAGGCTCTTAGAATTCCTTTTCTGACTAGTCTTTCTTTTCATCTTCTTTCTCTCAACTTAGCAAACTGGATTCACATTTCAGCCAGTCTTTTCGACTAGGAGCTAGTTTCCAGTAAACTTCCCGATTAATTCTTGCCAGGTTTCTGGTGAAAAAACTGAGCCCTTACCGTTTCCGATAATGTTATAGCCAATCATCAAAGCCACAAAAAAGAGAATCACGGCTACCAGGAGAACCAACAGAACAAGGCCAATCTGCCGGCCTAAATATTTAAGATTTTCACTCATCGTCTTCTTCCTTTACACGCTTCACTTTGGCTCCCAAGGCTGCCAATTTTTCATGGAATTTATAGTAGCCTCGGTCTAAGTGTACCAGTTTGCTGACCTTGGTCTCGCCTTCAGCAATCAAGCCCATCAAAATCAAAGTCGCACTGGCCCGAAGGTCAGTTGACATGACTTCAGCTCCCTGAAGACTGCCACCACCCCAGATGCGAGCTGTATCACGCATGATATCAGAGTGCAACCCCATCCGACGCATTTCCTCTAGATGCTGGAAGCGGTTCTCAAAAACAGTCTCAATCATCGTAGACTCTCCCTTGGCCATGGCCATGAGCGCCGTAAACTGAGCCTGCATGTCGGTAGGGAAACCCGGATAAGGAAGGGTCTTGACCGAAACCGGTCTGAGCTTGGAAACATCGGAACGAATCCGAATCCCTTCATCTTCCTCTGTCACTTCCACTCCCATTTCCTGCATTTTGGAAAGCAGGGGACGATTGTGCTCCCAAATGGCATCCTCAATCAGCAAGTCACCGCTGGTCATAGCTGCAGCAACCATAAAAGTTCCTGCTTCGATACGGTCTTGAACCACATTATGCTTGGCCCCTCGCAGCTGGTCCACTCCGACAATAGCCAGAGTCTCTGTACCCGCTCCTCTGACCTTGGCTCCCATTTCATTTAAAAAGAGGGCTAGGTCAACGATTTCAGGCTCCCGAGCAGCATTTTCAATCACTGTGGTGCCTTGAGCCAGCGTTGCAGCCATCATGATGTTTTGCGTTGCTCCCACACTAGGAAAGTCCATGTATATGTGAGCTCCCTTGAGCCGCTCTGCCTTTGCTTCGATATAACCCGCTGTTTGGGTAATCTGAGCGCCCATGGCTTCTAAGCCCTTCAGGTGCAAGTCAATAGGTCGGCTGCCAATCGTACAGCCGCCTGGCATGGAAACCTTAGCATGACCATTACGAGCTAGGACTGGCCCCAAAACAACGATAGACGCCCGCATTTTGCTGACATATTTGTAAGGCGCCTCCTCAGACAAAGGCTGGGTGGCATCCACAACAACTGTATTTTCTTCCTGATTAAAATCCACCTGAGTGTTTAAACCGCGGACCACATTGTTCATGGTAAAGACATCAGACAAGACCGGAACATTTTTCAGCACAGACTGGCCCTCGCTAGCCAAGACTGTCGCTGCTAAGAGAGGCAGGACCGCATTTTTTGCTCCTTCAATCTTGACCTTTCCGACCAAGCGATTATCTCCACCTTGAATAATAATTTTTTCCATACCGATTCCTTACTCTAAATTTTTAAAATCATCCATACTATCATACCATAAAATCAAAAATATGACCTTATAAAGTACCATTAAAAATCGCCCGGCTCATATCGTAAATACCAATGAAGAAAAGGCTGACTAAATAGCCCAAGGCAATGCTAAACAAGAGAATCAAAAAGCGAATTTTCATCGCATTATCGGCATTAACCTTGAAAAATCTCTCCCACTCAACAACCGTTGACAGCAGATGAAAGGCAAAGAAAATAAAGAGCAAATGACTGCATAATTTAAAAACAACTTCTACCATAACTTTTATTATACCACAAGACTCCAGTCAGGGACGAACTAAATAGTCCCCCCTTTTTCTTTGGAAAAGAAAACTGAGACAGTTCTGCCTCAGTTTTGCGTATTCAGTTTGTATTCATGAAAGCATATTACCAGATGATGAACTACTTCCATCAATCTAGGCAAAATGGCTTCTTATAATCTTGTTCCGACATTGATCCGGTTGATCGCCCGTTGCAGGGCAATCTTAGCCCGGCGTTCTTGGTCAATCAAATGCTTATCATGTGCTTCTTCGATTTCTTGCTCAGCTCGGAGCTTAGCCCGCTCAGCCCGACTAATGTCGATATCTCGCTCACGCTCAGCTGAATCCGCCACAATGGTAATGACATTATCTGCAATTTCAATGATTCCGCCATTAACCGCAATCCAGTCGATATGCTTGTCATCATCAATCCGGCGCACCTTGACCTGATCCACTTCTAAAACAGCGATGGTATTGATGTGGCGGGGCAAAATCCCCAGCTCACCATCAATGGTCTTTACGGAAACAAATGCAGCATGGTGATCATAAATAAGACCATCCGGTGTCACGATTTGTACTGTCATTTGAGCCATCATTCACCTCTTAGAATCCCATTTTCTCAGCCTTGGCCAATACATCCTCGATGGAGCCCACACCACGGAAAGCGTCTTCTGGCAGCTTATCGTGCTTACCTTCAAGGATTTCCTTGAAACCACGAACCGTTTCAGCTACTGGTACATAAGAACCTGGCTGACCGGTAAATTGCTCCGCCACATTGAAGTTCTGTGACAGGAAGAACTGAATCCGCCGCGCACGTGCAACCAAAGTCTTCTCATCGTCAGACAACTCATCCATACCAAGGATAGCAATGATATCCTGCAATTCATGATAACGTTGCAAGACCCGCTTAACCTCTGCTGCCACTGCATAGTGCTCTTCTCCGACAATCTCTGGTGAAAGGGCACGAGAGCTGGAAGCCAGTGGATCCACGGCTGGATAAATCCCTAACTGAACCAATTTCCGTTCTAGGTTGGTCGTAGAGTCTAAGTGAGCAAAAGCTGTCGCTGGCGCAGGGTCAGTATAGTCATCCGCTGGCACATAAATAGCCTGGATGGAAGTAACGGAACCTTTCTTGGTCGATGTGATCCTTTCTTGTAACTGTCCCATTTCCGTCGCAAGTGTCGGTTGGTAACCAACGGCTGACGGCATGCGGCCCAAAAGGGCAGACACTTCCGAACCAGCCTGCGTAAAGCGGAAGATGTTGTCAATAAAGAGCAACACATCCTGACCTTCCACATCACGGAAATATTCCGCGATAGTCAGTCCGGTAAGAGCAACCCGCATCCGAGCTCCTGGCGGTTCATTCATCTGACCAAAGACCATAGCGGTCTTTTCGATAACGCCAGACTCTTTCATTTCCCAGTAGAGGTCATTCCCTTCACGCGTCCGTTCACCAACACCCGTAAAGACAGAAATCCCCCCGTGTTCTTGGGCAATATTGTGGATCAATTCCTGAATCAGGACAGTCTTCCCAACTCCGGCACCACCAAAGAGACCAACTTTCCCACCTTTCAGATAAGGAGCTAGAAGGTCGATAACCTTGATCCCTGTTTCCAAGATTTCTGATGAAGTCGATAGTTCATCAAAGGTCGGTGCCTTCTTATGAATCGGCTGGCGCTCTGCATCAGCAGGAAATGGCGCATCCAAGTCAATAGTATCCCCAAGGACATTGAACACCCGCCCCAGAGTTTCCTTGCCGACTGGCACAGAAATCGGACGACCAGTATCCAAGACCTCTAAACCACGCGTCAAACCATCGGTCGACTCCATGGCAATGGTCCGCACCACACCGTCACCAAGCTCAAGAGCTACTTCAAGGACGATTTTTGATTTTTTCTCATCATTTTTATAGACTACAAGTGCATTATTTATCTCAGGTAGTTTGTCTCCGGCAGCAAACGCAACGTCTACGACCGGCCCGATAACCTGAGCAATTTTGCCTGAGCTCATGTTTTTTCCCTCGTTTAATTTCTAATTCATTTGTGGCCTTATTCTAGGGCACTTGCACCCGCCACGATTTCAGTAATTTCCTGCGTAATGGCAGCCTGCCGAGCGCGGTTGTACTGAATAGTCAAATCACTGATGACCTTTTTAGCATTGTCTGTCGCTGTCTGCATAGCAGTCATGCCGGCAGCATTCTCAGCCGTCTTGGCATCAATAATAGCACCGTAAATCATGCTCTCTGCAAACTGGGGCAGCAGTTGGTCCAAGATAGAATCCCGACTGGACTCCAGTTCCAGATTCAGCGTATAATCTTCATCAGCTTCATTGGGGTCCAAGTCAATAATTGGCAGCATCTGCTCCACCCGCATCTGACTGGTCAGACTGTTGACATGGTGATTATAGCAGACATAGAGCTCATCGAAGAGCTCATTCTGATACATCTCAATGGTCTTGCTAATGATTTTACGGACTTCATCAAAGCTAGGTTGATCGGCTAGACCACGCAGCTCATAAACTGGCTGAATCCCCCGAGCTCGGAAGAAATCCGCACCGACACTTCCGATACAGATGACTTCAAAGTCCTCTCCAGTCGGATGGTACTCAGCTTTCAGCTCCATCAAAGCCTTAAGGATAGTCGCATTGTAGCCACCTACCAGCCCGCGGTCAGAAGTAATGACGATATAGGCTGATTTCTTAACTGGCCGACTGATTAACATCGAGTGATGACGGGCATTTTCTGCCTCGTGGCCATGCAGCATATCCGTAACTAACTTACGAACTTTCTGGGCATAGACCTGAAAGTTCTTAGCTGCTTCCTCAGATTTTCCCAGCTTAGCAGCAGAAACCATCTGCATGGCATTGGTGATTTGACTGGTGTTTTTCGTGGATGCAATTTTATTTTTAATATCATTTAATGAAACTGCCATCTGACACCTCTATTTCTATTTGAAGCTAGACTGGTCAATAAACTCAGTAATGGCAGCATCCAAGACTTCCTCACTTGGAAGGTCTTTCGTTGTCCGAATGGTTTCATAAATGCTTTCTTGATGTGCATCAAAGTAGGCAAATAGTTCTGACTCAAAGCGCAGAATATCGTCTACTGGCACACTGTCTAAGAAACCATGGGTCAAAGCATAGAGAATCACGACCTGTTTTTCAACCGGCAGCGGCTCATGAATCGGCTGCTTCAAGACTTCTACAGTCCTGCGGCCACGATTGAGCTTGGCCTGCGTTGCCGCATCCAAATCACTACCAAACTTAGTAAAGGCCTCCAGCTCCCGATAAGAAGCCAGGTCGATACGCAGGGTTCCAGCTACTTTCTTCATAGCCTTGATTTGGGCTGAGCCACCAACCCGTGATACAGAAGAACCTGCATCAATGGCCGGACGTACCCCAGCATTGAACAAGCTGTCGCTGAGGAAAATTTGTCCATCAGTGATTGAAATCACGTTGGTCGCGATATAAGCCGAAATGTCTCCTGCCTGCGTTTCAATAAATGGCAGAGCTGTAATCGAACCACCGCCCAGCTCATCAGAAACCTTGGCTGAACGCTCCAAGAGACGGCTATGCAGATAGAAAACATCCCCTGGAAAGGCCTCACGGCCTGGCGGACGACGGAGCAGGAGGGACAGTTCACGGTAGGCCACCGCCTGCTTAGACAAGTCATCATAGACAATCAAAACATGCTTGCCATTATACATGAACTCTTCTGCCATCGCTACACCAGCATAAGGCGCTAGGAAAAGCAAAGGCGACGGCTGTGAAGCAGAGGCTGTCACGACAATCGTATAGTCTAAAGCACCATACTGACGGAGCGTTTCTACCTGCGTACGGACTGTAGATTCTTTCTGTCCAATTGCCACATAGATACAAATCATATCCTGACCTTTCTGGTTCAGGATGGCATCAATGGCAATGGTCGTCTTCCCAGTCTGACGGTCCCCGATAATCAGCTCCCGCTGGCCACGGCCAATCGGAACCAAGGCATCAATAGCCTTGAGACCTGTCTGCAAAGGCTCAGATACTGACTTACGCTGCATGACACCCGGAGCCGGCGTTTCAACTGGACGTGTCTTGTCCGTGACAATATCACCAAGTCCATCAACAGGACGCCCCAGCGGATCAACAACCCGTCCAATCAAGGCCTCGCCCACAGGAACTTCCATGATTTTACCAGTCCGGCGAATGGTATCTCCCTCACGAATGTCTGTAAAGTCTCCCAAGATGATAATCCCAACATCGGTCGACTCTAGATTTTGCGCCATACCATAAGAGCCATTTTCAAAGATTAACAGCTCTCCGCTCATAGCCTTATCCAGTCCATGAGCACGCGCAATTCCATCACCAATATAAGTGACGACCCCTGTTTCTGTGACGTCAAAATTTGGCTGGAAATTTTCAATTTGTTGCTTAATTAAAGCGCTGATTTCTTGTGCGTTAATCGCCAAAATTCACACCACTTTCTATTTCAATTTTTCTTTTACGACTTGCAATTGACGTTTTATGCTTGCATCAATTGTTTTGTTATTGGCAGAGATGACAAAGCCGCCAATCAAGCTGCTGTCCAATTCTTCCTTGAGCGAACGGACTTTTAGGCCCATCTTCTGCTCAATAATCGGCCGAATCTTCTCCTTCTGACTGGCTGTCAAAGGCTGAACAGAGCGCAGCGTCACCTCAAACTCATTGCTGATCTTTTCAAGCTGGTGCTGACTCTCCAGCACAATCTCATAAAAGAGGTCCTCGCGATGATTGAGAATGACAATTTCAATCAGATTATCAAGCAGCTGGGAGCCTGAGTTTTGAAAGAGCCGCAGACTCTTTTCTTTCTCGTGGTCACTGATGCCGATATGTGACAAAAAGTCAGCAAGGCCAGTCTCCGCGAAAACAGCCTTAATCTGACTCAGTTTTTCAAAAACATCTTCTTGCTGACCTTTTTCAAAGACCGTCTGAACAAAAGGCAAAGCATATTTCTCAATGATTGCATATTGCTTCTTATCCATCAGGCATCTCCTAACTGTTTGATATAGCGGTCAATGAGCTCGCTCTGAGCTTCCTTATCCAGCTCCTGACTCAAAATCTTACTAGCCAGAGTTACTGTCAAGTCGGCTACTTCTCCTTTGATGCTGCTCATAGCCTCTGCCTTGTTTTGGGCAATTTCCTGATTGGCTTTAGCTTTCAAACGCCCTGCTTCTTCTGCCGCATTAGCTAGGATTCCAGCCTTGTTCTTTTCAGCTGTCTCCTTAGCTGTTTCAACGATAGTAACGGCTTCCGCACGACTTCCTGCCAACTCATGCTCCCGCTTTTGAGCCAGTTCTTCTGCTTTTTGACGCGCAGATTCTGCACTATCAATATCGTCAGAAATTTTCTTTGCTCTTTCTTCAAAAATGCTGGTGATATTGCCCCAAGCAAATTTTTTGATGAGGACAATCAAAAGAAGAAAGGAACCTGCCACAAGGATAAAGTTTCCAATCAATTCACCTATGGTTATATTCATTTATTCGACTCCTTTCTCTTTATTCCTCACCATTAATTTTCTTGCCCAAGTACATGGATGTCAACATAGTGAAAACATAAGCCTGAATGCAAGAAATAAAAACGGAAAAAGCTGTCCATACAAAATTAGCAACAAAAGCTACTGGGTACCAATAAAAAGCCTGATGAGAAAGGGTCACCAGCAAACCAGCTAAAACTTCCCCTGCAAAGATATTCCCGTAAATCCGCAAGGCTAAAGAAGCGAAGTTGGTGAACTCTTCCAAGATATTCATTGGCGTCATAAAGCCCGGTGTCGCAAAAGCTTTCAGATATTTTTTCACGCCTCGGCGACGAATGCCTTCTACATGGCAAATCAAAGTGATCAAGAAAGACATGCTAAGGTCAAAACCGAGGTTAGCCGTTGGTGACGTCCAAAGATTTTCACCGCTGGTCGTTTGCAATTTTGCCATGAGACCAAGGTTATTGGCTATTACCAAAAACAAGAAAAGTGAAAACAAAAACAAAGAATAATTCTTCATATATTTGCTTCCGATATTTCCCTTGGTAAAGTCAATCACAAAATCATAGAGATATTCTAAGGCATTTTGCTTTCCCGACGGCTTAAGGGTCATCTTGCGGCTCGCCCAATAAACAAAGGCAAAGACCATGAGAACAGCTAAAAGAGACATAGCAAGCAGGGTCAAATCAAAGGTCACAGGACCTAACTGAATGGTTGGATTTACACTTTCTTCCAACTAACTCCCCTCCTTTTCTAAAGATGAAAAACTTTCCTGTTCTTACTTGATGATGAATGCCATAACCAATGTTACAAAGAAAGTACCTTCGATAAAGGCAATCCCCATAATCATCAAAGTTCTTAATTGACCGATAATCTCTGGCTGACGAGACGCTGATTTGAAAAGGTTACTCATAAGCATTCCTTCTGCAATCGAAACACCCATACAGGCAAGACAAAGTCCTAAAAATGTTAAATTCATGATGACTTCTCCTTTATATTTTAAAATTTACTTCCTTAGTTTACTCCTAAAATATCGAATAGTCAATCTTTTGCCACCATTGTAAGCGTTTTTTGTTTCTTTCTTTTGATTTATAAATTTTCTTGTCAAAACAATTGAATTATTATTGATATACAAACTATTCTGCTATATAAATAAGAAGAAAGTGATTAAAATTTCACTTATTTCATATGTTTTTTAAAGAAAAAAGAGCAAAGTGATTATTTGCTCTTGATTTTTCTATGATTATGGATGGCTAACAATCAACTGCATATCTCCAGACAAGGTCCATTCTGTGACATCGCTAGGCAGGATGAAATGCTCCCCTTTTTCAAGAGGATAAACTGCCCCACCAACTTCTAGCTCACCGACACCTTCCAAGACACTGACCAAGCTATAGTCTGCTGTCTTTTTAAAATTGACTGAACCGGCAATATCCCACTTGTAAACAGCAAAGAAGTCATTGGCCACCAAAAGAGTAGAAGTCAAACTATCTGCCTGAATGGTAACAGGACGGCTATTGGCTGGATCACCGATAGTCAGAACGTCAATCGACTGCTCCAAATGCAGCTCACGAAGATTACCAGCATCGTCCTTACGATCAAAGTCATAGACACGGTAGGTTGTGTCACTGGACTGCTGAGTTTCTAAAATCAGAATCCCCGAGCCAATGGCATGCATGGTGCCACTTGGTACATAGAAGAAGTCACCAGCCTTGACTGGGATTTTGGTCAGGAGACGGTCCCAGTCCTTGCTCTCAATCTGCTGGCGCAGCTCTTCCTTGCTCTTGGCATTGTGACCATAAATAATCTCTGCTCCTTCGTCTGCAGCAATGACATACCAGCATTCAGTCTTACCAAGCTCCCCTTCGTGCTCTAGTCCATAGGCATCATCAGGATGGACCTGAACACTAAGCCAGTCATTGGCATCTAAAATCTTCGTCAAAAGTGGAAAGACTGGTTCCGGACGATTGCCAAAAAGCTCACGGTGCTCGGCATAGAGAACATCTAACTTCTGGCCGGCAAATCGTCCGTTCTTGACGGTTGACACACCATTGGGATGAGCCGAGATAGCCCAGTACTCCCCTACATGGTTGCTGGGAATCTCATAGCCAAAGACATCGCGCAGCTTGGTTCCGCCCCAGATCTTCTCCTGCATCACAGACTGTAGAAATAATGGTTCTGACATAGTTTTCTCCTTAAATATTTTTTAGATCCACCAAGGAATAATCCAAGGAATAATCCTTGGTGTCGAAACGGTTGTTACTGCTTCTATTATAATATAGCTGGAAGTCCTTTGTCTACTCTCTGCTGAAAACAGGTCCTTTATAATAAAAAGAGTAAAGCTCCCCAGAAAATGCCGCAAAGATAGCCGACCAGCACATCCTTTGGATAGTGCACACCGCCAATCACACGCACTACGGCCAGCCCTGCTGAAAGCAAGAGGCAGATAAGCCCCGGCAGCCAGAAAAAGTAGAGCAGGCACATGGAAATCACTGTAGCCGAAAAGACATGGCGGCTGGGCATGGACTTGCCTGATGTATCCTTAGCCAGCAAGGGTTGAATAGCCCATTTCTCGTAAGGGCGTGCTTGATTCAGCCGTTTGCGAATAGCTGACAACAGAGCAAATCCAATGGCTGGTAAGAAGAAAAAAGTAAGCAGCCCTTTCCAGTCTTCCGTCAGAAAGGCACTAATTAGAACGAGACCATAAACAATAGGTATGAAGAGGGTCATTCCCCTATTGAAGTAAACCAGCCCTTTCAGCCACTGAGGGCGACTGCGAAAAGGAGCCGTTAATTGTTGATAAAAAATCGTGTAGTCTTTCATGCTTTCTTACCCTGCTTTTCTAAAAGTTGGATTCTCATACTTTCTCTACTATAGCATATTTCTAGACAAGATGGTAGATGGATAGCAAAAGAGACTGAGGCCCAGGCCCCAATCTCTTATTGTTCATGTTTTCTCAGGAGTATTATTTCTCCAAGTTCCAGATTTCCTTGGCATATTGCTCAATGGTATCGTCTGAAGTAAACTTGTCTGATGTAGCGATATTAATCAAGCTCATGCGGGCCCATTTTTCTTTGTCACGATAGAGAGCATCAATCTTCTCTTGAGCTTCTACATAGGCATGAAAGTCTTCCAAAAGGAAGTATTCGTCATTGTGGGTAATGAGGGCTTCATAGATTTCAGATCCTTCTTCACGGACGTTTGGAATGGTGCCGTTGACAAAGGTATCGACCACTCGGCGAATATCTGGATTGCTTTCATAGACACCGCGTGAGTAGTAATCGTGGCGGGCATAGTGCTCGTAAACTTGGTCCTTGTCCATCCCAAAGATGACAATATTGTCGTCACCGACCTCGTCCTTGATTTCGATATTGGCTCCATCCAGAGTAGCCAAGGTAATGGCACCTGTCATCATGAACTTCATGTTGGAAGTACCAGAAGCCTCCTTGGAAGCCAGAGAAATCTGCTCTGATACATCTGCTGCAGGAATGATGAGCTCAGCTAGGCTGACCCGGTAGTTTTCTAGGAAAACAACCTTGAGTTTGCCTTGCAGGCTTTCATCCTTGTTGACCAGATTGGCTACTTCATTGATTAGCTTGATAACAGACTTAGCAAAGTGGTAGCCTGGAGCAGCCTTGGCACCGAAGATAAAGACGCGTGGCACCATATCCTTGTCAGGATCGTCCTTGAGGTCCCAGTAGAGCTTGATGATATGAAGCAGGTTGAGTAGCTGACGCTTGTAAGCGTGGAGACGTTTCACCTGGACATCAAAGATGGCTTCTGTAGAGACTTCCACTCCTGTTGATTCCTTGATGAAGTCAGCCAGACGAGCCTTGGCTTCTTGCTTCACTCGATAAAAATCGCCCAGCACTTGCTGATTGTCCTTGAATTCCAAAAGCTTACGCAGCTCATGGATATCGCTTCGCCAGCCCTTACCAATCAGCTTATCAATCTCAGCCGATAAAGGCTCATCCGCAATTTGCAGCCAGCGGCGCTGGATAATGCCATTGGTCTTGTTATTAAACTTCTCTGGGTAAATGCTGTAAAAATCACGCAAGGTGTCTTCTTTGAGCAGTTCTGTGTGGAGTTTGGCAACACCATTGATTGAATGACCACCGATGATAGCCAAGTGAGCCATGTGGATTTGATTGTCCTTGACAATCCGAGTGTTTTCGATGACTTGCGGATCAAGGCCACGCCCAGCCATTTCAGCTACATAGCGGTTGTCAATTTCAAGGATAATCTGATAAACCCGCGGCAGGACATTCTTAAAGAGCTCTGCATCCCATTTTTCCAAGGCTTCAGACAGAATGGTATGGTTGGTATAGCTCATGGTGTTAACCGTAGCATTCCAAGCATCTGCCCATTCCAAATCGTACTCATCCATCAAGAGACGCATAAACTCAGCCGGTGCAACCGCTGGGTGGGTATCGTTGATATGGACAGAGACCTTCTCATGAATATCCTTGAGCGGACGCCCTTGCTTGAGGTAGGATTTGATAATGGTCTGCAGACCTGCACTGGTCATGAAGTATTCCTGGATCAAGCGCAGCTCTTTTCCTTCGTAGCTAGAGTCGTCGGGATAGAGAATAGCAGTGATGTCTTGCACCCGGCGACGAGCCTCAATGGTCGGATAGTCCAGTTCATGCTCCTCTGGAATTTCAACATCCCAAAGCCGGAGATTATTGACATTATCATTGCCAAAGCCAATCTGCGGCACATCGTAAGGAACGGCCCGCAAGGTTTTGGAATTCTCATAAAGTGGCACGATCCGGCCCTTTTCATTAGCATGGAGGGAAACATTTCCGAAGATTTTAACATCGACAATATCATGGTCCTTACGGGTCTCCCAGACATTGCCCAGACTGCCAAACCAAGCATCAGGAATTTCTACCTGATAGCCATCTACGATGCGTTGCTTAAAGAGTCCATAGCGATAGCGAATCCCATTTCCAAATCCTGGATAGCCAGTGGTTGCCAGCGAGTCCATAAAGGCAGCCGCCAAGCGGCCCAGACCGCCATTGCCCAAGGCCATGTCATACTCCGCATTCTTGACATCTTCAAAGTCAACGCCCAACTCGGCAAAGCCCTCCTTGACCATATCGAGGATACCTAAGTTGAGCAGATTGGTTTCCAGCATGCGTCCTGGAAGAAACTCGATAGAAAAGTAATAAGCTGTCTTTTGCTGCTGCTCAATCAACTGATTGCGACGCTCCAACCAAAGGGGCGTGATATACTTGCGGATAGTGCTGGCTAAAGCCTGAAAAAGCTCCACTGAAGTCGCATCAGCAACTTTAATCAGCTGTCTTTCATGTAGAATATCCTTAAAATCTCGAATAAAACGTTCTTTTGTTAGTTCCATAGTGGATGGTTATCTCCCTTTCTAAATAACGGGAAGCAGATTTAAACGTAGAAATACTTTTTTCAATTAAGATGGGAATCGCTCACTTCAGCCACAAGCTAAAAACAGTGCTCCAACACAGTATGATAATATATAAAAATGTAATTCTCACGGAAATCCTCCCTTGTCCAATGGGCAAGAGAGGATTTTTTATACTGATTCCAAAGTAAATGTTATAAAAGTGATTGATATAAATCACTGTAAGCCTTGCTGGCTGTATCCCAAGAGAAGTCTCTTTCCATCGCCTGTTCTTGCAGAGATTTCCAAGCTTCCTTGTCATCGGCATAGAGCTTGAGTGCTTCCTTGAAGGTCCAAGTCAGCCAGTAGCCAGAAAAGTTATTGAAGCTAAAGCCAGTTCCCTGTCCTGTATAGACATTGTAAGGCTCGACGGTATCACGCAGACCGCCCACTTCATGCACCAAAGGCAAGGTTCCGTAGCGCATGGCCATCATTTGTGAAAGGCCACAAGGTTCGAAGCGGCTTGGCATGAGGAAAATATCGCTGGCAGCGTAGATCTCCTGAGCCAAGGTTACATCAAAGAGAATATTAGCTGAAAGCTTATCAGGATAGGCATGACCAAACCAAGCGAAAGCCTGCTCAAAAGCTGGATCCCCTGTTCCCAAGAGGATAATCTGCACATCTTCCTGGAGGAGATTATGCAGCTCTTCCACTACCAAATCAAAGCCTTTCTGACGGGTCAGACGGGAAACAATCCCAACTACCGGCACATCATCACGCACAGGCAGACCAACTCGCTCTTGCAAAGCTCGCTTGTTTTCTAGTTTACCAGATAAGTCAGATTTGTTAAAGTGATGGGCTAATAGCGGATCCGTTTCTGGATTATAGATATCTGTATCTATACCGTTGACAATTCCGACCAGCTTACCGGACTCCATCCGCAGGATTTGATCCAAATTGCAGCCAAATTCTGGTGTACGGATTTCGCCTGCATAGCTAGGTGATACAGTTGTCACTCGGTCCGCATAGAGAATACCAGCCTTCATCCAATTGAGACAGTCATTCCAACGTAGGGTGCCATCTGCATAGCGCTCATAGCCCACTCCAAATAGTTCCCAAAGCATGCTGTCAGGGAACTGACCTTGGAACTCCAGATTATGGATGGTCAAGACAGTCTTGATATTCTGATATGCTTGAATCCAATGGTATTTTTCCTTAACCAAGAAAGGAATCATAGCTGTATGATAATCGTGAACATGCAGAACATCTGGAATGAAATCAATCCGCTCCATCAGCTCAACCGCTGCTAACTGGAAGTAAGCAAAGCGCTCACCATCATCAAAATCCCCGTAAACATGGCCGCGGAAGAAATAATGCTGATTGTCAATAAAATAGAAGGACACACCATTCAAGACCAGTCGCTTGACTCCAACGTACTGGCGACGCCAGCCAACACTGACTTCAAAGTAGAAAAGGTCTTCCACTTGGTCGCCAAATTTGGCATGGGTCATGTCATAGTAAGGCAGAATGACACCAACTTCATGGCCAGCCTTGACCAGTGATTTGGGGAGAGCGCCGATAACGTCTCCCAAACCACCTGTTTTAGAAAATGGGGCTCCTTCTGCTGCTGCAAATAAAATCTTCATCGAATTATGTCCTCTGTAACTTTTTGGCTCTTCTTGACTACGATTGGGTCTTCTGCAGTTCCGCGAATCACCACTCCTTCGCCAATTTCAACACCCTTGTCCACAATCGCGTACTCGACAGTTGCATTTTCTCCAACTTTCACTCGAGGGAAGAGAACACTGTGTTTAACACTGCTTCCAGTCTTAATCTTGGTATTCCGCGAAATCACAGAATTGATGACCTCACCTTCCACAATGCTTCCTGACGCAAACTGGGAGCGAGATACTTTTGAAGACTCAGCATAGTAAGTTGGCTCTTCATTCTTAACCTTTGTGTAAATCTTTTGGTTCGGACTGAAAAGAGAGTAGAATTTCTTACTTTCAAGCATATCGATATTGGATCTGTAGTAGGTCTCTACAGAATAGATATTCGCCAGATAGCCTGTATATTCGTAGGCAAATGCCCCTTCCTGAGTTGCTAAATCACGCAGGACATAGCGAAGTTTTTGCGGATGCTCTTTCTTGGCTTCTTCTTCCAGCTTTTCAATCAGCCATGGAGTATCCAACACAAAGATGTCTGTAGACATATTAAAGAGCTCAGCATCTTCTCGACCATCAAAGAGTTTATGACCTCTAACATGGTCCGTCTCATCAATATCTAGGACAGCATTTACATCCGAAATATTTTCCTTATGCAATTTCTTATAGACAACTGTAATCGGCTGTTCTGTTGTATTGTGCAAATGGAAAACTTGATTGAGGTCAATATTGACCAAGATATCGCAGTTAAGTGCGACCGTTTGGTTGGAACCAGAGCGTTTCAGATAGGTCAAAAGCTGATCATAGTATTCCTCACCGACTGTAGAGCTTTCTACACGAGTATTGTAGATTCCTAGGTAATAGTGGCTAAGCAAAGTAGACAGACCCCACTCACGACCTGAACGAATATGGTCAAAAACAGAGCTGATATTGTCCTGCTGGAAGATACCAAAGACACTGCGGATACCAGCATTGGCAAGACTTGAAAGCGGGAAGTCAATCAAACGGTATTTCCCACCGAATGGCAAGCTGGCTACTGGACGATGATTTGTCAGAGTTGACATATCATGAAAGCCGACTGTATTTCCTAAAATTGCTGAGTATTTATCAATCTTCATCTTTTGGTACCCCCACTTTCTCGTTGTATCCAACAACATATACTTCCTCTGTACCATCAATCTCTACACCATCAGAGATGATAGCCCCTTCACCGATAATGGCCCGCTTGATCTTAGCGTCTTTGCCAATAACAGCTCCACTCATGATGACAGAGTCTTCAATGACTGCGCCCTTTTTGACTTGAGCACCAGTAGAAAGAATAGAGTGTTTTACTGTACCGTCAACGAAACAGCCATCAACGACCAGCGAATCTTCTACATGGGAATTTTCACTGATGAAGTTTGGCGGAGAAATCAAGTTGCGAGAATAAATTTTCCAGCGACGATTGCGGCTATCCAGAGCATTTTCTGGGCTGATGTATTCCATGTTGGCTTCCCAGAGAGACTCTACTGTACCAACGTCTTTCCAATAGCCTGCAAAGTCATAAGCATAAACGCTTTCTCCAGATTCAAGATAGTTAGGGATAACATTCTTACCAAAGTCAGACATATCCACATTACTCTTTTCAGCAGCTACCAGCATATTGCGCAGACGCTGCCAGTCAAAGATATAAATCCCCATAGAAGCCTTGGTTGACTTAGGATGTTCTGGTTTTTCTTCAAATTCAACAATCCGATTATTAGCATCTGTATTCATGATACCAAAACGGCTGGCTTCTTTGAGAGGCACATCCAAAACAGCAACTGTCAGGCTGGCATTGTTGTCCTTGTGAGATTGAAGCATATCATCATAGTCCATCTTGTAGATATGGTCCCCAGACAAAATCAGGACATACTCAGGATTGATACTGTCGATATAGTCAATATTTTGATAAATCGCATGGCTGGTACCTTCAAACCAACGATTTCCTTCGCTCGCAGAATAAGGCTGAAGAATGGACACGCCCGAGTTAATACCATCGAGCCCCCAGCTAGAACCATTTCCGATATGACTGTTCAGAGCTAGTGGTTGGTATTGAGTAATGACACCGACATTGTGAATACCGGAGTTGGCACAGTTAGACAAGGCGAAGTCAATAATACGATAGCGGCCGCCAAACTGTACCGCAGGTTTTGCGATACTCTGTGTGAGCTTTCCAAGACGAGTTCCTTGCCCGCCGGCAAGAATCAAAGCTAGCATTTCATTCTTCATAGACTATTACTCCTTTGTGGAATCTTTTTTAACATTTTTTCGAGCAATCCGACGCTTGATCTTCCAGATGCTGGCTCCAAGAGCTGGCAACGTAAAGGTCAAGGTCTGTGGATAATCTTTCCAAAGTCCTTCTTGAGACTGAACTGTTTCGTTATGTTCCTTCCAAACACCTCCCCATTCTTCTAATTCAGTGTTCCATACTTCTTCATAAATGGCTTCCACTGGAACACCAATGGTAAAGTTCTTCCGCTCTACTGGCGCCATATTGAATACACAAACTAACATATCTCCTTTTTCCGTCTTACGGATGAAGGAGAGGACACTTTGATCGGTATTATCCGCATCAATGATTTCGATGCCATCGTAGCTCAAATCAATTTCCCAAAGCGGACGATTGTCTTTATAGAAGGCATTGAGTGCAGCAGTGAAGCCCTGCATCTTTTTGTTCATCTGATCGTCCAGATTAGACCATTCTAGCTGCTCTTCTGACTTCCATTCTAGGAACTGACCAAATTCTGAGCCCATAAAGAGCAGTTTCTTGCCCGGATGGCAGATTTGGTAGGTCAGCAAGTTGCGGAGCCCTGCAAATTGATTGTAACGGTCACCCCACATCTTATGCATGAGACTCTTCTTGCCGTGAACCACTTCATCATGCGAGAATGGCAGGAGGAAGTTTTCAGAGAAAGCGTACATAAAGCTGAAGGTCACTAGATTAAAATCGTACTTACGATAAATCGGATCTTCCTCGTAGAAGCGAAGGATATCATTCATCCAGCCCATATTCCACTTGTAGTCAAATCCAAGACCACCCAGCTCTCTCATGCCAGTAATCTTGGTCTCTGAGGAGCTTTCCTCTGCAATCATCATGACATCAGGATGGGCTAGTTTGATAACCGTATTGAGGCGCTGCAGGAAGTAATAGCCTTCATAGTTACGATTGCCGCCATCTTTATTTGGCTGCCATGGACCGCTGTCATAGTCTAGATAGAGCATATTGCTGACAGCATCAACCCGAATTCCGTCCAGATGATAAAAATCAATCCAGAATTTAATGCTGGAAATCAAGAAAGACTGAACCTGATTCTTGCCCAAATCAAAGTTGAGAGCACCCCATCCATAGTTATGGGCCCTATCGTGGTCCTGATACTCGAAAGTCGGTGTCCCATCATAGTAGGCTAAAGCATCATCATTAATAGTGAAATGACCCGGTACCCAGTCCACAATGACACCAATATTGTTCAAGTGACATTCTTCGACGAAGTCTTGAAATTCCTCAGGCGTACCATAGGTATGCTCAAAGGCGAAGTAGCCCATAAGCTGATAACCCCAGCTAAGTCCTAGCGGGTGAGCCATAAGTGGCATGAATTCCACATGCGTATAGTTCATTTCCACCAGATAAGGAATCAAGTCTTCTTTTAACTGGGCAAAGCTATAAGGACTGCCGTCTTCATTGCGTTTCCAAGAGCCGGCATGCACTTCATAGATATTGACCGGCCGAGAGAAGAAGCCCCAACGCTTCCGGCGTGCCAGCCAAAGACCGTCTTTCCACTTCTTCTCAGGAATAGTGCGAATAACTGCTCCAGTGCCCGGACGCTCTTCCAGATAGATAGCCAGTGGATCAATTTTCAAAATTTCCTGACCACTGCTGCGCTTGATATTGTACTTGTAAATATCTCCTTCCTTAGGCAACTCCGTGAAGACTTCCCAAACGCCCGCTTCATTTCGGACCATAGGAATCTGCTCTTCATACCAATTGGTGAAATCTCCAATCAAATGTACACTCTGAGCATTAGGTGCCCAAACGCGGAAAGAGTAGCCAGACTTGCCGTCCACTTCATCCTGATGCGCCCCTAGATAATGCTGCAAATGAAAGTTTTCACCTGTTGTAAAGGTTCTTAATGCTTCGTTCTTATCCATGCAATCACCTTTCTATTTGTAAGCGTTTTCTGTAATACTATTCTACATTATTTTTATCTCTTTTTCAAGTAAATTTCAAATATCCTTACGGAAAATCACTAAAACCGAACATTAGCTGAAATTAGTAATAAATGAGAGAGAAAACACTGCATTTTGTGTCTCTCGATATGTTTTAATTCCTTTTTCACTAAATATAGGAGCTATCCAAAACAAGAAAAAGATGAAAATTTTCATAAAGATATAGACCAATATGTAAATTTACATTTTAAAATAATAAGCAATTAAACATATAAATGATTAATTCTTTTCAAATCATGAGTTAATCTTATTAAATTTACAAGTTCATCAATGTAAGAAAAAAGGCCGCACAAAGCCGCCTTTCTCATTATTTCACATCAAACACGATGGATTTCACTTGTGTCATCGCTTCGATACTGTAACGAATCCCTTGCACTCCTGCTCCAGATCCCTTAACACCAAGGAATGGGAAGTTATCTGGACCACGTTGGGTCTTATTATTGATGTGTACAGTACCCACTTCCAGTTTCTCAGCAATTTCAAATGCTTTAGGGAAATCATTTGTAAAGACTGAAGATTGAAGACCAAACTCTGACTGGTTACAGATCTGAATAGCCTCTTCAACGGAAGTCACACGAATAATCGGAAGAACAGGACCAAATGGCTCTTCCCAAGCTAATTTCATATCCAGTGTCACATGGTCAAACAAGGCAGGCCAGATGAGATTTGCTTCACGTTTGATTTCTGTCAAGGCTGACGCTCCCTTTTCCTGAGCATCTTCAATCAAGCCCCAGATGAAATCTGCTGATGCATTATCAATGACTGGTGTGATATCCGCATTATCAAAGGGATCACCAACCGTCAGTTTCTCTACCTCTGCCTTAATCAGCGCCGCTAATTTATCTGCTACGCTCTCCATGACAATGACACGTTTAATAGCCGTACAGCGCTGACCGGAATAACTGTATGCCCCGCCAACAATCTGCTTAGCTGCATGCTCCAAGTCAGCATCTTCCAGCACGACTGCAGCATCCTTACCACCCAATTCTAACATAATTGGACGCATACCAGCCAACTTACCGATGCGCTCACCGATTGGAGTGGAGCCAGTAAAGTTAATGTAGTTTACTTCCTTATGCTCAATGATGTAATCCCCGATTTCTGAACCACGTCCTGTGATGGTATTGAAAACACCAGCAGGCAGACCAGCCTCAGCAAAAGCCTGAGCCAAGAGCAGACCAGAGATTGAACCTTGAGTAGGTGGCTTAAACATCACGACATTTCCGCCGATAAGGGCAGGAGCAATTTTGGAACCAGACAGGTTGACTGGGTAGTTAAATGGCGCAATGGCCAGTACAACTCCTACAGGCTCACGACGAACCACAGCCAATTTTTTCTTGCTGGCAGCTTCAAAGCCGCCACCTTCCATAACCTGACCGTGAATACGAATGCCTTCTTCAGCCGCATAGCGAATCAAGTCTGCTGTCCGGACTACCTCTCCGACTGCCGCTTTGATACCCTTGGCAACTTCTTTTGCAAGAATTTCGCCAATCTTCTCCTGATCGCGCTCCAAAATATCCGCAACCTTATGCAAATAAGCTGCACGCTCAACTGCTGAAAGAGCTCGCCAAGCTGGCAAAGCCGCACGAGCGCTCGCCATCGCATAGTCAACCTCTGTCTGAGTCATGGCAGGCACAGTTCCTAAAATCTCATTGTTGATAGGAGATGAGATGGTAATTTCATTTTCAGAAACTTTCCACTCTCCATTTATATAGTTTTTATATTGTGTCACTTGTCCCCTCCAAAATGTTATTAAATATTATTTTACCAAATTTTCTGAAAATTTCAACCAAAAGTTATAAATTTAAAGAATTTTTTCACAATTAAGATAGATTGTCTAAGTTTGTTCATATTATATCTGATTATTTCTATTTTCTTTGATTTCAACTTTCTGAACAAACTTCACTATGCCTTTGAAGAAAACTAAAAAAGACCAGGAAAATCTCCCTGATCTTAATTTTCAGATTAATCGAAGTCCAGATATTCTTTTTCAAGCTCAAGAACTTCTTCCATCGTTGCACATTCAGTCAGTGCACGCTGAGCCAGTTCTTGCATCTTCTTCGTATCCAGCTTCTTCATGAGGCTACGAGTCCGAAGAACTGAAGTCGCACTCATAGAGAATTCATCCAAGCCCATACCTACGAGCAATGGCACCGCAGTTTGGTCGCCGGCCATTTCTCCACACATACCTGCCCACTTGCCTTCAGCATGAGCTGCCTTGATAACATTGTTAATCAAGCGAAGGATAGATGGATTGTAAGGTTGATAGAGGTAAGAGACTTGCTCATTCATCCGGTCAGCCGCCATAGTGTACTGAATCAAGTCGTTAGTACCAATTGAGAAGAAGTCTACTTCCTTGGCAAATTGATCCGCCAACATAGCTGCTGCTGGGATTTCAATCATGATACCCACTTGGATATTATCTGCTACTGCAACGCCTTCAGCTTGCAGCTTAGCTTTTTCTTCGTCATAAACCGCTTTAGCTTTGCGGAATTCTGTCAGAAGGGCCACCATTGGGAACATGATACGCAATTGTCCATGTACAGAAGCACGCAAGAGAGCGCGGATTTGTGTACGGAACATAGCATCGCCAGTTTCAGAGATAGAGATACGCAAAGCACGGAAACCAAGGAATGGGTTCATTTCATGCGGCATATCGAAGTAAGGAAGCTCCTTATCTCCACCAATGTCCATTGTACGAACAACTACTGGTTTTCCATTCATGCCTTCAAGCACAGCCTTGTATGCTTCATACTGCTCATCTTCTGTCGGGAAGTCTTGAGAGTCCATATAAAGGAACTCAGTACGGTAAAGACCAACCGCTTCTGCACCATTAGCATTGACACCTTCAACGTCTTTTGGTGTACCGATATTGGCAGCCAATTCGAAGTGCTTGCCATCTGCAGTCACAGTCTGAGCATCTTTAAGCAATTCCCATTCAGCTTTTTGCTTAGCATAAGCCTCACCAGCTGCTTTAAATGCTGCGATTTGCTCTTCAGTTGGGTTGATAATCACTTCACCAGTGATACCGTTAGCTGCAATCACATCGCCGTCTTTTACAAGCTCAGTAATGTTATTAGTTCCCAATACTGCTGCGATTTCAAGCGTACGTGCCATGATAGCAGAGTGGCTTGTCCGGCCGCCGATATTGGTTACAAAAGCTTTGACGAATTTCTTATCCAACTGTGCTGTATCAGAAGGAGTCAAGTCATGAGCAATGACAACTGATTCTTCATTGATAGACGCTGGATTTGGCAATTTCTTGCCCAAAAGGTTAGCAAGAACCCGTTTTGTCACGTCGCGGATATCTGCCGCACGTTCCTGCATATATGGATTGTCGTCCATGTTTTCAAAGAGAGTGATAAACATGTCCGTTACTTCTTTCAGACCAGCTTCTGCATTGGTCTTTTTCGCACGGATTGTTTCTTTGATTTGCCCAACCATTTCAGGGTCAGCAAGTACCATTAAGTGAGCGTCAAATACCTGAGCGGCTTCCTCACCAAGGCTATCTACTGCTTTCTCACGGATAACAGAAAGCTCGTTCTGTGAAGCTTCAAGAGCTGCATCCAAACGAGCCTCTTCTGCATTCGTATCTTCGACTGAAACAGTCTCAAATGATAAATCCGGTTGAACTAATAGATATGCCTTAGCAACGGCAACACCGTCAGATGCTGCAATTCCTTTAAGCATTTCTGTCATATTAAGCCAATCCTTCTTTTTCCATTGTTTCAGAGATTGCAGCGATAGCATCGTCTGCATCTGCACCTTCAGCTGAGATCTTAACATCAGCTCCTTGGCCAACACCGAGACTCATAACACCCATGATAGATTTCAAGTTTACTGATTTACCTTTGTATTCAAGCGTGATGTCTGAAGCAAATTTGCTAGCAGTTTGAACCAACAAAGTTGCTGGACGTGCGTGAATACCTGTTTCTGCTACAATGTGGAAATCTTTAGAAGCCATAGTTAGACTCTCCTTTTAAATAATTCTTTTTGAGTTATTGTGATAACCCTTACAAGTTGATATTATATCACCTTTTGAAATCTTTTTCAAGAATTTTATAGCCCGCTTACAAAATATTTCTTAGGAAATGAAAACTCTTCTTATTATATTGAAGGTGGAATTTTCAAGCAAAAGCCCCCATCTTTCAGCTTTTATTCAAAAATTTCTTCCAGCAAGTTTTCAATCATAAATTTCTTATTTTTATAGTAGTTAATTTCCATAAATTAAGAATATAAACTCCTCCCTCCACTCCTCCTAGTGATTCCCTAAATTCTGTAACACAAGATATTGGATTTTTGTTTTTGGCGGAAAAACTACTAGTCATTTTTCTAACATTTTAAGACTTGTTTAAGCATTGCCGCATCAGCATTTTGCTCCTTTTCTGCAATTTTTCACTTCTTTTCACCGCTTATACAAACACTATATATTGTATTGTAATCTATCCTATAACAAAATATCACACAATATTTAGTTCAAAACTATTGACATTCTATTTTCTTTTAGATATACTAGTTTCGTATTATTTAAAAGAAAAACGAAAGTTTAGAGGAATTTTTAATGGTAACTATTTACTCAAAAAACAACTGCGTTCAGTGCAAAATGACCAAGCGCTTCTTAGATACTAATCATGTAGAATATCGCGAAATCAACTTGGATGAACAGCCAGAATTCATTGACCATGTCAAAGATCTTGGTTTCAACGCTGCTCCTGTGATTCAGACAGCAACTGAGGCATTTTCTGGTTTCCAACCTGGTAAATTGAAAAAACTGTCTTAATGTAGTTTATTTTGAGGGCGGCGCGCCTTGATTGGGAGATAAACTAAAAGACATATTATCAGGGCAAACTGCAGCTCCTATGCTCATAGGGGCCGTTTCTTTTGTAAGGCGGATATTTTTCTGCTAGCTAATTATCTTATTTATATAGAAAAGGAAAAACATGGGACTCAAACATTTAGAGGATGTGACATACTTCCGACTCAACAACGAAATCAACCGTCCAGTTAATGGTCAGATTATGCTTCATAAAGATCAAGAAGCCTTAAAAGCTTTTTTTAAAGAAAACGTTGAGCCGAACACCAAGCAATTTTCTTCTATCACAGAAAAGATTAATTATTTAATAGAAGAAAACTATTTGGAGAAGGAATTTATTGAACTTTATTCTCCGGAATATATCGAGGAGCTGACTGCTTTTATCCATGCTCAAGATTTCAAGTTCAAATCTTTCATGGCTGCTTATAAGTTCTACAACCAGTATGCCCTGAAGACAAATGATGGTGAATACTATCTGGAAAGCATGGAAGATCGGGTACTCTTCAACGCCCTCTACTTTGCCAACGGAGATGAAGCCATTGCCAAGGATATTGCAAATGAGATTATCCACCAGCGCTACCAACCAGCTACACCAAGCTTCCTCAACGCTGGTCGGGCCCGTCGTGGTGAATTGGTTTCTTGCTTCCTCATCCAAGTAACAGATGATATGAACTCAATCGGCCGCTCCATTAACTCTGCCCTGCAGTTGTCTCGTATCGGAGGCGGGGTCGGTATTTCCCTCAGCAATCTGCGGGAAGCTGGAGCACCTATCAAGGGTTATGAAGGAGCTGCATCTGGCGTTGTGCCTGTTATGAAACTCTTTGAGGACAGCTTCTCTTACTCTAACCAACTGGGGCAACGTCAAGGAGCTGGAGTTGTTTACCTCAATGTCTTCCACCCAGATATCATCGCCTTCCTTTCTACCAAGAAAGAAAATGCCGACGAAAAAGTTCGGGTTAAAACCCTCTCACTCGGTGTTGTCATTCCGGATAAGTTCTACGAATTAGCGCGTAAAAATGAAGAAATGTACCTCTTCAGCCCATATTCTGTTGAACGCGAGTACGGTGTACCATTTGCCTACCTTGACATCACTGAAAAATACGATGAATTGGTCGCTAATCCAAATATCACTAAGACCAAGATCAAGGCCCGTGATTTGGAAACAGAAATTTCTAAACTCCAACAAGAATCTGGCTACCCTTATGTTGTAAACATTGATACAGCCAACCGTTCAAATCCAATCGACGGTAAAATCGTCATGAGTAACCTTTGCTCTGAAATCCTGCAAGTACAGGAGCCTAGCCTTTTGAATGACGCACAAGAATATCTTCACCTAGGAACAGACGTATCATGTAACTTAGGCTCTACCAACGTTGTCAACATGATGACTTCGCCTGACTTCGGAAAATCCATCCGAACTATGACACGCGCTTTGACCTTTGTCACAGACAGCTCGCACATCACAGCTGTGCCTTCTATCGACAATGGTAACAGTCTGGCGCATACCTTTGGTCTGGGAGCTATGGGACTGCACAGCTATTTGGCTCAGCAGTTGATCGATTATGGATCTGCGGAAGCTGTAGAGTTCACTAGCATCTACTTCATGCTCATGAACTACTGGACCTTGGTTGAGTCTAACAATATCGCTCGCGAACGTGGCGTGACCTTCCACAACTTTGAAAAATCTGACTATGCCAACGGCACTTACTTTGACAAGTACCTGACGGGTGAATTTGTACCTAAGTCTGACCGTGTCAAAGAACTCTTCGCAGGCATCTTTATCCCGTCTGCAGAGGATTGGGCAGAGTTGCGAGACAAGATCAAGGCTGATGGTCTCTACCATCAAAACCGCTTGGCCGTTGCACCAAATGGCTCTATCAGCTACATCAATGACGTTTCTGCTTCAATTCATCCAATCACTCAACGGATCGAAGAACGTCAAGAAAAGAAAATCGGTAAGATCTACTATCCTGCTGCTGGTCTGTCAACTGAGACTATCCCTTACTACACCAGCGCCTATGACATGGACATGCGCAAGGTTATCGATGTCTATGCAGCCGCAACTGAGCACGTGGATCAAGGACTTTCCCTGACTCTCTTTATGCGCAGCGATATCCCTAAAGGCCTCTACGAATGGAAAAAAGAAAGCAAGCAGACAACCCGCGATCTTTCTATCCTGCGTAACTACGCCTTCAACAAGGGAATCAAGTCCATCTACTACGTCCGCACCTTTACTGATGATGGCGGCGAAGTAGGTGCCAACCAATGTGAAAGCTGTGTCATCTAACAAGAGATTTTAGAAAAAGAAAAGGAAATTCGACCATGTTACAATTTTACCTTCCTCATCATTGTCAGGAAGGTAAAATCGTGAAGCATTGGGACAGTATCCAAGAAGGGATAGCTGATACCCCATTAGGTCGTACCATCTACTAAAGGAGAAAGAATGCAAACTTACTACAAAGCCATTAACTGGAACGCTATCGAAGATGTCATCGATAAGTCCACCTGGGAAAAACTGACTGAGCAATTCTGGCTGGATACGCGGATTCCCCTATCCAATGATCTGGATGACTGGAGAAAGCTATCCCACAAGGAAAAAGACCTGGTCGGCAAAGTCTTCGGCGGCCTGACCCTGCTGGATACCCTCCAGTCTGAGTCTGGTGTGGATGCCCTTCGCAAGGATGTCCGCACTGCTCACGAAGAAGCTGTCTTCAACAACATTCAATTTATGGAATCCGTTCACGCCAAGTCTTACTCTTCTATCTTTTCTACGCTCAACACCAAGTCAGAAATTGATGAAATCTTTGCCTGGACCAACACCAATCCATATCTGCAAAAGAAAGCTGAGATTATCAACGAGATTTACCTGAATGGTACAGCTCTGGAAAAGAAAATAGCCAGCGTTTTCTTGGAAACCTTCCTCTTCTACTCCGGTTTCTTTACTCCGCTCTACTATCTGGGTAATAACAAACTGGCCAACGTTGCTGAGATTATCAAGCTGATCATCCGTGACGAGTCTGTCCATGGAACCTATATCGGCTATAAGTTCCAGCTAGGTTTTAACGAATTGCCAGAAGACGAGCAAGAAAAACTCAAAGAATGGATGTATGACCTGCTCTACACCCTCTATGAAAATGAAGAAGGCTATACTGAAAGCCTGTATGACACAGTCGGCTGGACCGAAGAGGTCAAGACCTTCCTGCGCTACAATGCCAATAAAGCTCTGATGAATCTGGGACAGGATCCCCTCTTCCCAGACTCAGCGGACGATGTCAATCCTATCGTCATGAACGGTATCTCAACCGGTACTTCCAACCATGACTTCTTCTCCCAAGTAGGTAACGGCTACCTGCTAGGCGAAGTCGAAGCCATGCAGGATGACGACTATAATTACGGTTTATAAAGTGTTTAAAACAATAAAAAGAAATTAAGCTACAAAAACCAGTTAAATAGCGTTTTTAGGGCAATCTAATCATCGATTAGATTTTATTAAACAGTCCACAAAGTTCCTAAAAAGGTTCACAAAAATACCCGTTAGGGTATCTATCAATTTATGAGTTCTGCAGGCAAGATCTAGCACCCTTTACAGGGTGCTTTTTTGTCCCTATATATTAGGAAGTGATCCCTTTTTTATCACCTTGCTTTTAACTGTTCTTAGGAAATTTCTTTGAGATCATTTTTGCGCATTCATCCATCTTATTAATATCTTGTTTATTTAAACCCCTATTGTCTTTTTTGGGACTTTTAATTTTTATTTTAAAATTTCCAGTTTTTTTTCTATTTGTAATTTTTATGGCCCTACTACACAGTTCACATGGATATTTTGTAACTGGCATTTTTACTGTTTTTCTTTTTCCTAGACCTATACTATCGATCTTAGATATCAATTTTCTTTCACAACATGTGAACATTCTATTTTCTCTACTTTTTGATTTTTCAAATTGCTCATATGTAATATCTTTCCCATATTTTAAATAATACTTTGTATTTTTAGCTATGGATACATACTCTATATTTTCACCCCCTAATATTTCTACTAAAATTGATACTACTTTTTGTTTATTACTAGTATTTCCATTAGGTATGATAGTTGCTTTTATAGTCTCATCATTTAAACCATTTATAGTTATATAGTTTGTATTGTTTAATCTTACCGAAGCATAGCAATTTATTTCTTTGTTTATGAATTTTGCAAGGTTTAAATCTTCAATTTTTTTACAAAATTGACTGATAATACGTTTTTTCTTGCCACCAATTACAATTCTATTTAAATCTTGTGTATTTAAACAAAATAAATCAGATTCAATCTCCTTTTTGTTCGTATCTATCTCAGAAAGTATTCTTGTACTTATCCTGATTTGACTTTCCCAACGATAGTACTTAATAAAATCTTTCAAAGTAAAATCGAAAAAATATTCTTCAAAAAAAAGGTAGCTATATATAATATTTAGCAAGTAAATTCTCAGAATCGATTTTTGTCTTTCTGTTAATTCTATAAAAAATGAACTTTCTTTTATCTTTATTTCCTTATATAATTTTAAAAGTTCTTCCAAATCCCCCATATAATAATAGTAGAAGTATCGAGATGGTACAATATACTTTACAAATTCTAATTCTTCCTCTTTTACATCTTTAAGTCTTTCTAAAATGTTACTCAATTCGTCCTCGTAAAAGAATTTCAACCTTAAAAGATCACCATAATAATTAGAAGTTTCTCTAATTATTCTATTAGCACTTTTTTCTTCTAAGTGTTTGCTAACATCCTTATGCAGTGCTTCTACTGTATAAAGATCAGTTACTACATTTATAAAATCCAAATTTGCATCAAGAATTAACTTCTTCTCTACCTCCACATTTCTTCTTTCTTTATCTAGACCTTGAAAAATCCATGGAGAATTAAGTTTTTCTTTTAATTCCAAAATTGATTGGTTTTCTTTTTTATCCATGCTAACCTCGATATATTAAAGTATTTTTTAATATAATTTTATCAAAATTATTACTTTTGTCTATACTGTTTCTCCAAGTTATGCATATCCACCGAATGAAGCACTAGATCACGATACTTAAGAGTTGATACCATGTAATCTAGTAACTCCTTATCTTCTATCTTAAAAACTAATAGGAGTAATCACTTAACCTTGTATACATTCTTTAGTATCGGTACACTGTAAGTCACTTCTACCCAGAGTTCAAAACGTTAGTACCTTCAATTCTTATAAGTTCAATATTTAAAAAATTCATTTTTCTTTCCTATAGTTTATTATTCGTAAAAGGAAAAGAAAAAACCTAGAAATGAACTGCACCCCAAAAGTTAGACAAGAAAAATCTAACTTTTGGGGTGTTATTTTTATGAAATTAAACTATGAAGACAAGATTCAAATCTATCACTTGCGAAAAAATGGTGCAACTATCAAATCATTATCAAAACAATTTAAGATCAATCAGTCAGGGATTGAATATTTGATTCGACTGATTGATAGGCATTGTCAAGAAAAATATTCGATTTTTAAAATCATTTAAGTTTTTACCCCCTTTTTGTCTGAAGTGCCCCGACTTGGAAAAAGTCCCCTTCACTGGTGCTCAAAAACTTAAAAAGACTCGATTTTTTGACAGAGAGTCATTCCATACTTATGGAATTTCTCAGAAGTATAAGTATAAATCTTTGATTGCAAGATATCCATTACATTCTGCTCAGCTTCTGGCAAATCATCGTAATAAACTTCAAAAATCTCATCTATGATATGCTCCAATTCGGACAAGACTTCAGAGTTGCCATAAGTGGTCGTGCGAATCAGCTTATACTTCAAGCGCTGGTAATCAGCAGGTAGAGCGGCATCTTCTTTTTTACTTCCTATCAAGGTTGCCAAATCAACCTCTAGACAGGAAGCCAGATATTCTAAAGTAGAGAGAGTCGGCTGGGAAATGCCGGACTCCAAACGCGTTAACTGCCGTATAGAAAGCTTTGACTCATCACCACACAATTGCTCCTTGGTCCAGCCCCTATTTAATCGAAGCTGTTTCAAATGCTGTCCAAATTCTTTTCCTTGCATCGTCAATTCCCCTCCCAAATAAATCAGGAAACTTTTGGCTATGTTATCATGTTATTCTAGATTTATTGTAGCATAATTGGAAAGATTTTACTAATAAAATTCCAAAAAGATTACTTCCTTTTCTCAGTGATGAAATCTACCTAACTGATGCAACAGTTAGGTAGTGCGGAGCTATTGAGACCTTAGGCTCAATAGTTAGTCATGGAACTCTGCAGGAGGTCGCTGACGTCCGCCATCACTTGAGAAAAGCATGTAAATCTAAAAATTAGTATATTACAAGTATTAAAGGACCCCAAACTTAAAAGTTTGGAGTCCTTCTACCATATTCTTTTTTTAAGCCTAAACACAAAAAACTAGCAATAAACATTCAAGTGAGATGGCAAGACACGAATCGTTACTGGCAATTGGTCGCCCTCATCTCCGTCAACGTTGACACTAAGCTCTGCGTTTGCATCAGCCAACTCAACTGTGATTTCCTTAAAGGTCAGATACTCGATATTATCACTTTCTTCACCATTGCCCGAAATCAAATCCGGTACAGAAACCAAGGTGTCCAAGAGATTTTTATCCTTAAGATACAAGAGATGGAGCAAGCCGTCATTGACAGTGGCTTCAGGGAGAATGCTCTCGAAACCTCCGATTGAGTTGGTAGAGCCAATCAAGAGTGTGCTGCTCTTTATCGTGCGCTCTTCTCCATCAATCTTCAAGTGAAATTCGTAAAAACTAGTATCCATCAACTGCTTGAAACCAGAGATAAAGTAGGCAAACTTACCCCACTTGGTCTTGTCTTCAGAATCTACATTGTTGATCGACTCTGGAATAGTTCCAATGGCAACCACATTCATAAAGTACTGGTCATTAATCTTGCCGATATCAAGTGGCTTGACTTTGTTAATATCCAGATTCTGGATGGCTTCTTCAGCGTCTAGGGGAATGCCGAGAGCACGCGCCAAGTCATTGACCGTACCAAGTGGAAAGAAACCAAAGGTCGGACGATAGTCTAGTTCAGCCAGACCACTGATTCCTTCATTGACAGTTCCATCGCCACCCATGACAAAGACGCTATCATAATGGTCTTCTGCGGCTTGCTTAGCAAAAGCTGCTGCGTCTCCGCCTTTTTCAGTATGCTTGACCACTACCTCATCGAAACATTCTGCCAGCTTTTCCCTTGCCAAGTCTTCGTAGGACTTGGCTTTTTCGCCTCCCGAGCTAGGGTTGACAATTAATAGGACTTTAGACATAAAGAAACCTCTTTTCATTTGATAGCTCATTATACCATCTGGAAAACACTTTCACAAGAATTTGAATCTGCTGGCTTTCGAAAGACCAGAACAGCAGTTTAGTAGTTAAAATCCATTCCACAGAAAAACACTTCTGCCGTTAGACTTTTCTGCCTAAGTTTAGAAGTGCTGTCTTATATTTAGTTTTTCTATTAAAAGAAGACAATGAGAACAAAGGCAATTAGATTATTGGCCAAATGTAGCCCCATTGAGTAGCGAAGATCCTTCTTAGCTAGATATCCTATGCCAAAGATAGCTCCCAAGATGAAGTAAACCAGAAACTGGACAAGATTGCCTGGCATGTGCAGAAGAGAGAAAAAGCTGGCAGATACGGTTAAATAGAGCAGGATTTTCGCCAAGCTATTTTGGTCAGGAAAGAGAAACTTAGCCAAAAATCCTCGTGTCAGCAACTCCTCGAGAATAGGAGCAAAGATTACCATGTATAGGAAGGCAAAGGCTGGCTGCTGCTGAATCAATTGTACAGCAGTGTTCTGATTGGCAGAAGATTCAATAGGAACGAGCTGCTGGAAGATGAGAAAAGCAAGCAAGAGGGCGCTGGGAAGCCAGATAGAACTGGTCAGCTTGGTATTTTTGATTTCCAGTTTCAAATCTTTCTGGTACCATTTCCACATGGCAAAAGAATAGAGACTTGCAAGTATGACAAAAATCGGCAAAATCAATAGTTGAGAAGTTCCTCCTGTCAGAGAACCTATGGTGAAGAGAACTATAGCCGAAAATATATAGAAATAGGCCAAGAGAACAAGTATATAAAGGCCAAAATTAGTAAAGAAGGTTTTTAATTTCATAGTGATTCCTTATAGATTGATTTACTTAAACATAGCTAGCAGCAGTATTATAGCCATAGGGAGATTGTTCAGGATATGAACCAACATGGAATCTTTTATATTCTCCCGACGAGCATAGGATAAATATAAAACCAGTCCAAGTGCAAAATAAATTGGAAACTCTGTCAATTGGGTGATATGAGGCAGGGTAAAGACCACAGAAGTCACAATAGCAGACAAAACTTTTTGATTATTCTTGAAAAAGAAGGCAGTACCAAAACCGCGGAAAATTAATTCTTCCATGATAGGAGCGATAAAGGCAATCGTTGCAACAAAGAGCAAGGCAAAAAAGATATGCTGCGAAGACATCATTCCCCCTAGCCCTTGTATGGCACTGTCATTACTGGTCTGGGAATTGCCGCTCAGGATGAGATTGAGATAAACACCGACAATAGCAGCCACTCTAGCAAGGAAAAAGAATAGAAAAGCAAAACCGATGTCCTTGCCAGACAGTTTGAATTTCTTCTTTTCTTCAGGCACACGCTTCTGATAACGCCGCCACAAGCTACGAAAAATCAGGAAAACTAAAATCAGATACAAGGCTACCAATAAGATTTCTGCATAAATAGGTAAATTCTTCCCGAGTCTCAAGAATAGCATAGGAGCAACATTTATAAGGAGGCTAAGAGCAATTAAGCCTATCCATTTTACAAGTCCTAAAGCAGTTGATTTGAAGTTGTTCATTTTGTATTCTCCTTCTGATAAATATTGATACCGACTTCCGTATCCTCAACAGCAATATCTCCCTTCTGCTGGAGAATAGTGGCAGCGAGGAAAAAATCTCCTGCACAGCCGGCTGCATGGAAGCTAGCAAGAACGATATAAGAGGTTGCAGTCAGAATATGCAAGGCATAGATCAAGGTCAGGACTAGGCTAATCAGAAAGAAAGGTGCCAGGATGATGACGAGCATCCTTTTCCGACTGTAACGACTGCCTGGACTGGTCGCATAGGCCATGCCGCTTTTAAAACCAAACTTGACCTTGGTATTTTCATCCCCCAAGACCTTGAAGAAAAAGCCGTGAATCAGCTCATGGATGACCATTAGAACAAGGAGGTAGAGTAAGTCAAAAAAATGAAAAACTTCGCTACCCTTGCCATACATCAGAATAGCAATCCAGGTAAAGAGAGCTAGAAAAGGGAAGATCAGCAACACTGCCGTTATATTCAGAGCCAGATTGACCTTTTTATTATGGATAAAATCAAGTTCTTTCAGTAGTTTCATAATTTCCGCCTTTCATCGGGAAATAAGCTTATTTGAAATATTTTCTTACCATTGGATAATACATAAGATTGATATAGATATGGATCACCACTAGGACGACAAAACCGGAAACGACATTGAGGGGGGTGAAAGTTCCCACTATCCCTAAAACAATATAGAGGATTGGCAGAAGTCTCTGATTTACATTGAAGAGAATAAGATAGCACTGTTCATAATTGGCTTGCAGCTCTGACTCATCATAAGAGAGCACAAATTCTTTTATTTCCTCAGTAGTCGGAAAGGCTGATAGCTTATAGTGCCGCACCTTCTGAACTGTCTTTAAAAAGACAACTTGCAAAATAATATAAAGAAAGGCAATCGCATAATCTATAAGACTCCACTGAAGCGGGCTCTTATGATTAGTGATATTCTCGATATAAACAACTCCAACTAAAATCGTAAAAAGAACGATAGCACTGCTGATATTAAAGACAATGCCCGCATATTCCAGATTTTTAAAGGTTAGCCGGTACCATTCATAATTCTTATCCTCATCTGCTTCTTTTTCATAGGCTTCATTGTATTTACGAGTCCGATAAATCAAGAAAAAGACCAATGGATAGAGGATGATAAGACTAGCCCGACCTAACTGGCGCAGCAGTTGAACAGTAAAAATAGTCGACCAACTTATGTTTTTTAGCAGACCAGTTTCAGAAAACAAAATAGACAGACCACCTATAAAAGCTCCAGCTAGCAATATAAGGACATTATATAAAACTCTTTTCTGTTTAGATATACGTTTTTGCTCTTTCACGACTTCTTCTCCTTTATTTTTTTACAATAGATGATACAAGAATGCTGAGGCTGAAGGACTGTTTTAGCTCCTGTTGAAATGAATCTTAATTGGTTCTTCATTCTGCTTCCTCCACCAGCCGAAAGACATTCTCAACGTTTTCATTGAAAATATGGGCGATCTTAAGGGCAATCACAATCGATGGGGTATATTCGCCTCTCTCTATAAGGCTGATTGTCTGCCTGGAAACACCGGCCAGCTTAGCCAGTTCTGTCTGGTTGAGACCGTCACGCGCCCTCAACTCCTTGAGTCGATTTCTAAGCTGCATCATAAACTCCTTATTTATTATTCTCCCTTGGATAAAATCATTGTAACAGATTCTTTTCTTTTTGACAAGTATCTTTGTCAAAAAAATAATAATCATTGTCAAAAACACCATTATCATAGACAAAAAAGAATCCAGCTCAAACTGAATTCTTTTCCTTTATTCATCAACTTCATAAAACACTTCTTTTAAAACAGCAATCCCCTGCTGAATTTCCTCCCTGCTGATAGTCAAAGGCGGCAGGAGACGGATAACATTCTCTCCGGCTGTCAGGATAATCAAGCCCTTCTGACGAGCGGCTTCAACAACCTTTGACAGACTGACACTTGTTTCAATCCCAATCATCATGCCCAGACCGCGAACAGCAGAAATCTTTGGATGATTCTGAAAAGCAAGCTGCAGCTGCTCCAATAAGATATCACTCTTAGATCTGACTTCTTCCAGAAAGCCTGCCTCTTTCATGATATGCAAAGTCTCCAAGGCAGCTGCCATGGCTAATTTATTGCCACCAAAGGTAGAACCATGACTGCCAGGTCCAAAAGCCGGAGCCAAGCTAGATTTTCCTAATAGAGCGCCAGCGGGCAAGCCATTGGCCAGCCCCTTAGCCAGTGTAACAATATCCGGTATAATCCCATAATGCTCAAAGGAATAAAGCTGACCCGTGCGCCCCATACCTGTCTGGACCTCATCAACAATCAGCAAAATCTCCTCTCGTCGGCAAAAATCAGCCAAGTTTTTGACAAAGGTTACTTCTGCTGGACGAACCCCCGATTCTCCTTGGACCAATTCCAGCATGACAGCTGCCGTATCCTGATTGACCAACTTTTCTACGCTAGCTAGATCATTGTAAACCGCATAGCTGAAATGGGGCACACCATCACCAAATCCTTTCTTGATCTTATCCTGTCCTGTTGCGGCCATAGCACCAAAGGTCCGACCGTGAAAGGATTGCTGAAAAGTGATAATACCTTGCTTGCCAGTAGCTTTGCGGGCTAGCTTAATAGCAGCTTCATTGGCTTCTGCTCCGCTATTGCAGAAAAATGCCAAATAATTATAAGAAACTGCCAGTTCCTGAGCCACCTGCTCTTGCAGAGAGCTAAGATAGAGATTGGGACTATGCCAGATGCGCCCTGCTTGCTGGAGCAAAGCCTGCTGAACCTGCGGGTGAAAGCCAAGATTGGTTACGCCAATCCCCGATGAAAAGTCCAAATAAGCCTTTCCCTCACTGTCAATCAGATAGGAGCCCTCTGCTTTAACAAACTCAATAGGTGCCCTCTTGTAGTTTTCAAATAAATAAGTCATCGTTATCCCTCTGCTATCAAGGTGCCTGTCGAAAGATTGTCACCAATCAGAACCTGCCCGACACCGGAAAGCACAGTCTGGACAGCACTCTCAATCTTAGGAATCATGCCGCCCTTGATGACACCTGTCTGAATCTTCTTGGACACCTGACTGGTCAGAATCTGGGGCAGAACTTTTTTGTCCTCTAGAACCCCTTCTATATCTGTCATCAAGATCAGCTTCTCTGCCTGCAAACTACTAGCAACTGCCGCAGCAAGATAGTCTGCATTGATATTTAAGAGCTCGCCAGCTGCATTTTCTCCTAGCGAAGCTAGCACTGGGACTATGTCCTCAGCTAGCAGCTGCTCTAGATAGGCAGTTTGAATCGCCGTCACCTGACCGACATAGCCATAGAGGTCTTTATTGATAAAATCTGCCGAAACTGTCTTTCCCAAATGAGAAACCAGCTGAAGGCTTTCAATATCTGAGTCGTTCAGTTCTTGTGTCAACGTCCGGCCGACTTGACCTAGCAAAGCCTGCTCAATAATGGGTAAATCAGACTTAGCTGTCACTCGCAACCCCTTAACCTTACGAGTAGGCAGCTGGCGCTCTTTCATAAGTTGGTTTATGACCAGACCACCCCCGTGAACGACCACGATTTTCTTACCAGCTGCTATCCACGCTTGCATTTGCTTGATAAACTTAGTAGACAGCTTTTGCGCAGCAACACCGCCAATTTTTATAACAATCACATCTTTCATTGCATTTCTCCTTAAGTTCTATAGAGGGCGTTGATTTTCACATAATCATAGGATAGATCGCAGCCCCAGGCCTGAGCTTCAGCTTCCCCATCGTGTAGGTCAATGGTCAAGGTCAGCAGCTCCCCAGCCATGGCATCACTTGTTTCCTCGGGGTCAAAAGCCACAGGGCTAGAAGCCTGCATAACTGGAATCCCCTCAATCCAAATATCAATATTATCTACCGAGACATCTGCTCCCGCATAGCCGATAGCTGCTAAGATTCGTCCCCAATTGGGATCTTGACCAAAAATAGCCGTTTTGACCAAGCTAGAGCCAACGACACTCTTAGCAATCATACGGCCGCTCTGTTCATCCTTGGCATGCAGCACATTAACTTCAATCAGCTTGGTCGCTCCCTCGCCATCCTTGGCAATTTTCTTAGCCAAGTCAGCCATAAGATAGCGGAGCATCTTAGAAAACTTTTCAAATTCTTCCGTATCTGGTAGAATTTCTTCGTTTTGTCGGCAGCCATTTGCCATGACTAATACCATGTCATTAGTCGATGTATCGCCATCCACCGTGATTTGGTTGAAAGTCGTCTCCACATGCTGACTGAGAGCCTTTTGCAAGGTAGCACTGGAAATATTGGCATCACAGGTGATAAAGGCCAGCATAGTCGCCATATTCGGATGAATCATGCCCGAGCCCTTGGCTACTCCCGCCATAGTCACCAGGTCTGAGCCAAACTCTTCTGTGACTACACAGGTCTTGGTACAAGTATCCGTCGTCAAGATAGCCTCAGCAAAATCTTCTGCCTTGCCACTCACCAGAATCTGTGACAGACCATTTTTCAGAGCATTCATTGGAAGCTGCTCGCCGATGACTCCTGTAGAAGCCAGACCAACCAAGTCAGGCTCAATCTTCAGCTTTTGGGCAGTCAAACGCTGCATTTCATAGGCGGCGTCCAGCCCCTGCTGGCCTGTACAGGAATTGGCAACACCAGAATTAACCACTATTGCCTGCAATTTCTGGCTCTTTTGAATTGATGCTTTGGTCACTAGAAGCGGAGCAGCAATGACCTTATTGGTCGTATAGACTCCTGCCACACTGGCCGGTACTTCTGATACAATCCAGCAAAAATCCAACTTCTTTTTCTTAAAGCCAGCGTGTAAACCGTCAGCTGAAAAGCCTAGCGGACTGGCAATCGTTCCATCAATAATCTTCATATCTAACCCTTTCTCATCTAGACATAGGACGGTTGACTGAGCAGGCCATCTTTTTCGGGAAAGCCCAGCATCAGATTCATATTTTGAACCGCCTGACCAGCAGCCCCCTTAATCAGGTTATCCAGCACAGCCACTACAGTTAAAATATTTGTCACAGGATTATAGTCAAAACCAATATCTGTATAATTAGTACCTACAACCTGGTGCAGATTCGGCAGAGCTGCTTGGATACGGACAAAAGGCTTGTCCTGATAGCAATCTTGGTAAATAGCAGCCAGCTCTTCTCGAGTCAAAGGGGCTTTCAACTTACTATAAACTGTCGCCACGATGCCACGATTGAGCGGAATAAGGGAAGTTGAAAACTGAATCTGCTGCAATCTCTTATCAAAACGCTGCAACTGCTGCACAATCTCTGGAATATGCTGATGCTGATTCAGCTTGTAAGTCACATAATTGTCATGCACATGGACAAAATGGCTGGATGCAGCTGGATTTTTCCCTGCCCCTGTCAAACCGCTCTTGGCGTCGACAATAATGGAGTCAAGCTCAATCGCCTGAGCCTGCAGCAAAGGAATCAAGGCCAACTCTGTAGCTGTCGCATAGCAGCCGGGATTGGCAATAAATCGCTTCCCTCTGATATCTGTAAATTCAGACAGTCCATAAATAAACTCTTTTTGAACATGGACTTCAGCTGGCTCTTTCTGATACCATTTTTTATAAATATTCCCTGGCAAACGATGATCGCCAGATAGGTCAATGACTGGAAATCCTGCTTCTACAAAGTCTTTTGACAAATCTTTAGCCACTCCGCTTGACGTTGCAAAGAAAACAAGATCTGCTCGTCGCATAATTTCTTGACTGTCAAAAGCTTCTATTTTCAGGTCGCAAATCCCCTTCAAATGAGGATAAAACTCTGACACAGGAGCCTCCATATCTTGGCTGGCATGAAGGGAAACGACTTCTGCCTTCGGATGTTGCAGTAAAATACGGAGGAGTTCCATTCCTGAGTAACCAGTAATTCCTACAATCGAAATTCGCATATTTTTAAAACACCTCCGTATAAATATGCGTTTTATTTTACTCGTATATTTTCCCTTTGTCAAGTATTTTCTGTATTTTTATGCAATATTTTTGAAAATATCATTATTTATTCTAAAACAATTCATAATTTCTTGCCGAAAAGTAGCCTATTTGCTTCTCATATAGAGAAGTAAGAGAGCTAAGAGTACAAAAAAAGATCTGCCCAAAGAGCAGACCTTTTCATCTATCTGTTATCTAATATTACAACTTCTCAGCAACTGCTGCTAGCAGGTCTGGAATAGCTGATTGCTTGCTGCCGCCGGCCATAGCCATGTCTGGCTTACCGCCGCCTCGACCATCTACAATCGGTGCCAATTCCTTAATCAGATTACCAGCATGGATGTCCTTGGTCTTGCTGGCTGCAAGAACATTGACCTTGTCACCAATTGCTGCGACCAGTATAAGAACATCTGAATAGTCCTTCTGCTTCCAAGTGTCCGCAAAGGTACGCAGGGCACCTGCATCAGAAACAGAGACCTGACTAGCAATAAAGCTATGTCCATTTGCTTCTTGAACATTCTTGAAGACTTCACCAGAGGCCGCTGCTGCTGCCTTTTCCTTGAGCTCTGCATTCTCTTTTTGGAGTTGACGTAGCTGCTCTTGCAACGCTTCTACCTTGTGAGGCACTTCCTTGATTTGCGGTGCCTTAAGGGTTGCTGCGATAGCCTTGAGCGCCTCCTCTTCCTCACGATAGGCTGTGAAAGCTTCCTTGCTGGTGACCGCCAAGATACGACGAGTTCCGGATCCGATCCCCTCTTCTTTGACAATCTTGAAAATACCGATTTCAGAAGTGTTGCCTACGTGCGTTCCTCCGCAAAGCTCGACAGAGTAGTCACCGATGGTTACGACGCGAACTTCTTTACCATACTTTTCGCCAAAGAGCGCCATGGCACCCATTTTCTTAGCTGTGTCAATATCTGTCTCTACTGTCTCAATGGCAAGGGCTTCCCAGATTTTCTCATTGACTTCTTGCTCAATAGCACGCAGCTCTTCTGCTGTCACTGCTTGGAAATGCGTAAAGTCAAAGCGCAGGAATTCTACTTCGTTCAGAGAGCCTGCTTGGGTTGCATGGTTACCAAGAACATTATGCAGGGCTGCATGTAAGAGGTGAGTCGCCGTATGGTTCTTCATAACACGGTGGCGACGGCTGTGGTCAATTTCCAGTTTATAGCTTTGACCCAGAGCCAGAGGATCCAAGACTTCTACAGTATGCAGTGGCTGACCATTTGGTGCCTTTTGCACATCCGTAACTTGCGCTACCAAATTGCCTGCTCCATCAAAGATTTGACCGTGGTCGGCCACCTGACCACCCATTTCTGCATAGAATGGCGTTTCTGCAAAGATGAGGGCAGCTGTCCCTGACTCAACAGACTCCACTGCTGCATCATCTGCTACAATAGCAAGGAGTTCAGCAGTTAGCTCTTCTTTTTCGTAGTTAAAGACACTCTCTACAGTGATGGCCTGCAGGGTTTCATTTTGCATCCCCATTGAGCCGCCCTTGACGACAGAAGCACGCGCCCGATCCTGCTGCTCTTTCATAGCCGCTTCAAAGCCAGCACGATCCACAGTCATGCCTGCTTCTTCAGCGATTTCTTCGGTCAACTCCAGCGGAAAACCGTAAGTATCGTAGAGTTTAAAGGCATCTTGACCAGCAATAACAGTTTGTCCCTTAGCTTTCAAATCTGCCACAATTGTTTCTGCAAAGTGTTGACCAGAGTGCAGAGTACGAGCAAAAGATTCTTCCTCACTCTTGATAATCTTTTCGATAAAGTCTTGCTTTTCAAGAACTTCTGGGTAGTAGCTTTCCATAATCTTGCCCACAGTTGGAACCAGTTTGTAAAGGAAAGGCTCATTGATACCCAATTTTTGACCATGCATTGAAGCACGACGAAGCAGACGACGAAGGACATAGCCACGGCCTTCATTTCCAGGAAGTGCGCCATCACCAATGGCAAAGGAGAGCGAGCGGATATGGTCTGCGATAACCTTGAAACTCATATTGTCGCCATCTTGATCATAGACCTTGCCAGACAGTTTCTCTACTTCACGAATGATTGGCATAAAGAGGTCGGTCTCAAAGTTGGTCTTAGCCCCTTGGATAACAGCGACCAAACGCTCCAAACCTGCGCCCGTATCAATGTTCTTATGTGGTAATTCCTTGTATTCACTACGCGGTACAGCAGGGTCAGCGTTGAATTGTGACAAAACGATATTCCAGATTTCGATATAACGGTCGTTTTCAATATCTTCTTCTAAGAGACGGACCCCAATATTTTCTGGATCAAAAGCCTCACCTCGGTCAAAGAAAATCTCTGTATCCGGCCCAGAAGGTCCCGCACCGATTTCCCAGAAGTTGTCCTCAATCGGAATCAAATGACTGGGCTCAACTCCCATAGCAATCCAGCGGTTGTAAGAGTCCTTATCGTCTGGATAGTAGGTCATGTAGAGCTTGTCTTTGGGAAAATCAAACCACTCAGGGCTAGTCAAAAGCTCGTAAGCCCACTCAATCGCTTCATCGCGGAAGTAATCACCGATAGAGAAGTTGCCCAGCATTTCAAACATAGTATGGTGGCGGGCAGTCTTTCCGACATTTTCAATATCGTTGGTCCGAATGGCCTTTTGAGCATTGGTAATCCGAGGATTCTCTGGAATAATGGTTCCGTCAAAGTATTTCTTGAGGGTTGCTACACCAGAATTAATCCAGAGCAAGGTTGGATCGTTGACCGGCACCAAGCTGACAGACGGTTCTACTGCATGACCTTTACTTGCCCAAAAATCCAGCCACATTTGACGAACCTGAGCACTTGACATTTGTTTCATTTCTTTTTCTCCTTAATTTTTTTCTAAAAATAATTGCATTATGACGACGAACTTTCCAGCATTTCAACATAATCAATAGCGACACAGAGGGAAATCACCAAATCTGAATAAGTCACATCATAGACACTCACCTGATAAGTAGAGGTTAGATGGAAGAGTTCCTTGGTAATCTCTGCAACGACTTGATTGCTGTCATCCAGCAGACGAAAGTTTAAATCCCAGATATTCCCTTCAACTCGAAGACCCAAATTATCAAATTTATATTTATCACGCAAAAAAGAGAATTTCTTACGGATATAAAAGCTATGCCCGCTGCTGAGTTTAATTTCAAACTGGGGCAGGAGGGTTATAAGGGTCTTGGTAATCCGACTGACGATTTGACCCTGACTATCATAGATAGTAAAGGTCTTAGGAATCTGGAAGAAAGAGCCTTCCACTTGGTAATCCACATTCCCTCGATCGTCCTTGATATCAAAGCGTTCGCCGCCTAAGCGAAATTTCTGTTTGACAAGATAGGTTTTCATTATGTTACCTCCAGAGTCAACATAAAAGACAAGTTCCTTGTCCGAAGGGCGAAAAACCGCGGTACCACCTTCATTCAATGAACTTGTCATTCTCATTTCGTATTCTATTTTGCTAGATGAGTAGCATGATTCTCCGTCTCAGATGGCTCGCAGCACCGCCAATTCTCTGAACTAAGAACTTGAAAAATCAATTCTCACCAGTCTTATTATACTTGCTTATTGTCTTTTCGTCAACCTTATTCTGCGGCTGAGGATGAAGCTTCTTCTGAACTGCTTTCAGCTGCTGAGCTAGATTCAGAAGTCTTTGAGCTGCTGGCAGCACTTGATGAAGAAGTTGAAGAACCTGTCGTTTCAATATACTGAGCAAAGACAGATTGGAAAGCACTGTCCTTAACCTTGATGTTGGCATCTTTCAGCTCTTTAGCTACAACGCTTTGGATAAAGCTAGTATCTTTTTCTTTTTGTGCAATGATAATCTTTTTCAGTTTATCTTTGTAGTCTTTCCAGTTAGAAGATTTCTCTGACTTCTTGACCAGCTTAACAATATAGTAGCTTGCTGAATACTGTGAATCTGGCACAGTCACAAGGTCTGAAACGCCATTTTCTTCCAAAGCAAAGGCAGCTTTTTTGACAGCATCTGGAACATCAGTAGAGCCAGAGTCAAACTTGATTTCTCCGCCTTTTTCCTTAGTGGCAGCATCGGTAGAGTTTTCCTTAGCGATTTGACTGAAGTCTGCTCCTTCAGCTTTAGCTTTTTCAAGGACTTCCTTACCTTTGTCTTCGCTGTCAACCTTAATGATTTGAGCTGTTACTTCTGGCGTGTAGTTTTCAAAGGCAGCCTTGTAGTTTTCGTCAGTCAGCTCTTTTTCAGCAGCCTTCTTAACAGCATGCTCTACCAGCATATTGGTGCGGATTTGCTCCTTGTAGGCATCTTCGGTCAATCCGTTTTGAGCCAAGACTTGGGCAAAAGCTGTACCGTAAGCAGTTTTAGACTTTTCGAAAGCATCCTTAACATCCTTGTCTTTGACGTCTTTGCCGTATTTTTCTTCAAAGATGTCTTTGATAGCCATCTGCAGCAAGACCTGCTGAGCTGCACCATTGTTTTTCACTTGATCGTAAAATTCATTGACAGTAATCGTGTTTCCTTTCATGGTCACGATGTCCTTGCCTTCTGAGTTAGAACATGCTGCTAATACAGCGACTGACAAGAGTGTCACAGCTCCTGCAAATATTTTTTTCTTCATTTTATATTGACTCCTTATTCTTAAAAGTTCACGTTTTCTATTGTAGCACAAATTTGAATTGATATCTTAAATTTTACTAAAAATTTTTGGAAATTAGGAAAAAATCAGAGATGTCATTTTTTTCTAATCATAAGCAGACCATCTCCCAAGGGAAGCAGACTGGAAGTTAAATCTGGACTGTCCAAAGTTGCGTCAAAAAGACTGTGCAGTCCTCGGTAAATAGCTCGTTGACCACGCTTAATTTCTTCAAAAGGCTTGGCAACATCTCCTCCTTGAAAGACATCATCAATGAGGACCAGGCCACCAGGATTAAGGCGCTTGAGGACTTGGGGCAGAAAGACCACATACTTGGACTTGGCAGAGTCCATAAAGACAAGGTCGTAGGAATCCTCCAGTGTCTCAAGCAGATCCACCGCATCCCCTTCCAGCAGGGTGATCTGCTGACGGCTGTCATACTTAGCAAAATTAGCCTTGGCCAGCTCAATCATCTCTGGATTGCGGTCAATAGTCGTAATCTGAGCCTGAGGAGCATGTTCTGCCATCAAAAGGGTCGAAAAACCAATAGCAGTACCGATTTCTAAAATCTTCTTTGGTTGGAAACTTTCGACTAGCAGGCGGAAGTAAGCCACTGTCTCATGGGGAATCACTGGCACATTTTCAGCTCTGGCGAAATCCTCCAGCTCCTTGAGTCCACCAGTGACCGGCTGGAGACGCTGTCTCATAAAGTCTACGACTTCTTCTTTGACCACTGGCCGGCGCATATTGGGATTAGAGTTTTGATTATAAGTCTCGACCATCTTATGCCAGTCCCAACTTTTCTACCAAGGCTTCAAATTCATCCAGACGACGCTCAAAGACAGAAAAAGCAGCATTTAGGTAGTCTTCCTTTTCCATATCCACACCTGCTTTTTTGATGACATTGAGCGGATAGTCAGAGTTCCCAGCTTTCAGATAGTCCAGATACTTATCCTTGTCTTCCTGACTGCCATGGACAATCTTTTCAGCCAAGGCAGAAGCCGCTGAAAATCCTGTCGAATATTGGAAAACATAGTAATCATAGTAGAAATGAGGAATCCGAGCCCATTCGTACTGAATCTGTGGATTGTCTTCTTTTTTCAGTCCATAGTATTTTTCGTTCAAGTCAGCGTAGAGCTCATTGAGAAACTCGCCGGTCAAGACTTGACCTTCTTGGTCAGCCTTGTGGATAGCATGTTCAAACTCAGCAAACTGGGTTTGACGGAAGACCGTACCTCTAAAGCCATCCAAGAAGTGATTGAGGATAGCAAAGCGGGTAGCATCATCTTCTACTTCTTCCAAGAGCTTTTCTGTCAGGATGTTTTCATTGGTCGTCGAAGCAATCTCAGCTAGGAAGATAGAATAGTCTCCATAGACATAAGGCTGGGTCTCACGGGTGTAGCTGGAGTGCATACTGTGGCCTGTCTCGTGCACCAAGGTAAAGAGATTATCCAGCGTGTCCTGCCAGTTGAGCAACATAAAGGCGTTGGTGTCATAAGAACCGCCAGAGTATGCCCCTGAGCGCTTGCCTTGATTTTCATGAACATCAATCCAGCGCTCTGAAAAAGCTGTCTTCACTCGGCTCAGATAATCCTCACCCAGAATTGCCAGGACTTCCTCAGACTTAGCCAAGGCTTCCTCATAAGTGAACTTGTAGTCTGTCTCTGACAAAGGTGTGTACATATCATACATCTTCAAATCAGAAATGCCTAAAATCTTTGCTCGTAAAGCAATATAACGCTGCAAAAGAGGCAAATGCTTATTGACAGCTGAAACTAAGCTGTCATAAACACTTTCTGGAATGAAGTCCGCTGACAAGGCTGCTTCACGGGCAGATGAAAACTTGCGGACTTTCGCATTGTAATTGTGAACCTTGACATTGGTCTGCAGAGTCTTAGCATAGGTATGCTGATACTGCTCGTATACTCTGTAGAGAGCCTCGTAAGCTTCCTTACGGACTTCTCGGTTCTTAGACTCGACCAGGGTGATATAGTTACCGTGGCTGAGCTGAACTTCATTTCCATCTTCATCATGCACTATAGGAAAGACGATATCTGCATTATCCAAAATAGAAAAGGTTTCGCCCGCTGCCCCAAAAATTTCACCAGCACCGGCCAATAGCTCCTCTTCGCGCTGTGTCAGGATGTGGGCTTTCTTTTTCAAAAGCTTGTCAAAATAATGCTGGTACAGCTGCAGGGCTGGCTTCTCAGCTAGGAAAGCTTGGTACTGTTCTTCTGTAATCGCCATAAATTCGGGCTCGTAGAAGGCAAAGCTTTGACCAAAATCGCTGTAAAGAGTCATGCCTTTAGCCTGATACTCTTGGTACTTAGCCACACGTGTATCCTGGTCATTCTTCATATGAGCATAAGAATAAAGCTTTTCAATACGACGCATCAAGTTCAGTTGCACTTCAGTCGTTGTTAAGAGACTATCCGCTGAATCCAGCAAATGCCCAGCCAGACTAGCTGCTTTCTTCACTTCTTCTGAAACCTGCGCCAATTCCGCTTCAAAGGCTTCATCTGTTGGGAAAATAGTACTCAAATCCCAGGTATATTTTTCTTCAATTTCATTTCTTTGTTTTGCCATAAAAAAATCCTCCGACTCCCCTATTCTATCACAAAATTCTACTTTTTATAAAACTCAAGTACCAAAATCACATAGTAGCTAGGCAGACAGACTTAATTAATAAAAAAACTCTTTGAACCTAATTCCTGACCAAACAAAAATTAGATTCCAAAGAGTTCATTTTTCCTATCACTAAACGCTTTATCATTTGTCATGTCATTCTCCCCTCAACTTCTTTGCGAGTTCACCAGAGATTACATAACCTGTATGTTCTAGCTTCCCATCTGACTCTTCCACCAATGTTGTGGTAATTGTTAATTCCGAGTCATCGTTTATTATAAGCTCAACTATTAAGCCACCCATTGGATTATAGTCTAATTCATTTTTGTTAATTGAATATTCTTTTATAATCCCCTCCTCTGTCAATGCTTTAGGATCTTCCTGTCTTAGTAATTCTTCTATTGCTCTCTGCGCTTTCTTCCCCTCCGCAATCCGAATCATTTCTTCTTTTTCTGACCGACTGTTTAGCATACTGCAACCTCCTAAAAACATAGCTGAACTAATTGTGATGATACTCAGAAAGATGACAAAAATTTTCTTCATGATGACTCCTTTAGCTTGTTATCTTTACTCAAACTGATGTCCTAACGAAAATGGGAAAATGGATTTGGATTAATGTTTTATCTTATCATTTTTATACTATTTTTTAGAAGTTTCAAGTACTCCAGTACGGATAAAGAGTTGTAAAGACAAAAACTCGTTCTCCATCACGCTTGATATTTTTATAAATTTGGGAGACGGTGCCTAAATAATCCTCCCTTTTACATCATATTCTTTACCAACATGCACACCCTCATACTCATATAAATAAGCTTCAACAAGTTGTTTATCTGTATATTCGCTACCATCAATAGTTTTTTTATAATGAGGCGTATTACTTTTCTCCTCTAATTAGCTCGTTAAATTCCGGAGACATGCCATAACCACCCGTCTCGTATTCGCCAGTAGTTGAATTTTCTTGAAAAGTCATGTCTAATTCAAACTTCTTATTATCATTAATTATTAAATAGATGTCTAATCCTCCCATCGGATTGAAATCTAATTTATTATTTTCAATTTTATACGTTTTAATCTTCCCTTCTGCTGTCAGAGCTTTAGGATCCAGTTCTCTCAACTCTTTCTCAATCGCCTTCTTCATTTTTGTACTTTCCGCAATCTGGATCATTTCTTCTTTTTCCGACCGACTGCTTGGCATACTGCAGCCTCCTAAAATAATGCCTGAACTGACCGTGATAATACACAGAAAAATGACAAAAATTTTCTTCATAATGACTCCTTTCGCTTCTCATCTTTGATAAAATCGATTCCTTAACAAAAACGAGAAGGCGAATTTAGATTAATTTTTTATATTAATTATTATACTATTTTTCCAAAGAACATAATAGCGCAATCATTGTTAGGAAGTTATCTAGAAAAACCTTATTCTTCATTGCCATTTACATTTTCTTCATCCATTAGTTTTGTAAGCTTCGGTGACCACACAGTCCCATCTCTGTGAAATTTCCCATTTTCGTCCTCTCCAATGACATATCCTAGTGTTACTTCTTCGTCACCATTAATGATTAAATCAAACATTAATCCTCCCATTGGGTTCTGAGTTAGTGACTTCTTATTAATTTCATAACTTTTAATTTTCCCTTCAGGTGTTAATGCTTGAGGGTCAATCTTTTTCAGCCCTTCCTCAATAACACTCTTCATCTTTTTACTCTCTGCAATCTGAATCATTTCTTCTTTTTCAGAACGACTGTTTATCATACTGCACCCTCCTAAAAACATAGCCGAACTAATCGTTATGATACTCAGAAAAGTGACAAAAATTTTCTTCATAATGGCTCCTTTCGTTTCTCTTCTTTGCTCAAACTGACGTCCTAACGAAAATGGGAAAATGGATTTAGATTAATGTTTTATCTTATCATCGTTATACTATTTTTTAGAAGTTTCAAGTACTCCAGTACGGATAAAGAGTTATGAAGACAAAAACTCATTCTCTCTCACCCTTAATATTGTCGTAAATTTGGGAGACCGTGCCAATTTAGATTTCACTCCCCTCTTCCCTAATTACCACATCTTTAGTTTTCGAATCAATATGATATTTTTTTAATGTAAAATCCACATGTTGCTTATCATTTAATTTTTCGTCATCTATTAATACTATGCCAAACTCCTATCTTTCCAATGCTTGAGATAACTTATCAGAATAAGTGGCACTTGTGCTTTCTATCTCTCCATCACTATTTTTATTTATATTGCAGCTAATAATAAAATCAGAATCTCCATTTATTATAATATCGAAATCTATCCCGCTCATTGGATTTTTTGAAATTGAGTTTCTATCTATTTCATAACTTTGTATAAAGCCTTCTTTTTTAAATGCTTGAGGATCAACATAAGTGAACCAATGATAAAATGCTTTTTCAGCCTCTTTGCTTTCTACAAGTTTAATCATCTGACTATTTTCATTTTCTTTCTCTGACCGACTGTTTATCATACTGCACCCTCCTAAAAACATAGCCGAGCTAATCGTTATGATAGTCAGAAAAATGACAAAAATTTTCTTAATGATAGCACCTTTCACTTCTCATATTTTCTAAAGCTAGCTGAATTAGCACGATTTAGAATTTTTAACTGTCTAACTTATTACTTTATTATATTATACAGGATTCTCAAATATTCTAAAACTGAAAGGATAGCTAAAAGTTTATAGCTTCATCAATGGGAAACTAACGATACTTAGCAATTTTCTCTTGTCATCTCATAAAAGGCCGGTGAATAAACAATTTGCAGATTTTTTTGCTGGAGATTGGCATAATAGTTCTCAAACTGCTGATAATAGTCTGTCAGGTCAGTACTTATCTGACAGAAAGAGGCAGCCTGTATCGGCCTAACCTGCGGATAGAAATCCTCTGCCGACTTAGTCAGGAGATTATCGCCAGCCTGATAGAGCTGGGCCTGCAGCCGCATCCATCTAGGCTGCTGGTAATAAAGCTGACGGCGTATATAATTGCATATCTGTGGATCTTGCTGGGCCAGAAAGCTGTTCATCTTCTGCTTTTGAAAGGGCAAACGCAAAATATCCAAAAACCTACCTTGACCAAATGGAAAGGTCTTGGTCTTGTGCTGGACTTTTCCATGCAGATCTTCGTGAATCAGGTATTTGAGACGCAGAACTTGTTTTTGCTGATCCAGCTCCCAAAGATGAAAGCCCATATTTTTACTAAAATAGAGAAAATCCTTCTGCAGGCGGGTTAAGGCATCCTTGAGCCAAAGTTTTCGCCCCAAGAGCCAGAGGACCTGATAGCCATGCAGGCGGTAAGAAAGCGTCCGTTCCTGCAGCCGTTCTATACTTAGAGGACTGCACTGGACTTCAAGCGCCAGTTTTTTATCATCAACTAGCAAATCAGCAATTTGCTGCAGTGCAGGCAAAAAAGCCTCCACCTCAACTTCTTCCGTCTGGACAGCCCAGCGAAAAAGCTCCGCCTTAAGGTTCAGGTGCTCAGCGCTTTCATTTTCCCTATAAAAACGACATTGCTCTAGCGAAACATGCGCAAAGTGCGGCTGCATAACTTTTCCTTTTTTAAAACGGACTGCCCCTGAACAAGCGGGGCAGACGAAATCAGCCCCCTTCTCAATCTTCTCCTCCAGAGCATTACACAAAAGCCCCTTATGATTTCGCGCCACAAACATATCCCAGTCCCCTCTAAAAAATTCTCTCATTTACTAAAATATTCGCAAAAGAAAAGAGAAAAGATCTATACCATCAAAAAACGGGTCAAGAGAACATCTCTCCGACTCGTTTTTCATTATCCAAATAATTGATTTCCTTTTCGTTCTGGCAATTTTAGAAAGAGGGCCAGCAGACAGACTAGACAGATAACAGCTGCTAGAAAGAGGTTCATTCCTTCGTAACCCCAACTGTCCAGAAAATGGCCAGCCAGATTTTGAATGAGAATAGTGCCCAGACTACGGGCTGTTTGGATCAAAGCAATGGCAGTTACCAGATATTTTTCATCAACCAAGCCAGCTACAATTTTTAAAGTCACCATAATCAAAACCATGCCGGTTACGTGCTTGGAAAGGAGAGTCATCCCGATTTTCGAAATCAAACCTAGATCCAAGGCATAAACGCTGTACTGGAGAAAGATGATTCCCAAACAGATATAAAGAAGCTTCTTCATCGAAATCTTGTCCATAAAGAGATAGGAATAAAAGATAAAAGGCGCTTCAACCAGAACTGATAGGGCAACAACAGTCGAAGCCATATCCACCTCTAAGCCACTATGCTGTAGCATGGCAGGGATATAGGTATGACCAGTATTCCCCACTCCAGAGTAGAGGGCGACCAAAAGCAGGTAAAAGAGATAGGTTTTGTTGGTCAAGAGCTTCCCCAGACCTGTCTGCTTGCGGGTATTCCTGCTTTCTAGGGCTGCTCGGTCGTGCTTGGGCTGGATTCCCAAAAGTCCTATGCTGCTGATAAGCATCATGCCAATAAAAACTGGGAAAATAGCCTGCGGTGCGACTCTTTGATAGATCAATCCTGCCAGCTGAGAGCCTAAAGCATAGCCAATGGTTCCCCAAATCCGAATCTTACCATAAGTATAAGGACTTTGAGCTGCCAGAACATCCATGACTGGATTGACCCCGTTAACCAGCATGAGGACCAGACTATACCAGACCAGTAACTGCCAAAGCTGAGTCGCTTTCATGAAAAATACAGCCCCAACCATCATAACTAGAAAGCTAAAAAGGAAGATCTTTTTAATCCCCAAAGCATCGCTGAGAATCCCAAACAGCGGCTGAGCCAACATGGAAGCAAAGAAGGAAGCTGACACTACCATAGATACTTGGGCATTAGAATAGCCTAAGTCCTGCATATAGACTGATATCAGAGTCGAAAAAAGAGAATAGGCTAGAAAGAAAAAATTAAAGAGTAAAAAATGAGCTAGATAGCTGTTGTGAAACTTTTTTCGCATGAAAATCTCCTTAAAACAGAAAGAAAACTCAGCAAAAGAACTGAGTTTTAGCTTGGAAAGTCATTCCGTTCGTATATGACAGAGGACATTCCCTTTATTCAACATCCGTATTTCTACGACGTTCCTGCTTTACAGCCTTGCGTTTTTGACGACTGCGGTATTCAAAGTACAGAATGATTAGCAGGATTCCAACAGGCAGCAAAATTAACATCTTGTCGCTGAAGAACACGCCATACCAAGGCTTGCTTTCTGATTTGCTGCCAGTCACATTTTCAATGGCCTGAGCAACTGGATTCTCAACTTTCTCGACTTTCATTTCATCAGAGATCTTGCTAGACAAGGTCTTCAAGCCATTTTCAGCCTTGAGAACATTGTTTTCAACCTTGACCTTAGGCTCGGTTCCCTTTTTAACAGTAGCGTAGAAATCCTCAGGTAGCTTATACTTCTGTCCATCAATCTCCTGCTCACCCTTGGATAAGAGTTTTTTGTACTCGTAGTCCGCATAAGCCTTCTCAATCAAAGCATTACCAAAAGGATGACGGTAATACTCACCGTCTTGGTCAGACCAGTCACCGACTCCCATAATCACAGCAATCATGCGCTGATCTTCACGCTTAATGGTCGCGATATAGTTGAAAGCACCGTTAGGACTAGAGCCCGTCTTCATACCATCTACACCTTTGAGAGCGTATTTAGCACCTGGCAGGGAGTAATTATAGGTTTCAAAGGTTTCCTCGTAAGGAGTTCCAGCTTTAACCGTAACCTTGGCTTTATTAGTATAGTTTAGAATCTCAGGATGGTGATTGACAAAATTGTAAGCCAGAATCGCCAAATCACGGGCTGTTGTCTGATTGCTAGCATAATTATCATAGTTTTGAGGGTTATAATAGCCCTTAAAAGAAACCGCCGCTGCACCGCTAGCATTGAACCACTTGGTATTCGTCATGCCTAGCTCTTGAGCCTTGGCATTCATCCGATCCAAGAACGCATCTGGATCATTGTCCGATAAATAATTGGCCAGCATGACGGTTGTCGCATTGGATGACGGCACGATTGTCATGGTAATCAGCTCAGATACGGTATAGTCCACACCAGCGACAATTTTATTATTAGAAATTTCATAAATATTAGCGGTGGCCTGATCCTGAGGTGTAGCTGTAATGACCGTCTTTTCGCTGATTTTTCCTTCCTTAATCGCTTCAAAGACCAAGTAAAGCGTCATGAGCTTACTCATACTAGCAGGATCACGCACCTCATCGACATTATCTTCCCAGACAACATCACCTGTACTACCGTCAATAACGAGAGAAGACTTGGGACGATTAATCGCCTGAACATTATCATGCGGATACATCTTTTTAGCCATATCCACCAATTCATCAGCCCTAGCAGCTAGTGGCGCTAAAGAGGTCAGGAACACAATTCCCAATAACAAAAGCTTTTTCTTCACAGGATCCTCCAAAGAACAATTATACCTATCTAGTATATCATATTTTACGCAAAGTCAACCATAAATCTAAAAATCCTACCTAAAAAATAGATAGGAAATTAAGAGACTTTTATCTGGCAAAGCCCGCTTTATAGCAACAACGTCAAAATCTTAGTGTTTTAACAGGCTAAGCGCTTCCTTATCAGCGATAATCACAACATCTGGATGCTTCTGGAGAGCACTGCCTGGCAGCTCCTCCGTCACCTCACCCCCAACAGTCCCTGCTATGGCCTTGGCCTTAGCTGAACCGTAAGCAAAGAGGATGATGGACTTAGCATTTAGGATATTGCCAACCCCCATGGAAATGGCCTGGGTCGGAACATCCTCCATCTTGTCAAAGAATCGAGCATTGGACTGAATGGTGGACGGTGTCAGATCCACTAAGTGAGTCTGGCTTTCAAAACTAGTCCCCGGCTCATTAAAGCCGATATGACCATTCGTACCGATTCCCAAAATCTGCAAATCAGCCGGATGCTCTGCTAGAAGCTGATTGTAGCGCGCCACTTCTGCTTCTAAATCTTTCGCTGTGCCATTGGGCAGGAAGCTTTCTTTAAAAGGCTTTTGGTTAAAGAGGTGCTGGTTCATGAAATAGCGATAAGATTGAGGATTGTCCTCCTGCAAACCGACATATTCATCCAGATTGACACTGGTCATCTCTGAAAAATCAAGGTCACTCTCAACGATCTGCTTGTAAAATCCTTCTGGGCTGCTGCCTGTAGCTAAGCCTAAAGTTTTTGCCCCCTGAGCCAACTTTTCTTTGAGCAGCTCAAGAGCCACTTTACCACCTTCTACTTGGTTTTCCACTTGAATAATTTTCATTTTCTACCTCCACTTCTGTTCTTAATTTTATTATATGGTATAGACCAATTTTTGTCAAGAAAAAGTCTGCAAAATAGACATACTTTTTAGTCATGCTCGCTTCCTTTTGCAGCAAATCGTGTTATAATAGAGACATGTTTTTACTGATTGTTTTATTGATTTTATTTTTAGTCGGAGTCTTACTCTGCAGCTTGAGTTTCCTCATGAAAAAACAACCAGGCTGGCAGATTGTAAGTTTGATTTTAGGAGGCTTGCTTACAGCTAGTCCCTTCCTACTGGCCGCCTACCTGCTCTGGCTGATGAAAACAATATAAGGAGATACGATGAATACCGCTGATTTTGATTTTGACTTGCCCGAAGAGCTGATTGCTCAGACACCTTTGGAGAAAAGGGATGCTTCCCGCTTGCTAGTGGTTGATAAAGAAACGGGAGCCTTCTCCGACCAGCATTTTGACCAGATTATTGATCAGCTCCAGCCCGGCGATGCCCTAGTGATGAATAATACGCGTGTCCTGCCTGCCCGCCTTTATGGTATCAAACCTGAGACAGGGGGCCATGTCGAGCTGCTGCTACTCAAAAATACCCAGGGCGATGATTGGGAGGTGCTAGCCAAGCCAGCCAAGCGCCTCAGAGTAGGTGCTCAAATTTCCTTTGGCGATGGCCGCTTAACTGCTACTGTGATAGAGGAGCTTGAGCACGGTGGCCGAATTGTGCGCTTTGCCTATGAAGGGATTTTCCTAGAAGTCTTGGAAAGCTTAGGAGAAATGCCGCTTCCGCCTTATATCCACGAAAAACTGGCAGACCGCGAACGCTACCAGACTGTCTATGCTAAAGAAAACGGCTCTGCCGCTGCGCCAACTGCTGGACTTCATTTCACAGAAGAGTTGCTGGAGCAGATTGCAGCCAAGGGAGTCAAGCTAGTCTATCTCACCCTTCATGTCGGACTGGGAACTTTCCGACCGGTTTCTGTAGACAGCTTAGATGATCACGAGATGCACTCCGAATTTTACAGTCTGTCCGAGGAAGCTGCCCAGACACTCCGTCAGGTCAAGGGAAATGGCGGACGTGTCATTGCAGTCGGAACAACATCTATCCGCACCTTGGAGACAATTGGCAGTAAATTCCAGGGTCAGATTCAGGCTGACTCTGGCTGGACCAATATTTTTATCAAGCCGGGATACGATTGGAAGGTCGTTGATGCTTTTTCAACCAACTTCCACCTGCCCAAGTCAACTCTGGTCATGTTAGTCTCTGCCTTTGCCGGACGTTCCTTAACGCTTGAAGCTTATGAGCATGCTATTGCTGAGCACTATCGCTTCTTCAGCTTTGGTGATGCTATGTTTATCAAATAACTATAGGTGAAAATTTATGAATAAAATTGAAAGCAGACACCGTCTCATCCGCTCCTTAATCATGGAGAAAAAAATCCATACCCAGCAAGAACTCCAGGAGCATTTGGGAGCAAACGGCGTCATTGTAACCCAGTCCACTCTTTCACGAGATATGAAAGCACTCAATCTGGTCAAGGTCAGTGAGAACGATACTTCCTACTATATCATCAACAGCATCGCGCCATCCCGTTGGGAAAAACGCCTTCGTTTCTATATGGAGGATGCTTTGGTCATGTTGCGACCAGTTCAAAACCAAGTCGTCATGAAAACCCTGCCTGGTCTGGCCCAGTCTTTCGGTGCAATCTTAGACGCTCTAGAGCTGCCGCAGATTGTTGCTACTGTCTGCGGAGATGACGTCTGTCTGATTATCTGTGAGGATGATCAAGGTGCCCTTGACTGCTTTGAGAAGCTCAAAGAATTCACCCCACCATTTTTCTTTAGTAAATAAAAAGCTGAGACAACATTGCCTCAGCTTTTTCTATTTACGATTTTTGCCTCAATGAAACCCATTAGTGAATCAGCAAGCCATATTTGACTAGAGCAATGCATTACCGAAGATAGTTTCAAAAAGTCAGCATTTAAGGTGTCGTAGCCAAACGATAAATAGCCCCTGCGTAAATATCCATTGCCCGATATAGATCAGCTAAGAGCAATCGTTCATTGACCTGATGCTCTGTCTGATCAGCTCCCGGAAAGAGAGCGCCGAAGGCAACACAGTTAGGCATCGTACGAGCAAAGGTCGCTCCGCCAGAAGACATAGCTGGACTGTTGTCTCCTGTTTTCTCCTGATAAATTGCCATCAGAGTGCTGACCAACTCGCTGTCCAAAGGTATGTATAGCGGAGCCAAGTAATCAAACTCCTGATAGGTCAGCCCGTATTGACTGGCTATTTCTGCCAGCTTTTCAACCAACTTATCCTTGTCTGCCAAGACCGGAATCCGCATGTCAATCCGAATCTCAGAGCGGTCAGAGCTTAAAGTCAGACCAGCAACATTAAAGGAAAGAAAGCCCGTCGGTTCATCAGACACAGGACCAAAGAGATGGCTGCCTGTCGCATCTTCACCAACCGCCTGATCAAGAAAGGCAAGAGCCGGATGCGAATCCAGGGACTGCAAGACCTTGGCTAGGCGAATAATAGCATTGACTCCTTGAGCGGCATCCTTAGCGTGCTTGGGCAAGCCGATAACCGTTACTTCTTCTGCCGTTCGCTCATATTCATAGCCTAAACCTTCCAAGCCAGCAACGACTGACTCCAGTAAGTCACCTGAATAGGAAGCCTTGGCAGGAACAACATTAAAAGCTTGACCAGCTTCGAGCTCTAAAGTATCAGAGCCAGGTCCTTCTAGCTTAAGCTGCAGAAGCCCCTTCTCAGCATAGGTCAAAGGGAAGGAAGAGTCTGGTGCAAAGCCAAGTGTAGCCTGCTCTTCTAGCTGGTTGTATCTACCCATACAACGCCAAAGTGTCTCCTCATCTGTACCAAAGATAAAGCGAACCCGCTTTTTAAATTCCACTCCACTGTCCAGCAATGCTTTTACAGCATAAAGAGCGGCCATGGAAGGTCCCTTGTCGTCCTGCACCCCACGACCAAAAATCCAGCCATCTTTGACAGTGGCTTCAAAAGGCGGCGTCTGCCAGTCCGACTCATCACCTGATGGAACAACATCCAAATGACAGAGAACGGCCAGGAGCTGGGCTCCATGACCGATTTCTGCATATCCGTAATAACCTTTAGGGTCGAGGTAGGTTGTAAAACCTAGCCCCCGACAGATTTCCAAAGTTTTTTCTAGGACATCTTGGATAGCTTGTCCAAAAGGTGTTCCATTTTGACATTCCTTCAGTACTGAAGGATAGGAAACGATTGTTTTCAAAGATTCAAGAAAATCTTCTTTAACTTCTTCCGTTATAAAATTTTTCATGGAATCACCTCAGCTTCTAGCTTATAGGAACGGTAAGAAAGTTCCTAGGAGTAAGAGACCAATACTGATCGCAATGATAGCTACAATCAGCTTACCGATAAATTTCCACCAAGTGCCGATATTGATACGTCCGAGTGCCAAAGCTCCCATAACGATACCAGAAGTTGGAGCAACCAGGTTCAGCACACCTGAAGCAGACTGGTAAGCTGTGATGATTAAGCTTGCCTTGACATTGACAAATTCTCCCAACGGAGCCATGATTCCCATAGTTGCACTGGCCAGACCAGATGATGATGGGATAAGGAAGGACATTGGCAGGTAGAAAATGTAGGTCAAGACGATGAATACTTGTGATGACAGACCGCTGAGTCCTTGTTTACCCCAGTTGAGAATTGTGTCTGTAATCATACCGTCATTCATGATAACTTGGATACCACGAGCGATTGCTACAATCAGGGCTACGCTAAGCAGGTCAGCCGCACCGTTCATAAAGGCAGAGATAATCTTATCTTCCTTGAGACCGTAAACAGCGCCAATCAAAATTCCCATGAAGGCAAAGAGCATAGCTCCTTCTGGGAAGTACCAAGTACCCAGTGCGGAAGTAGATGAACCAATAATCTTACCGAGTACTGGAAGACCTGTCAGCCAGGTATTGACATCCTTAAAGATAGTAATACCGAGATCTGTCCAAGGAATGAAACTCAATACCATAAGGACAAATGTCAAAATGAACAATACTAAGACAAGTCTTTGTTTTTTGCTCAGAGTTGACTCAACAGATGAAGAAGTTTCAACGTTGAAGTGTTTCAAATCTTCTTCGCGAGTACTGTAAACCAGTGACTTGGTCGGATCCTTTTGAATCTTATCCGCATAGCGATAAACAAACCAAGTACTGAGAGCTGTCATGACAAACAAGAAGATAAGACGGAGAGCAATCCCTTCACCGGTACCAACACCAGCAGTCGCTGAAGCGATACCAGTTGCAAATGGATTTAGCGTAGAAGCCAAACATCCGATTTGCGAACCAAGCAAGATAATAGCCACCCCAGTCAGACTGTCAAAACCAACCGCCATCATCACCGGCACCAAAAGCGGATAGAAGGCCATGGTTTCCTCACCCATACCATAGGTAGTACCACCGAGGGCAAAGAGAGGCATCAAGACAACAATCAGCATCTTTTCGCGACCCTTGTACTTCTTAACAATAGAGGCAATTCCCACATCCAAAGCGCCAGTTTCATTGACAACACCAAGGAAACCACCAACCATGAGGATGAAGAAGGCAACATCTATCGCAGCAGTAGTCTCCTTAATCAAGGATCCTTCTTCTGGATGCGTACCCAGCATAGCACGAATCGGTGCCATCAGGACATCCCAAATCCCTTGTGGATTTTGTGGCTGAGGCTGATAAACACCTTTTACAAAAGCCCCTGCTGGGATAATCCAAGTCAGCACTGCCATAATGGCAATGATTATCAACAATACGGTGTAAGATGAAGGCATCTTAAACCCTTTTTTTGTTTTTTCACTCATTTGTATTCCCTCCTAAAAATTTTTTAACGAGGTTACGAACCTGCATTCCCGTGTATGAGCAAACAAGAAAACGCTTACTTTGTTTTTATTTTACCATATTAATATTGAAAAAGCCAGTGTTTTTGAAAATAATCATAGGTTTTCAGGAAAAGACTTGCAGCAATGACAGAGCTCAGCTGCTATCGACTTTCAATCAGTTCTATGCTATCCTTTTTCAATAATCGTACCGCTCTCAGACTCAATCAGAGCACCCAGATTTTCCAGAGATGTGATAACTGCTTTACCTTCTGGACGGCCATTGACAAAGGCGATAGCTGCTTCTACTTTTGGAAGCATGCTGCCTGGTGCAAATTGTTCTTGCTTGATGTATTCTTCCAACTGAGCAACATTCACATGTTCCAGTTTTGCTTGGTCTGGTTTGTTGTAGTTAACAAAGACATAGTCCACACCAGTCAAAACGATGAAGAGGTCTGCATCAACCAACTCTGCCAAGCGCTGAGAAGCAAAGTCCTTATCAATAACGGCTTCAATACCAGTAAGATGGCCATTGTCTTCTTTGACGACAGGAATTCCACCACCGCCAGCAGCTACCACTACTTGGCCTTGATTCAAAAGCGTACGGATCGTTTCAATTTCCTTGATATCCACTGGTTTTGGTGAAGCAACAACCTTACGCCAACCACGGCCAGCATCTTCTTTGAAAGTTGCTCCGCTCTTTTCAGCTTCTGCTTTGGCTTCTTCTTCTGAGTAGAAAGGTCCGATTGGCTTGCTGAGGTTGACAAAGGCTGGATCGTTCTTATCCACCACTACTTGCGTCACAACAGAAGCAACATTCTTTTCGATACCTTCATCCAAGAGAGCATTTTGCAAAGCATTCTGCAACCAGAAGCCGATACTGCCTTCTGTCATAGCCACAAGAGAGTCTAGTGGGAAAGCAGGATTCTTCTCAGAGTTTGCTGCCAACTGTTGCAGCAGCAAGTTCCCTACCTGCGGACCATTTCCATGGGTAATGATAAGATCATCCCCGTTTTTTATCAATTTTACCAAATGTTTAGCAGTTTCCACCAAGGCTTCCTGCTGTGCTTTCGCTGATGGGTCAGATGAAAGGATGGCGTTTCCTCCCAAGGCTACAACGATTTTACGATTTCCCATTAAATTCTCCTTAATTGCGCTTTGATGAATGCGCTTCCAATTTATTTTAGTAGATTTTTTAATTTTCAATAAGAAAATGAGCATTTCTTATCATATAAAAGAGGACCGGACTAAAGCTATTAGTCGCAGCCCTCATAGCTGTTGGTAGACGGTTTCTTATATAAGATTATACTTTTGGAATGTAGAGGTTTCCAAGAGTTGCAGCCATAACCGCTTTGATTGTGTGCATACGGTTTTCTGCTTGGTCAAAATGACGAGCATATTTACTGCGGAAGACTTCGTCTGTTACTTCCATTTCCTCTACGCCGAATTTTTCAGCAACATCTTTACCGTAAACAGTATTTGTATCGTGGAATGCTGGCAAGCAGTGCAAGAAAATCAAGTTTTCGTTATCAGCCTTCTTCACCAAATCCATGTTTACTTGGTAAGGTTTGAGGAGGGCAACGCGTTCTGCAAACTTGTCTTCTTCACCCATAGATACCCAAACGTCTGTGTAAAGAACATCAGCACCTTTAACTGCTTCGTCAGCATCTTCAGTGATGAGGATACGTGCGCCGCTTTCTTTCGCAAAGCCTTCTGCCAATTCAACGATTTCTTTTTCTGGGAAGAGTTCTTTTGGTGAGAAGATGTGAACGTTGACGCCAAGGATAGCTCCTGTTACCAGCAAACTGTTGGCAACGTTGTTACGTCCATCACCACAGTATACCAATGTCAAGCCTTCCAGACGGCCGAAGTTTTCTTGAACAGTCAAGTAGTCAGCCAACATTTGAGTTGGATGCCATTCGTCTGTCAGGCCATTCCATACTGGAACACCTGAGAATTCTGCTAATTCTTCTACCATGCGTTGGCTGAATCCGCGGAATTCAATCCCGTCAAACATACGGCCCAAAACTTTGGCTGTATCTTCTGTAGATTCTTTCTTACCAAGTTGGATATCGTTAGCACCAAGGTATTCTGGATGTGCTCCCAGGTCAATAGCCGCTGTTGTAAAAGCTGCACGAGTACGAGTAGATGTTTTTTCAAACAAGAGAGCGATATTCTTGCCAGCAAGATAGTGGTGTTGAATATTGCGTTTTTTCAAATCTTTCAAGTGAGCTGAAAGACCGATAAGGTATTCTAACTCAGCACGGCTAAAGTCTTTTTCTGCTAAGAAGCTACGTCCTTGGAATACTGAATGTGTCATTCTATTATTTCCTCTTTCTATTCTTTGAGTATCAGTAAAATACTGGATTCCTAAATTTCTTCACGTTCAAACGGCATAGACATACAGCGTGGTCCACCACGACCGCGAACCAATTCACTTCCGCGGATCTTAATCAAACGCAAGCCATATTCTTCCAAAATCTTGTTAGTAACTGTATTGCGGTCATACACCACTACCACACCAGGTGCAATGGTCAAGGTGTTAGAACCGTCATTCCATTGCTCACGCGCAGCAGCTACGATATTGCCACCGCCACAGCGAATCAGATGAACTTTTTCCACACCAAGGTTTTCTGCCAATATTTCTGCCAAATCACCTTTTTCTTCAACAATCTTAAGTTTGTCATCAACATAAGTCACAGAGTAAACGCGAAGATCACCTTCGATTTCTGGGTGAATCGTGAACTTGTCATAGTCAACCATAGTGAAGACAGTGTCCAAGTGCATGAACTTACGGTTGTTGGCAAATTCAAAAGCCAAAACTTTCTTGAAGCCAACATTTTTCTTGAAGATATTGACCAAGAGTTTTTCGATAGAAGCTGCGTCTGTACGTTGTGAAATACCAACTGCCAACACGTCTTTTGAAAGTACCAACTCGTCCCCACCTTCGATACGTGTATCCTCTTCACGGTTGTAAACAAGTTCAACATTTCCTCCGTATACTGGGTGATGTTTGAAGATGTATTTACCGTAGAGAGTTTCACGATTACGAGTGTCTGCATACATGTGATTGAGCGATACAGCATTACCAATTGTAGCAAATGGGTCACGTGTGAAGTAAAGGTTTGGCATTGGATCAATAGCGAATGGATAATCAGATTCTACCAAGTCCGTCAAGCCTTTTGCTTCTTCAGGAATTTCTGGTAATTCAACTTTTTGAACCCCTGCCATCGTTTTTTCAACCAACTCTCGGTTATCTTTGATACCACGGAGCAGTTCGCGAATTGCTTTCTTGGTTTCACGGCCTCGAATATTGGCTTCTTCCAGATATTCTTCGATGAATTGCTCGCGGATTTCTGGAGAAGTCAGTGACTCAGCAGCCAGCTGCTCAAGATAGAGCACCTCAACTCCTTCATTACGAAGCGCTTGAGCAAAGTTATCATGTTCTTTTTGTGCATCCTCCAAAAAAGGAATATCGTCAAAAAGAAGACGTTCCAAATAGTCCGGCTGCAAGTTTTCTAACTCCTTGCCAGGACGGTGCAACATAACTTTTTTCAGTTTTCCAATTTCTGAGAAAACACGAATTGGATGTGTAGACATCTACTATCCTCCTTTTTCTTTGCGGTTTAGGTTTTTCTAAGCCCGTTTACATGTACTATTCTAGCATTTAATGCTACCGCTTTCAAGAAAAAGCCTACATTACAAATGCCAAATCCTTTGCTTTTTTCTATTTTTATTTTTATAATATTCTTCTTTAAAGCGTTTTCTTTGAATATTTTACGCATTATATTATTTTTGTGAATATATATTTTTTAAAACAAAATCAGTACACGGTTAATATTAGAATATTTTGAATTTGTTAAGCAAAAAAGAAGCTAATCAGAACCGATTAGCTTCCAGCAAGGTATTTCATAAAATACTCTTTCTCTTTAAAAGTTAATTTTTTATGTTGGTATTCAATCCGACCTTCATCCAAGAGCTTTTTCAGAACTTGATTGACCGTTTCCCGAGTCGTGGCTCCTAGTTTTGCCAACTCTTTCATACTGATAGGAAAGGGCAGGCTATCTCCTACCTTGCACAAATCCATGCAGAGCAGAGACAAGGACTGAACCACACGCTCGCTGGCACTGGCTGCTACGACATTGCGCAAACGAAGTTCCTGAAATTCCAGAATTTGCGACAGCCGCTTGGTAATAAACAAAAGCTGATCCACACTCTTCTTAGAATATTCTTCAAATAAATCAATAGGAATGGAGAAATATTCGACATTGGTGACAGCGCTGGCTGTGTAATGGTAGCACTCATCAAAAAACATACCTCCATAGGGGAAAACACTGTTTTTCTTGACATAATCCATATAAGAAAATGTGTCTGTCGAATCATACTGCTCAATCCGTACATAACCTTGAGACAAGAGGAAAAGACGTTCTCGTCGGTCTCCTGCAAAAAAGATAATCTGCCCTTTAGGAATCTTGCGATACTGAATCTCTACTGCTAATTTATCGAAAAGCTCCACTGGCAGATTGACAAAGGCAGGGTGCTGCCGGATATATTGATAATGCTCCTTGGTAATCATGATAACCCTTTTATTTGATACTTGATACCATTATAGCATAAATCCGCTTACAAATAGAAAATGCTGACTATAAAAGTAATAAATCCTAACAAAACAAAGAGGTATGCCCATTTTCTATTCATGGGCTCTCTGTCAGCTTGTACTTTTTTGGGCAAGTAATTGCCTACAATTATGAAAACCAAAGCAACCACCATTGCTGCTGTTTTACGGATATCAAATTCCTCATTTAAACCCCGATAAATGGTAGCTAGATAGAGCGAAACAAAGGTAAAAGGAAATATCCAGCGAATAAGGTGCTTAAAGGTTCTATTTAAGATATCTTTGGCAATGGTTATCCAGTAAATCATAACTTCTAGTAGCATCATGACAATTGGAAAAGCCGAAACTACTAAAAACTTAGGTAAAAAAGCATTTCCTTTTCCAGATAAGTCAAAGTGAATAGCCAAGTTTTCTGGTAATGTTTGATAGACCCAGATGGCATATAAAACTGGCAAGAGCATGACGCCAAGCGCCCAACCTAATTCTTGTAAACTATTTTTTTTCATTTTCGTTTCCTCCTCCAAGAGATTGAAACCAAGCAAGAATTTCTTCAAAAACAGTTACATCTAAGCTGTAATAAATAAAGTTCTTCTGCTTTTCTTCTATGAGCAGACCGGCTTTCTTTAGCTGAGAGAGGTGGTAGGATACCGTCGCAGGAGTCAGCTCAAAAGCTTGAGCAATTTCCCCAGCAGACTTCGGACCATGCTTGAGCATTTCCAGAATCCCCCTTCGAACTGGGTCAGCTAGAGCTTTAAGCGTTTGACTAATCCCCATGATTAGACCTTTCTTTCAGGTAAACTTTCAAGATTTTCTTGGTCAGAAAGACTAGCGCCACTACTTCTACCAAGAGCAGGGCTTCAACTGCAAGCGGCGGAAGAACGCCTACCTGAGCCAGAGCAGGCGCTAAGTCAATCAGGGCGTGAAGTCCCAGAGCGGCTAAAAAATACACTGGAGCCTTCTCCTTGACCGCCTTCCAAACCCAGAAAGTCAGCAAAATTTGGATGAGAATAGCCAAGATCCGCTCAAGAGCCAAAAGATAGATGCTGCCAGCGCTCATGGAGCGGACATTGTCAATAACTGCTTGAGGAATTTGAGCCAGCGTCTGGGCATTCCCCTGAGTCACTACTTGAGCTATAACCCAAAAGTTTAAGAGACTGACAATACCAACAAACAAAGCCTCAATACCACCATGCCCCAAGCCATAGGCTATACCATCCCTAAAGGTCAGTGGGCGCTTCTTCTGCAGCCAGTAAAAGATGACCCAGCGGGCTGTTTCTTCAAAAATAGCTGCCGCAGCAATACCATAAAGGACATATAGCCAAGGATTTTCCGTCCGCAAAGCGATAGTCCCATCAGCCTGAGGTTGTAAGACGATACGGTGCAAGATATTTTCCAGAACCTGACTAGACAGATAAAAGCCAACTCCCCCTAAAAGGAAGACTAATAGAGAAATGTGCTTGGTCTTTTTAAAATAAACCAAAGGAACAAGGACTGCTCCTAAAATAAGCAGCATAGCAATCAAGATATGAATGGAAATCATCGTTTTTCTCCTGAACTGTTTAGATTTTTTTCTAAATAGATTATACATCTTTCCTTTCTTTCTGTCAAATCTATTTTGGTTTTTTTCTAAATAGCTATCAAAAAATCTAGCCTGTCTAGACTAGATTGCTCTTAGTTCATATTAACCCGATGCCATTCATTGATGACGTAGGCTAACTGACCAACTTGCTCAATTCCGACACCACTGATCTCATCACTGGCCTCGGTGCTACCACCTAAATAAGCCGTATAGAGAGCTATAATATAGGGCTTCTCTTCCATAACTAATGCATCCACATTGAGCGCCTCACGAACATATCCAGGCTTTTGATAGATGGTAATGTCACGCAGATAGCGCTTATAGTATTCACCTGGGAAAGATTCGCCAATATAATAAAGGATATCCTTGTACTTTTCCTGATTTTTAGACAAATACTCAAGGACCTGAATATAGTAGTCCGTCGTGGTCTTATTATTCTCACGGCTGATCGTCTTAATATCAGCCTTGGACTGACCGTAGCGACTAAACATATCATAGGCCTTTTCCATGCCGCCTAGACGCTCTGCTAAAGCGTAGGCTGGAGTATTTTCAGAATAAACCAAGGAATATTCCTGCATGTCTGATATGCTCATAGCACCGTTGAAAGCACCGACATAGTTATCATGCTCGCCCCTATATTCATAGTTTGTATTGGTAATATCAAACCGCTCGTCCATAGAAAGTTTGCCGGCAGCAACCTCGTCTACTACCAGCATATTGAGAGGAAGCTTGTAAGTCGATCCTGCAGTCATAGGCTGGGTGTCATTCATGGCAAAGGTCTTGCCAGTCGTCAAATCCTTATATGAAAATGCAACCTGGGAGGGTTCAATTCCCATTTCAGTCATATAAGCCTGAATGACCTGAGTCAAATCCAAATTTGCATAGTCAAATCGCAGCCCCAAAGCATCCATAGTCGGGCCGTCCGCCTCCATGACCTTCTGCTTCTCCTCTGGACTTTTCTCAACAGGCTTCGGCTTTTCTTCAACTAGTTTGGAATCAGGCTTGACTTTCTCTTCTTCCTGTTCTTGCTCGCCAGACTTTGCAAGTTGGGCAGCCTCTTGTGCTTTCTTTTCAATAGCCTTATTTCGTTGGGTTATAAAAAGGAAGATGAAGCCCAGCAGACAAAGACAAGAAAGGACAGCTACGATAATCGTTACAATTTTTTTACTCAAAACATTTCTCCTAGCATTTGTATTATAAAAAATTATGAGGAAAATAACAAGTGAAACCCAGAAAAAAGGCATTTTAAGCATCAAAAAAGGCAAATCATTAATCGATTCGCCTTTTTATCTATTGAAACTGCCTGTTTATTTAGCAGCAGCGTAAAGTTCGTCAACCTTTTTCCAGTTAATAACTGAGAAGAAAGCTTGGATGTAGTTCGGACGAAGATTGCGGTATTTCACATAGTAAGCATGTTCCCAAACATCCAGTCCCAAGATTGGAGTTTTACCTTCTGAAATAGGAGTATCCTGATTTGCTGTTGAAGTTACTTCCAACTTGCCTTCTTTGTTGACAACCAACCAAGCCCAGCCAGAACCAAAACGAGTTGTAGCCGCTGCAGTGAAAGCTGCTTTAAAGTCTTCAAATGATCCAAAAGTAGCTTCGATATCCGCTGCCAACTCTGCAGATGGTGATGTTTCTGCTGGTGTCATCAATTCCCAGAAAAGAGCGTGGTTAAGATGACCACCACCGTTGTTAATGACTGCTTGACGGATATCAGCTGGGATAGACCCCACATCAGCCAATAATTTTTCCAAGTCTTCACCAATTTCAGGATGTTTTTCAAGCGCAGCATTAACATTCGTTACATAGGTATTGTGGTGCTTGTCATGATGCAAGTGCATTGTTTCTTCATCAATGTAAGGCTCCAAAGCATCGTAAGCGTAAGGAAGATCAGGTAAGATAATTGCCATTTGATAGACCTCTTTTTCTATATGATTATAAAAATGATAACGCAATCATTAGAATTTTTCAACTATTTTGCTTGTAACTCACCCGTCGCAATCTTGAGCAGAGCCAAATCAAACAGGTAATCTTTATCATACAGCCCCGATTTAATTTGGTAATCTGTTTCAATCAGACAGGCCATGGTCTTTTTAAGAAAGGCTAAACTCAGCGAGTGAGCATCTTTTAAAGCAAACTTGACTTGATAAGGATTGACCTTGCGGCCTAGATAGTCGGACAAATCAGATACAATCTGACTCTCAGCTCTGCCATTTTCCGCTAAAATCTTGACTTGCGTAAAGATACGAAACTGCCCCAGCATAATGGCAATAAGCTTGATTTCATCCTCGCCTTGAAGAGTCAAATCTCGCACCAAGCTTCTGGCCTCATCAATCTTCTGCTGCAAAATCAGCTGGGTCAGGTTAAAAATATTATCCTGAAGAGTCTTGGGAATGGCCTCAACAATGTCTTCTAAACCAATCTGACCAGACTCTTTATAACCTTTCAGAAAGGCTAAATTTTTACTGACTTCACTGAACTGAAAACCTGATTTCAGCAACAACTGATCGAAAGCTGTCGGAGCAAATTGTAATCCTTCTGCCTGTGCCTCTTTGCTGAAATAAGCCCGTAGATCTGCTTCCTTGAGTTCTGTAGCCTCAAATATTTTTCCGTCCCGTTTCAGCAGTTTGACCAGACGGCGCTTGCTATCCAATTTGCCTTCTGCAAAGATAACCAGACGAGTTGTATCCGCTGGATTTTCCAGATAATTTTCAAAAGATTTTAGTTCTTCATCAGTCAGATACCGCTTCTTGGCTGTTGTCAAATCAGCAAAATGATCCAAAATTACGATTTTTTCATCCGCAAAAAAAGGCAGACTGACCAAGTCCAACTCCACATCCTGATAGTTTGCTTCTTTCATATCAAAAATAGCCGTGTTCAAATCACCCGGTTGAAACTGAATCTGGCGGAGAAACTGCTCCTTCAACAACTCAAACTGTCCCAAGTCATCCCCAGCCAAAATGGTCAAAGCAGGAAGATTGCTTGGCGTGATTTTTTTAATTTCCTCAATAGCTAACACCGAAAGTCTCCCCTGCTTTATATTTCTTGTCAATTTTATTCATGTATTGATTGTAACAAAAAAGAGTCGGAAAGTCTGCTTTTTTCTTTGCAAACGAAATCTAATTTTTGAATAGATCTGCTATATAAATAGAAACTGTTATTTGCTTCATTTTTCTTTGTTATGAAAAGCAATCAATGCCTCGTTCTGTTAAAACTTTTCTGCGAACGGCAGAGCAAAAAGAGCTGGAAATATTCCAACTCTTTCTTTGTTTATTCATGATTTTCAGTTGTATCCTCTACACTGTTTTCAGCTGGAGTAGAAGTCTGCTCCTCTTGAACTGATGAAACAAAAGGATTATCTTGAACAGGTGCTTGAGTTCCAAAATCCTGAGGTGTTGATTGCTCAGGTGTTTCAGCAGTAAATGGATTTTGAACTGATTCCGCTTGCTCCACTGCCTGGCTTTGTTCAGAAACAGGTTGTTGTGGTTGTTGACCAAACTGCTGATCTTGGAAGCCACCTTGCTGTGGCTGTTGGCCAAATGGTTGGTTTTGGACTGGTTGCTGTGGTTGTTGACCAAACTGTTGGCCTTGGAAACCACCTTGTTGCGGCTGTTGACCAAACTGTTGATTTTGAACTGGTTGTTGTGGTTGTTGACCAAATGATTGGTTTTGGACTGGTTGCTGTGGTTGTTGACCAAATTGTTGTCCTTGGAAACCACCTTGCTGTGGCTGTTGGCCAAACTGTTGATTTTGAACAGGTTGTTGTGACTGACCAAACTGTTGTCCTTGGAAACCGCCTTGCTGTGGCTGTTGGCCAAACTGCTGACCTTGGAAACCGCCTTGTTGTGGTTGTTTTTCATAGTTCAAACCTTGATTGTATGGCTGTTGGCCAAACTGTTGTCCTTGGAAGTTTTGCTGACCATATGAATTTCCAACCATTTCAGGCTTAGATCCTTGACAAAGCAAAACAATCAAAGCAATACTACATGGAAGAGATACTATTCCTGCAATAATATTTAGAACTGGAATAAATGATAGTAAAAAAGGACCAACATACAAGAAAAGAAATGCCCAATGATAACCAGCATCACGTAAACGACGGACAATGATAGCTAAATTAGGTACAAAAGTTGCCAGAGCATAGAGAATTAAGATGAAAATAAAGATTACAGCGAATCCTGCTCCAGCCAAGATTGCTGATGGATCTGATTCATATCCATAAGTTGAGTCTTGAACTGCTGCTGAAAGAATACTTCCAAAAGCAGATGCCCAAAAAATGATAAATAGCGGTGCAGTAACAATAACATGGCATAAAACTACCCACCAATAGTCTGACCGGCTAGACCGGCTTGAAAAATCAGCATAGTGTGTCCAGAATTTTTTATATGCAGCAAACATAAAATTCTCCTCTATAATTTTTTATACCCATTATCTTATCACAAATGCATAAATAAATCAATATGACTTCCTGACTGAAGCTACATGGACATGAGAAAAAGTATCAGTTGGCATCTTCAGTCTAGATATCAGCGTACCGTTTCAATCCTCCAGGAATTCCAACCAATCAAACGAATGGCCCCCTGCTGGTCAGTTCGATAGATAGCAGTATTAAATTTCTCAAATCTTTGCAAAGTTTCCTGATGCGGATGTCGATAACGATTATTCTGACCGGCTGATATCAAGGCCAGTTTCGGCTGAATTTGCTCTAAAAACTCTGGACTGGAAGAGCCTTTAGAGCCATGATGCCCTGCTTTTAAGACATCTGCTTTCAGCTGAGGAAATCGCTGCAGCAGTTCAGTTTCTCCCTGCCTTTCCAAATCACCTGTAAACAAAAATTTTGTCTGAAAGAACTCCCCGTAGAGTACAATCGAATCATCATTTCCACCGTCGCCTGTCCCACTAGGATAGAGAACCTGCAAAGCTGAGTCAAATACCGGAATCTCATCTCCCACTTCTACGACATGGACAGAACTTTCTATCTGCTCCAGCTTTTGAACAAAATCAGGCTGAGTCAGACTTCCTTTAGAAACATAGATTTCCTTGATGGAAAAATGTTGGGCTACCTCCAGCATATCGCCCATGTGGTCGGTATCGGTATGAGTCAGGACCAATACATCCAGACTACCAACACCACGACTTTTGAGATAGGGAATCAAGGTCTTTTCTGCATTGGATGAAGTCTGTCGCTCCTGCCAAGCCTCCTTCTTTCCTATCTCGACTCGTCCTCCTACATCAATCAAAATCGTCCTGCCCTGCCAGTCCCTGAGAAAAATGCTATCTCCCTGACCAATATCCACTACTGTAATCTCATTTTGTAGCGGATGCTTTGTTAGAAAAAATAAGAGAAGAGTAAGTAAACTAAAAGATAGAAGCCAGCTTTTCTTTCTCCGAAAGTCATAGATTAAAGCCAAAACCAAAAGCAGAGTGGCCAGTAACCAGAGGTTGGGCTTCCCAAAAATCAAAGGGCGCGGAGCAAAGTCAGCTACCCAACGAATCACATCTTCTAGTAACTCAAAGAAAAAATTGACTTGAGTGATTTTTAAAAGTGGCGACAAAATAAAAATGAGGGTTAAGCCTGGCAGCATCAGTAGGTCAAAGAGTAGTGAAAATAAAAAAGTTAAAATTACGGACCAAGGCTGAAATTCAGAAAAATAGTAAATCAGTATAGGCAAAATCCCCAACGAAATAGTCAGACTTTCCGCTAAAAGCTTACGAATCGGCGGTAACTTTTCAAAATCCATCATAGAAATCAAAAAGGCATAGGCGCAGGACAAGACACCGCCTGCTGTCAGAAGAAAATTGGGCATGATGATAAAGAGAACCGTCAGTGTCAGAGCAAAATTATCTAATCTGGTCAGTCCTTGCTGGGCCAACAACTTCTGAACTAAGCTTCTAACGACAGAAACAGAAAAGCCTGTCAGTCCAGCATAGATAAATGAAAAAGGCAGCTGCAAGGCATTTACTGTCTCCCTCTTCATCCCCAAACGTAGAAGAATTCTGCGAAAACCATCCAAAAAGAAACCGACCTGCATACCAGACAAGGCAAACAAATGGATGATACCCAAGCTAGAATATAGGTCACTCATTTCCGCAAACTCCGTATCCAAGTCACCAAACAGGAGTCCAGTCATATAATGACTCATTGGACTAGGAAAATTATTTCGAATATAGACCAGCGCTTTTCTGCGCCAGACAGATAGCCAATCGAGTGGATTAAGGCTGGAAATTGGTCTTAGTGACTGAATCTTATTGATTTTTAAGGCACGGTAAATCCCCTGACTCTTTAAATAAGCCTGATAGTCAAAGCCCGAAAAATTTCGTTGCTGCTGGGCCTGTTCAAACTCTGCTTCAATATCAAGGACGACCAAATCTGTCAATTGCTGAAAAGCTTCCTTTTCACTGGCTGATTTGATCTTGTAGAAGACCTGATAAAGCTGATCGTTTGCTCGCCCTCGAAAGGATAGGGAATCTCCATTGACTTTGATCGTATCTGGCAAGACCTGAACCGAGCTAGCTGAAGGAGGTTCCTGCCTAAAGGCCTGCTCTGCTATTTCCCGACAAAGCAAGAAAAAGAGGACAAAAAGGGACAGGAATGCCAAGGCAGCTAGACTCTTTTTGAGAGGATAACTGAAAAAGAGACGAAGTAGAAGGACACCTAGCCCAAAATAAGCCAAGGAACTGCCAGAATAGACTGCAAAATAGGCCCATACAAGTATGAAAGCCAGATAGATAGGGGCGAGGGGTAACTTTTTAATCCACTGTGACATATTCTTTCAGCTTTTCTAAGGTCTTATCTCCAATACCTGACACCTTTTTCAGATCATCTACTGACTTGAAACGGCCACTGCTTTCGCGGTAGGCGATAATGTCAGAAGCCCGCTTCTGTCCGATGCCTGAAATAGTCTGCAGTTCAGCCTCTGTCGCCGTATTTAGATTGACCTTGTCCGACTTTCCACCACTGGCACCAGCAGAATCAGAAGCTCCTGCTTGACGCTGGCCAGTCTGGGTGACATCAGCTCCTTCTTCACCAATCTTTGCCACATAGATTACTGCTTCATCCGTTAATTTTTGTGCCTGATTAATGGACTTAGCCTCGGCGTCTGCTGTCAATCCGCCAGCTTTTTGGATGGCTTCATGGACTCTCGCTCCTGCTCTCAGCTCATAGACACCAGGATTCTTAACTGCGCCTTTAATATCCACAGTGACCTGCTCACTCTCCTCTTCGTCCGCCTTGCCCTTAGAGACAATCTTTTCGCTTTCTTCATCAGCTGAGCTGGATGAGGAAGTTACATCTTGGCTCAAGGCGGCTACCTGATTTTGCGGCTGGTGATTTCCCTTGATGAGGAAAAAAGCACCTAGCACAGCGCCAACTACTGCTAGACCAACAAAGAGCTTGTATTCTTTCAGCTTTTCAATGATTTCTTCAAGCATATTTTTCTCCTTTGTCTTTTTATTCGTAAAAAATTCAAAAAAATAAAACAAGCCGAGAATATTTTCAGCTTGTCATATTTTAAAATCTTTATTTTACAAGTAGTCGTATAGATAGAAGGTGCATTGTTGAAAATAGGAGCTGTAATATCAGTCTGCTTTGCTTATCCTGTATATCCAAGCTTCTAACTTATGAGCTCTGCTATGTAAAAAAGCCAGATTTGCCAAAAGAAAAGCCATCACTAGCACACTTAGAATCAGAAGCAGCGGCCAAGAAATCGACTGCTTGCATAGATAAAGGACCAAGACTAAGATGAGTATAGGAAAAGTCGTCAAAGCTGTGAAGCCGCCCGGTACCCAGCGACGAAAGCGAAACACTTGCATGATATGGCCCAGCAGATGGAGAGTATGACAGAAGCCAATAGCCAGAGCCAGCTCGGGAATGCGAAATAGAATGGCAAGTAACAAAAGGATAAAAGCCAGTAGAAATTCCTCTGCAATCATCAGAGCAATACTTTCAGCAGAAAGATAACTTCCTCTCCTAGAAATGAACATCTCCTTTTGATAGTCTTGATGGTCTTGATTCTGAGAAATCCAAGGCCGAATCAGGATAATCTCATCAAACTCGTGCAGCATAAACAGTGATAAGGTTACAAAAGATAAAAATGCAAGAGACATGGCATCCTCCTTATAAAACATACCAACATTATAACTCACTTGCATACAAAAATCAGCTCCCAAGCAAAATTGCTCAGCAAGCTGATTAGTATCTTATTTTCTATGCTTATCTGGATCCCAGACAAAGCTAGCAAAAAAGCTGAAAATGATGGTCAAAATTCCAATCAAAATAGCAGGAATAAAGACAAAGGCACGTAAAATCCGTAAGAAGATATTGCCTTTCTTTTGTGTCTGGTAAGGGGCTACTTCAGCATCCAGACGGTCAAACTCAGCATGAACACGGCGGGCCACTTCCTCAACTCCCTCATCATTCATCTTCTTAATGTCTGAAATATCAATGGGATTACCAAAATTCATATCCACACGCTCCCCAGCTGCCAAGCCTTTGAGGCTCATAGGACCAGCATAGACCACTGGCATGATACGGACTTTAGCCATCTTAGCAATCACTGCCACTCCTCCCTTGACATCCGTAGAATGGCGGCTGCCGCTTGGGAACATAATCAGAGAACGATTGCTCTTTTTCAGCATATTGACAGGATATTTGATAGCTGACGGACCAGGATTTTCCCGGTCGATAGGAAAAGCACCGCACATGCGAATCCACCAGCCGAACACCCGATTTTCAAAGAGCTGTTTCTTGGCCATGAAAATGAACTGCTTGGGCTTGGTCGCAAAAGCCATGTAAACTGGATCCCACCATGTTCGGTGAGGGGCCACCAAGATATAATTTTCATCTTTTGAAGGAATCTTTTCTTTATTGTGGTAATGTGCATTGCCGTTTAAGGTCCACAGGATAAAAATCACTAAACCTCGCAAATAAGTATAAAACATAAACTCTCCTTATTTCAAACCAAAATTATACTTGAAATTTATTACATCCTTTCCCATTATACCCTATCCCATTATAGTCTGCAATATTTTTCCAAACTTTGGCTGTAACAGCTGATTCTGATAGCCATTTCCATAAAAAAATGGTATCATTAATCTCATGAACAAGAAAGAATTAATTGGTTTAAACCAAACCCAAGTAGATGAAAAGATTTCGCAGGGCCTGACCAACGATTTTATAAGTGACACCAGTACTAGTAACTGGCAAATCGTTAAGCGGAATGTTTTCACCCTTTTTAATGCCCTTAACTTTGTTATTGCTCTAGCCTTGGTCTCTGTCCAAGCCTGGAGCAATCTGGTCTTCTTCGCAGTAATCAGCTTTAACGCCGTCACTGGTATTATTACGGAACTGCGAGCCAAACACATGATTGATAAGCTCAATCTGGTCAGCCGAGAGCTGGTCACAGTCATCCGCGACGGCCAGGAAGTCAAGATTCAGCCAGAAGAAATTGTACTGGGTGACCTAATCAAGCTGTCAGCCGGCGAGCAAATTCCCAGTGATGCTCGTGTAGTAGAGGGTGTTGCCGAGGCCAATGAAGCCATGCTGACAGGAGAGAGCGACTTGGTTCTCAAGGAAGAAGGCGCTGAGCTGCTGTCTGGTAGCTTTCTGGCCAGTGGGCAGATCTATGCTGAGGTACACCATGTCGGCGCAGATAACTACGCCAACAAGCTTATGACTGAGGCTAAAACCCTCAAGCCTATCAACTCGCGCATTCTATACAATCTTGCGAAAATTTCCCGCTTTACTGGAAAAATCATCATTCCTTTCGGAATGGCTCTCTTCTTTGAAGCCCTTATGATAAAGGGATTGCCTGTCAAAAACTCTGTCATTACTAGCTCGACAGCTCTTTTGGGTATGCTGCCTAAGGGAATTGCCCTGCTGACAGTCACGTCACTCCTGACAGCTGTCATCAAGCTAGGTATGCGCAAAGTTCTTGTTCAGGAAATGTATTCTGTTGAAACTCTGGCCCGGGTGGATACTCTCTGTCTAGATAAGACCGGGACAATTACCCAAGGTAAAATGACTGTTGAAGCCTTGCATAGTCTGTCAGATAAGTTTTCTGATGAGACAGTCGGTCAAATCTTAGCAGCCTACATCCAAACCAGCGAGGATAATAACCCAACTGCTCAGGCTATCCGCAAGGGATACGGCCATTTAGAACACACCTATACTAGCGACAATGTCATCCCATTTTCTAGTGACCGAAAATGGGGCGCTATGCATTTATCCAGTGTCGGAACTATCTTTCTGGGGGCTCCCGAAATGCTGCTGAACAGCAATCCTGCAGCGGTTGGAGAGGCTCAAAAACGCGGATCACGGGTTTTGGTGCTGGCTCACAGCGAGCAAGTGCTAGACAAACACAGCATCCAACTGCCTGAAGATATGACTGCTCTGGCTGTTCTGGAAATCACTGATCCTATTCGGGAGGGAGCGGCCGAGACACTAGACTACCTGCGTTCTCAGGATGTTGATCTGAAAATCATCTCTGGTGACAATCCTGTGACTGTTTCCCATATCGCGAGCCAAGCTGGATTTGCCAACTACGACAGCTACATCGACTGCTCTAAAATCAGCGATCAAGAACTGGTTGAGCAGGCCGAAGAAACAGCCATCTTTGGCCGTGTTTCTCCCCATCAGAAGAAGCTGCTCATCCAGACTCTTAAGGCCGCTGGTCGGACAACAGCCATGACCGGAGATGGGGTTAATGATATCTTAGCCTTGCGTGAAGCAGACTGCTCCATCGTCATGGCGGAGGGCGACCCCGCAACTCGGCAAATTGCCAACTTGGTCCTTCTTAATTCCGACTTTAACGATGTCCCTGAGATTCTTTTTGAAGGCCGCCGAGTTGTTAACAACATCGGCCGGATTGCTCCGATTTTCTTCATCAAGACGATCTATTCCTTTATCCTGGCTATCATCTGTATCGCCAGTATCCTGCTCGGAAAACCTGAATACCTCTTGATTTTCCCATTCATCCCGATTCAGATCACCTTGATTGACCAGTTTGTCGAAGGTTTCCCACCCTTTGTCCTCACCTTTGAGCGCAATATTAAGCCGGTTGAAAAGCACTTCCTCAAACGCTCCCTGCAGCTAGCTCTGCCAAGCTCCCTCATGATTGTCTTCAGCGTGCTATTTGTTCGCATCTGGGGCAGCAGCCATGGCTGGAGTGACATAGAAATGTCCACCCTGACCTACTACTTGCTAGGCAGCATCAGCTTCCTGTCCGTCATCCGGGCCTGCCTGCCACTCAACCTCTGGCGCAGCCTGCTCATTATCTTCTCTGTCTTTGGCTTCTATCTATCAGCCTTTGTCCTGCAGCACCTTTTGGAAATTGCAACGCTGACAGCCGCAACTTTGCCAGTCTATCTGATTCTCATGGTTGTTTTCGGACTTGTCTTTGTTACCTGCACCATCAAGCAGAAATACAGATTTGATTAAGAGCTAGCTAAAAAAGATTGTCATTTAAGCTCATGAAAACATGCGAGAGCCTTCGCATGTTTTTTAATTGTGCAAAAACTTCCCATATCCCTTTGGAATCCTTGCTAAATCATGCTATAATTGACTTATGAACGAAGCAAAACTAAAAGACGGAGAACGAGTCAACCAGCTCTTTTCGACGGATGTCAAGATTATTCAAAATAGTGAGGTCTTCAGCTATTCGGTAGACAGCGTGTTGCTTTCCCGCTTTCCCAAACTGCCCCAGCGGGGGTTGATTGTCGATCTCTGTGCTGGAAATGGGGCTGTCGGACTTTTTGCCAGCACTCGCACCAAGGCTCAGATTCTCGCAGTCGAGATCCAGGAACGTTTGGCAGACATGGCCGAGCGCTCCATCGAGCTCAATGATTTGACTCAGCAAATGCAGGTCATTCAGGACGATCTGAAAAATCTAGGACGCTATATCACTGGCAGCAAGGTTGATATGATTCTCTGCAATCCGCCATATTTCAAGGTTGACAAGAAATCCAATCTCAATGAAAGCCAGCACTACCTTTTAGCCCGCCATGAAATCTCAACCAATCTGGAAGAGATTTGCAAGATTGCCCAACGAGTCCTCAAATCTAATGGTCGGTTGGCCATGGTTCATCGACCAGAACGCTTTTTAGATATTTTAGATACCATGCAAGCCCACAACCTGGCTCCCAAGCGCATCCAGTTTGTCTATCCAAAGTTGGGTAAAGAGGCCAATATGCTGCTTATCGAAGCTATTAAAGATGGTTCCCGCGACGGTCTAAAAATCCTGCCCCCTCTCTTTATTCACAATCAGGACGGCAGCTACACTCCGGAGATTCACGAGATTTACTATGGAAAATAAAGCCTATATGTACGTGCTTGAATGCGGGGACGGCTCCCTCTATACTGGCTACACAACGGATGTCCAAGCCCGACTCAAAAAACATCAAGCTGGCAAAGGAGCCAAGTACACCCGTGCTCGCCTGCCAGTTACCTTACTTTACCAAGAGGAACACCCTAATAAGCCGGCTGCCATGTCGGCTGAAGCACTTTTTAAAAAGAAAACTAGACAAGCCAAACTGGCTTACATCAAAGAAAGGACTCAAAATGCCTGAAATCCAGTTTAAAGGCGACTTTCATCATATCGAAATTTCCCCAGACAGCCAGCTTGATATCGGTCAAGATGTCATTTTCCAATCTTTTACCAGCCTCAATGTAGCCAGCGGCGCACAACTCAAGCTAGGAACCAGGGCTTTCTTTAACGACCATTGTACTGTCCGCTGTCAGCACTCTATCGAAATCGGCAAGGACACCATGTTTGGTGATGGGGTCCGCATTTTTGACCATAATCATCAGTATTCTAATTATCACATTGAGAAGATTGATTTTACTGTTGCGCCAGTCAAGATTGGAGCTAACTGCTGGATTGGGGCCAATACTGTGATTCTCAAAGGTGTGACCATTGGCGATAATGTCATCATTGGAGCCAACAGCTTGATTTTCCAGGATATTCCCAGCAACTCTATCGCTATGAGCAAGGAAGAACTTATCATTAAGGAGCGTCCACAGGGCAATTTCCATGCCTTTACGCTGACAGCTTCTGATACCTTGGAACAATTGGCTTATTTAGCAGAAAATCTGCCAGAATTAGAATTTCACATAGCTGCTAAGACCAATATTTCTCCTTACTTAGCCAGCTTTAATGACTATCCCAATATCAACCTCTACACCAATATCCACCAGGATGACTTTATTGAAGACTTGCTCGATAGGGCGGATATTTACTTGGATATCAATCACTGGGGAGAAGTCGACCAGATTGTTCAAAGAGCTATCAGCAAGGGGAAGCCAGTTTTGGCTTTCAGCCAAACTGCCCACCAGCCTGAAGAAAATACTTTACTTTTCGAATCGGACCAACCCCAGCAAATGGCTGATGAAATAAGAAAAATAATGAAAGAAAAGGCTAGGACATAAAGATCCTAGCCTTTCTTTTGCAGTCGATACGCATTTTATTAACTTTATTCGCCAGCAATGCCATTTGGAATGATAACTTCCTTGAGTAACTGCTCTTCTTCCTTGATACGGACATAGAGGGTGATACAGTAGAGCGGAAAGAGGATGAAAAGAGCAAAGTAAGCATGACTGAGCAGGGCCAAGCCCACCAATTCTGGTACAACATTCAGGAAATAATTAGGATGTTTGACATTGCGAAAGAGCCAGTGGTCAACAAACTTATGATCCTTAACCAGCATTAGCTTGATGGTCCAAACTGGTCCCAAGAGCTTAGCAACAAGGTAGAGCATAAACATAGAAAAGAGCAACAAGACAGCGCCCAATAGACTCACAAAGTCAAAAGCTGGCTTTTTCAGCAGCAATTCCAGAAAGCAGACCGCATAAAAAAGCATGTGCAGGTACTTCATGATATTTGAATTTTTCACCCCATACTCCATGCCACCCTTGGCCAGAATATCCTGCTCATTCTGAGAGGATTTCCTCAAAAACACCAAACGAAAAAGCGACACAGCTGCAAAAATCACTATAATGATTGTCATAAGACCTCCTAAAATTTAGTAATACATTTTATTATATAAGGAATTCTGCAGCAAAGTCAAGACTGTTGTTTACAAAATGAGATAAAGATATAAAAAAGCTGCGACTAGAATTTCTAGACAAAATCCCAGTCACAACCTCTATAAAATATTTATTTGAAGCAAGTTTCTCTCACCGGTCAGACATCACAAAATTTCAATATAGGTGCTGTATTTTTCCTTGACTTTCGGAGCGATATTGTCGTCGGTCACAACTGCACTGAGGCTGTCCAGCCGGTAAAAAGAATAGAAAGAATAGCTGTCAAACTTGCTGTTATCGGCTACAATATATTTGCTGATGGCATTGTTAAGGATAATCGCGTCGCCGTTGCCTTCCTCTTCATTGCTGGTCGTAACATTATGACCGTCAATGCCATTCGCTCCAATAAAGGCCTTAGAAACCTTGATTTCTTTCAAAAGATTATTGGCAAACTGACCGACAAAGGTTTGAGTCTTAGCACGATAACGTCCTCCAATCAGAATTAAATCTAAATTGGACCTTTCTTTTAACTTTTCAAAAATCGGCAGCGAATTGGTGACAATGCTGATATTTTTGCCATCCAAATAGTCTCCTATAAAATCGGTTGTGGTGCCTGACCCAATAAAGACCGTATCCCCGTCAGCAATCAAATCCACACATTTACGGGCAATCTGCTTCTTCTCCTCAACATTCAGCATTTGCTTTTCTGAGTGGGAAATCTCATTGAGAGCATTTTTTACCTTCTTATGGGCTCCGCCATGAACACGGGTCAGCATGCCCTGCTTCTCCAAATCAATCAAATCTCGACGGATAGTCATATCCGTAACGCCCAGCATTTCTTTGAGATTTTTAACAGCAACCACACCTGTTTGATCCAGTTCTTGCAGAATGATTCTATGTCTACTTTCTTTCATTTTACATTCTCCTTTTGCTCCTGAATTTCTTACAGACTCACCTTCACCTTATTATACAACAGTTCCAGCATATAAACAAAGATTTGTGAATTTTTTTATTTTAAATAGCTGATATGTTGAATTTAATTATGTAAATTAGTGCTATTTAATCTGTTCTATAACAAGAAAACTAGACTTTATCTATATCAGCCTAGTTTTCTTCGCTTTACTATTTGTTTTTATGGCTTACTTTATACCTCATTCTAGCAACAAGCTTTTATTTTTCCTTTGCAGCGTAGGCTTCGTTACGTTTGATCATTTGTTTTCTGTACCAAGCAAAGATTCCTACATAAGCTCCCAAGAAGATAACTGCGCCGATGATTGCTTTGATATCACCAGTTGTAGTATTACCGATAGTCCAGCCCAGTAGCTTCTCAATCGGTCCTTCTAGCGTAGAGTGAGTGATTAATTGCGATTTGCTGACTCCTTCAGGGAAGGCACCAACACCTTTAGCAAGTTCTGTTGCGAATGGTGCAATCAGAGTCCCTGACAACAGGAAGAGCGGAAGCAAAAGACTTCCAAACACAATCATACGTAAAAGTTTGCCACGTGTAACTACCAAGAGCGCTGGAGTTACACCCATTGCAATGATCCCAGCCAGCGGTAGGATACCATTCCCTACTTTAGAAAGAAGAACTGCTTCAATCAGCATAATTGGTGCAAGTACGTTGGCACAAGCCCAGATTTCAGCACGACCTGCAATAAAAGGCCAGTCCAAACCGATATTGAATTTACGTCCTTGCAAACGTTTTGTAGCAACGTTTGTAATACCTTGTGAAAGTGGTCCTACAGCTGCAATGAACCATGAACCAATCAATGAGAATAATTCCAAGCAGACACCAGCAGTCAAACCTAGAGTCAGCCAACCTTTAATGACTAATTGCCAAGTATTTGCATCTTCTGCACCTGCTACAGGGTGTGGAGTTCCCATAAAACCAATGACCACCCCGAGAAGGAAACCGATAAAGAACTTAGAGCCCCAGAAACCAATCTTTTTATTTAGTGCCGCAGCATCAAAGTCATACTTATCTAGCCAAGGGAAAAACTTATCAAAAATCTTATCCAAAACCATGATGACAGGATTCATCATATAGTTCATGTGAGTAGATGTCATCGGAGATGAACTTGGCGCATTCAAAAGATCATCAAATGTTGGCTTCATCAAGTCTGAGTTGATGATTTTCAAAACACCAACTAGGACAACTGCTGCAGTCGCAATCAGTAGTGATACAGCCGGACTCACATGATTGTTATCCGCATACCACTTAATTAGTAGTCCAGTGATGGATAAGTGCCAAATATCAAAGATGTCAACATCCAGTGTATCGGTCTTTTTCATAACCAGCATAACGACATTGACAATCAGCATGATAAGCAAGAAGTACAAGGTCCATGGAGAACCCCAAGTAATCGTTGCTAAAGGAGCCCAGCCGACATCTGTGATGTTAAGCTGAATGCCTGTATTTTCAACGAATTTTGCAAGTGAAGCTGAGAACGCTCCATTCAGCATACCGATGATGGCCCCGATACCCGTCAAAGCGATGGCTAGCTTAATACCACCCTCCAAAGCTTTGGAAAATTTTACACCAAACAACAGAGCCAAGACAGTCAAGATAATCAGCATGACTATCGGGCCGCCCATTTTTATAATGGGATCAAAGAACTTATTCGCTATATCAATAATAGCATTCATAACAAAACCTCCTGGTTTAACCTTTTATAACCTAACTTAGACCATGCTCTTTAATGGCCGCTTCAATATTGTCATACACCGGAGCACTCATAGCTGGGATACGGAAGAGAATCGGTCCTGCTTCAATAACAGGAATTTCTGGTGTGAAGCCCAAATCTGTTGCTGCAATCGGTGTAAAGATATCGTATCCTTGAATTAAATCTTCATTGACATCCTTGACCATTACTGCATCACAATGAACATCATAACCACGGTTTGACAATTCTTCCTCAAGGGCACTTTTGATTTGGTGACTGGAATTCACACCAGCTCCACAGGCTGCTAAAATTTTAATCATGGTAAAATCCTCCATTTAATTTATTTGATGACTGTTGAAATATAGTGAAACAAATCTTCATCAGTGTTGCACTTAGCTAACTCAGCTAAATTGCCTTGGCTAGTGAAGAAGTCCATAAGCTGCGCCAAAATGTTAGTTTGACTTGAGCTAGAATGGTTAATAATAAAGAATAAAAGAGAGACTGAAACTGTCTGTGCAGGTGCAATCATATTGTGGAAAGTCACAGGCTGTTCCAACTTAACCACAACCACATTCTCTGTTAAGTTGTGCTCAATGTCTGTATGGGGAATGGCTACATTTGGCAAGTCTTTGCCTAAAAACTCCATATCCAATCCAGTTGGAAAAGATTGCTCTCTTTTTATCAGAGCCTCTTTATAAGAAGGATTGACAATTTTTCTCTCTTCCAGTAAGTCAGCTACCTGATAAAATAACTCTTCTTGACTTTTTGCAGTTAGACAAAAAACTAACTCTTTATCAAACAATTTAGAAAGCTCCATTATTACCTCACCTTGTTTCTTTTTGTTTGTAAATTCATTATATCATTATGATATAATATAGTCAATAGCTTATTATATCTTTTTTATAAATTGTTTGTTTACAATAATTAATAAATCGTGTACTATTTTGTTTGATTTGATAACCAAGTAGCTAAATTACACTTTATATACTTTTTGCTTATAAGATTTCTCACAAAAAAACGCCACAAGATTGTAGCGCCCTTTATCATAAAATACTTTAATATTCCGTTCAATTTTTTACAAAAGATTAGTATAGAGACTATATTTCTCTCGAACTTTATTAGAAAGATTTTCATCGGTTATCACCGCAATAATATTGTCCAAGCTATAGAAAGTATAAAAAGAATAGCTATCAAACTTACTGTTATCAGCAACGGTATATTTCTCAATTGCGTTATCGAGTATAGTAGCATTAATATCTCATCAAAAGAAAAAACTCCGATACATATTTGATGTATCAGAGTTCTTGTTTTTTATTTATCACCCTTGTTACGGATAACAAAGCCGGTTTTCTTCTCGCTAGAAGTATTGCGAGGTTTCTTGTGGTCCTTGCGGTAGCGATTTTCTTTGTCAAAACGCTCGTCTTTGCGACCTTTCTTAAATTGATCGCGACGGCCACCTCGGTCACGGCGGTTATCATTATTGCGACGGTTGCTATTTCCGCCACGACTGCCCTTGCCTTTTCCGCCAAAGCCACCGCCAGACGGTTTAAATGGCAGTGGTTTTTCACGGGCAATTTCTACTTCAGGAAGGGCATCTGGATCCTGCACCGTCAAACTGAGGATATACATAGCCAGCTCTTCTGGGCTGAATTCTGCTGCCAGCTTGCGGGCATCCTTGCCAAATTTCTCAAAGTTAGAGCGGATGCTTTCGTCAGCAAAATCGCGTTCAATCTTCTTAAGGGCAACTTTTTTCTTAGCTTGGAAAGCTTCTTCTGCAGTAGCAGGCTTGAGGCCTTTCATGCGCTTCTTGGTCAGATTTTCGATAATCTGCAAATAGCCCATTTCATTTGGCGCTACGAAAGTAATAGACTGACCTGACTTACCAGCACGACCAGTCCGACCAATCCGGTGAACATAGCTTTCTGGATCCTGCGGAATGTCATAGTTGTAGACGTGGGTCACACCAGAAATGTCCAATCCACGCGCAGCCACATCTGTCGCCACCAAAACATCCAAATTGCCGTTTTTAAAGTCGCGCAGAACGCGAAGACGCTTGCCTTGATCCAAATCACCATGGATACCCTCTGCTCGGAAACCGCGGATTTTCAGGCCACGAGTCAGCTCATCCACCCGGCGCTTGGTCCGGCCAAAGACGATAGACAGCTCAGGCTGCTCCACGTCCATCAGGCGGGTCATGGTATCAAATTTTTCATTTTCCTTGACACGGATATAATACTGATCCACCAACTCCGTCGTCAGCTCTTTAGCAGCAATCTTGACATGCTCAGGCTCCTTCATGAACTTAACACCGATACGCTTGATAGCATCCGGCATGGTCGCTGAAAAGAGCAAGGTCTGACGCTCTTCTGGCACACGGGAAATGATAGACTCAATATCTTCCAAAAAGCCCATGTTAAGCATTTCATCCGCTTCGTCCAAGATTAAGGTTTCAATCTGATTCAGCTTAAGCGCCTTGCGTTTGATCAAGTCCAAGAGACGGCCAGGTGTTCCTACGACGATATGAGCACCTGATTTGAGGGCCTTGATTTGCTTTTCGATGCTGGAGCCACCGTAGACAGAACGCACCTTGACCCCCTTGCTGCGGCCAAAACGGAAAAGCTCTTCCTGACTCTGCACGGCCAATTCACGGGTTGGAGCGATAATCAAAGCCTGCACAGCAGGATTATCTGTATCAATCTTCTCCAAAGTTGGGAAGCCAAAGGCTGCTGTCTTTCCTGTCCCAGTCTGGGCCTGACCAATGACATCCTTACCTGCCATAGCAAGTGGAATTGTCTGCTCTTGAATAGGGCTTGCTTCTACAAAGCCAGCTTTTTCAATTTCTGCTAGTAATTCAGCAGATAAATGTAATTCATTAAATTTCAATGTTCTTCTTCTTTCTAAAGGCGGTGCGAAGCCACCTTATAAGGCTTTTGATACTCAACTATCGAAACATACCAAGTGCTTTTCGCCTGCTAAATCTCGATTTTCTGAGAGTATTCGCTCTTCTCTTCATAAATATGGTCTCTCAAGTCTAGGCACTAAAAAAGCGCCGACTCGGTCGCTAGTTCCCATTGAATAGAAAAACTGTATTTCTGCAACTAATCTAGTATACCACAAAAGCACCTAAAAAGATAGGACTTGCCTGTAAAATATTTTATTAGAGATTTCTTTTGTAAAAAATGAAAACTTGAAAATCATTTTCAAAAACATTATAATCTACAAAGAAGAAAGGAGACAGGTATGAATAAATTTTTACGAGTGATTTTCATTTTACTAATCTTAGCTATGCTGGGCGCAGCTACAATCCAGATTTTCCAGCCCCAGCTCTTGGGCAATGAGTCCATCTATGGTCTAGCTCCCTACTGGCAGCAGGAAATTGGTTTCTGGAATCTGGCTATTCTGCCTTTAGTCATTGCTGCCAACATAAAGTATGATTGGTTCTATCTGCGTATGACCTTGCTAGCACTGATTCTGGGCGGACTGGGCTTTGGAACCAACCATCTGCTAGGCTATCTGGAAAAGGCGAATCAAGCCAATCTACTGGGCTGGATTGAAAATTATCTGCTAGTCTTTTGCTGGATCATCGGCTGGGGACTAGAATATCGAAAAAGACAAAAAAGTGATGAAGAGACTGTCTAGATAGGCAGATTCTTCATCGCTTTTTTCTTCATTATGGGAACTTTTCTATATTAACCAGTAGCTCCTCAGCAAATTGACTAGTGGTCAAAGCTGCTACTCCTTCCAGCTGACTAGCAAAATCCCCTGTCACTTTTTGCTCAAAGAGAGCCTTCTCAATAGCCTTAGTCAGGAGATGAGAGACCTCCGGCCAACCAATGTAATCAAAGAGCATAGCCCCCGATAAGAGAAGAGAAGAGGGATTAGCCTTATTTTGCCCCGCTATATCTGGCGCCGTTCCGTGAGTAGCTTCAAAAATAGCATGACCAGTCTCGTAATTAATATTGGCTCCTGGCGCAATACCAATCCCGCCCACCTGAGCAGCCAGGGCATCGCTGGCATAGTCACCATTTAGATTGGTCAAGGCAACAACATCAAATTTCTCTGGATAGAGCAAAATCTGTTGCAGAAAATTATCCGCAATGACGTCTTGGATGATTAGTTTTCTAGAAGCTAACTCATCCGCATACTCTCTTTGAGCTAGCTCATAGCCCCATTTCCGAAAACCACCCTCTGTAAATTTCTGGATATTGCCCTTGTGAACCAGAGTTACCCGACTCAATCCTTTGGCAAGTGCATAGTCAATAGCCGCCCGTATCAGCCGCTCACTGCCCTGCTTAGAGATAGGCTTGATCCCAATAGCAGAGCTTTCTGGAAAGCGAATCTTGTCAACCTGCATATCCTTCTGCAGGAAATCGATAACTTTTTTGACGGCAGCCGTTCCACTCTCCCACTCGATCCCCGCATAGATGTCTTCTGTATTCTCCCGAAAAATCGTGATATCAGTCTTCTCTGGGTGCTTGAGCGGACTGGGAACTCCCTTGAAATAACGAACCGGTCGCAGGCAGGCGTAAAGGTCTAATTCTTGTCTCAGTGCCACATTCAAGGAACGAATCCCTTCTCCGACTGGAGTTTCTAAGGGCCCCTTTATAGCTACCAGACAATCCTTAATCGTTGCCAGCGTTTCATCCGGCAGCCAGTCACCCGTCAGGTCTGCTGCTTTTTTCCCAGCCAGAACTTCCTTCCAAACAACCTTTCTCTGTCCGCCATAAGCCTTTTCCACTGCCTTATCAAAGACCAGCTGGGCATTTTCCCAGATATCCACTCCAATCCCGTCACCTTGGATGTAAGGAATAATAGGAGCATCCGGCACCTGCAACCGCCCTTTCTCAAACAAAATCTTATCTGCCATTTTATCTCCTTCCAATGGGAAGATACTCCAAATCTTGAGCACCAATATAGTTAGAACGCGGCCGAATCAACTTATTGTTCTTGCGCTGTTCCTGAATATGGGCAATCCAACCAGCCACCCGACTCATGGCAAAAATCAGGGTGTAGATACTGCTGTCAATGCCCAGTACATGGTAAACCGTAGCCGAATAAAAATCGACATTCGGTATCAGGTGCTTGGTATGCTTCATATAAGCTTCAATCTCCTCTGAAAGCTGGTACCAGACCTCGTCCTTGGTTCCCTGTGTCAAGTCCTTGGCCATTTGACGCAGGTATTTTTCACGTGGATCCTGTGTCTTGTAAACTCGATGACCAAAGCCCATAATCTTCTCGTGAGAGGCCAGCTTGCGGTCTAGGTAGGCCTGACAATCTCCTTCCTCTCTGATCTCTTTCAGCATATCAAAGACACATTCATTAGCGCCGCCATGAAGAGAACCCTTGAGCGCTCCGACAGCTGCTGTCACACAGGAATAAATATCGGTCAAGGTTGAGGCGCAGACTCGAGCTGCAAAAGTTGAAGCATTGAGCTCATGGTCGGCATGGAGCACTAAGGCACAGTTAAAGGCTTTGACTTCAAGCTCACTCGCCTCTTGTCCTTTGAGCATATAAAGGAAATTAGCCGCAAATCCCAAATCCTCCCGCGGCTCTATCGGGGTCTGGCCCAACCTCAGTCTGGCAAAAGCCGCAATAATGGTCGGCATCTTTGCCATAAGTTGGATGCTCTGCTCATAGGTTGCTTCAAGAGACGCTTCCTCAGCATGGACATTATAAACGCCCAAAAGACTGACTGTTGAGCGCAAGACACTCATGGGATGAAGGTGCTTGCGGGACTGGATAAGGATGCACTGCTCCACCGCATCACTAATAGCATAATTAGCTCGCAGATCTTCCTCAAAATGCTTGAGCTCAATCTGAGTCGGTAAATGCAAATGCCACAGCAGATAAATCACCTCTTCAAAACTCGCATGGTGCTCTACCAATTCAGAAATATTGTAGCCTGCATAAGACAAGGAATCATCCACAATCTGGCTAATCCTGGTATCACAGGCAATGGTATCTTTCAAACCGTCCGTCTGACTCATGCTCACACCTCCTCTAATTTCTTTCTAACGACCATGGGCAAAATTCCTCCGTTTTCATAGTAACGGATATCCGCTTCTGCATCAAAGCGCAGCCGAGCTTGAAAAGCTATTTCTTCAGTACCCTTACGAGCTACCACGTCAACTAGCTGGCCAACTTGCGGGTTCTGTGGCAGATTGATGTCGAAAGTCTCCTTACCTGTTAAGCCCAGACTAGCCGCACTCTCTCCCTCTAGATACTGCAAAGGAAGAATCCCCATCATGACCAGATTAGACCGGTGGATACGCTCAAAACTCTCTGCCAGCACCACCTTGACACCCAAAAGATTAGCCCCCTTAGCTGCCCAATCACGGCTGGACCCCATACCATAGTCTTTACCAGCTAGAACTATGGTGTCAATTTGCTCTTCCTTGTAGCGCATGGCTGCTTCATAAATGGATAGCAACTCTCCTTTATAATCTGTGTAACCACCAATTTTCCCATCCGCCAGTTCATTTTTTATCCGAATATTAGCAAAAGTCCCCCGCATCATGACCTCATGATTGCCCCGACGGCTGCCATAGGAATTAAACTCTTGGTAATCCACTCCGTGCTCCATCAAATAGGAAGCTGCAGGGCTGTTTCTGGCAATATTTCCTGCTGGGGAGATATGGTCTGTCGTCACCGTATCCCCAAATTTTGCCAGCACCGCAAGATTTTTCAGTGGCTGAATGGCTAAATCATCAGCTAAGCCATCAAAGTAAGGTGGATTTTGAATATAGGTCGAAGCCTGATTCCACTGATAATTCTGAGAAGAGGCTGTCGGAATCTGATTCCATTTTTCATTGTCATCAAACACATGAGCATATTCTTTTCCAAAAAGCTGGCGTGTCACATATTTTTGAACATAGTCTGCAACCAAGTCGTGCTCCGGCATCAAATCCATCAAATAAACTGGCTGCCCCTTTTGATCATAACCTAGTGGCTCACTAGTCAGATCGATATTGGTATTTCCAGCCAGAGCATAGGCAACTACCAAGGGCGGACTAGCTAGGAAATTGGCCTTGACCAGTGGATTGATCCGTCCTTCAAAATTCCGATTTCCTGAAAGAACAGCACTAGCCAGCAAGTCAGTATCCATAATCACTTGAGCCACTTCCGGTCGGAGATTGCCTGAATTTCCAATACAAGTGGTGCAGCCATAGCCGACAAGATTGAAACCAAGCTGATCCAGATAAGTTTGCAGACCACTCTTCTTGAGATAGCCTGTGACCACCTTGCTGCCCGGAGCTAATGAAGTCTTGACAGTCTTTGAAACGCGTAAGCCTTTTTCGACTGCTTTCTTGGCTAAAAGCCCCGCCGCCATCAGGACATAGGGATTGGATGTATTGGTACAGCTAGTAATGGCAGCGATAGCCACATGACCGGTCTTAATCGTCTCCTCATGGTCAGAAAATTGGACCACTGCAGACTTTTCCAGCTCGCTCTCATCTAGCCCAAAGCCTCGGACCCCCGCTTCTCTGACTAGACTAGCTTGAAACTCCTCTTTAGCAGCTGTTAATTCAATCAAATCCTGGGGTCGCTTGGGTCCTGAGATGCTCGGCACAATGCTGGACAAATCAATTTCGACTATCTTAGTATAGTTCGGCTCAACCTTTTCATTATAGAAGAGGTGATTTTTTTGAGCATAGAGACGGGTCAGCTCAATATGATCTTCCGTTCGATTGGTCAGGCGCATGTAATTGAGCGTTTCTTCATCTATCGGAAAATAACCACAGGTAGCACCGTATTCTGGCGCCATATTGGCCACCGTTGCCCGGTCAGCCAGACTTAGGTTAGACAAACCAGGCCCAAAGAACTCGACAAATTTGCCAACAACATTTTCCTGCCGCAAGATTTGCGTGACCTTTAAAGCCAAATCCGTCGCAGTCGCAATCTTAGGCAGCTTACCCAAGAGACGAACACCAATTACCTCAGGAACAGGGAAATAAGAAGCCTCACCCAGCATGGCAGCCTCAGCCTCAATCCCACCGACTCCCCAGCCCAGAACACCAATCCCATTAATCATTGTCGTATGACTATCCGTTCCAAACATGCTGTCTGGATAGAGTTGGCCATCCTTTTCAATGATGACATCACTGAGAAATTCGATATTGACCTGATGGATAATCCCAGTAGCAGGGGGAACTGCTCGATAATTATCAAACGATTTTTCTGCCCATTTGAGAAATTCGTAGCGCTCATTGTTGCGGACAAACTCTTGGTTCATATTGGCTTCTAGAGCTGTATCACAGCCATAAAAGTCCACCTGAACACTGTGGTCAATAACTAAATCAACCGGAATCTCTGGATTAATCTGATCGGCTTGACCTCCCTGCCCGACAATAGCATCGCGCATACTAGCCAAATCCACTACGACAGGAACACCTGTAAAATCCTGGAGAATGACTCGACTAGGCTTAAAAGGAACTTCTCCGCTTGGTGATTTAGCTTGATAATACATTAAAGAGCTAATGTTATCTTTTGTTACGTCAACATCATCTTCCTTACGAAGAACACTTTCTAATAATATTCGTATAGAATAAGGAAGTTTTTCTATATCCCCTCCTAGTAGTGCCGAGGCTTTCCCAAGGTCTATGTATTGGTATATTTTGCCTTTGTAATTTAAATTGCTTAGGTATTCTGCCATATTTCTACCCCTCACTTATTTTAAATTGTTTTATATTATACTTTATTATGAAATTTTATGCAATAAAAATTATATTTTTTATGTTATGTTTTATTACATAAAATAACAGTTTTTTAAATATAGACCAACTGTACCAATCATTTTCTTTCCCAAGCACGAAAAAACAAGCACCATTCTCGGTGCTTGTTATAGGGAAAATAATTTCAAATGTTTACTTCTTATTGGCCAACCATTTAAGAAGCTTGGTCAGAAGTCCCCAGATAATCAGACTAATGATAACAATATAGATCCAGGCGTTTTTATCATTTGACAAGGGCAGAGGAACATTCATACCAAAGAAACCAGTAATAACTGCGAGTACTGCCAGAAGGACCGAAATGATGGTCAAGACCGTCAAATTGTCATTCAGATTGTTGTTCAGGATGTTATTGTAGGAGCCAGAAAGCTGGCTGAGAACTTGAGAAATCAGATCGGTCATGGAGACGAGCTGACGAGCCTCAATCATAGCATCCTCAAACTGCTCGGTTTCTAATTCATCAAAACGTCGGTAAATGCCATGACTTTTGATATGCTCTAGGAGCATGCGATTCTGCTTAGCTGCAGCAACTAGATAGACCATAGAAGTTTCCAAGTCTGACAGGGCAAATAGGTGTTTTTTGGTAGTGGTCTGACGCAGGAGAGCATTAATCTCATCCTTGCGCTTGTCCATCCGCTCAACGACCGGATAGTAAGAATTGGAGACCAACTCCAGACTAGCAAAGAGAAACTTATAGACCGATACTGGCTCATGACGCTCAGTATAGGCTTTCATCATATCCACAACATAGGCATTGTCTTGGTTGCTGATCGTAATGAGCCGTCTCTGTTGCACCACAAAGGTCATGGGAATCGTCTCATAATGTTCCTTATCTGTCGCTAGATTAAGGACATTGTAGATAAAGACAACCGTTCCATTCTCACGATTGTAGTCCATGTGAGCCCGCTCGTTCTTATCGAGTGCATACTCGATGGTCTCCTGATCAATTTCATAATCCTGATAAATCCGTGCGTTCTTTTTGAAACTATCTGAGTCAATGTTGATCCAGACAGACTGATCTTTTAGTTTTCTTTCCAGAAACATGGAGCTCCTTTCTACAATGTAGAATAATTCTCTAATAAACTAGCGCCCAACTTCATAAACTCTTCCTGCAAGCAAATATGCAATATCGAAGCACAAAACCAATCAAATCAACTGCCTCGCCTGACGAGATTAGTCAAGTGGCTAGCAAGGGGCCAAACTGAACTCGGCCTTAGTAACTTTAGTTTGTTATACAATCATAACAATCCCATTCACTTCGACACGGAGTTTGGCAAATCGATTTTATTTGCCAAACGCAGTTAGTAAGGTACTTAGCCATGGTCCCATAGGACATGACGTAGATTGCTTAGACTACTATGTAGCAAAGCAATCTTAGTACGTTACATCTTCTCTTCCAGTTTAACATCTGGATACTTGTCAGCGAACCAGCGCAAGGCAAAGTCGTTTTCAAAGAGGAAGACTGGCTGGTCAAAGCGGTCTTTGGCTAGAATGTTACGGCTAGAAGACATGCGCTCGTCCAAGTCATCTGGTGAAATCCAACGGACAGTCTTTTTACCCATAGGATTCATAACTACTTCAGCATTGTATTCATTTTCCATGCGGTGCTTGAAGACTTCAAACTGAAGCTGACCGACAGCGCCTAGCATGTACTCGCCCGTCTGGTAGTTGGTATAAAGCTGGATGGCTCCCTCTTGCACCAGCTGCTCAATCCCCTTATGGAAGGATTTTTGCTTCATGACATTCTTAGCCGAAACCTTCATAAAGATCTCTGGAGTAAAGGTTGGCAGAGGCTCAAATTCAAATTTATTTTTTCCAACGGTCAGGGTATCACCAACCTGATAAGTCCCTGTATCGTAAACCCCGATAATATCTCCAGCTACGGCATTGGTCACATTCTCCCGACTCTCAGCCATAAACTGGGTGACATTAGACAGTTTAGCAGACTTGCCAGTGCGAGGCAAATTGACACTCATACCGCGCTCGAACTCGCCAGAAACGATACGGACAAAGGCGATACGGTCGCGGTGGCGCGGATCCATATTGGCCTGAATTTTAAAAACAAAACCAGAAAAATCTGGACTAAGCGGCTCAACTACCTCGCCATCTGTCTTCTTGTGGCCATGCGGTTCCGGAGCAAACTTGAGGAAGGTTTCCAGGAAAGTCTGGACGCCAAAGTTGGTCAGGGCTGAGCCGAAGAAAACAGGTGTCAGCTTGCCAGCCAAAATTGCTTCTTCTGAGAATTCATTTCCAGCTTCGCTCAAGAGCTCAATATCTTCTTTGACCTGCTCATAAAAAGGATTGGAGGCAAACAGTTGGTCGCCTTCTGTCAGAGTCGCAAAGCGCTCCTCACCCTTATAAAGCTCCAGCCGCTCATTGTAGAGATCATAAAGGCCTTCAAAACTCTTCCCCATGCCAATTGGCCAATTCATCGGGTAGCTGGCAATACCCAAAATCTCTTCCAATTCTTCCAACAAGTCCAAGGGCTCGCGACCGTCACGATCCAGCTTGTTCATAAAGGTAAAGACTGGAATACCACGATGCTTAACAACCTCAAAGAGCTTCTTGGTCTGGGCCTCAATACCCTTAGCCGAGTCAATAACCATGACCGCAGCATCCACCGCCATCAAGGTCCGATAAGTATCTTCTGAGAAGTCCTCATGCCCCGGCGTATCCAGGATATTGACCCGCTTGCCATCGTAGTCAAACTGCATGACAGAGGAAGTCACTGAAATCCCCCGCTGTTTCTCGATATCCATCCAGTCAGACTTGGCAAAATTACCCGTCTTTTTCCCCTTGACTGTCCCAGCTTCACGAATCTCACCCCCGAAGTAGAGCAACTGCTCCGTGATGGTCGTTTTCCCCGCGTCCGGGTGGGAGATAATGGCAAAGGTCCGGCGTTTCTTAATTTCTTCTTGTAAAGTCATCTTCTTCTCTTTCTTTTATTTAGGATAATGGTGAATCTTAGTATTTTTTATTTTACATCGGAATAGTCTAATCCTTTCAACCTACCTATTATAGCGGATTTAGCGCTTTTTTTCAATTATCTAAAGAAGATAAAAATCGCTCTTTCGAGCGATTCTATTCTCCTAAGTCTAAGTCAATGAAATTTCCTTTAAAATCTTACAATGACACTGTTAAAGAGGAAAATTGTAAAGATGAAGATTAAACCCAGTAAATAGAGCAGGCGTTTTTCTGATTTCCAGCTCTTCCTTTTCTTCAGCTGTCACAGAAGCGTCTAGCTCGACCAGCTTAAAGAGTTGATAGACAAACAGTCCATTTGTTACTAGAAGCAAAGCAAGTCATGATAAAACTATCTAATTAAGAAAATTCCTGCGACATTAACTTGACAGGAGCTATAAATTTAAAGTGAATTAACTGTGGACCAGACTTAACTGCTTTTTCCACCGTATCTTAAACAATATATCAAAGAGAACCAGAGCCAGAGAAAGAATGACTGACACAAGAAGGTATTTTATCCATAAGGGAGCGTTAGGGATAAAAGGCGGACTTTTTAGCAGACCGTAATTACCTCCGGTCACTTGATTAACGCCGACTAGGAAAAGATTGAGTCCAAAGGTGTAGGCGACAATCATGTATTTCTTGAGCAGGGTCTTGTCGTAGTGATTCATCAGATAAATCAAGGAATTAACCAAGAGAGCATAGTGACCAATCAGGAAAGAGAAGCTGGTAATATGCGGGAAATCATAGGGGTCAAAGACTGGGTAGCCCAAGGCAAAGACCGCTCCGCTGGCTCCTAATAGAGCAAAATACTGCTTGCTGCGCCATTTATCTGGCAGAAAGACCACCGCAAACATAGCCAGACGGCAATGATAAAAGGGTAGACTATTGGTAAAGGGAATCCGAAAACCAAAATACCAGCTATAAAGCATCAGCAGTTGAGCAATCTGAATCCACTTAAAAGCCTTGACAAAACGCGGATTATCATGGTATTTGAGCGAGCTCCAAATAGACAGCAAAACCAGAGCAATCATCACAGCATACCATAAAATCGAGATAGGCGGTGCTACCGTTTTTGTCGTAGTTAAAAAATCTTTCATAAATCCTCCGTTAGATGATTAGGTTAGGGTGACTGTCTTGGTCTGCTCCACGCGCTTAAAAATTTCAGAAACCAAGCAGACTGCTGCACTTAAGACGATTGAGACAAGCAGATAATTGAGCAGGAGTCCGTGATTGCCAACAAGCGGCGGATCTGTGAGAAATCCATAAGAACCCTTTGTCAACATATTGATAACAAGCAAAAACGCATTCATCAGAAAGGTCGTCCACACCACTCGCTGCCAGCTCATAGAGAAAGTATGATAATATCTGAAAAGATAAATCAAACAATTTCCCAAGAGCGCTAGATGACCGATGATAAAGGACAAAATAGTGATATGGGGAAAAGGGTAAGGATCAAAAATCGGATAAATAAAGGCTACAATCGATCCAAAAGTCCCCAAAAGTGCAAAATAATATTTATACACTGAGCGATTAGGCAGAAACATCAAGGCAAACATGGCCATCCTGCAATGATAAAAAGGCAGACTTTCAGACAGTGGGGCAGCAGTCAGCATATACCAAGAGTAGAGGCCTATCAGCTGGCAAGCTTGCATCCCGACAAATAGCTGCTGGTAAGGCTTCCGATTGTAGTAGCGATAGGAAAGCCAGATAATCGCAAAGACCAGCCCCAAAAGAACAAAATACCAAAGTCCCAGTTGAGGCGGTTCGGTTTTATAGGTTGTAAACATATCTCTTATTCCCATCTCCTAGGTTTCCATTCTAATATAAGGTTTGAACAAGGTTGAGTTTGCCTGTTGTTGCAATAATTTCTAGCTTTTTCAGACAAAAAGCATTCCAGAAACTTACTTAACTAATCCAAATACTGTTCTCTATCTCCTTGATAAATCTCCCAAAGGATTTCCAACTGTTCTTTTGTCGTCCGCTTAGAAGATAATTCTGGTAAAGATTGGATATCAAAGAAAGCTAAGTCTTCTATTTCTGTATTAGGCTGAAAATCTCCATCCTCTATCTGACACTCAAAGACCAGTTTAGCATATTGCTTACTCTGAAATTGAAATTTATTAGTATCAAAAATTGCAAGCAGACGCGAAACTGAAACATTAAATCCCGTTTCTTCTTGGACTTCCTTGACGATATTTTCCTTAGGAGATAGTCCGACTTCACAAAAGCCGCCAGGTAAAGCCCAAGTTTTCTCATTTTTACCCTTGACTAAACAGACTTTTCCGTCTCGAACCAGTAAGGCGCGGACATCAATCAAGGGAGTGGCATAAAAATCCGTTGGGCGCAACAACTCTGCCAATTCTTTCCCATCCAAATCTGACCAATCAGCCAGGAGGTGTCCCAAAAGCTGACGGAGTTCTAAGTAACGCTCTCGATCAAATTCATCACGACTAAATGCCAATCCTGTCTCTGTAATAGAAAGGAGACGTTGAATGGTTTTTGCAGTTTCTTTAGTTTCCATCTTCCAAGTCCTCTACCAGCTTAGCCAGATTCATGGAATTGCTGCCTTTTAGAAGAATTTGGTCGGCAGGAGTCAGCTTCTCTCTGACAGCTTTGGTCAGCTGTTCAAACTGGTCTTTCTGGTCATTTTTGATAAAGTAATGGACCTTGCCTAGCGGGTAAATCTCCTTGGCATAGTCATAGAGAGCTTCCATGTCCTGTCCATAAAGGAAAAGGTCGGTCACAATTTCTGGATTGAGACTGGTAATCATCGAGCCATGCATGGACTTAGAGTCCGCTCCCAGCTCTTTCATATCCGCCAGCACTGCCAATTTTCGTCCGCCTGGATTGGCCGGAATGGTCGAGAAAGTCTCCAGAATCAAGCGCATGGCTGTTGGATTGGCATTGTAGACATCCGATAGGATATCTGCGCCATTACCAGCTTTCTTCCACTCTGTTCGATTGCGGGTCAGCTCCAGCTCAGAAAAGGCTTGAGCAATAGCCACCTCAGATACCCCCTCCTGCAGAGCTGCATAGGCTGCAATCATGGCGTTGGTTGCATTATACTTACCGGTCACAGGCAGGTCAATCCTCTGCTCTAAAAAGTTGCATTCAAAGCTCAAGCTGTTCTTGCGCTCTTCCAGACGCGTCAGGAAGATATCCGCATCAGGACCAAAGCGAACCAGTTTGCAGTCTGCTGGCAGAAATTCATTGACAATCTTATCCGCCGGAACAATCAAGAGACCATCTTTTCTCAAACCGTCCGCAATCTGCATCTTGCCTTGGGCAATTTCAGCTCGGCTGCCGAAAAATTCCAGATGGGCTTCTCCAACCAGAGTTACAATGCCTGTCTTAGGTTTGGCAAGTTCAGACAGGAGATGGATATCGCCCAAGTGGTCCTGCCCCATTTCTAAGACAAGTTTCTCTGTGTCCTCAGGCATGTGAAGAACCGTGTAAGGCAGACCGATTTCGTTATTGTAATTACCTTGTGTCTTATAGGTCTTGTAGCTGGTTGCTAGTAGCTGAGCCAGCATATCCTTAGTCGTCGTTTTACCGTTGGAGCCTGTCACCGCCAGCACATCCACCTGCATCTTTTCCAGATAATACTGGGCCAAGCGCTGAAAGGCCGTCAGGACATCATCGACCAAGATATAAGCCCCCTCTGCCACTGGATGCTCAGATAAGGTGGCAGCAGCACCCTGAGCAAAGGCTGTTGGGATAAAGTCATGGCCATCACGCGCTCCCTTAAGCGGCACAAAAAGGTCACCCGACTCAATCAAGCGGCTGTCAAACTCAGCATTTCTAAGCGCAACATTTTCAAACTGAGTCACATCATTTTTCGCAGACAGGACTTCTGCAATTTCATATAAATCTAATTTCATACTTCTTCCTCGTTTTTCGGTTTGCTCACAAAAAGAAAGGACCGAAAATTTTCAGCCCCTCTATTATATCATATTTTAGAGAAGATGCGCCTCTCTCTTAGCAAATGCCTCTTCAGCTAGGCCAACTAGTTTCTCAATCAAGTCAGGATAGGCCAGTCCCATATTTTCCCAGAGTAGTGGATACATGGACCACTGGGTAAAACCTGGCATGGTATTGAGCTCATTAAGGAAGACCTGACCATCTTCTGCATAGAAGAAATCACAACGGGACAGCCCCAGACCGCCCAGAGCTCGGAAAGCTGCCTCTGCATTTTGACGCATCAGACTCACCACTTCTTCTGGAATCTTGGCCGGAATATCCATGGTAATTTTATTATCAATGTATTTGGCTTCGTAGTCATAAAAAGCCACGTCCTTGACCACTTCTCCAGGTAGGGTACTCTTGACGTCAACATTGCCCAAAAGCCCAACCTCAATCTCGCGAGCCGTCACTCCTTGCTCAACCAGTACTCGGCTGTCGTATTTGAAAGCCAGGTCCAGAGAAGCACGCAGTTCTGCTTGGTTCTCCGATTTAGAAATGCCGACACTGGAGCCCATATTAGAAGGTTTGGTGAAGACTGGATAGGTCAATTTCTCCTCGATTTCTTGGATTTTTTGCTCTAGATCCTCGCCATCGACCAGCGCCACATAAGGCACTTGGGCTATTCCTGCTGATTCCAGCACTCGCTTGGTCGTGATTTTATCCATGGCTAAGCTAGAAGATAAAATATTACAGCCGACATAAGGCATTTTGAGCACTTCTAGGAAGCCTTGGATAGAGCCATCTTCGCCCATGGGACCATGCAGGACCGGAAAGACCACGACTCCTTTTTCGTAAATATCGCTGGGCTTAATCTTCCGAGACATGTCCACTGTGGCATTGGTCATCAGCTTCTCATCAGCCGCCGGCTTTGCTTCAAATTCCTGAGTTTGGATAAAATCTCCATCCTTGGTGATGAAGTAAGTCCTCACCGAGAATCTATCATAATTGACAGCCCGCATGACGCTCTCAGCTGATAAAACCGAAACTTCCCGCTCTGCACTGCGTCCGCCATACAATAAAATCAATCTTTGTTTTGCCATGATTTTTCCTATCATTTTCTAAAAATAGTACGATTTACAAAAGCTGCCAGTCCGAGAAGAATCAAGTTCAAAAGCTTGGTTTTGCATCTACCCTAGCTAGGTGATTCTTCTAAGCAGGAACTTCTGTATCAGTCCGTTTTAGTATATCACAATTCCCAGCATTTTTGAACAGAAAAAAGGACTCTTCCAACCAGCTAGAGCCAGAAAAATCCTTGATGTTTACAATTCCGTTCGATTTTCGATAGCGCGAATCAGCGTAACCTCGTCCGCATACTCAATGTCGGAACCAACCGCCAAACCACGCGCTAGTCGAGTCACCTTAATTCCAGCCGGTTTCAAGACCCGTGAGATATACATGGAAGTCGCTTCGCCATCCGCAGTCGCATTAGTCGCGACAATAACTTCTGTTACCTCGCTATCCATCAGACGAGTAATCAGACTCTTGAGATTGATGTCATCCGGTCCAACGCCATTCATAGGTGAAATCAAACCGTGCAGGACATGATAAAGTCCGTGGTATTCCTGTATATTTTCCATGGCTGATACATCTCGGCTGTCTTCAACGATCAAAATAGTTGATTGATCGCGCGACTGGTCTTGACAGATAGCACAAGGGTCTTCATCCGTCAGGTTGCCGCAGACAGAGCAGTAGCTCAGCTCACGCTTAGCAGCCAGCAGATTCTTGGCAAATTCATTGACATCGTCATCACTCATGCCAATGGTGTAAAAAGCCAGTCGAGTGGCTGTTTTGATGCCAATGCCGGGCAGCTTTGAAAAACTGTCAATCAGCTTGGCAATAGGGGTTGGGTAAAGCATAAAATCCTTTCTCTATTCTCAAAAAATCTCCTCAAACCAGATTGCTCTACTTGAGCACTGACTGCATTAGCTTTCTATGTTTGCTGATGATTTTCATTGAGCACTAATTCATAGGGTGTTGTTGGTTGTAAAGATTGATAATATCGCGAGTGATACTGTGGCTGACTGTAGAAGATAGGTCCGTATTGTGAGGGAACACCACTGCCACCGCAATCTGCGGCTTCTCACTTGGTGCATAGGACACGACATTGGTATTGATAGCTTCTTTCTTGCCCTTGTCCACGAAGGTCTCAGCCGTACCAGTCTTGGCACTGATTGGCACACTCTCTCCCTGAGAAATAGTCCGACCAGTTGTAAAGCCACTGCTGCCATGAACCACTTGATAGAAGCCTTGCTTGATAATGCTCATATCCTCGTCAGAGATATTAACCTGGTTCAGCTCCTTGGTGTCAATTTTCTGCACCAAATCACCGAGTCCTCCTTGGTCACTGTTGCCGTAAATGCCTTCAACGATATGCGGAGCTACACGCTTGCCGTTATTAGCTACTGTTGAAGCATACTGAGCCAGCTGAAGCGTTGTATAGTTGTCAAACTGGCCAAAAGAATTGGTCAGATAGTTAGCAAAGGTAAACTTGTCTGGAAGATAGCCTGTGGACTCATTTGGCAAATCAATCCCTGTCGAAGTGCCTAGACCATATTCTGCAAAAGTCGACCGTAGCTTTTTCATGGACGGATCTAGCTCATCAAAATCTAGCTTCATATCCGCTGAGTAAGGCGTTCCCATCATCTTCAGCGCCACCTGCACCATATAGGTATTAGAAGAGTATTCCAAGGCCTCTTGGGCTGTGATAGCACGTGAACCATACTGGGTAAACCAAGAAGTGATACTGTCCGTACCGCCAAAGCTAATCGGCTGGTCTGTCAGGACTTGGTTGCCGCTAATTGCATTATTCTCCCAGCCCGAGGTCAATGTTGCAGCTTTGACCACAGATCCCGGAACAAAGACATTGGTCATGGTTCCCAGAGCATCGACAGAGTTTTCTCCCGTTTCCAAATCATGCCGGATGCCTGCCATAGCCAAGACGGCGCCAGTATTTGGATCCATAGCTACAGCATAGACACCCTCAGAGTAAGTCGCATTGCCACTAGCCAACTCTGCATTAAAGGCATTTTTGAGAATGTCCTCCACTCCCTGCTGGAAGCTCAAGTCCACCGTCAGCTTGAGATTGTCTCCCTTGCTGCCGTCAGAGATATTTTCCACACTCTCCATATTACCATTTTTGTCCAGATGAATCTCCTTCTCAGCTCGCTTGCCCTGCAAGACTGACTCATACTGCTTTTCTAGATAGGAGGTCCCCACCCGGTCATTGAGGGAGTAGCCTTTTTTCAGGTAATCATCCACTTCTTCAGCCGGAAGTCCAGTCTTTTCCGTCGAGATATTACCCACGATGGAAGCCAGCGAGGTATCCAAGACCTTACGGTCCCAGCCCGTTGAGACACTGATACCTGGCAGCTCCTTACTGCTAGAAGCCAGTACAGCTACCTGCTCTGTTGTCAGCGGATCTGTCTGGATGGTCCCCGTCGCAAAGTTGGAAATTGCATTCATCTGACTAAAGAGAACGATGGCTTTCTTTTCCTCATCCGTATAGCCCAGCTGCTTAGGATCAATGCTCTCAGCTGCCGCCTTATAGATTTTGGACTCAGGCAGGCGGTTGCCATCTGTATCAAATTTCTTGTCCTTGGGCAGCTTTTCTACTACTTCCTGATAGACTGCGCTGTCCGCCAAATAATAATCCACCTCTTGGCGGTCTGTCACCTCTGTATCGCTGACACTGACATAGGTCAGGAGCTTTTGAGCTGTCGCTCGAATCTCACCAGCCGTCAGACGATTATCCCGTGTATAGGTCACCACCTGCTTGGTCGTATTTTCCACCAAGGGCTTGCCGGTAGCATCATAAATCTGCCCACGCACTGAGCTAGTGGTAATCTTGGTCTTGCTGGCCTTGGCCAACTTATCCGTATAAAAGTCCTGATTAACTACCTGCATATAGCCCAGACGAGCAATCAAGGCTAAGAACAAAAGCATCACAATTCCAAACAGCAGATAAAGCCTTCTGGTTATGGAATGACTGTCAAATTTTCTCTTCTTCCTTGCCATCTTCTCTCTCATTCTAGTAAAAGTTCTGACCTTTATTTTACCATAAATCCAGCTCGATGAATGTTTCAAAACTGATAGAAAATCTGAAAATGTGGACGAGTTAAGAGGAAATCCGCTAAACCTCGGAACAGAAAAGACTTGCTGACAAGACTTCCAGCAATCCTCGTCCTTCCTCTCTGGAAAAGCAAAGAACCTGAGAATAATCTCAGATTCCTTTAAGCTTATTTTCCAAGGTAGTATTCTTTTACTACATTCAATTTTTCGTCAAATTCGAATACCAATGGTGGGAAGTTTGGAATTTCCACATCCATGATTTCATCGTCAGACAGTTGTTTGATGTGCTTCACAAGGGCACGGATAGAGTTACCGTGTGCACCTACAAAGACATTTTTGCCATCTTTCAAAGCTGGAGCAATCTTGTCTTCCCAGAATGGAAGGGCACGCTCAAGTGTCACTTTCAAGTTTTCAGCATCTGGAATTACTGAGTCGTCAAGTGAAGCATAACGACGGTCAGTGTGTGCTGAGTGCTCATCATCGCGATCCATGTTTGGAGGCAATACATCGTATGAACGGCGCCAGATATGCACTTGCTCATCACCAAATTGCTCAGCTGCTTCTGCCTTATTTTTACCAGTCAGACCGCCATAGTGACGCTCGTTCAAACGCCATGATTTTTCAACTGGTACCCAAAGCTGATCAGACGCTTCCAAAGCAAGGTTAGTTGTCTTAATCGCACGCTTCAATACTGAAGTGTAAGCTTGGTCAAACTCGATACCAGCTTCTTTAATCAGTTTACCAGCGTCGATTGCTTGCTGTGTACCTTTTTCAGACAAGTCAACATCAGCCCAACCAGTGAAAAGGTTAGCTTTGTTCCATTCAGACTCACCGTGGCGAGCAAAAACTAATTTTACCATTAGATGGATTCTCCTTTTATTTTCCGAGGCAGTCCCCGTTTATCTATTCTATTTTACAAAATTTTCGCCTAAAAAGCTAGCCTATTTCGTCAAATCAGACGTTTTTCAACAAGAAAGCGCTTTTGTATTTCCGAGCAGAAACCTTTGCCCTAACACCCGCCAGACAGATAAACCTCGTTGGCTTCCTTAAGCCACCAAGTCCGCCGCCTGTCTATCAGTTGATGAATGGCCAACAAGCCTGCTACTATCCAGTTACAAAGCATATTGACAAAGACAAAGAGCTCTACTCCCTTAGTCTGCTGGGCGGGAGTTAGCTGAATTTGCTTGACAATCAACGATTCTCCTTCCATTTCGTAAAACTTAGGCATATAAGCACTTAATAAGATGATAACAAAGATAAAGAGAGTAAGCTGAACTGGCCAAGAATAAAGAATTTTATGAAAATGCTCAATCCTCAAAGAGAAGGTAAAAAATCGCTTAACACGCTCTCTTGCTACAAAAAGGATAAATAAGGGAATGTAGCCAAAAAGTGTCACACTAAATAAGGTGGGATTATGAGAACTAGAAGGAATAAATCTACTAAATCCATAGTCGCCTGTCCATAGAAACCAGCCACCTATAACCTGTGGCAACCAATAAGATAGAATGATAATGAGCAGTGTTGAAGTAATCCCAATTTTGACACTCCATACTCGCTGCATCTTCTCCCATATCAGGTGCAGACGTGCTTTATCCGCGCCTTTCTTAGGAAAATTCTCTTTTATGAGTCCACCGCAAGAGGGGCAAATGGGATAGCCAGCTTCCTCTTCAAAGAGAAGATGACGACATTCCAAAAGAGGCGATTCATCACTGTCTGACAACTCATCCAGCCATTTCTTTCTCCACCAGAACATAAGACCTCCTAAAAATCTAACCTACCCACAAAGTAATACTCCTTAAAGATTTCAATACTACAGACTTATGACAAATTTACCTATATTGTAAATCCTTCAGAACTCTTTGAATCTCTTTGTACAAGGCTTTATTCTGCTTTCATTATATCAAAAGAGAATTGGCCTGTAAAATAATAGCATAAGTATATAAGGGTTTGTACTTAAAATATCTGATCTTGCTAAGTGCTGTACTTGACTAGGTACCAACGTCTCTAAGCTCAGATGATATCCTGCGAACAAGCCTCGCTAAAACACATAGAAAAAGGCTAAGAGACATAAGTTCTAGCCTTACCTTTTATTAGGAATAGAATCTTAACGCAATAGCTGATTGCTCAAATTGCTGCTTTGAAGTTGCAGATTGAATTTGCAAAGCGAGTCACAACTTTGTCCGTCTTTAGGCTCCAAAAAGCTGCTAATCATCCTCGCAGTCACACCGCCTCTTGCTGACATTGGGGGCATAGGCCATAGACAGTCGTTTGGCTTTGGGTGATGTGGTAGCCAGTCTGCACTTCAGCCTCATGCTTCACATCTGGAAGTTCCAGCTCCATATCAGCGATACGGCCGCATTTTTCACAGATGACATTGAGATGCTGATGGCCCATAAAGTCAAAGTAGGTCGTCGTATCATTGCGAACCTTGAGCTCAGCGACAAAACCCTCATCAATCAGAACCTTGAGATTATTATAGACTGTTGCCAGACTCATATTAGGAAAATTCGGCTTCAAGTCCTGATATATCATTTCAGCGCTAGGATGGTCATGACTTTGGATAATATAGTCAATCACCGCCTTCCGCGTTTCTGTAATGCGCACGCCCTTAGCGCGCAAATGGCCAATTACTTGGTCAAAATCATGCTGATGTTCTTGTTTCATTATTTGCTCCGTTATAGCCTCTCATCTAAGTCATTACCATTATACCATGACTAGGCTTACTTGGCTATTAAGAATGATTGTAAATAAGACCTAAAATTTTTTAATTCTATCAGTGCCTTGATTTTCCTGCCAAAAATAAAAAGCCTGCTATTCCCAACAAAAGTTGAGATAACAGACTTTTCATATATTCTAGATTTTCAAAACTTTTTACTGAAGCTTAATCTTAGTCACGCTGACGTTTGGTCAAGCCAACTGCTCCTCCAAAAGTCAAGAATCCAAGAATCAGCATCCAGATAGATGTATCTTGGCCGGTCTTAGGCAGAATTCGTTTCTTGCCAATCTCTTTAACTTGAGCATCTACAAGCAAGCGGTTGGTTACATTCATGCCTTCAGCTTGATTGCTGTAGCCTTCCACTTCGTCCTCGCGGACACTATAGATGATTTCTTTTCCATCCTTGAAGCGTGGCAGATTTTCAAAGCTGTATTTCCAGCCCATCGCCTCATCAACAGTTACGCTGATGCCTGTATCCTGTCCATCTGCGAGTAAGTGAACAAGGACACTCTTTGGTCGGCGACCTGCAGCGTTATCATTGTCAATCCAGATCACACTGCCAGTAAGCGTAGTTGAGTCAGATGCGAAAGTCCAAGTACCGACAAAGTGAACATCTGCACCATTAATAGTTGCTTCGTTCTTGTCATATGACTGGAAGCTCCAGCTGCCATCGGCTGTCTTCACTTCCGTCTTGACTGGCTGTGTTGGAGTAGCTTTAGTACCATCTGACAAGTTTGCTTGGTCGCTTGGAAGTATATCTTTCACTGCTTGCGGCAATTCTTTACCTGCTGTTCCACTAACGAACTCGTGAGTAGCCTTATAAGTTGGCGCTGGAGTAAAGTCCCATGTTCCAACAAAGCGAGCGTCCGCTCCATTGATAGTCTCTTCTGCCTTATCGTAAGACTTAAAGGTCCATGTACCTTCGGTTGTTTTCACTTCTGTCTTTGATGGCTGGGTTGGAGTGGCCTTAGTGCCGTCTGCCAAATCAGATTTATCGCTTGGAAGCAAAGCTTTCACTTCTTGTGGCAATTCTTTACCTGCTGTACCGCTGACAAATTCATGTGTAGCCTTGTAGGTTGGTGCCGGACTAGGCTTCGCCACAAACGTCCAAGTTCCAACAAATTTAGCATCTGCACCATTAATAGTTGCTTCGTTCTTGTCATATGACTGGAAGCTCCAAGTGCCATCAGATGTTTCAACTTCTGTCTTGACTGGTTGTGTCGGAGTGGTCTTAGTGCCGTCGGCCAAATCAGATTTATCAGTTGGAAGCAAAGCTTTCACTGCTTGTGGTAAGTCTTTACCAGCTGTACCACTAACAAACTCGTGGGTAGCCTTATAGGTTGGCGCTGGAGTAAAGTCCCATATTCCAACAAAGTGTGCATCCGCTCCATTAATCGTCTCTTCTGCCTTGTCGTAAGACTTGAAGGTCCAAGTGCCATCAGCGGTCTTCACTTCCGTCTTGACTGGTTGTGTTGGAGTAGCCTTGGTGCCATCTGCCAAATCAGATTTATCGCTTGGAAGCAAATCTTTCACTGCTTGTGGCAATTCCTTACCTGCTGTACCACTGACGAACTCATGGGTCACCTTATAAGTTGGCGCTGGTGTAAAGTCCCATGTTCCAACAAAGTGTGCATCCGCTCCATTAATCGTCTCTTCTGCCTTGTCGTAAGACTTGAAGGTCCAAGTACCATCAGCGGTCTTCACTTCTGTCTTCATCGGCTGGGTTGGAGTGGCCTTAGTGCCATCTGCTAAATCAGGCTTGTCGGATGGAAGCAAGGATTTCACTTCTTGTGGCAATTCCTTACCTGCTGTACCGCTAACAAACTCATGCACAGCTTTATAAGTTAATGACGGAGTCGCTGTGAATTCCCATGTACCAACAAAGTGAGCATCCGCTCCATTAATCGTCTCTTCAGCCTTGTCGTAAGACTTAAAGGTCCATGTACCATCGGTTGTTTTCACTTCTGTCTTCACTGGTTGTGTTGGAGTGGCCTTAGTGCCATTCTCCAGATTCTTTTCTGTTTCTGGTGTTAGGTCTTTGATTTCCTGCGGGAGTTCCTTACCAGCAGCGCCACTGACAAATTCGTGTTTCTTTTCATAGAGCAAGTCGGTAGTAACTTGATTAGATGGTGCTGAAAGATTATCTACTTTTAAAATCACTGTATTTGTAATCGTTGCAGCACCCTTTTCTGCTACCTTTTGATTGGTTGCAGTCTTGTAGGTAATGACAATATCCTGAGAAGAATTTGCTTTAACATACTCCGGTGTCATCTTGACCATAACGGTCTGGCCTTTCTTTTCAATCGTGTAATCACGACCTTCCTGCAAGGCATTACCGCCAGCCTCAACCTTGAGCTCCTTGTAATCCAGACGCTCGTCAAAGGTTTCAGTCATCTCAATAGTAGTCGGGGTAGCCAAAATATCCTTACCAGGAACTGGAATCTTGAAGGTTCCCTTATAAGTCACCTCTTGACCTTCCTTAGCTGGAATCTTAACTGGATCCACTTCTAAGACTGGCTTGGGATCAACTTTTTCAATATAAAGACCAAAGACTGCCGAGCAAGCTTCTGTTGATAAATAACCGAAATTCAACGTGTTATCTGCAGAACGAACGGCCAAACCAGAGATGTTGTTTTCATTAGCAGCACCGCTAGTTGAAGTCGTTGCTTCCCAAATTGTCCGACCGCTCTGATCTGTTTGATTCAAAGCATTGGCATTGTTCATCAAGCGCTTATCAACAGCATTTTTATAATCATTAATATAGAAAGACTCTTTTAGACCAAACCCGTCAACTACATCAATGTCAGTCGGTTTCATAACCAACTTTAAATCTGTATCCGAACCATCCGCATAACGTAGCTCTGCTGTAACATCAGCCTCCACCCAGAAAGCCTTGTTCATAATGTTATTATGGGCAGCATCCACATATGGGATATTCCCAATCTCAAAAGCGCTTCTTTCCCACAACTCTGAGATAGAGAAAAATTCAACTGCATTTTTTTGAGCATCATTCATCTGAGCTTCTGCTGTAGATGAGTTCAGATAGTGGAGTGTTACCTTATTAAAAGTCAGATAGGCATCTACTTGTTTTCCATAAGCCGTTCCAACATTAGAGAACTTAAGAGAAAGCGGCTTATTAAAGACCTGATCTGCTTTTTGAGACTTGTCTACTTTGATGGTGAAATTTTCCATTTCTCCAGGATAAACTGCTCCCAGATACTCATAATTTGGATTAGTCAAATGAACTTGTTCAATCGCCTCTGACTTAGAAAGAACACTGACATTGTTAACATTCAAGTCAAACTTATGAATATTCAACTTGGACAAATCCGTTCCATCCTTCAGCTCCTCCAAGGCAGACAATGTCTGCATGGGGAGTAGAAAGATTGAAAAAAGCACGACAAACAATCCCATCAGCAGGCGAAATTTGCTGCCATAAGGATTAACAGGGCGCAGTGAGCCCTGAAGTGGTTTCCATTTCATTTCTTACCTCCTAAACTTTTTCAATGATCTCGCAATCATTACACAAAAAGAAATGCTCCCTTCATTTTATCATAAAGACCTATGATTTAAAAGTGCTTTTGCTAAAATTTTAAACTTTTTATTTTAAGTCTTTAAAAATGTTTGTCTCTTATCATTTTCTTTTGTTTAGAGACAAATTTCTTCACTTTACTGCAAAATAAAAACTCCAAGAAAGTTCATCAATCAACTTTCTCGAAGCACCTAAATCTTTTATTGAGCTCAAGAACTGAAAGCAAAAAGAAAAACCTGACATACTCGCCAGAGGCAAGTGTATCAGGCTTTATTAACCAAAATTATTTTACAGCGTCTTTAAGAGCTTTACCTGCTTTGAAAGCTGGTACTTTAGAAGCTGCGATTTTGATTTCTTTACCAGTTTGTGGGTTGCGACCTTTACGTGCTGCACGCTCACGAACTTCAAAGTTACCAAAACCGATAAGTTGAACTTTTTCACCTTTTGAAAGGTACTCAGTTACAGCTGCGAATACAGCGTCAACTGCTGCTGCTGAATCTTTTTTAGTCAATTCTGTAGCTTCTGCTACTTTTGCGATCAAATCTTGTTTGTTAGCCATTTAACAAATCCTCCAAATTTTTTCTGGGTTAATAACCCTAACAAATATTATCATATCTAAAAAAAGCATTCAGGTCAAGTACTAAACCGCTATTTTCTAAATTATTATGGTTTTATTCGTAACGAATCAGCACAGCCCAAGCATTTTCCCCAGTATGCGTCTGAATAATGGACCCTGTTTCCAGCACTGAAATAGGTTTCTTGACATACGGCTGTAAACTTTCCTTCATTTCTAGTGCCAATTCTGGACTGCCTGCATAGGAAATTCCAATCTCAGCCACTTGCTTGTTTTGCAGACTTGCTGTCAAATCATCCAGCCATTTCTTAAAGGTCTTAGCGCCCCTTCCCTTGACAATGGGCTCCAGCTGATGGTCCTTCATTTGCATGATGACACGAATATTGAGCAGGGAGCTAATCAGACCGGAAACTCGGCCAATACGGCCTCCTTTAACCAGATTTTCTAAGGTAGAGAGACCGATATAGAGCTCTGTCTTTTCCTTTACTTCCTCGATTTTGGCTAGAATCTCCTCTAGGCTAGCTCCTTCTTTGGCCAGTTTAGCTGCTTCGGTAACCTGGAACTTCATAGCCTGATCAGTAAAAGAGCTGTCAACAACCGTCACATCAGCATTAGCCAAAGTCGCTCCTTGACGGGCTGCTTCGACAGTCCCTGACAAGGCGTGAGACATGTGAATGGAGATAATCTGTGCTCCATCCTCTGCCAAGCGCTCAAAAACATCAGCAAAGACTCCGACAGGCGGCTGGCTGGTTTTAGGAAGATTGCGACTAGACTGCATAAGACGAAGGAACTCACCTTCCTCTAGGTCTGCATCCGAATAGACCACCCCGTCCACCATAACAGAGAGAGGCACAATTGTAATGTCTAATTCCTTAGCAACCTCCGGTTCAATGGTTACGGATGAGTCAGTTACGATTTTTATTTTTGTCATAGATTTCCTACTCTGTATCTAAAATTTAACTTGTTATTACACTACATTATACCAAATTTTTATGGTTTTGTGGGGGAATATTCGCTAAAATCACAGCTCAGGCTAAGCGTTTCCTAAATTTAATCTGCTTGTTTTAGTTTTTTAATCTTTTTGCGCTTCTTTAAAATTAGATGAAAAAGTGTTTACATGCTGCTTTTTGGGCTTTATGGGGGGAAATTTGGGAAAAAGCTGATTTTCAGAGAGAATCTCAGCAAAAAAAGATTGGATTTTCCCAATCTTTTTCAGTCTTCGGCTACCAAACCCTCATTTTTTATGGCATACCGCTCTATGATGCCATTATGACCGAAGAGAACTCCGTGGAGTACTCCGCCATAGACAGCTCCGCCATCCATGCCAATCTTGCCATCCTCAGTCATCCATAGCTGATCAGTTCCCGGTGCCTTATGCAAGAGGTAAAATGTTGGTGTATGTCCAAAGACAATCCTTTTGCCAGTCTGATTGCTGCCTTCGTGAAAAGGCGCGCGAATCCAAACTTTTTGATAATCACTGGTCTCTCGCCAGTCTTTCAGCTCCAAGTCTAGGCCAGCATGGACAAAAACGTACTGCTCTGTCTCCAATAGGAAAGGCATCTGACGAATAAAGTCGACTAAATCTGCTGCCGCCGTCTTGACACCTTCCGCGTCTGCTACTCCATCTACAGGAGCATTGAGAGGTCGACCTAAAAGCGAATTAATCGTCGTATCTCCGCCATTGCGTCGGTAGTGGTCATAAGACTTTTCAGGATTGTCCAGCCAGGTCAGAAACATATACTCATGATTGCCAGACAGACAGATAGCTCCTTTCTGATCTACTAAATTCTTGACCCGCTCCAAAACTGCTCGGCTGTCCTCACCTCGATCGATCAAGTCGCCTAGAAAGACTAGTTGACTACGACCGTCCCAGTGCTGGAGCAGCTCATCTAGCATACTAGCCTTACCATGGACATCACCGATTGCAAAGTATTCTGTCATATGCGCCCCTCCTAAAGGAGACCGAAACACTAGTGTCTCAGCCTCGCTTGTTTATTTTTTTAATAACTCTCTAGCCTGAGTCAAAGCAGCCTCCGTCACATCTTCTCCAGCCAGCATCTTAGCGACTTCCTGAACACGCTCGTCAGCCGTCAGCAGGCGAACCGTTGAGACAGTCGAATTCTCATCCGAAATCTTCTCAATAAAGAACTGATAATCGGCAATCGCAATGACCTGCGGCAGATGGGAGATAGCCAAGACTTGGCCGTTGGAGCCAATCTTGTGAATCTTCTGAGCAATAGCCTGGGCCACTCGACCAGAAACGCCCGTATCCACTTCGTCAAAGACAATACTGGTCTTGCCTTCCTTACGAGAAAAGGCAGACTTGATTGCCAACATGAGACGGGAGAGCTCGCCGCCAGACGCAACCTTCACCAAAGGTTTGAAATCCTCGCCTGGATTTGCCGAGATGTAAAACTCTACTTGTTCATTGCCTTCACGGTTGAACTTGCCCTTACTGAACTGCACTTTAAAACGCGCCTTCTCCATGTAGAGGTCTTGTAGCTCTTGCTTGATTTCTGCTTCCAGCTGAGCTGCTAGGCCGTGACGAGCCTGACTCAGCTCCTGGGCCAGCTCTACCAGCTCTCTCTCCAAGGCCTTCAGCTCTCGGTCCATATCCTCTGAGGACAAATTGCTTCCAGTTAAAAGGCTGTATTCTTTGGAAATCTGAGCAAAGTAATCCAGCACATCATCTACTTGGCCGCCGTATTTACGTGTGATGCTGTTAATCAAGTCTAAGCGACTCTCCACCTGCAGCAACCGATCTCCGTCAAAGTCCAGTCCATCTAAAATATCCTCTAAGCGCTTGCTGACATCCTCTAAGACATAATAAGTCTCTGACAAGCTGCCAGACAGTTCCTTGTAGGCTGGATCGTAATCCTCGATAGACTCAAGGTCATTCATTGCTGAGCGGACATTGGACAGACTGGAAAAATCTTCATTATCAAGCATGGTATAGGCGTTCGTCAGCGTATCGGCAATGAGCTTGTGATTGAGCAAACGATCTCGCTCCTGATGCAGGGCAGTATCTTCACCGCTTTTGAGGGCTGCGCTCTCAATCTCCGCCATCTGAAACTCCAGCATCTCAATCCTGGCCTTATGCTCCTGCTGATTTTTCTGCAAAGTCAGGACTTGCTTGCGCAGGCTTCGATAGCGGTCAAAGGTCTCCTGATAGCGGCCTTTGAGATGCAAAAAGTCTGCTGAGCCAAACTCATCTAGCATGGCAATATGAAGCTGAGATCTCATCAGCTCTTCCTGATCATGCTGGCCATGGATATCCACCAAATGCTGGCCGACAGCCTTTAGAACAGACAAATTAACCAGCTGACCATTGATACGGCTAACACTGCGGCCGTTTTGCAAAATTTCCCGACGGATAATCAGCTCATCGGTCAGCTCCCAGCCCTGCTCCTCAAAAATCTCTCGCAAAGCTCTGCTATTTTCCAGCGAAAAAAGTCCCTCTATCTCAGCCTTGGGTGCCCCATGACGAATAACATCCGTCGTAGCACGGCTGCCCAGCATCATGTTCATGGCGTCAATAATAATAGACTTGCCGGCTCCAGTTTCCCCGGTCAAAACCGTCATTCCTTGCTCAAAATTAAGGGATATCTCCTCAATAATGGCAAAATTTTTAATCGAAATTTCTAATAACATAGGCTTTCCTACCAATGGTGAATGATGGTTGCAATCCTTGCAGCTGCTTCCTCTGTCATCATAACCATCAAAATGCTGTCGTTGTCTGCCAAGATACTGAAAATATCTTCAGCAAATTCATTTCTAAGATGACGCTTGACCAGTGCTGTGGTCCCCGGTACCAGACTGAGATTGATCATATTTCCCAAAACCTGACAGGACAGGATGTTATTTTCAGCCAAGCCCAGACTGCTAGTCATGGTCTTAGGCAGCTCGTAGATATAAGTGTTGTCCTTGAGCGGTATCTTGACAATGCCCAGTTCTTTGATATCCCTAGAGACCGTAGCCTGGGTCGCTGTAATCCCAGACTCCCTGAGATGTTCTACAATTTCCTCCTGTGTGCCAATGTCATAGTCACTGACAAACCGTCTAATCTTTTCTAATCTATCCTTCTTATTCATCCTTAAATTCCTTGTGTGCCGCCTCTACAACAGCTGTCATCAGTTCTGAATCAAGAGTCTGCGGCTCTATGCTTTTTTCTAAATAGGCCAGAAATTCCACATTGCCCTGACCGCCCTGAATAGGTGAAAAATCCAGTCCCCTGACAGAAAAGCCAGCCTCCATCATAAATGCAGTGACCTTATCCAGAACTGCCAGATGGACCTTTTTATCCTTGACAATCCCTTTTTTCCCAATCTGCTCGCGGCCTGCTTCAAACTGGGGCTTGATTAAGGCAACCACTTGCCCATCCCGAGCCAAAATCTCATGCAGAGCTGGTAAAATCAAACTCAGCGATATAAAGCTGACATCAATACTGGCAAAGCTCGGCTCCTGCTCAAAGTCAGCCCTTTGGGCATAGCGAAAATTAAACTGCTCCATGCTGACAACCCGCTCATCCTGCCTGAGCTTCCAAGCCAGCTGATTGGTACCGACATCTACTGCATAGACCAGCTTAGCTCCGTGCTGCAGCATGACATCTGTAAAACCGCCGGTTGAAGCTCCGATATCCAAGGTCACTCGGTCCGCTACCGAAATATCAAACACTTGCAAAGCCTTTTCTAGCTTGAGGCCGCCTCGGCTGACATATCTGAGTTTCTCACCTTTTAGGCGCAGCTCTGTGGCTGCGTCAATCTTTTCACCTGGCTTGTCAAAGCGCTGGCCATTGGCTGCAGCAATAACCAGTCCAGCCATTACACCACGCTTAGCCTGCTCTCTGGTCTCAAAGAGCCCTTGCCTGTAGGCCAGCACATCTACTCTTTCCTTAGCCATTCAATCTCAAACTTTCTATTATCTTTTGAATTTTTCCGCCTGAAAACTCTGTCTTCTCTTCCAAGTCTGACAGAATAAGCACAGCTTCATCAAGGGTCTGATTGAAAAAGTTCTTAGCTCCATCCAGTCCCAGAAAGGCTGGATAAGTCGACTTGGCCGCAGCTAAATCTTTCTGCGGCGTTTTACCCAGCTCTTCAAAGCTGGCCGTCACATCCAAAATATCATCCCGCACTTGAAAGGCCAAGCCCAAGAGCTCTCCAATCCTACGAAGCTTGTCTTGAACAGACTGCTGAGCCTGAACAATCAAACCAGCTGCGACAAAAGGATAGGTCAGAAGTTTTCCAGTCTTATTGGCATGGATGGTTTTTAAATCTCCTAAACTAATTGCTTGGCCTTCGCCTTGCATGTCCAGCACTTGACCAGCAACCATACCAAAGCTCCCTGCTGCCAAAGACAACTCAGAAATCAAGTCCACCTTGACCTGACTAGGCAGCTCGGCCCTTGCCAATAGTCCATAGGGGTCCAAAAAGAGAGAATCACCCGCTAAAATAGCCATATCCTCTCCAAACTTCTTATGGCTAGTCAAGCGGCCGCGACGATAGTCGTCATCATCCATAGCCGGCAAATCATCATGGATAAGGCTGCCAGTGTGAATCATCTCAAGAGCAGAGGCAACCTGATAGTGAGCCTCAGCTAGTTCTAGGCCAAAGGCTTGAATCAACTCCAATAGCAATAGAGGACGAATCCGCTTGCCGCCAGCCTGCACCGAGTACAAAATAACTTCTGATAAATCCGACGACACTTGCTGAGACCTATAAAAATCTTCAATCGTCAGACCAATTTTTTCCAGTTTCTCGTTTCTTGTCATTCCATTTCCGTTTCTGTGCCGTCTGCCTGCATGACCTTAACCAAGGTCTTTTCAGCCTTGTCCAGACTAGCCTGAAGTTCTTTTGAAAGCTTCATTCCCTTTTGAAATTCCGCAATCGCCTCTTCCAGCGCTACGTCACCATTTTCCAGCTTTTGGACAATGACTTCCAAGTCTGCTAAGTTTTCTTCAAATTTCTTTTCTTTGGACATGTTTTACCTCTACTTCCAGCTGCCCATCCCGCATAAGCAGGGTCAGCTCATCTTTTTCTTCAATGCCTGCACTTGACTCGACAACCTTTTGATTCTTTTGGACAATAGCATAGCCACGCGCCACGATTCGACTGGTATCCAGCATAAGCAAGGCCTCGGATAATCTCCTGACTTGAGCCACCTTGTTATCATAAATAACCGCCATGTTGCTGCGCAGCAAACGCTCCAGCTGGGCAGTCTGCTCCTGAAGACGCTGAACGCGACTGAGCGGATTCAATGCCTCCAAACGATGCTGCAAGATTTTGACCCGCTGTTGCTCTTCACTATAATATTCGCGAATTTTTTGCTTCAGTCGCAGGTTAAGCTGATCTAACTTCTGCAGATGGCCATCGTAAAGACGCTCTGGCTGTCGGAAGATAACAGACTGGGTTAGCTTATTCAATCGCTCTCGATAATAGCTCAGGCGATTGGAAATCGCTCGAGACATGCGGTTTTCCTGCTGCTGCAGGTGTCCCAGCAGGTCTAGCTTGGTGACCGGTGTTGCTAGCTCAGCCGCAGCCGTCGGAGTCGCAGCCCTGCGATCTGCTACAAAGTCCGCCAAAGTCGTATCAGTCTCATGGCCGACACTAGAAATAATAGGAATCCGAGACTCAAAAATAGCCCGAACTGTTTCCTCTTCGTTGAAAGCCCAGAGATCTTCGATAGAACCGCCGCCTCGACCAATAATCAGCACATCCAAATCGGACCGCTCATTGGCCAGTCTAATGTGGTCAGCAACCTGAGCTGCAGCCCCAACTCCCTGCACTTTTGTCGGATAAAGGACAATCTCCACTCCCGGAAAGCGACGGCTGACCGTCGTGATAATATCCCGAATGACCGCTCCGCTGGGACTGGTTACAACACCGATTTTCTTAGGAAATTGGGGCAAGGCCTGCTTGAATTTCTCTTGAAAAAGCCCTTCTTCTCCCAGTTTTTTTTTGAGCTGTTCAAACTGGATAGCCAAAGCTCCGATACCATCCGGCTCTGCTTTTTCAATGATGATAGAATAGGAACCGCTCGGCTCATATAGCTGCACCCGACCAATGACATTGATTTTCATGCCTTCTTCCAGCTCAAAGCCCAACTTCTGGTAGACACCAGACCAAATCGTTACCTGAATGACAGCCTTCTCATCCTTTAATGAGAAATACTGATGATTAGGACGCCGGCGGAAATTGGACACCTGACCAGTCAGATAGACCCGCTCCAAATAAGGATCCCGCTCAAACTTCATCTTCAGATACTTGGTCAAGGTCGAAACCGACAAATACTCTGGCATGCCCTTTTCCTTTCATTTCTAGTTTTTCCGTAACTTTTATTATAACAAAAAACTGCATAAAAAACCGATTACAAAGTCTAAAAATTCCCTGAAAGCAAGAAAAAAACTGGGCTTCCACAAAAGAAACCCAGCTGACTTAAAACCCAAGAAAATGTCTACTGACTCATCTCCTTCATCCACCTTGAAATGGCTCTGCTGATTGCCGTTGGCAGGACGACATAAGCTTCCTGACTCAAATCATCTGCGATAAGGGAATGAAGAAGGGTTGCAGCCGCCACTCGCTCAAAGAGACTGCTTGACTTGAACTGACCCGCAAATGCGCCAATCATACCGGCCAGCGTATCCCCCATTCCACCAGTTGCCTGATAGGGTCCGCCTACTGTCAGCTCAAAGACCTGCTCTTGCCCGCTTTGATAGATGGTCGTCCCATGCTTTTTCTGCACAACAATACTGCCCAAAGGCAGCTGATTGACCGCCGCCTGATTGGCTGCCGCTGTCTGATCTGACAAGCTCAAACCCGATAAGCCCTCCCACTCCTTTTGATGAGGAGTAAAAACTGTTTGGGCTTTTGGAAATGGCAAAGCTGCCTTGCTAAAAAGTGAAATGGCTCCGCCATCCATGATAAGTATCTGCTGCTCTGCCACAGTCTGAAATACCTTTTGTAGGATGTCTAGACCTAGTTGATTCTCCGCCAGACCCGGACCAATCAAGACTAGATCTGATTTGGTCAGTTGCTCTGTCAATCGGTCTTGCTCCTCTAGGTCAAAGGCCATGGCCTCCGGTAAATGACTGTGCAGAGGGGCGATATTTTCTCTATCTGTAGCAACAGTCACCAGACCGGCCCCACTATTGACTGCTGCCAAAGCTGCCATGATAATGGCGCCCCCATAAGGATAGGTTCCCCCAATCAATAAGAGACGGCCGTAGTCACCTTTGTGACTATCCAAGGGACGTACCCTAATGACTCTTTTTAAAATATTTTCAGCATTTTTTGACATGATATTCTCCTAGACCAACTTCATCCTGCACTTGTCTCAAGATGACCAAACCTATCTTCATTATTCACCAAAAGGCACCTAAACAGGTGCCTCGTATCGCAAGAAAGTTATTTTCTTCGGAAATCTGCAAATTTTTGTAAGATTCTTGCTGCGACTGCCTTGGGTAAATTTTCCTGAAAGGCGACCTGCTCATCCGCATAATCGCTCAAGCCCGGGAAATCCCCAACCTGCACAGCATAGAGAGAATTCTTAAAGAGCTGGATATCATTTTGATCATTACCAAAAGCTACATAATCCGAACCGCAGAGTTCCTTTACAGTTGAAGCTTTATTGGTTTCAGCCGGATTGATATAAAAACATTTCTCATGTTCATGATAGTCTAGACTTAGATTGGGCAAGTTTGCAAAACGAGCCTGTACATCATCTAAGAGCTGCTCGTGATTCCCCATGTAAATAACGACCTTAATAGGATGCTGGAGTTCAGTCAGTTCCAGACGTCTTGCCCGCTTGAGAGGATCCACACTGGCAATAAAAGGAATTTTTTCTAAAATCTGGCCGCTGTAGTCAAAAGTATTATCAACGAAAAAAGGCAAATTATAGGTCAAACAAGTATCTAAAATGGCTTGATAACTTGACTGATGCAGCTGGCGCTCAAACATCAGCTGTCCATCTTGATAAGCCACTCCGCCGTTCAGGCCAATCACAATCTGCTGGCTCAATTCCGGACCTAATAGTCCCAGACAATCCCGATAGGAGCGCGCCGAAGCAAACAGAACTTCATGCCCAAACTGAGGAGCCGTCAGCAGAACCCGCTTAATCTCCTCATCAATCGTCATATAATCAAAGGACAAGGTCCCATCCAAATCAAAAACAAATTTCATGATTCAAGACTCCGTTTAAAGGCTTGGTAGGTCTGCTCCATCAGCATGGTAATGGTCATAGGCCCAACACCTCCAGGTACAGGGGTAATCAGGCTGGCAATTTCAGCCACTTCATCAAACTTAACATCGCCAATCAGCTTGCCATTTTCATCTCGATTCATACCGACATCAATGACAACAGCCCCTTCCTTGACAAAGTTCTTGGTCACAAAATGTCCACGTCCGATAGCGACCACCAAAATATCTGCCCGCTTAGCAGTCTTGGCTAGATTGTGGGTCCGTGAATGTGTTAGAGTAACCGTCGCATTCTTAGCCAAAAGCAGCTGAGCCATGGGCTTACCAACAATATTACTCCGCCCGATGACAACCGCTCGCTTGCCTTCCAGTTCAATGCCATATTCATGGAACATTGCCATAATTCCCGCAGGAGTAGCTGGAATCATAACAGGATGGCCGCTCCATAGTTTGCCCATATTAAGCGGATGAAAGCCATCAACATCCTTGTCTGGATCAATGGCCAGCAGCACAGCTTCATCATCGATATGCTCAGGCAAGGGCAGCTGGACCAAAATCCCATGCCAGTCAGGATTTTGATTATAGGTTTCAATCAAGCTCAAGAGCTCTTCTTGGCTAGTCTCTTCTGGCAGACGTTCTACCTTACTCCGAAAGCCAGCAGCCAAGGCTGAGCGCTCTTTATTACGTACGTAGATTTGACTGGCTGGATTATTTCCCACCACAATCACTACCAAGCCCGGTACCTGACCTGTCTTTTCTTTGAGGCGAGCCGTTTTTTCAGCTAATTTTTTCTGAAGCTTCTCTGCCAAACCTCTACCATCAATAATCTGGGCCATGTCATTCTCATTTCTTTTTCATTATCTTTTTCATTATACCAAAAAAATCTGTGCCCAGCCTATAACTTTTTCTTATACAAGGTTATAAGACGAGGATTCATTGGCAGCTAGTGGTAAAATTTTCAGACCTACTAAATCTTTTTCAAAACAAGATAAAAAGGGTAAAAATAAAAAGCAACGACGTGCTTTTTAGTAGAGTAATTCATAAATTTCCATTGCAATCAAATCAATGCTGTCGAAAGTATAGGTCTCACGCGCTGCAACATCACGCAAGGTGAAGACAGAGCCGTTTTCTTCGTCGTAACTGTAAGCTACTTCTGCTACAACCACTCCTTCACGCTCAAAATTACGTTTCAAATTTCCGCCATCCTTAGCCATAGCTTCTAAGCGGTTAATAATTCTAACTAAATGTGATTCCATTTTGTTTCTCCTATTTACTTAGTTCCCTCTTATTTTACCATAAATAGCTGCTGAAATACCACTAAAAGCCAATTTTTTGTAATTTTTCAAGAATTTGTTTTCATTCTGCTCGGTCTAAGGGAGGATTTTGTAGTAAATTCTTGCAAAGTTCGAGAATACTGATATAATGAAACTATAAAACTTTGACTATTTTTGACCTTTAATCATTTCTATAAATAGCTTGCACACTAAAAGAAAAGAGGTATCTGCATGCTTTGCCAAAATTGTAAAATCAACGAATCTACGATTCACCTTTATACCAACGTAAATGGCCATAAACAGCAGGTGGATTTGTGCCAAAACTGCTACCAAATCATGAAAACAGACCCTGAACATTCCTTGTTCGGCGGAATTGCTAATGCCAACAATCATGGAACAGACCCTATTGATGACTTCTTCAACAGCCTCAGCAATTTCCAACAGCCTCAGGAACCAACTACTCCTCCTACCCAATCTGGCGGAGCCTATGGAGGCGGTGGCGGCTACGGTTCAAATCCTAGCAAGGGTGGTCAGCCTCAGCCAAGTCCGCAAAAGCCAAAAGGCCTGCTGGAAGAGTTTGGTATCAACGTGACTGAGTTGGCTCGCCGAGGCGAGATTGATCCTGTTATTGGCCGTGATGAAGAAATCGTCCGTGTCATTGAAATCCTCAACCGCCGCACCAAAAACAATCCTGTTCTCATAGGAGAGCCAGGAGTCGGAAAAACAGCCGTGGTGGAAGGTCTGGCCCAGAAAATTGTCGATGGTGATGTGCCTCATAAACTCCAAGGCAAGGAAGTTATCCGCCTAGACGTTGTCAGCTTAGTACAGGGAACTGGTATCCGTGGCCAATTTGAGGAGAGAATGCAGAAGCTTATAGATGAGATTCGTTCTCGTCAGGATGTCATTCTCTTCATTGATGAAATCCATGAAATTGTCGGAGCAGGCTCTGCTGGCGATGGCAATATGGACGCTGGGAACATCCTCAAACCAGCTCTGGCTCGCGGAGAACTTCAAATGGTTGGAGCAACCACCCTTAATGAATACCGTATCATCGAGAAGGATGCTGCGCTGGAGCGCCGCATGCAGCCGGTTAAGGTAGACGAGCCGACGGTAGAGGAAACGATTACCATCCTCAAAGGGATTCAGAAAAAATACGAAGACTACCATCACGTCAAGTACACAGATGCAGCCATCGAAGCTGCTGCCCTTCTCTCCAACCGCTACATCCAAGACCGCTTCCTGCCAGACAAGGCTATTGACCTCTTGGATGAGGCTGGATCCAAAATGAATCTGACCCTCAACTTCGTTGATCCCAAGGTCATTGACCAACGTCTGATTGAGGCCGAAAACCTCAAGGCTCAGGCAACCCGTGACGAAGATTTCGAGAAAGCGGCTTACTTCCGTGACCAGATTGCCAAGTACAAGGAACTCCAGCAGACAAGTGTACTAGACAAGGATACTCCGATTATCAGCGAGAAAACGATTGAGCACATCGTGGAGCAAAAGACCAATATCCCAGTTGGCGATCTCAAAGAAAAGGAACAGTCTCAACTAGTCAATCTCGCTAGCGACTTAAAGGCTCATGTCATCGGCCAAGACGATGCTGTGGATAAGATTGCCAAGGCCATCCGACGCAACCGGGTCGGACTAGGAAGTCCTAATCGCCCAATCGGCAGCTTCCTCTTTGTCGGACCTACTGGTGTCGGTAAGACTGAGCTGTCTAAGCAACTAGCCATTGAGCTATTTGGCTCGGCTGACAGCATGATTCGCTTTGACATGAGTGAATATATGGAAAAACACAGCGTGGCCAAGCTGGTCGGTGCCCCTCCGGGCTATGTCGGCTATGATGAAGCTGGTCAATTGACTGAGCGCGTCCGTCGTAATCCCTACTCGCTCATTCTGCTGGATGAGGTGGAAAAGGCCCATCCTGATGTTATGCACATGTTCCTGCAGGTTCTAGATGATGGCCGCCTGACCGATGGTCAAGGCCGGACTGTCAGCTTCAAAGACACCATTATCATCATGACATCCAATGCCGGAACTGGCAAAGCTGAAGCCAGCGTTGGCTTTGGAGCAGCGCGTGAAGGCCGCACCAACTCCGTTTTGGGTGAATTGGGTAACTTCTTCAGTCCTGAGTTTATGAATCGCTTTGACGGCATTATCGAATTCCAGGCGCTCAGCAAGGACAACCTGCTGCAAATCGTCAACCTTATGCTGGACGATGTTAATCAACGTTTGGCAACCAACGACATTCATCTGGATGTTACGGAGAAGGTCAAGGAAAAATTGGTTGACCTGGGCTACGATCCAAAAATGGGGGCTCGCCCACTGCGCCGTACCATTCAGGACCATATCGAAGATGCTATTACTGACTTTTATCTGGAAAATCCAAGCGAAAAAGATCTCAAAGCTATTATGACCAGCAATGGCAAGATTCTCATCAAGTCAGCCAAGAAAACTGAAAGCACAGAGTCCGTTCATTCATCTCAAGAAGAAAAATAAATGTCGACAAAATAGAGCAGAAAACAGTTAGTTTTCTGCTCTATTTCTTTATTGATTTTTCTGAACCCTATAGCGCAGAATTGTTTTCAGCTTGCTAGGGTCTGTCCGATTCAGATTATTGAGATAGATTTCTCTGTGAGTGTTTGACATCCGTGTCAGCTGGTGATTCTGGCAAAAGGTATCCATTTTAGCGAAGGATTGAGGTTCTTCGTCAAAAGGACCAAGATGCAGCATGGCAACACACGCTTCTTCTATCATTTCTTCAAAACGAATCTCGTCATAGAGAGGATTAGGCTTTTTGACACGGACCTGCTCCAGAGCCTTTTTCACCATCTCTCCAGTGATAAAGTCCGGCTGCCCAATCATAATGGTATAAATCAATTCTTCTTTAATCAGTTCTCCTACTTGCTCTTGCTGCCAAAGCCCTTCCAAGGGATAAACTGTAAAACCAGTAAATTCTTGATCGGCCGCTGTCTTTTTGTAGTTCATCTTGATAGCATAGGCTAAACTGTACAGAGCACCAACTCGTTCAGAAAAGTCGGCAGCATTAGGATTGCCCTTGCCGTCAATCATGATAAAAGACTGGGCAGGAACATCTATGAGACAGGGTGCAGACTTGATTTGATAGAATTCTCGATTGGCTTTTCTCCATTCATATTTCATGAGAGAGCCCTCCTTTCTTTACTACAAACAGTATAGCAAAGAAAAGCTGACAACCTCTGTCAGCTTTTATAAATATCGGCAATAGCTTTTAACTTTTCTTTGAATTCTTCCCGTAACCGAAGCGGCTCCATGATTTCAACTCCATCCAAAAAGGATAGCAAGTAGGTATAAAGACTATCGTGACTCGGCAAATGCGTCTCGACATAAAGGCACCCATCACTCTCCTCTATCTCTGCTTCTGAAAACTCCTCGTACACCCGAAAGGCATGTTTCTTGTCAAATTTCAAAATGACTTTCACAGCATCTCCTAGCCACTCCTCGGGGCTAAATTTCTCATCCAAGACTCTCTGCTTAAATCGTTCCTCTAACATCTGACAGTCTCTCATTCTGCTGAGTTTAAAAAAGCGCGGAGCTTGTCTTAAGCGACAAAAGCCAGCAACATACCAGTTTTGGCTTTTAAATACTAACTTCAGCGCCTCTATCTTGCGCTGTTCTCTTTCTCCACGCCCATTCAAATAAGAAAAAGACAAGACTCTTCTTTGCAAGATTGCCTGCTTAATAGTATCAAACAGTTCTTTCTGATCTGCTTTTTTGCGCCAGTCAGTGAAATCCACCTCCAGCCAGGAAGTTGCCTGAACTTGAAACAAGGACTGTAGCTTAGACAGGGTCTCTACTTGCTCGCCATCTGTTAAAATCTGCAAGCCTTGAAGAGCAGCTAATAGCTCATCCCTCTCAGACTCTGAAAATAAGGCCTTGTCTAAGACAAAATCCTTCATCAGAAAAATACCCCCGCCCTTGCCTGGGTTGCAATAGATAGGGATTCCTACCAAACTCAGCTTGTCCACATCTCGATAGATGGTCCGAATGGATACTTCAAATAGTGAGGCCAATTCGGGAGCTGTTGTGCGGCCCTGCTCTAAAAGAAGATATAGGATTTTAAAAAGTCTGCTTTCTGTCATAAAACCACCTCGCTCCTATTATAACAATTTCTTCTAAAAATGTTTTACCATTCCTATAAAGAAGAGTTTTCTAAACGGTCGGAGGAAGGAATTTATTATTTGAAGGGGATTTCTTTCAAGGACTATCATTCTTTTTCTGTCCAATAAACCGAGTAAATTCTTGACAGCTGGGCCTTAGTCCATTATGATAGATAGTAAACTGACTAGAGATTGAGGATATTAGAATGACAAATCCAACCTTTGGTGAAAAGGAAGCAAATGTAGAATATGTGACCCGTTACGGAGTCTATGCCGTTATCCCAGACGAGAAGAAAGAAAAGATTATTTTGATTCAGGCGCCTAACGGGGCTTGGTTTCTGCCCGGTGGAGAGATTGAAGAGGGGGAAAACCATCAGACTGCCCTTGAACGCGAGCTGATGGAAGAACTTGGATTCACAGCCCAGCTTGGACGCTATCTTGGACAGGCTGATGAATATTTTTACTCTCGCCATCGCGACACCCATTTCTACAACCCGGCATACCTGTATGAGGTCACCTCTTTCCAAGAAGTCCAAAAACCGTTGGAAGATTTCAATCAGTTGGCCTGGTTCCCCGTCGATGAAGCTATCGAAACACTCAAACGTGGCAGCCATAAATGGGGTATCCAAACTTGGAAAAATGCGCTTAAAGCTTAAAGAAATCATTCACAATTCATAGCAAACATGTTATAATAATAGCAGGTATAAAGCAGGAGGAAATCGTATGAAGCTTATTAATACAACAAACAGTCATGCTGACCTTGTCAAAAGCCAATTGGAAAGCACCGATGCGATATTAGTCGAAGTTTATTCTGCTGGAAACAGCGATGTTGTTTTTACACAAGCTCCTCTTCACTATGAAATTTTGATTTCAAACATGCACCGTGCTGTACGCGAACAGGAAATCGAAAAAATCAGAGAATTTTTCTTGAAGAGAAAAATTGATGCAAATACTATTGATAGAGCTGCTATCCGCACGATTTACGCTAATAATCTAATCGAAATTTCCATTCCTGTTAAACAGTAAAACTAAGGCTATTGCCTTAGTTTTTTTATTGTTTATAGATCATGGTAATATGAGGTGTCGATTCAAAAATAAAGGGTTGGCCAACTGATTTGAAGCCATACTTTTCATAGAGAGCAGCCACCTGAACCTGAGACTCTATTTCAATTTCCTTTCCTGGCCATTTTTCAGCACATAATTGCAGGATTTCTCTGATAAGCTGTCCTCCTAAGCCCTGTCCTCGTGCAGACTGAGCTGTGACTACTCGACCAAAGACTAAATGCTCTCCCTCTTCAAAGACACGGACATAAGCATCAATTTCCCCTTGTTTATTAGCATGGTAAACATGCACTGCTTCTAGGTCCTTCTCATCCAGCTCATGATAAATGCGCTCCTGCTCCACCACAAAGGTGTCAATGCGCAATTTTAAGATTTGATAAAATTCTATCGAGTTCAGCTCTGTTAATTTTTTCCTAGACCACATACTTGTTTCCTCTATCTTTTTAATGTATAATAAATGCAAATGCAACTATCAAGGAGTTCCTATGGATTACCGTCAACTTTTCCGGCAAATGGGCTTTATTTCTAGACAAGCCATGATGAAAATGAATCAAAAAGCCAGTAACTACGGCCTAGACAATAATTTGTTTCTACTGCTCATTCGTATCGTCGAAAATGAAGGTCTCAGCCAGTCACAACTGGCAGAACTGGTGCAGATTGACAAGACTACTCTCAGCCGTTCTCTAGGAAAGCTGGAAGATAGAGGCTTAATTATCAAAAAGACCAAAGCTCAAAATAAGAAGTTCAAAGAGCTCTATCCTAGCAGTCAGGCTCTCAAACTCTACGACCAACTGATTGGCTTTGAAAATACCTACGCCAGTCAGGCGCTGCAGCAACTGACTTCCTCTGAGCTCTTTCAGCTTCAAAACATTTTGGCTAAAATAAGCACTCCTAAGTTATAAGTAGTATAACAGAAAACAGTTGCAAACGCAACTGTTTGTTTTTGCTAATTTGGTTTTAAATTAACAAATTTTCAAATCAATCTATCTAAAAAATGGCTTACCTCTAAAGGGCAAAGCCATTTTTTATTTTAATTGGCCTCAAAGCCTTCTGATACAGCCTGAGCAAAGTTTTCTTCTAAAATTTCTGCACAGTGGTCACAGACAAGGGCTTGATAGCTGCGCTCTTGAACTGTTGTATCAATGCGACGGCAGCGATCACAGACTTGTCCCTGCGCGTGCTCTACGACAAAAGCTACATCTTCAAAGACTAGAGCGCCTTCTGGAGCAGGTCCTTCAGCAATCGTTAATTGAGAAACGATGAGGAGCTGGGCCACATCGCTGTTAACTGCTTCCAGCAAGGTCTTGATGACTTCATTCGGATAGACAGTCAGGTGCGCTTCCAGCGATTTTCCGATAACCTTTTCATTGCGGGCTTCTTCTAAGGCTTTCTGTGCTTGACTGCGGAAGTCCATAAAGGCAGACCAAGTGTCCAAGATTTCTTCCTGATTTGGGAAAGTCTGAGCTTCTGGCAATTCAGATAACTGAACAAATTCTTCCTCTTCGTGCTCTAGGTAAGACCAAATCTCTTCTGCCGTGTGAGGCAGGATTGGTGTCAACAGCTTGGTAATCTTGACCAAAACATCATAGAAAACAGTCTGCATCTGACGACGTTCCAATGATTTAGCGGCTTCGATATAGACGACATCTTTGGCAAAGTCCAGATAGAAAGCAGACAAGTCAACAGTCACAAAGTTGACAATCGCTTTATAAATAGTCAGAAACTCAAAGTCTGCGTAAGCCTTGCGAATAGTCTCTACTAATTGATTGAAGCGGATAGTCATGTATTTATCAACAGAGCGAAGTTCTTCGTAAGCTACGGCATCCTCAGCTGGATTAAAGTCAGAAGTATTAGCAATCAAGAAACGCAAGGTATTCCGAATCTTACGGTAGGTTTCAGAAACTTGGCTCAAGATATCCATAGAGATGCGAACGTCGTTGCTAGAATCAACACTGGTTACCCAGAGACGCAAGATTTCCGCACCAAATTGTTTTTCTACATCGCTTGGAGCAATGGTATTTCCAAGTGATTTAGACATCTTTTCACCCTTACCATCTAAGGTAAATCCTTGTGACAAGATTTGTTTGTAAGGAGCTACGCCATGGTTGGCAACTGAAGTGATGAGGGATGAGTTGAACCAACCACGGTATTGGTCTGAACCTTCTAGATAAAGATCAGCTGGGTAAGTCAATTCCGGACGGTTGACCACTACACCATTCCATGATGAGCCTGAGTCAAACCAAACGTCCATGATGTCCGTTTCCTTGGTAAATTCGCCGTTTGGAGAACCTGAATGAGTAAAGCCTTCTGGTAAAAGGTCTTTTGCTTCACGCTTCCACCAGACGATAGAACCGTGCTCCTCAAAGAGCTGAGCTACGTGTTCGATGGTCTCGGCCGTCATGATTGGTGTTCCGTCTTCGGCATAGAAGATTGGCAATGGCACACCCCAAGCCCGCTGACGCGAGATAACCCAGTCACCACGGTCACGAATCATATTGTAGAGACGTACCTTGCCCCATTCAGAATGGAATTTAACCTTTTCAATTTCATCTAAAATTTCTTGGCGGAATTTCGAGACAGATGCAAACCACTGTGGTACTGCCCGCCAGATAATTGGCTTCTTGGTCCTCCAGTCAAATGGGTATGAGTGAGAAATTTCTTCTTGAGCAAGGAGCAAGTCACCAAGCTTTTCAATAACTGTTGGTGCAACCTTGTCATAGAACTGGCCTGCAAAGTCTGGACCAGCATTTTCCATCATGATACCACGCTCATTAACAGTGACAAATACTTCCAAGTCATTAGCTACACCAACATTATAGTCGTCCTCACCAAAACCAGGCGCTGTATGGACAATACCAGTACCAGAATCAGTCGTAACGTGGTCACCAAGGATAACAAGTTCATCTACAGCGGTATCCCATGGGTGAACTGTCACGATGTGGTTCAATTCTTGACCACGGTAGGTAGCCAAAACTTGAACATCAGCCCATCCAAATTTCTCAGACAGACTATTCAACAATTCTGAAGCAACCACAAACTTACGAGATTCACCAGCTGGCTGAACGACTACGTAATCAATATCTGCTCCAACAGTCAAACCACGAGAAGCTGTAATAGTAAACGGAGTTGTTGTCCATACGACGATGTAAGTATCTGTGTCCAGTACCCCTTTTCCGTCTTTAACTCGGTTAGCATAGTAGAGAGAGGTGGAAACCAAGTCATGGTATTCAATTTCCGCTTCAGCCAAAGCTGACTCAGAAGACCAAGACCAGTAAACGGGCTTAGCACCACGGTAAATGTAGCCTTTCTTAGCCATTTCGCCAAAGACACGGATTTGAGCGGCTTCATAGTCAGGAGTCAAGGTTACATAAGGATTTTCCCAGTCACCAGAAACACCCAAACGCTTGAAGTCTTCTTTTTGCTTTTCGACTTGGCTCAGGGCATAGTCCCGACACATATTGAGGTACTCAACCAAGTCCAGTTCTTTACGCTTAACACCTTGCTTTGCCAATACCTGCTCAATCGGAAGACCATGTGTATCCCATCCTGGAATGTAAGGCGCATAGTAGCCAGCCATAGACTTTGAGCGAACAATGATATCTTTGGAAATCTTATTCATAGCATGCCCGACATGAATGTTGCCGTTAGCATAAGGAGGGCCATCATGCAGGATAAAGTGCGGCTTGCCTTCATTCAGTTCCTGACGGCGTTGATATAGCTTAGCTTGATCCCATTCCTTCTGCCAGATTGGTTCTTTATTTGGCAGACCAGCCCGCATAGGAAAAGCAGTTTTCCCAAGATTGAGTGTTTCTTTCAGTTTCATTCTATTCCTCTTTATTTTTAAAATTACAAATTAAAAACCGCAAACTTCTCCAAAAAGGACGAAAATTCGCGGTACCACCTTTGTTTAGGCAAGACGATAGCATGATGCTCCTCTTGCCCCTCTTTGTCCGTAACGTGGACCACCGTCTCATCCTACTGGTTTCAGACGAAAGTTCTGTAAAATGATAGCCCAAGCAAGATGGACTGCAGATCTCTCACCATCATCTGCTCGCTGAAAGTATTTTGCTTGGTCTGTGTTTTTACAATCTTATCTTCTTTAAAAATTATAAAATATTTACTGGAACTTTTTGTTCCCCATTTGTATCATCATCGTGATGGTCAGCTTCTGAGTTTTCCTCAGCTGCGTGAGCTTCTATATCTTCATCGCTGAGCGGAGAAAAAGCTTGTGTCGCAGCTAATTCACGGTTTGCAGCCTCAATGCGCTCTTGCAGCTCAGCCATTTCTTCTGGAGAAAATTGACGAGTCACATCCACTTCTTCCTCACGAACAACTGCTTCTTCTCCCAGAACCTCAGATACAACTTCCTTGAAGGCTTCATCGCTGGTTTGCAGATAAGTAGCTGTCGGACGCAGGATTTCTTCCCATTCAGATGAATTCACAATACTGAGCTGGCTCTCAATGGTTGATTTCAAGCGTTGGTGGAAGACACGTGTTTTGTTTTTCAGTTCTTCTGTTTCAATGGCTACTTTCTTAGCATTGTCAGCTGCCTGACGTAAAATCTCATCAGCCTTGTACTTAGCTCCATCCAACAAATGCTGCGCATCCTGCTCCGCCTGACGGACAATATTCGTAGACCGCTCGTTGGCAGCAACTTTAACGCGCTCAGCCGTATCTTGAGCAATCAAAACAGACTGGCTGAGAGAGTCTTTCATCTCATCAAAATATGTCAGACGTTCTTCCAGATTGCGAATTTTTGCTTCTTTTTCGTGGTTTTCGCGAACCAAGTCCTCATAATCACGGACAACGATGTCCAGGAATTCATCTACCTCTTCAACATCATAGCCTCTAAACTTGGTTCCAAAGGATTTATCTTTAATTTCTAACGCTGTAAGTGTCATAGTTCCTCCTCATTTACTAGCTAATAATTCAACGGTTAACTTATGTTTTCCATTCTTGGAAAGGCCATTTTCTCTTAAAACCTTAAATCTTCCAAATCGTCTAACGCTAATCAAGTCTTCAAGCCCGACCTGCTGGCTGGGATTGTCATTAACAGCATAGTTCATTTTCACATGCTTACCAGAAATCAGCTGAGCAGCCTGGTTCCTTGATAACTTAAAGGTGCTGGCTACCAACTTGTCCAAGCGAAGACTAGATGCCAAAATTTCTCTGGTGACAGCCTGCTTCTGCTCTTTCAGCAGCTCTGCAAAGGAAACTTCCTTTAGTTTGACAGGCATCTTTGCAATTTTAGAGACATGATCAATAAAATACTGGGCCAGTCTCTTATCTACAAAGAGCTGAGCACGGTCTCCAACTACAAGAATATCGCCAAAGGTCCGTCTTTCAATCCCTAAATGATTGAGCAAGGTTCCCATAATCTGCGAATGACTGATTTTATAAAATTTGCTTGCATAGGAAATTTCCAGCAAGCTCAATTCAAAATCATCCATATTCAGTTGGTAATAAGAAGGTGCCACAAGAACTCTTGCCAGTTCACTTGGAAAATAATCTGAACTAGCAAAGACTTGGACATCATATTGCTTGCCAATATTCTTCAGGATTGAGACCTGATGGGGATTCAGAAAAGGCGTTGTTTCAAAGGCATAGGTATCTTGAACCCGCTGAAGCAGCTCCAAACTCCTATCAATAAACTCTCGATCCTCTTGCGAAAAGTGTTGATATAAATCTTTCATCATAATAACATTAGTAAGACGCTTATTAAATAAAAGACCACACGATTTAAAAGGTTTAAAGCCAGAATTGCAACCCAAACGGTAAAGTCCAGCCCTGCAAACTGCAAGGGAAGACGGCGGAAAAGTTTTAAATACGGTTCTACAATTCGTGTTAGAAACTCTCCGAATTTGGTTTGATAAGCTCCTGGAAACCAAGACAGAAGTGCATAGACAATCAAGGCAATGCTATAAAGATCGAAAAGATTAGAGATGGCACGAATTACAAAATATAACATATCTCTTATCTACTGCGCTTCATATCAAAGTCGAATTCGCTGATTTCAACATCGTTAGGCAGGCGGATATCTTCCACATTTACCACTACATTAATCGGAGTCAGCAAATACATAGTGCTTGCAACTTTTTTCAAATTTCCAGCCAAGACATAACGGGCACCGTCTAAGTAGTCTAAACAGCGACGAGCCTGTACCTCAGTCATATACTGGAAGTCAATCAGGATGCTTTCATTGGCCAAAAGCAAGTCAACAATTTCAGTCGCTTCCTCATATCTCCTCGGATAGCGAACATCAATCGTAATCTTCTCATCCGCATTTGCACGGTGCTGAGCCAATTCCTGCTGACGTGCATGCAGTCTGGTAATATTCTCTGTCGAAGATTTCTGTTGTGGCTGTGGTTTAGGCTGTGGTTTAGGCTGTGGCTTCGCCGCAGCAGCCGGACGAGGAGCTGGCTTGCTCTCTCTGACTGGCTTAGGCTGAACCAATTCAGGCTTCTGCTTAACAGGCGCTGCAGGTCTGCTGACAGTCTGCTCCTGAACCTCAGTCTCATCTCCATCTTCTGTAAAATAATCTATAAATTTATCAAATCTATCTTTTAATGACATATTTCTTTCCTATTTAAAAAATGCTGTACCGATTCTGACATAAGTCGAGCCATGGGCAATTGCTTCTGGATAATCACGGCTCATTCCCATGCTTAATTCAGAAAAGGGCATATTATTTAACTGTTTCTTTTTTAATTCTTTTTGTAGTTGATGAGCCTTTTCAAAAATTTGGTTCAGCTCCTCATGACTAGCTTCAAACGGAGCCATAGTCATCAATCCCACAATTTGAACATTTTCTAATTTTTCAAGTTCAGGCAGGACGACTTCAAGTTCTTCAATCAAAAAGCCATGCTTGCTCTCTTCTTTAGAAATATTCACCTGCAGGAAACATTTAATCACATGTTCAGCCCGTTTGTCAATCTCCTTGGCCAATTTTACAGAATCTAAAGCATGAAAGTAATCAACATAGTTAATCACATCCTTGACTTTTCTCCTCTGCAAACTGCCGATCAGGTGCCAGGTCAGATTCTCATCTTTCAGAGCATGGTATTTATCTAGAAATTTATCTACCCGATTTTCTCCGATATGCTGAATACCTGTACGAACAAGCTCCTGAGTTGTTTCGCAGTCAACATATTTGGTAACTGCAATGATATTTACTGAATCTTTCAAACGCTGGGCTTGCTCCGCCGCTTGAGCGACGGATTGAAAGACCAACTCTTTATTATTCTGCAAATTCATGATTTAGATTAACGATTTCTGAAGAATGGAGGTGTTTCCAATTCATCATCATCTTCATTAGTTTCTGCATAGCGTTCCACGCGGGCTGACGAACTTGGTTCAGCCTGACGAACAATCGCTTCGCGGCGAAGATCCCAATCACCAAAGGCTGAACCTTTAGGCGCATCCGTTCTTTGACGGCTTGGAGCAGGAATATCAACCGTTTCGGTCATATCAAAGTTTCGTTCAAACTGTCCTGAGCGAACTTCGCGATTTGGCTCAACTTGCTGCGGACGGCTTGGACCAGTAGGCTGCTGGGTCTGACGAATACCGCTAACCTTTTCAACCTTATCCTGACGGACACCAGTAGCCACAACAGTCACGCGGATTTCATCCTTCATAGACTCATCAATCGCAGTACCGAGCCAGATGTTCACACCATGACCTGCTGCTTGGTTGACAATTTCTGAAGCTTCTTCAGCTTCAATCAGAGTCATATCTAGGCCACCAGTAACGTTGACAATTACGTCCTCTGCACCATCAATGGTTGTTTCCAAAAGAGGTGAGTAAATAGCTTTGCGAGCAGCTTCGATGACGCGTTCTTCGCCACTACCAACACCAATTCCCATCAAAGCATTACCCTTGTCTGCCATGACTGTTTTCACGTCGGCAAAGTCAAGGTTAATCAGTCCTGGACTGGTAATCAAGTCGGTAATCCCTTGGACACCTTGGCGAAGAACATTATCTGCTTCACTGAGTGCTTCAAGAAGCGGAGTCTTTTTGTCTACAATTTCAAGCAAGTTGTTATTTGAGATAATCAAAAGTGTATCTACATGCTCTCGAAGTTCGTTGATTCCTTCTACTGCAAAGGTTCCACGCTTGCTTCCTTCAAAACCGAAAGGACGTGTAACTACAGCAACAGTCAGAGCACCAACATTTTTTGCGATACGAGCAATCACTGGAGCAGCGCCTGTTCCAGATCCACCACCCATACCAGCAGTGATGAAGACCATATCTGCTCCTTGCAGAGCTTCTGTCAGAACTTCTTCGCTTTCTTCAGCAGCCTTACGGCCTACTTCAGGCTGACCTCCGGCACCAAGTCCGCGAGTCAGCTTAGGACCGAGCTGAATCACTGTTTCAGCTTTGGCACTGCTAAGAGCTTGAACATCTGTATTTGCTGCGATGAATTCAACACCAGCAACACCTTCATCAATCATTCGGTTGATGGCGTTACCGCCACCTCCACCGACACCAATAACTTTAATTACTGCGCCTTGAGCAGCAGCAGCGTCAAATGAAAATGTCATATTCTATGTATTCTCCTTAATCAAACATTTTGCCAATTAGGTTGCGCATCCGATCTGTAATACCAGTTTTTGGTTCTTGGTTTGGCACATCAGCACTGGCAACTGGAACTTCTTGGACCGGCTCCTCAGGAATCTCATCAGCTGGTTGAGGTTCAAAGCGTGGTACTGACTGAGCAGGACGGTCAAAGGATACAGGTCGATGGCGCAGTTGCTCATCACCATGAACAGCAACCTGAGCCAGCATATCCACATCTGTTAAGTTTCCAGCGTACTCTGACAGGCTGATAACATGTGCAAAGGCTGGATTGCGAATGCCGATTTGATTTGGCACATAAAGCTTGACATTCACGCCAAACACTTCCTGAGCCAGCTCAACCACTCCTGGAAGAATAGCTGCTCCACCAATAATCACAATGCCGCCTGGCAACTCGAGGAGATGCCTTCTATCTAAATCGCGTTTGATTTGCTCAAAGATGTGTTGGATACGAGCAGAAATAATCTCAGCCAGATACTTTTCAGTTACTTCAACCGGCTCAATCTCTCCAATCACTTCTACTTGGAAGGACTCTGTACCAGCTTCAGGAACATAAGCAGATCCATAGTTAAACTTGAGACTTTCAGCCAACTTTTGTGAAGTCTTCAAAACCTTGGAGATGTCCTTGGTTACGTAGTCGCCGCCTTCTTGGTATATATTCGTATATTGAAGCTCTTGACCTTTAACAGAAGCCACTGTAGTTTGACCGCCACCCATATCAATAACAGTTGCACCAAACTCACGTTCCCCTTCGTTCAAGATTGACTTAGTCATTGCCAATGGGGAGATAATTACGTTCTCAAGCTGAACTCCCGCGCGCTCCACTGTCTTGCGGAGGTTGTGGAGAATAGTCCGTGGTCCAGTGTAGAGAAGTCCACGCATTTCTAAGCGAATCCCCATCATACCACGTGGGTCACGAATTCCTTGGAAACCATCCACTACAAACTCTTCTGGGATGAAAGTAATCACTTCGCGGTCAGGAGTCATACTCTTAGTCAGAGCAGATCTAACAACATTCTCTACATCTGTATCTGTGATTTCCTTAGAATCACTAGTCACAGGAATCATACCCTGAGTAGGCTCAATCTGTAAGAGATTAGCCGGAAGTCCGACATTAACTAAACCAATTGAAATGCCTGCCTTTTCTTCTGCTTGAGAAATAGCTGTCTTAATGGCAGCAGCAGCAGCCTCAATATCAACAATAATTCCATCTTTAACACCAGCGCTTTTTGCGTTGCTGACTCCAATAACATTCATTTCATCGTTGATGTGCTCTGCCACCAACACTTTAATTGAGCTAGTTCCTATATCTAATCCAGTAAAAAAGCCGTCTCTAGCCATTACACCAGTCCTCTCTATCTTCCATGTTTCCGGTCTATACTAATAACGCTAAAAATTAGAGTTACCCAAGCTTTATTATAACATAAAGAAAATGAAAATGCGCAGTTTTTCTACATATAATTTAGCGATTTTCGGTATTTCCCGGGTTTTCTGTTGAATTTTGTGGCTCTGCAGGTTCTTGTTCCTGACTTTCTGTCACCTGCTCAGCCGCTTGTTCTGTTGGCTGTCCCGTCGATTCCTCTTCTGCTTTCTGCTTTTCTTCGTCAGAAGAAGACGACTCGTTTTGAGCTCCTTCAACATAACTAAAAATCCCTGCTTCCATATCTACAACACTAGGTACATCCTCTTTCAACTGTGATTGGATTCCCTTGTAATATGGCAGTTTTTTAGCAATATGCGAAATTGGTACCAAAATTTTATTGCCGTCATGCATGGTCAGCGTTACCAAGTCTGGAGTCACCTTGCTTGGGGTCAGCTGAACTGTCTTAATATTTTTCTTAACCGAAGCCGGTACCTTTTCAATTTGAAGAGCAAATTCTTTAATCAATTTTTTATCTGAAAATTCTATCAAAATATGGGTTTCTGGCAAAGAATCTGCAGCAGTTGGGTCCGAAATAATCTCCCCATTTGTCAGAATAGGATAATACTGACCACCCTCGTGCAGATAGGCCAGAACTCCGTACTCCTTGACCTTTACCTGAAAAGTAATCGGAAACTGATAAGCCATCTCCAGATTGTTAATCCAAGGACTAGACGCTTTCATATTGCGGATATGATTGCCGCCATTGATAAAGGTTGTTAAAGTATAGTCCTTCTCATCAATCTTACTGCTTTTGAGCAGGTCTTCCTGACTGACCATTTGATTCCCTGAAAATTCGATTGTCTTCATGGTCGCCAGTGGCGTCAAAAAATAAACTGATATGATAAAAATCAAGCCACTGCCCAGTAAAACCGGCAGTGCTCGATAAATATGAACCTTCGAGATATGCACCTTAGCAGCTTCTTTTTCTGCCTTTTTCTGAAGTTTCTCCTGTTTTTTGCGCTCTTTCTCGCTCAATCCGGTCTCTAGCTCAGGTTCGGATGAATCATCTTTCAAATATTCTGTTTCTTCCTCTTCATAAGATGAGTCGTCTTCTTCCGTCTCTTCAGCTATTTCTCCGCCTTCGATTGGGTCCTCAGCTTCAGCTTCTTTTACTTCCTCTTCTTCCAGCTCCTTCTGTTTACTTGCTTCTTCCTGAGCCTTCTTTTCAAGATATTCTTTGTTTCGTTTCTGCCATTCAGAGAGGTGCTCACTTACCTCTTCCTTTGGCTCATCATTGTTTTTCTTGCTCATTTCTTTCCTTTGTCAATATCCACTTTCAATAAAGCATAAAATTCATCTACAGACTTGATTTCTTGGGAATTTTTCATAGCTTGATGATAAGAAGCTTGGTTAGCCAAAAGGTCATCAAGTGCTGCCTGTAAATTGCTCATATCCAGCTGTTCCTCTGCCAATTGCTTGGCATATCCCTTTTTCACAAAATAATCCGCATTTTCAATCTGATCGCCGCGGCTGGCTTCGCGTCCCAGAGGAACGATAATGTGCAGCTTAGCCATGGCCAAGAGCTCAAAGATTGTATTGGAACCGCCGCGAGTCACCACTACATCTGCCAAGTCCATCAAAGGCTGGTAGAGGTCGGTCACATAGGCTCTGCGAAAGAAACGGTCAGACAGAACATCCAAACTTGCATCGCCTGTCAGATTGATAATGTTGTAGCGTTCGGTCAGCGCAGCTTGATTCTGGCTGACAAAGTCATTAAAGACCTTAGCACCAGCAGAACCGCCGACAAAAAGCAGGCTGGGCAGTTCTCTATTAAAATATTGACGAATTTCTTCTAGTTCCTGCGGTGCGACTGACTCTTGGTTACCGACCTTGGTCACAGCTCCGACATGCTCAATCTTGGTCAGACTGGAAGGTTGCTCAAAGGTTGCATACATCTTGGTCGCACACTTATAGGCAATTTTATTGGCCAAGCCAATGGATAGATCCGACTCATGAACATAAACGGGAACTCCTGACAGCCGGGCTGCAATCACGGGTGGAACGGACACAAAGCCTCCCTTAGAAAAGAGAGCCTGCGGCCGCACCTTGAGCATGATGCCCAGCGACTGGAAAATGCCCCAGACGACCTTAAAGCCATCCAGCAGATTCTGCCATGAAAAATAGCGACGAAGCTTACCCGTAGCCACCGAATGAAAGGTCACGTCTAATCCTGACTTTTGGATTTCCTGGTACTCAATACCATGCTTATCGCCAATATAATGAACCTGCCAGCCTTCTTTGATAAATTTCGGAATCAGGAGAAGGTTGAGAGTTACATGCCCAACCGTTCCTCCGCCTGTAAATACAATCTTCTTCATCTTAACCTTTTAATTCTTCAAATGCAGCGAGAAACTCATCGCCACGGACTTCAAAATTACTATACATATCCCAGCTGGCATTGGCAGGACTGAGCAAGACAATGTCTCCTGGCTCCGCTTGAGCAAAGGCCTTGTGAGCTGCATCCCGGACATCAGTCGCATCGAGATAAGAAACACCTGCCAGATCAGCCGCCCTCTTTACACGCGCAGCTGATTGTCCTAAGATCACCATTTTCTTGAGTCCTTTGAGGTCAGGCACCAACTCGTCAAATTCATTACCACGGTCCAAGCCGCCTGCAATCAGAATCACCTTGCTATTGTCAAAACCAGATAAGGCTTTCTGGGTTGCCAAGATATTGGTAGACTTGCTGTCATTGTAAAAGGCAACCTCATTCACCTGCCCCACATACTGGAGGCGGTGCTTAACACCACCAAAAGCAGACAAGACTTCTTTGATCGTCTGATTGTCAATGCCACGCAGTTTGGCTACTGCAATCGTAGCCAGAGCATTTTCGACATTATGACTGCCAGGGACGCCGATTTCAGCCGCCTGCATAATCGCTTCTCCACGGAAGGTCAAGACATCACCCTCTAAATAGGCACCATCCACCTTTTCAGTTGTTGAAAAAGGGACAACAGTAGCCTGAGTATGGCTAGCCATTTCCTTGGCCCAGTCCTGATTGAAATTCAAAACCAAATAATCATCAGCTGTCATGTTTTTCTGGATATTCCACTTGGCAGCTGCATATTCCTCAACAGAGCCGTGATAATCCAAATGAGTCGGCATGAGGTTAGTAATAACAGCGATTTGCGGATGAAAATCTTCAATCCCCATCAACTGGAAGGAAGACAGTTCCATGACCAATGTATCTTTGCTGCTGGCTGTTTGGGCTACCTGACTAGCAGGAAAGCCGATATTACCAGACAATAAACCGTTTTGACCGCCAGCCGTCAAGACTTGCGCAATCATGGTTGTGGTCGTCGTTTTGCCGTTTGAACCCGTAATACCAATAATCGGTGCTTCCGAAATCAGATAAGCCAACTCGACTTCAGTAATAACTGGAATCTTCTTCTCCAGAGCTCGGACGACCATGGCATTGTCATAAGGAATACCTGGATTTTTCACCATCAGTTCAAAGTCTTCGTCCAGCAACTCCAAGGGATGACCTCCTGTCACCACTTTTATGCCTTCTTCTAGCAAGGATTGGGCAGCAGGATTTTCCTCAAAAGGTTTGCCGTCGTTAACTGTCACGATAGCTCCTAATTTATCTAAAAGGCGAGCTGCTGACTCACCCGACTTGGCCAATCCCAAAACCAAGACCTTTTTATTGGTAAAATTTGTTATATTTTTCATAAGCAACCTCTTCCATTCATACTTCATTCTATTTTACCTTTTTTTGTGAAAATAAAAAAGTCATAGGAGTCTTTTATTTTCGACTGTAAGCAAGTTTTGAAAAAAATGATATGTTTTCATCTATTTGAAATATTTTGTAACATAAACCTATTATTTTTGTAAAAATATAGATCAACAAAAAAGCAAGATCTCAAAAAGTCTATCTAGCTTTCTAAGTTCTTGCTCATTTATTATTCTTCATCAAAATTCTTTTTTGATTTCTTAGGCGGCTTGAGGCGATTGATATCCCGCAAAGCCAAGACAGTCACTACGGATAGGCCGAAACCTACAAAATATTCAGCCGGCAACTGGAAAATTTTAAAAATGCCTAAGCCAAATAAGATAATTAAGGCTACAATCAGTAGCACCATGGTCACTGCATTAACAGTCCCTTTAATACTGGATGGAACAGCAAAAATGTAGAAAAAGAGGATTAAAATCCCAATGATAAGATAAACCATTTTGCTGCTCCTTTCCTTTTTGCTTATTCAGCTGCAGCTGATTTTTTCTTTTTATTGGCTTTTTCGCGTTCTTGTTTGTTCAAAATTTGCTTACGCAGACGAATAGATTCTGGCGTTACTTCCATATACTCATCATCGTTCAAGAACTCCAGCGATTCTTCCAAGGTCAAGATACGTGGTGTCTTGATAACTGCTGTCTGATCCTTGGTTGCCGAACGAACGTTGGTCATCTGCTTAGCTTTAGTGATATTAACAGTTAAGTCATTTTCACGAGAGTTTTCACCGATGATCATTCCTTCGTAAACCTCAGTACCTGGATTGACAAAGATGGTTCCGCGCTCTTCGATAGACATGATAGAGTAGGTCGTTGCCTTGCCAGCATCGATAGATACTAGAGCACCACGGTGACGGCCACCAATTTCCCCTGGAATCAATGGCAAGTATTGGTCAAATGTATGATTCATAATCCCATAACCACGAGTCATGGATAAGAACTCAGTTGAGTAACCAATCAAACCACGCGCTGGAACGAGGAAGACCAAACGAGTTTGACCATTACCAGTTGAAATCATATCCAACATTTCGCCCTTACGTTCAGAAAGACTTTGGATAACAGACCCTTGATATTCTTCAGGTGTATCGATTTGGACGCGCTCAAATGGCTCACATTTGACACCGTCAATTTCTTTCACGATAACTTCTGGACGAGATACTTGCAGCTCATATCCCTCACGACGCATGGTTTCGATCAGGATTGACAAATGCAACTCACCACGACCTGAAACAGTCCACTTATCTGGTGAATCCGTCGGGTCAACTCGAAGGGATACGTCTGTTTGCAGTTCGGCCTGCAAGCGTTCTTCAACCTTACGAGAAGTTACCCATTTCCCTTCGCGACCAGCAAATGGTGAGTTGTTGACCAAGAAGGTCATTTGAAGCGTTGGCTCATCGATGTGAAGAATTGGAAGAGGTTCAATGGCATCTGTCGGTGTAATCGTCTCACCAACAAAGATATCTTCCATACCTGATACGGCAATCAAGTCACCCGCTTTTGCTTCGTTGATTTCACGACGCTCCAAGCCAAAGAAACCAAATAGTTTTGTAACACGGAAGTTCTTGGTAGTGCCGTCTAATTTAGACAGGGTTACTTGGTCACCAACCTTAACAGTACCACGGAAGACACGGCCGATACCGATACGGCCAACGAAGTCATTGTAGTCCAAGAGTGAGACTTGGAACTGCAAAGGCTCATCTGAGTTGTCCACTGGAGCAGGGATATGGTCGATAATGGTATCAAAGATTGGTGCCATTGTTTTTTCTTGATCAGCTGGATCGTCTGACAATGAAGAAGTTCCGTTGATAGCTGAAGCATAAACAACTGGGAAATCAAGCTGATCATCATCTGCACCAAGCTCGATAAAGAGTTCCAAAACTTCGTCCACTACTTCTGCTGGGCGAGCTGATGGTTTGTCGATTTTGTTGACAACCACGATTGGGACAAGGTCTTGTTCCAGAGCTTTTTTCAATACGAAACGAGTTTGTGGCATGGTTCCTTCGTAGGCATCTACCACCAAAACAACACCGTCAACCATTTTCATGATACGCTCAACTTCTCCACCAAAGTCCGCGTGTCCTGGTGTATCCATGATGTTGATACGAGTCCCGTTGTAAGCAACGGCTGTATTTTTAGCAAGGATGGTAATACCGCGCTCTTTTTCAATATCGTTTGAATCCATAGCACGCTCTGCCAATTCAGTACGTGCATCAAGCGTTTCTGATTGTTTCAATAATTCGTCAACGAGGGTTGTCTTCCCGTGGTCAACGTGGGCGATAATCGCAATGTTACGGATATCTTCTCTTAATTTTGTCATGATTTCCTCTGAATTTTTAAATTTTATTTCTAACTGAACAATTATACCACAGACGCAGGCAAAAAACACGGCTTTGATAAGTGTAAATGTTTTCATTAAAAAATATGGGAGCTGCATGAGGATTTGCATTTCCCATCCTGAAAATTTATGATATGATTTAGAAAAAAACAAGGAAAACAGATGCGCCTCGACCAACTGCTGGCTGCCAATCATATCAGCCGAAAAAAGATGAAACAAAGCCTTTTGCAAAAACAGATTTTAGTGGATGGTAAGCCCGCCTGCAAACTCAGCCAAAACGTTGATACCGGCCTGCAGCAGATTACTTTTCAAGGAAAACAGGTCAGCGGTCCTGCCCACCATTACTACATGCTGAATAAACCCGCAGGTGCAGTCACTGCCAATCGCGACGCTGAAAAATTGACTGTTCTGGATTTGCTGGACAAGGAGGTAGAGAAAGAAAATCTTTACTCTATCGGACGGCTGGATAGAGATACCGAAGGGCTTCTTCTGATTACCGATAATGGTCCTCTGGGATTTCAGCTGCTGCACCCTCAATACCACGTTGAAAAAACTTACTATGTAGAAGTCAATGGACCTTTGACCCCTCAGGACAAAATTGCCTTTCAAGAAGGCATTCGCTTTTTAGACGGTACCGTCTGTCAGCCCGCCCAGCTCACTATCTTCTCTAGCTGCTTCAGTCTGAGCCGTGCTAGCGTCAGGATTTCCGAGGGGAAATTCCACCAGATCAAAAAGATGTTTCTGGTAGTTGGTGTCAAGATCATTTATCTCAAGCGGATTCAATTTGGGAATTTTACATTAGACCCAGACCTAGCAACAGGTGATTGCCGTCCTTTAAACCAAGAAGAATTAGAGATTATTAAAGAATATTTGGAGAAAAGTCAGTAAAACAAAAAAGCTTTAAAAATAAAGCTTTTTTGTTAGTAGCCTGCTCCGTTCATAAGTACCATGACATTTAGAATCCAAACAATTACGGAAATTACAATCCCTACGATACCCAGAATTTTTTCTGTTTTATAGTCTAATTTAGACTCTTTTTGATGTGAATTAGCCAACACCAAACCGATAATACCCAAAATAAGACCTACCAATGGAATGAAAAAACCAAAGATGATAGATAGGATACCTAAAACAAGTGAAGATTTTTTCTTTTCTTGCATGTTTTAAAAACTCCTTAAAATTAATATTAATTTATTATAACATAAGAAACTGGCTTTGTATATATAGTGCGACAAATTTTTGATTTATGTTAACTTGCCTTCACCTTACCGTTCCAAGAATCCAACCCATAAGAAAGAATATAGATTTCTTTAAATCCTTGTTTTTTCAGATACAGAGCCGCATTGGTCACGCGCTGACCACGACTATTTTCATAGAGGAGAACAGCCTTGTCCTTACGAAGTGCACCGACACTATCCTTCAGCTGCTGAGATGGAATATTGCGAGCGCCTAAGATATGCTTCCGGTGAAAATCAGATGGATCCCGCAGATCAACCAACTGACCTTGGCGAATCAGGTCTTCAAATTCTCCGTTATCTACGATTTTTGCTGCCTGACGAAGGCGCAGATAATTAAAGCCCATCCAGCCAATTATTCCCAAAAGTACCGCCCACAAAATCCAAATTGTCATCTCAAGTCTCCTTTTTCTTTTCTAAATATTCTAACTCTAAGCGATGTTCTCGTCGCAAGACTGCCTCCGCCTCAAAATAAGCTAGCTTATCCATTAGACCGGCATCGTAAATCCTCTTCAGCTCAATTTTCATCATCTCAATATCGTAAAGGCGCTTGCCCATATAGATAATGATTCCGAAACTTTTAAGAAATTGCTGAACATCATACAGGGTTTTCATGAGCTATATTTTATCAGATTTTCCAGCGCTTTTCAAGATGAAAAAACAGAAAGGAAAGCCTGTTTCCTTTCTGTTTGGCATGGATAACTTTTTATAAACCTGGTGCTTGACCAATTTCAGCTGTCAGCATCCAGATAGTCTTTTCTAGGTCAGCCTTGGCACCGACAAAGATATCATTGGTTACATCGTCCCCCTCTTCGTCTGTTACATCCAAAGCTTCTTGGTAAAGACTTGTCAGATAACGGAAAATCTCAATCACACGCGCCAGACTTTCTTCTACATTCTTGCTGAATTCACCAGCTTTTTCTTCAATCTTGCTGTGTTGGATAAACTCGGTCAACGTAGAATAAGGCTTGCCTCCCAATGTAATCAAGCGTTCGCTGACTTCATCCAAAGTTGTATCCAAAGTTTCCATGTATTCATCCATTTTTGGATGCCAAACCATGAAGCCTGCGCCACGCATATACCAGTGAACTTGGTGAAGAGCGATATGAGCTGTATAAAGATCTGCCACTACTTGATTAAGAATAGCCTTAGTCTTTGGCAAAGCCTTTTGATTGCTGAAAGTTGCTACGTCAGTTGCTGCACCATTTTTTACTTGTGTCATTGTATTTACCTCGTTTTTATTTATAATGATTCTAATCTTTTTAGATTATGGTTTAATTATAATGCTTCTAAATAAGAAAGTCAAGACAAAAGATTCAAAAAAAGACTTTATTAGAAAAGTTGCAAAATTTCAGAATTTTTCTGTTTAAAATTACGAATAAATAAGTATGATTCATCTATACTTTTTTCTTATTGGCACTGTCTTTGCCTCATTCCTAGGCTTGGTCATAGACCGCTTTCCAGAGCGGTCTATCATCACTCCCGCTAGCCATTGCAATGCCTGCGGGAAAAGATTGGCTCCCCGTGATTTGATTCCTATTTTTTCTCAAGTCATGAACCGTCTTCGTTGCCGCTTCTGTGGAGACAAGATTCCCTTACGCTATTTATTTTTTGAATTTATATTAGGCAGTCTTTTTCTGGCAACTTCGCTTGGTACGATTTCCATCAGTCAACTTCTACTGCTCACTATGGGCTTGATCCTAGCCATCTACGATCAAAGAGAGCAGCAATACCCCTTGATGGTCTGGCTGTTTTTTCAGCTTTCGCTGATGATGACAACAAGTGTCAATCCTCTCATGTTCTTCTTTTTAACCCTAGGACTTCTAGCCTTCTTTTACAATCTCCATATCGGAGCTGGAGACTTTCTCTTTCTGGCGTCCTGCTCAGCTATTTTCAATCTAACAGAAATTCTCCTTCTTATCCAAATCGCTAGCTTCTCTGGCCTCGCCTGCTTCTGCTTTAAAAAGAAAAAAGACAGGCTAGCATTTGTACCTTGTCTTTTGTTTGGTGTGGTGGTGATTATTTCTTATAAGCTGCTGCTTCTTGGATAAAGGCCGCTATACTGGCGTCCTTTTCATGAAGAGCTTTGACAATCTTAGATCCGACAATGACTCCGTCTGAGACTTGATTGAAGCGGTCAACATCCTCTAAAGTCGAAACGCCAAAGCCCGTCAATACTGGAATCTCTGCAATATCACGAAGCTTACTCAAGTGCTGGTCCAAATCATCGCGGTAGCTTCCGCTCTTACCTGTCACACCGTTGATGGCTACAGCATAGATAAAACCTTCAGCTTCCTTGATCAGCTCCTGCTGGCGTTCTAGTCCAGTCGTCAGGCTCACTAAAGGAACAAGAGCGATATCTGAATCTTCCAGTAAAGGCAAGATGAAATTTCTATGTTCGTAGGGCAAATCTGGAATAATCAATCCTTTAACCGGCGTCGTAGCCAAATCCTTGACAAAATCTTTGAGCCCGTACTGGAAAATTGGATTGAAGTAGGTCATGATGATGAGAGGCAGCTGAGTGTCCAACTTCTGCAAGCTTGCGATTAAAGACTTGGCGGAAGTATGGTGACCCAGACTTCTCAGACCGGCTTCTTCAATAACTGGCCCGTCTGCAACAGGGTCTGAAAACGGCAGACCGATTTCAATGGCTGACACACCCAAGTTTTCCAAAAATGCGATAGTTTCTGCTAATCCTGCTAAACCTTTCTCATGATCGCCAGCCATGATATATGGAAGGAAAATTCCCTTACCTGCTTTTTTGATGGCTTCTAAATGCTGAGTGAGTGTTTTAGTCATGGGCACCTCCTTTTTGAGCCGCTTCTCTTTCCAAGCGTTCCTTTACCTGAACGACATCCTTGTCACCACGGCCGGATAGGCAGACAATCATTGATTTATCTGGTCCCAACTCCTTAGCCAGCTTAACTGCGTAAGCAATAGCGTGGCTAGACTCTAGAGCGGGGATAATCCCTTCGATACGAGACAGGAGCTGGAAGGCTTCCAAGGCTTCTTCATCTGTGACTGGGACATAAGTGGCGCGCTGGATAGCATTAAAATGAGAATGTTCTGGACCGATGCCTGGATAGTCCAGCCCAGCAGAGATAGAGAAAGCTTCCAGAATCTGCCCTTGCTCATCCTGTAGGACATCCATCAAGGCACCATGTAAAACACCCGGCCGTCCCTTGGTTAAGGTCGCAGCATGTTCATCTGTATCCACGCCCCGCCCAGCTGCTTCTGTTCCATACATAGCAACTGCGCTATCGTCTACAAAGGGATAAAAGAGCCCAATAGCATTGGAGCCACCGCCAACACAGGCTACTAAAGCATCTGGCAAGGCACCTGCATTTTGCTCAGCAAACTGACGCTTGGCCTCACGACCAATCACGCTCTGATAGTCGCGAACAATCTCTGGGAAAGGATGGGGTCCCAAGGCTGAGCCCATAATATAGTGAGTATCATCCACCTGAGCCACCCAAGCTCGCAAGGCAGCATTGACTGCATCCTTGAGGACTCGAGAGCCATCGGTCACTGACTCCACCTTGGCTCCAAGAAGTTCCATCCGAAAGACATTAAGGGCTTGGCGCTTGACATCTTCTTCACCCATGTAGATAGTACAGTCCATGTTGAAAAGGGCTGCAGCTGTAGCGGTGGCCACTCCATGCTGACCCGCGCCAGTCTCGGCAATGATTTTCTTCTTGCCCATTCGCTTGGCTAATAGAACCTGACCTAGAGCATTATTGATTTTATGGGCACCGGTATGGTTGAGGTCTTCCCGCTTCAGATAAATCTTAGCACCGCCAGCATAGGCTGTCAGATTTTTAGCAAAATAGAGAGGATTCTCCCGCCCTACATACTGCTTCAGCAACTCGTCCAGCTCAGCCTGAAAGGCTGGGTCTTTTTTACTCTCACGGTAGGCTTTATCCAGCTCCAAAACTGCTGTCATCAGCGTTTCAGGAACAAAGCGCCCACCAAACTCACCGTAAAATCCTTCTTGATTGGGTTGATTATATGCCATGTTTCACTCTTTCTATAAATTCTTTTATCTTTTCTAAGTCCTTCTGGCCGTCAGTCTCAACACCGCTTGAGACATCAACTGCGTAAGGAGCGAAGTGCTGAATCGCTTCTCGGACATTTCCTGCATTCAAACCACCGGCGATAAAGAAGGGCTGGTGGATTTGATTCTTGTCAAAAGATTGCCAATCAAAGGTCTGGCCACTACCAGCAAGAGGTGCATCAAAGAGCAGGTAGTCCGCTTGTTGGCTGACTCCTTTTAAGGCTCCCTTGACCTGATAAGCTCGAATAACCGGACGGCCGATCTCAGTCAGAAGCTCTTCATTAAAATCGCCATGAATCTGCACCAAATCCAGATTTGCCACCGAAATAGTTTCCTGCAGCTCCGCCAAACTCGGAGAGACAAAAACTCCCACCTTTCGGACAGCAGGCGGCACCAAGGCAGATAGCTTCTGAGCTTGCTCCAAACCGACCCTCCGACGGCTCTCAGCAAAGACAAATCCAATGTAATCCGCACCACTCTGGCATGCCGTTTCCACAGCGCTGGCCGTTGATAAGCCGCAAATCTTAACCTTTGTCAATTTTCAGCTCCTTGATTTTTTCTGCTACATTCTCAGCCTGCATCAGGGCTGTTCCGACTAAAACCGCATGGAAATAAGGAGCTACTAGCTCAGCATCTTCCTTGCTGAAAATAGCGGACTCAGACACGTAAACCCTGTCATCTTTGAAATGGGCAGATAGCTGAAGACTTGTATTGATATCAGTCTCAAAAGTAACTAGATTGCGGTTATTGACACCTATTATCTGTGCTCCTATTCTATGGGCAGTTTCCAGCTCCGCCAGATTATGAGTTTCGACCAGAACTTCCAGGCCTAAACCTGCCGCAAAATCATAAAGTTCTTGCAGCCGCTTTTCAGACAAGGCAGCCACAATCAGAAGAATAACTGTCGCTCCGGCATTACGAGCGCGAACAATCTGCTTTTCATCAATGATAAAGTCCTTATTGAGGGTCGGAATGGTCACTTGACTGGAAATCTCTCTCAGGTAATCCAAATGTCCTTTGAAGAAAATCTCATCTGTCAGGACCGAAATCATGGCTGCACCGCATCGTTCATAGGTGCGAGCCTGCTCCACAATATCCACACCGAGATTAATATCTCCCAGACTGGGGCTGGCTTTTTTGACCTCAGCAATCAGCTGCAGCTCTTGAAGATGACTTTTGAGATATTCATAGAGGGAATAGGTCGAGCGTAGAGGTTGCAGCTCTTCATAAGACATAGCCGCCACTTCCTGCTCTTTTTGCTTTAGAATGGTCGGGAGAAATTCTTTGCTCATTTTTGATACTCCTGTAGTTGCTTGAGTTTTTCATAGGCTGCGCTACTAGCGATCACTTGGCGGGCCAAAGCTATTCCTTCTTCTATGCTATCTGATTTTCCATTAGCGTAGAAACCCATTCCCGCATTCAGAACTGTCGTTTCTAGATAGGGGCTGGCTTGATTTTGCAGGACAGATAGCAGAATTTCTGCATTTTCCTTGGCATTGCCTCCACGAATCGCTTCAAGAGCTATTTCTTCCATGCCAATATCTGACGGCAGAAAGCTGTGCTGGCTGATTTGCCCATTTTCCAGCAGAGCATACTGGGTACGGCCATGAAGACCGGCCTCGTCCAGACCATCTGGACCCGACACGACTACTGCACGCTTGCGGCCCATATTTTTCAAAACCTCTGCCGTGCTCTCTAGCATATCCGGCCGGCTGGTCCCCAAAAGCTGGGTTTCTAGACTCATGGGATGGATGAGCGGACCAGTTAGGTTCATGATAGTGGGAATACCTAGGCTAAGGCGGGCTGGCATAATGTATTTCATAGCTGGATGCATATTCTTTGCAAAGAGAAAGACGATGCCTGTTTGCTCAAAAATCTTGCCCAAGCTAGCAGCGTCCAAGTCTAGATTGATCCCCAGAGCTTCTAAGACATCAGCTGAGCCTGACTTAGAAGAAATAGATCGATTGCCATGTTTAGCAATCTTAATCCCGCCACCTGCTAGTACAAAAGCTGCCGTAGTTGAAATATTGAAGCTGAAAGACTTATCCCCGCCCGTACCGCAATTGTCCATGGCAGTGCGAATAGTGGTCGGAATCTGCTTAGCGTGGCCTCGCATTACCTGCGCCAAAGCAGTTCGTTCCTCAATTGTCTCCCCCTTCATCTTGAGCCCCAGCAAGAAAGCTACAATTTGAGACTCTGTCACCCGTCCGGTGACAATACGCTCAATCACATCTGTCATCTCAGCGCTGCTTAAATCCTTAAAATCAGCTAGTTTTGCAATAATCTCTTTCATACACGCTCCTTTATTTTACTAAATCGATGAAATTCTTGATAGACAACAAGCCGTCCGGCGTGCCAATACTTTCTGGATGATACTGAAAACCATAAATAGGCAGACTCTTGTGCTGGATAGCCATAATCGAATTATCATCAGCTGCCCGAGCCGTCACTTCAAAGTCCTCTGGCATCTCCTCAATCAAAATCGAATGATAGCGCATGACCGGCTGCTCATCCTCTAGCCCCTCATAGATAGGAGATTTTCCCTCAAAGCGCAGAATACTTTGCTTGCCGTGCATGACTTTGGGAGCCAATCCTAACTTTCCGCCAAATACTTCTGCAATGGCTTGATGCCCCAAGCAAATCCCCAAAATCGGCTTTTTACCAGCAAAATCACGGATAAGTTCTTCCATCCGTCCTGCATCTGCTGGCCAGCCTGGACCTGGAGACAGAACCAAAGCATCAGCTTCTTCTGCCGCTTGATAAAGACCTGCATCATCATTTCGCAAGACCTTAACTTTTGCAAAATTGCCGATATACTGGGCTAGATTGTAAGTAAAAGAATCATAATTATCAATCAATAAAATCATTGCATCTCTCCTATCTTGGTCATTGATTTGGCTTTGTTGATGGTTTCTTGGTATTCATTAGTAGGAATCGAGTCATAAACAATACCCGCTCCAGCTTGAACGTAAGCTCTGCCATTTTTCAAAATCATAGTCCGGATAGCAATGGCAACATCCATATCCCCTGTCGCAGATAGATAGCCGATAGCCCCCGCATAAACGCCACGTTTTTCCTGCTCCAGCTCATAAATGCGTTTCATAGCTCGAATCTTAGGCGCGCCCGAGACGGTGCCAGCCGGCAGGGTGGACTTGAGCGCATCCATGGCTGTCAGTTGAGGCAGAAGCTGACCACGAACTACACTGGTCAGGTGCATGACATAGCGGAAATACTCCACTTCCATGTACTTAGTGACTTCCACGCTGTTATTCTGGGCAATTTTACCAATATCATTACGCCCCAAATCAACTAACATGCGGTGTTCCGCCACTTCCTTCTCGTCAGCCAGCAACTCCTTCGCCAAGGACTTATCCTCTCTCTCATCCTTCCCGCGCGGTCTGGTTCCAGCGATAGGATTGGTCGTAACCTGCCCCTGCTTGACAGACACCAGACTTTCTGGGCTGGCTCCGATGATCTGATAATCCCCGAAGTCATAAAAATAGAGATAATTGGAAGGATTGGTCACGCGCAGATTGCGATAGTAATCCAGCGGCCTACCAGAATACTCTGCTGAAAAGCGCTGACTAAGCACACATTGGAACATATCTCCCTGCCGAATCAAGCTGCGCGCATCTTCCACCATTTTTTCAAAAGCCGTCTGCTCGATATGGCTCTGGAAGTTCAAACTGGACAGTTCCAGTGGTGAAAATTCATCTGCTGCTGGCTGCGCCAGCTCAGTCATGATAAGCTCCAGATTAGCAGCCAAATCAGCTTCGCTTCTATCACTGTAGAGCGCCTCCTCAATGATATAGACCTTGTCTTTTTTATGGTCAAAAACCATGTAACTCTCATAAACGAAAAAGTGCATATCCGGCGTTCCAATCACATCAGCTGGAATCTGGCCAATCTCCTCATAGAGGGAAATCATATCGTAACCGACAAAACCGATGGCTCCGCCTCCAAAAGGCAGGTCTGAATGATAATCTTTCTTTACTGTTAACTCATGCAGATAGTCCAATGGATCTGCCTCAATTACTTGTCCGTTCTTTGTTAACTGGCCATTTTCATAGCGAACTTCAAAGACTGGATTATAAGCTAGGATAGAAAAGCGAGCCGTCTCACTATCTCTCGGAATACTTTCCAAAATCACCTTGTGGTCGCCCTGAATCCGCATATAAGCTAGAATCGGCGATAAAATATCAGCTGGTAAAATCTTTTGCATAATTTTTCTTTCTATTTAAATCAGAAGCGTTTAAGGAGGAACAAACTGCTAGCTATGACCGCATTCCACAAGAACAGATAGCACCTGTCTACTGTCATAACTTGCTCCAGAACTACAGAAAAACGCCCGCACAGTTCATCCTGTGAGGGCGTATCATCGCGGTGCCACCTCAGTTATGGAGTTTTCAGGCTCCACATCTCATTTACTTATTTACAGTCATTTAGCTTCCTTTTAGTAGAAGGCAGCATACTGGTTTACAACAAAGCATGCTAACAAAGTAATAAAAGATCAACTAAATGACAAATTTTTGACTCCAACAGCCCATTTCATAACTTCTCCTGCCTGTTCTCAGCAACCACAGACTCTCTGAAAGGAGGGATGTTACTACTCTTCTGCTGGGTATTTTATTTTCGTTTTTCTAGATAGTCGGCAATAGCTGCCACATCCTTATCACCACGACCAGATACATTGATAATGATGATTTGGTCAGATGACAGTTGCGGAGCTCGCTTGATGGCTTCAGCAATGGCATGAGAGCTTTCAATTGCCGGCAAAATTCCTTCCTTTTGTGTCAAGAGAAGCAAGGCATCCACAGCTTCATCATCTGTCGCTGCCACGTATTCTACTCGACCAGAATCTTTAAAGAAAGCATGTTCAGGACCAACTCCAGGATAGTCCAAGCCTGCCGAAATGGAGTAAACCGGTGCTATCTGACCATCTTCAGCAAAGACAGCGTAGGTCTTCATGCCGTCCACTACTCCGACACTTCCCTTAGTCATGGTCGCCGCATGCTGGTCTGTATCAAGTCCACGCCCGGCTGCTTCAACTCCCACTAACTTGACTTCTTCATCCGCCACATATTGGGAGAAGGCGCCGATAGCATTGGAGCCGCCACCTACGCAGGCAATGACATAGTGCGGCAAGCGACCTTCCTTGTCCAAAATCTGACGGCGAGATTCTTCACTGATCACCTTTTGGAACTCATGGACAATCGTCGGATAAGGGTGAGGACCGACAGCAGATCCCAAAACATAGAAGGCTTCCAAATCATTCATCCAAGCTCCAAAGGCTGCATCCACAGCGTCCTTGAGGGTTTTGGTTCCTGTTTCCACAGCGTGAACAGTCGCTCCCATCATTTCCATGCGGAAGACATTGAGGCGCTGGCGCTCTACATCCTCTGCCCCCATGTAGACATCACACTTCATACCAAACTTAGCTGCGGCTGCCGCAGTTGCCACACCATGCTGACCAGCTCCAGTTTCAGCGATGACTCGGGTCTTGCCCATTCGCTTAGCTAGAAGAATCTGCCCCAAAACATTATTGAGCTTGTGAGAGCCCAGATGATTGAGATCTTCCCGCTTCAGATAAATCTTCGCTCCGCCCAGGTGCTGGGTCAGACTTTCTGCATAGTAGAGCGGAGTCTCCCGACCTGAATAATCCGCCAAATAATGCCGGTATTCATTTAAAAATTCTGGATCATCCTTATACTTCTCAAAAGTCGCTTCCAATTCATCCAGCAAGGCCTGGATAGGCTCCGGTACAAAGGAGCCGCCGAATTGTCCAAAATATCCTTTAGTTTCTGTCATCTTGATTGCCTCATTTCTTTATTTTCAAGCAAAACAAAAGCCCACACACAGAAAAAACTCTGTGTGAGGGCGTAAAATCGCGGTGCCACCTCAATTATGGAGCAAAGTATAGACTGCCTCCATATCTCTGTCTTGTCTAACAACAAGCTGCACTGTAAGGTGTGCTCACCGAATTTTTATTGCTTCAAATTCATTTTTTGCATCAGCCCACTTCATAATCTTCCACTGCCTGTTTCCACCAACCACAGGCTCCCTGAAAGCAGAAAAAATTATTACTTTTCTGATGATTTATTTTATTATAGGCCTTTCCCTTTTTCTTGTCAAGAAAAAATTAAATTTTTTCTCCTAAATCCGAACCTTTCTCTGGCTACTTTCTTTTGAAAGCGTCGTCTTGATTATTTTTCCAGATTTTTTGACCAAGCTGAAAAGCCCGCCAAGCCAGATAACCACCCAAAGTATTGGTCCAGAGATCATCAATCTCAAAGACTCGATTGGCGTTGATAAGAAGGTCCAGCAGAATCTGAGTCGCTTCGATAGACAGACTCATTCCAAAGCTCAGCCATACAACCTTCTTGGTCTTCCGCAATTTTGGAAAGAGGTAAAGCAATTGAAAGATTAAGGGTGATAGCAGAAAGATATTGGCTAGATTTTGGATAAAGACCTTGACTAGCTGGATCCAAGAAGTAACCTCGCCAATGTTAACAAAGGAATTAAAAGGGATTAACAAAACCACTATTCGGCCAAAGTACTGGATTCCCGGCGTTTCCATTCCTGGCTCTGGAACCTGAGGAATAAAGCAAAGAACGCAAAGCATCAAGAAGTAGAGCCAGCTTCCTCCTACCAGCAATTTTCGCCCCTTAGCTGTCAGCTCACCGGCTGAAGTCAGATAGTTCTTAAGGCTGAACATTTTCTACCAATGCTTTCTCGCGATCACGCTTCATAGTATTAGAACGCAGCTGGCCGCAGGCTGCATCAATATCCGTTCCATGTTCCTGACGAACCACGCAGTTGACTCCGTTTTTCTTGAGGGTATCATAGAAAGCCATCACGCGCTCTTTAGGACTGCGGCTGTATTGGTCGTGCTCGCTAACGGGGTTATAAGGAATAAGATTGACATAAGATAGCTTCTTAATGTTCTTGAGCAGCTCAGCCAGTTCCTTGGCCTGCTCTACCCCGTCATTGACTTCATTGAGCATGATGTACTCAAAGGTCACACGGCGGTTCGTCGTCTCAATATAGTATTCAATAGCTGCAAAAAGCTTTTCAATAGGGAAGGACCGGTTAATCCGCATGATGCTGGTCCGCAGATCATTATTTGGGGCATGGAGGGATACAGCTAGATTGACCTGCACACCTTCATTGGCAAAGTCACGAATCTTATGAGCCAGACCTGATGTCGAAACCGTGATATGGCGGGCACCGATAGCCAAACCTTTATCATCATTGACCGTCCGGACAAACTTGAGCACGTTGTCATAGTTGTCAAAAGGCTCGCCGATTCCCATAACCACGATATGGCTGACCCGCTCATCCTGACCACGCTCGTCAAAATACTTCTGAACCAGCATAATCTGAGCTACAATCTCACCGTTATTGAGGTCGCGTTGCTTTTTAATCAAGCCGGAGGCACAGAAGGTGCAGCCGATATTGCAGCCAACTTGGGTAGTCACACAGACTGAAAGTCCATAGTGCTGGCGCATGAGCACCGTCTCAATCAGCATACCATCCGGCAGCTCAAAGAGGTACTTGACCGTACCGTCAGCAGACTCTTGAACAATGCGCTGTTTAAGCGGATTGACGACAAACTGATCATTTAGCTTGGCAATCAAATCTTTAGATAGATTGGTCATCTCTTCAAAAGACTGGACCCGCTTGCGGTAGAGCCACTCCCAAATCTGGGAGGCACGAAATTTCTTTTCTCCCTGAGCTTCCGCCCATTCAATCATTTCCTGACGCGTTAAGCTATAAATAGATGGTTTCATTTTTCTCCTTTATTCTGGCGAATCACAAAATGGCGATTGCTGTCTTTTTGCTTTTTCTGCCTATCTTGCTGGGAATTGTTGCGAGAGCGCTTATTGTCCCTTTTAGAACGACTGTCTCGGTCTCGGTCACTTCTGCGATTGCGGTTGCCGCCCGAACGGCTATTGCGAGAACGTTTTGACCGACCTTCTGCCTCTTTCTTGCCATGCGATTTCTTATCAAAGGAAGCGCGCTGGGGATTTGGATTTTCCAAGACAAAATAGGCACAGCCATAGCTGCAGTACTCTAGCAAATAGTCTTCTAAGCGGCTTATTTTCTCATCGCTTTCATTAGCCCGCTCGTCCTTGTAAAAACCACGCAGGCGCAGCTGCTCATTGCCCCAGTCGCCAACAATATAGTCAAACTTAGTGAGAATTTCTGAAAAGCGCTGATGAAAGGCCGTCAAGTCAAAGCCTTCCTTATAGTTCTCAATCAATTCAAACTCGAATTTTTCTGCAACAATCTTGCTGTCAATCTGTTTAAACTCTGGTCCTGGGAATTTATTATAATTATACAATTCAGGTGAAATATCTTTACGCATACTCTTCCTTTAACGTTCTTGGATAGTTTATCTACAACACTTTATTTTATCATAAATCAGCCAGTATTTCGCGGACTTTTCATCAAAAATATCTTTCTGAAAAAAGTCAGACGATTTAAAGTAAAGAAGGCTAGATAACTTTGTCTACCTCACAAGAAAAATCTTAGCAAAAGCTAAGATCTTACTTATTCTTTTTCAGATAATCAATGGCGTCCTGCAGTGTTTTAACTGGAACAATTTTCATATCCGTTTTAATCTTCTTGGCTGTCTCCAGAGCCGTTTGGTAGTTGTTTTTCCCATTAGGAGAAAGCTTCTTCTCTTCCTCTGTCAGTTCATTGTTCGGTGCAAAGAAGATATCTGCTCCGCTTTGGGCCGCTGAAACAACTTTCTTATCAATTCCGCCGATTTCGCCAACTTCACCTTCCCGACTGATGCTTCCGGTCCCTGCAATATCGCGGCCATCACGAAGGGTCGGATCAGCCAACTGGGTATAAATGGCGAGGCTGAACATGAGACCAGCACTAGGACCGCCGATACCCTCAGTTGAAAATGTAATCGGAATATTACTGCTGACTTCCGTCCGGTCTATCAGACTAATCCCAATCCCGTTCTTACCGTTCTCCAACTTGATAACCTTACCAGTTGCCGATTTCTCCTGACCATCTTCTTGGAAAGTCACCTTGATTTTATCCCCAAGCTTCTGCGAGTTGACATACTTAACCAGCTCCTCAGAGCTTTCAAATGTCTTATCATTGACACCAGTTACCGTATCAGCAATATTGAGAACTCCCTTGAAGGTTGAGTTATCAGCCACCTGCAAGACATAAACTCCCAGATAGTCCATTTTAATTTCTTTACCAGCTGTCGTCAACCCCTGATATTTAGCCATATTTTGCGATGTTTCCATGTAAAATTGGTTGATCCGATTAAACTCATCGTCTGTGGAGCCCCCCGTCATATCCTTAGCAGAATAAATATCTGTAAAAGGGGTCAGCCAAGCATAGACCAGATGAGCAAAGGTTGCCTGCTCTACTCCGACCGTCACAAAGTTGTAGGAACCCGCTTCCTTGTCAGCCTTATTATCAACCAGCAAGACCTGCCGAACATCCTCGGCACCACCAGGAACTTCTATATAATAAGGCAGACGAACCCAAAAAGCTGCTATACAAAAGGCGATAGTGACGCCAATGAACGTCGGCCATAGATACTTCTTAATTCTTTTCATCGTTGATTCTTTCTAATTCTTTGATTACACTTTGGGGCACATAGGCCGCGATATCCTGCTGAAAAGCAATCAGCTCACGAATACGTGATGAACTGATATACTGATAGACCGGCTTGCTGAGTAAGAAAATCGTTTCTATTTCTCCCGCCAATTCCTGATTGAAAAAGTTCATATTGGCTTCATAGTCTAGGTCTTGACTATTGCGGAGACCGCGTACAAAGGCCTTGGCTCCTAGTCTTCTGGCCACTGTCACTGCTAGCTCATTCTGAGAAGTGATTACCTCGACATTATCCAAATGCTGCAGAGCTTCTTTGACCATGCGTTCTCGAGCTTCAATCCTGAAAAATCCATACTTTTCCCGATTATAGAAAATTCCTACATAGAGTTTATCAAAGAGCCTACTGGCCCGCTCGATCAGATCTACATGTCCCTTAGTGATTGGGTCAAAAGATCCTGTAAATAATCCTATCTTATCTGACATACACCGTTACCTTTGAAATTCCATATATCTTCTGCTTCCAAATGCCTAGCCCTGCAATTTCTTCCGGCAATTCCACTTCCTTGTCTGTCTCACAGACTACCAGGACATCTTGACCCAAGAGCTGGCGCTCCTCTAGCTTCTCAAGGTCCTCCACAATCTGCTCCTTGGCATAAGGCGGGTCCAAGAGAACCAAGTCAAAAGACCCTGTCAACATTTCCAAGGCTCGGCCAGACTCCATCTTGAGCAAGTCAAAACGTTCCGGCTCCTTGGTCATCTGAATGTTCTCTGAAATAATAGCCTGAGCTCTACGATCCTTCTCGACTAAGACAGCTGCCTCCATACCTCGCGAAATAGCTTCAATGGCCAAACTCCCGCTCCCAGCATAAAGATCCAGCACCCGACCGCCGTCAAAATAGGGACCAATCATATTAAAAATTGCCCCCTTGACCTTATCGGTCGTAGGTCTAGTCGTCTTGCCGTCCAAAGTCTTGAGGGGCCTACCCCCGTATTTACCTGCAACAACTCTCATAAAAAACATTATAACACACATCGCACAAGAGGCCAATTTTTTGAAAACTTGACAGACAAAAAACAGAAGTGCCCCAAATTAGAGACTTCTGTTTTCTTTTAGTTTTAGTAAAAAATCAATTAATTCAGGCTGACAGTCTGCCTTATCCAAGATCAGCCCCATTGACCGGCCAACCATGATATAAAAAGTTTCTGGCTTGTCTATAATCGCCACAATATCTTGATAGTCAAATCTGGCATTGTTATTCCGATTAACGACACGAAAGTCTGTCTCATAGAAGCTAAACTCCTGCTCTATATCATGCCAGAGGGGGTTGCCTCTATAAAACTTTTTAATATGTCGATTCATGGACAGATAGTAAAGAAAAGGAAGGACAGCCACAGTAACAAGAAAAGCTACGCCTGGTAAAGGTTCCCCGATAAAAAAACAGATTGCACCGCATATCAGCACCACTATCTCAGGGAGAATCAGTGAGAAGATTCCATTCTTTTTATACCAAAAATTGGTCCAAGCGAAACGGCGATAAGCTTCTTCTGTCATGATCGTTTTTGCTGTCATAGGAAACATCTCTCTACCTCCAAGTCATATTCCTCCCTACAGTTTACCACACTCTTGATGGAAATAACAATATTCAATAAAGAACTTGCTTTTCTCGATTTCATCTGGTATACTATACGTAACTTTTAAAACGTTACATAGGAGGTGTGATATGTTTTCGCATGAAAAATTAAAAAAACGCCGGCTGGAGCTTAATCTGGCACAGGCTTCCATTTACCAAGAGCTCGGAATTTCCAGAAAGACGTACTCTGCCTGGGAAAATGGCCTAGCAGAACCCCACGCAAAAAATCTCAGGAGGTTGGCCACCTGTCTCAAGGTCCAAGAGAACTACTTTGTGGATGAGACCAGTACGCTCTACACCTACCCTTTACTAACCCCACCGCATAAAAAGGAAGTAGACCAGCTAGCTAGTCAACTCCTAGAGAGACAGCGCAAGGTTAGCTCTCTTACAGCCTATAAAGTTCTATCCGTTGAGCTAGCTGCAGGTCGCGGGCACAGTTATTATGACAATGAGACAGACTACGAAACTGTCTACTTTGATCAAGACATCCAGCACGACTTTGCATCTTGGGTCTCTGGGGATTCTATGGAGCCCAAGTATCCAAATGGCTCTGTTGCCCTTATGAAACAGACAGGATTCGACTACGATGGGGCAGTCTATGCTCTCATGTGGAATGGCAAGACCTATATCAAAAAAGTCTATCGTGAAGCTGAAGGTCTACGTTTAGAGTCTATCAATCCTGACTACGAGGATCTCTTTGCTCCCTACGAAGACCAGCCTAGCATTGTTGGTATCGTAGTTGGACATTTTCTGCCGATTGAGGTATAAAACTATGGTCCTATTTGATTATTCACGCGAGCCTCGTTCAGACATTGCTTTTGTGGATATGAAAAGTTTTTACGCCTCTTGTGAATGCATTGCCCTCGGCCTTGACCCTTTAAAAACCTCGCTCTGTGTCATGAGCCGAATTGAAAATTCTGCCGGACTGATACTAGCTGCCACCCCTCTCTTTAAAAAGAATTTCGGCAGCCAGAATGTCAGCCGAAGCTATAATCTTCCTTTTGATGTTCACACCCGCAAGTTCAACTATGCTGCTGCCCGCAAGCAGGGACTGCCGATTACAGCAGATTATGTGCGCTTTATTGAAGATGCGGCTCAAAAGACCCTATTGGTCCCACCTCGAATGAACTACTACATCCAGAAAAATATGGAAATCCAAAAAATTTTCCAGGATTTCGCAGCTCCCGACGACATTTTCCCCTACTCAATCGATGAGGGCTTCCTAGATTTGACAAGCTCTATCAACTACTTCATTCCCGATCAGACGCTGGACCGCAGGACCAAACTGGACCTGCTGGCTGCCCGCATTCAACAGGCTATCTGGAAGAAGACCGGGATTTATGCCTCTATCGGCCTGAGCAACGCCAATCCTCTTCTAGCCAAATTAGCCTTGGACATTGAAGCCAAACATACAAAAAAGATGCGGGTCAACTGGTCCTATGAAGATGTTCCCAGTAAGGTCTGGACTATTCCAAACATGACTGATTTTTGGGGCATTGGCCACCGAACGGCCACTCGTCTTGAGAAACTAGGCATCCACTCCATTTATGATTTAGCTCACTTTAACCCCGATATTCTCAAAAAAGAAATGGGGGTTATGGGTCTGCAGCTTTGGTTTCACGCTCATGGCATTGATGAAAGCAATGTTCACAAGCCTTATCAGGTCAAGTCGCATGGACTAGGGAATTCGCAAATTCTCCCCCGAGACTATAGACAGCAGGCAGAGATTGAGCTTGTTTTCCAAGAAATGGCTGAGCAAGTCGCCATTCGGCTCAGACGGTCTGGTAAGAAGTGCCAGTGTGTCTCCATCTATGCCCGCTATTCCAAGCAGGAGCGCCTGCCTTCCATTCATACACAGAGAAAAATTGAGCCTACCAATAACAGCGATCGATTGGCTCAAATCGTCGTTCAGCTTTTTCGTTCTAAATATCAGGGCAGGGCTATCCGACAGATTGGCGTTTTTTACAGTGACTTTGTCGATCAAGCTTATGGTCTGATTTCTCTCTTTGATGATCCTCTGCAAATTCAAAAAGAAGAGGAGCTCCAGCTGACGATTGACCGCATCAGAGATCGCTTCGGATTTGCCTCTTTGCTTAAGGGATCGGCCTTGCTGGACTCCTCCCGTGCCATCGCTCGAAGCAAGCTAACAGGTGGCCATTCAGCTGGAGGGCTGGAGGGCTTATCATGACCGACCGCTCCTACCTCCCCTACCAGTCGGCTCGTGACTTTCAGGATCGAGGCATGGCTAAGTGGGCTGGCTTTTTCCTCTCTGAACACAGCACTGCTCTGGCCAAAAAAGAACTAGATATCAGTCGCCTGACCCAGCTTGACAGACAGGAAAAATTCCACTTACTCAACCAAGCTTACAGCCAGCAAGTTCCCATCCGAATCACCTTTCTTAATCAGGAAAAGCTGATCGACGTTACTGCTACCGTCTTTCATCTGGACTGCAAGCAAGTCCTCCTGCAGGAAGGTGACCATTACAAAGGCCTTGCTATCCATCAGATTCTTTCGATACATGCTTCAGGAGGCGTAGATGACCACTCAGAATGTACATGAGGAACTTCAATTCGACTATTTTTCCCAGAATTACTATCAATTTCAAGAGGATTTTTATCAATTTTCCAATCTTCCCCAGCCTCTAATGGTCATGGAAGACGACATCCTACTCCACATGGCCAGCCGCCAAGCCTCTTATTTCAAACTCTCCAAGACCAAAAGCTTGGATAAAAAGGAACATTACTTCCACTTTACCGTCAGTCGACCAGACCAAGCAAACCGACTCTGCATTTACCACTATCAAGGCCAAACAGAAGATATAAATCAATAAGCTCCCAAACTGAGTCTGGGAGCTTATTGTATAGGGCTGGCCATCTACTAGTATCTTCTCAATTATTTCTTGCTTTAAGTCAGGGGAATAATATTGAAGATTTGGGCCAGCTATATTGTATTGGAGGTCAATCTGAACCCAAGAAACGCCATTCTTTTTAGGTTATCTATTCAGTTCATTTGTATAAACTAATTTCATACCAAAAACACCCCAATCGTTAGATTTTCTGTCTAACTTTTGGGGTGCGGGTCATAACAATTTATCTTTTCTTTTATTTTTTATCGATTTCACAATTTTTACAAGAATTATTCATCAAACAGTCCTTGCAAACCAGCGAAAGGATTGTTCTTCTCTTTTTGAGCTTCCTGAGCAGCGGCAAATTCCTCTTCCGTCATAACTTGCCAGTCCTGACCTGACAGAAAGCCTTGGCCGGCTTCTTCCTCAGCTGTTAGAATTTTCAGCGGGATATTCATCAGGATATTGTCAGCTACACTCTCGGCTACATTAATCTCGCCATTTTCAATCGGCAGCACCAAGTCCTGATCAATCAGATCCTGCGATGCAGCCTGTCCTTCTTCCATGAAAATTTCGTTGACTAGATAAGACTCCTTGAGCTCTACTGGCTCCATGCTACGACTGGACGTTAAAGTAATGGTATAAGACAGATCATAATCCAGAAAATAAAGGCCGTCTTCATATTGAACCTTTCCTTTGGCTATAATATCCTGAACATCTAAAATCTCAGGATTGCGTTCTTTTAACTCTTCTTCCAAGTCTAGCTTTTTCTCAAAAGCTAGACCATCTGGATTCTTCCGAATTTCTTGAATATGCAACATAAGTTCCTCTTTGTTTTTTCTTTATATTATATCATGTTTGGGCGCTCCAATGTTATTGAAAATTATTTTGTTATAATAAAATTCAAGGAGGGAAGAAAATGAAACATCTAGGACAGGTTTTTAGATTTTTTCGAGAGGCAAGGCACATCTCTTTATCCGAGGCGACTGGCGGAGAATTTTCAAAATCTATGCTCTCTCGCTTTGAAAATGGGCAGAGCGAACTGTCGGCACAGAAACTTTTTAGCGCTCTCAGCGCCATTCACACGGAAACGGAAGAATTTACCGTTGCAGCTGGCATCCAGAATCATCATTCTCACAAGGAACTCTTAAGCCACATCCAAGACCTGTTGCAAGCCAATCAGCTGGACCTCTTAGAAAAACTTTATCTGGAAAAAGAAAAAATCGCTCAAAAAAGCAAGAAGTCTAGCGATTGGGTTGAACGCCTGATTGTAAAGGCCTATCTCTGCGCCCTCAAGGAGTCTGAAAAGGCCAGCCCAGGCGAGCTAGATTTCCTCCATGATTACCTCTTTTCAGTTGATATTTGGGGGCGCTACGAACTCAATCTATTCTCTGTCTGCACTCCGGTTTTATCTCTAGACTTGTTTTCCCAATACACCAAAGAAATCCTCTCAAGAAATGATTTTGCATCCTTGTTTGCCAACAATCGCAATACCCTGCACACTACCTTTCTTAATGGTTATCTTCTGGCCATCAGTCAGGAAAACGTCACCCAAGCAGACTATTTCCAACAAATCATTGAGCGACACTTTTACGAAGAAAATGAGACTTACTTCCGAATTGTCTATCTCTTTGCTCAGGGAGAGCTAGCCTTTTTGAAAGGGCAAACAGAAGAGGGGCTTACTCAAATGAAGCAAGCAGTCGACATTTTCCGAATCTTGAACTGTCAGCATAGCGCTGACTACTATCAATAAGCCCTTGATACTGCTTTTCAAAAATATAGCAAATAATGCAAATTTCCGCTTTTAAGCTCAGCAATTTTGAGTTGGAAAGTGGTTTTTTATTCCTACTCGAGCTCCACCTTTCTGATTTAAAAGTTTCTACCCGAAAATCGTTGAATATATGCAACGTTTCCTGCAGATTGGATTCTCTATTTTATACTAAAAGCATAAAGAGCTAGCGCAAGTCACTTTCAGAATTTTACCACTTACTTATGAGACCTAACCGGTTGCCGAAAAGCCCTTGTTTTTGGCTTTAAACGGTCTATAATGGTCATCAGAAAGAGAAAAACAAAAGCCAGATTACAGATGTACCCAATCAGCTTTCATTCATTCTTGCAGTTTAGAAAAGGAGTCTACGATGAAATTATTTTTTAAAAATAGAGTCTATGCCTCACTCAGCCTTTCCCGAATCTTCAACACCTTGGGAGCTTCTATTTTCAATATTGTTTTTGTGGTATTTGCTTCCAGCATGCCCAATCCCAAGTTTGCTATTGCTGTGGCTAATTTTATCGTCCTGGTTCCGACTTTCTTTACTATCTTTGCCGGCATCAAAGCTGACAAGACCGTCCATAAGGCTCGCTGGTTGATTCATTTTGGTTATCTTCAAGCCCTGCTCTTTGTCCTTGTCGCCTTCATGACTCGCTCTAGCTCATATCTAGCCTTTTCAGCCGTCTGCTTGATGAATATTCTTTCAGATATCATCAGCGATTACCGCAGTGGCCTACAAATGCCGATTTTAAAAAAGAATGTTCCAGAGAAAGACCTTATGGAAGCCTTCTCTTTTACCCAGCTTATCAGCTTTCTCTGCAGCCTGGCCGGACAAGCTTTGGGAGTTTGGCTCCTAACCGTCAGCCAGCAAGACTTTTTCTTAGTTGCTTTGGTTAACGCCTTGACCTTTCTCCTATCCTCCACCATCCTCTACCTAGTCCGCCACAGATTGACCCATGACCCTGTGGCAATTTCTGAGAGAAAAGCTCCTCTGAAAGAAGAGTTGAAGAAAATGTACACATCGTCCAAGCTCATCTTTGAGCAGGAAGGTTCTAACAATTTTCTCAAACTGCTGACTCAAATCCTGATCGTCAACGCTATGGCAGGTTCTCTTATAGCTCTTTATAATCTCTACTTGCTGGATAACCCCATCTTCCAGCTGTCCTTTAGTCAGTCTCTCTTGGTTCTTCAGACCACTCTTGTCCTAGCCATGATCGCAGCCAGTCTGACTCCCAACGATTACTTTAGCCGCCTCTCTCTAAATCAACTAACCCTCTGGGCTGCTCTCACAATGATTCTGCTTGCTGTCAGCAATTTCTTGCATCTGCCTGTTTTCGTCGGCATTGCTTTTGGATTTTTACTAGCTTATATCTCCGGCAAGATTAATCCCAAAATCAACACCCTCTTACTGAGCAAATTGCCTTCTGATGTTCTCGCTCAGACTTCCAGCTTTCTGAGTCTGCTCTTTTCTTTCTCTGTTCCCTTTGGCACTATGGTCTTCAGCAGCCTAGCCCTCTGGAATATGAACGCTAGCTGGCTCATCTTCAGCATTATCGGTGTGATTGCTCTACTCCTATCTATCGAAAAAAAGAAAGATGTTAAAGAAAGATGATAGATCAATCTTGTTTCTAAATTTATTCTCCCAGAACACAGCTAAAAACGATAACTTCCAAACAAGAAGTTATCGTTTTTGTGTATTAGAAAGCTAAAGATTAAGTTTCATTTAGCCTATTCTATTGCTATTAGTTCCAGCCGAAGCGTCTGCCTCTACCATTGCGATCAAAGTACATCCAACTTCCATCTTCTAGCTGAATCCATTTATTGCGTGCCATTTCGCCTGAATTGGCATCAAAGTAACGGTTAGCACCATTGACATAGACAATCTTACCTTTGACTTGCTTGCCATTTTGGTCGAAGTAAAGGGTTTGTTGGCCAATCTGCTGCAAACCAGTCACTGCTTTACCAGCCTGATCGAAGTAGTACCATTCGTTCTTGGCACCTTCAAAAAACTTGTTGGCTGCCATTTCTCCTGAGTTGGCATCGAAGTAACGGATTGATTTATCAGCCAGAGTTACTAGCTGTCCTTTGACTTGCTTACCATTTTGGTCGAAGTAAAGGGTTTGTTGGCCAATCTTCTGAAGACCTGTCACTGCTTTACCAGCCTGATCGAAGTAATACCATTCGTTCTTGGCACCTTCTGCAAACTTGCCGACTGCCATTTCTCCTGAATTAGCATCGAAGTAACGGATAGATTTATCAGCCAGAGTTACTACTTTACCTTTGACTTGCTTGCCATCTTGGTCAAAGTAAAGGGTTTGTTGGCCAATCTTCTGAAGACCTGTCACTGCTTTACCAGCCTGATCGAAGTAATACCATTCATTCTTAGATCCTTCTGCAAACTTGCCGACTGCCATTTCTCCTGAGTTGACATCGAAGTAACGGATACTCTTGTCTGCAAGTGTCACGATTTTACCCTTGACTTGCTTGCCTTCTTGGTCGAAGTAAAGTGTTTGCTGGCCAAGTTTTTGAAGACCTGTTACTGCAACACCATCTGCTCCGAAATAGTACCAGTCACTTGGATTATCACCTTGGGCAAAGCGGTTAGCAGCAGCATTACCTGAATCCTTATCAAAGTAACGAAGTTTACCATCTTTGGCACGCGCAATCTTGCCTTTGACTTGGTAGCCGTTTTGGTCGAAGAATTGCTGATTGCCGCCCATAGTTACCAGACCTCTAGCCATGACACCCTTGGCATCAAAGTAACGCCAGTTTTGGCCATCAGTAGTGTAGTAACGGTTGAGAACTTGGGCACCAGTCTTATCGTAGTAGTACTGATTGCCGTTTTCATCTTCACGGAGAGAATCACGCAGCTGAATACCATTCTTGAGGAAATAAACTTGCTTGCCATCAATTTCATGAGCACCTGTTGCTAGGTAACCTCGTTTATCGAAGTAATACCAATTTCCATTTTCATCTTGGATAAAGGAATTTCTAGCTTGATAGCCACTAGTTGAATAGTACTTGAATCCAGTAGTATCTTTGACAAATCCTGTGTAAGCATTCTTATTAACTAATTGCTTAGGCAGTACCATCTCACCATTCTTGTTGTTGAGATATTCGTTGCTAGCCCAGTCTTTAAGAACATAGTAAGCACCACGACCTAAGATATTGGTACCGTTGAAGTGTTTAGCTGACCACTTGGTAATCTTCTCATCAGTCGTCATCTTTTGACCGTTGGAAATCTGTACTCTTTCAAAGATTTCTGGGTATTTAGCTTTGAGTTCATCCAAGAAGGCTCCACCATACTTGCCTTGATAGTCTGTACCATTCGTTTTAGTATTGGCAACGTAAAGATTTTCCTTGATTTCTGCGCCTTCACGGTAGGTTCCGTAGTTGTTGACACGAGTTGCTGTTACCACTTCCTTGCCTGGCAGGTTGTAGATTTGGTCTGGCACCCAGTCCGCAATGGCTTGGATATTGACACTGTGAAGAGCACGGAGAGCATTGAGCAGGTCATCTAAAGAACCATATTTATTGTTTTTGCTCATAGCCATATCATAGCGGTCTTCAAAGGCATAACCATTCTGGATGATAGAATCTAGGAAAGTACCGTCTTGGCTAGATACGTACTGCGGTGGCAGCTCAAATGAAGTCACTCCCCATTCCTTGAAGAGGTTGACATTTTTAGCAATGACTTTATTGGTATATTGGTCATCACGAGTTGCAAAGTCTTGGAAGTTAGAGAAGCCTTCGTAAATCAACTGAGAATCAAGAGCTGCGCTAGATTCGTAAACCTGACCGCTGGCATTTTTCTTCTTGCTGGCTGTTACACGAGCATCCTGATCTGCCTTAGCACCAACTGGTACCCAAACAGCCAGATAACCAGAAACTTGGACATTGCTGTAACCTGCGATATCATTCATATCAAAGGTCAAAATACCATTGGCATCTGTCTTCTTCCAGAGGGATTGAGGCACTTCTTCGTCAGTTAAATAGCGGGAAATACCATCTTTGGTCGTCAAGAGCACAGGGCGGTAGTATTGATTCTTATGGGCTGCTCCCATATTGACTTGCAGTTTATCCCATTCGTTCAGTTTCAGATTCGGATTATTAGAAGCAATAACTGCCATCCCTTGGGTACGAGTTTCTGCTGTTCCTTCATCTGTTGCTTCGTTAGCACCAGTACCGTAACGAACAGAGGTTAAAATACCATTGTAAGACCATTTATCAGCCTCACGAGGGACACCCATATAGGTGACTTTCATGTCCTGTCCGCCAGCTACATACTTAATACGAGCACGCAACAGGGCATCGATAGCATCGTGGTAAGGAGATTTTTTCTCCATATATTGACCGTCATCTGTATAGAGATCACCATAGTAGACCCGAGTGATGGAGTCTTTGTTGGAGAGCATGAGAGCATGAGCAGTTGGGATATTGAACTGCGTATACTTCTTGTCGGCCTTGCGCATATCTTCGTTGTAGATCTTGAAGGCTTGCTTGAGCTCATCCATGGTAAAGGTCAAACCATCCGTGTTTGGATTGATATTTTCTCGGATGATATCGGCAATAACGGTTTGCACTTCACTATCATGAGCCCGAACAAAGATATAGTTGGCCATCCGTTCGCCATTTTTCTTTTCAGTAGAACGGTCATTCAGACTATTCGTAATCGTTGGCTCTACACCACTACGGATAGAAAGCTTACGCATGAACGAATAAAGCAAGGACAGACGAAGCTTATTATCAATCGGTAATTGAGCACCCTTGGTGTCTTTGTTGTAGTCAGGGTCGTTGTCAGACCAAGCTTCCAAGATAGACAGATGCTTGATGGCTTCTTCTTCACTTTCTCCAACCTTGTAGCGAGACTTGAAGTAATCAGAAGCAATCTGGAGCAAGTCCGCATTGACATTGTCCACCGCATCGACACGGACTCCGTCAAAGTTAGCAGTCGGATCATTGGCTACGATGCTACCGAAGTTCATCATAAAGTGCAGCCAGTTGAGTTGCTCAGCCTGAACAGCTGGATTAGAGTTGTCAAAGTCGTTAGCTAGCAGGAACTCATAACCACCATTTGACTTGTCAATGAAGTACTTAGGTGTACCAGTTTGGTTGGTTGGTGTGCGGTTCAGGATACGGTACTTAGAATTAGCATGAGAAGTCTTCTCATTATTGGTATAAAGCAGAGCTCCGCCTTGCAAGTGGTCCTTATTAGTACCAGTTGTTTCAGACTCTGTCTTGATATTCCAGTTTGGCTGAGTTTTGACAAATGCGCCCATCAGTGTTCTCAGCCATTTAGTATCGCCTTCTTTACCGATTCTTTCTTCAATTTTGCGCTGAACCTGCTGAGAAGCACCTGTCAAGATAGCTTGTTCCACTTTGTTTTCAAAAGCTCCTGCTCCCAAACCTTGCTGGTTCATATAGTTAAGATAGCTAACCTGCGTTTGCTTATCAGGCCACCAAGCCATTAAAAGCGGACGCAAGTCAGTCTCTGTAGACTGAGTCCATGTTTTTCCATCCTTGAGGATAGCTTTTGGACGATACCAAGTATCCGCTGTCAGATAGCCGTCAACTGTTTCAATATCCTTTTCCGTAGTGCCATGGAAGGCATTCATTCTGCTAAATTCATTGTTGAGGCTGCTAGTACCTTGCTGGAATTGATACTCAGCTGAATCAACCAAGGCTCCGGTCTCTGCATCGAAATAAAGAACTTTTCCATTAAGCTCAACTGCAAAATTCTTTTTAACTGTACCGTCGTCCTGAACATAGTATTTCTTGCCATCAATGGTCTTGATGTGAGCCAGCACATCATCATCATGCTCAGTATTAACAGGCGCCGCTTGAGCTTGAGCAGCACGCATTCTTTCAGCTATCGCTCCCTGTCTTTGAACCGGTTCTGGCAAGCGATCTTTCTTTGCAACCTTTGGATTTGCAACAATTTTGTCTGTAACAGTCTTTTTTGCTTGTTTGTCAGCAGCCTGCTTTTGAACAGTTGCTGGACTTGCTTGTCTATCCTGAGCAATTGCTTCCGTTTTAGCTGATTCTGATGTTGCGTTAGCTGCTTTTGCTTCTTCAGCAACGGCTGCATTTTCTGTAGCTGCTGCTTCTACCTGCTTTGCTGGTTCTTGAGCATCGGTTTCACCTACTGCCTCTGTTGCTTCAGCTGTCTTTTCAATGCTTGCTGGACTTGCTGCGGTAGCTCTGTAAGTTGCTTGGTCCGCAGAAGCTGTTTTTTCTGCTTCCAACTGAGAAGCTGAGTTAGCTTGTACTTGAACTGGCTGCCCTGAGCCACTATCCTGAGCTGCAGTTGGTTCTTGAACTGCCACCTGCTTAACATCATCAGCGTGGACAAGACCTGCTTCGAGACCAAGTACTTTTGGTGCTACGATAAGTGCTAAGGTAGTCACACCGATGGCTACCCAGTTCTTCTTAACTTTATGCATCTTATAATGAATTTTTTTCTCCATCATAAAGCCTCCTTCTGAATTTGGTATAAAGTTATACTCTTATTCTAGTATATTTTTAGAAATGAGTCTATTTTATTTGCACATCTGCAACTGCGAAAGGCAAATTCTTTCAAACTGAGCCTTGAGCTTCTGGGCAACACCGAAGGAATCTAAAAATTCCAAGAAAGATAAGCACTCCTCAATATCACTCAGAGCATAGCTATTCCCAACCTTGTAGGAATAAAGAGCCCTATGATACTTAATCAGCATCCGATCATAAAGATCTGTCTCAGGGATTTTAGAATGGTCAAGATAATTGAGGAATCTCATAGCAACCAGCAAATGATTACTCTCTATGCAGACGCTGATAACATTAAGCAGCATCTTGATAATACGCCGGCGATTCTCCGGTAGATTATTATAAAACTGGGTGCGGTTAATCATCTCACTAGCAAAGGTCTCCAGTGTTTCCAAGGTCAATAGATCCACACTATTAGTAAAGAGCCAGAGCTCATAACGCCCCCACTCCTCAACGGAAAAGAGATAATCGGTCAGAAATTCTACATCTTTCTTGCTAATCTGAAAATCTGGACTGCAGGAAGACAATACTGCTCTAACAACAATTGTATTAAGCCTATAATTCTTCTTCTCAGGGAACTTTTTAGCCAAAGCTTCTGAGCTAGCCAATATACTTTGGAGCTTGACGACATTGTTTTCCTGATAAGCATCAGCTACTTTTTTTGAGAAAAGCGCATCATCTGCCTCAATGTAGTTATGGTAAACATACTGAAATTCGTCTAGAGAAGCAGCCATATTCTTTAAGCAGCAATAGAAAGAATCAAGCGTGATACCACTGACTCCCCGCTCAAAACGAGACAGCTGAGCCACTGAAATATCTCCGGCTGCAGCCTCTTTAAGAGACATGTTTTTTGATTCTCTAATGACTTTGAAAATTTTTCCAAATGTTTTCAACATATTGAGCCCTCGGTTTCATATATGCAATAAAATTTTTTACTAAATTTAATATACTAGTAATATATTTCGAATATGTTACAAAAAAAATACTTTATATTTCCAAATAATACAAATAGATTAATTTGAAAGATAGGAATACTCAATATAGTGATTTTTTCTGAAAGTTTTATGGTTTTCAAGAAAATATTGATTTTATAAGAATTTCAGAAGGGTTCAACCTGACAACTTGAAAACACTGGCTTTTTCAAACCTAGCCTCCTTACTTATACAAAAATAAACTTGGATGATCTAAGGTTTATAGATGACTGAAATAAAACTGTAACAAAATCTAAACGAATATTTTTTAGACATGAATGAAAGGAAGAAAAATAAATCTGCCTAATGAACTAAAATAGATTTGACTAAAAAAAGAGGGAATAGAATCATAAAATCCCCCCTCTTCTATTCCCTTCCGTATCAATCAGGCCAATCAACCATGTGGTCATACCCTTCGTCTATGGAATAGCCTATACTACCACGATAAGAGTATTCTAGCAATGATACTGACCCTTCAGTCAAGTCTTGGTCACTGTCGTTCTTGTTTAACTGGACTAACTTTCCGTCCTTAATTTTAGCAAAAAATTGCTTTTTGCTAGTAACATTATCCTTGTCTGTCTCCTCTATCTCAAAGACATAGTTTCCTGTCTGAAAGAGGGAATAGTCCATATCATGCAAGAATTTTTCTCCTGAATCTGAAGCAAAGAGCCTTTGCTTCAGATTCAGCTCAATTCTAATACTGATCCAAACATCTTCTTTTTCTAGCAATTTCTCATCAGTAAGATCAAAGAGAGAATTTAACTTGAAATCTTTTTCCTCAAAGCTCTTGGGTTTTGAGCGCTTAGGATTAGTTATGTACTCTACGGAAACCTCTGTATTCCCATAATGAGGAATGATATTAACACTCTCATCTATATTATCTAGACTTTTTTCTACATTTTCTTTCGTTTTGATTAGATTTTCTTGACTATTTTCCTTTTGGAGAATAACTCGCAGGATGGGAGAAGGTGTTGTTTTCGGATCAATAAACGCAGCTTCTTCAATGCCTCCTGCCTTATTGACTCGAACTTCTTCATAAAAAGAATGCTTGCCAATAGTTACTTTAAATTTCCCGATTGGGTATATATCATTAAAGTCTGGATTATTCGAATCTTCTTCCCCGTATCCACTCGGTACAGTCTCTACCTTAGCATCCATACCCCGCTTTTTGTACTCCTGCTCCAAGCTGCTGAGAACTCGGCTGGTTCGTGTTAATTGGGGAATGATAGGCTGAAAAAAAGCTACAACCATGAGCAAAGTTAGCATGCCATTAACCACATGCCCTGCCCAGAGCAGTGCCTTCTTTCTTTGTCCTTTGAGTCCATACCGAGAGTAAAGATAGCTGAGGAAAGACAAAATCGAGCATAGTGGCACAACCCCTATCAACCAGCGATAAGGTTCTATGGTTCGCGTATCTTTCAAAGCAGAGATGAATGGAAATAGCTGAAGCAACAGAGTCAGAATTAAACTGATTGGAGCCAGATGAAGCGAGTCCTTGCTTGTCTTTATACTCTGAATCAGCGAACGAAGGCTCAAAATCAGATAAATAAACAGATAGATCAGAACAACAAACTTAAAAATCATACCAAACATCATAAAATGCATTAATATGCTTGTCTTGCCTGAACTCAGAAATTCTATAGTAGATAGCATTAGAACTATAACTGCATAGCCACCCAAAGGGGCTATTATTATAGACAGAATCCAATTAACAATATAAAAAATTGCAAATAAATCTTTAGAGGCTTTTAGTTTTTTCATTACATTTCCTAATTACTATATTATTCGTCTATCATTATAGCATAAACAATAAAAAAACTGAGATTTCTCCCAGTTTTTACATCTGTTTTAAGCGCTCCACCCGCTCTGAGATAGGAGGGTGCGTATAGAAAAGTTTCTTCAGTCCGCCTTCTTTCTTAGGGTCGCTGATATAGAGAGCCGCACTGGCATCATCAACATGATGCTCCATAGGCTCGCTGTGATCCAGCTTGAGCAGAGCATTAATCATCCCTTGTGGATTGCGGGTCAGCTCTACACTGGAAGCATCAGCCAGAAACTCCCGCTGACGAGAAATGGCTAACTGCACCAAGGTAGCTGCCAGAGGAGCTAAAACGATAGCAATCAGTGATACGATAAGGAGAATAATTCCTAATCCACTATCGTTATCTCGATCATTACTACTCCGACGTCCGCCACCAAACCACATCATACGGCCGGCCAGGCTAGACAACAGGGTAATAGCACTGGCCAGAGCCACAGCAATCGTTGAAATTCGAATATCATAATTGCGAATATGACTGACTTCATGACCAATCACTCCCTCAAGCTCCTCACGATTCATGATTTGCAAGATACCCGTCGTTGCTGCGACAGCTGCATTTTCAGGCTTAGATCCGGTAGCAAAAGCATTGGGAGAGGGATCCTCTACGATATAGACACGTGGCATAGGAATCTGTGCGACCATGGCCATATCTTGAACAATATGATAGAGTTCGGGCGCTTCCTGCTCAGAGACCTCGCGAGCTCCGTTCATCGCCATGACAACCTCTGTAGACTGAAAAATCATCACTCCAGCATAAATAGCTCCGATAATCAAGGCTAGCAAGACACCACCTACAGCAGACCGCAGCCATAGATAGCCAATAGCTGCTCCAACAAGAGCCAAAAGACCGAAAAAAGCGATAAGGAGGAGCCAAGTCCTCCTTTTATTGCTGGCAATTTGATCAAATAACATCTTAGTCACCTAGTCCAGTGCTGCCAAAGTCAACTTTTGGCACAGCCTTTTCTTCTTCTGGTGTCTTGAGGAAATCTGCAGCTTTAAAGCCAAACATTCCTGCAACAATATTGCTTGGGAAAGTTTCCAGCTTGACATTGTAGTTGCTAGTTACTGAATTATAAAGCTGACGAGAATAAGCAATTTTATTTTCAGTATTGGTCAGCTCTTCCTGCAACTTCAAGTAGTTGGTATTTGCTTTCAGATCTGGATAGCTTTCAGCTACTGCAAAGATTCCAGAAATCTGACGAGAAAGGGCGTCGCTGGCTTGCATAGCTTCGGCTGGTGAAGCAGCTGAAGCTACCTGGTTGCGCAGTTGAGTTACCTTTTCCAAGGTTGCCTGCTCATACTTGCCATAGCCTTTGACAGTTTCCAAGAGGTTAGGAATCAGGTCATTACGGCGTTTAAGCTGCACATCAATCTGACTCCAAGCTTCCTGAGTCTGCATGCGGCTTTTAACCAAGGTATTGTAAGCACCAACAACGAAGAATGCTAAAACCGCGACAATAATAAGAATAATAATAAAAGTCATGATATACTCCTTCAATTTTGATTAGACTTATTATATCAAAAAATAGAGGAACTGTCTTTATTCTTGACATTGATTTAGAAAAGATGTACGATAAAGGAAAGAATAAACCGACTGTCGGTCGAATAAAATTTTATCACCAAAAAGGATGCAAACATGGCCAATAAAAAAGACTTTATCTTAGATACTGCTCAGAAGCTTTTTATGGAGCAAGGCTTTGATCAAACCTCTATCTCCCAGATTTTAGAAGCGACTCAAATTGCCCGTGGTACTCTCTACTATTACTTTTCTTCTAAGGAAGAGATAATGGATGCCATCATTGAGCGAACTATTGAACAAGCTTTTACAGCTTCTCAAGCCTTTGCTAATAATCGTGAACTAACTGTCCTAGAACGCTTGGTTGGCAGTATGGCTGCTCTGAATCTCAATCACCAAGAGGGAGAGGAAGTGCTACTGCATCTCAATCAGCCACAAAATGCGCTCCTGCACGAAAAGACCAATCAAATTCTTCTTGAACGAGCACCCCAGATTCTACTTCCCATCATCCAAGACGGCATCACCGCTGGAGACATGAAGACTGACTATCCATACGAAAGTCTGGAAATGGTTCTTACTTATTCGCTTCAAGCTTTTGGTAGCAATTTTCAGGCTCTCCTCCCAGAAAAACAGCAGCAAAAACTGCAGGCTTTTCTCTATCTTTTAGAAACTATTTTTCACAGCCGGCAAGGCTACTTCAATCCCTTTCTATCTTTGATTCAGACTCAAAGCAGCTAGACAGCTAAGCACTAGATTCACTATTTACAATTACTTGACATTGCAAACATAAGGAGGCAACTATGAAACAATCAGGTTTTAGACTCTTTTTATTGATTTGGATAGGAAGCCTCATTTCAGAAATCGGCTCTGGTATGACTTCTTTCGCTTTAGGTGTTTATATCTTCCAGCTGACCGGTTTGGTTTCTGTTTCTTCTTTTGTTACCCTTTGTGCTTTCCTACCCGGTCTTTTGGTTACTCCTCTGGCTGGAATTCTGGCAGATCGCTATGACCGAAGATTGCTGATGGCCCTGGGAGATGGCCTGTCAGGCTTAGGAGTTCTCTGGATTTACTTTAGTCTGAAGAATCCTGCTTTGATTTTTATCTGTATCGGAGCTGCCATTAGCTCGCTCTTTTCAGCCTTGGTCAATCCGGCCTTTCGAGCTACGATTTCCGACTTGCTGCCTGAGGACCAGTTATCAAAAGCAACTGGTTTGTCCCAGATTAATGGCATTGCCCGCTATCTGATTTCACCAGCCTTGGCTGGAATGATTTTGGCGAGTGGACATATCAGCCCGATTCTGTTGCTGGATTTTTCAACCATTTTCGTGACAGTAGCCTGCACCTTGCTCGCTCGTAGGGCCATTCACACACAAGTTTATAGCAGTGATAGTCGTTTCTGGGCGGATTTCCTTAAAGGTTTTCAAATCGTCTATAGAAAAAAAGGCATCTGGATTTTAGTCCTAGCTGGAACAGGCTTTTCCTTCTTTTTGGGAACAGTCCAAATCCTGCTTTCTCCCTTGGTGCTGGCTTTCGCAGACGCCAAAACAGCCGGCTGGGTCATGACCATCTCTAGCAGCGGGATGCTGATAGGAGGATTGGTTCTGGGGATATTTGCTATAAAAAAACACTTCCATCGTATGCTCTGTCTCTCACTATTTCTACTGGGATTCTTCATGGTTGGGCTGGGAATGAAAGAAAATTTCATCTGGATTTGCAGCTTTGGCTTTCTCCTCTTTGCTGCCCTGCCTTTCGCCAATACAGCCATTGACTATCTAGTCCGCATCAATATTAACAAAGCCGACCAAGGCAAGGTCTGGGGGACCATCGGGATTATTTCTCAACTGGGCTATGTGCTAGCTTATGCCGGCATGGGTTGGGTCGCGGACACTCTTTTCAAGCCCTCGCTAACTTACTTTGGCTGGCTGGCAAATTCTGTCGGAAAAATCATCGGTGTTGGAGGAGGCAGAGGTTACGGTCTGCTCTTTATCCTATCCGGTATCTCTATCAGCATCGGTGCTTACCTGCTCTCCCGAGCTCGTTCAGTAAAGGAGCTGGAATATGTTTCAACGCTTGATAAAAAATGATTTAAAAGAAAACAAAGTCAGCATGCTAGTCATTGGACTTTTCCTGCTTCTGACTCTGACTCTGAGCTTTGCAGCCACGCGCCTGACCGTCAGTCTGACTAGCTCAATTGAGCGCTTTGTGGAAACAGCTAAAAGTCCTCACCTGCTACAGATGCACAGCGGAAGCGTCGACCGAGAACGCCTGCAAAACTTCGTCCAACAGTATCCGGAAATTGCCTCCTGGCAGCTGACAGACTTTGTCAACGTGGAAGGGTCAGCCATCCGCATCAATGGGCAGGACTCGCTTCAGGACAGCTCTCAGGATAATGGCTTTTCCAGTCAGAACCAAAACTTTGACTTTCTGCTGGATCAGGATAACCAGCCTGCCCAGCCTCGGCCGGGGCAAGTTTATATCCCCCTTTACTACTACAACAGCGGAAAAATCAAAATCGGCGACCAAATAAGAGTCGGCAAGCTCCAGCTGACTGTCCAGGGATTTATCCGAGATGCCCAGATGAATGCCAGTCTAGTCTCCTCCAAACGCTTCCTCATCTCACAGACTGATTTGCAGATTCTGAAAACAGAAGCATTTGCATCTAATGAGAACCTGATTGCCTTTCGAGTGCATAAGCTTAGCCAGATTTCTACTATCGAGCAAGCCTATAAAAATGCCGAGCTTGAGTCCAATGGACCGCCTATGATTACCTATCCGACTATCAAGATGATTAACGGCTTCAATGATGCTCTAGTCATCCTAGTCATGGGGCTACTGGTTATGGCCATCATTGGCATGACCTTTCTCTGCATGCGCTTTGCCCTCTTGACCAAGATTCAAGAAGACCTGCAGCAGATTGCCGTTATGAAGGTGATGGGACTGCCCCAAAGCTTTATCAGCAGGGTCTACCTGACCAAGTATTATTTCTGTCTGGCTCTAGCAACCATCGCTGGATGGGGACTGTCCTTTCTCCTGAGTTCTCCTTTTAAAAAGCAGATGGCACTGTCTATGGGGCAAAGTCCGACGCCCTTCTATAGCTATCTTTTGGAAATGCTAGTGGCTCTACTGCTCTGTCTCTTGGTCTTCTGGCTGACTGCCCGGCCTCTCAGCTCTTTTAAGAAAATGACCCCCGGCCAAGCTTTAAGATTAGCTTCTTCCAACAGTCTGACCGAGACTCGTTCTACTCCCAAAATGGGCTTACCGACTATTCCCTTTTTAGACAGACCCTATTTCGCTCTGAAAACAATTCTCAATCATAAGAAACTCTATTTGACTATCTTGTTCATTGTCAGTTTGATTAGCCTGCTTATCCTGCTACCAGCCAGTCTCTATAGCACTGTGATGGACAAGAACTTCATCCAGTATCTGGGAGCTGGTCAGGCAGATGTGTTGATTGATATTTCTCAGACTGAAGACATTGATACCAAGGCTGCCCAGCTTCTGAAAGAACTGCAGGCAGACAAGGATATCGCAGAGATTAATCAGTACCAGAGCCAGAATTTCTCCTATCAAGACCAGCAAGGTCAGACCCAGCAGTTGCGGGTAACTCTGGGAAACCATGCGGGATTTCCAGTCAAATACAGCCAAGGCCGCTATCCTAAAAACGAGCATGAAATTGCCCTCTCCAAGCTTAAGGCAGAAGAGCTCAAGCTAAATGTTGGAGACAGTCTGACCTTGACGGTAGACGGTCAAGCAAGAAAACTAAAAGTAGTCGGTATCTACTCGGACCTGACCTACGGAGGCAAGACCGCCAAGGCTGTCTTTGTGACAAAGCAAGCGCAAACCCTCAATAGTCTGACGACCATCCGTCTTAAAGATGCTAGCAACAAAGCTCAAAAAATCAACGAATGGAAAAAACGCTATTCCAACTATAAATTAACCGATGTAGAAGACTTTTTCCATCAGACTTTTGATGACACGCTAGCCATGCTCCGCCTGATTCAGACCAGCGTTTTCTGGACAGGGCTCGGCATTGTCTTCATCCTTATGACTCTCTTTGTCTATATGATTTTCACTAAGGATCAAGCTGACTTGGCGCTTTATCGGATGCTGGGATTTGGCAGTGAACGACTCAGGAGCCACTACCTGCTCGCTGTCTGCTTCATCTTGATGCTGGCTCTGGCAATAGCCGACCTGCTGCTCCTTAGTCTTGGGCAAGAAGTCTGCAGTCTGCTGCTCAGCAGCTTCGGTATCAGCAAACTCCAGCTCATCATCAATAAGTCGCTTACTTTTCTATGGGCACCGCTGACTCTGCTTCTTAGCGGACTCACAGCAGCACACATCAGTCTCCGAGCTCTGAACAAGCTGGAAATTGGACGCTATCTCAAGGAACATTAATCTTAAGCAGATAGCTTTCGAGCGCTTAGCATTTATTTTACATCCGAGGAGAAGCCTATGTTATTAGAAGCACATAACCTCAGCAAAAGCTATCAGGAAAATCAGGAGCCCATTCTCCGTGATTTGTCGCTAGAGATTGAAAGCGGCCAATTCATCGCCATCATGGGGCCGTCCGGCTGCGGGAAATCCACTCTTCTCAATCTTCTGTCCACCATTGACAGACCTGACCAAGGACAGATTCTTTACCAGGGACAGGACCTGCTAGCCATGAAAGATAAGGACTTAGACCGCCTTCGCAGAGAGGCTTTCGGCTTTGTCTTCCAGCAGGCAACCTTCCTGAAGAATCTCAATATCCTAGACAATATCTGCCTACCAAGTATCATTGGTAAGAAAGGCAGTGAGCGAAAGGCAGCCTATGAGCGAGCCAAGGAGTTAATGGCTCTGACTGGCATTAAGGACATTGCTCACCGCTCTATCCATCAGGTATCGGGCGGCCAGCTCCAGCGAGCCGGCATCTGCCGGGCTCTCATGAACCAGCCTCGAATCATTTTTGCTGACGAGCCGACAGGAGCGCTCAACTCTCAGGCTGGCCGGCAAGCTATGGAGCTCATGCAGCACTTCCACCAGCAGGGTGCAAGCATTCTCCTAGTGACGCATGATGCCAGTGTGGCTACCTATGCAGACAAGGTTCTGCTCATTTTAGATGGCAAGATAAAAAAAGAAGTTCTATTTGACCCAGCTGCTAATCAGGATGAACGGCGTCAGCTGCTCTTGGCGGAGCTCAATCAGATTGGCATATAAGAAAAGAGGCCCTTTGGCAGAATGCCGGGGTCTCCTTTTTATGATATAATAGGATGAATACTGACAAACAAGGATGAAACTATGACACCGCAAGAATTTTACCAGCTCTTAGCCCAGCAGGGAATCGAGCTGACTGACCGCCAGAAAGACCAGTTTGAGCATTATTTTGAACTCTTGGTCGAATGGAATGAAAAAATCAATCTGACAGCTATCACCGAGAAAAATGAAGTCTATCTCAAGCATTTCTATGATTCAATTGCGCCCGTTTTGCAAGCCCTGATTGATAATCAAGAGCTTAAGCTGCTGGATATCGGAGCCGGTGCTGGCTTTCCTAGCCTCCCTATGAAAATTATCTATCCTCAGCTGGATGTGACCATCATTGACTCGCTCAACAAACGAATTAACTTCCTCAAACTGCTAGCAGAGGAGCTGGAGCTGGACAAGGTTCACTTCTACCACGGTCGCGCAGAAGATTTTGCTCAGAACAAGGCCTTTCGGGCACAATTTGACCTGGTCACTGCCCGTGCAGTCGCTCGGATGCAGGTCCTATCTGAGCTGACCATTCCCTACCTAAAAGTTGGCGGGAAGCTTTTGGCGCTTAAGGCTTCTAATGCTCCTGAAGAACTTGAAGAAGCAAAAAATGCCCTCAACTTACTCTTTAGCAAGGTCCAAGACAACCTCAGCTATGCCCTACCAAACGGTGACCCCCGCTTTATCACAGTGGTGGAAAAGAAGAAAGAAACACCCAATAAATACCCCCGCAAAGCCGGCATGCCAAACAAAAGACCATTATAAGAAAAAAATCAGGCAATCCTTGCCTGGTTTTTTATGTAAATGACTAGAAGTTCAATGTAGAAAAGAGATACTGCAAGATTGCGACAAGTACAAAAAATCGCTTACTTACTGTCCTGTTCCTCTAGTTTTAAAACATTGATAAATTCTTCATAAGAATTGACTACATGGTCTTGACCGTCTTTTGTGACACTACCATAAACAGTTAAGTTATCAAATAACTGCTTATCTTTTGGAATTAAAAGACTGTAAATGTCTGACATCAGTTTAGGATCTGTCTTATCCGTCAAAAGATATAATTGACCTCCCTGATTCGTCATCAAGTCATAAGCTTTAGGGTATTCCTCCTTTAGGCGCCAGTCGAAGGATTGTTTAACAACGGAGGAAGTAAAATGGATTGAATTGAAACTATTTATATCATCAGAATAGTAATCCTTTAAATTCGTAAACAAACCTAAATTATAATTTAAACGTTTGTCAAATGTCTTTTTTGTCCCCTTAGGAAAATCCTCTATTCTCCCATTAGACATATTAAATAGTACCCATTTACCCTCTTTCGTTCCTACTCCAGTTTTTTGTAAAGGAAGAGTCCTATATTCTTGATTATTGTAGGTGTAGAAACTAACATTACGCCCAGGAATGGGAGAGTATTGATCATCATAATTCTTAATCGCTTTTATTAAATCATATTCTTTTAAAGACAAATTCTTCGTACTTGTGTCATATACCTGAATTTTCCAAAATTCTCCCAAGCTCAACTTATTTACATCAAAATTTTTATCGCTAGATTCATGGACTAGTTGATAGCTTTCAGTAGACAAATAACGCTTACCATGGATTACTTCTCCATACCTTAGCGGTATATTCTCATTTTTTAATTTTTCAGAAGCATTTTGACCATCATTTTTAGAATCTACTGATTTCCAAGAAATTACCAACCCCTGTCTATTTGCAATAAACTCATAGTCACTTGGCTCGATGGCAGTTTTGACTTGCTTATAACGACTCTGCGTTAAATACCGATAAACATCGTAAGAGCCAACTAAAGACAAAACAACTACGAGCACTGCTATAAATTTCCATTTTTTCTTCATATTACTCCTTCCCTTTCAGCATATAACTCTCCAAAAGATTATGAAAATAGCATCTAAATAGGAGACACCATAGAAAATCATACCTTCATAAGGAACATGCTCCATCCTACCTCCATGGGTTATAAAAGCGGCCGTGATTGACTGCGAAGAGAGCAAAGCAAAGCAATAGAAAGGCGACTGCCAGTGTCAGCACCAGCATATCTCGTTTGCTTAGAGCCTGATAGGTATACCAGGTGCGTTTTTTATTTTTTCCGAAACGGCGTAGCTCCATGGCTGTGGCAATGGTATTGATGCGCTCTAGTGAGCTGAAAATCAGCGGAATGATAATCTGCAGATTTCCCTTTACGCGCTGAGTGAGTTTGGCTTTCTTGGATAATTCCTGCCCACGCGCTTCTTGAGACATCCTAATCAGGAAAAACTCTTCCTGCAAATCTGGAATATAGCGGAGCGTCAGACTGACCGCGTAAGCAATTTTATAGGAAATACCAAGCTGATGAAGGCTGGAAGCAAACTGACTGGGATGGGTTGTCATGAGGAAAATCACTGCCAGAGGTATGGTCGAAACATACTTGAGCAGGAGATTAAAGAGGTAGAACAGCTGCTGAGCTGTTAAATTATAAGCTCCCCATCCGGTCCAGAGGACATCTTTGGCTCCATAGATATCAACACCATACTGAGGCGCGAAAAGATAGACCATCACTAAGTTAAGAGCAGCAAAGGATGCCGCAAAGACCAAAACAAATGAAATGTCTCGGATGCGGATGTGAGACAGCCGAAAGAGACAGAGGGACAGTAGGGCTAGCCCCAGCAAAAAGCGGGTATCATAGCTGATCATGGCTGCTACTGATACCAGAACGAAGAACAGCATCTTGCTGGCACCGGACAAACCATGAAGAAACGTCTCGCCTGCATGGTAGCCGATTAATTTTCGCTGATTAAGCATGCTTGTCCTCCTTTTCTCGCATATAAAACTCGGTCAAAGCCAGAGGGTCGGCACCAATTTTCTCAGCCAGAGCAAAGATTGACGTTTCCTTTAGATGAGCCGCCGAAATCAACTCTTGATCTGTCAGCACCTGAGCAGGCGCCTTATCGGCTAAAATCTGACCATCCACCACAACCACTGACCGATCTGAGTAATCCAGCATCAGCTGCATATCGTGGGTAATCATGATAATCGTATGTCCCTGCTGGTTGAGCTCGTCTAGAAAGTCCATCATCTCGGTATAATGGCGCTGGTCCTGGCCAGCTGTCGGTTCATCCAAGAGGATAATCTCCGGATTCAGCACCAAGATAGACGCAATAGTCACCCGCTTCTTCTGGCCGAAAGACAGGGCCGAAATCGGCCAACTACGGAATTCATAGAGGCCGCACGTTTTAAGAGCCGCATGGACCCGCTCTTCGATTTCCGCTTCTGCCAGTCCACGCAAGCGCAAGCCTAAAGCCACTTCATCAAAAATCATGGCTGCCGAAATCATCTGATTGGGATTCTGCAGGACATAGCCAATCCGCTCAGCTCGCTCCTTGATAGAGTCTCCTTTGATGTCCTGATCTTTCCATCTATAGCTCCCATCAGTCTCGATAAACTGACAGAGAGCCTTGGCCAGGGTTGACTTACCAGCTCCATTTTTACCAACGATGGCTATCCGCTCACCCTTGAAAATCTTCAGGCTCATATCCTGCAAAATAGGTTTGCCTCCGCTCTGGTAAGCAAAGGACACATGTTCCAGTTCCAGTAAGGGCTCCTGAGGCTCTTTGTCAGGGGCAGACCAATCTCTGCCTTCAAAGGTCACATCTGCCAGCTGTAGCTGATCCAAGCGGGACAATCCTTCAGTCTTTTCCACATCAACGCCCAGCTGGCGTAGAGTGGTAATGTAGAGCGGCTCGCGAATGCCATTTTCAGCTAGCAGTTGGGTTCTGAGCAGGTCATCTGGCTGTCCATTAAAGAGAATACGTCCGTCATTGACAAGCACTATTCTGTCTACCGGTCTGTAAAGAACATCTTCCAAGCGGTGCTCAATAATCAGAGTCGTTGTTTCCGTCTCCCGATGAAGCTGGTCAATCAAATCAATGGTATCCTGCCCTGACTTGGGATCCAGATTGGCCAAGGGCTCGTCAAAAAGCAGAATAGGACTCTCGTCAATCAAAACCCCAGCCAGACTGACGCGCTGCTTTTGACCGCCTGATAGATCCTGGGGCCGATGCTGCAAAAGCTCCGATAAATCCAGCTTCTCTGACCAGGTTTGGACTTTTTCGCGCATAAGCGACAGCTCCATCACGTCATTTTCCAGCGCAAAGGCTAGATCTTCTGCTACGCTAAGCCCGATAAACTGGCCATCCGTGTCCTGCAAGACCGTGCTGACTAGATTGGACTTATCATAAATGCTGGATTCAAAGGCTGGCTGCCCCTTAATCAAGAGCTGACCGCTGGCCTCTCCTTTATAAATATTGGGGATAATCCCATTGAGACACTGGCCCAGCGTTGATTTACCAGAGCCAGACGGACCAACAATCAGAACCTTTTCCCCCTCGAAAATAGTCAGATTGATCTGCTTCAGGGTCGGCTCAGACTGGGCCTGATATTGAAAGCTAAAGTCTTCAAATTGGATAATTGGTTTTTTCATCTTATTTCTCTATAGTGCCAGAGCGATCTGAATCGCTAGATTGGCAATCTTATCTTTTTCGTCTAAGTCTGCATGATTGGCTAGGTTGCGCATATCCCAAGCTTCCTCAGACAAGTGGTCGGCTGCATAAAAGAACTGGCAGACGGTTATCTCTCGAAAAGCTGCTAAAGCCGCTACAGCTGAGCATTCCATATCCACACAAATAGCTCCCTCAGCCTTTCTCTGGCGGAGCTTAGCAGGCGTCTCACGGTAAATGCCGTCTGTCGTCCAGACCTTGCCCTTGCTGTGGGAAATACCACGCTCATCCAGAAAAGCCGTCAAAAAATCTTTCAAGCCAAGATTGACTTTCTGCTCACGGCTAGCTGGCTGGTAGTGATAGCTAGTCCCTTCATCGCGCAGGGCCTCCGTCGGGATAATGACGGACGTTTCCTTAATCTCCTCATCCAAGATACCGCAAGTACCGAAAAGCACCAGCTTTTTCATGCCAAAAGCAATCAGGTCTTCCAGAATAGCCACACAGGCCGAAGCTCCAACAGGTGCATTGAAGAGAGCCAGTTCCCGTCCATCTGCGAAAATACGATAGATGGGAATTTCAATATTTGCCATGCTAGTCGTCGTAATCAGCTCATGCTCAAAATCCGCCAACATCCGAGCAAAAGTCTCTCTGGCAAAGCAGGAAACAGCCGTCTCCGGAAAACCTTTTATGGACTCATTCAAGTCCTCTGGGTTGATGATGGCCTTGCGACTTTGGTCAAATTCTTCAAGTATCATAGGCTTGCTCTCTTACCCCTTTCTTACTGATGAAAATGCCAGCAGGTGTCTACTGACTTCATCTTACCATTGTATCATAAAAAGGCTGTCTACTGAACGCTGCCTGCATATTTTCTACATAGCCAAAGCCATAGGCAGACTCTATAGCTACAAGTGAAGTGAGTACTTTATCCAATGATTTTCCAACAAAAAAGACTGGGAATAACTCCCAATCTCATCTTACATAAGGGCTGTTGCAGCAGTAATCAAGCCAAATACGATGCCCGGCATATTAGCCGCTGCCAAAGGAATATCCCGTTTCTCTTTAAATAGGCCATAAATGACCCAGAGAGTACAGTTTAGAGCAGCTACTGAAGGCTGGATAAAGTCACCCTTGTTGCCAGCTAGATTATTCATAATCTGTGGGATATAGGAAACATACATCATAACAGACATAAAAGTAGCCACCCAGCCCAAGATTAGCATGTGTTTTTCTTTCATTTCGTTCTCCTTTTTATAAAACTGACCTCTATTCTATAGCTTCTTTTTGAAATTTTCAAGATATTTTCAATAATGTTATCAAAACGAAAAGAGTCACAAAATTGTGAGAACTGCTGATAGCCCTAAAAAAAGCCGCCTTTTGGCAGCTCTGTTAAGATTCAAAAAGTAGATTTTCCTAGCCTTTAAAACTTCGGTTCTCCATCGGGAAGTTGATCCAAAATGGCTTCCAGTTCCAGTCGACTAAGTGGCTGAATCCGGATCTGGCTGGAATCCAGATAGCTACGGTGAGTGTCCGGAATCTTCTCTAAAAAAGCTTTTAAATCCTTTGTTGTCAGATATTTATACCCCTGCGGACTGCTGGCATCCTCTATCAGGATATGAAGATGCCATTCCATATCTTGACTAGCACCGCTCTCAATCATCTCTTTAATCAGGTAGCCCTTGGGCATGGGCTGAGTTGGAAGGACTGTGTCCACTCCTTCTGCCAAGACATAAGAACCCAGGTATTTCCCACCCTGATCCTTATAATACTTAGGAGTAGAAAATTGACTCTGAACCTGCTGCATCTCAGCCATCTGCCTGCCAAACTCCTCCACAGGATCTTCTGCCTTGAAAAGTTCCAGAAGTTTTTCCTGCGACATATACAAATCATGAGCATAGCCTTCGAAAACATGCATAGGCGCAGCTGCAACTCTGGCATCGTTCAGGCCGTAGAGAATATCCGCTTCAAAATCAATATTAAAAATCCCGTCAGCAGTGTATGTGGTGCCGTATTCATCGACAATATCCTGCTTCATCTTTTGAGCCAAACGACTCATGAAGAGAATGGCCCCTTTCCAATCACCCACAGTTGATGGTGTCAAGACGCGGACCTGATAGGTTTCCCGGTCTGGCAGATAATAAACTTCAAACCCGCGGCCTGCCCCTTCCCAATAGACAGCCAGAAAAGTTCCGACCTGATCCAAGGATTGATAAGCCTTATCGCCCTCGAGGCCTATGACCTCAAGCCCTTCTACTAAGGAAACCAGAGACAAGGGTGTTTCGACCGCCTTATAGCTAAACAAGCCCTTTCGGTTCTGAATGTAAAAAGAAATACTCATACCATGCTCCTTTCTAACGACAAAAGCCTTTCAAAAAGCGAGAAAATGCAAAATCAAAACTCAATACTGGTACAAACTAGCTTTTCTCCAAGACTTTTAAAGATAAACTTCATTCGCAAAACGGACTCTGGTATTAGTATAACATTTTTGGAAGAAAAAGACGAAAAAACCTGTATCCATGAAGATACTTTTCGATTGAAAGCTTCATCAATACAGATTCTAAGAATATATTTGAATTTCATAAAAAGACAATGAATAAACTTCTAAGAAAGCCAAACTCATCTGAGCACTTCTCATTTTTTATTCTGCTGCGTCAGCTCCTGATTGTAGGACAAGGCTAGCTTGATCCAGTAAGACAGTTCTTTTTGTCCTTCGCCATCTAAATCAATATAGCCATGATAAAGCCTACCCTTCATTAAAGTCACGCTAGCACCATTTTTAGGCAGAACCTGCTTTTCCATTTCCTTACCGATGCGTACCATGATAAGCTCTTGACTTCTCGAACTCACAGTAACGGTCATCTTACCTCGGACCATAAAAGCCAAACCACCAAACATCTTCTTCTCTTCTACCTCTTCTTCAAAAACATGAGGGGGAAGATCAGTAGCTAAAATGGCACGGACTTGCTGGGCTAAGGATTCACTATAAGCCATCCTTCTACCTCATTTCATCACATCCCAGCCGATACCAAAACGGTCAATCAAGCGGCCATAAAACTCTGCGAAAGCTTGTTCCTCTAAAGGATAGAGAATTTGCCCACCTTCAGCAAGCTTAGCAAAGAGCTCATCGGCTTCTTCTCTACTATCTGGACTCAGAACCAACCATTGATTGGGCTGATGATTGCTAGGAATAGATAGGTCATTAAAAACACCTACATCCTCACCATGCAGAGTTAAGTTTTCCGTATCTAAGGCAATCCAGGCAACCTTATCCCGTTTTTCTGCAGGAAGGTCAGCTGGATCCATCATATCACTGGCTCGGACAAGTCCCTTTATCTCTGTCTGAAAAAGATCTGCATAAAAACGAAAAGCTTCTTCGGCCTGACCATTGAAACTTAAAAACACGTCTAATTTCATTATTGTTCCTCCAATTTTTTATATCTGAGAATAAATCTCTAGTATCAGTTTATCAATTAGGATAAAAATTTTCTTATTCTCAATTGCGCTTGTTTGGCTAGGGAACGCATGATTAAAACTGGAAGATTAACTGTAATAGGTGGATCGCTGGGCAAGGGCCTGCGCATGCTGATTTCCTCCTGATAGATGCTATCGCCTGAAAAAGTGAGAGGCTCATCGCTGCCCCAGCGAAAGTTATGCTTCAAGACATAGTTTTTAGTTAGGCGTAAATCCTCCAGCAATTCACAGGCCAAAAGATAGTAGTGGCCATCCGGTACATTTTCAAAAGTAAACAGTCTCTCCTGACTCAGTGCTACTCCGATAACTGGCTCTTCTTTAGGTATGCGGGTTTTAAAAAGCCCGACACAGCTGATACGAGGTTCATACCCCTCAGGATAAGATAGCGCCACGGTCAAGCGATTGCCACTTTTACAGTCGGGATCCTGATGCAACAAAGCTCCCTTCTCATCCAGCTGTTTGACCATAAAATCATAAGCCTTGGTTGATTCCTGGTAATATTTTTTAGGCGAAAGTCCAGTATGCCGCTTAAACGTATTGGAAAAACTGCCTAGACTATCATAACCAGCTTCCATAGAGGTCTCGGTCACATTTTGCCGTCCTTCCACAATTTCCTGAATCCCTTTTTCCATTTTAAGAGCTTCCATATATTGCTTGATAGAAAAGCCCATCTTTTTCTTGAAAGTTCTGGATAGATGAGAAGGACTATAATGGAAATACTGAGCCAAATCGGTCAGACTCAGCTCTTCATCTGCATGCTGACGCAGATAGGCTGCCACTTCTTCCATGATAGCTTTAGACATAGACTTGCTCCTTTCCCATTTATTTAAGCCCATTATATCACATCAAAAAGAAGGGACAAAACATCGAAACCTGAATAAAGAAAAGAAGAAATCAAGTGATGCTCCGCGAGATGTCCCAAGAATCAGCGGAAATAGTCAGCTTTTCCAAACCTCTGTCCAACAAGACTTTTACCTGTAGATAAATGATAAAAAACTTTAGACGCTTGAAACATCTAAAGTTTTTTATCTTCACAATTAAATTACTGAGCCACCAATGTTTCCAAGCTTTCTCCAATAGCAGCCAAACGCTCTACTACTTCTGCCTGGCTCAGGCCGTTTTCAGCAACATAGCGGTTGCGAGGGTGAATACGACATTCATGAGAACAGCCACGGAGATACTTGTCTTCATTTTCTTCTGAAGTCAGGATGCGGCGGTTACACTCTGGATTGCCACAGTTGACATAGCGCTCGCAAGGAGTACCGTCAAACCAGTCTTTCCCAATCACGACTGGATCAACACGGTTGATATCAACGGAGATACGCTCATCAAAGACATACATCTTACCGTCCCAAAGCTCACCTTGGACTTCTGGATCCTTGCCATAAGTCGCGATACCACCATGAAGCTGACCGACATCCTTGTATCCTTCACGTACCATCCAGCCTGAGAATTTCTCACAGCGAACACCACCGGTACAGTATACAACCACGCGCTTGTCCATGAACTTCTCCTTGTTATCACGAACCCATTGCGGCAATTCGCGGAAGTTGCGGATGTCTGGACGGATAGCTCCGCGGAAGTGACCCAGATCGTACTCATAGTCGTTACGAGTGTCTAAGACAACAGTGTCTTCGTCCAAGAGTGCTTCCTTAAATTCCTTAGGTGATAGGTAAGCTCCTGTCGTCTCCAGCGGGTTGATGTCATTGTCAAAATCATTGTCTTCCAAGCCCAAGTGCACGATTTCTTTCTTGTAGCGAACAAACATTTTCTTGAAAGCTTGCTCATTTTCTTCGTCAATCTTGAACCAAAGGTCTTCCATGCCTGGTAGGGAATGAACATAGTCCATGTATTTTTGAGTGGTTTCATAATCACCAGAAACCGTTCCGTTGATTCCCTCATCTGCCACCAAGATACGGCCTTTAAGACCGATAGATTTACAGAAAGCCAGATGATCAGCTGCAAATTTCTCAGCATTCTCAATCGGAACATATTTGTAGTAAAGTAGGACGCGAATATCTTTTGCCATAAGATTTCAACTCTCTTTTCTCTATAAAATTTTCTGAATTTTTTAATTCATCTATTTATTATAACCTGATTGAAAAAACTGGGCAAAATATTTGTTTGAAAAATAGCAGAGCTGGAAAGTTTAAATGAGAAGGACAACTTATCTCTCTTCTTCCAATTGGTCCAAATACTTCTCAAAGCGCTTTTTCTGCCATTATCTTATAGATTCTCCTTTCACTTTATAAATCTCTATAATGCAATATATAATTTACATTATGCTTTTTATTTTGTGCAAAAAAAGACTGGGAATTCTCCCAATCTTTCAATTTTTGATGTAATCAATCTTTTTTGAGACTGCCTGCACGGGTGCGGGTGCGAGCGTAAGCAGTCAGCAGGACAGTTCCGATGACTGCTACTGTCGCAGAATTCACCAGAATTGCTACAATACTTTGAGCAATGACTTTATTGACCGGCTCACCAGACACAATCACGTCACCAATTGGGCCGATAAGCCAAGCGATTGCATTGGCTCCAAACTGAATCAAGTTAAAGCGGATAATATCCTTGACTTCAAATTTGCCTTCTTCCACTCGGAAGAATTTTCTAAAGAAGCCAACCAATAGACCGAAGACTCCGCTACCGGCAATCCAGAACCACCAAAGTCCGCCACCGCTCATAGCGTCTTTAATGGCATGGCCAATGAAGCCCATAAGGAAACCGACGATTGGTCCAAAGATGACGCTAAAAAGAGCTTGCAGAGGGTATTGGAGCTGGATGCTGGTATTGGGTACAGGCGTTGGAATATTGATCATTCCGATGACCACGAATAGGGCTGCTCCAATTCCTGTTGCGACTACGTTTCTGATTGTATTATTTTTCATTTTCTTCTTCCTTAATTTTCAATTCTCTTGATTTCAATATGCCATTGGGCACCGACGCCAACATTGTAAGCCTTAGCAAAGGAACCTTGGTTAATCGCTAAGCCAACCCGATAGAGGGAGTTGATATAGAGGATAGGCTGGCCAATGCGGACATCCGCAAAGGACTTGCCATAGGTTACTTGGTTTTGATAGACCAGCATGTCATTATTGTAAATGGTAACTTCAAAGCGGTCACCAAATTCTGGTTTCAAGGTGCAGAATTCCTCGCGGGTGATAGAGGTCCAGAGAGAACCAAAGCGGACATCCAGGATATCAATAGCTCCGCTGACATAATTCTCCGCAAGCGTGGTCTCAACTACCTGAATTTCGACGATGTCTTCGACCTTGAGTTCTGGTCCGACTTCTTCAAAGCTGATATGGCCGCTGGCTAGCTTAGCACCCGTATAGGCATAGACATCACGGCCGTGGAAAGTGTAGGAATGCTCAGTATCCTTGCGGCGATTTTCCACTTCAGAAATTTCCCGAATGGCCTCAATTCCGACATGCTTCTTGATGAAAGATAGGGTACCATTGTCAGGCGTGACGATGTACTGTCCTTTTTTAGTCTTGGCTACCACACTCTTACGCTTAGAGCCAACGCCCGGATCCACTACCGACACAAAGGTCGTTCCTGCCGGCCAGTAATTAACCGTCTGAAAGAGACGATAGCTCCCTTCAAAGATATTGTAAGGGGTGATATCGTGAGTCAGATGATGAATTTTCAGAGTGGGCGATTCTTCTAAGGCCACTCCGATCATGGCTGACACGGCTCCATCTACCAGACCAAAGTCCGACTGGAGTACGAGTAAATTGTTCATGTTTTCTCCTTAGTTATATTTTCGATGATATTTAGTCTGAAGCTGACTTGGAATGTCTAGCTTTAAGGATTTTCCTACCTAACAGGGCTCCAAGTAAAGCGCCCAGTAAAATGCTAGCTACAAACCAGAGGACTAAGCTCGGTTCTGGCTTAAGCATGATCTGCTCAATATAAGCCTGAGTCTTTCCTCTGGCAAGAAGACTAGCTTCGTACTGCTTGGGCGCCAGCCACATTAGGAAAATAGGACCCGCTGTGCTAAAGCTGAAAACCATAAAAGCCAGCAAGCTCCTAACAGTCTTCTGGTAACTACCTGACCGAGCTATAAGATCCGCTAAAATACCACAAATCAAACCTGGTAGAAAAGCTCCAAAGCCATGTCGGCTAAGTAAAAAGAAGAGACCCAACAGACAGCCCAAGCCGCTGATTAGACCGAAGGTCTTTATTTTCTCAGTATAGAAGATGAACAGAACTCCGCCAAAGAAAGCTGTAAAAGCCGGAGCGTAAAACATATTGCCCGAGCGGTCAAATAAAAGCCCAACCAAGACGCCTAAGATCATGGCTAGGAAATAAAAGAGATAAAAGAAGCCAGCCTGCTTCAGTTTGTCTTTTCTTGTAGAGTATAGCATAAGCCTTCCTTTCCCGCTAGTCAGCTTGACGATAACTGCCAATCAGCTCTTGAATGAGCTCAATGTGCGTGTAGTAGTCAGCAATTTTCACATTCTCATCTCCGCCATGGTCCCGGCTGTTGGCATTGCCAAGTCCGAAAGCTGCCATAGGAACCTCCAAGGCCTCATAGACCGTGTGCATCGGACCAGTTCCAGCTGAAGTCGGCAGAACAGAGATGCCCTCTTGGTAATAATCTTTAGCCAGCTCGATAAGATTAAGAATGGATGGTGCGTTCATGTCGCTGCGATAGCTCATCTCTCCCAAGGTATAGGTCAGTTCAACCGCCGGATATCCATTTTTATCCAGCTGTCGACGAATCTTGTCTAACACATCCTCTGGCTCCAGACCAGGCACCAGACGAACTTCCATCTTAGCCTGAGCATCTGAAGGCAAAATGGTTTTAACCCCTTGGCCTTGATAACCTGATCCGAAACCTTCAATATTCAGCGAAGGTTCAAAGTAAAAGCGACGGAGAAATTCCTTCCGTTCGTCCAACAAAACCGGTAATTTCAAGCCATAGACTTGACTCAACTCTTCAGGAGTTCGCAGGGCATATTGCTCAATCAGAGCAATCTCCCGTTCATTTGGCTCTTGAACCTGCTCATGAATGCCTTCAACTAAGATGCGACCGTCTGGACTGCGCAAGCTGGATAGAGCATTGAGCAAATACCAAGAAGCGGAATTGATAACACCGCCGAAGCTAGAATGAATGTCTACATCTGCACTTTTGACCGTCATATCAAAGGTAACAATTCCCTTATTACCGCCTGAGATTTCCAGCTGTCCTAGATTGTTGCGGCTGCCTTGCTCCCAGACCAGCAAATCTGATCCTCGCAGGCGTTTGCGATGCTTGGCCAAATATTTATCCAAGTCTGTCGAAGCAGACTCTTCTGCCCCTTCCATCATAAAAATGATATTGACCGGCAAATCACCGTGCTCTCGAATATACTTGCGAACGGCCGTCAAACGAGCGGTAATGTGCCCCTTGTCATCATCCACTCCTCGCCCATACATAACTCCGTAATGAACCGACAGTGTAAAGGGATCATTGGTCCAAGGCTGGTCGTCATCTGCTGGCACTGTATCGTAGTGGTTGTAGAAAATAATGGTCTTAGCAGCAGGATTTGAAGAAAGAAACTCCGCCAAAACAAATGGAGCAGTATAGCTATCGTCAATCATGACCTTGGCACCTGCAGCTGTAAAAATCTCTCCCAAATAGTTGGCTACTTCCTGCAGGCCAACCTGCTGGGCAAAGATTGATTTTTTAGAGATCAAGGTCCGCAGCACTTCAAAATAGTGCTGGGCAACCTCGTCGTTTTCAAATTTCTTGATTTGTTCAGTCTCAGTTGAGAAAGGCATGTGTTACTCCTATTAACAGCAGATAAAGGGCTGGGGAAATAAGCTTCCCCGCCCTTATCGTATTTCTTGTATCAAAGTTTAGTCAGCCAAATTGCAGACTGGACTTGATGGGATTTCTTACTTGATGTCTTTTGCATCTGGCAGGTAAGAACCGCCAAAGAATTCTTGTGATAGTTTTTCAAGCGTACCATCCTCATAGAGTTCCTTGATTCGCTTGTTGACAAATTTTTGTAGGTCTTCCTGACCGCTTGCAATAATCGGATAGACATAAGGTTGCTGGTCGCTTGGAAGCTCAATCACTTCCAGATTTTTCAAGCCTTGGTCTTTGATAATAGACTCTACAGTTATGCGCTCAAAAACCTTATAGTCCGTACGGCCGTCATTCAGATTGGCCAAGATTTGCTGAATGGTTCCGTCCGTATAATTGATTTTTGTCGGATTATCGCTATGTTCCTTGTTATAGTCCTCTAGTTGCTGAGCTGTTGAAGTCCCCTGAACAACCTCAGTAGACTTGCCGCCAATGTCATCCAGCGATTTAATGCCCTCACCTTTACGGACAACTAAAACTGTTGGATTTTTCGCATATGGACTAGCATAGAGATATTTGTTAGCTCGTTCTTCAGAGTAGCTGATATTATTGGCACCGATCTGGTAGCGGTCGCTGTCCAGACCTGAGAAAATAGAAGCCCACTTGGTCTTATTGAAATTGACTTCATACTTGTCTGAGTCCTTAAAGATAGCACGAAGGACTTCGATATCGTAGCCAGTCAGTTTACCGTCTTTATCCTCGTATGAAAATGGTTTGGTCGTTCCCACTGTTCCGACTTCTACCTTTATTTTTTCTGTTTTCTTCTCACTTGATGATGAGCAGGCCACTAGGGCACCAATGGCCAAGACACTGACAACCGCCAGAGAAAAGTATTTCAAGGTTTTCTTCAAGTTCATATTTCGAATTCCTCCTAAAAAGTCTTTCTTTATCATATCAAATAAGGAGAAACTTGACCATTATATATTTTTTATGGAGGTGATAGCTTTTCTTTATCAGCTTTGAGGCAGCCATTCACTAGACTTTCTACCTGTAGTGCTGCAGGAGAAAGAGGGCGCTCTCCACATAGTAAGGAACGGAAACTTTGAAAGCTTCGTCGTCAATGACCATGCTGTCGTGATGGAGGTCAGGAGCATTTTCCGCACCATTTGAGCCGATAAAGGCAAAGACACCTGGAAGCTTCTCCTGATAAAAGGCAAAATCTTCTCCAGCCGAGGATGGACTGGCAGGCAGGACCTCAGCAAGATTCTGTGAGTGCTCATAGAGCAGCTCGGCCAATTCGGGATCATTATAGGTCACTGGAGGAGTATGGTCCCAAGAAATCCTGACTTGAGCTCCAAAATTCTCCGCTGTGTTCTCTACAATTCGGATAAAGTCTTCCTTGAGACGCTGCTGCAAGGATGGATTGAAACTGCGGATTGTCCCTTCAAAAAAGCCCGACTGCGGCAGTACATTCCAGGTCGCTCCCGCTTCGATATGAGTTACAGACAAGACGGCTGCTTCAAAAGGAGACACAGTGCGGGCCACTAGAGCCTGCAGATTTTGAATCATACTGGTCAAGGTCAATACTGTATCAACACCCAAATCTGGCCTAGCCGCATGGCTGCTGACACCTTCTACTTCAACCTTGAACTTCTCAACCCCAGCCATCATGGCTCCAGCTTTAAGTGCCAGCTGCCCCGCCTTAAGCTGGGGCATATTGTGAAAGCCGATAATCGCAGACACATCGTCCAGCAAACCAGTCGCAAGTACCTGACTGGCTCCCAGAGAAGTTTCCTCAGCCGGCTGGAAAATCAGACGAACCGTCCCTCTCAAATCTCCTTCCATAGCCTTGAGCAGCTCCGCTGCCCCCAAAAGGCTGGTCTGATGAAAATCATGGCCGCAAGCGTGCATAACGCCTGCATTCTGACTGGCGTAAGGCAGACCTGTCTGCTCCAAAATAGGCAGAGCATCGATATCAGCCCTCAGGGCAATAATCGGCTTGCCAGAGCCAACCTCGGCAACCAAGCCCGTTTTCAGATTGGATTCTAAAATCCTTATCTCCAAATCTTCCAGATAGCCTTTTAGGAAAGCTGTCGTTTCAAATTCCTGCCCAGACAGCTCTGGATGCTGATGAAGATAATGCCGCGTTTGCATCAGTTTATCATAAAATTTTTTCATGGCAGACTCCTTCTAAAATAAACTCAAAATAAGTACCAGTTATTGAAAATTAGAATAAGATATTTCTATAATAGGAAGTTTTTGTAACGTAAAACGAACAAATTTATCAGCAAGAATCTGCTTCGATAAATCTGTTCGTTTCTTTCTATTAATGACTCTTTATATGATTAAAGAATCATTTTTTCTTTTAATAAGAATTTCCACTAAATGCTCGAACAAGCGATTTGTAGCCAATACTATCAGACGTATCAACTACCCACTTGCCATTTTTCTTGACTAATTTAAGTTCATAGCCTTCATTTTCCATGTACTTACTTGTCACTAACGGAATGCTGTCAAATTGACTTGGGGCTTGTTCTAAGATGTATTTTTCAGCAGCAGAGTATGCATCATTATAGTTAGAGTAATCAGCCTTATGTTCATCTGCAAATTTTGAAATTAGATCATAAGTTCGGATATTTTCCAAGCCAATTGTCTCAGGACGAACATAGACAATTGCGCTTTCAGGGAAGAAACTCTTCACTTGATAGCTAATCTTAGCACGTTTTGCATTCGCCTTAGCATAGGCATCTACAAATGTACGTAACTCTGCTTCAGAAGGTTTGTAGTAAGTGAATTCTTCTCCAAATTGTGTTGTGAAAGCTTTTGTAAAATCACTCTTGGCCTTAGCTAAATCTCCACCTAGAACAAATTCATCTCCCTTATCGGCATCTTTATTTTTCTTCTTATCATCTTTTTTATCTGCTAATGGGGTAAGGGTCGCAGAATTGGGGTTGTTGTTGCTAACATTTCCCGCATTAGCTGAGTCAGCTCCGTTTAAGAAAACTTGATCAACATATTGTTTAGCAAGGTCTTCAATTTTTTCAACATTATCAGGATATTTAGCAGCATCAACTTTAATAGTGACATCTTCTTTTTCTTTCGCATCTATATCAGTATAGAGAGGAGAATAATGAAGTTCGTACTTTTCTTTCGAATCTACTTCAAAGACAACATAGCCGCTGATACTCTTGTTTTTAGAAACTTGTTCAAATGACATTGTTTTAAATTTATCATTTGAATCATAAACATTAAGTGGCTTAATTTTTTCATCATCAGAATTATATAGTGTAATATCTCCCTCAGAAAGGCGGAGTTTCTTATCACTCTTATTCTTAATTTCAACATTTAAAGCAAGATATTTTGAATCTGAAGACTCATCATTTGGCAAGACATAAGTACCGCCTTTTATTTTAACATCTACATCGTTATTACCAGAAACTCCATTCTCACTTGCTTTTTTAGTAAAGCTACAACCAGTAAGAAAAACAACCAAGACTGAAAGAAATAAATATCGAAAAACCTTTTGCATGATTTTCTCCTTTTTATAATATAAAATATAACATCAAAAAGAGCTACTAATTATATCTTATTTGTCTTGAAAAGATAACCATTAGTTACCAAAACTATAAAGATAGTCTGTTAAGAAAGTTAAGCATCTCTAATTAAAAACATTATAATTTGAAATTTATTTTACCATATTTGCCTATTAGTGTAAACCCTTTTTTTACACTTTGTTTACAAAACACCAATACAAAAGATATATTTGTAACATCTCATTAATATTTTTTCTCAAACTAAAAAAGCCGATATAAACTCAGCTTCTTATAATTATACTGTAATTAGAATCCATCTACATTCGTATAGATCTTTTGGACATCTTCGTCGTCTTCTAAAACGCTATAAAGTTTTTCAAAGGTTTCGAGGTCCTCACCAGTCAACTCTACTTCAGACTGAGGAATCATTTCCAGCTCGGTTACTTGGAATTCTTGAATGCCAGATTCACGCAGAGCCACGATAGCCTTGTGAAGGTCAGTTGGCGCTGTATAGACAGTGATGCTTCCTTCTTCTGCTTCAACATCATCAACATCCACATCCGCTTCCAGCAGCTGTTCAAAGACGCTGTCGGCATCGTCACCCGCAAAGACAATCACGCCTTTATTATCAAAAAGATAAGATACAGAGCCGCTAGCTCCCATATTACCGCCATTTTTACCAAAAGCAGCACGAACATTGGCTGCAGTCCGATTGACATTTGAAGTCAGGGTATCGACAATCAGCATAGAGCCGTTTGGCCCAAATCCTTCATAGCGGCCTTCGGTAAAGGTTTCGTCAGTGTTTCCTTTTGCTTTATCGATGGCCTTGTCAATGACATGCTTCGGCACCTGAGCCTGCTTAGCTCGGTCAATAACGAATTTCAAAGCTGTGTTAGACTCTGGATCTGGATCACCTTTTTTAGCTGCTACATAGATTTCCACACCAAACTTAGCATATACTTTTGAGTTCGCGCCGTCTTTGGCCGTTTTCTTTGCCACAATATTGGCCCATTTACGTCCCATTGGAGATTCTCCTTTTGATAAATTACATTTTTAATCTTTCTTATTATAACACAGGGAATCAGAAAAATCACTAAGAAAAAATGATTGTTCCTAGAAGATTCTGGTTGGTTTCTTCAACTTCTACTAGGCTAAAATCGAGACAAAATTGATTTCTGTTTTCAATTCCATAAAAAATCCAGTCGCTAAAAGAGCAACTGGACGGTACATTCTATTTCCCGAAACCGGCAGGCCTGTCATAACGGTCCTTTACCGAAATCCATCAAAAATATCACTGATAATTTTTCACAATAGGCAAATCCGGTTTGCACCTGCTTAAGCAGGCAAAAACATCCTCTATTCTGCCATCCAAAAATGTGACATCTACTCGGACGGACTTACCATGATAAGGCTTGACATATAGGTAGTCTCTCCGATAGTGCCTGACTCCCAGTCGAAAAGAAACCTGCCCGTCAGAAGTTCGGCCCCAAGCCGGCCGGTAAAAGACACTTTCCAGCTGATTCCAAGCAAAGCTATGCTCTTTCAAGAAAGCGCCTCGCACGGTCAAGCCCCACTCTGTTCCCGCAAGAACAAAGCAATTTTTACTCAGCTTACGTCCCGCATGAACTATTGCAAAGATTTCGACTACAGCAGTCATGAAAAAAGCAAGTATAAAAGGCAAACTGAACGAACGTATTCCTGATCCAGGCATGGCTTTATCAATTGAAAACAAGAGTAAGGAAGCTAAAGCGCCGAAAATGATGCCTAAGGCTAAAAAAACAGATGCTAAGATGACTATGGTCAAATAGAGTCCCCTACGATAGCGAAAAGCAAATAATAAAGGCATGACTTTTCCTTTCTTTCTCAGCTAATCGTTTTGCTTATGCTTTACTGAGGCGCTTTAAACTCATCTTCCTCTACCTTATTCCAGTCAGAATATTGAGTATCTGTTTGAACATCCAAACTACCTTCTTCACCCTTATAAGATAGACCTAGCTTAAAGTCTTTTAAGAATAAGGTCTTTTTATCCAAGCGTACTTCTAACGTTTTATCCATATCAGCCTGAGTAACACCTGTCAGCTCTAGTTTGAATTCTTCACCAAAGAGCCCCAGCAAGTCAGCATTTTTACTGCTTAATTTAAAGACATATTCATCACCGCTTTCCTTTACAGTGACATCATCAGCCATTTGATAAAAGCCATCCATGAGTTTGAAATAATCGGGCTGAACATAATAATCTGCCCCGCTTCCCATTTCTTGCTTAGTCCATGTTCCATTTTTAGAAGAACGAGTATACAAAAGTTTATCCTCTCCACCTGGCATAATCGCTTCTTGATAACTCTCCTGACCGCTCTCTTTTCCATCTATTACTAAATGCCCCTTGGCCAGTTCATCCGTGCTTTTATCATAGAGAAGGTCTCCGCTCATCGTTTGAGTTTTATTGGAACCATCTACAGTGATAGATAATTTCACCTTCATTTTCATTGAAGTTAGATCTTCATTCGCAGTTTCTGCTTTCTCCAAGAGTTCTTCAATATCGTCAGAAGAAGTATTCTTCTGGCTCTCACGGGAGCTATTCTCAGTCCCACCTTGATTCTTTTGAGAATGCTTCTGCCCAATCAAGCTACAAGCACCTAAACTAAGCGTCAGTAAAGCTGTAAGTGCCATAAAGGTAATCTTTTTGAATTTCATGAGTCTTCCTCCTTTGAGACATGGATAGGAAAGATAAGCATTCAATCAGCACAGCAATGTTTTATTGACCGAATGCTAGCTTTCATACCTACAGTCAAACCGCTAAAAAGCAAATCATGCTCCTTAGTGAAAACAAATTTATTTGTTTATTATACCATTTTTTATTTACAGTCGCAAACAAAGCAAAAAGGCTGAACATTCAGCCTTACTTGTCTCTCATAATCGGAACCCGTCCAAAATTCTGTTCCCTAAGTGCAGAGTTGCCTAGTTGATAGACCTTATCAGCCTGCTGGGTTAGACCATCCCATGGCTCCTTGCCGATACGACTGACCAATTCAACATTTCCCTTAAACTTGGATAAATGCTGGCGCCCCTGCTCGGAAAAGCCTAAAATATGGATTCCTGATGGAACTTCTTCTCGTCTAGCTCCGACCAGAATATAGGTCAGTAGACGCCGAACCCGAGCCTTGGTATAGCGCTTGGTCGCCACCTGCTCAACCAACTCTTCTATAGTCTCACTGTTTTTCAAGGCCTCTCTAATCCTAACGGCCAACTCCTGGTTGACCTGATAAAAGTCCGTTAAATCCGGACAGGTCACTATCTGGTATCGAAGATAAGGAAAGAGGTCCGACCAGGTTACCTTGGGTGCCATTTCAAGCAATTGATGGGCTGGAGTGAATTTTTTGATAAAGTCTGGCTGATCCAACTTCTGACGAAGGGCAGTTGCGGAAGCAAATTCCTGATCAGCTGATAAGGAATGATAACCAGCGCCCTGACGTTGAATCGGGCACAGCTTTATAACCTTTCCCGCCACAGCCTTGGCATAGGCCAAGCCCAAGATATGGTTAGGCGTAGAGCCTGAGAAATTGAGCCCTGCAAACTCCTGCCACATGGCCTGAGTCTTCTGGGGATAGGATAGGGAATCAGGCAGGCTAGACAGGTAAGCTTCCATCTGCTCTGCCTTTTCGCCATAGACCCTCGAAATACTCTCATAGTCCAACACTTCCTCAGTTCCAAAAGTCAGCTGTTCGATACCTAGCCTCTCTAAGATGTCTACTGCTCCCTTAGCGAAAAAGTCCGCCGCCTGGACACTGACCAAGAAAGGCAGCTCAAGGACCAGATCCGCTCCCGCTTCCAAAGCCATCTGTGCCCGAGTCCACTTGTCTACGATAGACGGCTCGCCTCGCTGAACAAAATTGCCACTCATAGCGATAATTTTCAGACCAGCAGCCTGCTCCAGCAGATATTTGTGCCCATTATGAAAAGGATTAAACTCTGCGATAATACCGGTAACTGTCATCTCATTTCTCCGCCACAAAGAACCAGCGAGCGCTCTTGTCAGTCGGCTCCTTGTCCTCAAAGTCCGCATAAACCTTGACATTCTTAAAGCCAGCCTGCTCCAGCAAGATATCATAGGTCAAAATCTCATAGGTCCGCTCCTCATGCACCTCATCATGGCGCGTGAAACGCCCATCTTCGTCTTGGACAAAGAAGGTCAGCTCGTGCACGATGGAATGAGGCGGTTCGTCCGCATAGGAATCCCATACCATGGCAAAGGTTTCAGCATTTTCGTGATAGGAATAGCTAGGAAAAACCTCATCAATCTGGTAAATTGAGTGCACATCAAAGATAAAACGACCGCCCTCATTTAGATGCTGGTAAACTTGAGTGAAGACCTGACCGACATCCACTTCGTCCTCCATATAGCAAATCGAGTCTGAATAGCAAGTCACCAAATCAAACTGACCGATGCCACTCAAATCCAGCATATTGCCCTGGATAAAGGGAATGTCCAAACCGGCCTCTCTGCTGCGCTTCTCTGCCAAATCCAGCATTTCCTGACTCAAATCCAACCCCGTTACCTCAAGACCCGCTTGCTTAAAACAAATGGACTGGATGCCCGTACCGCAGGCCAGCTCCAGCAGCTTTTTCTTATCCTTGGGAAAATGACGCAGGCTGAAATCTGTCCACTTCTCATACAAAGAATCATCCATAATCGCATCGTAAACCGACGCGAAGGTTTCATAAGTTGCCATACTTTTCCTTTCAAAAATAGCCCAGCCAGCAGGCTGACTGAGCTAAATTCTGCTTTCTGCCCAAGGGCAAAAAATCACTTGTTTTTTTCTTCCAATAAGGCTGCAACATCCACACCAGTTGCTTCGTGCCACAACTTTTCAAGATTGTAATGCGCCCGCATCTCCTCAGAAAAGACATGGACAACCACACCGCCCAAGTCTAAGAGCACCCAGCCGCCAGCTGCGTCTCCCTCAACATGACCAGCAGAAACACCCGCCGCCGCAGCTTTCTCACGGATATTTTCAGCGACTGCATCCAGCTGACGACTGTTCATCGAGCTGACGATGACAAAGTAATCTGTCACAGTAGTCAGACCTTGCAAATCCAAAGCTACAATATCTTCTGCACGCTTTTCATCGGCCGCCTTCACGACCAGTTCTAATAATTCTTGTTCTTTCATAGTTCCTCTTTAATTAAAAATGTTTTTGTAGTCTAGAACATCCGCAAAACGTCCGTCCCAAATTTTTTGGTAAAAAGTATTTATTTTTTCTGCCGAAGCGTCTTCTCCATCAAAAGTTGTAAAAGCACCTTCTGGAATGACAAGTTTATAATCAAATTCAAATCCAACTTTAACTGATGCATCTACACAATATTCCGTCTGCATTCCACATAAAACTAGACGACCAATATCTTCTTTATCCAAGTAATCCTTCAAATCTGTCTCTTTAAATATACTATTATACTTCTTCTGAAAGACTTTTTCGTCTGATTTTCGATTCAAGAGAGGAGACAACTGCCAATCTTCCAATGCATTGTATTCTGGATTTTCCACATGCTGAATATAGATAATTTCGGCACCTTTACTCCTAGCCTGATGCTGCAGAAAGGAAATTTTATCCATCATTTTATCAGACTGAAAACCTGTCTCCACTAAGATATTTTGTACATCAATAATGATTAGAGCTGTTTTCATTCTTCTATTTCCTTCAAATACCCTACAAAGGCATTGTAAGTCTCCAAGGTCTGCGGATAGATGGGCATCCCCTTATGGGCTAGATGCTCCACCGTCCTTGCTGTTTCGTAGGCCACAGCTTGATTGAGTGACCGCTGAACCAGCTCTCTTGCCTTGTCCACTCCCGGAAATTCCCGGTTGTGCTCAATGTAGTCGGCGACATAGACCACTTTGTCCAGCTCAGACATGGTGCCACTACCCACTGTATGAATCTCGATGGCTCGCAGTATCTCAGAATCTTCCACTCCTAGATCTTCCTGAATCTTGTAAATGCCCACCATCCCATGCCAGACATTATTGCCCCAGTTTTTCAGGTCAGGATCAAGCTTGTATTTGTCAATCAAAGATAGGAAATCCTCATCCGAGACCTTTTTGGCATAATCGTGTAGAAGTCCTGCCAGACCTGCTTTTTCGACATCAAGACCGAAGCGCTCCGCTAATTCACGGGCAGCCTTTTCCACACCTAGACAATGCCGCAGGCGCTTCTCGGGTATGACTGTTTCCATCTTAGCTAGCAAGGCCTCACGACTCATACTGATATAACTTTCATAGGTCATAGGTAAAGCCCTTCTTTCTCGATGTAGTCTAAGACTGGCTGAGGCAGCAGGAAATTAGGAGTCCGTCCCTGGGCCAGGAAATCCCGCACCATGCTGGAGGAAATATCCATAAGTGGGACATCCACCCAGATGACGGGGTAAGAAGTCCCCGCCTTGTAGCGCGGCCGCTGAACACCAACAAACTGAACCAGCTCAACCAGCTCATCAATCCGGTACCACTTGGGCAGGTAGTCAACCATATCCGCACCGATGATAAAGTAATAGTCCGTATCTGGATGTTGTTCTGTCAGGAGCTTCATAGTGTCGTAGGTATAGGAAATTCCCTTGCGCTCCAGCTCAATAGTTTCAATTCCTAGGCCTTCAATCCCCTCAATAGCCAGCTCCAGCATTTTCAGCCGGTGTTTTTCATCGATAGTTTCTTTCTTGTCCACATGGGGTGGCTCGTACTCTGGCATGAGCAGGACCTGATCTAAGCCCAACTGTTGCCGGACCTGATCCGCCACAACCAAATGTGCATTATGAACAGGGTTGAAATTTCCGCCTAAAATACCAATCTGCTTGCGTTTTTTATCTTTAACTTCTGGTTCTAATTCCACCTTGGTAAAGGGGGTAAGTAATTCAATAGCCATAGGATGACATCTCCACAGAAATTTGTTCTTAAATTTGCTTGACTTTGACAGAGAGTTTGCGATTTTCCTTTTTGCTGGACTGCTTGTAGAGGATTAAGATCCGGCCAATCTTCTGCACCGTATCCACTCCGATTTCCTCTTCCAGAATCTCAGCGACCTCATGGATATTCTCATCCGTATTTTGCAAGAGCGTGACCTTAATCAGCTCTCGTGCATCCAGTGCCTGACGGACGCTGGTTTTGATTTGGTCATTGAGTCCATTTTTCCCAATCTGAATGATAGGTTTGAGACTATGTGCCTGACTGTTGAGAAAGGCCCGTTGTTTTGATGTTAGTGTCATGTTCTTCTATAAGGCTTGAGACAGTTGGGACCTGCTTGTCTCCCCACTGCTCATGGCCTTTCCCTTTCTTATTAAAGGAGGTTTATTCCCCTTTGTTTCTTGAGTATTATATAATAGCTTTCCGAGTGACAACCGCCACACCCTCTGGCGCCCAACCAGCTACTCGGGCAGGACCACTGACGCGAATCCAGCCCAAACCTGAGAAGACGATATCTGTCTTGTCCTTGATGGTAAATTCATGCTTGACCAAGGCTGGAAATTCTTCCTTTTCCTTGCCAACTGGCGGCACCAAGAGACTGCCGACATGCTTGTCATAAAAATCACTAGCACCTTCTAACTTGGTCCGGTGGAGCTTGAGCTCATTGTCAAAATATGCTGTGAAGCCCTGCTTGTCGCCTGCCACAAAATCGAAACGGCCTAGGCCACCCAAAAAGAGGGTTTGATTTGGATTAAGCTGGTAGGTTTTGGGCTTGATTTCCTTTTTGGGACTGATGTATTTGAGATTCTTAGCAGTAAGATAGTGAGCCATCTGATGACGATGGATAATGCCCGGCGTATCATAGATATGACTGCCATCCGCCAAAGGAATCTCGATTTTATCCAGAGTTGTTCCCGGGAAGCGCGAAGTCGTAATAATATCCTTGTCGCCCGTGATTTCCTGAATAATGGCGTTAATCAAAGTGGACTTGCCCACATTGGTCACGCCGACTACATAAACATCACGTCCCTTGCGGCAATATTCAATCTTGTCAATCAAGTCCTTGATAGCCTGCTTGTTCTGAGCAGAAGTCAATACCACATCGACTGGACGCAGGCCTTCTTCGTGAGCCCGCTCCGTCAGCCACTGGGTCACCTTGCTATCCTTGACCGACTTAGGCAGAATGTCCTTTTTATTCCCAACCAAGAGAACATCGTTTCCAGCAACAAAGCGAGGCAGGCCAGGGATAACCGATCCATTAAAGTCAAAAATATCGACAACATTGACGACCAAAGCGTCGCTATCTCCAACCTCATGGAGAAGCCGCAGAAAGTCATCATCCGTCAGCTGGACATCGCTGATTTCATTATAATGGCGCAGGCGGAAACAACGCTGACAATAGAGTTCACCTGTCTCCAAGCCTTTTTCTAGAGCTGACTGGGGCGTGTAGCCTAGCTTGCCCTTATCTTCTGTCTGAATAGTAGCTCCGCAGCCGATACAGAGAAGTTCTTCCATGCTTAAATTCCTTTTTTATATTGAATTGGACCGTATTTTTCAGTGATTTTCTTGAGCACACGGCGTTCACGCGCCCGATTGATCTGGGTCTTGATAGAGTCGTGCTCGACCAGTGGCTTGACCAAAATCGAACGAATCCCAGCCCGATGTGCTGCCCGAATATCCGTCATGAGCTGGTCGCCCACCATGACTACTTCATTTTTTTCAAAATGAAAAAGCTTGAGCGCCCGGTCAATTCCCCAAGTGAAGGGTTTCATCGCCCAGTAGACATAGTCAATTTCAAACTTTTCAACAGCCCGCTTGACCCGTTTTTGGTTATTATTGGACACCACGATTATCCGAATGCCCGCGTCCCGCAAATCATGGAGCCACTTCTTCATCTCTGGAGTCCCGTCAGGATTATTCCAAGCAATCAGGGTATTATCCAAATCCACCAAAACCGCTTTGATCCCCTGTCTTTTCAAATTCTCTACTGTTAAATCGTAAACTGCCTCGACCGCAAAGTCCGGCATATAATCTTCAATCGCCACATCTCTCTCCAAAAAATCGTATTCTCATTATTATAGCATAAAATGGGCTTTTTGGCACTCATGTTCCTATTTCTTCTAGAGCGAATAGGTGATGTTTACTTTTCTATTTTTCAAGCAAATAAAAACAGCTCCCCAAGCGGGAAGCTTCATTTTAAAATGGGCAAAATTCATGCTCATAAGACCACTATCTATTTTTTTCGCTCTCTAACTTTTTTTCATAAAATTTTTGAAGTTTAGAAATAATACCGGTAGCACCCTCTGCTTCATCTTTTTTATGTGAAGAACCTTAGAAAATTTCTGAAGATCCTTTTCTTCATCAACAGGGGCAATGCGAATGTCAACAGATTGCCATTCACCATCTTTCTCTTCGTAGCCTACTAAAGCAACTAGAAAATCTGTTCCTATTTTATACTCACCGGTTAATAACATTGCTATATCATTAAAAAGACCGTCGTAGTAGGTAGGATTCGACACTGCAAACAATATAATATCTTCTCTCTTGAGCTCTCCATCGACACTAGCTAGGGGAATCTCATCTACATGCTCAAGCATCGGAAGAACGGTTTCATGTCTTAATGAAGCAATGCTTAAAGAATTGTTATATGGAGAAGATGGATTCATAATTTTGCTATAGCTATTCACATACTCTGCGACTCCTCCCAAAAGGAACAAGAAGAAATAACTAACTACAAATAGTAAAGTACGTGTTTTTCCGAAAAATAAGAAACAAATTAAGGAACAAATAATTAAAAATAATACAAAGAGAATAATTGTATGAGGGTGGGAAAATACTCTTATGAGATTATCATATGCAATTTCCCACAATTTTTGATGATATAAATTTAGATATTCTTCCACTATAGGCTCTCCTCTTACGCATTTTTCTTTGATTTTGATCGATTATTTGAAAACTTATGATTTACTAATTACATCATTATATCATCTTTTAAGCTTTTTGGCACTTACAGCCTCAAGGGTTACAAAAAGGAAAAAATATGATATTATAGTAGTGATAATATAAATGTTCTGGAGGTTTGTATGGCAGAAAAAAACAGACAGATGCAGGCTGTTTCTCCCCTTTTGCAAAAGATTATCAACTGGTCGTCCGCCATTGGAGCTTTAGGAACGGTGGCTTTTTGCATCTGGGCCTATTTCGCTGGCATCCTCCAGTCCAAGGAAACTCTCTCAGCCTTTATCCAGCAGGCAGGCATCTGGGGACCACCCCTCTTTATCTTTCTGCAGATTCTGCAGACGGTCGTGCCCATTATCCCTGGCGCCCTGACCTCTGTCGCTGGCGTTTTCATCTACGGCCATATCGTCGGCACCATTTATAACTATATCGGCATTGTCATTGGTTGCGCCATTATATTTCACCTGGCGCGCACCTACGGTCCGGCTTTTGTCCAGTCTGTCGTCAGCAAGCGCACCTATGATAAATATATCGGCTGGCTGGATAAGGGCAATCGCTTTGAGCGCTTCTTTATTTTCATGATGATTTGGCCCATCAGTCCAGCCGACTTTCTCTGTATGCTGGCCGCCCTGACCAAGATGACTTTCAAAAAGTACATGCTGATTATCCTTCTCTGCAAGCCCATCACCCTCGTCATCTATACCTACGGACTGACTTATATCATTGATTTTTTCTGGAAAATGGTCTCCAAATAAAAAGAAGTTGAATTGCACCACACCCCAAAAGTTAGACAGAAAAAATCTAACTTTTGGGGGTTTTTTAAATGAAACTAACTTATGAGGATAAAGTTCGAATCTATGAACTAAGAAAACAAGGAATCAGCTTAAAGCGACTTTCAGAAAAATATGGAATGAACCTTTCAAAACTTTTGACATCCCAACCTCTTTCTAAAACTTTACTTATTACAGCACAAACCATAAAGAAAAATCAGCCAGTTTTGACTGATTTTCGTCTCATGATTAAGCAAAGATTTTATTCTGGCGATACCAAAATCTTGATCTGCGCCTTGTCCTGAGTCAGCTCGATAAAGCCTTCTTGCACAATATCCTCTAGCTTAATCTTCTTGGTCACAAGCTTGTCAGCAGAGAAATAGCCCTGCTCCATCAGCTCCAGCACCTTAGGGAAAATATGCCGGTAAGCGATAATGCCCTTAAGCGATTTCTCTTGAATGGCAAATTCATTTGGATTAATGTTAGCTTCTCGTTCCCAGATAGAAACTACCATACATTCTCCAGCCTTGTGGACAGCAGCCAAAGCATGTCCCAGCACAACCGGCACCCCAGTCACTTCATAAGACACATCTGCCCCGCCACCAGTTAAACGCTGAATAGCAGCTACCACGTCTTCGCCTTCTTCTGGTCGCACAATGATGGCCCCAAGCTCCTCAGCCTTGGCTTGGCGCTCTGGAGATAACTCAACACCATAAATCTTAGAGGCACCGGCTGCCCGCAAAGCCTCAACTATCAAGAGCCCGATTGGCCCCAAACCGAAGACCACCGCAGTATCGCCCGTCTTAAGAGCTGACTGACGGACCGCGTAAACAGCCACAGCAGCTGGTTCTGTCAAGGCCGCCTGCTCATAGCTAAGACTGTCTGGAACTTTGTGAACAATGTCTCCGTCCAAAACACAGTATTTGGCAAAACCACCGTCTGCCGCCAAACCGACAAAGTTTAGATTGGGGTCCAGATTATAATCACCGACAAGATTATGCTTAGCCAAAATGGGCTCAACTGTCACCCGATCGCCAACCTTGACTCGTGTCACAGCACTGCCGACCTCAACAATTTCCCCAGCAAACTCATGTCCTAAAGTTACAGGCGCTTTCTGGCCAGAGTAGACATGCTCTGTTTCTGTCGGAATAAAAATCGGTCCGTCCAGATATTCATGCAAGTCAGTTCCACATATTCCTGTGAACTTGACCGCAATCTTGACTTGATGCGGTTTGACTTCTGGTACATCCACTTCTTCAATACGAACATCTTTAGCGCCATACCAACGCGCAGCATTCATTTTTGCCATAAACATACCTCACTTTATAATTTATTAGTTTCATTGTAAACCCTTTCAGAAATCTTGTCAAAAGATTAACAGAATCTCAGAAAAAAATTTTAATTTTAAAAATTTGATGCTTCTAATTATATCACTTTGTTTGTTATAGCATAGAAGAAAAAAATCAGTCACTTCTGACCGATTTTTTCTATGATTTAGAAACTGTTAAATTCCGCTCCTGCTGCAATTTTGGAATATTAACCCTCTATTTCAAGAAGTAAATAAGGTAAGCCTAAGATAGTCCCAAGAATTCCTAGCATAGCACGAATTCCAGAAGCTTTTACAAGTACTTTTTGGCCATTTTTTACTTGAATTTTATGAGACTTCATAAAACTTTGTCCAACCTGTAGCTCAATACTATCTCCCTCACATGACAGAGTTTTGCTTTCATTATTTGAAAGTTTATGTACAAGTTCACCATTAAGATATACCGCTACTTTTTGAGCAACGCCAACCATACCCGTATCACGCGTAATTGTAATTTCCGACATAACTAACTCCTTTGTTTTTATCTATCTTATTATATCAAATATCTAAATAAAATACAAAAACCAGCCTCACGACTGGTTTTCTACTTATTTCTATAATTTCTCCAACTCTTCATTAAGCAGTTTTTGCGCTACTTGTGGGTTGGCTTGCCCCTTAGTAGCCTTCATCAATTGACCGATCAGGGATTTAGCCGCATTCTTATTGCCGCCCTTATAGTCATTAATAGCTTTTTCATTGTTGGCAAATACTTCTTGGATGATTGGCAGAAGCTGGGCAGGGTCTGAGATTTGAATCAGGCCTGCTTTCTGTACATATTCCTTGGCAGAGCCACCATTTTTAGCCAGATGGACAAAGACCTTCTTAGCAATCTTAGAAGAAATCGTTCCGTCTGCAATCAGAGCAATCATTTCAGTCAGGTTCTCAGGTGTCAGCTCAATCTCAGAGATGGTCTTGCCTTCGGCATTGAGGTATTGAGCCACTTCCCCTTGGAGCCAGTTAGAGACAGCCTTGGCGTCACCGCCTGCTGCAAGAGCTGCTTCAAAGAAGTCTGACACAGCCTTCGTCGCTGTCAGCTGCTTGGCATCGTAGTCAGACAGACCGTAGTCGCCCACATACTTAGCCCGGCGCTCTTTTGGAAAGGCAGGCAGACTACTGCGTACTTGCTCAATCCAAGCATCCTCAATCTCAAAGATTGGCAGATCAGGCTCTGGGAAGTAACGGTAGTCCGCTGAACCTTCCTTCACCCGCATGAGCAAGGTTTCGCCAGTCGCTTCGTCATAACGACGGGTTTCCTGACGGATTTGACCACCGCTACGTAGAATTTCAGCCTGGCGTTTTTCCTCAAATGCTAGACCCTTGCGGACAAAGTTGAAGGAGTTGAGGTTTTTCAGCTCAGTCTTGGTACCAAACTCTTCCTGACCGTAAGGACGGATGGAAATATTGGCATCGACCCGCATGGAGCCCTCTTCCATCTTGACATCAGAAATGCCCGTGTACTGGATGATTTCCTTGAGGGCAGTCAGGTAGGCATAGGCCTCTTCTGGACTACGCATATCCGCTTCAGACACAATCTCAATCAGAGGCACCCCTTGACGGTTGAGGTCCACATAAGAGTAGCCATCGCTGCCGTGGGTATTCTTTCCAGCATCTTCTTCCAAGTGGGCTCGCTCGATACGGATTTTCTTGGTCGTGCCATCTTCTAGCTCAATCTCAATCCAGCCATTATAGCCAATCGGCTCATCAAACTGAGAAATTTGATAGGCTTTTGGATTGTCCGGATAGAAGTAATTCTTGCGGTCAAAGTGCATCTTCTGGTGAATATCCATGTTCAAAGCCAGAGCAGCCTTGATACCATAGTCGATAACACCTTTATTCATAACAGGCAGAACACCTGGGAAGGACCAGTCAATGATATTGGTGTTGGCATTGGGATCTTCACCGAAGTGAGCTGGAGCCGGTGAGAAAATTTTTGAATTGGTCTTCAATTCAACATGGACTTCCAGTCCGATAACTGTTTCAAAGTTCATTATTTTTCACCTCCAAAGATAACTGGCTGCTGTTTGTGGTAGTCAGTCGTTGCTTCAAATGCTGCGGCTGTCTGATAGATGGTCGCTTCATCGAAGTGGTTCCCAATCAGCTGCAGGCCAACAGGAAGACCATCTACAAAGCCAGCTGGGATTGAAATACCTGGCAGGCCAGCCAGATTGACTGGAATAGTCAACAGGTCAGCCAGATACATGGCCACTGGATCTTGGTTTTGACTGCCCAAGTCATAAGCTACAGTTGGTGCAGTTGGACCTAAGATCAAGTCGTATTTTTCAAAAACCTTAGCAAAATCTTGCATAATCAAGGTCCGAACCTGACCAGCTTTCTTGAAGTAAGCATCATAGTAACCAGATGACAAACTGAAAGTTCCCAGCATAATCCGACGTTTCACCTCTTCACCAAAACCTTCGCTGCGAGATTTGACATAGACATCTTCTAGATTTTCAATGCCTTCTGCGCGGTAGCCATAGCGAATACCGTCAAAACGCTGCAGGTTAGAGCTAGCTTCAGAAGAAGCAATGATATAGTAGACAGCCACGCCGTACTTACTATGAGGCAGGCTGACTTCTTCAACGATAGCTCCTAGGCTTTCCAAGTGCTTCGCCGCTGCCAGAATCGTTTCCTTGACCTTGCTGTCAATTCCCTCACCCATGTATTCCTTAGGCAGGGCAATCTTCATCCCCTTGATGTCTTGGCCAATCTTGCTGGTAAAGTCTGGCACTTCCTCTTGTGATGATGTAGAATCCTTAGGATCATTACCAGAAATAACATTCAGAAGCTGGGCATTTTCCTTCACTGTCTGAGAGAAAGGCCCAATCTGGTCTAAAGAAGAACCAAAAGCAATGAGACCAAAACGGGAAACCCGGCCGTAGGTTGGCTTGAGGCCGACTACGCCGTTAAAGGAAGCGGGCTGGCGAATAGAACCACCCGTATCTGAACCCAGTGATAGACGAACCTGACCAGAAGCAACAGCTGTCGCTGAACCACCAGATGAGCCACCAGGAACCTTGCTGCTGTCCCAAGCATTCTTAGTCGTCTTAAAGTAAGAATTTTCACTGGATCCACCCATGGCGAACTCGTCCATGTTGGTCTTCCCGACGATAATCATGTCCTTACCGTAAAGCTTCTCCACGCTGGTCGCATCGAAAATCGGTTTGTAATTGTAGAGTATCTTGGAGGCAGCCGTCGTCAAGATTCCCTTGGTTGAGATATTGTCCTTGACCGCAAGCGGAATCCCGCTCATAAGATTGTCAGCATCAATGCCCTTAGCATCCAGAACCGCAGCCTGAGCCAAAGCCTCCTCTTCGCTGACAGTAATGAAGCTGTCCACAGCTGCTTCACGTTCTTTGATGTCTGCCAAAGTTGCCTGAGTTAACTCTACCGCAGAAATTTCTTTCTTGACCAGCAAGTCATGCAGTTCTTCAATGGTCTTGTGATTAAAAGTCATTAGGCATCTCCTCCGTCATCTAGGATGGCAGGCACTTTGATGTAGCCCCGCTCTTTTTCAGGTACATTTTGGAAAAGCTCTTCCCGGTTCCAACCTGGCTGAGCCACATCTTCTCGCATATAGTTGATATTAGCAGCTACATTAGAAGTGAAAGGCACACCCTCCGTGTCCACTTCATTGAGCAATTCGACCATGTCGACAATCTTGGTTAAGGTCGTCGCAAACTCAGCAGTTTCTTCTGGTGAAAAAGCCAGTTTTGACAGCTTAGCAACGTGACTTACTTCTTCTTGAGTAATCTTCATCTCTGATTCCTTTCATAAGATATGTGAGCTTTAGCGACTAAAAATAACAATTTCTAGATGATATCTTTATTTCCAAGCTTCAGCTCACCTTTACTTTGACAAGCCAGGGACGCTGATTTATTTACCATCCGCTAGCTCTTTTCTTCAGCTTCTTCCTGCCATTCTTCAGGAATTCGCATCATTTCATTTTACCATATTTCAGGCTAATTCTTCAATTCCAAATGCAGTTCTTTGAGCTGTCTTTGGTCTACCAAACTCGGACTTTCCATCATAGGGTCAAAGCCAGTACCATTTTTCGGAAAGGCGATGACTTGCCGGATATTTTCTTCCCCAGCCAAAATCATAACCAAGCGATCTAAGCCCAGAGCCAAGCCGCCGTGTGGTGGGAAGCCGTATTCTAAGGCTTCCAGGAAGAAACCAAAGTCCCGTTCATAGTCTTCTTGGCTCATGCCTAAAAGCTCAAACATAGCTTCCTGAGCCTTCCGGTCATGAATCCGCAGACTCCCACCGCCAATCTCATAGCCGTTTAAGACGATGTCGTAAGCCTGGCTGCGGAATTGAGCTGGATCTTGGCCTTCTTCAAAGATTCCCTGGGTGAAAGGATGGTGCATGGCTTGATAGCGATTTTGGTCTTCATTCCACTCCAGCAGCGGCCAATCCACAACCCAGAGGAAATGAAGCAAACTCGGATTAATCAAATTCAAAGCTTTTGCGACTTCTATCCGCAGATGTCCCAAAGCTTCCTGAGCCCGACGCTGCTTAGCCATAACTAGCAGAATCAAATCTCCATCCTTGGCCTCAAAACGTTCCAGCAACTCCTGACTTTCAGCTTCAAAGGTACTAGCCAAATCACCAACTAACTGGCCATTTCCAACCTTTAGACTGGCGAAACGACTGCAGCCAAGTTCCTTCATTTCCTGGTAAAAATGACTGAGCTGTTTCTTGCTAAAAGCGCTAGCCGCATCGGGCACACAGATTCCCATCACTTCCTCTTGGTTGTCCAAAGCTTTCTTGATGAGAAGCGAATCATTGGACTGGCACAAATCTGTCAAACTCTTCAGCTCTAATCCAAAGCGTGTATCTGGCTTATCAGAGCCAAAACGGCTCATAGCCTCTTCATAGCTGATAGTTGGAAAAGCTTCTGTCAACTCTAAACCATGAGTTTTCTTAACAACAGCCTTGAGCATGGCTTCAACCAAAGCTCGGATTTCTTCCTCGCTGGCAAAACTCAGCTCTAAGTCCACCTGGGTAAACTCTGGCTGGCGATCGCCCCGCAGATCTTCGTCACGGAAGCAACGAACAATCTGATAATAGCGCTCGAGACCAGCTCCCATCAGTAACTGCTTGAGCATCTGCGGGCTCTGAGGCAGCGCATAGAATTGATTTTTAAAGACCCGACTAGGCACCAAGAAATCTCTAGCTCCTTCAGGAGTTGACTTAGTCAGATAAGGCGTCTCGACTTCCAAAAAGTCCAAACCATTCAAATATTCCCGAATGGTTGATGTGACCTGATGACGAAGTTTAAGGTTATGTGTCATCTTCTCACGGCGCAAGTCCAGATAGCGGTATTTCTGACGCAGGTCTTCCCCAGTATGAGCATGCTGGTCCAGCTCAAAAGGCAATGCCTTGCTGCTAGCAATAACCTCAATCTTCTCTGCCCTCAGCTCAACCTGACCAGACTTGATGGACTTATTGACAAAGCGTTCTTCCCGCTGAACGACTTGCCCCGTCACAGCAATGACATCCTCTTTGCCAATGTCTTCCAGCTTAGCAAAATCTTCAATCTCACCGCCAACGAAGACCTGAAGCAATCCCTCGCGGTCCCGCAATTCAATAAAGGCCAGCTTACCGTGATTGCGGATATTGGCCACCCAGCCAGTTGCGGTCATGGTCTGTCCGACCTGCTCTAAACCATAGTTTCCGATAAAAATTTCTTTCATGTTCTTTCCCTCTCAAATCAATTCGTAGCTCCACCCTGCTGTTCAGGATATTTGAAGCATTCTTCTACCATCTTCACTGGACCTACTGCAAAATAAAAAGCTTTCGTCTCTAAAACAGACGAAAGCCGTGGTACCACTGTTATTCACCGCCCTAAAAGGCAGCCTCTGAGCTCGTAACGTGAGCGACGTTTGTGCTTAATCACACAAAAGATTACGAAACATGTTTTTCGGTTTTTGCTTTCTTGGTGCTGCTCTCAGCTATCAGCACTCTCTGTGCAAGTCAGCAAGCCTACTCTGCTTCTCTTTTACTCTTAAATTGTATCTATTATAGTCGAACCCAGAACATTTTGCAAGTGGTTTAAGGCAAATTTGTGATTTTCCTCTGACAGAGAAGCCACAGCCGGTTCTACCACCTGAATCTGATAACCAAGATTATAGGCATCAATCGCTGTATGCAGGACGCAAATATCCGTCAAGACTCCAGTCAAAATGACCGTATCTACCTTTCTTTCCCGCAATCGAATATCTAAATCCGTACCGGAAAAGGCAGAATAATGGCGCTTATCCATCCAAAAGACTCGAGAGTCTGCTTGATGCTTCTCATAAAAATCAGCCAAAGGGCCATAAAGATTGCGACCGCTAGTTCCTTTGATATTATGAGGCGGAAACAGCTTGCTTTCTGGGTGAAAGGCATCATTATCATCATGGGCATCAATAGCAAAGAAGATATAATCACCTCGGTCAAAAACTGCCTTAGTTACTTGAGCAATGGCTTCAGAAATTGCCTGTGCTGGCGCTCCTGCTGTCAACTTGCCCTCATCTGCGACAAAATCAACTGTATAATCAATGGAAATCAGTGCTTTAGCCATTAGTAGTCCCTCTTTTTAATTTCATCAAAGACATCTGGAATCAGAACTTTCAGATAAGTTCCCTTCATTCCCAGTGAGCGGCTTTCAATAATCCCAGCACTTTCCAGCTTGCGCAAGGCATTAACAATCACTGAGCGGGTAATCCCGATACGGTCAGCAATGACAGATGCTGTCAGCTGGCCTTCATTGCCATTAAGCTCGCCCAAAATTGCTGAAACAGCTCTCAGTTCTGAGTAAGACAGAGTATTGACTGCCATGGTCACTGCCGTCCGGCGGCGGATATTTTTCTCATCCTCTTCCCTCTGGAAGTTAAGCAGCTGGATACCAACCACTGTGCTGGCAATCTCAACCAAAATCAGATCATCGTCCGCAAATTCCTTGTCATTACGCCAGATAATCAATGAGCCCAAACGAATCCCTGAAACATGAATGGGAGCAATGGTAGTCAGGCCATCTGGAAAATCATCCTTGGTCTCCACTGGGAAAATTGTCAAATCATGCGTAACCGGCAGATTAGCTTCCGTTTCATAAACCAGATTGGCTTCTTGGACATACTCCTCTGGGAAATTCTTATCTTGGAAAAAAGCTTCTACGCGGTCATTATTGGTCTTATAGCGCATGAAATAGCCTAGAAGACGTCCCTTGCTATTGATAATACAGGCATTGCAGTGGATAATATCAGCCAACTGACGCGTAATAGCATTATAGGGCAAATCTTCCTGCATCTGCTCCTCCGAGCGCTTCAGAATAGACGTAATTTTTCGTGTTTTTTCTAGTAAATCGGCCATATTTTTACCTCATATTTATTAGCTTCATTGTAACATAAAAGCCGTGAAATTTCAATAATTATCTGAAAATTTTTTATTGAAAAACAATTACATACAATTCTATAAAATAAAGAATTTTTCAAGTATATAACTTGATATATCAAGTTATATTAAACAAAAAACAGTCAAGAATTTGACTGTTTTTGATTGCTTTTGTTCTTTCTAATCAAGAGAACGTTTCTTGTAGAACAATTTCATAGCCATGAGCAGAAGCATTTGGCCTGCAAGAATGAGCCAAGAAGAGTTTTCCCCTGTCTTAGGCAAGGCATGACCTGAAGCAGCTACCTGCTTATGATTTCCAGGGCTAGCACTTCCAGCATTTCCAGTAGTTCCAAGAGCTGTATGCTGAGGATCTCCTACTTGTCCAGTAAGCGGAGAGCGAGCGAAGCGCTCCTCTGAGTGAGCCAAAACAGACTGATAATAACGAATATCTTCTTCCTTATTTTGCTCAGCATATGTTTGAGCTAGCAAGTCGTATGTCGCCTTAGCTTGTGCTTGAACCGCAGTTAAAACTGCTACTTTTGCTTCTTGATCTGTTTGAGCTGTAAGAGCTGCTTGGTAAGCAGCCTGAGCTGCGGCTAGTTTAGTTTTAGCCTGTTCCAAGTTTTCTTCTGCATTTTCAAGATTTGACAATGACTCTTTAGCCATTTGCAAAGCTGCTTCAGCATCTGTAACAGCTTTTTCAAGAGTAGTCTTTCTTTCTTTTGCTGCATTCAAAGCTGCGTCTAGCTGAGCCAACTTATCTGATTCAGTTTTTAGAGCTTCTTGAGCTGCGGCAACTGTCGCTTGAACAGCAGTCAGAGCTGCTTGGGCCTGAGTTAATTTCTCTGCTTTGGTCTTGTCATCCAAGTTTGAGTTTTGCAGGGCTGCTTGTGCTGCTGCTAAAGCCGCTTGATCAGCTGCCAACTTCTCTTGAGCTGCAGCAAGAGCTGCTTGGGCCTGAGCAGTTGCTGACTCACCTGCTTGAGCTTGTGCCTGAGCCAGTTGCTGATTGGCTTGCTCTAAGGCTGCAGCCTTCCGATTGTAAGTGGTTTGAGCAACTCCCTTAGACGCCAGAGCCAGTTGATTAGCCTTGAAGGCAGAGTCATAGGCAGTTTGAGCCTTAGCTACTTCCTGCGGATCTACTTTTGCTGTTGCAGCTTTGCCTGTAATCGGGCTGGCATTGAAGTTCTTTTTGCTGGCATATTTGACCTGATCTTCTGACACCATGGTGAAATGAGCCATAGTGATGTCGCTTTCCATTGAGAAATCAACACCCAGATAGTTTTTCTGGCGACCAGTATTGAGACCAGAGATAGAGGTAGCATGTAGCCATTCATAGCCATTAAACATGAATTCAACAACGGAATCATAGATTCGTCTCTTCATTTCAGCCACACTCATTTGGCCAGCTTTTTCTCTCCAAATATAAGCGTTTTCATAATACTGGAGACCTTTGCTCTCTTGCTCAGCACTTGTGGTCATTAAACCATATTCACGCGCTACGCGGTTAATTGCTTTAGCATCGTGATGGTATTTCTCCATCAAATCCCAGTTCCAGTTGTCTTTGCGATATTCTGTTGCCACCTTATCAGCGAAATCAATTGAAGATGGTGTTACAACTACTTCGCCTGTTCCCATCTGAGCACGCAGCTGGTTGATGAGTTCTGAAGCAAACTGTGAAAGTTCCTGACGAACATTCTGTGGAATATTGTTGGTATCAATCAAAGCTTTGCTATCTGTAGGATCTGCTACGTAACGATTGAGAGCCTTAGCATTGGCATTAAGTGCAGCCAGTCTATTTTGAATCTCATTAGTTTTTTGCTCTGATAAATTTGGTACGATTAGCTCTCTCAAGGCTGCAATGTATTCCGGAGTCATAGACACACGGTTTTTATTGCTAGAAGCTTCAGTAGTAATTTTTCCAGCTTGAGCCTTTTGCAAAGCCTGTTGAGCTTGGTTCAAGTCTGACTGTGTCTTCTCAGCCGCAGCAGTTTTTTCCTGCAAATTCTTCTGAGAAGCATCACGAGCCGTCTTAGCTTGAGTCTGGTTGGTCTGAGCTTTTGCAACCTCAGCCTGCTTCTGACTGTCAGTCTGACGAGCTGTAGCTACTTTTGCTTGAGCTGTTTCAACAGCAGACTGGTCAGCTGCCACCTTGTCTTGGGCTGCTTTCACATTTTTTTCTGCTTTAGCTGTAGCGTCCCCACTTAGGTTGGCCTGAGCTTCCTTCACGTCATTTTGAGCTTTAGCAAGACGTCCTTCTTGAGTTTTCGCTTGCTCTTGAGCGTCTTTAGTCTTGGCTGCCTGGGCATCGCGCTCAGCTTCAGCCGTCTTAGTTGCTTGGTCAGCTTTAGCCAATTCTGACTTGTTGCTGTCCACTTGAGCTTTTTGATTGCTCTCTTCTTGCTTAGCTGTTTCAATAGCTTCCGGACCAGCTTTATCAGCTGCCTCCTGTGCCCGGTTAGCTTCAGCTTGTGCTTGCTCGACCTGACTTTGAGCGGCAGCAGTATTTGCTTGAGCTTGAGCCAAATCAGCTTTCCCTTGTGCAACATTGCTGTCGGCTTCTTGTACAAGAGCCTGTGCAGCGTCTACCTGTTCTTTCGAAACAGATTCATCCTTCTGTGTGTTTTCTGCCTGTGGTTGGCTTTGACTAACGGGCGCATCAGAATAAGACTGATTATCAACTAATTGATCAGCCTGAACTCCTTCTGCGAGCACCAAAGACAATGCCGCTGCACTGACAGAAAAAGCACTAAGTGTCTTTTTCATTGTCAATATAATCTCCTCCACTTTTTCATCATTGTTAAAAACATTGACAAACACATTCTACCATGTTTATCTTCTGGAAGGAAGACGCTAACACATTTTTTTAAGCATTTTTGGACAGATACATAAAAAATGTTGGACAAATTCCTAAAAAATGTCGGTAAAAACGCCTATAATTTTTACCAACCGACCTCAAATTCGTTTTCCAGAGCATCTTGATTTTTTTATTTTTCAATTTAAAGACAGCCATAAGACTAAAAAATATGTAAGTTTGATAAGAAAAAGGCCGGAACCTTGTCCAGCCTTTTTGTAGCATCCGCTTATTAACGGCGATATTGGCGCAAGAAGCGCGTCATTTTTTCTTGGATTTGAGCTAGCTCATCTACTCGAGGCAGATAAACGATTCGAAAATGATCTGGGTCCTTCCAGTTAAAGCCTCGTCCATGGACGAGAAGGACTTTTTCCTGCTTGAGGAAATTGAGAACAAACTGCTCATCATCGTCAATGCGATACATGTTCCGGTCAATTTTCGGGAAAATATAGAGACCAGCTTTAGGTTTTACAGCTGACAGTCCTGGAATATCCTGAATAGCCTGATAGATGAAATTACGCTGCTCATAGATACGGCCACCTGGCAACAGCAGTTCATCCACAGATTGGTGACCGCCAAGTGAGGTTTGGACGACTTGCTGAGCCAAGACATTGGAGCACAGGCGCATGTTGGAGAGCATGTTTAACCCTTCGATATACCCCTTAACATGATGCTTAGGTCCAGATAGCACCATCCAGCCAACACGGAAGCCTGCAATGCGGTGCGACTTGGAAAGACCATTCATACTGACACAGAAAATATCAGGAGCCAGACTAGCCACAGACGTATGGACATTGCCGTCCATCACCATGCGGTCGTAGATTTCATCTGCAAAGATAATGAGATTGTTCTGGCGAGCAATTTCCACAATTTCCAGCAGAAGTTCCTTAGGATAAAGCGCTCCCGTTGGATTGTTTGGGTTGATAATAATGATAGCCTTGGTATTAGATGTGATTTTTGACTTGATATCGTCAATATCTGGATACCATTCTGCCTGCTCATCACAAACATAGTGAACAGCATTCCCACCAGCCAGACTGACTGCAGCCGTCCAGAGTGGGTAGTCTGGCATTGGTACCAGCACCTCGTCCCCATCATCCAGCAAGCCCTGCATGGACATGACAATCAGCTCGCTGACACCATTTCCCAGATAAATGTCATCAATATCTACATTAGGAAAATTCTTAAGCTGGCAGTACTGCATGATAGCCTTACGGGCTGAAAAAATCCCCTTGGAGTCAGAGTAACCCTCACTGTCACGCGCATTCATAATCAAATCATGAATGACCTCATCCGGAGCGGTGAAACCAAATTCAGCCGGATTCCCTGTATTAAGGCGGAGAATCTTTTCGCCATTGGCCCGCATGCGCATGGCTTCATCCAAAACTGGACCGCGAATATCATAGGCAACATGTTCCAGCTTGCTGGACTTGTCAAATTCTTTCATTCTTATTTTTCCTCTATTCATCAGAATGTTATCATTATACCACCAGAAAAAGCGATTGACAACAATAAAATAAACTCGCTTTTCATGTAATTAAAAAGAGAATTATAGGACAAAAAGTCCCATTCCTTTTCTAATCCCTCAAAGTAAAGGAATCTTTTTTGGCTTGCAATTTTCTGACAGCATTTCCATTTTATCTTTACTTTTTTTCTGAAAAGGGTTACAATAGAAACAAGAAAATAGTTGCAAATCACTCGGACGTTATGGACTGATTGATTTTTGTTCAGCCCAATCATTCTTTAAATGATGCGACGTCCTTTGCCGACCATTTTAGAGGAGGTAGCTCTATGACTCAGAAATATGAAAACATTATGGTTGCTGTAGATGGTTCTCACGAATCCGAACTAGCCTTTGAAAAAGGCGTTAACGTGGCTCTCCGAAACGGCTCTCGTCTCACCATCGCCCACGTCATTGACACCCGGGCTTTGCAAAGTGTCTCAACCTTTGATGCAGATGTCTACGAGGACTTGCAGGAAGATGCCAAAAAGCTGACAGCTGAGTTGAAAGAAAAAGCGCAAAAATCCGGTATCAAGTATGTTGATATTGTTATTGAGATGGGCAATCCCAAGACTCTCTTGGCTATAGATATCCCAGAAGAGCACAAGGTAGATTTGATTATGGTCGGTGCTACCGGTCTCAATGCCTTTGAACGGCTGCTAGTCGGCTCTTCATCTGAATACATCCTGCGCCACGCCAAGGTTGACTTACTAGTGGTCAGAGATCCAGAAAAGACTTTATAAAAACTAGAGCAGATGTGTAGTACACATCTGCTCTAGTTTTCTTCTTTCTGCTCTATGGTACGCTGGTAGGCCTGAATTTGTCGTTCCAGTTCTTCTTTGATTGCTCCTTCAGGAGCGTATTTATCTTCCCAGTCATCTGGTTTGAGGATTTTATGGGTGACGGGGTCAAAGTGAGCTTTTCCGTCTGGGAAAATTTTGCCCATATTGGCCCGATGGACAATATCGAACAGCTGCTCTGGATCTACTCCCATCAGGACAAAACTGCCATAAGTGAAGTATAGAGTATCAATCAGGGCATCTACCTGACCGACTAGAGAAACCTCAGCCTGACTCTTGGAGCGAACCTTGTCAGCAGCCTTGTCAAGCGCTTGATGGAGATAAGCTACAGAGCTATCAAAGTCTTCCTCTGAGTTACTAGCTGCTCGCAGAAACTCGACCAGCTCTTCTAGCTTAAAGCCTGCCCTATAGCGAGCGTCCTGAGGCGACCAAGCAATCGGCTCTTCCTGAGTGCTTTCATCCATGACACTATGGAACTCTTTTACCTTATTAAAGTGATGGTCGCTGCTGGTAAAGACCTTTTCCCTAGCTAGGATACCAAAATGCTCCAGAGCCTTGTGAATCCCATCCTGACTATTGCTGGTGGTTGTATGCTTGGCCACTTCCTTGACCGAGTTGGTTCCATTTCCCATAGCAATGGACAGGCCAACTCCCGATAACATTTCCAAGTCATTGTCAGAGTCACCAAAGGCCATGACCTGATGAATGTCAAAACCATATTCCTTGCCGACTCGGCGAATCCCCTCTAGCTTAGATGTATCTTTATTGATAATATCAACCGCATAGGGACTGCTGCGGGTAAATTTCAAATCAGGAAAGTCTGCTTCAATCTTACGGCTTTCTTCTGGGCTTGCCAAAATCAATGCTTGGTAAATCGGCTCCTGAATCAGCTGCAGGAGATCCTTTTCATGCTGGGGCAAGGCCTTGCTGATGACTTTATTAAAACCATGACTGACTGTTCTCGCCATTCTCTTAGGGATGAAGCGGCTAGTCCATTGGGAGAAAGGGCTCATTCCAAAGGACATAATCTTGGAGCCCAGCATAGCCTCAGCCGTCCCCAAGGAAATTTCTTTCCGATGCTTCTTAGCATAGGCGATTAAATCCCGCAAACTCTGCTTGTCAATAGGACTGGCAGAAATTACTCTGTCTCTTGAAAAAATATACTGGCCATTATAGGTCACAGCAAAGTCTAAGTCCAATTGCTCCATAAAAGGTTTGACAAAGAAAGGACCGCGGCCGGTTGCCAAACCGACCAATATTCCTTGCTCCTTTAAACTCTGAATAGCCTTTTCTGTAGATTTCAAAACCGTTCGACTGTCATTGACCAGTGTCCCATCGATATCGAAAAAGACGGCCTTTACTTCCATTGATTTTCTCATTCTTTCCTTTTATGATACAATAAATTATAACACAAAAACGACACACAATCACATGAATTTCAGAAAAGAAAAGCTGGAGTAAAATCTATGCAATAGAATTGAAAACTCTATGAAAATATAATGTAGTTTTTCAACTCTGCATTATGAGTACAAGGAGAAAAAGGATTTATGACAAAGAAAATCTTGGTCCTGCATACAGGAGGAACCATTTCCATGCAGGCTGACGGCTCTGGGGCTGTCGTTACCAATGCTGATAACCCTATGAACCATGTGACCGTTCCGCTTGAGGGGATAGAGACGGAAGTCATTGACTTTTTTAATATTCCCAGTCCTCATATCACGCCCCAGCACATGCTCAAGCTCTACCAGAAAATCAAAGCCAGTGCTGACCAATTTGACGGAGTGGTCATTACTCATGGGACAGATACTTTAGAAGAGACAGCTTACTTTCTAGATACTATGCAGCTGCCGAAGATTCCGGTCGTTCTGACCGGAGCTATGCGCAGTTCCAATGAGCTGGGGAGTGACGGAGTCTATAACTACCTGACAGCCCTACGGGTGGCTAGCGATGAAAAAGCTAGTGATAAAGGCGTACTTGTCGTTATGAATGACGAGGCACATGCTGCCAAGTATGTAACCAAAACCCACACGACCAATGTCAGCACCTTCCAGACGCCGACTCACGGACCGCTTGGCTTGATTATGAAGCAGGAAATTCTCTATTTTAAGACAGCGGAGCCTCGGGTCCGCTTTGACTTAAACAGCATCTCTGGTCTGGTGCCCATCATTTCAGCTTATGCTGGTATGAAGACAGAGCTTCTGGACATGCTGGATTTAGACAAGATAGACGGCCTCATCATAGAGGCATTCGGTGCTGGCAACCTCCCCAAGGAAGTAGCTGACAAACTGGCTTATATGATAGCTGACGGCTTGCCAGTTGCTCTGGTCTCTCGCTGCTTCAACGGAATTGCTGAGCCTGTCTATGCTTATGAAGGTGGCGGCGTTCAGCTACACCAGGCTGGCATCTTCTTTGTCAAAGAGCTCAATGCTCAAAAAGCCAGAATCAAACTGCTCATCGCCCTGAATGCTGGACTCAAAGGTCAAGAACTACGAGATTATATGGAAGGCTGAGAAAAAAATCCCTATTTATTTTCTTTAAATCAAAAAGTGCTAAGGTTGCTTAGCACTTTTTTGACTCATTCATATTCTAACACTGGGAAAACTTCATTGAATCGCTGGACTTAGAAGATAACCTCAAACAGAGACTCTAGAATTTCAAAAATATAATCACTTACCATAGGTCACCTTCATTTTCTGAGCTTGCTTAAATGTCTTCGGATAGTGGACTTTGATTGTAACTTTCATAGCTTTTACCTCGCTTATCATTCATTCTTTAAGAGCAAAAACGAAACTCTTGGAGTGTTTAGCTTCAAGTTTGGTATCTAATCTTTTTGTTCTTACTTGGATATAAGGATACAGCCCTAAACTTAAGAATCTCTTATAGATTTCTTAGGGAAAGCTTATAGTCAAAGAAATCCGGCAGCAATCCCTATCTACTATTTGAAACGAACAAGTCTTTTCAATTAAATACAAAAAAACTTCACCGATTGGGTGAAGCTTGTGATTGTTAGGAGATTTATGATGAAAAAATTCTAAATTATTCTTATTCTTTGAGTGGCTCATACCTCGCAAGTCTTCTAGTCTTCAAGCTTTGGTTACAGGATTTTAAGGGATGTTTACTTTGTCATTGGTCCTACCTCTTTCTTTGATTTGACAATAGTATAATCCCTCAAACTTAAAGCCTACTTATAAATAACTTGCAGGAAACTTAATCCAAAGAACTCTTAATCTAGGTAATCTCGCTTGTCCAAATGAAGAGCAATCAAGTGCCAACTAGGATCTGTCCGCCAGTTCGGATCAGCTGTAATCTGGCTGGCAACCTTTCTGGCTTCTTCTAAAATCGGATAATCTTCCACGATGTCTGCCACTTGAAACTCAGGAATACCAGACTGCCGAGTGCCAAAGATTTCTCCAGAGCCTCGCATTTTCAGATCCTCCTCAGCCAGCAGGAAACCATCAGTCGTCTCAGTCATGATTTTCATGCGGCGCTTGCCTGACTCCGTCTTAGGATTGGCAACCAAGACCGCATAAGACTGCTTGCTGCCTCGGCCGACGCGGCCTCTTAGCTGATGAAGCTGGCTGAGTCCAAAGCGGTCCGCATCCATGATGACCATCACCGTAGCATTGGGGACGTTGACTCCGACCTCAATGACCGTGGTAGAGACCAGAATATCAGTCCGTCCTTCCTTGAAGTCCTGCATAATCGCCTCTTTTTCCTCGCTCTTCATCTTGCCATGAAGCAGAGCCACTTGGGCCTGCTGACCAAAATAGGCTGTCAGTTCTTCTTCTAGGGCAATGGCATTCTTAAGATCCAGCGCCTCAGATTCCTCAATCAAAGGAGAAATAAAATAGGCCTGAGCTCCCTTATGAAGCTCTTTTTTAAGCCAGTCGAGGACGACTCCCAGCTGCTCATGCTTGACCCAGCGGGTGATGATAGGCTTGCGTCCTGCCGGCATCTGGTCAATGATGGAGACATCCATATCACCAAATGCTGTAATTGCAAGAGTTCTGGGAATAGGCGTCGCCGTCATCATGAGGACATCAGGATTGTCTCCCTTTTCCCGTAAAATCCGGCGTTGCTCCACCCCAAAGCGATGCTGCTCGTCAATAATGACCAAGCCCAATGCATGGTAACGGACTCCTTCCTGAATCAAGGCATGGGTTCCGACAATCATGTCCACCTGACCGTTTTCAATCGCTGCCAAGGTTTCCCGGCGCTCAGCTGCTTTCATCCCACCAGTTAGCAGGGCAAGCTTCAATTCTGGAAAAAGCTGAGCTAGGCTGTCAAAATGCTGCTCAGCCAAAATTTCTGTTGGAACCATCAGAGCTGACTGAAAGCCAGCTGTATAAACAGCATACATAGCCAAACCAGCGACTACTGTCTTTCCGCTTCCTACATCGCCCTGCAGCAGACGATTCATGTGTCCAGGCGACCGCAAATCCTGCAAAATCTCTGTCAGACTGCGCTCCTGAGCTGAAGTCAGTTCAAAAGGTAAGCTCTGCTTTTTCTCGGCCACAGCATCCAACTGCCAATCAATTTTTAATCCATTGCTGACAGCCTTGGTTTCTCTCTTTAAGACCTGCAGCTGCATTTGAAAATAAAAGAGTTCTTCAAATTTAACCCGCCGAAGAGCCTGCTTGTAGTCCGCCAAGTCCTTTGGAAAATGCATAGCCCGCACAGCCTCAACTCTGCTCACTAGCTGGTAGCGTTCCAGCAGGGACTGGGGCAGATTTTCCTCTAAGAGCAAGTCCAATCCCTGGTCAAAGGCTGTCTTAATCAGCTTGACCAGATTGGCCTGACTAATTCCCTGAGCCAGCCGATAGACAGGCTGCAAGTCGTCCTCTACCTGAGCCAGAAGTTTCATGCCAGTCAGACTAGCCTTGGCTTTGTCCCACTTGCCAAAGACGGCTATATTAGCTCCCACTTCAATCTTATCTGCCAAATAAGGCTGGTTAAAGAAATTAACTGCCAGAGCGACTTCTCCCTGCTTGATGGTAAAGCGCAGGCGATTGCGTTTGTAGCCATAATACTGGACATTGGCCGGAGTCACGACCTGACCAGAAACAACTGCCTTTTCTCCATCCTCCAAGTCTAGGACATTCTTACTCTTAAAATCCTCATAACGAAAAGGAAAATAAAGCAGCAAATCCTGCAAGGTTTCTAGACCCAGCTTGGTAAATTTTTCTGCTGATTTCGGTCCCACACCAGGCAGAACCGTCAAAGGTTGGTGTAAATTCATAATTCCTCTTTCAGTTCTGATACTGCTGCGATGCTAATATCGCAGACAGGGGGCCAAGCTAGAACATTATCAAATACTCCAAGCGGTTCCCTGCATTAATCTTCTTAGTCTTTATAGACCCTCGGTACACGGTCGCTAATTAAGCAAACCACCTCATAGTTAATGGTGCCACGTTTTTCTGCCACATCTGTCGCCGTAATGGTCTCCGCTCCGCTATTTCCAATCAACACAACCAACGTGCCAAGAGGATAAGCCTGAGGCAGACGCACTGTAATCTGGTCCATGGAAAGTCGGCCGACAATAGGGCAGCGCTGACCATCAATCAAGACATCAAAGCCCTGCATATCCCGTGTCCAACCATCCGCATAACCCAAAGGAATGGTACCAATCCACTCTTGAGACTGGCTAGTGTAGGTGGCTCCATAGCCAACATCTGCTCCAGCCTCAACTTCTTTGACATGCACCAATTCTGAGACCAGTGACAGAGCTGGCTTGAATTCGTAAGGAAGTTCTAAAACAGTTCCGCTAGGGTTGAGGCCATAAATGATGTCACCCAGCCGAACTGCATTTAGAACGGTCTCGCTGTGCCAGAGAGAGGTGGCGGAATTACTAGCGTGAACGAGAGGAGGCACACTGTCCAGCTCAGATAAGATTTGATGAAAACGAGCCAGCTGGGCTTCAAACTTATGGTGCTCCGCTTCATCTGCCGTTGCAAAGTGGGTAAAAATTCCCTCCGCGACAGCCCCAGCAGCCTGCAAGCGATGGATTGCCTCCTGAGCTTCCTGACTATCTCGAAAACCAATTCGCCCCATACCAGAGTCAATCTTGATATGAAAATTTAACCCAGTTAAATCTTCTTCAGCGTCTAAAGCTAGATCCAGCCATTCTAAACTGGCTACGGTCAGAGACACCTTTCCCTTTCTAGCTAGCGGAAGCGCAGCCAGATCTGATACTCCTAGCACCAGAATTTTTTTGCCAATGCCGGCTGAACGCAGCTCCAAAGCTTCATCGATATTAGACACACAAAAGCCATCTACAAGGGGCTCAATGTGCCTAGAAACCTCAATAGCTCCGTGGCCATAAGCATTTGCCTTGACGACAGCCCACTTCTCTGTCGTCTGAGGCAGATGGGCACTCAGTTGTCTAATATTAAAAGCAATGGCAGCTAAATCAATCACTGCCTTGCTAGGTCTATGCAGACTAGCTTTCATCATCTTCCTCCAAAATAACGCTGGCTGTAACTAGGCCAGCAGCATGGCTGAGCGAAATCCAAACCTTGCCAGTAAAAGGTGACCGGCTGAAATAAGGAGCTCCCTGACGATCATTTAAAATCTCCAAGTCCTGAAACCTGAGCTTACCGATGCCGGTTCCCCAAGCTTTAGAAAAAGCCTCCTTGGCAGCCCAACGACCAGCCAGAAATTCGATTTTCCGCTTGCCGGATAATTCCTCAAAACGAGAAAGCTCCGCCTCTGTCAGCACCTTCTTTGCAAAGCGGGCATTTTTCAGATAGGCTCGCTCAATGGCAGCCAACTCTTCTATATCAATTCCGTGTCCTTTTATCATATCATTCTCTGGAAAGGCGACAAAACTCAGCTGGGCCGCCAGCTGAGTTCGTCTTCACCCGACAGTTAGTCCTCTTTACAGGTCAAGACTGTCCCTTTCAATTTTCCTTATTTATCTAAAGTGTTGTAAATTTCTTCAATAAGCTGAACTGTATTGTCCCAGCCTAGGCAAGGGTCAGTGATGGATTTACCAAAGACTTCCGGCTCATTTTGCCGGCCGTCTTCCAGATAAGACTCAATCATAAAACCACGAACCGCTCTCTTAATCTTTTCGTTCCAATCCCGATTCAGCAAGGTCTGACGCACAATCCTAATCTGTTCCAGATATTGTTTGCCGGAGTTATCGTGATTGGTATCGATGACGATGAAAGGATTCTCCAAGCCCATTTTTTCATAGTAGGAAATGGCATCCAGCATATTTTCATAGTAGAAATTTGGAATGTTCTTACCGTATTCATTGGTCGCCCCACGCAGAATAACGTGAGCCAACGGATTCCCAGAGGTTTCTACTTCCTGACCGTGAAAAAGGAAAGTCTGCTTATTTTGTGCCGCATAGACAGCGTTAAACATAACCCCCAGATTGCCAGAAGTTGGATTTTTCATGCCGACTGGAGCGTCAATCCCAGACGCTACAAAGCGGTGCTCCTGGTCTTCAACTGAGCGGGCACCCACAGCATGATAACTGACCAAGTCGTCTACCAGCACAAGATTAGACGGATAGAGCATCTCATCAGCCGTCGTCAGACCAGTCTCTGTAATGACACGATAGTGCAACTGACGAACTGCCTGCAAACCATTGATAAGACTAGGAGCTTTAGAAGTATCCGGCTGGTGAACCAAGCCCTTATAGCCATCCCCATTGGTCCGCGGCTTAGCAGTATAGACGCGCATGACGATAAAAATCTTATCTGCGACCTTCTTCTGCAGCTCTGACAAACGGCGGGCATACTCCAGCACAGCCTCTTCATTGTCTGATGAGCAAGGACCAATCACCAAGAGAATACGCTCATCTTCCCCACTGAGAATCTCAGCTAGTTCTTGGTCTCGCTTGTTTTTATGAGTCAAGGCCTGACCAGTCAGTCTGGTTCTGGACTTAATCTGCTCAATGTCAATCTTCTGACCTTTTTCAATAAATGCCATACTATTTTCCTAATGTATCATAAATTTCACGAACCAGCTGTTCTGTATTTGCCCAGCCCAGACAAGGGTCAGTAATGGACTTGCCAAAGACTTCTGGTTCGTCCTGACGGCCGTCTTCCAGATAAGACTCGATCATAAAGCCCCGTACTGTAGCCTTAATCTTTTCATTCCAGTCCCGGTTAATCAGAGTCTGGCGAACGATACGAACCTGCTCCAGATACTGCTTACCAGAGTTATCATGATTAGTGTCAATGATGATAAAGGGATTTTCTAAGCCCATTTTTTCGTACTGGGCAATAGTATCCAGCAGGTTATCATAATAGTAGTTGGGAATGTTCTTACCGTATTCATTCAGAGCACCACGCAAGATGGCATGCGCCAAAGGGTTGCCAGACGTTTCAACTTCCTTACCAGCGAATAGGAAACTCTGCTTGTTCTGAGCTGCATAGATGCCGTTAAACATGACATTGAGATTACCAGAAGTCGGATTTTTCAATCCAGTCGGAAGATCCGCTCCACTAGCTACAAATCGGTGCTGCTGGTCTTCGACCGAGCGAGCTCCTACAGCCATGTAAGAAATTAAATCATCTACCAGAGGCAGATTTTCTGGATAGAGCATCTCATCAGCTGTGGTCATGCCTGTCTCGGAAATAACCCGATAGTGCAGATTGCGGACTGCCTTGATGCCGTTAATCAGACTTGGAGCGGCAGTCGCATTGGGCTGATGAATAAGCCCTTTATAGCCATCTCCGTTCGTCCGAGGCTTAGCAGTATAAACCCGCATGACCATGAAAATGCGGTCTTTTACTTCTTCTTGGAGAGCAGATAGACGCTTGGCATACTCTAGCACCGCTTCTTCGTTATCTGAAGAGCAGGGACCGATAACCAAGAGAATGCGGTCATCTTGACCACGCAGAATTGCTTCCAACTCTCGGTCACGCTTTTCCTTGCGAGCTAACATGTCGCCTTCTAGCTTAGCAAGTTGGCGAACTTCTGCCACATCAATGGGTTGACTAGTTGCTTTAAAGGTCATCTATTCTCCTTCTTTTATGTTTACTTTTTACGGCCGTGACAGTTCTTGAATTTCTTGCCAGAACCACATGGACAAGGGTCATTTCTCTTTACGTTAGACAGGTCTACATTCTCAGGCATATTTGGCGCCTTGGCAGAGATATTGCGGGTAGCTGTGGTATTGATAGCCCGATCTGTCCGAGGACGCTCTTGCTCATGAATCTGTGCTTTCATCATCAGACGAGTTACATCAAACTCAATAGAGCCAATCATGTCATTGAACATACGGAAGCTTTCTGCTTGGTATTCGACAACTGGATTGTTCTGAGCATAGCCACGCAGTCCAACAGCATTGCGCAGCTGGTCAAGGGCGTCGATATGGTCAGTCCACTTGCTGTCCACCACGCGCAGAATCAAGACCTTCTGGAATTCACGCACCGCTTCTTCATCTCGCAGCTTAGCAATCTGACTGTCGTAGACTTCCAATGCACGTTCAAACAGATAATCTTTGATTTCTTGGTCAGACTTGCCTTCCAAATCGCTATCAGAAATAGAATCTTCTGAAACCAAGTTATACTTAGCAAAGTTTAAAATTGCTTCAATCTTATCATCCTGATCAGAGTGGCTGCTTCCATCAACGATGCGGTTGATCGTCCGTTTAATCATAGCATGGATTTCAGGACTGAGGTCACGGTCAGCAGTAATGACATCGTGGCGCTCAGCATAAATAATTTCCCGCTGCTCACGCATCACGTCATCATACTGCAAGACTTGTTTCCGCGTATCGTAGTTATTTCCTTCGACACGCTTCTGAGCTGCCTCTACCTGACGGGTCAGCATGCCAGACTTGATAACAGAATCTTCGTCACTAAGGTTCATCCGATCCAAGAGGGCTTTAATGCGCTCTGAGCCAAAGCGACGCATCAGCTCATCTTCCAGTGACAGGTAGAATTGTGACTCACCTGGATCACCCTGACGGCCTGAACGTCCGCGCAGCTGATTGTCAATCCGGCGGCTTTCATGGCGTTCTGTACCGATAACGCAGAGACCGCCCAATTCGCGAACACCTTCACCCAACTTGATGTCGGTTCCCCGTCCGGCCATATTGGTCGCAATAGTAACCGCTCCACGTTGGCCGGCGTTCATGATAATTTGCGCCTCTTTATAGTGGTTTTTCGCATTAAGAACTTCGTGAGGAACCCCAGCTTCTACCAATTTCTTAGAAATATAATCACTGGTTTCAACCGCAACGGTACCAACCAGAACTGGCTGGCCTTTTTCATGACGCTCTTTAACATCCTGAACAACTGCCTTAAACTTAGAATCAATACTTGGGTAGAGCAGGTCAGAATGGTCAATACGTGCTACCGGACGGTTAGTTGGAATTGGGATAACACGAATGTTGTATGTTTCGCGAAACTCTTCTTCCTCCGTCTTAGCTGTACCTGTCATGCCAGACAGCTTCTTATACATACGGAAGAGGTTCTGATAAGTAATAGAAGCAGAAGTCTTTGTTTCTTCCTGAATCGGCACACCTTCTTTGGCTTCAATCGCTTGGTGGAGACCGTCAGAGTAGCGGCGGCCTTCCATTGTCCGACCAGTAAACTGATCGACAATCAGAATTTCCTGATCTTCACTGACCACATAGTCAATGTCAAGGAGCATGATGTAGTTAGCTCGCAGAGCATTGTCGATAAAGTGAGTCAGGGCAACATTTTCAATATCGTAGAGATTGTCCAGCTTGAAGTAGCTTTCTGCCTTGTCAATACCTGAATCAGACAGACCAATCGTCTTAGACTGAACATCGATGATGTAGTCGTCCTTATCCAGAGATTTGACATAGTGGTCAGCCATATGATAAAGCTGGTTGGTATCTGAAGAAACCGGTCCTGAAACAATCAGTGGTGTCCGAGCTTCGTCAATCAGGATTGAGTCCACCTCATCGACCAAGGCATAGTTGAGTGGGCGCTGTACCATGTTTTCAGCGCGGACTACCATGTTATCACGTAGGTAGTCAAAGCCGATCTCAGCATTGGTTGAATAGGTAATGTCGCAAGCATATGCTTCTTTCTTCTCAGATGGAGACTTAGCTGCCAGATTGATACCGACAGAAAGGCCAAGCCAAGAATAGAGTTCACCCATTTCAGTCGCATCACGCTCAGTCAGATATTCGTTGACTGTGACAACATGCACACCTTTTCCTGCAAGGGCATTTAGGTAAACTGGCATTGTCGCTGTCAAGGTTTTTCCTTCACCGGTACGCATCTCTGGAACGTCACCATGATGGAGAACGATCCCACCCATAACCTGTACCTTATAAGGGAAAAGACCTAACACACGCTTAGCTCCTTCACGGACAACCGCAAAAGCTTCAAATAAGAGCTGATCTAAACTTTCACCATCAGCATAGCGTTTCTTGAATTCTTCTGTTTTTGCCTGAAGTTCTTCATCAGACAAGGCCGCCATTTCGTCTTCATAAGCCAAGACTTTGTCAGCCATTTTTTCTAATTTTCTTAATTCACCTTTATCATTTTCAATGATAGTCTTTAAAATATTCGCCATTTTTTTCCTTACTATATAATAATCTTTCTGATTTTTAGAATGTTCTTTTCATTATAGCATGTTTTCCTATATCTTTCAAGAATGAAAAAAGCAAAAAAGCTTCATTAGACTGTGCTTACAGAACTGGAATATAACAGGAGATTAGAGGATAATTTGTGCATGATAAACTATGTGCTTTTCAATCTATATTTTCCCCTCTCAGTTTTGAGCAAACTTCAACACCTTAATTGTATCGCATTTGGATTTTTTAGGAGAATCTTCAATTTGCACCTGCATGGCGTGATTTATTGGCTAGAGTCTTATGGAACTAGACGGGCTGAAAGTTATATAAACGAAAACCAGCACCTAAAGTGTACCGACTCTAAAAAGCTAGATTTTTGTGTCTAACTTTTGTAGTGCAGTACAGAGGCACTGGTTTTTATATGGGGATACCATCCGTATTTCACTTCCCCTTAGTGGGGAATCAAACTATTGAATCCAATTGTTCAAACCTCCAACAAACTAGCCTTGCCAGTCAGCCGGATAGGTCACATAGATAAAGCGGGCCTTATCTCTGACAGAGAACTGAATGTCGCTGCCTTTAGGGATAAAGAGTACTTCGCCAGGGCCAGCTGTCATGACTTCGTCACCAACGATAATATCAAGACGCCCTTCAATAACATAGTCCACTTCATCATAGTCCAGATGCCAAGGGAAAGTTGTCTTTTCCATGGTCATCAGACCCAAGCCCAATCGTGGGCTTTCGTCTAAAGTCAGCAAGTCTCGTGTATAAACTTGATGACTCGCATCACCTGTATCCAAGCGATCTTCTGGACGAACATCTAGACCTGGCAGGGCGATAGAAGCCACTCCTGCCTTACTGACTTTCTTCCCGCCATCTTTAGTGGCTAATTCTTCCAATAAAATCTTACGAACCAATGTTTCTAGGTCAGAACGATTAATATCTGCCATACTTCATACCTCCAAGTCTAAGCTTCCTTTTTCGTTAAGAAGAAAGCCAGTAATACCGCTGTGATACCGCCGACAAATTTACCAATCATCATCGGCACAATCATTTCCGGTTTTTGACCAGCTGTGAAGCCTAGGTGATCTCCGATAACGAAGGAAGCAGATACGGCAAAGGCTACGTTGATAATCTTACCGCGTTTGTCCATATCCTTCATCATCTGGAACATGGCAATGTTATTAGCCAGAGAAGCTACCAAACCAGCTGCACCAACTTCGTTCATTCCTAGGGATTTTCCGATAGCAGAAAGCGGTTTGTTGGCTACCTTGGTAAAGACAGCTACCAGACCAAAGGCTCCAGCCAAGGTTACGGCAATCGTTCCGACAACTTCAAAGGCTTCCTTCAGTGTCTCAGCACCTTTTGGATAGAGGCTGATGAGCCATTCATTACCAGTCAGAAGCTGCGCTGCACCAAAGGCCAAACCAAGCGTTGCCAAGATAACAATAATCTGACCAAACACTTCAAAACCTTTAATCATGGCATTAGGTGCCAAAAGCAATCCTATGAAAATCAGAGCAGATACAATGATAATCGGGATAAGATTGACAACCAAGGTTCCAAAAGGCAGACCTGGTACGAAAAGTCCTCCGAGGAGACAGCCAATCGGAACAGTTACCAAACCGTATAGGATTCCGCGAGCCAAAAGCGGACGGTCATCTTTTTCGATAATACCCAAGGCAACTGGAATCGTAAAGACGATGGTTGGCCCCATCATAGAGCCCAGTACAAAGGCAGCAAAATTTCCTACCGCTGGATCCTGAGCCAGACTGAGAGCCAGAGGAGCTCCTCCCATATCATTGGCAATGAAGGTTGTCGCAAAAATAGACGGGTCAGCGCCCACCAAGCCATACAAAGGCACGACAATTGGTTTCAAGACATCCGCCAAGAGGGGAGCGATTACCATAATCCCAGCCATAGACAGAGCCAAAGCTCCCATAGCCATGATTCCTTCTTCAAATTTTTCACTTAGTCCTAGTTTGCCACCGATACATTTATCCACTGCACCGATCAGCATGAATAGCACCATGATATAAATGATAATTTCATTGATACTCATAACATTACCTTAGTTTCTAATATTCTTCATCACTGTGATAGTCAACCTTGTCAATGATAGCCACAACGACCATATCCACAGGGATATTCGTCTTATTTAGGCTCATCCGGGCAGAACTGCCAGTGGTTACCATTACTTGGTCTCCTTCGCCTGCACCGATGCAGTCGGCCACAATAAGCAGAGCTGGGTCACTTTGATGTTCATTTAGCTGCCGTTCGACCACTAAAAATTTCAAACCATTTAAATTTTCGTCTTTTCTAGTCGCCCAAAGGCTACCTTTTACTTTACCAACAAACATCTCTACCCACTCCTTTATTCTATGATTTCTATTTTTTGACGTTTTAGATAATCTCTCGCCAAGGCTGTCACAATCATTCCTTTTTCTATTTTAAAACTTCCATTTTCAGGTAAGCCCATCTCTCTCAGCCTCTTCTCTGTCAGCAAAACCGGCTTGCCCGGAGCCTTAGTCTTCGAGCTGACTTCTTCTGCCACCGCCCGTTTCACTTCCGGACGAGGCTCTTCAGCTTGATCACTTTCTAGGAGTGCTAAGAGTTGGCCTTCTTTATAAAATTGCAGACCGTAGCGAATCAGCTTTTCTCGCTGTCCCTGCAGTTCCTGATACAAGTACACTTTAGAAGATTGCTTGTACTGTTGAATAGCAAAGGCGTTGTCTGATACGAGGACTTTTTTGCCTTTCAAAAGACTCTTTAAAATGACTGCTTCCTCCACCGCTAAAGGGCAAAGGGATGAGAGTCTCAGAAAAGCATCAAAACCAAGTGTCTCAACAACAACAATCTCTGCTGTGCAAGAATCTTTTACGACTTGAAAGCCTTCCCCTTCTAATAAGTCAGGAATCTTATCGCCTCCAATGACGTATACTGAGGGTTTCTGAGGCTTTTGCTTCAACTTTTCCATCAGGCGGTCTGTAATCAAATCTACTAAATGATCTAGATTTTCCATTCTTTACCTACCTTTTATTTGCTCATACGACTTATTTCTTGATAATCCGTCCGCGTGTTCCTTTTTTGAAACCACAAGCATTGGCTTCATCGTAGTCGATATGCATATAGGTCGCAAACTTGGGACTAACACGGATAACCACATCATCAAAAATCAGCGGACGAGCACCTTCTACTCTGACTTGTACAATCTCGTGATTTTTTACATTCAGACGTTCAGCATCTTCCGGTGTCATATGAACATGACGCTTAGCTACTATCAGGCCCTTATCCAGACAAACTGCCTTGTCTCCATGAGCCAAGATGACACCTGGTGTTCCTTCGATATCGCCACTTTCGCGAATGGGTGCCTTGGTGCCCAGCTGCAAACAGTCTGTCAGGGAAACTTCTACCTGAGAATGTTTGCGAACAGGTCCTAGAATAACCACATTGTGAAAAGCGCCTTTTGGACCGACAACTGTCAGCCTTTCTTGACTAGCGAACTGGCCTGGCTGTGATAGGTCTTTTGCTTTTGTTAATTGATAGTTGGGACCAAACAAGGCTTCCAAATCTTCCTGACTCAAATGGACATGACGTCCGCTCGCTTCTACCTCAAATGACCCCTGCAATTCTTCCTGAACTTTATCAATTACTTTATTTACCAAATTTTCTAAAGTCATTGCTGTTCTTCTTTCTCTTGTTATTAGCTTGCTATCAACCAGAGCAAGACTTCAATTGATTTTAATAATTGAGAAACCTTACAAGCAAATTGATCTCTGTCACCATCAGCAGCCTGCTCCAATTCTTTGCGCAGGAGGGTCGTTTCGATATATGTTTCATAGCAATTCAGCTGCCAAGTCGGTTCTTGGTAACTCATCATGACCGTTTCTTGATCGAGCTGGCGACTGACCCGAATGGCCTGCAATTCTGCATTGCTAGGCAGGTCTGTCTGGTAATCAGAAATATCATCCAGAATATGATGGCCGACGATTTGTTCTACTATGTTCAATAGTTGGCCAACTTGCTCACACTTTTCATCCTGAAAAGCCTGATGCAATTCTCTCTGGTTCTTCAAAAAGCAAGTATAAAGTTTAGTCAGTCTAAATAGTCGTGGATACACAGCAGAGTCCTCAAGGTTTGTAATCGGCACCCTGATAGCATCAGCAGCTGAGGCTGTTTTCCCTTTGGTCTGACCTGAACAGATAATTCGAATATGGTGATCATTGAGAAAACCTCTGGCTGCTGGCGTCAGTTTTTCATCTTTGTTTAATTCAAAGACACCGTTATCAGCGAGAACGGATTCTCTATAAAGCTTTCTAATCTTAGCTTCTGTAAAAACTGACATGTATTCACATCCTTCTACTCCGTTGATACTCTGTGAAAATCAATCTGATACTCTCTGAAAATCAACATTTCTGTCTAGTATCGGGCTGCTGCCCATAAGCTTCATTTTCACTGAGTATTCTATTTGCCTCTGGGGCCTATATCAGTTCTAAACACTAGAATACAGGCCCTTTCAGCAAATATTTATCTGTCCCAGATTATTTGGGCAGAATGACTTCCACTTCAGCATGTGGACGTGGAATTACGTGAACTGAAATCAATTCACCAACATTTTCAGCTGCAGCTGCTCCAGCATCTGTCGCTGCTTTGACTGCGCCGACATCACCACGAACCATTACAGTTACCAAACCAGCACCGACTTGTTCTTTACCAATCAAAGTTACGTTAGCGGCTTTGACCATTGCATCAGCTGCTTCAATTGCGCCGACGAGTCCTTTTGTTTCTACCATTCCTAATGCATTTGCGTTTGCCATGTTTATTTCCTCCAATTATTTTCTTGTTTTTAATTTTATCCGAAAGTCTGTAATCTTATTCTTGATGAGGCAAGATTACTTCTACTTCAGCATGTGGACGTGGAATTACGTGAACTGAAATCAATTCACCAACGTTTTCAGCTGCAGCTGCTCCAGCATCTGTCGCTGCTTTGACTGCACCGACATCACCACGAACCAAGACTGTTACCAATCCAGCGCCGACTTGTTCTTTACCAACTAAAGTTACGTTAGCGGCTTTGACCATTGCATCAGCTGCTTCGATTGCGCCGACAAGTCCTCTTGTTTCTACCATTCCTAATGCATTTGCGTTTGCCATGATTGTATCCTCCAATTATAATGTTTAATATTGACTATTTTAGTTTTTCCAATACGCGTTGAACCAATAAGGTTACCAGTTCTTCTTCGTTTGATCCGTCAACTGCTACTGCTTTTGGTTCTTCCACTGCCATATTTTCTGCTTGTCGCAGGTCTGACAGTTCTGATGTACCGTAAGCTACACGACGGATATTGAAGAGATTGAGCGGGCTGACATTATCAGATGTCGCGCTGCCTCCCACAGCTCCACAACCCAAAGTAAAGGCTGGGAAGAGACCAGTCGTTGCACCGACACCACCTAGAGCTGCTGGCGTATTAATCAGCAGACGAGATACTGGTTTTTTCAGTGCAAATTCACGAATAATTTCTTCATTTTGACTGTGAATAGCAAGAGTGTGGCCTGCACCTTCGTGATGCAAAATCTTAATACTCAGCTCACAAGCTTCCAACCAGTCCTTGACAGTATAGAAGCCCAAGACTGGAGCCAGTTTTTCCATAGAATATGGATACTGCTTGCCGACGCCTGTTTCTTCTGCAATCAAGACCCGAGCATCTGCTGGAACTGAAATACCAGCTAACTCAGCAATCACTTGCGGTGTTTTACCAACCATTTTCGGATTCATCGCACCACTCGGCTGGATAATGAAGGAGCCTAGTTTCTTAGCATCTTCTGCTGGAACAAAGTAAGCACCTTGTTTCTTGAACTCTGCTACAACCTTTTCCTTCATATCTTCTTCGACGATGATAGACTGCTCAGATGCACAAATTACACCATTGTCAAAAGTTTTAGAATCCAAAATCTGACGAACTGCTTTTGGCACATCTGCTGTTCTTTCGATGAAGGCTGGACCATTACCAGGACCTACACCGATTGCTGGTGTGCCAGATGAGTATGCTGCTTTGACCATAGCATTTCCACCAGTCGCCAAAATCAGATTTGTATCCTTGTGTCGCATCAACTCATTTGTAGCTGCGATGGATACCCGATGAATCGCACTGATAGCTCCATCCGGACATCCAGCTGATTTAGCAGCTCTCTTGATGATTTCCACCGTTTCCTCAATACACTTAAGAGCATTTGGGTGAGGAGAGAAGACGATACTGTTTCCTGCCTTCAAGGCGATCAAAGCCTTATACATAACCGTTGATGTCGGGTTGGTTGATGGAATCAAGCCAGCAATGACACCGACTGGAACCCCAACTTCCAAGACTTTCTTTTCCTTGTCTTCGCTGAGAACCCCAACCGTTTTCATATCCTTGATTTCTTCAAGAATACCTTTGGAAGCAAGAGCATTTTTCAACACCTTGTCTTCCCAGCGGCCAAAGCCAGTTTCCTGAGCCGCCATTTTAGCTAGGCGTTCACGCTCATCATAACAAGCTTTCGCTACTACTTTTACAATGGTATCAATTTGTTCTTGACTCATTTTAGCAAGTTCTGCTTGGGCTTTCTTTGCATCCCGAATCAAATTCCTTACTTCCTGAATCGATACCAAATCTTTATCTTCTAAAAACATCCGCAATTACTCCTCTCCTATTGTTTCCATCAAAGTCTCAACGAGAAGTTTCTTATTAGCAAATTTGATTTCTTTCTTGCTGAGACGGATACCTTCTTGATGATAGGCAAGGCTGCGTAGTTCGACGACTTTTAGTTTTTCCAGTTCTTCTCTGGTGTAGGTCCTTGTCTCTCCTTCAAGCTTCTCTGCTGGTTCAGCCTTAGTTTCCTTTACAGGCTGAGGCTTTTCTTCGATTTTTTCTGAAGGGATTGTTTCCGCCGTAGAAGCAATCTCTTTTTTAACTGTTTTACTGTTTCTCTTTGGTACAAAGAGAAGGTCTGTCTGATTATCCAGCCTAGAAATTACATGGCTGGCCAGATAGTAAGGTTTATCTTGTACCAACTCAACTGCTGCATCAACCGCTGAGCGGACTGCACTGACATCGCCTATCAATTGAACCGTATTCAAACCAGCTTTGACCGTTTCAATATTAAGCAATGATACATTGGCAGCCTTCAAAGCCGCATCTGCCGCAACTACAGCACCTAGATAACCTTTTACTTCAATTAAACCTAGTGCTCTATCTGCCATTTAATCAACTCCTAATCAATAACTTTTAGGATCATTTGCTACTGCGATAACTGCATTCGCAAATGCGTCGCAGGCAGCTCGGCATGCTGACTGTGATCCGACCAGAAGTCCGCCGGCAAAGTTGGTTTCACTTGGTGGTCCGTAGAAGGCTCCAACCTGCACATCAGCCGCTTTCAAAGCCGCATCCAGTGCCACCATAGCTTCACCCGGTGGAGCAATCAAGTAAGCAATCGCTGTTCCTTCTTCTGCATTAGCCCCCTCTGACAGGTAAGAACCTGCACGAGAGATACAATGAGCAAAATAAGGAATACTGTCATCATCATTGGCACTGTAGAAGCTAGCCCCATTTTCGATTTCATAGACTGCTACATCCAGACCGCTGCGAACTTCTTCTGGGTTTGGACCAGCCAAGATACCGATGACTTCACCAGCCAGCTTAGTTGAAGCGTTGCCTGCACCAGCATACATACTGCGAGCATAGACCACTTCGACATCTGCTGCCTTGGTTGCTTCATCCAAGGCTACATAAGTGACATCATCACAGTCAGAAGTGATAATTCCCAGGCTTCTGTGATGTGGTTTAAGCTCCAAAGAAGCTGCCAAACCTGCATCCACGTTTGAAATCAGAAGGGCACTTAATACATTTGCACCTAATCGATCATTTTTCAAAGCCACTACCTCCTATTATTTCAAATCAATTCCTGATTTCTTATTATCAAGAATCTTCTTAATGATTTCTGCTACATAGGCTCCAGCTTCAACGGCTGGTGTTCCGCCTTTATGAATATTGGAAACAACAGTCCGTTTCGCTTCCGGCATACCAACTGTTGGCTTGTAAGCCAGATAAGCACTCATAGACTCAGCTGTTACCAGACCTGGACGCTCACCGACCAGCATACAGATAACTTCTGCACCAGTCAGCTCTGCGATTTGGTCCATAGCTGCAACCCGAGCATGCTTGATAAAGAGTACTTCACCAAAGTCCAGTCCGAACATTTTCAGACCTTGCTTCAGAGCTGGCAGGAAGTCTTTGACGTTAGCCTCGATAGCTGATGAACTAAGACCATCACCAACGACAATCTGAACTTTAGCATTAGGTTTGCATTTTTCCTTGATAATAGCCTGCTGATCTTCAGGGAAGACCCGGCCAAAATCTGGACGTGTCAAGTATTCATCTTTAGTAGTCGCCTTAGTCTGTACAGGAATGAAGCCCATTTCCTTGATAAAGTCATCTGATACATAGGAGAAGACCGCATCCTGAGCTGCCGCATGGTCTGCACGGAAACGCAAAACACTCTGTGTCTTGTAGCGATCGCCTGCTCGCCATAAGCCCAAACGTGCAGGAGTAAATTTCTTAATCTTCCGGTAGGCTTCTTCATTGATGGCATTAGGCACCAAGAACTGCTCCTGAATATCTACTTCCGTTATATCTGGAATGATGCCATCTTCAATCACTGAAGTGTCTTGTTTGACTTCTTCCTGCAGAGAAACTGTAGGTTCAGCTTCTTCCGAAACAGGAGGATTTTCAGCTTTATTTTGTTCAGTTGCTACCGTTTCTTTAGCAGCTGAGTCGCCGCCCATCTCATTTAACAATGAGCGAATCATTTCTTTTAATTGCAATTCATCCACAATGATTTCCTCCTTGCTAATTTGATTTCATAAAGATGGAGCCGTCTCCGCCGATTTCTGTCAGGTGACCATCTTCCATCAAGCCCATTTTTTCCATCCACTCTTCAAATTCCTTGATCGGACGTTTATTGAGAAGTGAACGCATGGTTGCTGTTTCATGGTAACCAGTTGTTTGATAGTTAAGCATGATATCGTCACCATGAGGAATCGCCATGATGTAGTTAACATTAGCTGCTCCGAGAAGAACCAAGAGATTTTCAGCGTCGTTTTGGTCAGCTTTCATGTGGTTAGTGTAACAGATATCACAACCCATTGAGATACCAGTTAGTTTGCCCATGAAGTGGTCTTCCAAACCAGCACGGATAACCTGCTTAGAATCGTAGAGATACTCAGGTCCAATGAATCCAACAACGGTATTTACCAAGAATGGATCGAAGCGTTTAGCGAAACCATAACAACGAGCTTCCATAGTCACTTGGTCTGCTCCATGGTGAGCATCAGATGAAAGTTCAGAACCTTGACCTGTTTCAAAGTACATGACATTCGGTCCAGCAGCTGTTCCCACTTTCAGAGCTGTATCCCAAGCTTCTTGAATGATTTTAGCATCAAAACCAAAGGCTTCATTTCCTTTTTCAGATCCAGCGATAGACTGGAAGACCAATCCTGTCGGAGCACCTTGATTCATGGCTTCTATCTGAGTAGTAACGTGAGCTAGCACACAGTGCTGAGTTGGAATCTTGTACTCTTCGATGAAGTCGTTAAACTTATGCAAGACGCGTTTGGTACTTTCTACTGAGTCATCTACTGGGTTCAATCCTAAGAGAGCATCCCCACATCCATAAGCAAAACCTTCCATAGTAGAAGCCATGATACCGTCTGGATCATCTGTGGTATGGTTAGGCTGAAGACGGGAGGAGAATGTTCCTGGCATACCAATCGTTGTATTAGCATGTTTGGTAATGATAATCTTATTGGCAGCGACAATCAAGTCCAAGTTGGTCATCAACTTAGCGACTGCTGCTACCATTTCAGAAGTCAACCCACGAGACAGCCACTGAATGTCTACGTTCTTAGTCTTGTTATCCAAGATCCATTCACGCAGCTCTTCTACTGTCCAATTCTTAATCTTTTCGTAAGTACGAAGATTGACATCATCAATGATAATCCGTGTTACCTCATCTTCTTCATAAGGAACTACTGGATTATTGAACAAATCAGATAATTTCAGCTGAGCTAGTACAACCTTAGCAGCAACGCGCTCTTCGGCAGATTCTGCTGCTACTCCCGCTAGCTGATCCCCTGATTTGTACTCATTGGCTTTGGCCAGCACTTCTTTTACGGATTTAAATTCGTAAAGCCGACCAAACAATTTTGTTTTCAAAATCATGGATTACTTCCTCCTTAGTGTAAATAAAAGTTTAATTAAACACCAATGTTTTCACGACAATTGGTAGGACCGATCCCTCAATGACTGGATTACCAATATCGATATAGTCGCCATTTTGAACATCCACTGAGTCAATGCAGACAAATGGATAATCCTTAGGCAACTGAGCAAAGAGACATTGACCTAGAACCTTGGCCATATCTTCTCTGACCACTACTAGCAGCGGAATTTTCTTTTCAATGCTTTCGCTCATTCCACTGACAATAGCCTCTGCGTATTCCAAAACCCGGGCGAAGCTTGGGCTTTTTTCTCCATTGATTGCCAAAGCCACCTGCTGGACTTCATTTTCCAGTGTGAACCAGGCTACCTTGTCCTTGATAATCTGCTGCAACCCCTCCTTATCCTCATGCTCATCAGAAGCTGCCAGTTTGAGAACTGGAATGTTCTTAATAGGAAGGATATCGGAGATGTAGGTAATGGTACTGCCGCTGACATCGGTCGTATGGCTGCCGGCTCCAACAACGGTTGCCCGAATGGTCTCAGCTGACTGGATGACTTTCTTTTGATCAAAAATCTTGGATTTTCTCAGCGCCCTGCCAAGCAGGATACCGATATCCCCATAGCGGAAATCATCCGCCGAGGTCGTTTCCAAGTATACTCCATCAGCTACACCACCTGAGAAAGATACACAGTGGAGATCATAGTTCAACTTGAGACCGTGGTTGGTCTGTAGAAGCTCATAGTAAGGACTGTGATTGTCAATTCCTACAGACTGTTCTAACACGGAGACCATTTCTTGAATCAGCCGATCCAAATCAGCCCGATGGACCGTTTCACCAACTGCCAACTGAAGTCCCTGCTCTGCAATGATCGTTTGCAGTTTTGGAGCGATATAGCTAATCCGCTGGGTCTGCGGATCGATTTTTATCAGCCGACCTCCGATATCAAAACATCCTGTATCAATCACATCTCCTTCTCGGAAGGCTGCCAGATTGGAAGTCCCCCCACCAATATCAATATTGACTACTGATGTATGATGCTCTTGAGAATATTGATGACTGCAGGCCCCTTTACCGGCGATGATACTCTCAAGGTCTGGGCCAGCCGTCGCAACGACAAAGTCACCAGCATAACCACTCAGTGCTTGGAGCACCTGGCTGGCATTTTCCTTGCGAGCCGTCTCACCAGTAATGATGACTGCTCCCATCTGAATGTCTTTTTTCTGAATGCCTGCTTTCGCATACTCATTCAGGACAAAGTTTTTGATCTTATCCACCTCGATCAAAAGTTGATCTGAAATTGGTGTGAAGATAATTTCACTTTTATAAAGAACTTTTTTATCTGTAATATAGACACGAGGAATAGTAAACACAGAAGCAATATTCTCGATGGTAAGCTCTGACAAGATCAGCTGTGTAGTGGCTGTCCCGATATCGAGCCCCACACTCAAAATTTTATCTGACATACTAAAAACCTCCAAAAAAAGACGCTCAAAGCAATGCAAACAAACAGAGTTCATTTACATTCTTCAAGCGTCATTGCTTTTTTCGACTGACATCATTGTTAGTCTGGTAATATTTATTTTTTAAAACGAATGGTCGTTGCCGTTCCCTCATGGTCTGAGTGGATAGACAAGGTTCCAAACAATTTTCCTTGGACAAAGCGCTCCACCAAGAGTAGACCCAGATGATTTTCAAAGGAATGCTCTTGATTGTAACCGCTACCATTATCCAGTACTTTTAAAGTTATTATATCATTTTTAAGTCCAACCTGCAAACGGATTTGCGGTTTTTCTGGATTTTTTTTGTCCTTAAAAGCATGTTCATAGCTGTTCTGCAGTAATTCATTGACGATTAGCGCCAGTGAAGTGGCCCGGAAAAACAACGCTGAACATTTTCGATAACTCTCTTCAGCAGATGCTCAATCTGAATGCTGTCATCCTGCTGAGAAGACAGGAGCTCGTGAGTCGCCGCTATGGAGAGCACACGATTCATACTATCGTTAAGAGCTTTTTTGGTGTCTGCTCCTGGACTTTGCTGAGCCTGTAGTCGCAGCAAGGAAACAACGGTTTGCAAGTTATTCTTTACCCGATGGTTCATTTCACGAATGGTAGTTGTATGGGTTAAGAGCTGCACTTCCTTTTCCTTGATATCTGTAATATCCTTACAGATCATGACCACATTTTCACTCTCAGCCAGCAAATAGCGTTTGACCAAAAAGCAATAAGTGCCATAATGTACCTCAACTTGGTGAGGTTTTTCTTGAGGGGCCTGTGGTCCCAGTTGCTGGATTTCTTCAAAAGTCAGACTGTCTAAGACTAGATTGCTGTAGTGCATTCCCTCAATCGAGTCCATATAGCCCAGCTTATGGCGATAAGAATCGGCAGCTGCTTGATTGAAATACTTGAGATAGCCCTGCTGGTCAAAGACCAGACAAGCTTCGTCAATATGATCAAATAAAACAAACTGCTCTTGAGCTGAAATCTCAGGAGTGCTCCGCAACCCAAAACCGCCGTCCTCTTTATCTAAAGAAAAGTGGTCCGGTAAAGTCTGGGGAGCATTTCTTTCGATAATCAGCGTTCCGATGACGCGCTCTTCTCTCACTATCGGAAAGACCGTCTGGTGGATGGCTAAGCCCTCCTGCGATCTGGCCGAAAGCCCAATCGAGGGAGCGCCCGTCTCCAAGGTCCGGATAACACCTGGCTCATTTTCCAGGTAAGCCATAGCACCTACGACCGAGTTTTCGTACAAGCTGAGCTTGCTTTCCGGCTTTTTATGAAAGATAACAATGGCATGTTCTGAAAAGATATTCTTTACGTCAATGAAGACATCTTCATTGGCATAAGCTGAGTTTTTCAATAATTCATCAGCCTGTTGGACAAGATGCTCGATATCAGCCTCATCCAAATTTGTCTGTTCCTGACAAAGCTGCTTTATCTTATCTTTATACATCATTACACATCATCTTGGAGCACCAGCAATTTGGCAATCTCAATCATCGGCACTCTCTTTTGCATACTAATTGTCCGAATGCGTTTGAAAGCTTCTGGCTCTGACAAATGATCACGAGCCATCAGCAAGCCTTTGGCCTTTTCAATCACAATCCGATCGTCTATCTTTTTCGACAGCTTGACCATTTCATTGGACATCTGCTGCAACTGACGGCCCTTCTCAATGCAGACCTCTACCATTGGAATCAAGGACTTGGCATCCAAAGGTTTAACCAAGTAAGCACTAATCCCATTAGTTTTGGCTTTTTGAACATAGTGTTCATCACTGTAGGCTGACAGTAGAATCACACTGTAGGCTAAAGCATCTTCGAGTATCTTCTTACCTGCTGTCAGGCCATCCAGAAGCGGAAGCTTGATGTCCATCATGACCAAGTCACAACGATATTTCTGACACAAATCAATAGCTTCAAAGCCATCGGACGCCTCAGCCACCACTTCATAATCAGCTTCTTCTAATATATTTCGGATATCTAATCTTACAATTGGATCATCATCAACAATTAGTATTCTGCCTTTCATACTTCCCCTCGACAGTTTGATTTTTTATGTCCGCGTTACGACAGTGCTGGAGAAGCCCAAAATCTCTTCCAGACCTTGTAAAACGGCAATGAGAGCTGCCTCAACAGAAGAAACGTCACCTGTCATCACGACAGAGCCGCTGAAACGATCCACAAAACCAACTTGAACATCCGCAGCCTTGGTCGCAATATCAACCGCAATGATAGCCGCTTCACTCGGAGTGATCGTCAAGATTCCAATCGCATCCTTGATTTCTGCCTGCAATCCCAATTTTTCAAAAATGACTTCATCAGGATTAGCGATAAGGTGCGCCAAGGTCACTTGTTTCCCAGGAACGTATTCCTGTATCATTCTTTGTTTTTCTTCCAATTTAGTAAACCTTCTTCATGATTTTAAACCTTCAGAAGTGTACTGCACGCTCTTAATAATTATACAATAATTTTGGCATAACAGCAATTCAGAGGATTAAAACGCTTTCTCTAATACTTTAAGCAGTTCTTCTGCCGTAGGGACGCGAGGGTTAGTCGGAGTACAGCCATCATGCAGAGCAGCTTCTGAAATTTCTACCTTGTACTGAGCAAAAGCATCTGCTTTCACACCATATTCTCTGAGAGAAGTTGGCATCTCCAACTTTCTCTGCAGCTTCTTGATAGCTTCAACCAGCTGTCTCACTCCTGACACAGGGCTTGAAGCACTGCATCCCAGTAGTTTGGCAATATCCTGATAGCGACTTGCTACAGTCTTGTCTGTCGCCTGCCGGTTCCGATTGTTGAATTCGATACCAGCATTATACTGAATGACATGGGGCATTAAAATACTGTTTAAACGACCATGAGGTACATGGAACTTAGCTCCTGCCGCATGTGCCAGACTGTGATTGATACCCAAAGAAGCTGTGTTAAAGGCCATACCAGCCAGAGTGGATGCTGCATGCATCTTTTCACGCGCTTCTACATCCTGACCATTTTTGTAGGCTTTAGGCAGGTATTCAAAGACCAGCTTGATTGCCTTTTCAGCCAAGGCATCAGAGAAGTCCGTAGCCTTGGTCGATACATAAGCTTCAATGGCATGGGTCAGCACATCCATTCCAGTGTCAGCCGTGATGTTACCAGGAAGTGACAGAACCAAATCCGCATCTAAGATCGCAACATCCGGAAGGATTTCTTTGGTCACTAAAGGATATTTGGTACCTCTCTCTGCATCCGTGATGACAGAAAAAGACGTTACTTCAGATCCAGTTCCGCTTGTCGTCGGAATGGCGATGAGAATAGCCTCTGAGAAAGCACCCTGCTTCTTGGCAAAATAATACATAGCCTTGGAAGCATCAATGGCAGAGCCTCCGCCAATAGAAAGCACAATACTGATTGGCTTGTCTCCTGCACTCTTGATACCAGCCACAACCGTTTCGATTGGCGGATCAGGCACAATATCCGTGAAAACAACAATATCATTGTTGTCATCAAAGTTGGCTAAAATAGCATCCAGCGTGCCAGATGTCTTCAAAAAAGGATCGGCAACGACTAAAATATGCTCGTTTTTATAATGGCTTAATTGCTGCAGAGCGCCCTTGCCCACATGCAATTCAGTCTTATAGGAAATCTTATACATCTTTTCTCCTTTCTGTTGTATCTATTTTTAAACAAAAAGAAACTATATGAAAATAAGACTGCTCCCCTACACACGTCACAGCATTTTCATATAGCTTCATTGCTTATTTATCTTCAGTACCCCTTTGTACTATATTGAATTATAACACAAAAGCGCTTTCATGGCAATAAAAAAGTCATTAATATAAGAAATTTTTAGTGCCGCATCTCACAGCAAAGGCAAGTTTATTTGAAGAATTAAATTTTTATTAAAATTTAGTTCATTTTCCTTGTAATTCCCTGTGAAAGGTGTTACAATCTAGTTACTAGGAAATTGATTTTAGTACTTTTAAGGGTATGGAAGTCTGGTGCAAATCCAGCGCGGTCCCGCCACTGTGATAAGCTTTTCAGCTTTAAGTCAGGTCTTTATTCTTAAATTTTAGTAGATTTCATGCCTCGATGTAAGGTAGTGATGTCAGTTTGGAACAAACATTTTAGCTTAGTTTCCATTATTGACTCTACGTTTAAGTACGTTAATTTTCTAAAGATGAGGTTTCACTTGTCTTTCTGCAAAGGAGCAGAGTCAATAATTGGAAAGCTAGTGCTAATCAACGAAGCTTAGCATAAAGATACGAAGATGTATAGGCGGCTTTCTTTTTTAGAACATCAAAATAAGTTCTGTCCTTCCAAGACTTGGTAAAGTCAATTTGGAAAGACAGAACTTTTTCTGTTTCTTTTTGTCACTGGCGTTTGCTTGCCCAACGCTCAACATCTGCCTTGGTGATATTGTGGAAGACCTTAGCACCTCTTTCATAGGCGATGTCTTCTTGATTTTTAGTAAAGTTGATTACTCGAGCCAAGGCAAAGAAGTAATCTGATAGACGGTTGACAAAAATCAGGACATTATTGTTAATTTCTGTAGTCCACATAGCCCCTACGATATGACGCTCTGCCCGTCTTGCAATGGTCCGAGCCACATGAATCATGGAAGCAATCTCGTCACCGCCTGGCAGGATAAATCTTTCCAGAGCCGGTGGAATTTCTGCGTAGGTATCAATCCTCTCCTCAATCCAGTCAATCAGTTGCTGATCGACCTTATAAGGGTAAACTCCCTTTGGTGTAGAGAGGTCTGAACCACAGTCAAAGAGATAATGCTGCAGCTGGAGCAGCTCATCTCTCAGCTTATCATCCTTGTCCAGCTTGGTAATGGTATAACCAATCCAAGAGTTAAGCTCATCAATGGTCCCGTAAGCATTAACCCGTTCTGCATCCTTGGCGACACTTTGACCGCCAACTAGCTTGGTCAAGCCCTTATCACCTGTTTTTGTATAGAGTTGCATATTTTTCCTCCTTTAAGTCACATTTTTGCGAATATCAACATAATCTTCTTCTTTCAAACTGCCTTCTGCAAAGGTTGGCATGTGCTCCATGGTATAAACAGCATTTTCCAGCAGAAAGAAAGCCAAAGGACAGCCCGAGCCTTCACCCAGTCGCATGTCCAGCAAAAGCATGGGCTCAAGTCCTAGAAAGTCACTGACCAGTCTGTAAGCAGGCTCCGTCGAAGCATGGGAAGCAAAGCTATAGTCCAAGACATGAGGAGTCAGCTGATGGGCAATCAAAAGCCCCGTCAGAGAGATAAGACCGTCCACTACACATGGCAGCTGATAGCGGGCACAGGCGAGATGAGTGCCTGCCATAGCCAACATATCTAGCCCACCAAGCTTAGCGGCCAGATCCAGAATATCTCCATAAGGAGCATGACGATCCAAACACTGCTGGATAACAGCTGTTTTATGAGCTTTCATATCCAGAGTCAGACCAGCTCCATAGCCTGTGACATCTTCTGCTTTGAGACCGAGAACTGCAGCAATAACAGCAGCTGAGGTGGTGGTGTTGCCAATCCCCATTTCTCCTGTTCCAAAGAGACGATAGCCGTCTTTGATTAAGGCCTCAGTCTTCTTGTAGCCGACTAGAATTGCCGCTATGGCCTGCTCGCGAGTCATGGCTGGATCCACAAGCATATTACGCGTCCCATGACAGACCTTGTCCTTATTTTCCTCAAAAATATCCTTCTTGCAGCCAATGTCTACCAGGCAGATGTCTGAACCTGCATGTTTGGAAATAGCACACAAGCCTGACTTCCCTGCTAGAATATTGCAAGCAACAGTATAGGTCGTTTCCTGAGGATTAGCAGAAACGCCTTCAGCCACGATGCCATTATCTGCCACGTAGACGAGAACAATCTTCTTCTCTAAATCAATGGGACCAGAAAACATAGCATGCAAGCGAGCATAGATAGTCTCGAGCTTACCCAAGGAGCCTGGCGGCTTTCCTAGCTGATCACAGTAGCGCTGGCCTTCTTGAAGTTTGTCTCTGTCTATCGGAAGAATCTGCTCAATAATTTTTTCTAAGTCTTTCAAACTAGTCTATCTCCTCCCTGACCGGCTGCACCCCTTCAAAAATAATCCTGCTCAAGGTCCGAGTCTGATAATAAGCCCCGCTGGCTGAGCGAGCTAGTTCAGCCTCTAGCTTGGGCAAGACTTCTAGCTGTCCCCTGCTCAGCAGCAGACCAACTAATGTGCCACTATGGGCAACATTGAGCCCTAAGCATTGGTATTTTTTTACCAAATTCAGTAATTCTTCCAGATAGGGCTTGGGCAGCCGTTGGTTATTCAACAAAGCACTATAGGTCGCTAAATGGCCAAGTTTTTCCAAACTCTTCTCCTGACAAGCCGCCTGAAAGAGAGGAAGCAAGCGCTTGGACTCCTCAAGCGGATAGCTAGGACTGTCCTTCATCCGAACCAAGTCAAGAGTTGTCACCATCTCCACAGGCTCCAAGATATAAACATAGAGCTCCGGTCGCCAGTCTGTCTGCCAGACCACTCGACCAGTCAGGGGATTAATGACCGTCCAGTCCGCAAAAGCCACCGAGTCAGTAGGCTCAATCTTGGCACAGAGACGCGTCAAATCCGCTGCTTTTAGAAGCTGCTTCTGCCCCAGAGCAGCTGCCTGCAGGCAGCTAACCATATCTGCTGTGCTACTAGAATAGCCCTTGCTGATAGGCAGGTCTGACTCCTGAACAAAAGAGAAAACATTGGACTCAGGCAGGAGCTCCAAAGCTCGCCTTACCTTTTCACCTTGGACTTGCCTTGCGAGAGACGAAGCTCCGTCCAATCTCACTCGACTGCGCTTCTCAATCCCATAGGAGAGCAGGACTTCCTGCTCTCCTACTAAACCTTGAAATAACTCACCGCAGGAACCTGGACAAGACACGATTCCCTTAGTCATAAGGAGCCTCTTTCGCCAAGACTTCTGTCAGACAAGCCAGAAGCTGTTCATTTTCCTGATGGCTGCGGATGGCTATACGGTAATGCCGGTCTGTCAGATCATGATAATTTTGACAGGAACGGATAAAAATCTTTCTCTGCCGAAGCTCCTGACGCAGGTCCAGCCGACCTAAATATTCAAAGAAGATATAGTTGACACTAGGCTTGACCGGCCGAAGCTGTGAAAATGCAGTCAGTCCTTGAAAAAGGAAATCTCTTTCTACTCGAAGCCACTGCTTGGTAGCTTCCTGATAGTCCTGATCCTCCAAAAGGACAGGCAGGGCCTGATCCGCCATGGCATTGACCGACCAAGGAGCGCGACTCCCCTCTATCTCATCAAAGCAAGTTGGATGGCAGCTAAGAGCATAGCCCAGCCTCAGACCAGGAATAGCATAAAACTTGGTCAGAGACCGCACCACTACTGCATTTGGATAGGTAGCCAGACATGATACGAAGCTATAGGACTCCTCATCGTCCAGAAAGTCCATAAAAGCCTCATCCAGTATCAAAAAGATTTGCCGCTCCTGCAGGTAGTCAGCTAACTTTTCTAATTCAGTACACCGAATCAGGGTACCTGTCGGATTATTGGGATTGCAGATGAGTACAGCGTCTCCTGCAGTCAGTGAATCCAAGGCCGGCAACATGTCAGCTAGATTCCACTCATAGGATGGAGAAGGAAGGCTAAAGCGCTCCACCTTGGCCTGCACTTGCGAAAAGGCTTTTTCATATTCCATGAAAGTAGGGCTCAGAGTCAGGACCGTTTTTGGACGCAGGAAGCGGGCCAGCTCATAAAAGACTTCTACCGCACCATTTGCCAACAGGACCTTGTCCTTTTCTAGTCCATGATGATGTGCCAAAAGCTCTCTGGAGCGACTGTAGCTGATGTCTGGATAATGAACCAGCCAATCAATGGACTCGGTCAGACAAGCCCTCAGCCGCGGAGAAATCCCCAAAGGGTTGATATTGGCACTGAAATCCAGACAGTCTTCTAGAGAAAAACCAAATTCCTCAGCCAAAGCTGCCGCATTTCCACCGTGCTCTACTTTCATAAATAGACATTCCTTCCTCGATTCCTTGTTAGAATCTAGTATACCATATTCGGCTTTTCATCCCTAGTCTGCCTCCAGATAAGCCTGGAGACGGTCAATTCCTTCATTTTCCGTCGCTGATATTTCAAAAATTTCCTTGGCTCCAGCTGCTTTCAGCTGCCGCCGTGCTTTTTCAATCTGCTCTTCCTTATCAGCCATATCAATCTTGGTGACAATGCCAATCACTTCTTTATTGAAGAGGGAAGAAAATCCTTGAGGAAAGGTCTGCATCTGATTGGAAGCCGCCACCAAGAGACCAATCACATCAGCCTCCGTTGCAGTCACGTTCAGAGCATTATAATACTTACGATGCTGGAGAAATTCTCCGGGCGTGTCAATGATGGCATCATAGAACTCAATAGCCTGAGTCTTAAAATAGCTTAGCTCCAAGCCTTTCAGTCGCTGGGTCAGAGTAGTCTTACCCACTCCGACCGGACCGACAAACATGATTTTTTTCATATTTTGCATCCATTCCTCTCTATGACAGGGAACTGCCTGCTATCTGCTTAGCTGGGCTTCCTTACTATCTAGTTTGATAGTTTCCCTGCCATTGAGCAGTACACCTTTATTTTCATCGCGGCCTTGCAGATAGTAAAGGGCATCTTCCTGGCCGTAAGTTTCAATTGCCTTAGTTTGCAAAAGACCGATTCCCTTGCTAGGATCTCTCAGAAGATTGAAGATGATACCCATTTGCAGTTTAGGGAAGTCCTTGAGCATAGCATAGTCACCATTACTGTCGCCGGCAATCAGGATTGGTTCTTGATTGTCATGATTGACAGCAATTAGCTTCTTGATGGTTTCTGTCTTGCCCTCACCCTGAGTCTGAGCATAGTTGGTATCGTATTCTGGCTGAATCACACCCTTATCATCCTTTTTCAGGCGCATACCAGTAACATTTTCTTTAGGAATATTGTAGCCATACTTAGAATTGCTAGCATAAGGGATAATCACATCGATATAAGACGCTGAGCAGATATAGACATCAATGCCGTTAGCCATCAGAGTCTTATAGAGATTTTGCATTTCCTTGACTGAGCGAACACCGCGCTTGAAGGTCACAGTGATTTGGCCTGACTCACCTTTCAAGCCTTCTGGACTTTCCCAAGTTTCAGAAGTTAGCTTGTCTTGAAGAGCCTGGTCAATAGACTTTTCAGATAGGGCTTGAACTTCTTCAGAAGTCATACCTGCATAGAGGTAGGTCACCCATGGATAACTGATGTCAGAGCTGAAGGTATCACCAATCGCTTCGTAAAGATAGCGGAGTTTAGCAGCAAAGTCTTGGTATTCATCGGTCTTTTTGACTTCTTCCAGAGACTTGTCTCCTTGCATTCCCTTATAGCTATTGTAAATAGCCGTGTAGTCAGAAAGCAAGTCAGCTGCAATCTTGTCAATGTTCACTGGTTCACCATCTTTGTTATGGAAATCCTCAACGAAATCGTCGCTTGGTATATTGGTCCGCACTGCTTGGTCAAATTCTTCCGGAGTCATCTTAAAGGCCAGATTTTCAATTTGATAGGTAAAGGTTGCTTCGCCAATGTCGTTAATGACTGTCGTATTGTCCCAGTCAAAGACGGCATAAGGTTTTTTATTTTTATCGTAGCTAGAGCTGGTGTTCCCATTTTCCTTGATGAGCTTGGTCAGACGGGCATAAAGCTTGTCTTCCCAGACGCCCTTATCCAAAGTCTTAGCCTTGTCCTTATCTGTTGTCTCCGTCTTAGCCGAGGATGACTCCGTCGTCGTCTTATTATTCCCCGCTTGACAAGCTCCCAGAAGCAAAGCCAAACTACAAAGCAGCACAATTCCTTTTGTCCGCATAGAAACAATCCTCCATAAAAAAATAATAGTGCGCAAAAAAATGGCAGAGAAAACCCCTTTGATTCTGAAACACTCGCTTCATTGCGATCAAATCAGGCTTCCTTGCCATTTTCTATACTGTTATTATATTATAAACTATCTGATTAACTTTGTCAATGAAGCGCTTTCAAATTTGTAAAAAATAAAGGCAGAGAAAAATTATTTCTCTACCTTAGCAAACTTTTAGAATATAAACGCTATAACTGTTTAACTACATAGGAGATATTCGGAACACCACTCAACTTTTTGTCAGCTACTAAAAACACCTCAAATCAGTTCATCACTTTTCGGATGCTTCCTTATATAAATAGCTGCATAAACCGCATCTACCATAACAGCTGTCAGCGTCAAGGTTAACAAAATTCCCAATAAAATACCAAAAGTATTCTGAATATAACCCGTTAGGAGAGAAGGAATGATTGTTGCCCCAGCAAAAGCTATAGCAAAATTATTCCACCATGTTTTCTTTCTATCTCCCTCTTTTACTTGATTAAAAGCCCAGACTTTCCCCTGATTCTTTGGGAGATAGTACCAAGCATAGAGGCCACAAGCAAAGATAAAAAGGAACATCATCAATATTACATAAAATGGAGTGAGAGGGGATTGATATATTCCCTCTATACTTTTTGAATCTCCTACTATTGCAAACATCAACATTCCGATAAAATTGATCCAAACTAATGCGCTCCAAGTAAGCAAAGCAATCAGAATATAGGTTAAAAATTTAAATCGATTGATTAGAAACTTAGAAAAAGCAAATAAAATACTTACCACATTAAGAATGATGCAAGTCAAAAATAGAATTTTAATCCATCCCTGACGACTTCCTGTTTCACCTATAAGGGCCCAGTAAAAGAAAAATGAGCAAAATGGTAAATTTATCCATGGATAAATCTTAATGTATCCTAAACTGACACCATCTGTAATCAAAGGACCATGGTATCTTTCTCTTTCTATATTAGTAATCTTCGCTTTATCTTTTCTATTTATCTTTACCATTAAAGAAACTAACCTCCTACTTTTTTAAGCAATCATTGCTTTTCTCAACTCTTCTTTTGCTTGTTGAACGATAAATAACTGTTCATTATCTTTGGCCAATTCCTCAAAACATGTCAGCGCCTTTTCTTCATCACGATTGAGCTGCGCATTTATGCCTTTGTAGTAAAGATTAAACAAATAAGAAAACTTATTTTTAGCAGGATGAGTCTCAAAAAAGGGATTGGGCTGTTTATTTATTACTAAATCATGAATCGCTTGCATTTCTTCTAGCAAAGAATCTTTGAGCTTTAAAAGGGATTTTCTATTGGTCGCCACTCCTTGCAAACGAGACAGCCAATATTGATACTTCTCTTCGTCTGCTAAATGAATAGAACACAGTATCAATTGTCTAAAAATCGTTAGCTGTCTAAAAGTTGTTACTTTCTCTAAACTATGATTTGAAATCGTTGTTTCTAATATACTCAGAGCATCTTTAAATCTTCCTTCGGCAAGCTCTATCCTACATTTTCTAAATGTAGTAAAATAGATAGTTTCCGTTGTTTTCCCAGGTTTGCAAATCCCTACAAAATATCTATAGGCATCTAAATCAATATCCTCTAAAAATAGATTATTGGTTCGGAGTGCCCATTGTATTTCTCCATAGATGTAATAGGCTAAAAGAAAAACAAAAGCTATCCAGTACCATACGCTGTCAGACTTTAATTTGAGCCATATATAAACTACAAAAATCCAGAAGGCAATACCAGAAAGAAGTTGATAAGTACTTTTTTTCTTCAATGCTTTATAGCGCTGTTCACCAGTTCCTTGTCTTTGCATCAGCTGACTCCTTCTATTATTTATTTTCTTTTGATTTCATATATTTATAGGATTCTCCATTTTCTTGAACAAATTGAGTTATACCATATAGCAATTTTATTGGTTTCCATATCATAATAATAGACTTTACCATTCTCGTGAAAAAGCATGATGTCAATCTTCATTTATTCTACTCCACTCTTTTTTATATTTACTTCTTGTTTTCTCCAACCTGTGAAAACTCGAGTATAGTTTAACAAAAGTGGCTGAAAAAATACAATATTGATGCCCACTAAAGAAATTATAGCATAAGCTGTTGGCAACTTGAATAAATAAGAAACAATTCCTATAGCTGCTGATACAATAGCTAGAATAGAGTTCGGTGCTTGTAAAACATTATTTCTCAGATTAAATTCTAGATGCTCAACTTTTGAGACAATTAATATCTGATAGATAAAATTTATCAGTTGGTGAGACGCACTTGCTAAAACAAATAATAAAAATACCATGAGATAGGATTTCTCAAAAAAGATAGAGCACCAAAATAGAATTTCAAAGTGAAGTAAGATACAAGAACCTGTGGGAATAAGTTGCAAAAATATAGATTCAGCTTTCTTTTGAAACAATAAGAAAGCTAATGCCATGGCAACAATATGAGCAGTCATAAAATAAATGACCAACAGATTCAACTGACGCATCTCGCCTGTTAAGAATATCCAAGCTATAAGTACTGGCAAAGCAAAAATTAGTTCTATTAGAAAAGATTTGTAAAAATCTGAATTATTTATTGGACTATAATCTATAATAATCATATTCAAAAAATCGTAATATTTTTTCTTCATTTCGCAGCTCCTGTATTGATATTTTTGTTTCTTCTAAGCTTCTCAGTATTAATTACTCTTATCCATTTTAAATCATTCTTGATAAACAATCCAGTTATAGAGGATACGTTTATATTTCCAGCTTCCCTCTTAATAAAAAAAGGGAAATCGTTTCTTAGACAATCCCCCTTCAATTCTACAATTTATCAGGCACTTGATTTCTCCAGCCTGTGAAAACTTGTGCATAGCCCAATAGATACAAGGGCGTCAATGCGATACTCAAGCCTACCAAAGCAATAATCATATAGAGTCCTGACAGCATAAACAGGCGAGTGATGACTGCTACTGCTGCTGACAGGCAGCACAGGACGATGGCGTGAATCTGCAAAATATTGATCTTTTGTTTCTGTTCAAAATATCTCAATTTTGAAACGATCACCATCTGATAGAGCAAATTAATCAACTGATAAGACAAGCTGAGTATGATAAAAATCATAAAAAATGCTAAGTGGTTCTCACCAAAAAAGATGGAGCCCCAAAAAAGCAATTCAAAATGAAGAAATAGGTAAGAGCTGGTCGGAATGAGCTGCAAGGCTTTGGTATCAAAAAACTTTTGGAAGAGCAAAAAGGCCAGAAACAAGATAAGCGCGTGAATGATAGTAAAATTCATGACCATCATGCTCAGGTGATGCATCTCACCGCGTAAGAAAATAGAAGCGATAAATACCAGTGAGATAAAAAATAACTCAATTAAACCAGCCTTATAAAAATCTAAGTTTCTGATTGGATTACAATCCGTAACAAGAACATTCAAAAATTCATAATATCTCTTTTTCATTTTGTAAACTCCCATTGTTTAACTTTATAAAATTTCCCCTAAACTTTGCGGAACTTTCTATAAAAAAATTCCACATTTCATTATATCATACAGTATATAGGCTAAGGAAGTCTTATAAAACTATAGGTATATCTCTATAGGATAGTTCCCTTTCTCAATCATTCGCCAAGTTGGCATTTTTCCGCTATAATAGAAAGGATGAATATCAAAGAAGAAATTATTAACTTAGCAAAAGACATTGGGATTTCTAAGATTGGCTTTACGACAGCGGATGATTTCGACTATCTGGAGAAGTCGCTGCGCTTGGCTGTAGAAGAAGGGCGAAATTCAGGATTTGAACATAAAAACATCGAAGAACGGATCAAGCCCAAGCTGAGTCTGGCTTCAGCCAAGACCATCATCTCTATAGCAGTCGCCTACCCCCACAAGCTCAAGCAGCAACCTCAGAAAACGGCCTATAAACGTGGGAAATTTACCCCTAACAGCTGGGGGCTGGACTACCACTATGTCCTGCAGGACAAGCTGGACCGGCTTGCCAAGGGAATCGAAGAGCTGACCGCTGACTTTGAATACAAGGGCATGGTCGACACGGGCGCCTTGGTCGATACCGCCGTAGCCCAGAGAGCAGGAATCGGCTTTATCGGCAAGAACGGCTTGGTCATCTCCAAGGAATTTGGCTCCTATATGTTTTTAGGAGAGCTCATCACCAATCTGGACATCGAGCCCGATCAGCCCGTCGACTACGGATGCGGAGACTGCAATCGCTGCGTGACAGCCTGTCCTACTTCCTGCTTGATTGGCGATGGCAGCATGAATGCCAAGCGCTGTCTGTCCTTTCAGACTCAGGACAAGGGCGTCATGGATCTGGAATTTCGCAAGAAGATTAAGACTGTCATCTATGGCTGTGATATCTGCCAAATTTGCTGCCCTTACAATAAAGGTTTGGACAATCCTCTGGCGACAGAGATTGACCCCGACCTTTCTCATCCAGAACTCCTGCCTTTCTTGGAGCTTTCCAACGGTCAGTTTAAAGAGAAATTCGGTCATGTGGCCGGCAGCTGGCGGGGGAAAAATATCCTGCAGCGCAATGCCATTATCGCTCTGGCAAATGCCAATGACCGCTCTGCCATTCCTAAAATGCTGGAAATTATCGACAAGGGGCAAAATCCGATTCATGTCGCTACAGCTATCTGGGCTCTGGGTCAGCTGGTGCGTGAGGTCCATCCGGAGATGATAGAACTGGTCATGGGCATCAAAAATCCGACCCCGCAAATCCAAGAAGAGCAAGACCGTTTTCTAGAGAAATTTGGCCTAGAAGAAAAGCTTGTGATAGAAAACTAAACCGCTGAGACCTAAATATCTCAGCGGTTTCTTTATTTTTCTTCTTGTTTGCGGATTTCTTTGATGATAGAGCCCATCTTGACTGACTCGTCGCTGAAATAGCGGTAAAGCCGGCCATCTCCATCTCCCATGTAGCTGATAGGAGAAAAACGATCACTGCGGAAAGCGTCATTCTCATCAATCAAGTCTTCATCAACCACGCGCCGAGTGACACGGGCGATGACATTGGTCAAGGCACCGCATTCGACCATATCCAGCACCTGACACTCAATGGACACAGGGCATTGGTCTACCAGCGGAGCATCCACCGTCTCGCCGATTGTGTAGCTGAGACCGGTCAGAGCAAACTTGTCCTTGCGGCTGTTGAAGCCAGCAATTTCAGACTCTTTGGTCAAATCCTTCTCAGGGACATTGACTGTGAATTGCTGGTGTTTGGTAATCTCTGTAATGGCATTTCCCTTAGTACGCATGGCAATAACCATCATGCTGCCCAAGGAATAAACCGAGCTTGAGGTCGAAATATTATAGCCGTGCACATCGTCCTTATAGCCTAAAAAGAAGACTGGAAAGCCGAAGTAAAGTTTTCTCGTTTCAAATGTACGTTTCATATATGTTCCTTTATTTTAAATTTTAAAATTGATCAGCTAGTTAAAATATTCATCAGCTAAAATGTCCCTTGTCGCCTATCAATTTTTTTGTCACGGGGTGACAAGCCTGGATAGGAAGCTCAAAGTCCTTTATCTCATCAACGATTTCTCCGTCTGCCATGACTAAAATCCGATGGCAGAGAGCATAGCTCAGCTTGAAGTCATGCGAGATGAAAAGATAGGTCAGCTGGTATTTCTCCCACAAATCATATAAGAGGCGTAACAACCTTCCCTGAACAATGGGATCCAAACCGCTCAGAGCCTCATCAAAGATGAGAATATCTGGCTTTAAGAGCAGGCCGCGGGCGATGCAAATCCGTTGGAGCTGGCCTCCACTGAGCTGGCGCGCTGGCTGAGTCAGATAGCTTTTATCCAGACCGACGTCTTCTAGAATGGCTTCTATCTCTTCTCTAGCCACATCTTTTGGCAGAGCCTCTGTCAAGACCTGCTCGACTGTAAAGTGTGGATTGACTGAATGGAGCGAGTCCTGAAAAACCAGCAGAATTCTCACGCCAGACTTTTTGACTGAGTAGGGCTGGCCATCCAGTAAGACCTGTCCTTGACTGGGCTTTTCTAGACCAATCAGCAATTTAGCCAGCGTGCTCTTACCACTGCCGCTCTCGCCCATCAGACCGATCATTTCACCCTTCTGGACGGAGAAGTTACAGTCTCTGACAACCATTTTACCATCGAATTTTTTAAAAACATGTCTACATTCCAGCATCTTGTCTCACCAACCGTTCGTATGGATTTCCTAAGATAAGGTCTTGGCTATAGGTCTGCGAAGGACTTTCGAGGAGCTTGGACACCGGCCCTTTCTCTATGATAGCCCCTTGGTACATGACAAGCATCTTGCCTCCAAGCTCCCGCGCCAAATGATAATCATGGGTCACTGTGATGAGAGTCTTGCCTTTAGCCAACTGCTCCTTTAAGATGAGGATAATCTGCTCTCGGTTATGGATATCCAGCGCTGAAGTAGGCTCATCCAAAATGATGGTCTCTGGCTCTAGGCAGAGCAAGATAGCCAGCATGACCCTCTGCAGCATACCGCCGCTGAGCTCAAAAGGATATTTTTTCAAAAGTTCTTCCTGCTCTCCCAGTCTGACTTCTTTCATAGAGGCCACGGCCTTAGCCAGACAAGCGCTTTTTGAAATCTTACTATGGCTGCGCAGGGTCTCCCAAAAATGACTTTGAATGGTCTGAAAGGGATTGAACATAGCCATCGGATTTTGAGACATATAGGCCACTTGACTGCCTCGCAGCTGCTGCCAAGCTTTGAGAGAATTTCGCTCCAAAGCCATGGTGCCGTAGTGAACTTCTCCTTGCAGGCTTAAAGATGAAGGTAGCTGCCCAATCAATATCTTGGTTAAGAGGGTTTTACCAGAACCACTCTCCCCAATGATGACCAGAGACTGACCCGCCTCCACTTCAAAGCTGATGTCCTGCAGAATGGTCTTTCCCTCAATCTGGGCTGTCAGTTTCTTTACAGCTATTTTTTCCATATCTGTTTCCAGCCTTTCTCTTCAAAGCATTCGGCAAATAGATTAAAGGCGACCACAGTCAGAAAGATAGCCAGTCCGGGCGCCAGCATCATCCAAGTTGCCGTTTGAAAATGGCTTCTAGCATCATGCAGCATCATGCCCCACTCGGTAATGTTGGGCTGGACACCGATTCCCAGAAAGGAAAAACCAGAAATCATGAGAATGATATTCCCAATATTCATGAGCACAATAATCAAAATAGGCTTGTAGATAAAGGGCAGGATATGGGTTTTGAGGATATGAATCTGAGAAAGTCCCATAGTCTGGGCAGAAATAACATAGGCTTCCTCTTTGGCACTCTTGACCAGATTGGCCGTCACCCTTGCATAGTAGACCCACTCTATGATGACAATAGCTAGAATCATATTGATCATTCCTTGCCCCAATATCCCAACAGTAGCTAGCGATAGCAGGAAGCTAGGAAAGGCAGAAATAACATTTGCAAACCATAAGAAGGTCGCTTCAGCCTTTCCCTGGTACCATCCGATTAGCAAGCCGACTGTGACACCGATGACCACTTCCAGCAGACTGATAGCCAAGGATAAAAAGAGAGAATAACGAGCCCCGTGCAGCAGACGAGACAAAATGTCCCTGCCCAGCTGATCAGTTCCCAACAGATGAACAGCGTCAGGCGCCATTAGTTTGTTTGAGATTTCTACATGCTGGGGATCAAAAGAGGATAGATAGGGAGCAAAGAGAGCGCAGATGAAGAGGGCCAGCAAAATGACACTTGAAAAAATAAATCGTTTAGACATTGCTCCTCCTTTTTCTGACTCTAGGGTCTATCCAGAGCGGCAGCTGCTGGGTTAGAATATTATTTCCCAAGAATAATAGGCCAAATAAAAGCATGCAGCACTGGATAATGGGCAGGTCCACAGACTGCAGCGCATCTACAAAGAGGGAGCCGACGCCATTCCAGGAGAAGACTTCTTCGACAATTAAGGAGCCTGTCAGGAGATAGACCAAGGTCAGGCTCAGGCCTGTCGCAATGGCTGGCAGGGAATTTCTCAAGAGATGATTCTTGACCAGGAAGAACTTGCTGACTCCGCGCAGGAGGGCATTTTCAACATGAACACTGTTCATCTGCTCCAGCACGGCCTTGCGGATCAAAGCGGTATATTGGCCAATCAATGACATACTGAGGGTCAGACTAGGAAGAATCAAGCTGCTAAGGTCCTGCTTGCCCGAAACGGGCAGCCATCTGAGCTGAACAGCAAAAATCACAATCAGCATGTAGCCTAACCAAAAGCTAGGCATGGAAACGCTGGAAAAGGATAGAAAACGAGTGACCTTATCAAAGAGAGAACCCTTGTAGACTGCACTAAAAATTCCCAAAGGAATGGACGTAAGCAAAATGAGAGCAAAAGATGTCAGGCTTAGAGAAAGGGTCGACTGGAAACGCTCCAGCACCAAGGGCAGGACAGGAACCTTTAATAGATAAGACGTCCCAAAATCCCCACGAAGCGCCTTTGTCAGCCAACCTAGATACTGCTGGGGCCAAGGTTGATTGAGGCCCAGATAATCTCTGGCTTTTTCCAAAGATTGAGGAGTCACTTGAATCTTAGATACCCTTAAATAATTTTCTGCTTGATCAGCTGAGGATAGCTTGGCCAAGAGAAAGGTCAATACTGATATCATCAACAGGGCAGCTAGGAAAGAAACTATTTTTTTTAATAAATCTTTTTTCATAGTCCTTAAAAGAAAAGGGGCGGCTGATAAGCATTTCAACTTAGCAGCACTACTCCCTTTATATTAAAATTTACAGTTATGAAGTCAGCTTTTATTTTTTCTCAATATAGCGCAGTGGGAAAGCATTTTCTTCTGGGGCAAAGCGCATGCCATCGAGTTCTCCCTTGCGATAGACGGAAACAACGGATTGGTAAGTGATTGGAATATAGATAGCTTCATCGTGGAGCATGGTGAGGACTTTCTTGTAGCCTTCATCGACTTTTGCCTCATCTGGTTCGACCAGAGTCGCCTTGATAATTTTATCAATTTCTGGCTTAGATGGCAGAGCTTCTAGGGAAACATTTTCTGGGTGGCCATGGTCAGCTGGTGAAGTCAGGGCAGTCATCCAAGCATGTGGATCCCAAGGTGCTCCCCAAGAATACGTCAACATCAGGTCAAAGTTTCCTGTCTTGGCATTTTCCCAGTAGTCATCTTCTTCCATCGCTTTGAGCTGAACATCAATTCCGATTTTCTTCCATTCTCCTTGGAAGTACTCAACCAAGTCCTTGTCTGTCGCCTTAGACGAGATATAAGGAACATTTAGGCTCAATTTCTTGCCGTCTTTTTCGCGGATACCGTCAGAGCCTTTCTTCCAGCCTGCTTGATCCAGCATTTTTTCAGCCAGCTCGATATCGTATTCATAGGGAGTCAGATTGGCGTCAGAGTGCGGTGTAGACTTAGAGAAGATGGTGTCAGCTGGTGTTTCTGTTCCGCGGAAAATGTCTTTCGCGATAGACTTCTTATCAACTGCATGGTTCATCGCCTGACGGACAGTCTTGTCTTTGAAGATTTCCTGCTTGGCATTCAAGAGCATGAGGCGGCTGGACATTGGTTGTGATACATCCGTTGTGTACTTGTCATCCTTGGCATACTTGGCAAAGTTATCCAGACCGATAACGCCATTTCCATATATCAAGTCAACATTGCCAGACTCAAACTCAAGAGCACGGGTTTGTGGATCTGGAATAATCTTGACCGTTACTTCTTTCAATTTAGGCTTTTCACCCCAGTAATTTTCGTTACGGGTAAAGGTAATGTACTCGTTTTGCTTCTTGTCTTTGACAACCCATTGACCTGTTCCGATTGGCTTTTTGAGGTTGTCCTTAGTCGTGTCATCTCCGTCAGGGAAGGCAGCATCAGCTATGAAGCGGATCGGACGAATCATTGATAAATCATAGAGAGTCGCACTGTAGGCTTGTTTGAGCTTAATCTCAAAGGTATGCTCATCTACAACTCGATAGCTTTCCAGCTGATTGGTGAAGTCAAACCAAGTGTGGTTTTTCTTATTTTCCTCTGAAAAGACAGTATCGAAATTCCGTTTGACATTCTCAGCATTAAAGTCAGAGTCGTCTGAGAATTTTGCCTTTCTCAGCTTGAAGGTATAGGTTTTACCATCTTCGCTAATATCCCAGCTTTCAGCTAAGGCTGGCTCGATTTTACCATTGTCACCGTAGCGGACTAGGCCTTCATAGACCATATCCTGAATGACAAATTGGTCTGGATTGTAGCGGTGAGGATTGACATCCCCAAAGTCCTCTCCCCAGACCATGGTGAGTTTGTCTTTCTCATTGACCTGTTTGGATGAGTTTGAGTTTTGCTGGCAGCCTACCAAGAATAAAGGCAGCAAGAGGACAACTAATAAAAATAATTTTTTTCTCATTTTTATTGAATCACTTTCTTGTATTCATATTTTTATGATCGCAGTCCCAAGAGATAAGGGGCTGCAGTTTGTGTTTTTTTGATGATTAACTCATGCGGTTGTACTTGCTGTTCAGAGCGTCTCCGAATTTGGTAAAGAGGAGAATGGTCAGAATCAGCAAGATACAAGGGAAGACCACAATCCAAGGGGCTTCCTGAATGTAAATCCGGCCGTCATTGATCATGGCTCCCCACTCAGGCGACGGTGCCTGTGCTCCCAGACCGACAAAGCTGAGACCAGCGATTTCCATGATAATGGTGCTGATGTCAAAGCTCATAGTCGTCAGAATCTGAGGAAAAAGACTGGGGAAATAATAGTTTTTCAGAGTCGTCCAAAAACTATTGCCATACATTTTCGAGGACTGGATATAGGGTTCATTTTTCAGCTGCAGGGTCATGGAACGCATCAGGTAGGCATACTTGGTCCAGGCCGTCAGGCAGATAGCGATGAGGGTTTGCTGGAGACCGATGCCCAAGATACTGACGATAGCAATGACCAAAATGATAGATGGGAAAGATTGAAAAGCAGTGATTACTAGCAAGATGAACTGGTCGAATTTCCCTCCAATGAAGGCGCTGGTCACCCCGATAAAGGAGCCCACCGCCGCAATCAGCATTAGAATCATCAGGGCTGGCAGAACTGTTTCCGCACCTCCGCTTACTGCACGCGCAAAGACAGACCGGCCTAGAGCGTCTGTTCCGAACCACTCACTGCTGCTCGGTCCTTGCAGGGCTTGTCCCAGATTGACCTTGGTCAAACTGTCACCCAAGAGACGAGGAGCCAAGGAGGATAGGACCAGGGCCAGGATGATAAGGCCGCCCAAGACTAAGAGTTTTCGATTGATTTTCTTATCCATACGAGCCCTCCTTGCTTGTTTTTAGTCTCTTCATGCGCGGCAGCAGTTTGGGATTTTCCTGAGCCAGTCGGACGCGAGGATTGAGCCAAACCGTAAGCAGCTGAAAGACTAGATTTACAGTCAAGACCCCAGCTGTAATAAAGAGGACCGCCCCCTGAATGAGGGGATAATCCCGCTTGGCAACTACTCCAATCAGCATCTTACCGATACCCGGCCAGGAAAAGAGATGCTCGATAATAGCTACACCACCCAAGAGCGAGCCCAGAGAAAGGCTGACCAAGGTGAGAAGAAAGGGCAGGACATTGTAAATCACGTCATGCAAAAGGATATGCCCCTCTCGAATCCCCCGACCCCGCGCACCTTCGACTTCTGGTGAATGCAGCACTTCTATCAGAGCGGTCCGCAGCTGCGGAATATAGCGAGTGGACATGATCATGGCCAGTGTTATGACTGGCAAGACTAAGCCCAGCTCATTGGCCGTTGCCTGAATGGGAAGCCAGTGCAGCTGAACAGAAAAGATCAGAATCAGGATAATCCCCATAACAAAGCTAGGAATGGCATTCAGAAAAGCCAGACCTGCCATCAAGAAGCGGTCAACCGGCTTTCCAGCATGGTAGGATGTGTAGAGAGCTGTCGGCAAGGAAATTCCCAGAGTTGCTAGCAGGGTATAAAAAGCTAGGTAGACTGTATTGGGAAAATAGAAAACAAGCTGCTCCCAGACCGAAGCTCCGGAATTATAGGTCACACCAAAGTCGCCATGGACAATCCTGCCCAGCCAGGCCAGATATTGCTCCATAAAGCTGCCATTCAGGCCCATTTCCGCCCGCTTGATTTCCAGCAGTTCCTTGGTAAAAGGAATTCCCTGAGCGTTGAGAATGCTCTCAGCCGGATCTCCCGGTGCTAGATAAACCAGTAAAAAGGAGATAAAGCTGACACAGAGCAGGATGAGGACGAATTGCAGAATCGTTTTGATAATAAATTTAATCATGCGCCTCCCTTTCAGATGTCTGGTAGCTTTCAGGCTTCTTGCTAGCTACGGCCAGCAGCACTTCGCCTTGGTGGACGACCAGGGTCGCCTTCTGGTAGAGGACCAGACCGTCTTCCTTGGCAGTCACCTTTTCTAAAATATTGCCATAGATATCACAGATTTCGCCGATGACCTGACCAGCCTGTACTGTTTGATTGGGCCGGACAAAGCACATCCAGCAGCCCGACCTCTGACAGGTCAGATAATAACTGTCATCAAAGATCAGCGGCGCCTGCTTATAATAGGGCATGATCCCTTCAAAAAGATAGCGGGCGACTTGCTTGACTGACTCCTTCATAGCCAGTACATCCTCTGGCAGACAGGTGCCATTTTCCCCCTGCTCCAGCAGGATGCTAGGCAAACCATAGTCCACCGAGGCAGCGTGATAAAGATTGCCGCAGTCTTGAGATTGATAGATTATCGGTGTCCCAGAAGCTTGCAGCATCTGATAGGACTTTTCCATCACCTCTGGATTTGCCCGCAGAGAATAGTAACCATGCGGTGTCAGCAGTTCTTCCCGATTGCCACTGTGCAGGTCAATGAGGAAGTCACTGACACTAAAGACCTGACTCTCAATCACAGACCGAATCTGATAGCTGAGGCTGGAAACTGGATCTTGGTCCTGAAAGATCCTGTTTAGATTGAGGCCGTCCTCAGGTACAAGCGTCGTCTCCCGAGCCCAGAAGCCGCTGACATTGACTGCATGCAGGAGGAGGACAGAGCCCTGAAAGTTAAAGTCCCATTCATGCGCTAAGTCCATCAGCGCCTTGACACCGACATATTCGCAGCCATGGACTGCCGCACAGATAGTTAGCAAGGGCTGGGAGGCCTGTCCTTTGAGCAGGGTGTACTGGATAGCCAGCTCATCTGTGATGGGCAGACTTCCTTGATAGCTGCTGCATGGAGCCATAGAGTTTAGTTCTTGTTTAATCCTCATCTTTATCCTCCCTGTACTGACTGAGCAAGAGCTTGGTATAGTCACTCTTGGGAGCAGAGACGACCTCTCGCATGCTGCCCTTCTCCTGCACGATTCCGTCCTTGAGGACGATCAAATCTTCCGCAAAATTGCTGACCAGAGCGATGTCATGAGAGATGAAGAGAAAGGAGGTCTGCGAGCGTTCCTTGATGTCTGCCAGCAGCTGCATGACTTCATACTGAACGGTCACATCCAGAGCACTGGTGATTTCATCGCAGATGAGCACATTGGGATTAATCAGCAAGGCACGGGCAATAGCTGCCCGCTGACATTCTCCTCCGCTCAGCTGGTGTGGCAGCCGCTGAGCAAGCTCAGGTGACAGACCAACTGAGGTCAGCAAGTCACAGATGGCCTGCTTTCTATCTGACTGCTGCTGATAGAGAGAGAAGTTTCGACAGACCTCTTCTAGGCTCTGCTGAATGCTGCGCTTGGGATGAAAGGTCGACTGGGGCTGCTGGGCGATGTACTGGACTCGAGCATAGTAGTCCCTGTCCTTGTAGGCAGCGACTGGCTTACCCAGTAGAGTCAGCTCCCCTTGGTCTGGCTTTAAAAAGCGGCATATAAGGTTGGCAATGGTACTCTTGCCAGATCCTGACTCTCCGACCAAGCCCATAGCTCGTCCCTTTTCTAAGCTAACATCAATATCAAAGACACCAATTCTCCGATTACCAATCTGACCATACTCGTAGGTCAGCTGGCGACCGACCAATACTTGATTCATAGCTCACCCTCTTCTCTAAACTCTGCCAGTTTTGGCACAGCCTTTAGCAATTTCTGGGTATAGGCCTGCTCAGGATGGAGGAGAACTTGATGGGCTGGACCACTTTCGACAATCTGCCCTTCCTTCATGACGACTACTTTTTGTGCCAGATGCTCAGCTACACTGATATCATGTGTGACAAAGAGAATGGCCATGTTTTCCTCCTGATGAAGCTTGCTCAAGAGATCAAGCAGCTTCATTTTCGACAGGACATCCAGAGCGCTGGTCGGCTCATCAGCCAGAAGCAGTTTGGGCCTGCTGGCTAGAGCTAGCGCCACACCGACCAGCTGCATCATACCACCGCTGAGCTCGAAAGGATACTTATTGACGACTTTTTCAGGCAGCAGTCCCACCATCTCTAGACATTCCTCCAAGGGACGGAGATTTGCTGCTTGCTGGCCCTGATTTTTCACCAAGTCCTGATAATGCTTTTTGATCTTACGGCGGTTATTGAAGCTGAGACTGGCATGCTGACTAATCCAGGCCACTTCTCGGCCTACAAAAGTCAGATAAATGCGGTGGTCCTGGGGCTGAATTTCCTGCCCCTCAAAGGTAATACTGCCCTCTGTTACTGTCAGCCCCCTAAGAGGGAGACCTAGCAGCATCTTGAGCAGGGTGGACTTGCCACTGCCACTCTCGCCCACAATCGAAAGGGACTCCCCCTCAGCAAGAGAGAGGGAGACCCGATCGAGAATGACTTTATCTGCTGACTGCACCAGCAGATCTTTCATTTCCAGCATGTTTTATTCCTTTGATAGTTTGTTGCTGACGTGATAGTAGTCTGTTGGATGGGATTCCAAACCAGAAACGGACTTGTCCATTACCAGAGCGACCTTGAAGAAGCCGATGATGGTAAAGCCGTAGTCCTTATCCATGATTTCTTGGATTTCCTTGCTGAGCTGATTACGCTTAGCTGGATCAGTTTCAGTCGCTAACTCTTCGATTTTCTTGTCTGCTTCTGGGTTGCTGTAGTGACCGATATTGGCTGTACCATTGGTCTTAACGGCACTGTTAAAGAAGGCATATGGATCACCGATAGGAGCTGCTACCACCGCGTAAGGTGTGAAGGCATAGTCCTTTTCACTGGCAACGGCACTGACTTCAACTTTCTTAATAGTCGCTTCGATTCCGACTTCCTTGAGTTGTTGTTGGCTTGCTTCTACAGCCAGCGGCATTTCAGGCAGACGAGTAAAGGACAGCAGCTCAATGCTGACTTTTTGACCGTCTTTTTCACGGTAGCCATCGCCGTCAGTATCCTTGTAGCCAGCTTCATCCAAGAGTTTTTTAGCTTTTTCTACGTTAAATTCATGGACACTCTTTTGCAGGGCAAAGGCAAATCCTTTAGGGAAAGGGCCAACAGCTGGCACAGCTGAGCCTTTAAAGAGGGATTCAGAGTAGGTCTTCTTGTCTACCAAGGTATCTAAAGCCTGACGGAACTTGTCATCTGCTACGTAAGGATTTTCAAAGTTATAGTAGTAAGCTAGGTAGCGGGAACCTTCTACTTCAGAAATTTTGTAGTTCTTATCGGAAGCATAAGTACTTAGATTTGCATAAGGCAGACCATAGACGGCATCAACTTCCTTAGACTTGAGGGCTGCAGAAATAGCTGTCGGATCAGAGAAGTATTTGATCTTCAGATTAGCAACTTTTGGCTTGCCATCCCAGTAGTCATCATAAGCCTTGAGCTCTGCTCCGCTCTCAGGAGTGTACTTGGTCACCATGTAAGGGCCAGTTCCGACAGGAGCCTTGTCAGATGCACTCTTGCCAGTCGTATCGACAATGGCGGAGTATGGCTCTGCCAAGAGATTCGCCATGATAGGTTGCACAGCCTTTGTCTTGATGGTCACGGTTTGACCCTCCGCAGAGATGCTGTCAATGCCCAGATCAGCAGCTGCCCGCTCACTCTTCTCAACCAGACGTTCTAGAGAAGCTTTGACCTTTTCACCGGTCATTTTTTCACCATTTTGGAAGACAACCTTATCCTTGAGGGTAATTTTCCACTCTAGGTCTGATACTGCTTCGATTTTCTCAGCCAACCAAGGTTTCACCTCAAGTTTGTCGTCCATCTTAAAGAGGGTTTCTCCCACTCCGTAACGGACCGTGAACCAGCCATTGTATTCCGCTGCTGGGTCAATATTTTCTGGAAATTGTGTATAGCCAATAGTCACAGTCTTGCTGTCACCATCGCCAGCAGGCTCGCTGGTTTTGCTAGGGTTTACACAGGAAGCTAGGGCTAGGCCTGCCAAGGTTAAAACCATTATTTTTTTTAAATATTTCATAAAATATTCAAATTCCTTTTCTATTTTGTAAACTACTTTTAGACGTTCTGTCCTAGTCAAATCTAAATACGCTTCGCTCTCTGTCTAAGGTGGTTCTATGTCCTGAAGATGAGAGAGCAGACGAGTGAAAAACAAATGATTGCTCATCCTCTTTCCTCCTTGGGGATGTGCTTGTCTTAATCTTTTCCTTCCAGATAGCTTCTAGCATCTTCGACAAAGGCAGTTGGCAAAGCCAGGTCAGCCTGCAACTCATCGCGATAAGTTCGGATGACTTCTTCCTCTCGGCCGGAGACAACCTTTTCAGCCCAGTCTGGGTCTAGGAGCAGGGCCTTGCCGAGGGCAAAGAGCGGAATCCCCGCATCCAATACTAGCTGGGCATCCTGCTTGGTCTTTATCTGACCGACACCAATAAGGGGTACTCTACCATTAATTTTTTTGATAATTTTCTGAATCACTGGCTCTGAGTCCTGAGAATCTCTGATAGACGAGCGCCAGACATCAGAGGTCGAAATATGTAGATAGTCCACTTGATGATAGATGAGCTGCTCCAGCAACTGCAGGGTGTCATAAAGCTGGATACCTGGCTCTTCAATCTCTTCTGGAGAAAAGCGGTAGCCAATCAGGAAGGGGCGGTCGGCCTCTTCTTTGACTAGTTGCTTGGCTCTTTTCAGCAAGGTCTTTGGAAAGCGCAGGCGGTTGTTAAGACTGCCGCCCCACTTGTCCTTACGAACATTGGAATGAGGAGAGACAAACTGCTGGATCAGGTAGGTATTGGCGCCATGAAGCTCGACTCCGTCAAATCCAGCCTGAATGGCCCGTCTGATAGCTGACAGAAAATCCTCTATCACCTGCTCCACTTCAGAATTCTTGAGCGCCCTCGGCTCTGCCAGATAGTCGCGCGGAGCCTTGACAGCGCTGGGTGCTACTGGCTGACCGTCAATCAAATCAGGCAGAACCATACGACCACCGTGATAGAGCTGAACAATAGCCAGAGCCCCTTGGTCCTTGATGGCCTTGGCCAGACGGCTAAGCCCCTCAATCTTATCGTCCTCGGCGCCGCTGAAGCTCTCCGCAAAGGACTTGCCCAGAGGATGGACATAGGTACTGCCAGTAATGACCATACCAACCGACCTAGACCGACGGGCAAAAAAGTCAATATCTGCCTGAGATACATAGCCACCGGGCTCACTAGCGCAGATGGTCATAGGAGCCAAGACAACGCGATTGCGCATGGCCTGGCCATTTTTAAAAGTGAATTCATCCTGAATCTGTGTATTCATCTGCTCACCTCTTTCCCAAGATAAATCATGTCGTTTGTTTTTAAATAATAGAGCCTTAGAGTAAGGTCGCCTGCCAATTCTGGTCCCGTTCTTCCAAGAGCAGCACTCGTCCTTGGGGGACATCAATGTTCCAAAAAACAGCCTCTCGGTCAACCAAATGCTGGTAAATCAAGCGAAGGACTCCCAAATGAGCCACTAAAGCGATTGACTCATCAGTCCTATCTAGCAGGCGGTCTGTTGCTGCCCAGACTCTGGTCTGAAAGTCTGAGAAAACTTCTGCCTCAGGAGGCGTGACCTCAAAGGGGGCCTCCAACCAAGCTTGCCAGACTTCTGGAAACGCCGCTTCAATCTCATCAGCTGTCAAGCCTTCCCATTGCCCAAAGCCTCGCTCGTCAAAATCAGCTATGGCCTGGACTTGCCTGTCTGGAAAAGCTAGCTGGGCTGTTTCCTGCGTCCGTTTGAGACAACTGGTGTAAATCACATCAACTGGGTGCTCCTGCATCAGTAGCGCCAGCTGCTTGGCGTCCGCTCGGCCTTGCCCGTTGATAGAGACATCATGGCTGCCATAGAAACAGCGCCTGCGGTTGTAGTCTGTCTGACCATGCCGCATCAGATACCATCTTTTCATCCTAGTACCACCAATCCTAAGAGATAGAGGAGCTGGGCAATTTCAACATAGGCCCCTAGCGTATCGCCTGTGTGGCCGTCAATTTTATTATAAACAAAACGGCGATAGCCGATTGCTCCCAGAAATACCAAGCCATAAGCCAGAAGGCCTCTCCAGCTGAAAACCAGCAGAGACAGGAGCAAGGGAAGAAGCTGGGCAAGCAGGATATGACTCGTCTTGCTGCCACTGAAGAAATTCCCCGAGCCGCCACCTTCTCTGGCATAGCTCATCCGGTAAAGCTGTAGGCTCAGACCGGCCTTGCCAATCATGGTCAGACTAGCCACGATAAACCAGCGAGGCTCTGGCAAATAAGTATAGAGAACCAGCATCAGAGCATAGTAGAGAATGAGTGCCAGTACGCCATTGCTGCCAATCCGACTGTCCTTCATAATCTCTAGCATCCGCTCCTTCTTACGGGAGGAGAAGAGACCGTCTGCCGTATCCGCCAGGGCGTCTAAATGAAAACCACCTGTCAGCAGAACATCAAAAGCAAGGGTCAGAACCCAAGCGACCATCCCTGGCAGGACTAGGCTCGTCAGGAAATAAAATCCACCTGAAATCAAGCCCAGCAAGAGGCCAAAGAGGGTCAGAAAAGGAAGTCCCAGTCGCAAGTAGGAGATATCCACTGCCTTTGGAATCACAATCCGGCTAAAAAATTGGGTATAGATAATCAATGCCTTTATCATTTCAACTGCTGAGCGAGGCCGCAGATGACTAGGTAAGCCTCACTCGCCTCCTTTGCAATCAGTTGGTTGATCTTGCCCTGCACATCACGGAAAAAGCGTCCTAGTCTGGTCTCTGGGACAATGCCCAGTCCAACCTCATCCGTTACAATCCAGCACTCAGCATCTGTCTGACGGATTGTGGATAGGAGCTCTTGCCATTCTTCTTCCAAAAACTGCAGCAGGAAAGACTGCTCCTGACGGCTGAGAAAGTGCTCCTCTGTCAGCTCCAGCTTGTCTGGAAAATGCTGGGCAATCAAATCAAAGAGACGATTGCTAGTCAGAAGGGTGGCACAATCCAGCAGGTAAACTGGATGCGACTGCTCTCGCAGCCAGTCGGCCAGCCCTGCATACTGCTCCTGAGTCGTCCAGGAAGCCGGCCGGCGTTCTTGGTGCAGCCGAATCCGCTCCTGCCATTCTGGATCTTCTCCTCGAGGCAGGCCGGTCGCAATATAGCAAACGCTCTCTAGGTCCGCTAGTCGCTCCTCCGCAAATGCCGACTTACCGCTTCTGGCACCGCCTGTCACTAACACAATCTTAGCCATTTGCTTCTTCTTTCATTGCTTGAAATGCCTGCTCGAAGGCTGCCAAGGTCTGGTCTAGATCCACTCTAGTATGGGCACTGGACATAAAGTTGGTTTCATACTGAGATGGCGCCAGATAGATGCCTTGTTCCAGCAAGAGACCGTGCAGTCTTGCAAACTGAGCATGGTCAGCCGCCTTAGAATCCTCAAAATTGCGGACCGGCTTCTGGCTGAAGAAGAAGCCAAACATGGTTCCCTTGGACACGACTTGCAGATTAATGCTGTACTTATCGGCTAGACTTCGTAAGCCATCACAGAGGTAGTTCGTTTTCTCTTCAATCTCAGCAAAGAGCTCAGGAGTCAGCTGTTTCAAGGTTTTGTAACCGGCCGTCATTGCGACTGGATTACCCGACAAAGTGCCGGCCTGATAGATGCTGCCCAGAGGCGCTACCTGATCCATATAGACGGCCTTGCCGCCAAAGGCTGCGACTGGGAAGCCGCCACCGATAACCTTGCCCAAGCAGACAAGGTCTGGCTCTGTCTGATAGAGGCCGACGGCCCCCTGATAATGAGCTCGGAAACCACTCATGACCTCGTCCACGATGAAGAGAGAGGCGTATTCCTGAGTGAGGGAGCGAATAGTACTGATAAAGTCCGCATCCGCAGGAATCAAGCCCATATTGCCAGCAACGGCTTCTAAAATGACACAGGCAATGTCATCTCCGTACTTTTCAAAGCAAGCCTTGAGAGCATCTTTGTCATTGTACGGCAAGGCCAGAGTTTCCCCAGCTACCTGAGCAATGACTCCGGCAGAATCAGCAATCCCAAAGCTGGCCAAGCCTGAACCAGCCTGAACCAAAAAGGAATCACTGTGGCCGTGATAGCAGCCGATAAATTTAACAATTTTAGATCGCTTGGTCACTCCACGTGCTACCCGAATGGCGCTCATGGTCGCTTCCGTTCCCGAATTGACCATCCGCATTCTTTCCATGAAAGGCAGACGCTCCTGCACCAGCTGGCCAAGAGCGATTTCTCTGGGACTCGGAGCACCAAAGCTGGTCCCCTCCCAAATAGATTCCTCAACTGCCGGCAACACATCCTTAGGAGCATGCCCCAAAATCATGGGTCCCCAAGACAGGACGTAGTCAATATAGCGGTTGCCATCGACATCATGCAGATAGGCTCCGCTGGCTTTTTCGATAAAAAGCGGATGACCACCCACAGCCTTAAAGGCCCTGACAGGACTGTTGACCCCTCCTGGAAAGAGCTTTTGAGCCTCTGTGAAATATTGGTTGGAATGTTCTCTCTTCAAGTTCGTCCTCCTTATCTAGAAAACTGCTGATTTTCCGCAGTCTCTATCCTTCTTTCAGATAACCGGCCGCATCTTTGGCAAAATAAGTGATAATCAAGTCTGCACCAGCCCGCTTCATACTGGTCAAGGTTTCCATGACAATGGCTTTTTCATTGATCCAGCCCTGCTGAGCTGCTGCCTTGACCATGGCGTATTCTCCACTGACATTATAGGTCACCAGAGGCAGCCGGGTTTCCTGGCGCAGCTCTCTAAGGATATCCAGAAAGGCCAGAGCCGGCTTAACCATGAGAAAGTCTGCTCCCTGCTCCTCATCGCTCTTGGCTTCTCTCAAAGCCTCCAAGCGATTGGCCGGATCCATCTGATAGGTCTTGCGGTCGCCAAAGGCCGGAGCACTCTCACCTGCATCTCGGAAAGGTCCATAAAAGCTAGAGGCAAACTTAATCGCATAGGACATGATGGGAATGTCTTCAAAGCCAGCCGCATCAAGCCCCTGACGGATAGCCGCCACAAAACCGTCCATGGCATTGGAAGGCGCAATGACATCTGCTCCAGCCCTGGCTTGGCTGACAGCGACTTCTGTCAGTCTAGTCAGAGACAGATCATTGTCCACTTCCTCCCCTCGCAAAATACCGCAATGGCCGTGACTGGTAAACTCACAGAGACAGGTGTCTGCAATGACGACCGTCTCAGGAAAATGCTTCTTGATTAGACGGATAGCTTCTTGGACAATACCATTTTCAGCTGAAGCCTGACTGCCTATTTCGTCCTTTTCTGACGGAATGCCAAAGACGATAAAAGCCCGAATGCCCAAGTCCACACATTCCTGCACTTCTGGCAGCAAATCCTCGAGGGAGAACTGATAAACTCCCGGCATGGAGGCTACTTCTTGCTTTTCAGTCAACCCTTCCTTGACAAACAAGGGTTGGATAAAATCATCCACAGACAGCTTGGTTTCTCGAACCAGCTGCCGCAGACCGCTGCTTCTCCTCAGTCTGCGATGTCTATAAAATTCCATGCTTCTTCTCTTCTTTCTTGATTATTTCCTTGACCATTTCCTCAACAGAAGGACTCTGGGGCTGGTAATCTACCCCATAGCCAGACTCCTTAACCGCCTGAGCCGTTGTCTGACCAATCACTGCAATCTGATGGCTAGATGCTAGATGGGGCTTAATAGCACAAAAACTCTGCCAAGCCGACGGACTGGCAAAGGTCCAAATCACATCCTCTTGGGACAGATAGGTCTCGAGCTGGTCCTGACCAGCAGGATTTGAGGTCGTTTCGTACATAGGCCAAGCCCAGACCTCATGGCCTGCTTCTTTTAATTTCTCAGCCAAACTGGGATTGGACAAGCTGCTTTGGGGCAGCAAAATCTTCTGCGTTGGCAGAGCCAAATCCAACCACTCCTGAATAAAGTCAAGACCATAGTGGCTGCTGGCCTGAAAATCACAGGCTCGGCCTAGCTTATCCAGCGCCTGACTGGTCTGCGGTCCAATGGTCGCAATCTGGAAGTCCGCTTTCAGATAGGGACTGAAAGCCTCTACTGCGACAGCACTGGTAAAAAAGACCCAGTCGACTTCTGGCAGAACTGCTTGAACAGCTTCTGGTAAGGGCAAAGACTGACAGCGAATGAGAGGGACATGGTGCGTCTCAAATCCTGCCTGTCTGATCTTTTCTAGCCAGGCAGAGTCCGGCGCCTGCTCTCTGGTAAAGATTATTTTTTTAACCATGGCATTCCTACTGCTCCCTTATCGGCTAACTGGCGCACAGCCTGCTCTGCCAATTGCTGGCCATCCTGACCTTTAAGGCTGACGAAGACACATTGGCCGTCCTCCTTGGCCAGCATGGCCTCTAGCTGATAGTCCTGACCGTTTTTCTGGGCAAAAGCAGCGATAGGGAAGGTGCAGTCCGCATTCATCTGAGCCAAAACTACCCGTTCAACTGCCACTTCAGCTGCTGTCTTCTCATCCTGAACAGTTGCCAACAGTTGCCGCAGCTCCTCATCCTCTTCCCGGCATTCCACTGCCAAAGCGCCCTGAGAAATAGCTGGCAGACAAAGACTGGTCTCTAACGGCTGAATGTGAAGACGGCTTTGGTCCAGCCAGCCCAAGCGTTTAAGTCCGGCCATAGCCAAGACAATCGCGTCGTACTCGCCTTCTTCCAGCTTCTTGATGCGGGTATCGATATTGCCCCGAAGTGGTTTGAAAGCCAAATCCGGCCTCTGAGCCTGCAGCTGAACCTGCCGGCGAATGCTGCTGGTTCCTATAAGAGCGCCCTCAGGCAGATCAGCCAGCGTCTGGCCAGCTTGACGGAAAATCAAGCAGTCCCGAACATCTTCTCGCTGACTAATCGCACCGAGTGCACAGCCCTCAGCTAGCTTAGCCGGCATGTCCTTGAGACTGTGGACCGCCATATCAATCTCACCAGCCAAGAGGGCTCGCTCGATTTCCTTGACAAAGACTCCCTTGCCACCAATTTCCTGGAGGCTGACATGGGTCAAGCGATCTCCTTTTGTGGTATAGGGAACGAGGACAAAATCCCGCTCTGGATGGAGCTTCTTGAGCTGGTCGACTAACTGCTGGGTCTGGGTCATGGCCAGCTTACTCTTGCGGGTTCCTACCTTAATGACCTTCATCTTTTCCCCTTTCTCTGTGCAAGCCAAATATCTTGGCAATCAAGGCAATGTCATAGTCCGAATGCTCTCCGACTGACAGCTCTTTGAGCTGCAAGATTGGCTCCTTCAAGACTTGGTTGATAATGCTCTTCATGTGCTTGGAAATCTGTTTTTGCTCCCGCTCGGTCAAATCTGGAATCTTGCGATTAAGACTTTCCATAGCCGAAGCTTGAGCTTCCAAAGCCTTATCCCTGATTTCCTGAATCAAAGGAATAATGCCCAACTGCTGACGCCAGTCAGCAAACTTGACCAACTCCTCATCAATCTCCAAAGCAATCCGACCGGCAATCTCCTGCCGTTCTGCCTTATATTGCTCCAGTTGATTGGTTAGATTTTCGATATTATAGAGCTTCAGAGACGAGCTCGGATAGCAGGAACGAGGCAGACAGAGGTCAAATACAATCGCACCCTCCTTAAGCATGGAGGGAAAGATAATGTATTCTTCCGTTTTAACCGCTGAAAAGACCACATCCGCATCCGCCAGTACTGCTTCCAATTCATCCCAGCCATGGGCAGATACCCTGTCCTCTGTCAGAAAAGGCTGAGCCTTGCTGACCGTCCGATTGAGCAGCATGACTGATTCGAATGGCCGCTGCAGAGCATACTTGGTCACCAGCTGACCAATCTCTCCCAAACCGATAAGAGCTACCTTTTTAGTGCTGTAATCCAGCCCCATTCGGTCCAATTTTTGGATAGCCGTCAGGCCGATGGAAATAGGCCGGTCATTGATTCGATAAGTATCATGCATGCGCTTGGCAAAGGTCAGCGCCTGCTTGAAAGCCTGATTGAGGACAATTCCAGTCGTACCAGCATCTTGTGCTGTCAGGAAAGCCTGCTTGAGCTGGCCCAAGACCTGACTTTCACCGACAATCTTGGATTCCAATCCGATAGAGACGCGCAGCAAATGCCGCAAAGCCTCATCTCCCTCACGAAAGACTAAATAGTCTTCCAGCTCCTTGACAGGAATCTGAAACCAGTCCGCCAAAAAATGCTTGGAATAGTAGCGGCCAGTATGCAGCTGGTCCACCACCAGATAGAGCTCAGTCCGATTGCAGGTCGACAGGATGATATTTTCCAAGATACTTTTTTCTCTTTTCAGGAGCTTCAGAGCTTTGAGCCCCTCCTGATCTGAAAAATGCGCTTTTTCCAAAATTGTCAGCGGCGTTTCCCGATGGGTCAAACCCACATATAATAGGTGCATGCTTCTTTCCTTCTTTTAAAGTTGGTCTAAAATTGCTTCTATCTTCTTGCGAATCTCCTTGGAACGGCTGGGCGAAAGACCGTTGGTCGAGATCATGACAGACACATCCTTCTTTCGCGCAATGGCTACATTGTAGAAGTCAGAAAAGGTCTTGTCGCCCGTATTGTTTACCAGCTGACTGGGTGCCGCATCCTCCATAATCTGACGGTTGACTTCCGCCTGATCTGTACAGGCAAAGACCAGTTTCGCACCTTCCAAATCACCAGTCCGGTAAGGTCTAGCTAGCCATTGGACCTCCGCCTGAGGAATGTCGGCATGCAGAGTCGGACTGACCACTGTCACAGCAGCCTGCTCAGCCAGCAGGGTCTTAATCTTCCGCGCTGCGACCTTGCCGCCTCCCACTACCACGACTTTCTTCTCTCTGATATTAATCATGACTGGATACATGCTAGCTTCTCCTATTTCTTTTCCCGAAAGATTTTTGCGCTGCGTTTGTAGACTGTATCTGGCTCCTCTAGGCGGTCATTGACCAATCGAGCCAGCACAAAAAAGTAATCCGACAGACGGTTGATATAAATCAATCCTATCTCATTGACCGCTTCATCTGCCTCTATAACAGCTACCATACGCCGCTCCAGGCGTCTGGTCATAGTACGGGCCACATGCAGGAGACTCGCAATCCGATGGCCGCCCGGGATGATAAAGCGGTCGATTTTCGGAGGAATATGCATATACTCATCCATCCGCTCCTCCAGCCAGCTGACATTGGCTGGCTCTTGCTTGTAGGGACGCAATTCCCTCGGTGTAGCCAAGTCGCTGCCGCAGTCAAAGAGATGCTGCTGGATTTCCTCGCATTCCAGACGCAGGTCATCCAAGATAGGATAGTCACGCATCTCAGATACGACATAGCCAAGATGAGAGCATAGCTCATCCATCGTTCCATAAGCTTCGACCCGAATATGGGTCTTGGATACTCGGTCCCCACCGTAGAGCCGTGTATAACCCTTGTCTCCGTATTTCGTATAAATTCTCATTTTTCTTCTCTGTTAATGATTTGATAAATCTGCTCCATATCCAAAGACTGGCGCAGGACGTCTGACAACTTATCATACTCTCTGTCTTTAAAGTCTTTGATACTGACAAGCTGGTCCTCTAGCGGCTCTAAGCCCTTAGCCAGACGAAGTTCATTCAGGTACTGACGAGTCCATTCTAGATTGTCAAAGACTCCATGAAGGTAGGTCCCTTGCACCTGCCCGCCATAAGCCACAGCTCCATCTGGACGCTCGGTTGCCTCACCATTTTGCTCCTTGATGATGGAAAATGGATCCAGACTATCCGCAAGCTGGGTTTCTCCCATGTGAATCTCGTAGCCCTCTAGCTCTTGCCCCTCATGCAGGGCTCTGACCTGTGTCGTCCGTTTGACCGGCTGAAGCACCGTCTCTGTCTCTAAAATACCCAGCCCGCTAATCTCCTCTAAGTCAGACTCAAGGTGCAGCGGGTCGCTAATCTTCTGCCCCAGCAGCTGATAGCCGCCGCAGATTCCAAAGATTCGCACGCCCTGCTCCAGACACTCAAGAATCTCGGCTTCAAGGCCAGACTCGCGCAGGTAGTTCATGTCTTCGATGGTGTTTTTGCTGCCCGGCAGGATCAAGAGATCCGGCCGACCAATCGCATCACCAGGCTGAACATAGCGGACAGAAACATCCGGCTGGATTTCTAGACTATGGAAATCCGTAAAGTTAGACAGGCGCTTGAGGCTGACAACTGCGATATCCAGACTCTTTCTGCTATCAAAGCGTCGGCTTTTCTGTACCAGGGCCACACTGTCTTCGCTGTCAATATCCAGCTGGGCATAAGGCACGACCCCGATAACCGGCACCCGAGTCAGCTCCTCAATCATGTCAATGCCAGACTGCAGCAGAGCCACATCGCCGCGGAATTTATTGATAATAACCCCCTTGATTCGCTTGCGGTCCTCAGGCGGCATGAGCTCAATCGTTCCGTAGATAGAGGCAAAGACTCCTCCCTTATCAATATCCGCCACTAAAATCACTGGCGCATCGACCAGCTTGGCCATGCCCATATTGACAATGTCTCGATCATTGAGATTGATTTCAGCTGGACTGCCTGCACCCTCAATGACGATGATATCATTCTCAGCGCCCAGCTCCTCATAGACTTTCTTAATCATAGGCAGGAGCTGCTGCTTGTATTCATGGTATTCGACGGCATCCATATCCCGCAGTACTCGTCCTAGAAAAACAACCTGTGACTTGCGGTCAGACGTGGGCTTGAGCAGGACCGGGTTCATGCGGACATCCGGCTCTTTGCCAGCTGCCTCAGCCTGAACAACCTGAGCCCGGCCCATTTCATCTCCTTTTTTGGTGATAAAGGAATTAAGCGCCATATTCTGCGACTTAAAAGGCACCACTTCTAGGCCATCCTGCTTAAAAATCCGGCAGAGACCCGCCGCTATAATGCTCTTCCCAGCATCTGAGGCAGTCCCCTGTACCATCAATGATTTGACCATTTTACATTTCCTCCTAGCTGCTCAAAGAAAGCAGCTTCATTTTCTGCCAGCGGCGTCTGGATAGTCTGATGAAGCTTGACAATCCAAGGTACAGCCAAGCCTGCCTCTACTAGCAGATCTCCCTGCTGGAAGAAATCAAACTTGCTGCCCTCCGCAATCAAATGCCCCTTCTGCAGCAGATAGGCATAGTCACAGCAGTCATACATCAGATCCATGTCATGGCTGGATACGATGATATTAGTTCCAGCCTGGACCAGCTTTTTCATGGTCGCTGCCATCTGGTCCCGCCCTTTAGGATCCAATCCTGCCGTAGGCTCATCCAGCAGCAGATACTTGGGCTGCAGGGCCAGCATGCCAGCAATAGCCACCCGCTTTTTCTGGCCATAGCTCAGATACTGCAGCGGTCTGTCCTGCAGATGAGAAATGTCCATCATCTCTAAAGCCGTCGCCACTCTGCTGGTTATCTCGTCTTCTTCATAGCCTAAGTTTTCCAAGGCCATGCCAATATCGTCCTTCACAATGGTATAAAAGAGCTGCTGCTCTGGATTCTGAAAGACCATATTGACATGCTGCCGATACTGGAACAAAGCCTTCTTAGAGTCGCCCACAGGCTGACCATCATATAAAATGCTGCCCTTCTGCGGTTGGAGCAGTCGGGTGATGATTTTCATGATGGTAGACTTACCTGAACCATTAACTCCCAGAATGCCGGTAATCCGACCTTCTTCAAAGTCCATAGAAATATCGTGCAGCGTTGGATTTTCGTCATACGAAAAAGAAATATTCTTTACTTGTAACATCTATGTTTCCTATCTACTTTCCATTATAGTATAAAAGCAGTCTTATTGTAAATGCGCTTTCATTATTCACTGTGCTCAGCATCAAATCTTAGCGTCAGTACTTCATTTAAATGCTGATTATCATCCAGCAGTTTGACAAAGAGAGTATTGGCTAATCTGCCCCAAGCTTGGTGTTGCTTCCTTTTATTGTAAAAGGAGAATTTCAAGTCCAAGGTATCCCGAATGGTCACAAACTCATAGAAGACCAGGAAAATGAAGCGATACATGAGGACAATCAAGTCTAGCAGTACCCGTGGAACATGCATAGCTTTAAAAAGCCGCAGCATCTGAGCAAAAGGCACCGTCAGGACAAAGAAATAAGTCGAAACCAAGGATGAATAGATGCGCAAAAGGATAAAAATGGTCTGCTGAACAGAGGATTGGCTGATGCCCAGATAGCCCTGACCTAAAGGCAAGGCCAGCAAGAGCTGCTCCTGACTGTTCTGATAGGTCAAGACAAAGGTCAAGAGACTAATCAGGATAAAGATACTGGCATGCAGATACCACTTCAGATAGCGCAGCCACGGAAGCCGAGCCACATAGCAAGTCAGAGGCGCCACCAAGACGATAAGTCCTAGCTGCAGACTCCTGACACCAGAAAAGCTAACAGCTAACAAGAGCAGATAGATGACAAATTTATAAGCAACCGGCAGATTTTTCAGCCGATTTTGATAGGCGTATTTATCAATCGCAAACAAGTGGAGAGCTCCTTTCTAGCTTTGTTTTTACCATACCCCCAGTACAGAGCAGCTCCGGTCCCAAATAGGCTTAATCGCTATCAAGAACCAGAGCTCGCTCATACTGTTGAAGGCTTTTATTTATGTTCAGAGTTTTCCTTTTGTTGGCCTTGCTTTTTCCCTTTGTGGTAGCCAATGACATAGAAGATAATCCCCGCTCCAATACTACCTTGCAGGGTGAAGAGCAGACTTTCTACTTCCGGACCTGCTGGCTCAAAGATTGGTGAAAACCAAGGCTCATAGTCCTTTTGGATAGAGCTAATGGTTTTTTCAGCAGCGTCATCTGTTCCACTGTATTCCACACCCTTAGGTGCAAAGATAAAGGCAGCTAGAGTGACTGCTACTGCAGCCAAGATTAAGATGAGATTCTTGTATTTTTTCATTTGAACAGACCTGCTCTTTCTTTGACATTTTCTGAGATTAAGTTATAGAGGACAACCGTCAGCAATCCTTCTACGATAGCGATTGGAATTTGAGTGGTCAAGAAGACACCCATGAACTTCAGTGCAGAACCAACAAAGCCGCTGTTAGCATCTGGAAAGACCAAACCGAGCTGGATAGAAGTTGTCGCATAGGTCGCCAAGTCAGCAATCACAGCACAGATAAAGATAGAAACCGGTGTAGACAGCTTGATGGATTTAGCAAACTTGTAGACAAAATAACCGACAAATGGACCAACCACTGCCATTGAGAAGGCATTGGCACCCAGAGTTGTCAAGCCGCCGTGAGCTAAGAGAAGGGCTTGAAAGAGCAAACAGATGGTTCCCAAAACGCTGATAACGGACGGACCAAACATAGCTGTCCCCAGACCAACCCCAGTCGGATGCGAGCTAGATCCTGTAACAGACGGAATCTTCAAAGAAGATAGGATAAAGATAAAGGCACCAGACAAGGCCAGCATGGTCTTGGAATTTGGATCCTCTGCAACGATTTTCTTGATGCGCATCAAGCCTACTACAAAGAAAGGCAGGAATACGGCGAACCAGAAGATACACCAAAAGAGTGGAAGATAGCCTTCCATGATATGCATAGCTGACACAGACTGGGTACTGAGTACCGCTAAAATAGCCAGCAAGGCCACAAAAGTTACTTTTTTATTTTTCAATAGTTTCATATTTTTTTCCTTTACTAAGAACCTAAGCTCAAAAGGATGAATGTTTATCCATGAACATGGGTTCTGATATTAAAAAATCTTCTTTTTCACGAGGAAGGTAGTAAAATAAGGCAGCTTGGTTTCTGGTGTGATTCCTTCGAGGCCCAGCAAAGTCTGCTGCTTATCCGTCGAAGAATTGCTAACCATGAAAGTCTGCTGCAAGAGACCGAGCTTTTCTAGCAGGGGCAGGACAGTATCTAGGTGATTGGCCACCTTCATCAGCACAATCGAGTCATGCAGCTCAAGCGCCGCCTCAATCTTCTCAGCAGAAGCCGTAGCCGGCATGACCGCTAGAGACTCCTCATCCATTGTCAGAGGCTGACCTAGCTCAGAAGCCATGCTGCAGAAAGAGGTGATACCAGGGATGGTCTGACAGTCAATTTCCTTTTCCAGCAGGGCCAGCAGATAGCTATAAGTGCTGTAGACCATGGGGTCACCCAGTGTGATAAAGCCGACATTCTTGCCTGACTTGACATCCTCTGCGATTTCAGCAGAGATGGCCTGCCACTGGACTTCTTTGGTCGAATTGGAACGGACCATAGGGAAATGCCGCTGCTTGATTTCCAGATGCTCTTTCAGGTAGGGCTCTGCAATACCTAATGCAAAGCTCTTGCTCCCCTTCTTAGCCTCTGGTGTATAGAGAATATCTAAGTCTTCCAAAAGCCGACTGGCCTTGATAGTCACTAGCTCGCTATCACCTGGCCCCACACCAATTCCGTAAAATTTTGCCATTCCTTCCTCCTATTCGATGATTTCTTCTAAATGCTGGATGTAGAGCTGCTGAACATCAGGATATTCGCCCAGACCGACCAGATGGGCCTTGACCTCATATCCCTGCTCCTTGAAGAAGTGATACCAAGAACCTTCCTCATCTGAGCTCATATCATTGGTCGCATGGTCGCCCGCTACCAGCATGAAGGGTGCCAGATGCACTTCTCGGACGCCCTCTTTCTTCAGTTCCTGCTCAATCAGCTCAACCGGAGGATAACTCTCTACACAACCGATATAGACTGAGTTTCCTTTCATCATATGATCCAAGGCCGCATAAGCTGTAAAAGCATAATGCTGACTGCCATGGCCCATCAGAACTGTTGCTGTATCCTGCCCCTCATGGCCGTACCGTTCCAGCAGAATATCCTTGACAGCCTCATAGTCTTCCTGACTGTTGAGCAGAGGCTTGGCAACGACTAGCTTTTTAAAAGCCGATTCAAACTCTTTGGCTTGGGCGAGAATCTTTTCGTACTCGCTACCCAAAATGACATGGAGAGGCTGGATATAGACCTCTTCAGTGCCCGCTTCCAAGAGCTGCTCTAATATCTCTTTGACCGTAGGAATATCTAGCCCTTCCTGCTTCTTAATCCGCCGTCTAACGACATTTGAGGTAAAAGCTCGGTGGACTGGATAGTCTGGAAAATGTTCCTGAATAGCCTGCTCACAAGCCTCAATTGTTTTACGTCTGGTCTCGGGATAGGTCGTTCCGAAACTGACTACTACTATAGCTTTACTCATGACCTGTATCCTTTCAGAGAATTTCCCTACATTTGTCAATGATGGAAGCAATAGTCGTTTCATCTGTCTCAACAATCTTCCTAAAGCCTGCTTCCTCTAAAACAGCCCGCGTGCTGGCACCCATGACAACGATTGGAACATCCTTCCAGTCATATCCAGCTTCTTGACTGGCTGCCACAAAGTTCATGGCCGCAGCAGAGTTCGGAAGACAGACCACTTCAATCTCTGACCAATTGTCACTGCTAATCTGACTGTCAAAGGCCAGCCTGTGGCTAGCAATAATCGGCAGCGAATAGAGTTCTGCCAGACTGGCTTTCTTATGCTCAGCTGTCAGAATATACCAGTTGCCGCCTTCTTTTTCAAGAGCAGCTGCAAAATCCGCATCCGACTGCTGAGGCGTCATTCGATCCAGCACAATACCGCTCGCTTCAATAGACTTAGCCGTATGATGACCAATAGCCGCAAAGCGGATGTGCGGCAGACTGCGCAAGTCTTTGCCTGCCTTGCGGAGGGATTTCAAGAATAGCGGCCAGCTCTGCATATCTGCAAAGAGGAGACCATCTACCTGCTCCAAATCCGGCAGCTGCAATTCTAACTCTTCAACCAAATCTCGAGCTGGGAAAGTAGTCAGTGCAGCTCCAGCATCCTTGAGCAAGCGAGGAAGTCTGCCCGTCTCTGACTGCTGGATGAAGATTTTACGGCCGAAAAGCGGCAGATTCTCATGGAAATTCAGCTGCTGTCTATAGGCCACGACATCACCTACCACGATGACACTCGGTGCCTTAAAGTCTTCAGCTTCTGCTAGTTCGACTATGTTACCCAAGGTTCCGTCCACCGAGCGCTGCTGAGGATGGGTTCCCCATTCAACGATGGCGGCTGGCTTGTCCTTGCCATAGCCTCTAGCCGTCAGCTCTTGGACGATGGAAGGCAGATTTTTCATGCCCATGAGGAAGACCAAGGTTCCTTTAAGCTCAGAAATTGCTTCCCAATTAAGCATTTCTGTCTCATCCTTGAGATGGGCTGTAAAGACATGGAAGCTAGTCGCTACATCCCGATAAGTCATAGGAATCCCTGCATAGGTCAAACCAGCCACAGCAGAGGTGATGCCTGGCACCACTTCAAAGTCCACACCAGCTTCTACCAGCTTGACTCCTTCTTCTCCGCCTCGACCAAAGATATAGGGATCACCGCTCTTGAGGCGGACTACCCGCTTGCCCTGACGGGCTTTTTCGATGAGAATCTTTTCAATCTCTTCCTGTCGGATGCAGGGCTGGCCTGGCTTTTTGCCGACATCAATCTTTTCGCAGTCAGACTTTAGATGCTGAAAGAGTTCCTGATTGACCAAGCGGTCAAAGACCAAGACATCTGCTTCTTGAAGCCGTCTCTTTCCTTTGAGGGTCAACAATTCCGCATCGCCTGGACCTGCTCCCAGTAATGTTACTAAACCGGACATTTTTTCTCCTTTTATTAGCTATTTTGTCAGATAAGCCTCTAGCTCTTCTAAGTTAGAAACCATCTGCGGATAGGCCACAATTGGCCGAGAGATGATAATGCAGTCCATCCCCAGCTCTTGACAGCCGTCAATCTTTTCACGAATACCACCAACTGTCCCACTTTCCTTGGAAACAAAGACATCTGCTCCCGAGCGCAGCAAGAGCTCTTTATTACACTCTTTGGAAAATGGAGCCTTAATCGCATCAATCTGATCCGCTACCAGTCCCAGCTGCTCACAAGCCAGAAGCACTTCCGAAGTTGGCAGAACACGAACGACAATCCGCTGCTCTGGCAGCCCCTTGACAAAGAGCGGCAGGGTCTTGCTGCCCGTTCCCAGATAGACTGTCTTGCAGCCGCGCTTGGCAATCTCATCAATCGCTTCTTGGGTCGAATGCACCACGATGGCCCCGCTCAAATCCAAGGTCGCCTGACGCTCAAAGCGCAGGTAAGATACACCAGCCATCTCTGCCGCCCGAATGGCTTCCTTGGACACAATGTCCGCAAAAGGATGGGTCGCATCAATGATTTCATCCACATCATTCTCTTTGATAAAGGCAACCATGTCCTCGGCTGTCAGACGGCCCTGAATGACCGGCTGGCCGTATTTGGAAGCCAAGTGCCGGCCGTAGTCTGTGACAACAGAGCTAGTCACATCAATCTTCAAGCGGTCAAGCACTTCTAAAATAGCGGTGCTGTCGGATGTCCCTCCCAGCAGTAATTTCATCATAAAGTATATCCTCGAGGTGTGATCATGCGTCCGTTTTTAACATAAGTTTCTTTGTTACCAACGATAACGATTGTCGTCATATCTACCAAAGTCTCATCCAGGTCTTTGATAGTCGTCAAGATAATTTCCTCATCCTTACGGCCAATGTCCTTACCGATACCGACAATAGTATCCTCTGACTTGTACTCAGACATGATAGAAAGTGCTTTTGTCAGATGGTCTGGACGCCCCTTACTCCGAGGGTTGTAGAGGCAGACTACAAAGTCACCTTGAGCTGCGGCATGCAGACGCTTCTCAATCATTTCCCAAGGCGTCATCAAGTCACTCAGACTGATATGACAGAAGTCGTTCATGAGGGGAGCTCCCATAACTGCAGCAGCACCCAGACTAGCTGTGATACCTGGAACCACTTTAACTTCTACATCACTGGCATCTCCCAGCAATTCTAAAATCAAGCCAGCCATTCCATAGACTCCGGCATCTCCACTGGAAACAACTCCGACATTTTTGCCAGTCTCTCTAGCCAAATCAATAGCCTTTTGACAACGGTCGATTTCCTGGCGCATTCCATTCGCTACGAGCTCCTTGTCCTTGACCAAATCAAGAATCAACCGCATATAAGTCGAGTAGCCGACGATAATTTCACAATCGGCTATAGCAGCCAATGCTTCTTGTGACATCAATTCTTCTTTACCTGGGCCTAATCCGATAACGTATAACATATATTTTTTCTCCTTTATGGGTATGATAAATTTTATAAGGGCAGTTGGTTCATAAGACCGTCTGCTCTTTTTGATTTACTTTTTGGTTATTGCTTTTGCAAGCGCATAGGTACAGCCGTTCTTGGCAAAGCGCTCTGTCAGGACTTGACCCTGACTGGCCAGATCTGCGCTGGCCAAGGCGACACTGCCGACTCCGACTGTCTTTTTGACAAATTCTGACTGAGGATAGCGGTCTGCTACGACAGACAGCTCCTCCTTGCTAAAGGTCTCAAAGGGACAGCCCAATTCCTCAGCCAAGGCCAGAATAGCAGCTTCATCCTTCTTGACATCAATGCTGACGATTTTGGAAATCTCACTGGCAGAAATCCCCTGCTGCTGACAAAATTCCTCAAAGCCTTCTCGGAAGACAGCAGGAGCCACATCCTTTCTAGCACCAACTCCTAAGATATAGGGTTGAGGATAGATGAGAGCCAGATTTTCTCTTTGAATGTCCTTTTTTTCAGTAGTCAGTAGAATCAGCGGTTCCGTTCCCTTGAGAACAGCCGCAAGTCCTTCCTCATCCACCAGAGTCAGACCGCGAAGGTCCGTAACCCAGTCCTTTTCCTGATAGAAATAGACTTTTCGGCCGCTGCCTAGATAGCTGTTGAAAGGTTTGATGAATTCTCTCAATTCCGGTCGCCAGCCATTGACCGACTGAGCCAGATTGTCCAAGGCTGTGACATTTTGCACATCTGTTGCTGTCGTGATAACAGGATTTGAACCGAGCAATTCTGCGATGTCTAGCGTCACTTGATTTGCTCCGCCTAGATGTCCACTCAGCAGGCTGATGACATTCGTCGCTTTCTCATCCATAACAACCACTGCTGGATCGCTCGCCTTGTCTTTCAAGACCGGAGCAATAGCTCGCACAACTGCACCGATAGCCATGATACAAATGAGAACATCCACTTCCTGAAAGAGCTGACCAAGCGCCTCAATCACACGTCCTTCGATGGCAATGACCCTGTCATCTGTCAAGCGAGGCGTCGTATAGATAGGGATTTCCTTGCCCAGCTTTTCTCGCAGAGTCAGAGCCAAGTCCTTGCCGACCGCTGTCACTGTTGCGATTGCGTAGCGAGGTTGAGAATTACTTGGCATGGCTGCTCTTCCCCCGTCTAAACTCATGCTGGAAATCCGCATGGTAGAGCTTGGAATAGTAGAATTCCTGACCTAAAAAGTCACCGACCAAAATCAAAGCTGTCTTTCTAATCTTAGCTTCCTTGACCTTCTCAGCAATGTTAGTCAAATCGCCAAAGACCTTCTTTTCATCCGGCCAAGTCGCCTTGTAAATGACAGCCACAGGCGTTTCAGGAGGATAGCCACCCTCGATTAGCTCGCTGACGACCTTTTCGATGCCTTGAACGGACAAGAAGATGGCCATAGAGGTCCGATGCTGAGCATAGCTTTTCAGAGATTCCCTATCTGGCACAGGCGTCCGGCCGGCCATCCGAGTAATGATGAGGCTTTGAGAAATCTCTGGCACGGTGTACTCTGCCCCGATACTGGAAGCAGCTCCCAGAAAAGAGCTGACACCCGGCGTACAGTCAAACTCTATATCCCGCTTCTTCATCTCTTCGATCTGCTCTCGAATGGAGCCGTAGATGGAGAAATCTCCCGTCTGCAGGCGGACTACATCTTTACCAGCCTTGACTCCAGCTTCCATGACATCGATGATTTCCATCAAGTGCATACTGGCGCTGTCGTGAATCTCAGCTCCTTCCTTACAGTAGTTCAGCAAGTCTGGATTGACCAAGGAGCCTGCGTAAATGACCACATCAGCCTCAGACAGCTGCTTGTAACCTTTGAGCGTAATCAGCTCCACATCACCTGGGCCTGCTCCAACAAAATGTACTTTGGACATCAATTAGCCTCTCTTTCTTTTTTCTTACAGGAAACGATAATGGTCGGATTCTGAGGCTTAAAGTAGTGCCCCTTACCTATAGCTGTCCAGCGACTAGCCTGAACTGATACAATCTCTAAATCCTCCCAGTCCATCTGCTCCGCTATTTGAGCTGCTTCCAGAGCATTCTCCAGCAGGATAAAGTTCAAGACCAACCGACCGCCCGGCTCCATGAGCTGGGCACACCAGTCGAAAATCTCCTGCATGTTGCCCCCTGTCCCTCCGACAAAAATGGCATCAAAGCTGCCTTCCAGCTCAATCGGAGCCAGTCCTTGATGGAGACGGACATTGTGGCAGCCAAAGTGCTGGATATTCTCCTGCGTCAAGGCCACCGCGTCTTCATTGCGCTCAACCGCCACCACTTCCAGTTCTGGATAGGTTCGGGCTGCCTGAATCGTGACACTGCCAGTGCCAGAACCGACATCCAGCATACGCTTGGCTCGATGCAGCTCCAACTTATCCAAACTGATGGCTCTGACTTCTTCCTTAGTCATAGGGACTTTAGCCCTGATAAATTCCGAATCCCTCATCTAACACCACCACTACATTCATTTCATATTCTCTGTCTTCTACCTCACTCGCAGGCAGAATGGTAATACGCTCGTCTTCATAACTCAGCTGCTCACCGATGACCAGCACCTTATCCAAACCTCTTTTAACGGCCTCTTGAGCAATTTCGTAGGGGCCAACTTTCTGATCCGTCACCATAAAGACTTTTGACAAACTCATAATCAAGTCAAAGTTAGGCACCTTAGCATGACTGCTCGTCAGATAAGCGTCGTTCATAGGCAGGGCAATTCTGCTGGCCAGATACTGCATGGCGCTGATACCCGGCGAGATGACCACGCGCCCCTTGAACTTCTCTGACAGCCATTTGCCCAAACCGTAAATCAGAGGGTCGCCTGAGGCCAGATATAAAATTTCCTCATTCTCACCAAAGCTCTCCAGCAATTCTGCTAACGCAGCTAATTTTTTGGGAGGGACCAAACCCTTATCCCGATAAGCAGGTGGTAAAATTTCCAGATGCCGCTCGCTGCCCAAAATGCGGTCAGCCTTTTCAAAGTAGGCTTCCTGTCTCAGAAGACCATAGCTCGGATCTCCCGGACCAATTCCGATAACATAAATCATGTCCATTCCTCCTTTATCTGCTCTAAAGGCTGAGTTGATGCCAGATAGCCTTCCTCAGTCCCAAAGACGACCACTTCAATATTGACTTTTGGCTTACGGTAGCGAAGCAGACGCTCACTTCTAGCCTTAATCTTATCCGCCAATACCTGATAGACACCCTCATAAGAAAATTCTTTAATGGCTGTTCCAGCTGCCTCGGTCGTCAAGCACTTGTCAACCTTTTCCAGCAGCTCAATAGGCGCCCCCATCAGGGCTAGATTAGCCACCAGCGTTTCCATACGGGCATCCGAGTCCTTACTATGAGTAGAGAAAATACCAGCCGCCACTTTGACAAACTTGCCCATGTGACCGATCATCAAAACCTTGGTAAAGCCGATTCGCTGGACTTCTTTTAGGACATGGCCGACAAAGTTACTCATATTGACGATGCGCCCAGCTGGAATCCCCACAGTATTAGTCGCAAAATCTTCACCGTAATTCCCCGGCACCAAGACGACTGAGCGATGCCCTTGATTGTAGAGCATGGTTAACTCGATCGTGATGGATGCCTTCCAGCTATCCTCGGACATTGGATTAACAATCCCTGTCGTTCCCAAGATTGAAATGCCACCGACAATGCCTAATCTGGAATTGTAGGTAAGCTTGGCCGTTTCTTCTCCTCCGGGAACGGAAATGATGACCCGTGCTCCACAATTGGGGCCGATAATCTCACGGACATGCTGCTCAATCATCCGTCTAGGAGTTGGATTGATGGCTGCCATGCCGACATCACAGGCCAGCCCCTTCTCGGTCACGCGCCCGACGCCCTGACCACCGTCAATCTCGATTTCCTTCTGATCTGGCAGAAGAGTCACGGTCGAATAAATCAAGAGTCCGTGCGTCGCATCCGCATCATCGCCGCCATCTTTTTCAATGGCCGCAGTCGCCTCTTCTGGTCCAAAGGAAGGATTGTGAACATCCATGGTCACTTCCACACCTGAAGCCGTATGAACAGTGACCTTTTCTTCTCTTTCCTGATTTAAAATCATACTCAATGCTGCAACAGTCGCTGCCGTTGCACAAGTACCAGTTGTAAAACCTTTTCTTAATTTCTTTCCATTGACATAAGCGTATTCATCCATCATCAGCCCTCTCCTTTCTCCGGAGCCTGCTTTTTATCTGAAACACTGTAACGTTCATAGTCTGTAGTGTCGAGCTTGAGCTGGTAGAGGATGGCATTGACCACAGCTGCTGCGATGGTACTGCCGCCCTTTTGTCCCAACGCTGCGATAGAAGGCACCGAACTTTCATGCAGTTTGAGCTTGGATTCTGCCGCTCCGACAAAGCCGACTGGAACCCCGACAACTGCATCCGGCTGCAAGCTTCCCTCTTCAACCATATCCAAAACCTTAAAGATGGACGTTGGAGCATTCCCGAAGACAAAAAGTTTTGGACCATCCACTTTAGCTGCATATTCTACAGCGGCCATGGAGCGAGTAATTCCCTTTTCCTTAGCTTCCTGAAAGACTGCTGGCTCATTGACCAGACAGCGATAAGAAACACCTAGATCATCCAGCAATTTCTTATTAAAACCGCCCAAGACCATGGTTGTATCTGTAAAAATGGTGCCCTTGTTTCGGAGGACGTAGAGAATCTTCTCAATAACCTGATTGGAAAACTTGATATTGTAGAGGTAGTCAAAGTCTGCACTGGTAAATACAACCCGCTTGAGCACTGCCTCTTCAAAAGGATCCGAAAAATGAATATCTGGATGCTCTTGGTCAATAATTTCCTGAATCTTGCTGAAACTAGCTTCTTCAATCTTATGCGCTGCTTTTAGATAGGACATCTAGTTCTTTCCTCCTTCTTTACTGGATGGTGTAGAGTAGCGGACATAGTCGTCCGTCACCACTTCTCTCAGCTGGTAGATAATGGCATTGATAATAGCTACTACAATCGTGCTGCCGCCTTTTCTGCCGAGATTGACAAGGGCCGGAAGACCTGACTGAAGCAGTTCTTCTTTTGACTCTTCGACATTGATAAAGCCGACCGGAACCCCAATCACTGCATCTGCTTCTACCAATCCCTGCTCTGCCAGCTCAATCAAATAAGACAGAGCCGTAGGAGCACCACCGAAAGCAAATACTTTAGGACCTTCAATCTTAGCTGCTATTTCAACAGCTGCCATAGCTCTGGTAATCTGCTTTTCCTTGGCCAGCGCAACTACTTCTTCATCGCTAATCAAACAGCGGTAGCTCACACCCAGCTGGTCAAGCACGCGCTTGTTAATCCCATTGAGAGAGATATTGGAGTCCAGCAGGATAGTCCCCTTAGCTCTGATTACTTCTTCTATTTTTTTAAGGACATCATGCTCAAAGCGCATAGTATAGAGATAATCGAAATCTCCCGTCGTATGAATAGCCCTCTTGATAATGGATTCTTCCATTTCCGAATGGAAGACATAATCAGGATCTTTTTCAGTAATCATAGACTGAATAATTTGAAAACTCTTTTCCTCGATAGAGGAAGGATTTTGGATATATGTCATAGTATACTCCTAGAAATATGCTTGCTTTACTAAATAAAAAAGAGTGAACAAGATTAAACCTGTCATGGTGCTTGTATAAAGCAGAGAGATAGCCGTCTGAATATCATCCGCCGCAACCGGTCTGGAATCCTCTCCAATGGTCGGCTTCTCAATCAGCTCTCCGTGATAGACGTGCGGTCCGCCCAGCTGAATGCCCAGAGCTCCAGCCACAACCGCCTCTGAAAAAGCACTGTTGGGACTAGCATGCTGGTAGCGATCCCGCCAGCCAATCCGCAGGGCTCCTTTGACATCCAGCAGTAAAATCTGACTGCTGAGAATCAAGAAAAACCAAGTCAAACGCGCAGGAATCAGATTGGCCAGATCATCCATCTTGGCAGATATGAGACCGATTTTGCGGTATTTTTCCGTCTTATAGCCTACCATGGAGTCCAAGGTATTGATGGCCTTATATGTCATAGCTAGAATGGGGCCGCCTAGAAAGAGGCAGAGCAGAGGGCCGATAACCCCGTCACTGGTATTTTCAGCCACCGTCTCAATCGTCGCCTTGCTGATTTCCTCTGGTGTCAGCTGGGAAGTTTCACGGCCGACAATCATACCAACTTGCTTTCTAGCTTCTTCCAAAGTGCCAAACTTGAGCGTATGGTAAACCTTTTGGGCCTCAAAAGCTAGACTCTTAGCCGCTAGACTAGCATAGGCCAGATAGATCCAGACGAGCCAGTAGAGGACGGGATGAACCAGACCAGCCAACCAGAGCAACCCGTAGCTCACTCCCAGCGCCAGTCCAACTGTTGTCAGCCAGAGGAAAAAGCCAAATAGATAGGGCGAAAACTGCCTTTTCTCCTGCAAACGCATACATAGATAAATATAGGAACCCATCCACTTAACTGGATGAGGCCAGCTATAGGGGTCGCCAATCAGCCAGTCCAGTAAAACGGCCAAAAAAATTGCAATGAGTGTCATATCAGTTCGCCTCTTTGATATAATTCAGCCAGTTGGCCAGCAGCTGCTCATCCTGATAAAAATGAACATGCAGGTAGCTAGCAAAGGTCCGGTCCTTTTGATAACCGCCTGTCCAGGCAGCTACGACCTGACCGTCTCTAACCTTCTCTAGCTTGAGGACCGTATCTTCCTCCGTCTCAAATATTGAATGGTGAAACTCATGTCCTCTGACTGCCGTACCTTTAGGACCAAAAAGACTGTCTACCTGCGTTTCTGCTTGGCAATAACCAAAGCTTTTCAAGCCAGGGGTCATCAGGCTCTTGCCCTTGAAAATACCGACCATTTCATAGACCTGCCCCTCTACTTCCAGCAACTCTCCCAGATACATGAGGCCGCCGCATTCTGCATAGATTGGCCGGCCCTGCTCGTGAGCTTTCTTAACCGAAGCCCGAAAGTCAGCATTTACCATCAGCTCCTGAGCGTAGACTTCTGGAAAACCGCCGCCAAAATAATAAGCATCTGCTGCTGGCAGTTCCTTATCTTTCAGAGGGCTGAAAGGTACCAGCTGGACATTGAGCTCTCTTAGAAAGTCTAGATTATCTTCGTAGTAAAAGTGGAAAGCATCATCCAAGGCATAGGCCAAAGTCAAGGGCTGATCGTTGCGGATATGAAAAGGATTGGTCATCTGCTTATCGGGAAGTTCTGCCTTTTCCAGCAATCTATCTAGATTTATATACTTGGCTGCTGCCGCTCCCAATTCCTCAAATCGACGGTCTAAATCATCCATTTCTACGTCAGGGATTAGACCCAGGTGACGTGATGGCAGCTCTGCTGTTGCATTCTTAGGCAGATAGCCCAGCACCTCCACATCCGTGTAACGCTCAATGGCGCCCTTGATGAGTTCATAGTGATTCTGTGAAGCTACCCGATTGATAATGGCCCCAGCAATATCCAAATCCGGATCAAAAGTCGCAAAGCCATGGACCATAGCAGCCGCTGAGGTGGATGTAGCTTTCCCATCAATAATCAAGACAACCGGAATTCCCAACTTCTTAGCAACAGAAGCAGAGGACGCACAGTTCTTGTCTGTTCCCAGACCATCAAAGAGCCCCATGACTCCTTCGACTACTGCCACATCCGCATCTCCATGCCATTTGTAGTAGGACCAAGCCAGACTCTGATCGTCCGGTATCATAAAGCTGTCCACATTCCGCGACGGTCGCTTGGTAATCCGACTATGATAAGCTGTATCAATATAATCAGGTCCTACCTTATAAGGCTGAACCTGATAACCTCTGTCTGCCAGAGCTTTCAAAATCCCTAGGGTAACTGTGGTCTTTCCGACACCGCTGGAAACACCAGCTAGCATAAATTGCTTCATCGCTTTACTCCAGATTCGCTGATAAAAAAAGTACTACAAAAAAAATAAGGAATTTTTATTTTTTTTGTAGCACCGTTGCTCACTTATATGTAGAGCAAACACCCCGTTGTGTTCGCTTCCAGTTCTTATATTAAATTTATTTTAATATAAAGCATAAAAACTGTCAAGTTTTTGATAGAGCATCTGCGAAAAAAGTCAGGATTTTAGAGCGTCTTCACTGAAAATTGAGCATTTTTTACAATTCTGTTAAATTTAAAAAAACATCAGAAAAACGAACATTCCTGATGTTTTATTTGAGCATCAACCTGCATCTTCCTCTACAAATTGACTATTATAGAGGTCCGCATAGAAGCCATTCTGATTCATGAGTTCATCATGGTTGCCCTGCTCGATGATATTTCCATCGCGCATGACCAAGATAAGATCCGCATTACGGATAGTAGACAGACGGTGGGCAATGACAAAGGAAGTCCGGCCTTCCATGAGTTTGTCCATCGCCTTTTGAATGAGCTCCTCCGTCCGCGTATCGACTGACGAAGTTGCTTCATCCAAGATCAAGAGCGGCGCATCTTTGAGCAGAGCACGAGCGATTGTCAACAGCTGCTTCTGACCGACCGATAAGTTGACCGTGTCATCCAGCACCGTATCATAGCCCTGCGGCAGAGTCATGATAAAGTGATGAACACCGACCGCCTTCGCTGCAGCGATAACTGCTTCATCTGTCACATGCTTCTGATTGTAAATCAAGTTCTCTCGGATAGTTCCTTCAAAGAGCCAGGTATCCTGCAAGACCATTGAAAAGGCATCGTGAACCTCGGAGCGTTTCATATCCTTAATATCTATACCGTCAATGCTGATACGCCCTTTGTCAATTTCATAGAACTTCATGAGCAGATTAACGATGGTCGTCTTACCAGCACCCGTTGGGCCGACAATGGCAATCTTCTGTCCGGCTTTGGCCTGGGCTGAGAAATCATGAATGATTGTCTGGTCTGGCTTGTAACCGAAGAAGACATCTTCAAAGGCAACATCTCCCTTGACAGCAGTAAGCTGCTGCTCTTTATGCTGGTCGTCTTCCATCTCAGGCTCAGCCAGAAATTCAAGGACACGAACCAGTGCTGCACCAGCCTGCTGCAAGACGGTGATACCTTGGGCAATCTGTGACAAAGGCTGAGAGAAAGTCCGCACATAAACCATAAAGGCGACGATAATTCCGATACTAATAGAGCCATTAATCGCCAGAGCAGCACCGACTAAAATAACCAGCACATAAGCAAAATTCCCCGTAAAGAACATGAGCGGCATCATCATGCTAGAGATAAATTGAGACTTCCAAATACTGTTATAGAGATTGTGATTAAGAACTGCAAAGCGCTCCTTAGACTGCTCAATGGCATTATAGCTGGTAACAACATTATGACCGGAGTACATCTCCTCCACATAACCGTTTACCGCAGCCAGATCGTTTTGTTGGGCGGTGAAATACCCCTGAGACTTGCCCATGATGAGCCCGACAAAAACAAAACCTAATACAGTAGCCAAGATAGTTACCAAGGCCAAGATCCAGTTCATGAAGAACATAGTCAAAACCACAGCCACCAAGAGCAGGCTGGCAGAGATAACGTTACCTAGACTCTGGTTGAGGGATTGGCCGACCGTATCAACGTCATTGGTCACGCGCGACAGAGTATCCCCCTGAGAATGACCATCGAAATAGCCCAACGGCAGCTTGTTAATCTTCTCCGCAATGGCCGTCCGCAGCCGCTTAGAGAAATACTGGATAACCGTACTGATGATAAAGGACTGCCCGTAGTTGAGCAGGGCTCCGACTGCATAGAGCACGGTCAGCAGAAGGGCAATCTCAGACACAGCTTTTAAATCAATGCTGGTAGCCAAACCTTCAGAAATGAGATTAGTAATTTCTTTTAATTTATTTGGCCCATAGACCGTGATAATATTTGACAAGACAGCTCCCACAAATGCCAAAGTAAGAGGAAGCTGGAAGCCTTTGAGATAAGGCCGTATCTGGCTAAATAATGAAGGCTTCTTATTTTCCATTTTCTAATTCCTCCTTGGATAGTTGTGAGTAGGCAATTTCTTGATAGACTTCGTTGCTGGACAAAAGCTCTCGGTGGGTACCTTGACCAACCACCTTACCAGCATCCAAGACCAAGATTTGATCCGCATCCATGATAGTAGAAATCCGCTGTGCCACAATCAGCTTAGTCATATCCTGCGTCCGCTCAGCCAGTTCCTTGCGCAAAATGCGGTCTGTCTTATAGTCTAGGGCTGAGAAGGAATCATCAAAGATGAGGATTTCTGGCTTACGAGCCAAGGCTCTGGCAATGGCCAAACGCTGACGCTGGCCACCAGAGAAGTTGGTCCCGCTTTGAGCCACTTCTGCTTTCAGCCCTTTTTCCTTCTCTTGGACAAAGGGCTTAGCCTGTGCTAGATCAAGAGCCTCCCACATTTTCTGCTCATCCAGCGGGCTTTCTTTGCTTTGACCGAAGTCCAGATTGCTCTCGATATCGCCAGAGAAAAGCACAGCCTTTTGCGGGATGTAGCCGACCTTACTATGCAGATCTTCCAGCTGGTAATCCTGAACATTGACGCCATCTACCAAAATCTCTCCTTCAGTCACATCATAGAAACGAGGAATGAGATTGACCAGCGTGGATTTCCCTGAACCGGTTGAACCGATAAAGGCCACGGTATCACCAGCCTGCGCTGTAAAGCTAACATGCTCAATGACCGCTTCTGAATTCTTGGAATAGCGGAAAGACACATCTCGAAAGACCACCTCTCCCTTGCTATCCGATGCTGCCTTAGGATGTTCTGGACTGGTGATAGAAGAATGCAGGTCCAGTACTTCATTAATCCGGCCAGCGGATACAATGGTCCGAGGCAGGACGATGAAGAGAGCACCCATGAGCAAGAACCCAATCACAATCTGCATAGCATAGGACATAAAGACGACCATATCACTGAAGAGTGGGAGACGCTCCTGCAGCCCAGCCTCCTGGATCAAATAAGCACCAATCCAGTAAATCGCCAGTGTCAAACCGCTAGAAATCCCCATCATAACTGGATTCATCATGGCCATCAGACGACCGATGAAAAGATTGAGTCGGGTTACTTCATCATTGGCTGCCGCAAATTTCTCATCCTGATAATCCTCAGCATTGTAAGCCCGGACCACGCGAATCCCAGTCAGACTCTCTCTAGTGACACTGTTTAGCTTATCGACCAAGCGTTGCGCAACTGACTGTTTGGGAAAGGCCAATGTCACCAAAACTACTGTCAGCAGGATATTGACTATAACAGCAATAAGAACTGCTATCAGCCAGTTCTCGGACTTGCCAATAATCTTGGTCATGGCCCAAATCGCCATAATCGGTCCCCTGGTCACCACCTGAAGCCCCATGGTAATTAAGGTCTGTACCTGGGTAATATCATTTGTCGTCCGAGTCAGCAGACTAGGGATTGAAAATTTCTTAATCTCCGTCTGCGAATAGTCTAGCACACGGTTGAAAATATCGCTCCGCAAGCTCTGGGTAAAGCTGGCTGCTATACGAGCGGCAAAAAAGCCAACCACAATAGCTGACAGCAAGCTAGCAAAAGACAGGCCGATCATTTTCAGACCTGGCTCCCACAAATCTGCCAAACCAGTCCCTGGTGTTTGCAGCAACTCTGTAATCGTCGAAATATAGGTTGGAACTTCTAATTCCAGATATACCGTTAGGAAGGTGAAGAGCACACTGAGAACAATCATGCTCACTTCCCTTACCGTCAGCCGTTTAAATAACTTAAACATCTTTGCCTCCATTTTCTAAACTTTCGATATTCTGATAAAACTTGGCCATGACTTGAGAAAAAATCAGCAGTTCCTGCTCAGAAACACCATTCAAAATAGAAAGGTTCATTTCATCAAAAAAGTCACGGATTTTTTTCATTCTTTCCTGCGACTGCGGAGTGAGACGGATATATTTAGCCCGCTTGTCTGTCTTGCCCATTTCCAGCTTGATAAAGCCATTCTTCTCCATCCTTTTCATTAAGTTAGAGGCCACCGATTTGGAAATATCCAACTCCTGCTCAATATCCTTGATAAGGGTATCCTTCCCCTCTTCCATACGACAGGCGACAATATGCAAGACCTGCCCCTGAGGCCCAGCCATGGACTCAATCCCTTGCTCCTTGGCAAGCTTTTCCGCTATGAGATGAATCTTTCGTCCAAAACGCTTCAATTCCAGTAAAGGCTTATCCATACCTGTATCCTTTGTAAAAATAGTTTTCGTGAGAACTATTTTAACACAAGAAAAAAGAAAGTCAAGAAAAAAGTTTCCATGAGAACTATTTTTTCAACAAGAAAAAAAGCGAAGAAAATTTCTTCACCCTTCCTTTCAAACTGACAAACAGCCTAAAAATTGATTGGTCCCGCATTAAAATTTTGAAGAAGAAGCGAGGAATAGAGCCCCTCCAATGATAAGGAGAATGCCTGCAATCCAGCCTATAAATGGAATGGGCGCGATGTTGCTGCTTCCGACGATAAGGAGGACGCCCGCTGCGACACTGAAACGCATTTGACCTTTGTAATAAGCCAAGGAAGTAATTCCCAAGCCCAGAGCTGCCAATTTAATCACCGCTCCCAGTAAATTCAGGCCAGAATCACCTAGTAGGGCTGAAAAAGGAACAAAAAAGATATTCGAGAGCAGCAAAATAGTCCCTCCAATCAAACCAACCAGACCGCTTATCAGTGCTAAAGTTTTTGTTTTCATTTACATCTTGCCTCCTTCAATATTATTCTGCTAATTATCTCTAATTTTAGACATTTTTTGCAATTTTGTCAAATTTTTCTAAATGATAATCCCTTCCAAATGATCCAATTCATGCTGGCAGATTTGGGCAGGCAGGCCTTTCAAGGTCATGGTCTGCTGCTGCCAATGTTTATCCAGATAATCAATTGTGATTTCCTGATAACGTTGGGTAGGACGGCTTCCAACCAAGGACAGGCAGCTCTCTTCTGTCTGATAAGGGCCTGACTTAGAGCGCAGCACCGGATTAAACATGACTACCGGCACCAAACCATATAGAAAGATAATGACCCGCTTACGGACACCAATCATATTTGCTGCGAGCCCTATACAGTTTTCTCGATTGGCCTGCAGAGTATCCTGCAAGTCTTGAGCCAGATAAAGGTCTTCTCTGCTAGCCCGCTCAGACAGCTGCTGCAGAAAGAAAATATCTTTGACAATTGCTTTTTCCATTGCTTTCCCTCATAGAGAAGAGCCTGATAAATCAGACCCTATAAGCTTATTTTGCGTGGCGTTCACTAACTTCTTTAGCCAGTACAAAGTTGCCCAGCGTTGCGGAGCCATTTCCAGCCACAGCCGGTGTCACGATATAGTCACGAACATCAGGAACTGGCAAATAGCCATTCAGAAGAACTGTGAATTTCTCACGAACTCGATCCAGCATGTGCTGCTGAGCCATAACTCCGCCACCAAAGACGATGACATCTGGACGGAAAGTCACTGTCGCCTGAATAGCCGCCTGAGCGATATAGTAAGCTTGAATATCCCAGACAGAACTATTGAGTTTAATATTTTCCCCACGAACTCCGGTCCGTGCCTCTAAGCTTGGTCCAGCCGCCAATCCTTCCAAACAGCCATTGTGGAAAGGACAAACGCCATTGAACTCTTTTTCTACATCCATAGGGTGCTTAGCCACATAATAATGCCCCATCTCTGGGTGGCCTGTCCCCCCTACAAATTCGCCTCGCTGGATAGCACCAGCACCGATTCCTGTCCCAATCGTATAATAGACCAGATTTTCAATACGGCCGCCAGCATTGTTGCGAGCTACCACTTCACCATAAGCTGAGCTATTAACATCCGTCGTGAAGTAAATGGGCACATTGAGAGCTCGGCGCAGAGCACCAACAATATCTACATTAGCCCAATGTGGCTTAGGCGTAGTCGTGATAAAGCCGTAAGTCTTTGAGTTAGGGTCAATATCAATCGGCCCAAAAGAGCCTACAGCCAGACCAGCTAGATTGTCAAAACGAGAAAAGAACTCAATCGTCTTGTCTAGCGTTTCAATAGGTGTGGTTGTTGGAAACTGTGTCTTTTCAACAACTTCAAACCGTTCATCGCCTACAGCACAGACAAACTTAGTGCCGCCCGCTTCCAAACTTCCATACAATTTTGTCATTATAAATCCTCTTTTAAAATTTGATTTCTACTCTATTCATTATAGCATATCTCTTGCAGACTTCTTGCTAAAAATAGTCTTTTTAAAGCTTTTTCAACAAGACTGCACTTATGACATAAAAAACGAACAAAAACTGATTTGTTCGTTTTCTAAATTCCATTAGGCTTTCACTTCGATAATTGCGTCACCTTTAGCAAGTGCTCCTTCTGCTACTGGAGTCACAGAAGCATAGTCAGCTGTGTTGGTAACGATGACCATAGTCGTATCATCCAGACCAGCGGCTGCAATTTTCTCAGCTTCAAATGTTCCCAGAACATCGCCAGCTTTGACCTTGTCACCTTGAGCAACCTTTTGGTCAAAGCCTTCGCCGCCCATAGATACTGTGTCGATTCCGACGTGAATCAGAATTTCAGCACCATTAGCTGTCTTCAAACCATAAGCATGGCCAGTCGCGAATGCAATCGTAACTTCTGCATCGGCCGGAGCATAAACCACACCTTCGCTAGGCTTGATAGCAATTCCTCGTCCCATCGCTCCGCTAGAGAAAACAGGATCATCAACATCGCTCAAAGCTACTGCCTGACCAACAATTGGAGAAATAATTGTTTCATCTTGGAGGGAAGCTGGCACATTACCAGTTGTTTCTTCTTCAACTAGTTTTTCAGTTACAGCTGCTTCAGTTACAGTTTCTTCATCTTCAAAACCAAACATATAAGTCAAAGCAAATCCAAGCGCAAATGATACAGCTACCATGAGGAGATATTGTAAGAGTTGTCCATTACCGATGTAAAGCATTGTACCAGGGATGATAGTGATACCATTACCAGTACCGGCAAGTCCAAGGAGAGATGCCAAGCCACCACCAATTGCACCAGCAATCAATGAAAGGAAGAATGGTTTGCGGTAACGTAAGTTAACCCCGAAGATAGCTGGCTCTGTAATACCAAGGAAGGCAGAAAGAGCAGCTGGGAAAGCAAGAGTTTTAAGTTTAGGATTTTTAGTTTTCACACCAACAGCAACGGTTGCAGCACCTTGAGCTGTCATAGCTGCAGTGATGATAGCATTGAATGGGTTAACGTGGTCCGCAGCAAGCAATTGTACTTCAAGTAAGTTGAAGATATGGTGAACACCTGATACGACAATCAATTGGTGAACTCCACCAATCACCAAACCGCCTAAACCAAATGGTAAAGCAAGGATTGCTTTTGTTCCAAACAAAATGTAGTTTTCAACAACGTGGAATACTGGTCCTATGATGAAAAGTCCAAGGATAGACATTACAAAAAGTGTAACGAATGGTGTCACCAAGAGATCCAAGACATCTGGCACAACCTTGCGGAGAGCTTTTTCAAACTTAGCTCCAACGACCCCGATAATGAAGGCTGGAAGAACGGAACCTTGCAAACCAACAACCGGGATGAAGCCAAAGAATTTCATGGCAGTCACTTCACCACCAGATGCTACTGCCCAAGCATTTGGAAGCGAGCCAGACACTAGCATCATACCAAGGACGATACCAACAGCTGGATTTCCACCAAATACACGGAAGGTTGACCAAACAACCAAGCCTGGTAATATAATGAAGGCTGTATCCGTAAGAATTTCTGTATAGGTCTTCACATCATCTGGAAGCGTCATCCCAAGAGCGTTTAAAAGTCCTCGAACACCCATGAAGAGACCTGTTGCTACGATAACTGGGATGATTGGTACAAATACGTCACCAAATGTACGAATGGCGCGTTGGAACCAGTTTCCTTGCTTAGCAGCTTCTGCTTTCATGTCATCTTTTGATGAGGTTGGCAACCCTAAGGCTACAACTTCGTCATAGATTTTATTAACCGTACCGGTACCAAAGATAATCTGGTACTGGCCTGAGTTAAAGAAAGCACCCTGAACTTTTTCCAGATTTTCGACAGTATTTTTGTCGATTTTACCCTCATCTTTAACCATCACGCGCAAGCGAGTCGCACAGTGAGCCACACTGTTGACATTCTCACGTCCGCCAAGGGCTTCGATGACTTTTTTTGCAATGTCAGTATTATTCATTTGCAAAAATCTCCTTATAAATATTTTTAACTTTTTGAAAGCGATTTTATCACCTTTACGAATATTATTTTACCATGATTCAAAAATATGTCAAGCGTTTTGCAGAAAAAATATTTTTTCACTGTTAAATGTTGATTTTTCATCGGAAAACGTTTACTATAGTAATAAGAAATAATATGATTCGGAGGACAAAAGATTGGCTTGGACGACTGAAAAACGCTACAAACGCTATGAAGACTGGACTCAGGAAGAGCTACAGCACATCAAAGAAAACATCGCTAAATCTCCTTGGCGGGCTAACTACCATGTGGAGCCTCAGACGGGTCTGCTCAATGATCCCAATGGCTTTTCTTATTTTGACGGCAAGTGGGTGGTTTTCTACCAAAACTTTCCTTTCGGAGCAGCTCACGGTCTCAAGTGCTGGGTCCAGATGGAAAGTGACGACCTAGTTCACTTCACGGAAACTGGTCTTCGAGTGCTGCCAGATACTGCTCTGGACAGCCACGGCGCCTATTCTGGCTCTGCCATGCAGTTTGACGACAAGCTCTTTCTCTTCTATACTGGCAATGTTCGTGATGAAAACTGGGTGCGTCATCCTTATCAAATCGGTGCCTTGTTAGATAAATCAGGCAATCTCAAAAAAATTGACAAGGTCTTGATTGAGCAGCCTACTGAAGCGACCGACCACTTCCGCGATCCCCAGATTTTCAATTACAAAGGGCAGTTCTATGCCATTGTTGGTGGGCAAAATCTAGACAAACAAGGCTATGTCAAGCTTTACAAGGCTGTTGATAATGACTATACCAACTGGGAAGTCGTTGGCGATTTGGACTTCGCCAATGACAAGACAGCCTATATGATGGAGTGTCCTAATCTAGTCTTTATCAACGACCAGCCAATCCTGCTCTATTGCCCTCAAGGCTTGTCTAAGGATGTACTAGATTATGGCAACATTTATCCAAACATGTATAAAATAGGTCAATCGTTTGACACAAATAACGTTACTTTGATTAATCCTAGCCCTATCCAAAATCTGGACTACGGTTTCGACTGCTACGCGACCCAAGCTTTTAACGCACCTGACGGTCGTGCACTGGCTGTCAGCTGGCTAGGCTTGCCTGATGTGGAATACCCATCTGACCGCTTCGACCATCAAGGAGCCTTCTCCCTCGTCAAGGAATTAACCCTGAAAGACGGCAAGCTCTATCAATACCCCGTGCCTGCTATCAAGAATTTGCGAGCAGAGGAACAACCTTTCGCTGCTTTGGTAGAAAGCAAGAATAGCTACGAACTAGAGTTGAATCTCGCTGCGGACACTGAACACGAACTCGTCCTCTTTGCAGACAAGGATGGCAAGGGGTTACTCATCAACTTCGACCTCAAGGCAGGTCAAGTGACCGTTGACCGCAGTCAGGCTGGTGAGCCATTTGCTCTGGACTTTGGAACCAGCCGAAGCTGTAATATTGACAAAGAAGCAACGAGCGCTACTATCTTCATCGATAAATCGATTTTTGAAATTTTCATCAATAAAGGAGAGAAAGTATTTTCCGGCCGTGTCTTCCCAAGAGAAGACCAGACAGGTATTGCTATTACCAAGGGCAATCCAACCGGTACTTACTATGAATTAGATTATGGTCGCAAAGCTAACTGATGTAGCAAAACTTGCAGGAGTCAGCCCCACAACTGTTTCCCGCGTCATCAACAGAAAGGGCTACTTATCCGATAAAACGATTTCTAAGGTTGAGGCAGCCATGCGAGAATTGGCCTACAAGCCCAACAATCTGGCGCGCAGCCTCCAAGGTAAATCAGCCAAGCTAATCGGACTCATTTTCCCCAATATCAGCAATGTCTTTTATGCAGAATTGATTGACAAGCTGGAGCATGAGCTCTTTAAACAGGGCTATAAAACCATCATCTGCAATAGTGAGCATGATTCTGACAAGGAGCGTGAATACCTTGAGATGTTAGAAGCCAACCAGGTGGACGGCATCATTTCTGGCAGCCACAATCTAGGCATCGAGGACTACAATCGCGTGACCGCTCCAATCATTGCCTTTGACCGCAATCTTTCGCCGGATATCCCTGTCGTCTCCTCAGACAACTATGGTGGCGGAGTGCTAGCGGCTCAGACCTTGGTCAAGGCTGGAGCTCAAAACATCATCATGATTACTGGTAATGACAATTCCAACTCACCAACCGGCCTGCGCCATGCTGGCTTTGCTTCCGTCCTGCCTGACGCACCGATTATCAATGTATCCAGTGATTTTTCTCCTGTCCGAAAGGAAATGGAAATCAAGCAAATCCTCAGTCAAACTAAGCCCGATGCTATTTTTGCTTCAGATGATTTGACAGCCATCTTAATTATGAAAGTAGCTCAGGAGCTGGACATCCAGATTCCCAAAGATTTGAAAATCATCGGCTACGACGGCACCTACTTTGTGGAGAACTACTACCCACAGCTGGCAACAATCAAGCAACCGCTGAAAGATATTGCCTGCCTCTCTGTGGACCTACTCCTCAAAAAAATTGCTGGCCAAGAAGTCCAAACAACTGGCTATTTCCTGCCAGTCAGTCTCTTGCCTGGTAAGAGTGTTTAACGCAGATATAAAGAAAAAGCCTGATCGGCTTTTTTTTATTATATCAAACATCTATCCTTGATTATCACAGCTAATACTTCAATCATCTTCGTGAGGCTAGGACTATTTAAAAGCTATGGAAGACCTTTTAGATCTGAGCCTAGAAACAAGGATTACGAAGCTACAAATATTCAATGTTTAGTTCTGTCCCACCGTCCTGACAAATTCGACAATATGGCCGCCACAATTATGAATCAGCTCATAGTCGTGTGTCACCAAAATGACTAGTTTGCCTGCTTGGCCCATCTGATGCAGGTCCTTGATCATCTGATCCATCTGAGGGCGACAGAGGCCACTGGTTGGCTCATCTAAGATGACAATAGGCTTATCTGAAACCTTGGCCATCGCTAAGAGAAGCCGTTGCTTTTCACCACCCGACAAACTCTGAGGATGGCGGTCTTTCTTATCTAATAACCCGACCTGAGCCAAGGCCGCTTGCTTAGCAGTAGCATCATCGCTGACTATAGAAATTTCCGACCAGACCGACTCAGTGAAGAGCTGGTAGTTGACATCTTGCATGACCATACCGATCCAATCATAGCTAGGCTTGACAACCTGCCCATGAAAGAAGGTCTGCCCCTTGAAAGACTTGATTAAACCACAAAGCGAGCGTAGAAAGGTACTCTTGCCCACCCCGTTTTGCCCGATGATAAAGTGAATCCCCTGATTTAGAGAAAGATTCATATCAAAAATCTGCTTTCGGCCATAACTGTAAAGATAGTCTTGAGCCACTAGTGCCTGATTCGAGTCAAAATTCTTATCTGTCATCTGTTTGACCTGATAGTCCAATGCTTGCAAGTCTGCTTTTTCAATCCTGCTCAGACTGCGTAGCCGATGCTGGCCAATAAAAGCAGCATCCAGCTCCTCTGGCAGGTAGCTTGTTGCCCGATTCCCCTCTAGCAAAACAAACTGATCCATTATCTCCCGTAGGTAATATAGTCGATGCTCAGCGATAATAATAGTCTTGCCCAGAGACTTAAGCTTAAGCAGGACTTCCTTCAGTCTCTCAATAGCATCGCGATCCAGAGAGGAGGACGGCTCATCAAACATATAGATAGCATTGTCCATACAGGCTACGCTGGTAATGGCTAAGAGCTGTTTCTCTCCGCCTGACAGCGTGAAAATATCTCGATCCAGTAACTGTTTCATCCCTAACAGTTCCGTATAATAATCAATCCGCTCCAAGATTTCCTCGCGTGGCAGATTACGATTTTCCAAGGCAAAGGCCATCTCATCGGTCGAGTTGGTCGCATAAAACTGAGTCTTGGGATTCTGAAAAACGGTCGAAATGAAACGGCTGCGCTGAGCCAAATCCAACTCCTGCAACTCCTGTCCCTTGTAAATCAGACTGCCCATTAGCTCTGCTGGCTGAAAATGCGGAATAATGCCATTGATTGCCTTGAGCAAGCTGCTCTTACCACTGCCAGAAGCTCCGCTGATTACCGTTATCTGCCCTGGCTCAAACCGCAGATTGACCTCCTCCAAAATTGGTCCGTCATAAGAAATAGTAAACTCTTTAAACTCAAGCATAGCGACTCCAAATATCTAAGGCTAAAACTGCCAACATCAGACTCAGACATAGATAATCCTGTATGTGCATCTTAGTCTGGGACAGGCTAGAACGCTGACCGCCGACAATCAAACCTCGCGTCATGGCTGAAACGGCCACATCATCTGCCGTCCGTGTCAGACACATAAGGAGGGGAACATAGCGGTATTCTATCATTCGGACTGGCTGGCTGAAAAAGGTTTTGCCGGTCAATCCATGTAGATACATGGCATCCTTGACCTGATGATAGTCTTCCTTGACAGTGTAGAAGAAACGAAACATGACCGAAATCGGAATAATCAGACTATCAGACAGCTTCATCCTTTGCAAGGACGCCACCAAGTCACTCATAGAGGTAGTCAAAAGACTATAGCGCCCCATCATCACTCCCGGCGCCATCCTCAAGACCACCATGCTCATAAAGAGAAAAATAGCTTCTAAAACTGAAGAAGACAGTCGGTGCAACAGAAAAATCTGCATCAGGATAGCAAGCCCTAGCAAGACCAAACCTTTGAGAGCTTCCACATACTTTCTCTCCAGCAAGAGCAAGAGATAAGGCAAAGCAGATAGAAAGACCACGACTGGAAAGTAATGATGGCGCAGATTTCCCAGCAACAAGATATAGGAAATAACCACTGTCATAGCTATTTTGCTTCTAAAATCCAGATTCATCGGCGCCCCCTATGCCATCCCAGATTGACTAAAATGCTTTTTCAGCATCTTGATGCCAATCGTGCAGCCCAGATAAGCACCCAAGGCACCTAAGAGCAAAACCGGAAAGAATGACCAATCTGGCAAGACACTGAACATCTGCTCTGCAAATTCCTTGCCATAGCCTTGATCGATAACCTTTTGCATGTAGGCATCACGCGTCAAATAGATGGGTAGGAGATTAGCACAGGAAGAAAGACTATAGGCAACATAGGCCCAACGGGCATGCTTGATACTGCGATAGTCACCGCGCTTCAGGATGTATTCACCTAAAAGAGCAGCTAGGACCGTTCCCAGCACAATCAAAATCGTGTGCCCTGTTGCTACAAAGACTAGAGCCGACACCAACCCCATAACCAGTACCATGCCAAAACGACGAATCTTGGTACTGTAAAGCATGAAAAGAGGACCAGACATCAGGGCGCCGAAAAAGGGAACAATCGGCATAGTAATGGGTAAAAAACCAATCATACCAGATACAAAGCTCACGATAACAATGAGCAAGGAAAAGAGACCGGCATTGACCAGATCCTTTACAGAAAAAGATGCTTGTTTCATTAGGAAAACCTCCGTGTTTCATCAAAAAGCGTGCTTGTACTTAAAGTTCTCAATCAACTGCGCCGTTTCTACCAGCTCTTGGTATACACTGGAGACCTGCAGCAGCTCATCATGACGGCCAATGCCATCCACCTGACCGTCTTTTAAAACGACAATCTTATCCGCATTCTCGACAGACTTGAGGCGATGGGAGATGATGATGACCGTCTTGTCTTTCAGCAGAAGACTGAGACTTTCTTGAATTAATTTTTCGTTTTCAATATCGAGTGATGAGGTGATTTCATCCAAAATCACAATAGGCGCTTGCTTGAGCAAGGCACGCGCAATCGAAATCCGCTGGCGCTCGCCGCCTGATAGCTTGGCTCCATTTTCGCCAATTAGACTGTCATAACCTTGCGGCAGCTGCTTGATAAAGCCCTGACAGTTGGCCATGCGAGCGGCTTCTTTGACCTCCTCATCCGTAGCCGTTGGCCGACCAAGGCGGATATTCTCCAAGACAGAAGCATCGAAAAGAATAACATCCTGAAAGACAATTGAGATCGAATCAAAGAGCGATTGGGTGCTGATATCCTGTAGCTCCTGACCATCGATATAAATATGCCCTTCTTGGTAATCATAGAGTCGGGAGATGAGCCGTAGCAAACTGGTCTTTCCGCAGCCAGACGGCCCGACCAAGGCCGTGATTTCATTTTGCTTGGCAGTGAAACTGACCTTTTGTAGAACAGGCTGATCCAGCTTGTAGGCAAAGCCAACATCTACTAGCTCGATATCAAAGTTCTTAAGTTCCTGCTCTCTTCCTGCCTGCTTGGATGCTGTATGCAGCTCCTTGATCCGCTTAACAGCAGAGTCAATATAGAGAATCTCTGCCACATTCATATAGAGACCTTCCATACCATCAATAATCTTAATAGTAGCCAGAAGGTAGCCCAGAAAATAAAGTAATGGAAGCCGGCCTTGCGCTAAAAGATAAGAACCAACCAAGACGACCAACCCCAAGGTCAGGCGCAACCCTACTCCAGCTGCTAAGATTGGCAGACCTTGCAGAATCTCTGTCTTTAGGTGGATACGCTCACTCTCTTCCATCTGCCTGTAAAGTTTTTGGCTCAGCGATGGACTAAGATTGTAAGCCTTAATCTCCTCCTGTAGCTCAATCGCCTCCTGAAAACTCTCTGAATTGTCCCGCAGCTGCTGCCAGTAACGGCCCGAAGCCCGCTTGGGCAGCTCCTTAGATAACCAAATCATAGCCGCAATAAAGAGCAGTGGAAGAATGATGCAAAGTCCCATTATCGGATTGCCTAGAAGCATCATCAAGCTAGCTAGGACAAAGAAGAAGACAAAACCAATTGTTTTGGAAATCGCATGACTCAGGGCGTGTTCCAGTCGCTCTACATCACTCATGATAGTCTGAGACAGATCGGACAGGTCATGACTGGAAAAGTAGGATAAGGGCAGACTTTGCAGACTTTCCGCAATATCTGTCCGAATATTGGCGCTTTCCTTGTAGGTCGTGGTATAGGTGGCATTGTAATCCAGATAGATAATACTATAAAGGACCAAGACAATCACTAAACCTCCCTGCAAGAAGATCCATGGCGAGGCCAGCCGCCCAGTCAAAACTCCCTGCAAGTAAAACATAAAGAAGAACATTGGCAGCATTTGAGCACAAAAGCCAAAAAAGGAAACCAGACAAGCCCTGAAAAGGTGCTTGGCACCGGACGGTGTTAGGGAAAATAAATTTTGCAATTTTTCCATCAAGAGACCCTCCATTCGTCAGCGCTGGCGTAGAGTTCTTTCAGATGCTGATAGAGACTGCCCTTGACAGAGAGTTCCTCATCCTTACCCCGCTCGATAATCTTGCCCTTCTCAATGACTAAAATTTCGTCCACTCCCTTGATAGAGCTCAGACGATGAGCAATGATGATGACCGTCTTATGCTCTATTAGATGCGCAAAGGCCTGCTGAATCTGGTATTCATTATTGACATCTGTAGAGGCCGATGCCTCATCCAAAATAATCAGCTGAGCATCCTTGAGAATGGCTCGAGCAATAGCCAGCCGCTGCATTTCGCCACCCGATAAATGGACGCCTTTGGAGCCGATAACGGTCTGCTCCCGCTCAGAAAATTTATCCAGAATATCTTGGCAGCAGGCCAATTCCAGAGCCCGCATGACTTCCTGATTGCTGGCTGCAGGATTACCTAGCTTGACATTATCAAAAATAGACTTCTTAAAAAGCTTAGACTGCTGAAATACAAAGGCAATCTGCTGCATGGCCGCTTCCTGACTGTAGGACTCTAGAGGCTTGTGCCCCAGCAGAATCTGGCCGTTAGAAGGCTTATAAAAACCGGCAATGAGCTTAGCAATCGTTGACTTACCGCTACCGCTGGCTCCCACCAAAGCATAAACCTTATTTGACTCCAAATGAAAAGATAGTTTCTCCAAAATTAACTGGTCTTCCTCATAGCCAAAGGATACCTCTTTGAACTCCACACTGGAATCCAGCAATTGGCTCTCCTGTCCCTGATAAACCTTGCTATCGGTCATCTCAGTATAAAGATGCTCGATCTTATCAATCACCTGGATGGCCTTGTACTGGTACATGCCCAGATACATGACCCGCATAAAGCAAGTAAACAGCAGACCAATGACTGAAAAGAGAAATAGAAAAGCAGGTAGCAGACTGAGATGCTGACTAGCAGGCAGAAAAAAGACAAAACCCGTAATCAGAAATAAAATATAAGAAGCAAAGAGCACCTGAAAGCTGACGTATGCCTGACGGCAGGTAAAAGAATAATCTAACGCCGTGTCTGAATACTCTCGGATAGCTTGGGACAAAGCTTTAAAAGAGTCAACTGAAGTCTTGAAAATCTTAATCACCTGCATACCACGAACGTATTCGACAGTGGCGCTGTTCAGATTTTCCAGCTTCTCCGAATAAAGCTGCATGAGCTCCTCCTCCCCAATCATGCCCTTGACCAGCCAAGCTCCAATAGCAATCAAAACAAGTAGCAGCAAACCCAGCAGCGGATGTACCGCAAAACTCAGACCGATAATCATCAAAGGCGTTACCACCACTCCGACATTATCAGGTATGAGATGAGCAACAATCGTATGCGTCTCCGCTGCATTATCATCAATAATCTTACGAGTTTTTCCCGAGCTGGATTGGTCAAAAAAGGAAAAGTTAGAATCCATGAGGCCATCAATTCCCCGCTTGCGCAGATTGGTCTCTAAACGAAAAGCCACCACGTGAGCAAGAAGGCCTGATCCTGTATATAGGAACGAAGCGACCAACATCATAGACACTACCGTAACGGCTGTCGGAAGGCTAGCTTCGGTCTCTTGAAAACGAATAACCTTCTCCAAAAACTGATAAAGCACATAAAGCGAGCCCACCATCAGCACAGAAGACAAGGTCGAACAAATGATAGCAAGATAAGCCAGACCTTTCCGCTCTGGAATGTAAAAAAATAGTTTCTTATACACTGAAAACATCGAAATCACCTTCTCCTACTTGTCAAAACAAAGTCAATCATATATACTGAAATTACTACTAATATTTTACCATTCTTAAAAATGAACAACAATCAATATTAAATTTTATGACGAATTGTAGTATTTGGCTAATCGTGGCAAGGAAGGACATTTGATGAGCAAAGATTTTGAGAGCATTTTATCGTATAGCAACTACACTCTACTAGAAAACTGCCAGCGTTTCTCCTCCCACGGCAAGACCTACTTTGTTGATAAGGAAGAGATGGAAGGATTTTACTGGAATTACGAAACAGACTATTTCCGCATCAACATTCATGATTCCTTTATCAAAAGAGACACTTTTTTCACCATGGATTTGAAGGAATTCCCAGATTTCTTAGCCTTTTCCTCCTATATGAAAGCTGCCCATGGAGAGTGCTTGTCTCCCTACAAAGCTCTGCGCAGCAAATCTAGCTTTATCATTCTCAATCAAAAGCAGTCTGTCCGCTTCTTGCTAAATGGCCAAACTCCTTTTCAAACGGTGGAAATTGACTTTAAACGTCAGATGATTGAAGACTACCTGATGACCCAGTACCAGCTAGATCTAAGGGAAATCAGTGATATTTTCACAGAATCTCACAAGTTCAATGCTGGAAAGCTGGAAAAAATCGCAGACGAGCTCTTGCATTACCATGTCAACTCTATCGGAAGTGAACTTTTCTATGAGATTAAGGCCAAGGAATGGCTCAGTGTCATTATCAATGAGTACTACAACCATCAGACAGCAAGCCCTCTGAATGCTGAAGACGATCTGGCTCTCGGCAATGTCAGCAGATATATTGATGACCATTATGCATCCAATATCCCGCAAGACCTGTTGGCCAAAATTGCCATGATGAGCAAGACAAAGCTGAAAAATGCTTTTAAGCTAAAATACAATATGACCATCACTGAGTACACGCAGCGCCGGCGTATAAGTATGGCCGAGCAGCTTTTGAAAACGCCCCATCTCAGTATCAAGGATGTCGCTCTCACCGTTGGCTACCAGTCACACAGCCGCTTTTCCTCCCTCTTCAAAAAATATATGGGCATCTACCCATACGAGATCCGAAACCGGCACCAACCAACCAACGAGAAAAGCTGTGCCCAATGTCAGCACACACTCTGTATACACAAGACTGAGTAAGGGAATGGTCGTTTAATTCAATTTTTTCCTTTGTTGACTTGAAACTAAAGGACTTAACCGCTGACAAAGTTGAGCAGAAAATAAAAATTTGAATCCATTTATGATGACACTCTGCATTAAAAAACGCATAAAATCATAAAAGTGTTGATTCTATGCGTTTTTGCTATCTAAATTTTTTATCTATCCCTTTTATCTACAGCCTCCAAAAGCTCCGAAGAGACATCGAATCTGATGTGATTTGAGGTGTATCAGATAAAAAGCAGAACTCCTTACTGTTTCTTTCTGAGAATCAGCACTCCTGCTAGGAAAGCAAGGAAGCCACCTAAAAGTGCCAGTAGGGAAGTGCTTGTTCCCGTTTTTGGCAAGGTTTTTTCTGTTTGGCTAGCCGCTTCTTTTGTCTTAGGAGCAAGAGGAGCTTGCGCATCCAAGGATAAAGCCTGAGGCTGAGCCTTGGCTACAGAAGGGGCAGACAGCTGCTCTTCTTTAGTTGTTGGATCTTGGGATTTTTCTTCCTGATCGGGGTTCGCTTTTCGAAGTCGCAAAATTGTCGCTGTCAACGGAGCTAGGGCTAAACCATTGCTGTTTCTGGTGACACCTGCTGGATCAGAAATGGCTGTCACTCCTGCGGTATTGCCATCTGCCACAACCTCTGCACCTGCCAGATGCTTGTAGGCTTCACCAAAGTTGAATTGTCGTTCCTTGGTGTCTGCATTGACAAAGATAGCATAAATATCGCCATTTGACGCTACCACTTGGTAGCCGAGTACAAGGTCTTCTTTCTCAATACCATCCTTGCCAGGCTGGGTGATGAGGGTCACATTTTGCTCCACTTCATCTTTAGAGCTGCGGGTAAAGGCATCTGTTGATTTCCGCAAGGCAATCAAGCCTTTCATATAGGCACGGCTCTTGGCATTTTCAGGGAACTTCTCTGAATCAGTCGCCTTGGTCCAGTCAAAGTGGTTGACCGCGTCGCTCGAATCATAAGAATCATGAATGAAGTACGGATAGTCAAACGGCGTGCCGTCTTCATTGGTCAACAAATGCGCTTTGTTTGGAACCTTGTCTTCGGAGACAGGATATTTATAGGCAGGATCACGGAATTGCTTGGTCCGGCCGTACTCTTGACCAGAGTGGATAAATGGTGTCCCTTGCGAAGTCAAAATCATCAGATTTCCCAGACGTAGGCGGCGATGAATCTCTTGATTATTGGCAGCCACTGCCGGATCTTTCTTGATCGACTGGGCAATGATATCAAAGAGCGTCAGATTATCATGGGCTGCGATGTATTGGATCACATCCCCTGGGCTATCCGCCTCAAAATTGGTTGGCTGCGCCTTGATGTTTTTAAAGACATTTTCTACACTGCGTTTGCCACCTGTGATAAAGGCTGGTGTTCCCTCATTTGGATAACCTGATTTCAAGGTGTTGCGAATATCATCTGAGAAGACCGCTACTGTGTCTGTTGACTTCATCCAAGATTGGTCAGCCGGCTGGACAGCTTTATTTTCATCACCTGTATAGGTCTTCCAGCCCTCACCCAGCATAATGAGATTTGGGTTGAGCTTCTTGGCTTCCTCAAAGGCTTTTTGGATGGACTCAGCATCGTGGTCCCCCATCATATCAAAGCGGAAGCCATCTACCTTGTACTGTTCTGTCAGGTACTTGATCGAATCCACCAAGACCCGTCTGCTCATATAGTGAGTAGTACCCAAGCGGCCGCCACCAAAGCTGGTTCTCGGTGTGCCATCCGCATCCATAAAGTGGTAGTAATTGGGCTCCAAATCCTCAAAGATAGAGGTCTTAGCCGTATGATTATAGACCACGTCCATGATAACACCCATGCCATGCTTATGAATTTCATTGACAAGGTTTTTGAATTCCTCAATGCGCTTGGCTGGATCTGTCGGTGCGCTAGAGTACATACCTGTCAGCGAGAAGTAGTTTTGCGGGTCATAGCCCCAGTTATAGTTGCTGTTGCTAGAAGCGTACTTGTCCATGCGCTCAGCATTTTTCAGCTCATTTACAAAGTAATAACTTAGAACTGGCAAGAGCTGAACGTGGGTCACTCCTAAGTCTTTCAAATAATCCAATTTCTCAATGAAAGCTGAGAAGGTTCCAAATTGAGATTTCAAATCCTTTGAAATAGCTGGATCAGAGGTAAAGTCACGAACGTGCGCCTCATAAATCAAGGCATCTTCCCGCTTCTTGAAGTTCGGAATTGTAGCATAGGTCAGGTCTTTCGGTCCATATTCACTTGGATCTACAAAGGCTGCCTTAGCAATCTTGTAGGCATCCCCCTTGTCCGCATCTTCACTGTTCCAAGCTGCTAAAGACTTGGCATAAGGATCCAGCACAAGAACCTTTTTGCCACCGCGAGTAATCTCATAATGATAGAAATATCCACGATAGTCTGAAATCCCCAGACCGCTCTCAGGCGTCAAGCTGCTGGTCCATGTGCCAGACTCACCTTTCTGCATAGCCAGACGCCCAATGACCTTATTCTGTTCTTCTTTGTCATAGACCACCAAATCAACTTGGTCCGCACTCGGTGACCAGAAGGTTAGATCCACTTGTTTGCCCACCTGAGAAACACGTGCTCCCAAATCACCATCATACTTGTAGATACTATCCTTCAGCTGCCAGTTCATGCTGGTTTTGAATTGATCATTGCCATATTTGATAAGATAAGGTGACTGAGCTTGGTTGAAATCACCGATGAATTTGGCACTTTTAGTCTTAGGATCCAGAACTACATCTTTAACAGCGACTTCATTGCCATCTTTGTCCGTAATCTTTAAATTCTTTAAAATATCTTCTTTTTTAGCACTCTCTAGTGTAGAAAAGCTGGCCTCGATCTCGGTCAAGCCAATATGCTGGGCTCCTATCATACGAATATCGTTGACAAAGTAAGGGTTGGTATAAACTGTCGGATCCGCATCACGCAAGAAAATCTGGCTATTTTTCTCCAAATTAGCGAAATTATAATCCTGATTTTGAATCTTCACATCATCTCCTGATTTGCTTTCGTCTAGAAGCAAAAAGCCAATCATCTTAGCAGCATCTTTCAAAGGGACATCTACATAGCGACCATATTTCCCAGTCTTCTCAAAGTCCACTCCGTCAGGCCAATTCTTGCTTGGGTTTTGGACATCTCCCCAGAGCCAGAGCGACTTCTTATCATACTGGCCATCTGTACGATAGTAGTTGATCCGTACCATCCCTTTTTTCAAAGGCTCATAAGTATGAGGTTGATAGTCCGTATCAAACCAAACCTCATTCATCTGAGGACTGAGTAGCTCGACCGTCTTGTCACCTGTAATATTTTGCCCTGCTGTATTATTGATTAGAAGGCTGATTTTGCTTCTTTTCTCAGCCATTTTAACATCAAGGTAATAACCATAGTCATCTTCTTTAGCAGTTGCAAAGCTAGTCGCTCCGGTTGGCCAACCTCCCTTTTGGCTAGAAGGTGTCTCGACATCGTCCCAAGTCCACAAGCCCAAGCTGTCTAGATTTTGTGAAGGCAGGGTTTTGAAATGAAAGCGAATATTGCCCTCTTCGATAGCATCTTTCGCCGAAGCTTGCGGCTGACTAACTGGTTCTTGCTTGTCTTTTTCACTTGGATTTGCTGCTTCTTGACCAGCTGCTTCTGAAACTGCACTAGCTGGAGCTTGATCTGCCACTACACCAGTTGGAGCAGCATGCTCTGTGGCTCCCGCTCCTGAACTACCTGCCTCTCCAGTTTTTTCTTCATCTGCTGACTTAGGTTGGGCTGCCGCATTTGCATCAGAGACTGCTTCTGTTGCTGGGCTGGTAGCTGTGCTCGCCTCATCCGCTTGGACTAGCTGAGCATTCCCCAGTAGGAATCCTGAGGCAATGACAACAGAGGCTACTCCTACTTTTAAGCGACGGATGCCGAAATAATGACGCTTTTCCCCCATCCGAGACTGTAGGTGATAGTTATTTTTCATAAACAGAAAACTCCTTTATTTTTTCTTATAGAGAACATCTATGCAAACGTTTTCTGTATTTATTATACCGATTCTTTTTAAACTTGTAAAGGCTTTCAAGAAGAGTTTTTCTCACTCAGATACTTCATGCTCTCTGGGCGGAATTTGATGATTAGGATGAACTATTTCTGGTTTAAACCACCTTTGACAGTTATGAACCACCTTAAAAACGGATGACTTGTACACAACTTTTCCCTTATCATTAGGTCTAAATGCAGACTTATTTTGCTAAAATTAAAAAAATCCGAGATCAACTCAGAGAAAATCAAAAACTGATTTTCAAAGAGTATCATCTCGGATTTTTTGTTATCTTTCTGGCTCGCAATGAGACTGTATAGTAAAAACAAACATAGAGAACGATTACGAAAGCTAGCAGAGCTTCTGCATGACTTAGCCAAACAAGCCATGTCCAACCTAGATAATCAAGTCCCAGTTTCAGGGCAAAAGCTGTATTGACAAGGGGAAAGGTCAAAGCTGACCAGCTAAGCTGAGGCCCCAGTCGGAAAATACGAGGTAAAAGGCATAGAACCAGGAGATAAAAGGCCTGCGATAAGAGGAGCAGCAAGGCGACAAACCAACCTTCAGCATCAGAACCAGCTAAACGAATATAGCTTCCCAGCAGGAGCGAGAAAGGTGCACAGTAAATGGCCCACTGCGGCTTTAAAGTATCTGGCAGCCTTTGTGCCCGCCTAGCCTTGTAAAATAAGGGATAGAGAATCAAACTCAGTAGCAGAGCAAAAAACCAAGCTAAATAGCCCAAAAACGGCTGATGAACTACACCCTGAGTCAAGCTTGCCATGGCCAATCCAACATATAGGACCGTCCAGCTCGGGGTCAAAGATAATCCCTCGGTCTTAAGCACATACTTCCAAGTAAAGATAGCTATTAGAAAAATATGCAGCAGCAAGGCTATATACCAAAGAAACTGGCTCACCAAAAATAAGCCAAGCTTGCTTAGGTAAGCAGCAAAGAGCATACTAGCCATAGGATAAGTCGCAAAGCTCGATAAGAAAGGTGGCTTTTGCAAATCCTGCCGATAGTCTGCAAATGACAGCACTAAAGCCAGTGTCAGATAAAACCAAAGTATCAAAGCTAGACCATTCAAGAAGTGGAAAAAGATAGAATGGTAGTTCAGTAACAGATTAGCTAGGCCAAACAGGCCAAGAATCAACCCAGATAAAAGAATGGGCGGTCGTTTGCTGTTCACGAAGCAACTCCTTTATAGTAATATATCGAAGCCCCTTTTCAATGACAATCAAACGTTTGTTTGCTATCATTTCTATGAAACTTCTAAAATATGCCGTAGCTGGACTGCACTCGGTGAGACAATGGGAAGAAATGCTCCTTCGTTCCAACGACGGATAAAGCCAGAAGTCGAATTACTCAAGTATCCTCTGCCTCCACTAGCCTGCAGCTCCAAGAGCAGACTTTGAGCTACCACATCAACTATATCAATTCGCAGCTGGAAGAGCTCCTTAGGACGCTCAACAAAATAGCCAGACTGGAGAAGACCTCTATAGAGCTGTTCCTGGATTTCAGTCAGAACAGCCACTTGCTCCTCCCACTCCTCTCTCAAAATAGAGCGGACTGACAGATTAGCTTCGACCTCCTCCAGCGATTTCTCTGCTAGGCCAAGAGCCAGACCAAACTGATAACCGAGAAAAGCTGGGCGATTTTCTGCCAAAAAGTCCTGGGCATCTTGAGCAAGAATCCATTCCTTTTGCAAAGGTACATGATTAAAGGTCAGGGCAGCTGTATTTCCCCCTTGCAAGGATACAAACTCTAAATCCGCTGAACGGGAGAAATTCTCTGCGTCAGATGGTACAGCCAGAACCAGCGGCTGACGGCTCCCGTCTTCGAAACCGGCAACAAATATGCTGAGGAAACGATCCGCGCGAGCATTGGTTACCCAAGGCAGACGCCCCTTCAGATAAAGCTTCCCGCCTGCTTCCACGATAGAGACATTTAACTCCTCTAGATCCGACAAGAATTTAACGGCATTGGACAGGGCTGTCGCACCTGCATATTCTCCTGACAGGAGCCCTTCCAAATAGTGGTCTCTAAAGTAGGGATTAGGAGATTTTAAAATGTTATCAATAAAAGTCCTTTGCCCCCAAGAGATAAAGGAAGCGGTCAAGGAATGGTGAGCCAGCTCCTTGAGCACTTCAATCACATCGGTATCATTGCCACCTCGGCCTCCCAGCTCTTCTGGAACGCCAACCCGAAAGGCTCCTTCTGCGGCGATACGCTCAATCAGTTGATTACCCGCTGCACAGGATTCTTTGTCAATCTGATCAGCGTGGTCATCCAACCAGTTGATAAACTCTTCTGAAAAAAATGTCATTTGCCACCTCCTCAAAGACTAGGCATAAGGCTGCAATTCCGGATTAATTGGCGTGTTGGCCAGATTATTGGCATAATTGCAGAGGGTTGCAAGGCTAACACCTAGAACCACATCCAGGGCATTCTCATGCGTATAGCCCGCTTCTAGGAAATCTGCCAAGGCTTCATCTCCGACCCGTCCCTTGGTATTGATGACAGCAATGGTAAATTTAGCAAGTGTATCTAACTTCGGATCTGTATCAATCGGAGTACGATTGCGCAGAGCCTCCAAAAGATCATCATTCATTTGAATCTGCTTGATTGAAAAAGCTGTATGACCCGCTACACAGAAAGCACAGCCATTAGTAACTGCAGCCGTTATCTGCACTACTTCACGCTCAGTCGGTGTCAGGCTGTTACGACGGTTGATGGCTCCAACCGTCCGATAAGTTTCTAAGGCCGTTGGCGCATTGGCTAAAAGACCTATAAGATTGGGAATGTAGCCACCGTTATCTTTTTGAACAGTTTCCAGGACTTCTTTTACCTCAGTTGGTGCGGACTCAATCGTGTGGATAGTAAATTCTGACATATGAAACCTCATTTCTTTTAATTAGAAACTATCTTAACATAGGACGAGTGGCTTGTATAATATATATTTTATATAAGTCCTATAAAGAGAATATAATGCGATTTTTCAAACTAAAATATCTTTCCCTCGTAAGGTAGCTCCACATCAATTCCAAACAAGAATCCGAAACGAGAAAAAGAAGCCTTTTGGCTTCGATTTTTTAATATTTCCTGAATCGCTGGTAGCGATTTTCCAGTAATTGCTCCAAGGGCAGCTGAGACAGACTATCCAACTCAGCAGCGATTTCTTCTTTCACTGCAGCCAGTAATTCATGATTGTTAAAGCCTCTTTCAGGAATAACCTTATCTACCACTTCCATCTGCAAGAGCTCGTGTGAAGTAATTTTCATTAGCTCTGCCGCTTCCATAGCGCGGCTGCCGTCTTTCCAGAGGATAGAAGCAAAGCCTTCTGGACTGAGAACTGCATACATAGAGTTTTCCAGCATCCAGACCTTATCCGCTACAGCCAAAGCCAAGGCTCCGCCAGAGCCACCTTCACCAATAATAATAGCAATAATCGGTACTTTGAGATTGCTCATTTCCATCAAGTTACGGGCAATAGCTTCCCCTTGGCCACGCTCCTCAGCACCGACACCAGGATAAGCACCTGCCGTATTGATAAAGGTTACCACAGGACGGCCAAATTTTTCCGCCTGCTTCATGAGACGCAGAGCCTTGCGGTAGCCTTCCGGATGCGGCTGACCAAAGTTTCGGCGCAAATTATCCTGCAAATTGCGTCCCTTTTGAATACCTACCACCGTCACAGGCTGACCCTTTAGCGTCCCAATACCGCCAATCACTGCACCGTCATCTCGAAAAGAGCGATCTCCATGCAGCTCGACGAAGTTATCAAAAATTCCTTGTGCAAAATCCAGCGCAGTCAAACGAGCCTGATCACGCGCTTCTTTAATAATCCGAGTGATTTTTGTCATGCTTGACCTCCATGGAATGCTAATAAGGTAGCAAGTGTATCTCTCATATCACCACGCTTGACGATGGCATCTACAAAACCATGCTCCATGAGAAATTCAGCCTTTTGAAAATCATCTGGCAGCTTCTCACGAACCGTGGACTCAATAACTCGACGCCCGGCAAATCCAACTAGAGCCTGTGTTTCAGCCAGAATAATATCACCTTCCATTGCGAAAGAGGCTGTAACACCACCAGTCGTCGGATCTGTCAAGACGGTCAGATAGAAGAGACCTGCTGCAGAGTGTCGTTGCACCGCCGCAGAGACCTTAGCCATCTGCATCAAGCTCATAATGCCCTCCTGCATGCGGGCACCACCAGAAGCCGTAAACAGAACGACTGGCAATTTATGCTCTGTCGCATACTCAAAGAGACGGGTAATCTTTTCACCCACAACTGTCCCCATAGAAGCCATGATAAAGTTTGAATCCATGATTCCAAGAGCCGTTTTATGCCCCTTGATACTAGCCGTCCCAGTCAGAACCGCCTCATCTAAGCCTGTCTTTTCACGGGTAAGAGCCAATTTCTCTTGATAGTTAGGGAAGTTCAGAGGATCCTTGGTTTCAATTCCAGTGAACATCTCCTCAAAACTATTTTCATCCACGGTTAGATTTAAGCGCTCATGAGCAGAAATACGGAAATTATAGCCACAGTTAGGACACACACTGTCATTTCCAAGATCTTTTTGGTAAATGGTATGCTTACAACCTGGGCATTTCGAAAAGAGTTCGTCTGGTACCTCAGGCTTTGCTTGAGGCTTTTCCCGACTCGCTCGATTAGGATTGATACGGATATATTTATCCTTCTTTGAAAACAAAGCCATCGTTTACGTCTTCTCCTTTTCAAGATTTTATACTCAGGCACATCAAACTGCAAGAGTCACTGTCTTTCGAGTTTGCAGAGTAGCTCTTATATGTCGTATCTATTGTTTCTCTTGATAAGCCGGAAGGAACTTCTCCATGAGAAAGGCTGTGTCATAATCACCAGCAATTACATTAGGATCTGAGATTAAGTCCAATTGGAAGCCGCTATTGGTCACAACACCGTCAATTTCTAATTCATAGAGTGCACGTTGCATCTTCATCAGAGCATCAAAGCGATTTTCCCCATGAACAATTATCTTCGCAATCATGCTATCGTAATAAGGCGGGATGGTATAGCCAGGATAGACGGCTGAATCCACGCGCAGCCCCACTCCACCGCTTGGAAGATAGACATTTGAAATCTTACCTGGACTCGGCGCAAAGTTAAAGGCTGGATTTTCAGCATTGATCCGACACTCAATCGCATGTCCTCGGATTTCAACATCATCCTGACTGAAGTACAGCTCTTGACCGTTTGCAATCTTAATCTGCTCTTTTACAATATCCACACCGGTAACAAACTCGGTGACTGGATGCTCAACCTGCACCCGAGTGTTCATCTCCATAAAGTAGAATTCACCCTTGGCTTCATCAAGCAGAAACTCAATTGTACCAGCATTTTCATAGCCGACAGACTGAGCAGCCCGAACAGCTGCTTCACCAATCTGCTGACGTAGGGTTTTCCCAATTGCCACAGATGGACTTTCTTCAAGCACCTTCTGATTATTACGCTGCAAAGAGCAATCTCGCTCGCCCAAGTGGACCACATGTCCCTGCTGATCAGCTAAAATCTGCACTTCAATATGGCGCGCTGGATAGATGACTCGCTCCATATACATGGCACCATTACCAAAGGCTGCTTTGGCTTCGCTAGATGCAGACTCAAAAGCCGCTACTAAATCCTCAGCCTTTTCAACCTTACGAATGCCCTTGCCGCCGCCGCCAGCAGAAGCTTTGAGCATGACTGGATAACCAATCTTTTCTGCGACTTCCAAAGCTTCTTCAGAGGTATGAACTTCTCCATCAGAACCTGGGATAACTGGCACTTTCGCCTTAATCATCTGAGCTCGAGCATTAATCTTGTCCCCCATCAAGTCCATAACAGCACCTGAAGGTCCAATAAACTTAATGCCGACTTCTTCGCACATGGTCGCAAATTTAGAGTTTTCGCTCAAAAAACCAAAACCAGGATGAATGGCTTCTGCACCTGTTAGGACAGCAGCAGATAGGACCGCATTCATATTTAGATAAGAATCAGTGGACTTGGCTGGGCCGATGCAGACAGCCTCATCAGCCAGTAGGGTATGGAGTGCTTCCTTGTCAGCCGTTGAATAAACAGCTACCGTATCAATTCCCAACTCGCGAGCTGCACGAATAATTCTGACCGCAATTTCCCCACGGTTAGCAATTAAAATTTTACGAAACATGGTGAAAGCTCCTTTTATCTACTGGCCAATCGCAAAGGTCAAGGTACCGCTGGCCGCCAGTTTTCCATCAACTTCTGCTTTCGCCTCTACAACCGCAATGGTTCCGCGGCGCTTAACAAACTTAGCTGTCATAATCAGCTGATCACCTGGTACAACTTGCTTCTTGAACTTAACCTTGTCCATGCCAGCATAGAAGACCAGTTTGCCCTTATTTTCTTCTTTGGACAATTCCAGCACGCCGGCTGTTTGAGCTAGAGCTTCCATGATCAAGACACCTGGCATAACAGGATATTGAGGAAAATGCCCGTTAAAGAAAGGCTCATTGACTGTCACATTTTTCAGAGCAACAATCTCATCTTCGCTAACTTCCAAAACACGATCCACCAAAAGCATTGGGTAACGGTGCGGAAGTGCTTCTTTTATTGCATTGATATCAATCATTTGATGCGTACCAGCCCTTTCCCAAATTCAACCATTTCTTCATTCTGAACTAGAATTTCTGTAACCAGACCATCTTTTGGTGCTGGAACTTCATTCATGACCTTCATTGCTTCAATAATCATTAGGGTTTGACCTTTTTTAACTTGGTCTCCAACTGATACAAACGGCGGCTTGTCTGGACCAGCTGCTAAGTAAGCCACACCAACCAAAGGACTTTCCACAACATCACCTTCAGCAGCAGGTGCCGGAGCTTCTGAAGCTGTTTCTGGCTCTGCAGACGGAGCTGTTTGAGGAGTTGGCTCAATCACAGACGCACTCGCAGCCTGCAAAGGTGCAGCAATTGGAGCAGAGCTGGCTGTTGGTACTGCAGCCTGACCTTCATTCTTACTAAAAGTCAGCTCATCACTCTGATTTTTGTAAGAAAACTCACGCAGACTAGACTGGTCAAACTGCGCCATTAAATCTTTAATTTCGTTGATATTCATAGGTTTTTAAGCCTCCCAGCGTTTAAAGGCAAGAACTGCATTGTGGCCGCCAAAGCCAAATGTATTGGAAATCGCATAAGGGATTTCCTGTTCCTTACCTTGACCGTAAATAACGTTGGCTTCAATATAGTCTGGCAGCTCTGTTGTACCAGCTGTTTTTGGCACATAGCTATGACGCATCGCTTCAATCGTTGCAATAGCCTCAACCGCGCCTGCTGCACCGAGCAAGTGTCCTGTAAAGGATTTAGTAGAAGACACCGCTACATCTTTACCAAAGACAGAAACAATGGCTCCGCTTTCGCCTTTTTCGTTAGCAGGGGTTGATGTACCGTGAGCATTGACATAAGCCACATCTTTTGGCTCAATTTCAGCTTCTTCAACCGCCTGTTTGATCGCCTTGATAGCGCCCAAACCTTCTGGATGCGGAGAAGTCATATGGTAAGCATCACAAGTATGACCATATCCTACCACCTCAGCCAAGATAGTCGCTCCGCGTTTCTCAGCATGTTCCAAACTTTCCAGAACCAGCATACCAGAACCTTCACCCATGACAAAACCATTGCGGTCCTTGTCAAACGGAATAGAAGCACGCTTAGGATCTTCTGTGGTAGAAAGAGCAGTCAGAGCTTGGAAACCAGCAATCGCAAATGGTGTAATGGAAGCTTCTGAACCACCGACCAGCATTACATCTTGATAGCCAAATTTAATTGAGCGGAAAGCTTCACCAATCGCATCGTTTGCTGATGCACAGGCTGTATTGACCGACTTACAGATACCATTGGCTCCAAAGCGCATCGCTACATTTCCTGCCCCCATATTTGGCAGGGCTTTTGGCAAGGTCAAAGGTTTGATACGTTTAGGACCTTTTTCATGCAAGCGAACAACCTGCTCTTCAATTTCCTGAATCCCACCGATACCTGAAGCCACAATGACGCCAAAGCGATCCTTATCCAACGCATCTACATCTAAGTGAGCATTATTCACCGCTTCTTGAGAAGCATAAATCGCATAGAGTGTGTAATTATCATAACGATTGGTATCCTTTTTGACAAAGTATTTATCAAAAGGGAAATCCTGAATTTCCGCCGCATTGTGAACACTGTATTCACTATGATCAAATTTAGTAATTGGACCGATTCCAATATTGCCTTCTTTTAAATTATTCCAGAATTCTTCTGGAGTATTTCCGATAGGTGAAGTTAAACCGTATCCTGTTACAACAACTCGATTAAGTTTCATATTGAGCTCCTTTATTTAGATGAATCAACTGATTTTCTACTCGTTAATATTCAAAAACTGTGACTTACTGCATAGTAAAGCCGCCATCAATTGTGATGACTTGACCCGTCAGATATTCTTGACCTGCCAAGAAGAGAGCAACATCTGCTACTTCTTCTGGAGTACCAAAACGCTTCATCGGAATGAGCGCCAGAGACGCTTCCTTGATTTTTTCTGGGAGCACATCTGTCATATCAGATGCGATAAAGCCAGGGGCAATGCAGTTAACACGGATATTTCGCGCTGCCACTTCACGGGCTACTGACTTAGAAAAACCAATCAGACCGGCCTTGGAAGCTGCATAGTTTGCCTGACCGATATTTCCAGCCAAACCAACGACACTCGATAGGTTGATAATAGCACCCTGACGAGCTTTTGTCATCGGTTTCAGGACTGATTGTGTCATATTGAACGTTCCAGTCAAGTTCACTTTCAGCACCTGCTCAAAATCTTCTTCCGTCATTTTCAGCATGAGCTTATCACGGGTAATACCAGCATTATTGACCAATACATCAACAGACCCCAGAGCCGCAACAGCTTCTTCCACTATCCGCTGAGCATCCGCAGATTTAGACACATCCCCAATAACAGCTACGACTTTACCAGAATAGCCGGCAAATTCAGCCAAAATATCATCAGAAATCCCGCTTAGTCCGTTTAAGATAACATTGGCTCCGACACTGGCAAATTTATGCGCAATTGCCAGCCCAATCCCACGAGCGGACCCTGTAATTAACACATTCTTGTTTTGTAATTCCATGATGATTCCTCATTATTTTTCTAGAAGAGCATTCAAACTTTCTACATCTTCAACTTGGCGTACATCCGCAGACCTATCAATTTTCTTAATAAAACCAGACAGAACTTTGCCAGGACCGATTTCGATAAATTCAGTCACACCAGCTTCCTGCATCTTAGAAATGCTGTCATAAAAGCGCACTGGCTCCATTACCTGACGAGTCAAAAGCTCTCTGACTCTTTCTTTTTCCATCACAGTTGCTTCAGTATTTCCGACTAATGGCCGTACAAAATCTGAAAACTCAACTGTTTCTATGACTTCTGCCAATCGTTCGCTGGCTGGCTTTAAAAGCGCTGTATGGAAAGGTCCGGATACATTAAGCGGGATTAAGCGCTTGACACCGGCATCTTTCAAAAGCTCCACAGCCTTGTCCACTGCTGCCACTTCTCCGCCGATAACAATCTGACTAGGCGTATTATAGTTGGCTGGTGAGACTACACCAATAGCACTTGCTTCTTGACAGACCGCTTCAATGAGAGAAACCTCAGCATTTAAAACAGCGACCATTTTCCCAGAGCCAGCTGGAGCTGCCTCTTCCATGAAGCTACCGCGCTTAGCAACCAAGGCCACTGCAGTCTTAAAATCAAGGGCGCCCGCAGCCACCAAAGCAGAATATTCTCCAAGCGAGAGACCTGCTACCATATCAGGCTCGATTCCCTTATCAGCCAAGAGCCGATAAATAGCTACTGAAGTTGTTAAAATAGCCGGTTGCGTGTAGCGAGTTTGATTGAGCTTTTCTTCATCTTGATCGATCAAAGCTCGGACATCATAGCCTAGAACTTGGCTAGCTTCATCAAAAGTTAACCGCACAAGCTCATACTGATCATAAAGCTCACGCCCCATTCCAAGGTACTGCGCTCCCTGACCGGCAAAGAGAAAGGCTCTTTTAGTCATTTCTAGTTACTCCTGCCCAACGTTTTGCTTCCTGCTGAATCTTCTCAGCAGCACCATAGTAGATATCTTTGAGGATCTCTTCGACTGTCTCTTCCTTACTGATTAAACCAGCAATTTGACCAGACATGACGGAACCATTTTCCACATCTCCGCGAACAACCGCATTGGCCAAAGCACCAGCACCCAGATTTTCAAAAACAGTCAAATCCGGATTTTCTTGCTTAAAGGCTTCTTTTTCTGCCTTTTCGAAATCACGTGTCAGCTTATTTTTGATAGCACGAACCGCATGGCCGAAATGCTGGGCAGAGATAGTCGTATCAATATCGCGAGCCTTCAAAATCATGTTCTTATAGTTTTGATGGGCATTGGATTCCTTAGCAACAACAAAGCGAGTTCCGACTTGAACAGCCTCGGCTCCCAGCATAAAGCCAGCTGCAGCACCAGCACCATCTGCAATACCACCGGCAGCAATAACCGGAATGCTAACTGCTTCTGCAACCTGACGAACCAAGGACATGGTAGTCAATTTTCCGATGTGACCACCGGCTTCCATACCTTCTGCAATGACTGCATCCGCACCGATTTTTTCCATCCGCTTAGCCAAGGCCACACTTGGAACTACAGGAATAACTGTAATCCCCGCTTCATGGAAACGTGCCATGTGCTTGCTTGGATTACCTGCACCAGTTGTTACTACTTTTACTCCCTCTTCAATGACGAGATCCACAATGTCGTCTGCAAAAGGAGAAAGGAGCATGATGTTAACTCCGAAAGGACGGTCCGTCAAAGACTTAATCTTGTCAATATTTGCCTTTACTACTTCCTTAGGTGCATTTCCGCCACCGATGATACCAAGACCACCAGCTTTTGAAACTGCACCAGCCAAGTCACCGTCTGCAACCCAGGCCATTCCGCCTTGGAAAATAGGGTAATCAATGTTCAATAATTCTGTAATACGTGTTTGCATAATACCTTCCTTTTATCATTGCTTAAGTAATAGCTTGATTTCAAACTACCACACGCTAGATGTATTTTCTTTACTTTGACAGTCAAACTATTACCTAAACAAGAGAGAATATCTTTCGATACTCTCAGTTACTTGCTTATTTAGTTTTTTCTTCTACATAAGCAACCAAATCACCAACTGTGTTCAAACCTTCTTCAGTTTCGATTTGGATGTCAAATGCATCTTCAATTTCTGAAATCACTTGGAACAAATCCAATGAATCTGCTTCAAGATCATCGAAAGTTGACTCAAGAGTAACTTCTGATGGCTCTTTGCCAAGTTCTTCAACGATAATTTCTTGTACTTTTTCAAATACTGCCATGGATAGACTCCTTTAAAAATAAAATATTTTTTATCATGTGTTTCCACTTGATTAACTAAATTGTAACAATAAGCGTGCCCCATGTCAAACCTCCACCAAAACCTGACATCAAAATTGTCTGATTTCCGTTCAGTTTGATCAGTCCTTGCTCCACACACTCAGATAATAAAATCGGGATGCTAGCAGCGCTAGTATTGCCATATTCCATCATATTGGCTGGAAGTTTCTCCCGCGCAACACCAAGCTTCTTAGCCATTTTATCCAAAATACGGATATTGGCCTGATGCAGCAACAGAAAATCTAAATCTTCCGCTGAAAGCTGACTGCTTTCAATGGTTTCCTTGATAGAACGAGCAACATCACGAATAGCAAAGTCGAAAATAGCTCTACCGTCCATTGTCAGATAAGGCTGATTCTCACCTTTTTCTGAAAAAGGTGAAGACAAACCGATTTTTCCGCAGGTCAGACTATCTCCGCGAGATCCGTCCGTAAACTGACTTTCTGCCAAAAAATGCTGTTCTGAAGCACTTTCCAACAGGACACCGCCAGCACCATCTCCAAAGAGAACCGCTGTTGAACGATCCGACCAATCTACCGTCTTAGAGAGAGTTTCACTTCCTATGACTAGACCCTTTTGATAACGACCTGAAGAAATAAACTTTTCCCCAGTAGATAGGGCAAAGATAAAGCCACTGCAAGCTGCCGTCAAATCAAAGGCAAAGGCATTGTTAGCACCGATGTTTGCCTGTACTCTCGCAGCCGTTGAAGGCATTAAAGAATCCGGCGTAATGGTAGCAACAATGATAAAGTCCAGATCTTGAGCAGAAATTCCCGACTTTTGCAGCAAATTCTCTGCTACTTTTGTCGCTAAATCACTGGTCGTTTCATCTGACGATAAATGGCGTTTTTTAATCCCAGTTCGACTTGAAATCCACTCATCACTGGTATCCATAATCTCTGCTAGATCATCATTACTGACAACCTGACGGGGAGCATAATGAGCCGCTTGGCTAATCTTAGCATAGTTCATTATTTCAAATCCTCTAGGAAACTATATAAATTTTGCAGGCCCTTTTGCATCACTTGTCTCTCTTCTGGACTCATTCCATCCACTACCTGCATGACCATGCGATTGTGGAATCGCTTGTGAAGACGATACAAAAGCCGCCCATTCTTTGTCAAATTCAGATGCACCACACGACGATCAACTTCCGACCGACGCCGCTCAATATACCCCTTACGCTCCAGATTATTCAAACTAGTCGTAACAGTTCCCAAAGTAACCATCAATTCTCGTGATATATCACTTGGAGTAGCATTTGGGGTTGTGCCGATGACATCTATCGTATGCATTTCCTTAATGGAGACGTCGTTGAAGCGACTGCTTCTTAGGCTCGATTCTTCAATAACCAAGACATTATTGAAAATAGACGTTAAGTAATCATTTACTAACTGAAAATTCAAAACCAACCCTCCTTAAGAAAATACTTTGACAATCAAATTTTATCAGATAGAAAAGTAATTTGCAAGCTTTTTTGAAAATTAATTTGATTTTCAAATATTTTCGTAAACAACTTACAAATTAAGCAACCTTGAACCAATATATTATTTACCTGTGAAATTTGGACGACGCTTCTCAGAGTGTGCCCGAACTCCCTCTTTGAAATCTTCTGTGAAAGCCAGCGATTTCTGCAGTTCCAACTCTAGCTCAGCATACTCAGACCAGCCGCTGAACAGACTCTTCCAGACCATTTCTTTCATGGCTCTGTAAGAATTTAGAGAGCCACGTTTCAGCTTCTTCAGCAACTGTTCCGTTGTTTTTTCCAACTTTTCTGCTTCACAGACTTTATAAAGCAAGCCGTAATCCAGAGCTTTCTCTGCAGTCAGAGCTTCCCCAGTCATAACCAGATGGGTCGCCCGAGTCACCCCGATAGCACGAGTCAGTAAGTAAAGACCGCCAGCATCTGGCGCCAGACCAACACCGACAAAGGCCTGAATGAAGCGGGATTTTTCAGTGGCAATACAGAAATCTGCTGCAACGACCATATTAGCAGCCGCACCAGCAACAGGACCATCAACACTCATGATGACAGGCTTAGGCAGACGTTTCATAGCAAAAGAAATATCATTCACCAGTTCAGCGATTTTCACCAAGGATTGAACGTCATCATCACTGACAGCTCTCTGCATCTCAGCTAAGTCACCACCCACTGAAAAAACCTTACCATTCGCATTGATAACCAAAAATTTGACGGACTCATCCTTAGCAGCAAGTTCAATAGCCTCTAAAATTTCCTCACACATAGGGATATTAAAGCCATTTGAAACTTCAGGACGATTGAAAGTAATCGTTGCTACCTCATCTGCTACATGATAGAGAATTCCATTAAATGTCATTTCAGCTCCATTCCCGACCCGATTTCAAATCAGCCGTTTTGTTTTATTCTTAAATAATTTGATATTCAAATTATACACAACTTATATTTTATCATAAAATATAAAAGAAAGGAAATAAAAAATGGGAAAAATTAGATGGTCTTCAAATTTGAAGTGTAAAAGTAATATTTTGGATAAAAATAGTATAAAAACTGCGTTTGAATAATTTTCAGAATTTTGTTATAATTTTTAAAATAAGATAGGAGAACCAATGAAAGTTGTAAAATTTGGCGGAAGTTCACTGGCTTCTGCGACTCAATTAGAAAAAGTTTTGAACATTGTCAAATCTGATCCTGAACGTCGGTTTGTTGTAGTATCAGCGCCAGGAAAACGCCACGACGACGATATCAAAGTAACCGATGCTCTGATTAAATACTACCGAGAGTACATAGCAGGAAATGATGTCACACCAAATCAACAGTGGATTATCAATCGCTATGCAGATATGGTGGCAGAACTTGGTTTGAAACCAAAAGTTCTGGAGAAAATTTCCAAAAGCATCACAAGCCTTGCAACTTTGCCAATTGAAGATAATGCATTTCTTTATGATACTTTTCTTGCTGCAGGAGAAAACAACAATGCCAAATTAATTGCAGCTTATTTCAGTCAAAATGGTGTTCCAGCTAGCTACGTGCATCCGAGAGAAGCAGGACTCGTCGTTTCCAGTGAGCCTGGCAATGCAAGAATTCTTCCTTCCAGCTATGATAAAATTGAAGAACTTAATAATTCTGATGAAGTTCTAGTTATCCCTGGTTTCTTTGGTGTTACACAAGATGGCCAAATCTGTACTTTCTCCCGTGGTGGTTCTGATATTACAGGTTCTATCATTGCTGCGGGTGTCAAAGCAGACATTTATGAAAACTTTACTGATGTTGATGGCATCTTTGCTGCCCATCCCGGCATTGTCCACAAACCGCATTCCATTCCCGAGCTAACCTATCGTGAAATGCGTGAATTGGCCTACGCTGGCTTTACTGTTCTCCATGACGAGGCTCTGCTTCCAGCATACCGCGGCAAAATTCCTTTAGTTATTAAAAATACTAATAATCCTGAACATCCTGGAACTCAAATTGTTCATAAACACAGTAAGGACCACCTCCCGGTCGTTGGAATTGCTGGAGATGCAGGATTTGTCAGCATTAACATGTCCAAGTACCTGATGAATAGAGAAATCGGCTTTGGTAGACGCGTCCTTCAAATTCTCGAAGACCTGAATATTGGTTGGGAGCACATGCCTACAGGAATTGATGACCTTTCCATTATCTTGCGCGAGCGCGAATTAACTCCTATCAAAGAGGAAGAGATCCTTCGCCAGCTTGTTCAAAAAGCAGAGGTTGATCATGCAGAAATCGAACACGACCTTTCCATTATTATGATTGTTGGCGAAAAAATGAAGAGTCATATCGGGGTTACAGCCACTGCAACCAAAGCTCTTTCGGAAAACAACATCAACATTCAAATGATGTCCCAAGGCTCAAGCGAAGTATCCATCATGTTTGTTGTTGAAAAAAATCAAGAAAAAGCTGCCATTCGCGCGCTTTACCGAGCTTTCTTTGAACCCCAAACACAGGAGTAAGACCAGACTTAGGAAGCATTTTTATCAAACAAACCCTAATGAAAAAAGCAGAAACTAGTCTCAGACTAACTTCTGCTTTTTTCATTCAACTATAAAGAATACAAAGTCAAACTTTAGAATACACTAAGTACTAATAGAAGTTTCATAGCTCATCAATAAGACTATAGAATACCTTGTCTCCAGTATATCCTATCACTAAAAATAAAAAGAGGTAAAAACCTCTTTGAAACTCCGCCAGTAGGACTCGAACCTACGACATCATGATTAACAGTCATGCGCTACTACCAACTGAGCTATGGCGGATAACTGCTAAGCGACTACCATATCTCACAGGGGGCAACCCCCAACTACTTCCGGCGTTCTAGGGCTTAACTGCTGTGTTCGGCATGGGTACAGGTGTATCTCCTAGGCTATCGTCACTTAACTATTGAATTAACTGTCCTGTCCTCTCAGACAAGCCTTGTCAACTCAAAATTGAATACAATATCAAATCTCACATTT